>NZ_JBXWCA010000008.1:0-239284 GCF_057321085.1 Allobosea sp. RIT-PG3_2 | reverse complement strand
TAGGATTGGGCTCAATGGCCTTCATGCCGCGAAGTCTTCCGCAGCAAAGCGTCGGATCACGATAAACAGGTCATTCTGTCGCGCGGCGCCGGAAGCAATTAGCTCGGCCTCCTTGCACTTCGCATCTTCCGATCGGGCCTCAATGAGATGCTGTCGCGCGGCGCCGGCATCCCTGACACTCTCCAGCTTGGCGACGCGCTACCTGATACCTGCTGTGCTCATTGCGGGCGCTCCTCATAGATCGTCACGAACATCACGAACTCGTCACGCTCGGCAGCCGTGCCGGCTCGGATCATGGCCGTTCGCTGGGCTTGCACGTCCTCATGGCTGCGGCCGAATATGATGCTTCCAGGGGCGCGACATCGTGAGAGCCATTTTGTACCACCCGTGTGTACCACTCGGCGGCTGCAAGCCACTGATTTTTCAGAACTCTTTTTGGATCAAACCCTTAGCGGGATGATGGCGGACAGGGAGGGATTTGAACCCCCGATACCCTTGCAGGTATGCCGCATTTCGAGTGCGGTGCATTCAACCACTCTGCCACCTGTCCGCGGTCGCCTTCGGTCGAAGCGGGGTGGTTACTACACAAGCCAAGGCCGGGGGGCAAGCCTTCGCCGCGGCAGAAATCCACCTTATCCCTTCCGCTTTCGCTTGACGTTCCGGGCGAGCGCGACTATCGAGCACCGTCCGGCGTGGGGAAACCCGCGCCTGATCTCTTTTGGCCTGCGCGATGCGTCGCAAGCCGGCAAGAGCAAACCTGACCACGCAATCGACTGCCAAAAAGCCGTCCCGCGTGCGCTTCCAGACCGGAGGCCATGACAGGGCGGGGCCGAACATGGAGGACAAAATGTTCGCAGTCATCAAGACCGGCGGGAAGCAGTTCCGCGTCGCCGCCAACGACAAGATCACCGTTGCCAAGATCGAAGGCAACCCGGGCGACACCGTCGCCTTCGGCTCCGTGCTGATGCTCACCGAAGGTGAGAAGACCACGCTCGATATCAAGGCCCTCTCCGAGATCACGGTCGCGGCCGAGATCGTCGAGCAGGCCCGCGGCGAGAAGGTCATCGCCTTCAAGAAGCGCCGCCGCCAGAATTCCAAGCGCAAGCGCGGTTTCCGCGCCGAGCTGACCGTCATCCGCATCACCGACATCCTCACCGGCGGCAAGAAGCCGGAGATGAAGAAGGGCGATGCTTCCGCCGTCGCGCTGAAGGCCGCTTCGCCCGCCACCAAGGGCAAGGCTGCGCCGAAGGCCGCCAAGTCCGCAGCCAAGGGCGAGGCGCTCGACGCTTCGAACCTCTCGCTGATCTCGGGCGTCGGCCCGACCATCGAGAAGAAGCTGCGCGCCGCCGGCATCACCTCCTGGAACGACATCGCCGCCTGGACCGAGGCCGACGTCGCCAAGTGGGACGAGGAGCTGAAGCTGCGTGGCCGCGCCACCCGCGAGGAGTGGGTCGAGCAGGCCAAGGAGCTGCTCGCCGGCAAGCCCCCGCGGGCCAAGGCGGACCAGGAAGAACTCGCCTCGGGCGAGGACTACTGACGGTACACGTCAGCGCAGATTGATCGTCGCGCCCGAACCGGCTGGCTTTCGCCGCCGATTCGGGTTAGAGAGACAGCACAAGTTTTGAGGTAGGGCGTTATGGCTCACAAAAAGGCAGGCGGCTCGTCGCGTAACGGCCGTGATTCTGAAAGCAAGCGCCTCGGCGTGAAGAAGTTCGGCGACCAGGCGGTCGTTTCCGGCAACATCATTATTCGTCAGCGCGGCACCAAGTGGCATGCCGGCGCCAACGTTGGCATGGGCAAAGACCATACCCTCTTTGCGACGACGAATGGCCGCGTCCGATTCACGACGAAACTCGGCCGAGCTTTCGTGAACGTAGTCCCGGCCCAAGAGGCCGCAGAATAAACGGCGGATAGGGAATTTCCTCGATCCGCCGGTTCCATCGAACCGGATCGGATCAAGGGTCTAAACCCTCAGCGGGTTTCCCGAAGGTCAAGGAAAAGGGGAGATGGGACCAAAATCCCAGCTCCCTTTTTCGTTTGCGCCGACGGAGAGACCGATGTTCCCCGAACTGACCCGCGACGATGTCTTCCGGCTCGAAACCCGGCGTCTCTGGCTGCGCTGGCCGCGCATGGCCGATGCCGCCGCCATCCTTCGCCAGGCCGGCGAGAAGGCTGTGGCGGAGATGACGGCTTCCATTCCCCACCCCTATCCGCCGGACGCGGTCGAGCCCTTCGTCTTTGCCATGCGCAAGGGCAACGCGCTTGGCGAGCACCTCGTGCTGGCGATCACGCCGCGTTCGAAGCCGAACGAGCTGATCGGCATGATCGGCGCCCACAGGCAGGCTTCGGGCGTGCCCTTCATCGGCTACTGGCTCGGCACCCAGCACTGGAACAAGGGCTATGCCACCGAGGCCGTGCAGGGGCTGATCGACACGATGTTCTCGCTCGTCGACGTGCCGGCGATCGACGCCGATACCCGCGTCATCAACCCGGCCTCGCGGCGGGTGCTGGAGAAGTCCGGTTTCCGGGCGGAGGGCTCCTTCCTGAAGTCGCTGCCGGCCCGCGGCGGGCTGTTCCCTTGCGAGCAGTTCCGGCTCGACCGCTCGACCTGGGCGGCGCTGAAGAGCTGGAGCGCCAGCGGCTGGACGCCGCAGCATGAGCTAGACGATGCCGAGCCCGCGCTGCCGGAAACGGAGTCGTCGATCCGTGCCCAGCAGTCGCAGGGCGAGCCCTGCCCTGCTTGACGCAGTCTCGCCCATGACGACTCAGCTGGGCAGGCACGTAGGATGCCAAAATCAGATCGAAGGGGCCGCCCATCAAAGGCCGCCCCTTCTTTTTGAAGAAGGACGAGGTCAGCGGGTGTGGACCGGCGACTCGGTAAAAATCGAGGCAAATCGCTTACTGTCCATGAGAGCCGCGCCTGCTAGCCCTGACGCACTCTGAACGAGCGGAGTGTGTCTGTGAAAAGTAAGATTTCGAATATTAGAGCATATCTCAGGTCGTCTCTGCTGGCCCAGGCTTTTGCCGGCTGCCTTGTTGCCACGCATGTGCCGATCATTTCTATCGTTGCCTATGTCGCGTCCGGCGCGAACGTCAGCGCGCGGGCCATTCTGGCTATAACCCTGCTGGCAACGCTGGCCGGCACCGCCTTTGCCTTCGTTGTGATGCGCCATCTTCTGCTGCCTGTCGGCGAGATCGCCCGCAACCTGCGTTCCTATCGGCTCGAGGGCCGGATTCCGCATCTGATCAAGGCGCGCGACGACGATGTCGGGCGTCTGACCGACGAAGTCCGGGCGCTGATCAACGCCCTCGAAGACAAGATGACCCGCCTGAAGCGACAGGCTTTCTCCGACATGCTCACCGGCCTCGGAAACCGCCGCTGGCTCGCGGAAGCCGTGAGCGTCGAGATCGCACGGGCCCGCCGCGAACAGCGCCCCCTGTCGGTCATCGTGTTCGATCTCGATCACTTCAAGCGTATCAACGACGATTTCGGCCATGATGTCGGCGATGAGGTTTTGCTCGCCGTGGCCGAGACCTCGAAACGCGTCCTCCGGCCCTATGATCTGGTCGCACGCCTCGGCGGAGAGGAGTTCTGCGCATTCCTGCCGGCCACTGGCCTCAAGGAGGCCCTTCCGATCGCGGAAAGGCTGCGCGAAGGCATTGCCTCGCTGCAGATCGACGCCCTGCAGGGCCGGCGGGTCACCGCGAGCTTCGGCGTGCACGAAGCGGATGTGGTGCGCGAACAGTTCAAGGACATGCTGCGCACGGCCGACCAGTATCTCTACCAGGCCAAGGGCTCCGGGCGGAACCAGGTCCAGGCCCTGGAAGCGCGCCCCGCAGTGTTGCAGACCGGAGCGGCCAACCAGGCCGAGCCCTGAAGCTCATAACCCGATGAAAATGCGGCGGCCGGAGGCGGAAGCCCCCTGGCCGCCGCTCTGTTTCTGGCACTACTTGACGAAGGTGCCGTGCAGTTCGTCGTCGATATGGACGCGGATGATCTCCTCGAAGCTCGACTCCGCCTTGAAGCCGAGCGCCGGCGCCCGCTGCGGGTTGAAGTTGCGCGGCCAGCCGGCGACGATTCCGTCGATCACCGGATCCTGCACCCGCTTGATCCGGGCGACGACATTCTCGCCCGCGACCTTGCGCAGCGCCTCGATCTGCTCGGCGACGGTGCAGGAATAGCCCGGCATGGTCAGCGCTCGGCGCGGGCCGATCGCGGCGGTGTCCATCGTCGCGGCGTGGATCAGGAAGCCGACGGCCGAGCGTGGCGAGGCATGCCAATGGCGAACTTGGTCCGAGACCGGCAGCACCGCCTCCTCGCCGTTCAGCGGCTCACGGATGATGTTGGAGAAGAAGCCCGACGCCGCCTTGTTCGGCTTGCCGGGCCGCACGCAGATCGTCGGCAGGCGAATGCCGACGCCGTCGAAGAAGCCGCGTCGCGTGTAGTCGCTGAGCAGCAACTCGCCAATCGCCTTCTGCGTGCCGTAGCTCGTCAGCGGGGTGGTGAAGAACTCGTCCTCGATCTTGTCGTGGAAGGGGGCGCCGAAGACCGCGATCGAGGAGGTGAAGATCAGGCGCGGCTTGTACCCGTCGCCGGTCTTGCGGATCGCATCGAAGAGATAGCGCGTGCCGTCGAGATTGATCCGGTAGCCCTTGTCGAAATCGGCCTCGGCCTCGCCCGAGACGATCGCCGCGAGATGGACGATCAACTCGGGGCGGGTCGCGATCAGCTTCTCCGCCTCGCCCTCGATCGAAAGGTCTGAGACCACAGCTTCGAAATCGAAGGGCGCGGCCGGCGGCGCCGCGGCGACGACCACGTCCTGCGCCGTCACGCGCGTCACCGGCTTGCCGCCGAGGCCGCCATCGCGAGCCAGGCGCTCGATGAATTTGCGCCCGACCATGCCGGCGCCGCCGAGAACGAGAATATGCATCGGTTCTGTCCTGAAGGTTTGCTGAAATTTGGCGTCTGTCAGTGCGGAAGATGGCCGCCGAGATCGTCCTCGATATGGACGCGGATGATCTCGTCGAAATCACGTTCGGCCTTGAAGCCGAGCGCCAGCGCGCGCTTCGCGTCGAAGCGGGTCGGCCAGCCGGCGACGATGGCCGCGGAGGCCTCGTCGGGAGCGCGCTTGATCAGCGTCACCGCCTTGTCGCCGGCGATCCGGCGCAACGCCTCGATCTGTTCGCCGACGGTGACGCAAACGCCCGGCATCGTCAGGTTGACGCGCGGGCCCAGCGCCTCGCGCGACAGCCCGGCGGCATGGATCAGGAAGCCGACGGCCGAGCGCGGGCTGGCATGGGTGAAGAGCACGTCGTCGCCGACCGGCAGCAGCGCCTCCTGCCCCTGCAGCGGCTCGCGGATGATGCCTGAGAAGAAACCGCCGGCCGAAGCGTTCGGCTTGCCCGGCCGCACCACGATCGAAGGAAAGCGGATGCCGACGCCGTCAATCAACCCGCGCCTGGAGTAGTCGGCCAGCAGCAACTCGCCGATCGCCTTCTGCGTGCCATAGCTGGTCAGCGGCGTGACATGGAACTCGTCGGAGATCGCGGGCGGGAACGGCGCGCCGAAGATCCCACTCGAGCTGGTGAAGACGAGCTTGGGCACATAAGCCGCGCCGCCCTCATGCCGGATCGCTTCCAGCAGGTGGCGCATGCCGTCGAGATTGATGCGGTAGCCCTTGTCGAAATCGCGCTCGGCCTCGCCCGAGATGATCGCGGCAAGGTGGAAGATCAGGTCCGGCCGCAGCGCGGCGAGTTCCCTGGCGACGGCCGCATCGGTCGCATCCTCGACGCGGATCGTCGCCCGGTCCGCAAGCTCGGCCGGCAGCGAAGCCGCCACGACATCGGTCAGGGTCAGCGTGCTGATCGCCTTGCCGGCGCAGCGCCCTTCGCGCGCCAGACGCTCCGCCAGCCTGCTGCCGACCATGCCGGCCGCGCCCGTGATCAGGACATGCATGGGCTCTCCCTATCCGTTTTGTGCCGGCCGCTTCTTGGTTCGCGACCTTTCGGAAGAACGGCGAGCAGCAGGGCCGCTCGCCATCCGCGTCTGCGCTCAGAGCGCGAAGCCGCCATCCGCCAGATGGATCTGGCCGGTGGTGTAGCTCGACTCGTCGGCGGCGAGATAAACCGCAAGCCAGGCGATCTCCTCGGCAGTGCCGAGCCGGCCCATCGGCTGGCGGTCGACGAAGGCCTGGCGAGCCGCGGCTTCGGTCGTGCCGGTCGAGGCGGCGAGGTCCTTGATGCGCTGGTCGAGCGACGGGGACTGGATCGTGCCCGGGCAGATCGCGTTGGAGCGAACGCCCTTCTTGATGTAGTCGGCCGCGACGGCCTTGGTCAGGCCGATCACCGCCGCCTTGGTCGCTCCATAGGCGTAGCGGTTCGGCAGGCCGCGCACCGAGCCTGCGCCCGAGGCGATGTTGATGATCGAGCCCGAGCTCTTCTCCAGCATCCCCGGCACGAAGGCCTGGATCGTGCGGTGCATCGACTTGACGTTGAGGTCGAAGGAGAAGTCCCAGGCCTTGTCGTCGGTCGTCAGCACCGTGCCGTGATGGACGAAGCCGGCGGCGTTCACGAGGATGTCGATCGGCCCGACCTTCTCGGCGAAGGCATTGACCGCCTTGCTCGAGAGCACGTCGAGCTTGCGCTTCTTCGCCTTAGGAATGCCTTCCAGCAGCGCGACATCCTTGTCGGTCGCCCAGACGGTGGCTCCCTCGGCCACGAAGGCCTCGGCGATGGCCCGGCCGATCCCCTGCCCTGCGGCGGTGACGACCGCGACTTTGCCCTTCAAACGTCCTGCCATGCTCGATTCCTTTTATTAGCCGGCTTTTTAAAAGGTCTTGCGCATATGGGTCAGCCGCCGGTCGGCCATGTCCTCATGATGCGTGATGGCGAAGCCGAGGCGCTCGTACCAGCCGATACGTTCGGTCAATTTCGCATGGGTGTAGAGATGGACGGATCCGTAGCCGAGCGCCCGCGCCCGCTCGTCCGCGAAGGACATCAAGCTGGCGCCCAGCTTGCGGCCGCCCGCCTCCGGCGCGACCGCGACGCTCCAGATCGTGAAATCCTGCGGCTCGATATCGAGCACCAGCGCGGCTTCGAGACCGTTTTCGCCATCGACCAGCCAGACCTCGTGCTCGGCGACGACCTGCGTGTAATCCGCGATGCGCGGCAGCGAAGGCACGCCGATGATACTCTCGTTCGGCGTATAGGCGGCGTTCTTGAGCGAGAGGATCGCCGGGATGTCGGCAAACCCCGCCCGGCGCAGCGTCACCTTCCCGGCTTCGCCCTGAATCTGGTTGAAAGCGCCTAGCGAGAGCTTCTGGCCGCCTTGCGCGTCGAAATTCTCCGGAGCCAGCCAGCGGCGGAAGGCCTGCGCGCGCACCGGCCACTCGCCATCGAGGATCGAGAACCAGGCGGTGTCGCGGTTGGCGCCCTTCACCACCATGTGCTGGCGGAACAGCCCTTCATACTGGAAGCCGAAACGCAGGGCCGCGCGCTTGGAAGGTTCGTTGAGATTGTTGCACTTCCACTCGTAGCGGCGATAGCCGAGCGAGAAGCCGTAATCGCCGACGAGATAGATCGCCTCGGTCGCCGCCCGCGTGCGCTGCAGCGCCGGCGCATAGGTGATCCAACCAACCTCGAAGACCCCGTGCTCGGGCCTGATCTCCATGATCCAGAGATGGCCCTTGGCCTTGCCGTCAGCCTTGTCGATCACCGCGAGCGGGACGATGCCTGCCTTGGCCACCATGGAATCGAGCAGGGCGCGGTATTCATCCTTGCTCTGCGGCGGAGCAGCCGGAAGCCAGTCCCAGACATGGGTCTGGCCGGCATTGGCAGCCCAGATGTCGTCTAGATGACGGTCAACGTCGAGCGGCTCGAGTCGGCAATACTGGCCTTCCAGCACCTTCGCGAGCGGGAATGGCGGCGCCTTCCAATCGAACATCATGACTTCGTTTTCCCCCGCCAGCCCGTGAAATCGTGCCGGATCTCCCAGCCCGCGCCGAGTTCGGCCGCGATGGCATGGGCAAGCGCATGGCCCTCGGCCTCCCAGGCCAGGCGCTCGACCTCGTCGGTGAAATCCGAAGCGGCCTCGTCGTCCTCGTCATAAATCGCGTCGAAGGCATCGACCCAGGCTTCGAGCCGGTCGCCGATTTCATCGGAAAGCCCGATATCCTCGACATCGACCGCCCGGCGCTTGCCCTTGGCGTCGACCTGCCAGAGACCGCTCTGCCCGAGCCATTCCGGCGCGATCAGGAGCGTGCCGCTCATGAACGCGCCTCGAGATCCTCATGGAAGAACGGGTTGAGCGGCGAGGACGGGCCGTTGCCGGCAAAGCCCTTGAAGCTGCCTTCTTCCGCGATCAACCGCGTCGCCTCGATGAAGGCCGCCCAGGCGGCGCGCGCCAAAGCCCCGCCGATGGAGATGCGCCGCGCGCCCGCTGCCGCGATCTCGTCGACGCTCAACCCGAAATCGCCATAGACCAGGGCGTTGACCGGCTTGCCGCCCGCCGCCGACACGATGGTGCGGATATCGTCGGCCGTCTTCGGCCCGGGCGCATAGAGCACGTCCGCTCCGGCAGCCGCATAGGCCTCGATCCGGCGCGCCGCTTCCTTCAGCGGCTCGGCATGTCCGGTCAGGAAGCATTCCGCCCGCGCGGTCAGCACGACGCCCGAGCCGGTCTCGTCGATCGCCTTGCGCGCGGCCTTGATGCGATCGACGGCCAGTTCGAACGCATAGAGCGGCTCGCTCTCGCGCCCCGTCGCATCCTCGATCGAGAGGCCGGCGACGCCGGTTGCAATGCAGAGCTTGACGTTGGCCGCGACACCATCAGGCGTATCGGCATAGCCGTTCTCGAAATCGGCGTTCACCGGCAGGTCAGGCACCGCCTTCACCATTTCGGCGATATGGGTGAGCATCATGTCGCGCGGCACGTCCTGGTCGGCGCGCGCCTGCGTGAAAGCGAAGCCCGCGCTCGTCGTCGCCAGCGCCTTGAAGCCCTGCCCGCGCAGCCAGCGGGCCGAGCCGAGATCCCATGGATTGGGCATCACGAAGCAGCCGGCCTCATGCAGCTTGCGGAACGCTTCGACTTGCGGGCTGCGGGCCATTTTTCAATCGTTTCAAATGGGAGCGGAAAGAACGGCTGCCATAGTGTCGAGGGTCAGATCGTTTGTCAGCCCCGAAGCCGCGCGTCGCGCAGCGAGCGCCGATGCGCGGACGGAATGGCGTGGGCGGAGTGGCGCGGTCATCCCGCACGCGCTGCGGCACCAAGTGCTGCTGCGCGGATGCGGGAACGCGTGAAGAAAGGGCGCGCTTATCGGGTGACGGTCCCGTGTCTGCGCCGCGGCATTCACATGCCGCAGCGCGCACGGGATGACGCCAGTTCCGCTTAGTGATTGTCGCGCGGAACGCCGAACTTCTTGTGGATCTTCTGGTACTTGACCGCCGGCTTGAGAACCATGCCTTCCGACAATTCGTCGACGATCTTGCGCTGGATCTCCTGCCAGGGCGTCTGGCTCTTCGGGTACTTGTAGCCACCCGCCGCCTTGAACGCGGCCCTGCGCTCGGCCAGCTCATCATCCGAGATCAGGATGTTGGCAGTGCGCTTCTTGAGGTCGATGCGGACCTTGTCGCCGGTCTTGAGCAGCGCGAGCCCGCCGCCGGTCGCCGCTTCCGGCGAGGCGTTGAGGATCGAGGGCGAGCCCGAGGTGCCGGACTGGCGCCCGTCGCCGACGCAGGCGAGCGCGGTGACGCCCTTCTTGATCAGGTAATCCGGCGGCCGCATGTTCACCACCTCCGCCGCGCCGGGATAGCCGATCGGGCCAACGCCGCGGATGAACAGGATGCAGTGCTCGTCGATGGCGAGCTGGGGATCGTCGATGCGGTGGTGGTAATCCTCCGGTCCGTCGAAGACGATGGCACGGCCCTCGAAGGCCATCGGATCCCCAGGGTTCTCCAGATAGCGCTGGCGGAATTCCGGCGTGATCACGCTGGTCTTCATAATAGCGGAATCGAACAGGTTGCCCGACAGATTGAGGAAGCCGGACTGCGCCTTCATCGGCTCGTCATAGGTCTTGATGACCTCGCGGGCGATGGAAAAGGCTCCCTTGCAGTTCTCTTCCAGCGTCTGGCCGTTGGCGGTGATGGCAGGCTTGATCTTGCCCTTCTCGACCAGCTCCGCGATCACGGCGGGCAGGCCGCCGGCCCGGTAATAATCCTCGCCGAGATACTCGCCGGCCGGCTGCATGTTGACCAGCAGCGGGATCTCGTAGCCGATCTTCGTCCAGTCCTCGTTGTCGAGCTTGACGCCGATATGCTTGGCGATGGCGTTGACGTGAACAGGTGCATTGGTCGATCCGCCGATCGCCGAATTGATGACGATGGTGTTCTCGAAGGCTTCGCGCGTCAGGATCTTCGACGGGACCAGGTCCTCCCAGACCATCTCGACGATGCGGCGACCGGTCAGATACGCCATCTCGTAGCGATCGCGATAGGGCGCGGGGATCGCGGCGGCACCGGGCAGCGTCATGCCCATCGCTTCCGCCAGCGAGTTCATCGTCGAGGCCGTGCCCATGGTGTTGCAATGGCCGGCCGAAGGCGCCGAGGAAGCGACGAGGTCGACGAAGCCTTTGTAGTCGATCTCGCCGGCCGCCATCATCTGGCGCGCCTTCCAGACGATGGTGCCCGAGCCGGTGCGCTCGCCACGGAAGGAGCCGTTGAGCATCGGCCCGCCCGGCAGCGCGATCGCCGGGATGTCGACCGTCGCGGCCGCCATGATCTGTGCCGGGGTGGTCTTGTCGCAGCCCGTCGTCAGCACGACGCCGTCGAGCGGATAGCCGTAGAGAATCTCGACCAGCGAGAGATATTGCAGGTTGCGGTCGAGCGAAGCCGTCGGCCGCTTGCAGGTTTCCTGGATCGGATGGATCGGGAACTCGAAGGGCACGCCGCCCATCTCGCGGATGCCGTCGCGGATGCGCGGCGCGAGCTCGATGTGGTGGCGGTTGCAGGGCGCGATATCCGAGCCCGTCTGCGCGATGCCGATGATCGGCCGACCCGACTGCAGCTCTTCCCGCGAAAGGCCGAAGTTCATCGTGCGCTCGATATAGAGCGCGGTCATGTCGGCATTAGCCGGATTGTCGAACCAGGCCTTCGAGCGCAGCTGCGCCGGCTTGATGCGGCGTGGAGCCTTCTTGCGTGTCAGCGCGACCGGTCGGTCCTCGCGCGGAACATTGCTTTCGGGAGCTTTGGCCATCCTCGTTTCCTCTCGCTCGGCACGGCGCTGACGGCCGTTTGCCGATCTCACATTCGAACGATTTGAGACAAGCCATCATGCCCATAGCCCGCGGCTGGGCAAGGCCCAATCTGGCGGATAGTCATACTATTTATTCATGCTGTATGCAGCATGCAACAAGGCGCGATGCGTGGCAGGCGCTTGCCAGCCCCGCCTCTTTGGCGCCAGAAAAGGCTGCTCCGACAGGAACTGGCTTCTTCAACTCTTCGAAACCCGGCCGAGAAACGCGTCATGACCCTTCACGTCGTCCCGTCCTTCGCCCGCATCGGCGAGGAGAACGCCTTTGCCGTGCTGGCGCGCGCGACCGAGCTGCAGCGGCAGGGCAAGGACATCGTCAATCTCGGCATCGGCCAGCCCGATTTCGCCACGCCCGAGCACATCGTCGAAGCCGCCGTGAAGGCGCTGCGCGACGGCCATCACGGCTACACCCCCGCCAACGGCATCCTGCCGCTGCGCGAGGCGGTCGCCGCCGATCTGCACAAGCGCTTCAAGGTCGAGGTCTCGCCGGACAACGTGATGATCGTGCCCGGCGGCAAGGTCACCATGTTCATGGCGATCCTGATGTTCGGCGAGCCCGGCGCCGAAATCCTCTACCCGGACCCCGGTTTCCCGATCTACCGCTCGATGATCGAATATACCGGTGCGACGCCGGTGCCCGTGCCGATCCGCGAGGAGAACGGCTTCGCTTTCTCGGCCGAGGAGACGCTCTCGCTGATCACGCCGAAGACGCGGCTGCTGATCATCAACTCGCCGGCCAACCCGACCGGCGGCGTCACGCCGAAGGCGGAGATCGACAAGCTCGTCGCGGGGCTGGCTGATTTCCCCGACGTCGCGCTGATGTCGGACGAGATCTACGACCAGATGGTCTATGACGGCGAGGAACATGTCTGCCTGCTGAGCTATCCCGAGATTCGCGACCGGCTGATCTTGCTCAACGGCTGGTCCAAGACCTATGCGATGACCGGCTGGCGCATGGGCTGGTCGGTCTGGCCGAAGCCGCTCTACGACAACGCCCGCAAGCTCGCGGTGAACTCGCATTCCTGCGTCAACGCTCCCGCGCAATGGGCGGGGCTCGCCGCGCTCACCGGCCCGCAGGACGCGGTGCACGCCATGGTCGCGGAGTTCGACCGGCGCCGGAAGGCGGTGGTCGCGGGGCTGAACGGCCTGCCGAACGTCTCCTGCATCACGCCGAAAGGCGCCTTCTACGCCTTCCCCAACGTCTCGCGGACCGGCTGGAAGGCGAAGAAGCTCGCTTCCGCCCTGCTGGAGGAATCAGGTGTCGCGACGATCGGCGGGCCCGATTTCGGTGTCCATGGCGAGGGCTATATTCGCCTCTCCTATGCCAACTCGCTTGAGAACATCGAGAAGGCGCTGGAGCGCATGAAGACCTTCCTCACCAACGCGAGGGCTGCCTGACCATGGTCACCTGCTATCTGCGCTATGTCGTCGACCCTCACAAGCTCGACGCCTTCGAGGCCTATGGCAGGCTCTGGATCCGGCTCGTCGAGAAGTTCGGCGGCAAGCACCACGGCTATTTCATGCCCTCCGAGGGCACGTCCAACGTAGCGCTCGCCTTCTTCAGCTTCCCGTCGCTGGCGGCCTATGAGGAGTACCGCACGCGCTCGTTCGACGATCCCGAATGCCGGGCTGCGATCGCGATGAACGAGAAGGATCGTTTCATCGTCAGCTATGAGCGGTCCTTCTTCCGGCCCGTCTTCGAGGATGATCAGGGCGTCAAGCGCGCACCGTGATTCATGGCGTCGCCGGCCTGCTGATGCACGACGTGAAAGCTGGGTCATCCCGGGCTTGACCCGGGATCCATGCCAGAGCGCGGCCGATCAAGCTTCAGGCATGGATCCCGGCTCTACGCTTCGCTCCGGCCGGGATGACCCGTGCTTCCATGAAAGGCAGTGCTACCCGGCCTCTTTTAGCGCGAGGCGCTCGCGGTCACGCCCGGATCGACCTTGAAGCTCGAAGCTTCGATCACGGCCGTGCCGATCATCGTCTTCACGGAGATGCGGACCGGCACCATCATGTCGGTGCCGGCAACCGGCGCGAGCCATGCCGTGATGTCGCGATTCTCGGCCATGAACTTCGTGCTGGGCCTGAGCGCGCGGTGGCCGGCGATCGGCACATAGCGCGCCTGGCAGATCGAGACCGGGCCGCTATAGCCCTCCAGCTTGACGGTGCGGGTGCCGGCGCTGCTCAGCTTGATGTCATAGCGCGCCGCGCCGTCGAAGATCGGCAGCGTGCGGTTGCAGGCGCCATCCCTGCCCTTGCCGTTGACCGGCATCAGGAAGGCGCTGAGCGGATCCACGACGTTGCGCTTATGGCTCTCGTTGAGCGGCACGCGGTCAGGCTTCTCGTCGATCGGCGGCTCGATATCGACGCCGGCGACGCTGCCTTCCGCCAGCGCCATGCGAACGGTGCGGCTCTCGTTGGAGTTGGCCGAGCTGACGGCGAAGGTCTTCGGCGCCAGCCGGCCGCCCGCGAGCGCGCCGGTCGCGGCACCTGAACCACGCCCGCCCGTGACGCCACCCACGATGCCCGTCAGCTTGGCCGCCATGTCGAGCTTGTAGCTCGATGCGTCGATACCGCCGGTCAGGCTCGCCGTGCCCAGCGTGATGCCGAGGAGCGATACGTCGTAGCGCGCGTCGAGCGAGGCCGCGCCCGCAGCCTCGGCCAGACAGGCTGCGAGAACCAGCCCTGCGATGGTCGATGCGACGGCGGATTTCATCCATTGCCTCCGGAACGGCGCGATCCTGCGCGGCATGCACTCTGAATCGGTCCGAATCGTGACCGGTTTTCCCTCGCGGCGAAGCGACGGCCGACCGAAGCATCGGACCCCGATCTTTACACCCCGTTAACGCTGAAGGCCATGTGAACAACCGGCGGGAGTTTTCCTTGACGCGGCCGGCAGCCTTGGCTATGGAACCCCGACTTCAATTTGACTTCCGGTGCTCGCCGGCACGTCGCGTGTCGGTTTTTTTGTTTGAGCGATCCGGGGATGCAAGGAACGATTGCCATGGCCCGCCGTTGCGAACTGACCGGGAAAGCCACCCAGACCGGCCACCTCGTCAGCCACTCGAACCGCAAGACGAAGACGGTCTTCCGTCCGAATCTCGTCAACGTCACGCTGCAGTCGGACGCGCTCGGCCGTTCGGTGCGCCTGCGCGTTTCGGCCAACGCCCTGCGTTCGGTCGAGCATCGCGGCGGCCTCGACGCCTTCCTGCTCAAGGCTGCGGCCGGCGACCTCTCGGTCGGCGCGCTCGGCCTTAAGCGCGACCTTGAGAAGAAGCTCGCCGCCAACTGAGCGGGTTTCCCTTTCGGGTTTGAACGAAGCGGCCGAAAGGCCGCTTTTTTCGTTTGGGCATACAACACGCCATTCTCGGGCGAAGCGAAGCGCAGACCCGAGAATCTCAGGCCGAGGGGGCTACGGCATCCATTGGTCATGAGATGCTCGGGTCAGGCCCGAGCATGACGCTCTCTATGAAAGCAGCTCGAACTCCAGCAGCAGCGTCCGCTGCAGGAACGAGAAATTGTCGTCCGAGATCAGCGTCAGCACCGTGCGCCCGCTCTCCAGATGGACCGAAAGCCCCTCCATATTATCGATCTCGTAGCCGAGATCGGCCTCGATCAGGCGGGAGCCGTCGAGGAACGCGCCGGGCCGGATCTCCCGACCGGCGATTCGGCGGATGCGCATGCCGACGCCACGCAAGGGCTGATACCAGCGCTCCAGCAGCAGCATGTCGCCGGACGGCAGGAAGGCGAGGTCGGTGATGTCGTAGCCGTCATGCCGGGCGACCTGGAACAGACCCGGCTGGGGGCCGCCGAGAAGGACGCCGAGCGTCGGCTCGTCCTCCTTGCCCGATCGCTCGGCAATCGCGACGAGCGCGCCCTTGAACGGTCCGGACGGCACGACGCCGATCGCCTCCAGCCCTCGATTGCGCGGCAGGCGCTTGACCTCGGGCGGCACCGGCACCGAACGCGCGCGGGCCTCGACACCCTGCCCGGCCCAGTCGAAACGCACGATCTCATGCCTGCGCTCGATGCCGACATAGGCGACGCCGTCGGCAATGCACAGGCTTTCCGTATCGTAGAGCCCCGAACGTGCGAGCGGCCGCCCGGATGCGCCGAGAATGGCCGCCATTTCGGCATCGTCCAGCCCGGCGAGCTTGCCTGCCTGCGAGGTGATTCTCGCCGTCAGCCAGTAGCCGCGATCGCTCACTGCGACGAAATCGCGCCCGTCGTTGAGCCGCGCCAGGCCCGAGAAACCACCGAAGCGCGGATGACCGGATGACAGGACGAGCCCGCTGCGGAATTGCAGCGCA
The DNA here is from genome assembly GCF_057321085.1 of Allobosea sp. RIT-PG3_2. Lineage (NCBI taxonomy): Bacteria > Pseudomonadati > Pseudomonadota > Alphaproteobacteria > Hyphomicrobiales > Alloboseaceae > Allobosea > Allobosea sp. RIT-PG3_2. Next base: position 223,666 of record NZ_JBXWCA010000008.1, on the reverse strand, counting down.
CCGAACCGGCGCCGATCCGGATTGCGTGGCTCGAAAGCCGTGATGGCCCGCACGGAGACCCCGACTGGAAAGCGGGTCTGCTCGACGGCCTCAGCAGCGCCCGGCACTGCGCACGCGCCGAGGCCTGCGAGCGCGGCACGACGTGTGAGGCGCATCAGTGCAGGCGGCGCGAGGTGGAACCGGAGCCCGTGGGCCCGTCCTCTTCGAACAGCTCGGCGAGCTTCTCGGTCATCACGCCGCCCAGCTCCTCGGCATCGACGATGGTGACGGCGCGGCGATAATAGCGCGTCACGTCGTGGCCGATACCGATGGCGATGAGCTCGACCGGCGAGCGCGTCTCGATCTCGGCGATGATGTGCCGAAGATGCCGCTCCAGATAGTTGCCGGCGTTGACCGAGAGCGTCGAATCGTCGACCGGCGCGCCGTCCGAGATCACCATCAGGATCTTGCGCTGCTCGGGCCGCCCGAGCAGGCGCTTATGCGCCCAATCCAGCGCCTCGCCGTCGATGTTTTCCTTGAGCAGCCCCTCGCGCATCATCAGCCCGAGATTCTTGCGCGCGCGCCGCCAGGGCGCGTCGGCGGCCTTGTAGATGATGTGTCGGAGGTCGTTCAGGCGGCCGGGATTGGCCGGCTTGCCCGATTGCAGCCAGGCCTCGCGCGAGAGCCCGCCCTTCCAGGCGCGCGTGGTGAAGCCGAGCAACTCGACCTTGACGCCGCAGCGCTCCAGCGTCCGGGCCAGAATGTCGGCGCAGGTCGCGGCCACCGTGATCGGCCGGCCGCGCATCGAGCCGGAATTGTCGATCAGCAGCGTCACAACCGTGTCGCGGAAATTGACGTCCGATTCCTGCCGGAAGGAGAGCGGCTGGAACGGGTCGATGATGATCCGCGGCAGGCGGGCCGGATCAAGCGCGCCCTCCTCCAGGTCGAACTGCCAGGAGCGGTTCTGCTGCGCCATCAGCCGCCGCTGCAGCCGGTTGGCGAGGCGCGCGACGACGCCCTGCAGATGCGCGAGCTGCTTGTCGAGATAGGCACGTAAGCGGGTCAGTTCCTCGGCGTCGCAGAGCTCCTCGGCCGTGACGATCTCGTCGAACTTGACCGTATAGGCCTTGTAGTCGGTCTGCGGACGCTCGTTGCCGCGGCTCTCGCGCGGGCGCGGTGCCTCCCCGGCCTCCTCGGATTCGGAGCTGTCATCCTCCTCGTCCCAGTCGCCGGCCGGCGCATCGCTCGCCTCGGAAGCGCCCTCCTGCAACTCCTCGGTTGCGTCCTCGCTGACGTCGACCTCGGAGCGATCGGCGCCGCTCTCCTGCTCGGATTCGCCTTCCTGCTGCTGCTGGTCCTCGGAGGACTGGTCCTGATTGTCCTCGTCCTCCTCGGACTCGTCGCCCTGCGCGGTCTGATCGGCCATGTCGAGCGCCGCCAGCATGTCGCGCACCGTGCGGGCGAAGCCGCGCTGGTCCTCGACCGTCTTCGCGAGCCGGTCGAGATCGCTGCCGGCCTTGGCCTCGATCTGCTCGCGCCAGAGCTCGACGATCTTCTCCGCCGCCTTCGGGGGCTTCAGTCCGGTCAGGCGCTCGCGCACCATCAGCGCCAGCGCGTCCTCGAGCGGCGCATCGGCCCGGTCGGTGATCTCCTCGTAGCGCCCGCCGCGATGATAGCGGTCCTCCAGCATCGCGGTGATGTTGCCGGCCATGCCGGACATCCGCCGCGCACCGATCGATTCGACGCGCGCCTGCTCGACGGCATCGAAGACCGCGCGGGCCGCATCGCCCTCGGGCGCAGCGCGACGGTGGATCGCGACGTCATGGCAGGCGAGGCGGAGCGCCATCGAATCGGCATGGCCGCGCAGGATCGAGACGTCGGCTGGCGTGAGCTTGCGCGGCGGCTCGGGCAGGCGTGCCCGCTCGCCGACCAGCGACGGCTTGTCGGCAGCGAAGACGATTTCCATCTCCGGCTTGCGTGCGATCGCCTTCATGGCGCCCGAGATCGCCCGCTTCAGCGGCTCGGCCGGGGCTTCCTTCGGCGTTCCGGGCTTGCGGTTCGAGATGCTCATAGCGCCTTCGTGAAGTGATGCAGCGTTTGACCCGCCACCGGATAGTTCTCCATCCGGCCGCATTCGCGATAGCCGAGCCTCGGATAGAATCCCGGGGCCTGGATACTCATCGTCCCGAGAAAGACGCCTTTGGCGCCGTGCTCGCGAGCCTCGTCTTCAGCCCGCGCGACCAGCGCCTCGCCCAATCCCGCGCCGCGATGGGCTTCGTCGATCCAGAGCAGATCGACATAGAGCCATTCCCATTTAAGCTCCCCGACAAGGCCACCGACGATATCGCCGTTCTCGTCGCGCAGGCTGATGGCCAGCGGCCTGGTGTTCCGGGGACCGACCTTCGACTGGTTATGCGCGCTCAACCCGCGCACGACGGCCGCGCGCGTCTCGGTTTGCTCGGGCTCGACCGTAACCGCGACCATCGCTCCCCCTAGCGCGAACGCCCGTCATATTGCGTCGGCGAGAGATCGCCCGGCTCGACGCCAACGAGGCAACGCACATTGACCGCGACCATCGGCGTGCCGTCGGGTCCGGTCGCCTTGGCGAAGGACTCGATGCCGCAGGTCTCGCAGAACAGGTGCTGGATCTTCTGCGTGTTGAAGCGGTACTCGGTCAGCGCGTCCTCGCCCTTGGTGAGGGTGAAGACGCTGGCCGGCGAGAAGGCGAGAATCGAGCCGCGGCGCTGGCAATAGGAACAGTTGCAGGTGATCGTCTGCCCGAGATCGGCCTCGACCTCATAGGCAACCCGTCCGCAATGGCAGCTGCCCTGATACTGCGCCATGGCTCGTTTCCTCCGTTAGCTCAGCACCACGTTCGCCGCGCTCTCCGGCAGTTCCTTGCCGAAGGAACGCTGGTAGAACTCCGCCACCAGCGTGCGCTCCATCTCGTCGCATTTGTTGAGGAACGTCACACGGAAGGCGAAGCCGATATCGCCGAAGATCGCGGCATTCTCGGCCCAGGTGATGACCGTACGCGGGCTCATCACGGTGGAGAGATCGCCGTTCATGAAGGCGTTGCGGGTGAGATCGGCGACGCGGACCATCTTGTTGACGATGTCCTTGCCATCAGGCGTCTTCTGGTAGTGCTTCGACTTCGCCAGGACGATCGCGACCTCGTTGTCATGCGGCAGGTAGTTCAGCGTCGTCACGATCGACCAGCGGTCCATCTGACCCTGGTTGATCTGCTGCGTGCCGTGATAGAGGCCCGAGGTGTCGCCGAGGCCGACCGTATTGGCGGTGGCGAACATGCGGAAGGCGGGGTGCGGGCGGATGACGCGCTTCTGGTCGAGCAGCGTCAGCTTGCCGGACTGCTCCAGCACGCGCTGGATCACGAACATCACGTCCGGGCGACCGGCGTCGTACTCGTCGAAGACGAGCGCGATGTTGTTCTGCAGGGCCCAGGGCAGGATGCCATCCTGGAATTCCGTGACCTGCTTGCCTTCCTTCAGCACGATCGCGTCCTTGCCGACGAGGTCGAGCCGCGAGACGTGGCTGTCGAGGTTGACGCGCACGCAGGGCCAGTTCAGCCGAGCGGCGACCTGCTCGATATGGGTCGACTTGCCGGTGCCGTGATAGCCCGAGATCATGACGCGTCGGTTATGCGCGAAGCCGGCGAGGATCGCGATCGTGGTGTCGCGGTCGAAACGGTAATCCGGGTCGAAATCCGGGACATGCGGATCGGCTGCCGAATAGGCGGGCACCTCGAGGTCCGTGTCGATCCCGAAAGTCTGCCGAACCGACAGCTTCATGTCGGGCAATCCGGGCGCGGTCGTCGTCGTCATCATCTTGTCTCCGGGCGCAGGGCCGTGGCCGGTTTATCGCCGGTTACCCAGTGCCGACCGAGGAGGGAGGCGGATCATCCCTCATTAGAGCGAAAGACTGGAAGCGGCAATTCGCAAAGCTGCATCCCGGCCCTCGCAAAGGGCATGCCGGCTCACTGCCCCGCTGCTTCAAACGCGCTGCGCCAGAAGCTGTTTCACGATTGCGGCCGCATTGCGCGCTCCATCAAGTGCAAGGCCGATTGCCGGCGGCACGGCGCCGATGCCGGCTTCGACCGCCACCGCCAGATCAGCCGGCGTCAGGGCCCCTTCCCCCGAAAGGCGCAGACAGCGTGCAAGCCCGGCCTCTTCCATTGCCGCGGCCCGGATGGCCTGCTCCGTCTCCCCGCCGGCATCGAACGGCACCACGATTGCAGGGCGGCACGCGGCGACGAGATCAAGCACCGTGTTGTAGCCGGCCTGACTGATCGAAATAGCACAGCCGGCGAGAAGAGCCGGAAAGTCGGGCCGCACCCGCTCAACCGTGACATGGGCCGGCGCCTCCGCCCGAAGCCGGCCGAAGACATCCTCGCCGACTGCTCGCCCGACGAGGATGCGCCAGCGCCGCTGCGGCGAACCGAGCCTGGCCGCCGCGATGGCCAATTCGAACAAGGGCACGGCCGCGGCGGAGCCGCCGCCCGAGACCAGCACTTCGCGGTTTTCGATCGGCGCGGCGATGGCCGGCGCCTCCGCCATGTAGCCGGTGTAGAGCAGCTTGGCTGCCAGCCTTGCATCGACCGGCCATGACTGATCCAGCGGCAGGAAATCCGCATCGCCATGGACCAGCACGGCATCGAACAGCGCGGCGAGCCGCTGCTGCGCCTCCGCGATACGGTCGGGGCGCGGCGTCACCAGCACATCCCGGACGGAGGACAGCACGAGCGCCTTCGGATTGGCCGCTCGCGCCGCGGCGATCAGGGCGAGGAACTCGGCGGCCAATTGTCGGCGTCCGAACGGGAAATGCTCGGTGATCACGACATCGGGCCGCAGCTCGGCCGCCAGCGCCTCCAGAACGGCGATACGTTCCGCCCCACGCCCCGGTGCGACCGGCTGACCCGCCTCGTCGAGCAGCGTGCGGAAGTCGACGCCCTCCGTCCGCACCGGAGGCAACTGCACGAAAGCGAAGGGCTCCTGCTCCATCGCCCGCAGCAGCATGCCGCCACTGGCAAGCGTGACCGCGAACCCCTCTCCGGCCAGCGCCCGCGCCAGATTGGCCGCACGCACCAGATGGCCCGAGCCGAGCAGATGCGTCACCGCGATGAAAATTGTCGCGCTCACCGCGATTCGCCAGCCGAAGCGCGCAGCCGGGCAGCGATCCTGTCGAGGCCCGCCGCCGCAGAGAAGGAACCGGTCAGGCGCGCAAAGGCCCCGTCCCCCAGCTCCGCGCGCCGCTGGGGCGAGCCGGCCAACTCCATAAGCGCTCCGGCCAGCCCGTCGATATCGCCGGGCGGCACCAGAAGCCCCTCGATACCCGGCCGGACGAACTCCGGGATGCCGGCGAAATCGGTCGCGATTATCGGCAAGCCTTGGCTCGCCGCCTCCATCACGACATTGGGCAGGCCGTCGCGATCGCCATCCCCCGCCTGCTTCGAGGGCAGGACGAAGAGATCGGCGTCGCGCAGCGCGGCGATGACCTCGTCCTGCGCCTTGGCACCTGCCCAGACGATCCTGTCGGCGATGCCGAGCGCGCGCGCCTTTTCCTGCAGCGCCTTCAGCATCTCGCCGCCGCCGATATGGGTCAGCCGCCAGTGCAGCGGGCCGGGAAGCCGCGACAGCGCCTCGAGCAGATCGTCGAAGCCCTTCTTCGCCACGGCACGCCCGATCGTGACGAAGCGCACCGGATCGGCCGGATCGGCACCATCGCGCGCGGATCGCGGTCCCGGCGCCGGAAAACGCGCGAGGTCGAGGCCGTGATAGACGAGAGCGACCTTGTCCGGCCGCTCGGAGAGCCTCGCCAGCTCGCGAAAGCCGTCCTGCGTGCAGGTCACGCCCCATGCGGCGTCCGCGATCTTCTCGCGTTTTTCCCAGTCCGGCGTCGTCCAGATGTCCTTGGCATGGGCGGAGAAGGACCAGCCCAGACCGCGCAGCAGCGCGGCATAGCGGATCACCGAGGCCGGCGTGTGCAGATAATGCACATGCAGATGCCGGATATCCGGTGGCAGCTCGCGCGCCATCACGCAGGCTTGGCCGAAGCGGCGCAGGCGATTGCGCGTCCTGTCGCGCGCGAGATCGCGCAGGAAGACCGGCAACAACCGCAGGAGGCCAGGACGCGAGACGGCATTGAGAATGCCGCGCGCCACGCGCCCCGGCTCGTCATGCAGATATTCCGGCAGATAGCGCACCGGAGCGGCGATCTGGCCGTGCATCAGATGCTTGGCGGCGTCTGTCGGATGCCGCAGCGACCAGATCTCGAAGGCGAGGTCGCGCTGCTGCAGCCCGAGCAATTCCTGCGCGATGAACGTTTCGGAGAGCCGGGGATAGCCCTTCATCGCCACCGCGACACGCGGCACAGCGCCCGTGCTCATCGCCGGCCGATCAACATGAAACGCGTGTAGTTCTTCGTCGGCCGCGCCCCGGCGAACCAGATCTCCGCAAGCCCCGCCTGCTCGCGAAAGGCATCGAGCGAGGGCACGCAGCTGCGGTGATCGGGCTCGCGATAATAGTTGTTCGATTGCAGGACGAGCGGCAACCCGGCCGGCAGCGTCGCGACCCAGCCCGGCACATCCCCGAGATGCTCGCAGCTCGTATTGATGACGAGCCCCGGCGCCAGGGATTGCGCCCCGAAATCCATCGTCATCATGTCGGCCGTCACGGCCCGGAAGCGTCCGGAACCGACGTGCCGATGGTTCAGGGTCTTCGCCACCTCGGCACAGCTCGGATCGACATCGAGGCTCACGACCTGATCGACGGTGAGCCTGGAATCGTCGAGCAGCATCGCGCCGAGCACGCCGTACCAGGCGCCGAGAACCCAGACCGGGCCGGCAGGCTTCGGACAGTGCTCAGCCAATGCTTCGACCAGCCATTGCTTCGACGCGATCTGCTTGTGATTGCAGGCGATCGACAGATCGGGCGGCGCACCCTTGCCGTAGAGGCGCGCGATATCGGCGACGATGCGGTTGCCGGACAGCGCAGCCATACCGCGCAGCAGGTCGTGGAAGGCCTCGCAAGGCGGTTCGGGCGTCATGGTTCCGTCGTTGTCGGCAAAGCTCGGCGGGACCATAGGCAGCAGCTTCGGCAAAGGCCAGCCTCGCATGCCCGATCAATCGCGCGGAGTTGCCTCGCCCGGCTCGGTCGCCACTTCCGCCACCTCCACGGCCTCGGTCGCCTCATCCGCGGGCTTCGCCGCGGCCGGCATTGGCATCGCGGCGTTGGCAGCGTCATCGCGCTTGCGGCGCGCGACTTCAGGCGCGCTGGCGAAGCCATAGGCGGTGAGCGATTTCTCGCGCCCCTTGATCGCGATCTTGAGCGGCACCGTGCCGGCATAGCTGCGCCCGGTGGTCCGGATCGTGTCTTCCGAGACCACGACATCGGCCAGCACCCGCCGCGTCGCCGATTCGAGCTGGCTCGCGATCATCACCGTCTCGCCGACCGTGATCTCGCGCCGGCCGAGATTGTCGTTCTCGACCGCGCCGGTGATGGCATCGCCGGTGTGGATGCCGATGCCGATCCGGAGCGGCAGGGGCAGCGCCGCCCCGAACTCGCGGTTGAGCGCCTCGACTGCCCGCACGATGTCCGCCGCCGCATTGATCGCCGCCTGCGCGCCGCGCGCCTGCGATCCTTCCAGCCCGAACACCGCCATGAAGCCGTCGCCATAGAAGGCGTCGATGCGCCCGTCATGGGCCGTGATGGCCTGGCTCATCTCGTCGAAGAACCGGTTCAGCAGGCCGATGAGCTCGCGCGGCAATTGCCGCTCCGAGAGCGCCGAGAAGGCCCTGAGATCGGCGACCACGACCGTCAGGCCGCGCTTGTTGATCGCGTCGTCGGGCTGCAGCGGCCGCGCGCCGGTGGCGTTCAGCCGAGATGCGAGCAGGATCTGCACCTGCAGATCGTCATGCGGCCTGATCTGGCAGGCGAGCCTGACCCCCTCAGGCGCAGAGATGCGTCGCAGCAGCCGGGCCTCGTTCATCCCCGGTGCCGGCAGCCTGTCGTTGCCGTCCATCACCAGCACGCGGCAGGTGGCGCAACGCGCCCGACCGCCACAGAGCGCCGCATGCGGAATGCCGAAACGGCGGAACATCTCGAGCACCGTCGGCCCCGGCGCCAGCCGGCGCGTGCCATGGCCGACGAAGCGCACGGTGATCTGGCGCGTCGTCCGCACCCGGATCTCACGAATGCCGACGAACAGCACGAAGGCGCAGACCAGCCCGTAGAAGCCTCCCTTGCCCCACATGACGTCACGATCGAACATCATCCGCTGCGCGTCGGTGACGAATTCCGGCGGCAGCGCCATCCGCTCGGCCTCGCGCGCCGCGACCATGAATCCGATCAGTGCGAGGATCGGTATCAGGATCGAGACCAGCAGAAACGGATCGCGCCAGTGATGGTAGGCGTCGCGCGAGCGCAGCATGAAGTGGATGCCGATCATGCCGTGCGTCCAGACCAGCAGCAGCAGCAGCGACTGCAGCACGGCACGATCGGGCCAGAGCCGGCGCAGCACGGCGTGGTAGGTCTCGTCGACACCGAAATAGATGCCCATCACGCGCGTGCTGATGATGTGGTCGACGAGCAGGAGCGGGATGGCGAGGCCGAGCGCGATCTGCAGCATCTCGCGCACCGGCATCTTGAACGTGCGGCGCTGGACCACGCGCAGCAGCGCGAAGAGCGGGTGGACCACGAGCGCACCGTAGAGCAGGACCGAGCCCAGCCACGAGTGCCACAGGCCGTAGCGCCAGTCCTGCACGCGCTCCATGGCCCCGATCCCGAGGATGCCCACGGCATGGTTCAGGAAATGCGTCGTCGCGAAGGCGAGCAGGATCAGGCCCGAAATCAGCCGGATGTCCCGGCTCCAGGACGAGACCTGGTCCATGCTTGCGCCCATGCCGCTGCGGGCCGTGCCCGTGCGCTGCGTACCGGCGGCTGCTGGCCGATTCATGCGAGGCCCGACCTCATCAAACGGTTTCGTGCTCGCGGAGCAGCACGCTGGCGAGGCGATGGACGCGCTCGGCCAGGTCGCGACAGACCGCGAGGCTGAATTCCGGCACGGTGTGGAGCAGTTCGAAGAACAGATCCTTCGGAATCCTCAGCGCCAGAACCGGCGTCCGCGCACTGACCGTGCCGATGAAGGGCTGGCCGCTGAGCAGCGACACGTCGCCGGTGATGCTGCCGGCGTCCTTCTGGAACCGCCGCCCCTCGCCATCCTCGCGCGGCTGCGAGAATTCGACCTCGCCCTCGAGAATGACGTAGACGCCGTCCAGCCGATCCTTCTGGCTGATCAGCGTCGCGCCCGCCTCGAAATGCAGTCTTTCGCCCATCAGCGCGACGAGCTTGAGCCGCGAAGCGGGCATGTCGCGAAACAGCGGCAGGCCGCGCAGGCAGCTGAGATCGGTTTCCAGACTCATGATCGCGCCTCCATTCGCCGGGCATCCGCGAAGCGCGATGCCAGGTCGTCGGCATCGTTGGCAGCCTCGGGCGCCCCACCCGCTTCGACCGTGCCGGTCGCGCCATGGAACACGACCTGCATCGGAACATCCTCGACGAGAGTAGCATCTCCCAACAGAAGAAACAGCGTCATTCCAGCGCAATAGCTCCGCAGCCGGGCGACGATCTTCTCCGGCTCGTCGGAGATCGCCAGCAGGGCCGAGATGTCGAGAACGGCGATCTGCGGCGCCTTGACCAGGGCCTGAACCAGGGGAATGGCGTGCAGCAGCCGCGTCGGCAGATAACGCCCGCGGATGCCGCTCTCGGTATCCAGCCCGAGACGATAGAGTGCCTCCCCGAGCCCCGAGCGCTCCAGCGCCTGCAGCACGATCTCCGCCACCTTGCGGCCCGCATCGGGAATGCCGTAGCCGATGCGGCCGAACATCAGGTTGTCGCGGACGCTCGCGCCGAGCATGACCTTGTCCGGAGCATAGAAATCCACATCGGCAGCGGCATCCGCCGGCAGATGCTTGCGGAAGCTTTCGCGTGCCCTGAGGATGCGGCGCTCGAGCCGTTCGTCGATCTGGTTCAACCGATGCTTCGGCTCGATATAGCCGAGCGCCAGCGCCACCAGATCGCGCTCCGTCTCCTGGTCGAGCGGGCTCCGCATATCGTGCTTGGCCAGGATATCCGCCAATTCGTTCAGGCGCTCGAAATCGAAGTTCTCTCCGAAGGAATAGCGTTCAAACAGCGCATGGCCCTGGGGCAGCCCGGCAAAGATCTCGACGACCGTGGCGACGATCCGCCCGCCCATTTCGGCCAACGGCTCGACGAGGGCCTCCGCCTTGAGGATCGAGTGGGCATAGGGCTCGAAAAGCAGCGTCGCATTGTCGAACCGGGCGCTGGTCCGCGTTCCGAAGATCAGGTTCTCGGCGATCGAGGCGTTCCGGTTGTAGCGATCGAGCACGAAGGGCTCGATCAGCCCGCCGAGCTTGATGCGCTCCAGCTCCGCCGCGACGACGCGCCGGGCGGTGATGATGCGCTCGGTCGCCTGCTCGCTCACCGGCGGCATCACCTTGCCTCCCAGGCCGAGCTCGAACACGTCCCGCGTGCAGCCGAACACGTCGAGCAGCTCGCGCACCCGCGCCGCGAGCTCGGCTGCATCGGCGACCCCGACGCCCTCATAATCCGTCCAGTCCGCCTCGAACGGAAACGGCGAGTTGCCCGAGCGAACCGCCTCGACGAAACGGCGATGCTCCTCGGTCGAGACGGGCCCTTCGGATTTGAGGTTCGGCCGGCGCCGCCTCAACGGCAACAGGATGTTGTCGCGCATCGTCCCCGCGATGACCTCGGCCTCGTCGCCCGAATAGCCGATGAGATGGCTAGCCCGCTCGACCGACATGTCGGCGAGCAGCTCGCCGTCTATGACGACGCGGCCGGTATAGTTCGTCGCCTGCCGTCCGAGGATGCGGCCGAGCATATCCCGGCCGCCGCCATGCGGACCGATGACCGCGACGATGCCGGGGCGCTGCAGGCTGAACGAAAGCGGCGTGAGCAGCGGCTGGCTGCGATTGTCCAGCATCTGCACGGCTTCCAGCCGGATCTCGCCCTTGGGCGGCAGGGGCGAGCAGCCATTTGCCTCGTCGAGGACGAGCGTGTCGTCACTGTTGAACTGGGAGATGACCTGATCGTACTTGATCGTCACGTCGTTGCGCTGCTGGTCCCAGTCGATCAGCTCCTTGATCGGCGGCGGCAGGTCCCGATAGGCCGCGATCACCGCCACGAGCTGGCCGATGTCGAGGCGCCCCTGCAGCGCGAAATAGCCTCCGATCGCGTAGAAGAAGAACGGCGTGACCTGAGCCAGCAGATTGTTCAGGAACTTGACCGCGAATTTGCGCTTGTAGAGCGCGTAGCGGATGTCGAAGAGCCGCCCCAGCCGCCCCGCGATGTCGGACTGGACATAGGCGGTCGCGCCATGCCCCTGGATCATCGGCCCGGCATCGACGATCTCGCCGATCCTGCCTGCGAGCTGGCGCGAGGCGATCTGGCGCTCGCGGCCGAGCCGTAGCTGCTCCCGGCGCAAGATCGGGATGATGATCGCCTGAGCGAGCACGATCAGCAGCGCGATCGACCCCAGCCAGAAGCTCTGCGCCATGATGAAGGCAAGCGCGGTCAAGGCCTGGCTGAGCAGGAAGACCGGCTGGATGAAGGCGTCGCCGACGAAGCCGCCGATCGGCTCGACCTCGTCCTTGATCATGCTGGCGATCTCGGCCGGCTTGACGGCCCGGATCTCCTCCGGGCGGAAGCGCATCAGCTGGCTGAACAGGTCGTAGCGCATGCGCCGCAGCATGCGTTCGCCGAGGATGCCCTTGCGGACGTTGACGATATATTTGAAGGCGCCGTTGATCAGGACCAGCAGCAGGAAATAGCTGGAGAGCCCCATGAGAAGCCCGACCTGACCGACCTGGAAGCCCTCGGATATCTTGTAGCTCGCGCCGCCCAGCCACGCTGGCAGATGGAGGGTGAACTCCATGAAGGTGGCGGTCATCTTGCCGTTCCTGAAAGCCCCGCCCTGGATGGCGTCGTTGACGATCCGCTTGGGGACGTCGAAGGAGGCCCAGTTGAAGGGGATCGAGACAACGATGATCAGCAGGACGATGATCTGCTCGCCGCGACTCTTCTGCCAGATATAACGGAAGAGGTTGGATTCCAAAGGGCAATCCTGTCGCGAACGCCGGTGGCGTTGTCATGCCGGGGCCGAACCCCTGAAAGCGACCATATGTGGTGAGGTTGCGGCAGAGTGCAATGCGGGCCACCTTGGGTGGCCGCCCGGTCCGGGCGGCATCCGGGGGGAGAAGTGAGCCGTCTATCGTTCCGCGCGGCCCGTGGCTGCGCCGCCGTCATCTGCGCCGTCGCCGCGATCCTTGCCCCGCCCGCGGGCTCTGCACAGCCGGAGACCACGCCCGACAACGCGTCCATTCCGCTGCATGATAGCTTCGATCAAACCGGTTTCGCGCCCGAAGGCGGGCTTTTCTACAAGCAGAACTTCGAGCAGCGCGCGGGCCGGGTCGTTTTCGGAGATTCCGCGCCCCTTCGCGGCACGGGCGCCTTGAGTCTCACGGCGACGGGGGCTTGCCTGCCCCAGACCATTGGCTGCAGCGAGCGGGCCGAGGTCTGGGAACGCCCCGAGGTTCTGGTCCCCTATCGCAGCACGGTCTGGTACGGACTTGCGCTGCGCCTCGACGACCCGCTGCCGCAGGATGATCGCAGATATGTGATCGCGCAGTGGAAGCGCGAGATCATTCCGATGGCCGAGGGCGATTATTCGCCGTTCCTTGCGATCCGGCTCTACCGGGGGAGCCTCGGCATCACCGTCGAGACGGACCGCGTGCCCTCTTATCCGATCGGAGGCCCGGAAAGACGGGATGGCTGCCGCCCCGGCGAAGCGCTCGTGCTGGACCGCCCGCAGGCCCGTCAGACACGCGCTCTGGTGGCGATAGAAGCCGGCGCGGTGCGGGAGAATTATCCCAGCTATTTCAACGCCTGCGCGCCGGACATCCAGGTCACGCACCATGCCGATCTGCCTCCCGCGCAGAAGGGCTGGATCGATTTCGTCATCCGCTCGCAGCCCGGCCCTCGAGGGAACGGACATGTCGACGTCATGGCGGACGGCGTGCGGATCGTGACGATACGCGGACATATCGGCCATAGCGGCCCCGGCCTCGATACGAACCAGTACTTCAAGTTCGGTCCCTATCGTGCGCCGGCCCACTTGCCCTGGAGCGTCAGCTACGACGACTTCCGTCGCGGACCCCGTTGCAGCGATGTCATCCGTCTCGGGCAATGCCCGCTCGAATGACCGGATTTGTCGAAACTCGTTGGCAAGGCGGAACTTTCGACGTCTAGTGACGTCACGTAAAAAGCGGACGGTTCCGGGGCGTCGTCAGTTCGATCATGGATATTCTGCGCATCAGTGATCTGCGTATCGGCTTCACCGTTCATGGCCTCGACCGCGAGGTGGTGAAGGGGGCGAGCCTGCGCGTGCCGGCCGGCAAGACGGTCGCGCTGGTGGGCGAGTCCGGCTCCGGCAAATCGGTGATTTCGCAGGCCATCATGGGCCTGCTGCCCCGCGCCGGCGCGGTGACCGGTGGCGAGATCCTGTTCCGAGACCCGCTGGCGCCCGAGACGGTGATCGATATCGCCGCCCTGCCCTCCGAAGGGCCGGAGATCCGGGCGCTGCGCGGTGGACGCATCGGCATGATCTTCCAGGAGCCGATGTCCTCGCTCTCGCCGGTCCACACCATCGGCAACCAGATCGAAGAGGCCCTGCAGCTGCATCGGCCGATGCCGAAGGCCGAGGCGCGCGGCCTGATCGAGGCCATGCTGAAGCGCGTCGGCTTCAAGAATCCGCATCGCGCCTACGGGCTTTATTCCTTCGAGTTGTCGGGCGGCCTGCGCCAGCGCGCCATGCTGGCCATGGCGCTGATCTGCCAGCCGGCGCTGCTGATCGCCGACGAGCCGACCACGGCGCTCGACGTGACCATCCAGGCCCAGGTGCTCGACCTGATGCGCGATCTCCAGGCCGAGATGGGCATGGCGATCCTGCTCATCACCCATGATCTCGGAGTCGTCGCCAACATGGCCGACGAGGTGGTGGTGATCTTCCACGGCGAGATCATGGAGCGCGGCCCGGTCGAGGACATCTTCCGCCGCCCGCGCCACCCCTATCTCAAGGCGCTCCTCAACGCCTCGCCGCATTTCGACATGCAGGAGGGCGAGCGCCTCGTCGCGCTGCGTGAGGCGAGGGCCCGGCCCGTGGCAGCCCCTCGCCCGGAGTCTCGGCCGGCTTCCGACAGCGCCCCATTGCTGCGCGTCCGCAACCTCCACAAGACCTATGTCACCGGCTCGCGCAGCTTCTTCGGCAAGGGCACGCTGAGCACGGTGAAGGCGGTCGATAATGTCGGCTTCGACATCCGTCGCGGTGAGTGTCTCGGGCTCGTCGGGGAGAGCGGCTGCGGCAAGACGACGGTCAGCAAGATCATCATGCGCGCGGTCACCGCCGATTCCGGCGAGGTGATCTTCGACGACGGCCAGGAAAGAGTCGACGTGCTCGGGCTCCGGGGCGAGGCGTTGCGCGACTTCCGCCCGCGCATCCAGATGATCTTCCAGGACCCGGTCTCGTCGCTCTCGCCGCGCATGACGGTGATGAACATCCTGCGCGAACCGCTGGCCATCCACGACCGGGGCGACTCGGCGGCGCAGGACGAACGCGTCAGGTCGCTGATGCAGGATGTCGGGCTCGATGTCCGCTTCCTCAACCGCTATCCGCATTCCTTCTCCGGCGGCCAGCGCCAGCGCATCGGCATCGCCCGCGCCCTCGCGCTCGATCCGGAACTGATCATCTGCGACGAGCCCGTCTCGGCGCTCGACGTCTCCGTCCAGGCCCAGATCCTCAACCTGCTCAAGGACCTTCAGGCCGAGCGGGGGCTGACCTTCCTGTTCATCTCCCACAATCTCGCGGTGGTGAACTACATGGCGGACCGTATCGCGGTGATGGCCAATGGCCACATCGTCGAGCTGGCGCCGCGCCATACGCTCTTCACCCGGCCCGTCCATCCCTATACCAAGGCGCTGCTGCGCTCGGTGCCCTTCGCCGATCTCGACCGCAAGCTCGACTTCAAGCTCGCCGCCCCGGGCGGTGCCTCCGACGACAGCCATTGGGGCGACGCCTTCCGGGTCGGCTCCGATGCCTCCGCCTTGACACATCTGCCGCTCGGCGAGGGTCATTACGTCCTCGCGCGGCTCAATGCCGATGTCCGGGAGATGGTCCCATGACCTCGCGCCATCCGAAGACGACGCGCCGCGGCGCCTTGCTCCTGGGTACGGCCGCCCTGGCCGCGACCGCGCTGCCGCGCCGCCCGCTCGCCCAGCAGAACCCGCCCGCGCCGATCGACAGCCGCTTCTTCGCCGACAAGGTCGCGGCCGGCTCGCTGCCGCCGGTGACGCAGCGCCTGCCCGCCCCTCCCCGCATCATCGAGCTTGAAAAGCTCGGGCGCACCCCGGGCCGCCACGGCGGCAACATCCGCATGCTGATGGGCGACCAGCGCGACGTCCGGATGATGACGCTCTACGGCTATACGCGCCTGATGGTCTACGACGACAATCTCGAGCTGGTGCCGGACGTGCTCGAGAGCTGCGAAGTCCAGGACGGCCGTATCTTCACGCTGCGCCTGCGCGCCGGGCACCGCTGGTCCGACGGCTCGCCCTTCACCACCGAGGATTTCCGCTATTGGTGGGAAGATATCGCCAACAACCAGCGCCTCTCGCCCGGCGGCCCGCCGCAGGCATTGCTCGCGGGCGGCAACGCGCCTCTCTTCGAGGTGCTGAGCCCCACCGAAGTCCGCTACAGCTGGGATGCGCCCAACCCGATCTTTCTGCCGGCCCTGGCAGGGGCACAGCCTACCTACATCTTCATGCCCTCGGCCTATCTCAAGCAGTTCCATGAGCGCCATGCGGCCAAGCACGAGCTGGCCCAGCGGATCAAGGAGAACCGCGTCCGCGACTGGGGCGCGCTGCACGAACGCCTGTCGCGCATGTATCGGCCGGAGAACCCAAAGCTGCCGACGCTGGAGCCCTGGCGCAACACCACGCCGCTGCCGGCCGAGCAGTTCGTCTTCGAGCGCAACGCCTTCTTCCATCGCGTCGACGAGAAGGGACGGCAACTGCCCTATGCCGATCAGGTCACGCTGACGATTGGGACGAGTTCGCTGATCCCGGCCAAGGCCGCCGCCGGAGAGGCCGATTTGCAGGCCCGCTATCTCCGCTTCGACAACTACACCTTCCTGAAGGAGGCCTCGAAACGGATGAACTTCGAGGTCAAGCTCTGGAAGCGGGCAGAGGGCGCCTATTTCTCCCTGATGCCGAACCTGAACGCCATCGACCCGGTCTGGCGCGACCTCAACCGCGATGTCCGCTATCGCCGCGCCATCTCGGTCGCGATCAACCGGGCGGACGTCAACAAGGTCATCTTCTTCGGGCTTGCGAGGGAGAGCGGCAACACGGCCCTGCCCGAGAGCCCGCTCTACGACGCCACTCTCGCCTCGCTCTGGACCCAGCACGATCCGGCGCTGGCAAACCGGCTTCTCGACGAGATCGGCCTGACGAAGCGCGACGACGACGGCGTGCGCCTGCTCTCGGACGGCCGCAGGCTCGAATTCACCATCGAGACGGCAGGCGAGAACACCGAGGAGACCGACATCCTCGATCTGCTCAAGCAGGACTTCTTCAATGTCGGCATGAAGATCTATCCGCGCTCCACCCAGCGCGACGTCTTCCGCCGCCGCATCGTCGCCGGCCAGACCGTGATGTCGGCCTGGGCCGGCATGGACAACGCCCTCGTCACCTCGGACATGGAGCCCGACGCGCTGGCTCCGACATCCTCGGCGCAGTTCCAGTGGCCGCGCTGGGGGCAGTTCATCGAGAGCAGCGGCCGCGAGGGCGAACGGCCGGCCGTGCCCGAAGCGAACGAGCTGGTGCGGCTCTACGAGGAATGGCGCATGAGCTCGACGCGCGACCAGCGCCGCGCGATCTGGCGCAAGATGCTGGTGATCAACGCCGAGCAGGTGTTTACCATCGGCGTCATCAACAGCACGCTGCAGCCGATCGTCGTCTCCCGCGACCTGCGCAACGTGCCGGACAAAGGTCTCTACAGCTTCGAGCCCGGCGCCTTCATCGGCCGCTACATGCCGGACACCTTCTGGTTCGACCGGCCAGAGACCGATCGGCAAGCGACCAAGGGCTGATCCGTGCTGTTTCGCTACATCCTCAAGCGCATCCTGATCATGATCCCGACGCTGCTGGTCACCAGCGCGCTGATCTTCACTGTGATCAACCTGCCCGAGGGCGACTATTTCGAGACCCTCGCGGCCGAGATGCAGGCCCAGGGCGAAAAGGCCGATATGAGCCGCATCGAGTTCCTGAAACAGGAATACGGCTTCGACCGGCCCCCCGTCGAACGCTATTTCCGCTGGGTCACGGGCCTGCTCCAGGGCGATATGGGTTATTCCTTCGAGTATCAGCGGCCGGTCAGGGAGATCGTCGGCGATCGCCTGCTGCTGACGATGCTGGTCTCCTTCGCCACGATCATCTTCACCTGGGTCGTGGCATTCCCGATCGGCATCTACTCGGCCACGCATCAATATAGCTGGGGCGATTACGGGCTGACCTTCATCGGGCTCATCGGCCTCGCGGTGCCGCATTTCCTGCTGGCGCTGGTCTTCATGTATTTCGCCAATGTCTGGTTCGGCACCTCGATCGGCGGGCTCGTCGACCCCCACTACCTCAACCAGCCGATGAGCTGGGCCAAGCTCAGATCCGTGCTGGAGCACCTCTGGATCCCGGTCATCATCATCGGCGCCGGCGGCACCGCCGGCATGATCCGGGCGCTGCGCGCCAACCTGCTCGACGAGTTGCAGAAGCAGTACTACGTCACCGCCCGCGCCAAGGGCCTGCCGCCCGGCAAGGCGCTGCGGAAATATCCGCTGCGCATGTCGCTCAACTTCTTCATCTCGGACATCGGCGACATCCTGCCCTCGATCGTCTCTGGCGCCGAGGTCGTCGCCATCGTGCTGTCACTGCAGACCACCGGCCCGCTGCTGATCAGGGCGCTGCAAAGCCAGGACATGTATCTCGCCGGCTCCTTCCTGATGTTCCTGTCCTTCCTGACCGTGATCGGCGTGCTGATCTCAGATATCGCGCTCGCCATCCTCGATCCGCGAATCCGCCTGCAGGGGACTGCGACCAAGTGACGGCGAACTCGCTCAGTACGCTCCCCCCGGACGGCGCGCCCTTGCCGCACGCGGCCTCGACCGCGCCGTTCGAGCCCTATGCCACCGAGCACATGACGCCGGAGCAGGAGCGGGTCTACCTCGCCTCGCAATGGCAGCTGATGTGGTGGAAGTTCCGCAAGCACAAGCTCGCGGTCATCTCCGCCTTTGTCATCCTGGTGATCTACGCGATGGCGGCCTTCGCCGAATTCCTCGCGCCCTATCACTACACGACGCGCAATACCGACTTCATCCGCGCGCCCAGCCAGAGCGTGCATCTCTTCCATGAAGGCAGCTTCATCGGGCCGTTCGTCTACCCGTACAAGATGCAGCTCAACATGGAGAACCTGAAGCGCGAATACGAAGTCGACGACACGCGCCCGCAGAAGCTGCGCTTCTTCTGCCGCGGCGACGACAGCTACATGTTCTGGGGCATGATCCCGGGCAATCTGCGCCTGGTCTGCCCGCCGAAGGACGGCACCTTCTTCTTCCTCGGCTCCGACCGGCTGGGCCGCGACATGCTCTCGCGCATCCTCTATGGCGGGCGGATCTCGCTCTCCATCGGCCTGCTCGGCGTCTCCGTCTCATTCGTCCTCGGCGTCATCATCGGCGGCATCGCCGGCTATTACGGCGGCCGGGTCGATCTCGTCGTCCAGCGCATCATAGAGATCGTGCAGTCGCTGCCGCATATCCCGCTCTGGCTGGCGCTCGCCTCGATCATGCCGCCGTCATGGAGCCCGCTGGTGGTCTATTTCGGCATCACCATCATCCTCGGCCTGATGGACTGGACGGGGCTCGCGCGCTCGGTCCGCTCCAAGCTGCTGTCGCTGCGCGAGGAGGATTATGTCGTCGCCGCCCAGTTGATGGGCGCGAAGCCCGCCCGCATCATCGGCCTGCATCTCGTGCCGGGCTTCATGAGCCATCTCATCGCCTCGGCGACGATCACCATCCCGAAGACCATTCTCGGCGAAACCGCGCTCTCCTTCCTCGGCCTCGGACTCAGGCCCCCGATCACCAGCTGGGGCGTGATGCTGAACGAGGCGCAGAACATCAACGTGGTGGCGCTTTATCCCTGGCTGCTCTATCCGGTCGTGCCCGTGATCGTGATCATCCTCGCCTTCAACTTCCTCGGCGACGGCCTGCGCGACGCTGCCGACCCCTATCGCTGACCGATCGCCTTTCGCAGAACCATCTTGCGCATCGCATTCCACACCCCGCTCAACCTGTTCGACGATGGCGGCGTCTCCGGCGACCGGCGCATGGCGCGCCAGCTCGTCGCCGCGTTGGAGATGTTGGGTCACGTCGTCGAGCCCGTCCGGACGAGGCGAGGCTATATGCGCAGCGCGGAGCGGACCTGCTTCGATCATCATTGCGACGAGGCGCACCGGCTGCGCGAAGGCCTGCTGGCAGGCTATCGCGCCGGCGCGCCGCGCCCCGATCTCTGGTTCACCTATCACAACTATTATCGCGCACCGGACCTGCTCGGCCCCGAGATCGCGGCCGCCCTCGACATCCCCTATGTCACGGCGGAGGCGAGCGACTCCGAACGGCGTGCCTTCGACGAGTGGAGCGCCCAGACCGAGATCGTCCGTCGCGGCCTCTCGGCGGGGGATGTCCATTTCTACTTCACCGACCGCGATCGCCAGGGCCTCGAACCCTGGCGCCAGCCCGGCACCGCCCTGCTTGAGCTCCCGCCCTTCATCGCATTCGAGAACGAGCCTCCTCGGCCGCGCGACCATGCCGGCCCGCCGCGCCTGATCACCATCGCCATGATGCGAGAGGGTACGAAGCAGGCCAGCTATCTGGCGCTGGCCCGCATTCTCCACCGCATCCCCGGCGAGGATTGGCGGCTGAGCATCGTTGGCGATGGCCGCCAGAGAACCGAGATCGAGCAGGCCTTCGCCGACCTGCCGCCGGGTCGCATCGACTGGCTCGGCCTGATTCCGCGCGAGCAGGCCCTCGACGAGCTGGCAAGGCACGACATCTTCGTCTGGCCGGGCATGCGTGAGGCCTATGGCCTGGTCTATCTCGAGGCGCAGGCGGTGGGGCTGCCCGTCGTCGCCTTCGACAGCGGCGGCGTATCCGCGACCGTCATGGCGGGGCAGACGGCCCTCCTGGCTCCGGAAGGCGATGAGGCGGCCTTCGCCGACGCCCTCACCGCGCTGCTGCGCGACAAGGGCCGGCGCGAGCGGATGGGAACGGCCGCGCGGCGCTTCGTGCTGGAGGAGCGCACGACGGCGCGCGCCGCTAGGACGCTGGCCGAGGGGCTAGACCTTGCCTGTCGTCACCGCCTCGACAAGCTCAAAGCCGTCAGGCCTGCGGCATCATGAGCGAAACGCACTGGCAGGCACTCTCGCAGGAGCTCGACAACTGGCAGTTTGCCGGCCGGCAGCTCCGAATCTGGCTCCGCGACGACGACGCGATCGCCCCGAGCCGGGCGCTGACGCGGCTCTCGGGTTTGGCCGAGCGCCATGGCGCCCCCGTGCTGCTGGCCGTCATTCCGATGCTGGCCGAACCGGCCCTCGCTTCGGCCTTGCGCGCAATGCCCCTGCTGCGCCCCTGCCAGCACGGCGTCTGGCATCGCAATCATGCCCCTGGAGGCGCCAAGAAGTCGGAATTCGGCATCGAGCGCGAGGCGCAGATCGTCGACGGCGAGATCGCGCAGGGGCGCGACCGTCTCCACGACCTGATCCGCAGCGATACCCTGCCGATCTTCGTGCCGCCATGGAATCGTATCGACCCCAGCCACGCCGCCCGCCTCGGCAGCCTGGGCTTTTCCGGATTGTCCTGCTTTCGCGGCTATCGCCACGGCCCGGCGGGCGGCCCCCGGCTGCTCAATACGCATGTCGATGTGATGGACTGGCATGGCGGCCGCATCGGGCGCCGTCCGGACGAGCTCCTGCCTGAAATCGCCGCGCTGCTCACGGGGATGCGGGAAAGCGGCTCGGAGCGGACGGCCACGCTCGGCCTGCTTCTCCATCACCGCGATCACGACGAAAACGCCTGGGCCGTCCTCGACGATGTCCTGCGTCTTGCCGCCGCTCATCCCGCCATCCGCCTGGCCGATCCGGCCACGCTCCTTTCCCCCGTCGCAGTCGCTTCGCATCAGCCGATGTAATCACTGCGCGAAGCGGCAGGCCGGGCTTGGTAGACAGAGATCGCCGCGCTATAAGCCCCTTAGAATTGTCTGCAGCTGCGTTCGTCCTCGCCAAGAGGTCGTCTGGCCTTTGTGGGGGGCGGCGTCCGATGTCTTCCAACGTCGTCGATCTGGCCGGAGCCGAAAGGGCCCCGCGCAGTTCGCATGCTCCGCGCGTGCTGATCTACAGCCACGATACCTTCGGGCTCGGCCATATCCGCCGCTGCCGGGCCATCGCCAACGCGCTGATCGCGAGCTTCCCGCACATCTCGGTCATCATCGTCTCCGGCTCCTCGGTGGTCTCGAGCTTCCAGTTCGGCGACGGCATCGACTATGTCCGCATTCCCGGCATCGAGAAGCAGAGCGATGGCCGCTACGAGCCGCACCACCTCAATCTCGATCTGAGCGACACGCTCCGCCTCCGCTCCGACATCATCAAGCAGACCGTGCTGTCCTTCGACCCCGATGTGGTCATCGTCGACAAGGAGCCCGTCGGCCTGCGCGGCGAACTGAAGCCGTCGCTCGACATCCTGCGCCGCCGCGGCGCGCGCATCGTTCTGGGTCTGCGCGATGTCCTCGACGATCCCGCCACATTGTTGGAAGAGTGGCGTCACAGCGGGGCGCTCGAAGCGCTCGACACCATCTATGACGACATCTTCGTCTACGGGCTCGAGGATATCTACCAGCCGCTCGCCGGCCTGCCCGATCAGGATCGCTTCGCCGAGAAGACCCGCTATTTGGGTTATCTGAAGCGCGCCGTCCCAAGTCCGATGCCGCCCAACCGCTACCCGCGGATCACCAAGCAGCCCTTCATCCTCGTCACGCCCGGTGGCGGCGGCGACGGTGCCGGCGTGATCGACTGGGTGATCTCGGCCTATGAGGCCGACCCGACCATCGCGCTTCCGGCGCTGATCGTCTTCGGGCCGTTCATGTCCCGCGAGAAGCGCAAGGATTTCGCCGAGCGGATCGCTCGGAACCCGAAGCTGGAAGGGCTCGGCTTCGAGCCCCGTCTCGAATTGCTGATGAATCGCGCGCACTGCGTCGTGGCGATGGGCGGCTACAACACCTTCTGCGAAATCCTCTCCTTCGACAAACCGGCCCTGATCGTGCCGCGCGTGAAGCCGCGCCTCGAACAGGCGATCCGCGCGCAGCGCGCCGATGAGCTCAGCCTGATCGAAATGCTCTGCGACCCCTCCCAGACCGGCGAAGGCGAGCGCGATCCGCTCGTTATGGCCGCCGCCCTGCATGCCCTGCCGAAGCGGCAGCCGCCCTCCCAGGCCTTCGTTCCCGATCTGCTCGAAGGGCTGCCGGCGCTCAGCCGGGCACTCGCCGACGACCTGTCGCAGCCGGTGCGCGGCCGCGCCCTCGCGCAAAGCGCTGCGACGAGCTGACCCAGCCTCGCGACGTCACGCCGCTGGCCAATGCTCAAGCGCCGTTCTAGAGGCTGTCTCCCATGACGTTTTCGAACACTCTCGTTTCCGTGGCTGTCGGCGCCGTCGCCATCGTGCTGCTGCTCGGCCTCGTCAACATGCTGCGGGGCGGCAGCGCCAACACCTCGCAGAGGCTGATGCGGCTGCGCGTCGTGCTGCAGTTCGTCGCCATCATCCTCATCGTCATCGTGCTCTGGTGGCGCAACGGCTGACGCGACTGCGACCTTTCGCCTAACAGACTGATATTATTTGAATTTCAAGCACATGAAGGTGTGGACGAGACCTCGGATCGAGCGGCTCCGCCACATTCCGGACACGAGTGTGTGTGCTTCACTAACGCCTGCCTGCCCTCTCATCGCCGAAGGCCCATGGTTCGCGTCGCGTTGCTGCTTCTTGCCGTTTGCCTGCCCGTCTTGTCCGCTGCCGCGCAGACCCGCTCCCTGTCCGGCAGCGTCTCCAGCTACGCTCCGGCGACCGAAGCGCCCGCCCCGGCCTGGGAAGCGCGCATCGGCGCCGGCCTCGCCAATCCCAAGGGGCGCGAGAGCGGACTGCTGAACATGGGGGCGGAACTGCTCACGCCCCGTCTGATCCCGCTGCAGGACCGCATCGCCGCAGCCTTCATCCCACGCTTCAACCTGGGCACCAGCCTGAACGTGAACGGCACGCGCTACGCCTATGCCGGCGCGACCTGGACCTTCGACGTCACGCGGGATGTCTTCGTCGAGGCCAGCCTCGGCGCTGCCCTGAACGACGGCAAGACCGGCGCGGTCGTCCCCGAGAATCGCCTCAACCTCGGCTGCAACACCGGAACGCGCGAGGCCGCGGCTCTCGGCGTAAGGCTGTCCGACCGATGGAGCCTCGTCACCACGCTCGAGCATTACAGCACGGCCGGCTGTTCCGACCGGACAGGCTCCTCCACGCGCGGGCCGGCCAATATCGGCGCCCGGCTCGGCTATACTTTTTAGCGGACGGACCGCGCGGAAACCGCGCTTCCGTCTTGTCGAGGCCGCGCTATAAGCGTGGCATGGTCAAGCTCAACCGCATCTACACCCGCACCGGCGACGACGGCACGACAGGGCTGACGGCCGGTCCGCGCCGCCCGAAATACGACCTGCGGGTCGCGGCCTACGGCACGGTCGACGAGACCAATGCCTGCATCGGCCTGGCGCGCCTTCACGCTGCGGCGGAGGACGCCGAGGTCGACGCCATGCTCGGCCGCGTCAGCAACGATCTCTTCGACCTCGGCGCGGACCTCTCCACGCCGGAGACCGATAAGCCCCTCGCCTTCGAGCCGCTGCGGATCGTCCAGGCACAGGTCGACCGTCTCGAGACCGAGATCGACCGGATGAACGAGAGCCTCAGCCCCCTGCGCTCCTTCGTGCTGCCCGGGGGAACGCCCGCGGCGACGCATCTGCATCTCGCCCGCACCGTCAGCCGCAGGGCCGAGCGGCTGATGACCGAACTCGCCGCGACGGAAGACGAAGCAGTCGGCGCGCCCGCGCTCAAATACATCAATCGCCTCTCGGACTTCCTGTTCGTCGCCTCCCGCTTTCTCAATGCGAAGGCCGGCGGGGACGTTCTCTGGGTGCCCGGCCAGAACCGCTGAGGCGCGCATGTTCGTCCCCCTGCATGACGGCGTGCCGCTGCGCTTCATGCGAACGCCCTACATCACCTACGGACTGATCTGCGCCTGCATCGGCGCCCAGATCGCGCTGCGCTTCTGGCCCGGGGAGGCGGGCGATCTCGCGATCATGGCGGGCTTCGGGATGATCCCCTCGGTCCTGTTCGGCACGGCGCAGTTGCCGGAAGGCCTCGCCCATCTGCCGCCCTGGCTGACGCTGTTCAGCAATGTGCTGCTTCACGCCAATCTGGCGCACCTGATCGGCAACATGCTGTTCCTCTGGGTCTTCGGCGACAATGTCGAGGACGCTATGGGTCATGCCCGCTTCCTCCTGTTCTTCTTCCTCTGCGGCCTCGGCGGCTCGGTCATCCATGCCGGGATGTATCCGGATTCGGAGCAGCCGCTGATCGGCGCCTCCGGTGCGATTTCCGGCGTCATCGCCTCCTATCTGATGCTCTATCCCCAGGTCCGCATCTGGGGCGTCGCCTTCAACTGGATCCCGATCCACGTCCCGGCGATGTACGCGCTCGGCGGCTGGATTCTGCTTCAGGCAGGTTCCGCCTGGTTCGAAACCCAGGGCAATGTCGGCTGGTGGGCGCATCTCGGCGGTCTCGCCACCGGAGCAGTGCTGACGCCGCTGTTCATCCACCGCAGCGTGCCCCTGTTCGGCCGGCGCCCCATCGGTGGGTGAAGCCGCGCGGTTTTGCCCCTCGGCCCCGGCATTGGATGGCGTTGACAAGCGCAAACGGGCGTCGTTACGGTCCGTCCGCATTCCAGCCGAGGGCCGCGATGCCGCCATCAAGCCGTCTCCGGCGGCGCGGCGCGCGGCGCATCTCTTCTGAACGGTGATCTGACGATGAAGATCTTGGTGCCCGTGAAGCGGGTGGTTGATTACAACGTGAAGATCCGCGTGAAGGCGGACGGTTCGGGCGTCGAGCTTGCGAATGTGAAGATGTCGATGAACCCGTTCGACGAGATCGCGGTGGAAGAGGCGTTGCGCCTGAAGGAAGCCGGCAAGGCGACCGAGGTGGTGGTGGTCTCGATCGGCCCGGCGCAAGCGGCCGAGACGATCCGCACCGGTCTGGCGATGGGCGCCGATCGCGGCATCCTGGTGAAGGTCGACGGCATCGTCGAGCCGCTTGCCGTGGCCAAGCTGCTGCAGAAGCTGGTCGAGCAGGAAGGCCCCGGCCTCGTCATCCTCGGCAAGCAGGCGATCGACGACGACGCCAACCAGACCGGCCAGATGCTGGCCGCGCTGCTGGGCTGGCCGCAGGGCACGTTCGCCTCGAAGGTCGAGCTCGGCGCGGACAATGTCGACGTCACCCGCGAGGTCGATGGCGGCCTGCAGACGGTCAGCTTGAAGCTGCCGGCGATCGTCACCACCGATCTGCGCCTGAACGAGCCGCGCTATGCCTCGCTGCCCAACATCATGAAGGCGAAGAAGAAGCCGCTCGACGAGACCACGGCCGAGACGCTGGGCGTCGATGTGAGCCCCCGCCTGAAGGTTCTGAAGACGGTCGAGCCGGCCGGCCGCTCCGCCGGCATCAAGGTGGCCTCGGCCGCCGAACTCGTCTCCAAGCTCAAGACCGCCGGGGTGATCTGATGACCACGCTGCTGATCGCCGATCACGACAACGTCTCGATCAAGGACGCCACCGCCAAGGCGCTGAGCGCGGCTTCCCAGCTCGGCGGC
Source organism: Allobosea sp. RIT-PG3_2 (assembly GCF_057321085.1). Lineage (NCBI taxonomy): Bacteria > Pseudomonadati > Pseudomonadota > Alphaproteobacteria > Hyphomicrobiales > Alloboseaceae > Allobosea > Allobosea sp. RIT-PG3_2. The sequence continues at coordinate 197,528 of NZ_JBXWCA010000008.1, read as the reverse complement.
CCCGTCCATATCCTCGTCGCCGGTGAAGGCGCCAAGGCAGCCGCCGACGCGGCTGCCAAGCTCGCCGGCGTCGAGAAGGTGCTGCTCGCCGACGACGCGGCCTATGGCCATGCGCTGGCCGAGCCGCTCGCTGCGCTGATCGTCAAGCTCGCCGATGGCTACGACGCGATCGTCGCGCCCTCGACCACCACCGGCAAGAACGTGCTGCCGCGCGTCGCCGCGCTGCTCGACGTGATGCAGGTCTCGGACGTGACCAAGGTGGTCTCCCCCGACACCTTCGAGCGCCCGGTCTATGCCGGCAACGCCATCCAGACGGTGCAGTCCACGGACGCCAAGAAGCTGCTGACCATCCGCACCGCCTCCTTCCAGGCGGCCGGCGAAGGCGGCGCGGCCACGGTCGAGACGGTCTCCGCGGCCGAGAACCCCGGCAACTCGTCCTTCAAGGGCGAGGAGGTCGCCAAGTCCGACCGTCCGGAGCTGGCTTCGGCCAAGATCATCATCTCGGGCGGGCGCGCACTCGCCTCCTCGGAGAACTTCACCAAGGTGATCGAGCCGGTCGCCGACCGGCTCGGCGCCGCGATGGGCGCCTCTCGCGCCGCGGTCGACGCCGGCTACGCACCGAACGACTGGCAGGTCGGCCAGACCGGCAAGGTCGTGGCCCCCGAACTCTACATCGCGGTCGGCATTTCCGGCGCGATCCAGCATCTCGCCGGCATGAAGGATAGCAAGGTCATCGTCGCCATCAACAAGGACGAGGAGGCCCCGATCTTCCAGATCGCCGATTACGGCCTCGTCGGCGACCTCTTCACTATCCTGCCCGAACTCGACGCAGAACTCGCCAAGGCCGGCAAGTAACCAAGGCTATCAATTCCGGGCCGCCTCAGCGCGGCCCGTTCCGCTCCCACGGGAGCACAAGAAGACTATCCGGGATCAAACCATGTCGGACCATGCGATCAAGACGATCGGCATCATCGGTGCAGGCCAGATGGGCAACGGCATCGCCCATGTCGCGGCGGTGGCTGGTTTCGACATCAAGCTGCACGATGTCGCCGAAGATCGGATCAAGGCGGCCCTCGCCACCATCGACGGCAACATGGCCCGGCAGGTTTCGAAGGGCGCGCTCCCGGATGAGGACCGCCGCGCGGCCATGTCCAGGATCGAGGCGGCCGTCGGGCTCGCCGATCTCGGCAGCTGCGATCTCGTCATCGAGGCCGCGACCGAGAACGAGGAGGTCAAGCGCAAGATCTTCACCGCCGTCTGCCCGCATCTGAGGCCCGATGCGATCCTCGCTTCCAATACCTCCTCGATCTCGATCACCCGGCTTGCGGCCGCGACCGACCGCCCCGAGCACTTCATCGGCATCCACTTCATGAATCCGGTGCCGCTGATGCAGCTCGTCGAGCTGATTCGCGGTATCGCCACCGACGACGGCACGTTCGAGCGCGCCAAGAATCTCGTCGGCCAGCTGCACAAGACCGTCTCGGTCTCCGAGGATTTCCCGGCCTTCATCGTCAACCGCATCCTGCTGCCGATGATCAACGAGGCCGTCTACACGCTCTATGAAGGTGTCGGCTCGGTCGACGCGATCGACACCGCCATGCGGCTCGGCGCCAACCATCCGATGGGCCCGCTCCAGCTCGCCGACTTCATCGGCCTCGATACCTGCCTCTCTGTGATGCAGGTGCTCCATGACGGGCTGGCTGATTCGAAGTATCGCCCCTGCCCGCTGCTGGTGAAATATGTCGAGGCCGGCTGGCTCGGCCGCAAGACCAAGCGCGGCTTCTACGACTATCGCGGCGAGAAGCCCGTCCCGACTCGCTGACGGCTGGTCGGTCACGACGCGGGTCGCGCCCGTGAATCGGGCCGAGAATAGATCTCCATTGCGCTGTCGGCCGCTACGAGCGAGGAAACACCTCGCCCGTGCGAAGAACGCTGTCGCAAGCGCAACAAAGTTCCTTCACATTCCTGTCGTCTCGCGCTTACATTGATCTCCGGGCGGGATTCGTCCCGCTTGATGAAGCGGAGGTGCGGCGGGTTTGACGGCGCATGTGATGCATCCAATGGCGTCGCCGGACGGCTGTCCGGCCCTCGTCCTGAACGCCGATTTCCGGCCGCTCAGTTACTATCCCTTGTCTCTCTGGAGCTGGCAGGACGCGATCAAGGCGGTCTTCATGGACCGAGTGAACATCGTCTCCGAATACGACACGATCGTCCGCAGCCCCAGCTTCGACATGAGGCTGCCCTCGGTCGTCTCGCTGAAGAGCTACATCAAGCCCTCGCGGACACCGGCCTTCACCCGCTTCAACGTCTTCCTGCGCGACCGCTTCGCCTGCCAGTATTGCGGCCACCGCGAGGAGCTGACCTTCGACCATGTCGTCCCGCGCTCGAAGGGCGGCCTGACCACCTGGGAGAACGTCGTCGCGGCCTGCTCGCCCTGCAATCTCCGCAAGGGCGACAAGATGCCGGCCTCCGTCGAGATGTTCCCGGCCCAGAAGCCCTACGCGCCCACGGTCAACGACCTCCACCGCAACGGCAAGCTCTTCCCGCCGAACTACCTGCACGAGAGCTGGCTCGATTATCTCTACTGGGACTCCGAGCTGGAGCCGTGAGGCTCAGGCAGAGGCCGGCCTTTTCAACAAACCGAAGGCGGCCAGCAGGAAAAGCCCGGCCGAAACGACAGCGTTCCACCCGGCAAGCGACAATCCGAGAAAGCGCCAGGCCGCTTCCGAGCAGGCGACGATGCGCGTCGTCTGCAGCTGCTTCATGAAATCCTGCATGCCGGCGGCCGCTGGGGCCGCCCCGCCGCAATCGTTCGGCCCGACGAACCAGCCCCACTCGACGCCGGCGTGGTAGACGCCGAGCCACGTGCTCCAAGCCATTAGTCCCGCAAGCCCGAGCAGGACGAGCCATTGCAGCAGCGGCGAGCGCGCCAGCACCAGCCCGGCCAGCGCCAGCCCGATCGCGGTATAATGCGGCACGCGCTGCTCGAGGCAGAGCTTGCAGGGCTGCAGATGCACGACCAGCTCGAAATACCAGGCACCGGCGATCAGCGCGAAGCTCGCCAGGCCGATCAATCCGATCAGACGCCGCGTCTTCAACAGGCGGGTCGGGCTGCTCGGAGCATCGGCGGGAAACGCGGTCATGGCATGGCTCAGCAGGAGAGAAGCTGGCCGGACCCTGCGACGAGCTTGAGGCCGAAATAAAGCAGGATCAGCGCGGCCGCGCCCACGACGGCGATCACTTTCAGGCGACGTTCGATGAAGTGGCGGATGGTGACGCCATAACGCCGCAGCAGGAAGGCGAGCGCGAAGAAGCGCGCCCCACGCGCCAGCACGCAGGAGACGATGAAGAAGGTCAGGCCGATATGCACCGCGCCGGCGAGGATCGTCACCACCTTGATCGGCGGCAGATGCGCCAGCCCCGAGGTCGTCAGCAGGATCAGCGTCGTGTCCGGGCCGGTACAGGCACGCAACGTCTCGAAGGCATCGAGCTTGCCGTAGAAGGCCAGCACCGGCTTCGCCAACGCCTCGAAGGCGTAATAGCCCAGCGCGTAGCCGGCGATCCCGCCCAACACGGAGAAGAGCGTCGCGACGAAGGCCAGCCGATAGGCCCGCTGCGGCCGCGCCAGCGCCATCGGCACGAACAACACGTCGGCCGGGATCAAGAAGAACGAACTCTCGACGAAGGCGACGACCGCCAGCCAGAGTTCGGCGCGCGGGCGAGCCGCGAGCGACATGGTCCATTCGTAGAGGCGCTTGAGCATGGCGCGCTCTAAGCATGCGGCGATGGGTGACGCAACGGCCGCGAGCATATGGAACGCCGTCGACGGCGCCCTGTGCTCTCATTGCATCCGCTCGGACGGGAGCGGCTTCGCAGCAACGAGAACACACCGTCGCCGAAACCTGTCACCGACACCGTTCCACCGATTGACCGGCATCGACCGATCGCTATAGTCCGCCCGCCCGTAGGGGCCCCTGTGGCGGAATTGGTAGACGCGCTCGACTCAAAATCGAGTTCCGCAAGGAGTGCTGGTTCGATCCCGGCCAGGGGCACCACTACCTTCTTCACTGACCGACCCGATGCCCGCCCCCCGAAACCGCGAATTTCCGGGGTGTTTTGCTCTATTTGCGTATGTTGACCGTCGTGTGAGCCGCAAAAATCGTTGGCCTCCCGCAGCGGCAGGCCAAAACATGCCGCCGAGCATGGCCATCGGGAATGCCAAAGCCCCGAGAGACGTTTCGGGATCGGCATAAAACTCGTTGGAGAAGCTCCAGCCTGGAATTGAAATCAATATAAAGTATTGATTTTGCAGTGTTTTCCCTTGTTACCGAGCCGGTTCGTCCAGCATAAGCGCGGCAATTGCCGAGAGCCGCGTGGGCATGAACGACAAGACGACCGGGATTGCTGCGATTTATGCAGCCGAGCGGCAGAACCTGCGGCTGCGGCTGATTCGACGCGGGCTCGATGCGCAGCAGGCCTCCGACGCCGTGCAGGATATCTTCCTGCGCCTGCTACGGTCTCCTCCCACCGATCTTCGTGACCCCGGTGCCTACCTGCGTCGCTCGGCCGATACCATGGCCATCGACCACTGGCGGCGCCAGCACCGCCATTTCGCTTTGTTCGAACCCCTCCCGGCCGAGGAACTCGCGGTTTCCGACGAGGCGGCATCCATCGAAGGACAATTCGTGGCACGCGAACGCGACCAGCGTTTGCGACGCGCAGTCGCGGAGCTCCCCCCGCGTAGCCGCGAGGTCCTGCTCCTCCACAAATACGAGGGCTTGAGCTACGCCGAGATCGCTCTCCGGCTCGGCATCGCGCGCAACACCGTCATGGTGCATCTCGCCAATGCGATGCGCAGCTTGCGCGCTGCGATGCGCGCCTCTGACTAATGCTTTCGCGCCTGCGGATCGTCTATTGAGAAGGGGCTATTCCGGGTGCCAAAGGTCAGGCCGTCGGCCGCAATGGTAAGTCCGGCCCAGGACATTGCTATGGAAGATCACGCTGAAGAAACGCCCGACGAGCAGGCGCTGCAATGGTTCGTCCGGCTGCGCGACGGCCAGGTGCGCCCCGCCGAGCAAAAGGCGTTCGACACGTGGTTGGCGACGAACTCTGATCATGCGCGCGCCTGGGCAGAGCTCGAGACCATCTGGCAGGACCTCGATCAAGTCGCACCCGCTGAACGGCCAGCCATCGCCGCGCCGCCGGTCGCGCCCGTGGCCAGACCGCGGCGGTGGCGGCAGGGCATTCTCGCGGTTGCGGCATCGCTTGTCCTGGCCGCGGGCCTGGCGAGCCTGCTCGCGCAATCCGATTGGCTTGCCGATTACAGAACCGCAGCTGGAGAGCGCCGGATCGTCACCCTCACAGATGGCTCGCAGGTCGAACTGGCCCCTGCCTCCGCTATCGATGTCGATCTGACAACGACCCGGCGCACGGTCAGGCTGCTATCGGGCCAAGCTTTCTTCACGGTCGCGAGCGATCCGAACCGGCCGTTCTCCGTGACCGCGCGCGGGGGAACCCTGACCGCTCTCGGCACGGCCTTCGATGTCAAGCTGGGTCTTGGGGCAGCGGTTTCGGTTGCAGTCGATGAGAGCCGCGTCGAGGTCCGGGTGCCGGGAGCTCCCGGCGTCGTCGTCGGCACTGGTCAGGGCGTCGGCTACGAAGGCACCGCGATCTCGCGGCCGGGCCCGCTCGACCCGGGCGAGATCGGCGACTGGCGCCGGGGCAGGCTGGTTTTCCATGATGTTCGGTTGGCCGAAGCGATTGCCGACCTTGAACGCTATAGCGGCGGCCATATCCAGATCCTGTCTGGCGAAGCGGCGCAGCGGCGCGTGACGGCCGTGCTCGACGCGCGCAGCCCTGCAGCCGGCATAGACATGCTCGCCAGCGGCCTCGGATTGCGGGTCGTACGCCCCTTCGAGTGGTTGACCTTGCTGCTGCCCTTCTGAAGATATTTTTCGCAACGCAATAATGACTCCGCCCGCCGCCGGCGTCTTACCCCTGCGAGGGCCCCGATAGTCACGGCCCTCATATCGATGGGGATCGACGATGGGTATTCGGGTTGGGGCGCGGCTTGTCCGCCGGGCAGGACTGGCTGCGGCGCTGTGCGGGACCGCTCTCGCGGCGGGAATTGTCGCCGTCCCGGCGATGGCGCAAAGCGTCCGAACGGTCCATATCCCCGCTCAATCCGTTTCCTCCGCGCTGATCGCCTTTTCCCGGCAGACAGGTGTCGCCGTGGTCGCCCCGGCCTCGGCGACCGCAGGAAAGCGGTCCGCTGCGGTCTCGGGCCCCCTATCGTCCGAGGCGGCCCTTGCTCGTCTTCTGGCCGGCACCGGGCTCAACTTCCGCTTCACCGGCGCGACAAGCGTGACCATCAGCGCAGCGGTGCCTGTTGCAGCTGCCGGCGCAGCCATTCCCGAAGGCGTGATCGCGCTCGATACGATCGACGTGGCCGGCAACCCGCTCGCACGCGGAGGCGTCAGCGAGATCCTCATCGGACCACGCGAGCTGGAGCGCAAGAATCCCTCGGATATCCGCGATGTCTTTGCCAGCGAACCGCGCGTGAAGGTCGGCGGCTCCACCCCGATGTCGCAGAAGGTCTATGTCAACGGCGTCGAGGAGACCAATCTGGCCGTCACCATCGACGGCAGCCGGCAGAACAACAAGGTCTTCCACCACAACGGCACGACGCTGATCGATCCGTCGTTCCTGAGGGCGGCACGTGTCGATGCCGGCGTGGCGCCGGCCGATGCCGGCCCCGGAGCGCTCGCCGGCGCGATCGCCTACGAGACGAAGGACGCCCGCGACTTCCTGACGGGCAACGGCGTCGGCGCTTTCGCGAAGACGCAGTTCAGCAGCAACGGCCCCGTCTTCACCAACAACCTGGCAGGCTATGCCCGGTATGAAGGTTTCGACATCCTCGCCTACGGAACGCTCGGCAAAGGCGACAACTACAAGGCCGGCAACGGCCAGGAAGTCCTCGGCACCAAGACCGATCTGTTGAGCGGCCTGTTCAAGATGGGCTGGGAAGCTCCTTCAGGCGACCGCTTCCAGATCAGCCATGAGCGCGTCCGCGACGATGCCCTCAGGCCTTTCCGCGGCAATATCGGCTTCATCACGGGCCGCCCCGTCTGGGAGCCGCGGGTTCGCCGCTACGAGATCGACCGGCAGAACACGGTCTTCACCTATAGCCGCACCTCCGCGCTCGGCTGGTGGGACCCCAAGGCGGTCCTCGCCTACAGCCGAACGGATGTCGACACGCCGATCTTCGAGCGGCCGGTCGGCGCCAGCCCCCTCCCCGTGACCTACCCGGGCACCGGCGTCACCGACAGCTTCAACGGCAAGTTCGAAAACCGCTTCGGCTTTGGCGATTTCGGCAGCGTCACCGCCGGCGTCGACTTCTACAAGGACAAGGCACTCTACAAGGACCGCAACATGCGGGTGAACGAAAAGGCCAGCAATCTCGGCGTCTACGCGCAAGCGCGGCTGAAGCCGTTCGAGCGCGCGCGCCTCTCCTTCGGCCTGCGCGGCGACCAGCAGTGGTTCACCGGAACAACCGGGCAAGAGTTCGACAATGCCGGCCTGTCGCGCAACATCTCGGGCGAGTTCGACCTCATCCCCGAGCACCTGACGGTCAGGGCCGGCTATTCCCATGTCTGGGGCGGCATCCAGCTCGCCGAGAACTTCATCATGAATCCGGCCTGGCGCTACGGCAACGGCATGCGACCAGCGACCTCGGACAATGTGATGGCCGGCCTCGTCGCGCGCTGGCACGGCTTCACCCTGGAGGGTTCGGTCTTCCGCACCGAAGTGGAGAATGCCCGCGCGGCGCGCTTCGCCGTCGCCAGCGCCACCTTGCTGCGTGACATCGAATCCCATGGCTACGAGATCGGCCTCGGCTATGCCTGGGAGGACGGTTTCATCCGCGGCAAATATGCGAGCGTGAACGTCAAGATCGACGGGCAACGCGCGGATTCAGACACCGGGACCTATCTCGCCACGCCGATCGGAGACGTCTTCACGCTGACGGCCGCCCATACCTTCCGGCAATGGGGCGTCACCGTCGGCGGCGATATAGAGATCGTGCGCGACTACAAGAAGGTCGCTCCCGGCAACCTGCCGCTCAAGGGCTACGAGGTCGTCAATCTCTTCGCCGAGTACAAGCCGCCGCAGCTGCAGAACCTGACATTGCGTGCCGAGGTCAAGAACCTGCTCGACCAGACCTATGCCGATCGCGCTACCTACGGCCAGGAGTTCGGCACGGTTACACCGCTCTACCAGCCCGGCAGGGCGTTCGTCCTCAGCGCATCGGCGCGCTTCTGATGCGCCTGCTCGGTCTCCTGACCTTCCTGATCCTGCTCCTTCCGTCCGCGGGGACAAGCCGGGAGGTCGTCGATCTCGCAGGGCGCAAGGTCAGCGTGCCGGACAAGGTCGAGCGCATCATCATCGGCGAAGGCCGCTACCTGCCTGCCCTCGCGATCCTCGACCGGGCCGATCCCGTGGCCCGGCTTGTGGGAATGATGGGGGATTACGAGGCCGTCGATCCCGTCAGCTATGCGCGATATCGCGAGCGCTTCCCGGCCCTCGACAAGGTCAAGCGGATCGGCCGCAACACGCGCGACAGCTTCAGCATCGAGCAGGCCATCACGGCCTCCCCCCAGGTCGCGATCTTCAGCCTTTACGGCCACGGCCCGGACACGCGCTCCGGCGAGGTCATCCGCGCGCTCGAAGCGGCGGGTGTCGCCATCGTCTTCATCGATTTCCGCAACGATCCGCTGGTCAACACGCCGCGGTCACTCGAACTTCTCGGAGCGCTCCTGGGCCGCGAAGAGGAAGCGGCGGAGTTCATCTCGGTATGGCGGGCGGCATTGGCGGCCGTGACGGAGAGGCTGGCGTCGACGCGGCCGAAACCGACGCGCGTCTTCGTCGAGAGCCGCGTCGGGCTCGGGATGGGGTGCTGCGAAACCATGACCCGGGGCATGATGGGGCGCTTCGTCACCGCGGCCGGCGGCGTCAATATCGCGGAGGACATCGTGCCGGGCGAGGCCGGCGTCGTCAGCCTGGAATGGCTCATCTCCAACCCGCCCGAGGTCTATATCGGCACGGCGATCGGCAGCGGCCTGCAGCGCGACGAGGCTCCGTGGCTGGCCCTGGGGCCCGGTGTGGAGGCGGGCGCGGCACGCGAGCGTCTCGCACGCTCGATGGCGCGCACAGGCATCGCCGGGCTCGATGCGGTACGCGACGGCCGTGCCCATGCCGTTTGGCACCACTTCTACAACTCGCCTTTCAACGTCGTCGCCGTGCAGGCCTTCGCGCAGTGGCTCCATCCGCAGCTCTTCGCCGATCTCGACCCGAAAGCGTTGCTGGCAACGATGCAGCAGCGCTTCCAGCCCGTATCGCTCGACGGCACCTATTGGACGAGCCTTCGCTGAAATGGACGAAATGAACAACGGCGCCAATCCGCGACAGAGCCGGGCAGATATCGCGACCGGCAATGCCTCCCTTTATCTCCAGCAGCTCTGCAAACACTTCGCCCACAAACTCGACGTCGAATTCGACAAGCAGGTGGGAAGTGTCCGCTTTTCGATCGGGCATTGTGAGCTCCTGGCACAGGATGGCTGGCTTCGGCTGCACCTGGATGCGCCAGATTCCGATGCTCTCCAGCAACTGCAAGAGGTCGTCGAGCGCCACCTCGTCCGCTTCGCGTTTCGCGAGCACCTGTCCATCGAATGGCGACCGGAACTTCCCGGTCAGGGATAGCCGATAGCGCGACACCTCATGCTGTGGCGACACGTTCGTCCGCATCCAGCCGGATGCCGGGCGTCAATTCCACGGCGGGATCTCGGCTATCTGTCGCGCGCGACGCGGAAGCCGTTCGTATAGAAGCGCACATCGGCTTCGTATTTGAAGCGCGCCGCCGAGCGCAGGTAGCGCGGATCATTGTTGAAGGAGCCGCCGCGCAGCACCCGTTCGCGGCATCCCGGAGCGGTATAGGCGCTGCCGTCGCGAGGCGCGCTGCGATAGGTTTCGCTCCAGCAGTCGGCAACCCATTCGGCGGCGTTGCCGGCCATGTCGTAGAGGCCGAAGGCATTCGGCGGAAACTGGCCGACCGGCACGGCGCTGCGGCGCGTCTGATCGTTGCAGCCGAGGCAGTTCGCCCGGTCTTTCGTCATGGCCTGGCCCCAGGGATAGACCGTCGTCGTGCCCGCGCGCGCGGCAAATTCCCATTCGCTCTCGGTCGGGAGGCGATATCGCTTGCCCGTCCGCGTCGAAAGCCAGGCGACATAGGCGCCCGCATCGTTCCAGTGAATGTCGGTGACCGGGCGTCTGCCGCGTCCGAGGCCGCGGTCATCCGGCCGATAGCTGCAGCCGCCCTGATCGACGCAGAGATCCCAATCCTCGAACGTCACTTCCCGTGTCCCGAGATAGAAGCCCCGGACGGTCACGGGATGGACCGGCTTCTCGAACTCGTAGAGGTCGTTGGAGCCCATCTGGAAGGTGCCGGCCGGGATCTCGACCAGTTCCGGGCAGCCCGTACAGTCGCGTAGCGGTGCACCCGCAGGCTGGGACGACGACGAGGGACTCGAGGCCGCGGTCGGCGCAGCTGCAGCCGCCTTGCCGCGGTAGAGCTGCTCGCGGGTGCGGGCCAGTGCGGTGAAGCGCCCGTTCGGATAGGCGTCGAGATAAGCGCGGTACTCCGTCGCGTTCTCGCTGTTGCGGATCGATTCCCAGAAGGCGAGTTCATAGGCGTCCTGGGGTGCGCCCGCTGTTTCAGGAGGTGGAATCACCGCGCGGTTGGTCTGCGCCACCGCAACCGGGCGGGCGATGGGCGTGACCACGAGGCCTTTTGGCGGCTCGGAGGACAGCCAGGCCTGCTGGCTGCGCCGGCTTTCGCGCGCGATGGCGTCCCGCGTTTGCTTCAGCGCCGCGGTCATGTCGAGCCCGGGGGTTCGGATCGCCTTCAGCCAGGCTTCCACAGCGCGATTGCCGGCATCGGCAACGGTCCTGCCCGGCGCCGCCGGGAACAGCACGGCGATGCTTTCCATCGGCTCCAGCGGCAACAGGCCCCTCCCATTTCCCTGCCAGGGATTGTCCCGGCTGGCATCGATGAAAAGCAGGGCGCTCGCCGGCCTGGCGACGATCAGCGGGTCGATGATCTCGTCGAGATCGACCGCGTCCTGGGCACCGTTCTGCGGTGGCAGCAGAAAATTGCGGTTCCGCTGCTGGATCGCATGGCCGCTGTAGAAGACCACGACCTGCGCCCCTCGCGTGAGCTTGCCCGTAAAGGCGGCTATGGCCTGCCGCAGCTCGGTGCGGCCGGCATTGTCGACGGCGACGACATCGAAGCCACCCGCGCGAAGGGTGTCGGCGACGGCGCGGCCTTGCGGGACCGCGTTGCCGATTGCCGCCTGCGGATAGGAGCCGTTGGCGACGACGAGCGCCACGCGCGCGGCCTCGCCCGTCTGCTGGGCGTGGCCGGGCACGGACGACAGCGCCTGCAGCACGACAGCCATGGCGAGGAAGCGCAACCAGCCCATCTGCAGATCGTATCCTTTCCGGCTAGCGCACATAAACCGTGATCTTCTGCGACATCACGGGCGGATCATGCGGCGTATGCGTATGGTCGCCCAGCAGCAATTGCAGCGTATGCCGCCCCTTGGGCAGCGTGACGACGACCTCGGTCTGCCCGTTGCCGAGGTGGATGTTGTTGTAGTCGGACGGGATGGGCTGGTCCGGCGGGCCGGGCTCGGTATCGATCAGCAGGTGATGATGCCCGGTCCTGGCATGGGCGACACCGGCCGGGGCAACGCCCATGCCGCGCAGGCCGATCCGCACTGTGAACCGTTCGGGGACGCTCAATCCGTCGAGCGGATAGTGGAAATAGACCTGGGCGCCGGCCGGAGCCTGCTGGCGTGCGGGCGTCTGTGCGGCAGCGCCGGACGGCCATCCTTGCCAGGCGGCCAGCGCGATGAGAAGGGCGGCTGTGGCGGCTGAGCGGATCATCGACGCCTCGTCGCTCTGGGGCCGCCCGGCGCCACGGTCACCGTGATGCGCTCCGACATGACCGGCGGATCATGCGGCACATGGTTTTCATCGGCGAGCAGAAGCTGGAACGTGTGCCGGCCGGTTGGCAGCGTCAGGCGGTATTCGGTCTGGCCGCCGCCGAGATGGATATGGTTGAGGTCGGCCGGGATCGGATCGCCGAACGACGGCGGCTGCGTATCGACCAGCAGGTGATGATGGCCGGTATTCGGCTTGGCGACGCCGGCGGGCGCAACCCCCATGTTGCGCAGGCCGAAGCGGATCGTCGAGGTCGGAAAGATCGTGTCGCCGTCCTTCGGATAGATGAAGTAGACCGCGGCATCGTTGGGCGATGCTGTCCGCGCGCGGCCGGCTGCGCCCGCAGGATTGGGCGCGGCAGCCGCCTGCGGATCGGCGACCACGCGGACGCGGATGCGCTCGGACATCACAGGAGGATCGTGCGGCACATGCTCGTGATCGCCCATCAGCAGTTGCAGCGTGTGTTCGCCGGGCGGCAGGGAGAGCTCGACCTCGGTCTGGCCACGCCCGAAATGCAGATGGTTGAAGTCGCTCGGGATCTCGCGGTCGAGCGCCGGCAGCTCGGTATCGACCAGCAGATGGTGATGGCCGCCATTGTGGCTGGTCGTGCCGGCCGGCGTCACCGTGATGCCCGCCGCTCCGAAGCGTATTTTGGCCCGGCTGGAGATCGTCGCTCCGTCCTGGAGATCGATGAAGAAGACGCGGGCGCCAGGCTCGGCCGCCGAGCGCGACTTCTCCGCCGCTGCCGAGACTTCCACCGTAATGCGCTCCGACACAACCGGAGGATCGTGCGGCACATGGTTGTGGTCGGCGAAGAGAAGCTGGAGCGTGTGCCTGCCCGGCGTCAGGGCGATCTCGGCCTCGGTCTGGCCGCCGCCGAAATGGATGTGGTTGAAATCGCTCGGGATCGGCTGATCGAGCGGCGGCAGCTCGGTGTCGATCAGCAAATGATGATGCCCGGCATTGCGTTTCGCTTCGCCGGCCGGAGCGACGTCCATGCCGGAGATGGCGAACCTCACGGTGAATTTGCCTGGCACCTGCGCCTTGTCGGCGAGGCCGACGAAGGAGAGCCGGGCAGCAGCCGGGGCCGGGCTGCGCTGCCGGGCGCGCTCCTGGGCCGGCGCGGCGACGATCGGGATCGCCAGCGCCGCTGCCAGACTGAACCAGAGAACCGCCGGCGCAAGGCGAAGCATGAGCGTCTTCCTTCCCCGGGACGATGTGTCGAAGGCTATCAGCGGCGACTGGAGCCTTCAAGCAAAACGCCGTCACGTTTCGCCGAGGACTATGCTTTGTTCTGGAGGCGGCCAAGATCATGCATTAGCATGACGCAAGGAAGGCACCCATGATCTTCGTTGCCAGACTCTGCGGGCTCATCCTGCTCATCTTGTCCGGCTTGGCCATCGCCCAGCCGCTACCGGAGCGCCGCGTCGCGCTCGTGATCGGCAACTCCAGCTATCGAAACGCGCCCGTGCTGCCCAATACGGTGAACGACGCGCGCGACATGGTGGTGGCGTTGCGCAAGGTCGGCTTCGAGGTGGTCGACGGCATCGATCTGGACAAGCGCGGCATGGATGCGGCGCTCACGCGTTTCGCAAGGCTCGTGCAGGATGCCGACACCGCGATGTTCTACTTCGCCGGCCATGGCTTCCAGTTCAACGGCGAAAATTATCTGGTGCCTGTGGAGGCAAAGATCGAGGACGAGGTCGGCGTCCAGTACGAGACGACCCGGCTCAACGACGTCGTCACCGCCTTGAACTACGCCAAGGGCGTCAAGATCATGGTGCTCGATGCCTGCCGCAACAATCCTTTCGTTGGCCTCCTCGCCAAGCGGCAGGCAACGCGCGGCTTCTCCGTCGGCTCGGGCCTCGCCCCGGTCCAGCGGGCGCAGGGAATGGTCATCGCCTATGCGACACAGGCCAACGACGTCGCCGCCGACGGCATCGGCCGCAACAGCCCCTTCACGGCGGCTCTGGTGCGCGAGATCGATCACCCCGGGCTGGAGGTGGCGACGCTGTTTCGCCGCGTCCAGAAAAGCGTCTACGACGCGACGGCCGGCAAGCAGACGCCGGAACTGTCGCTTTCCCTGCTCGGTGATTTCTATCTCAACCGCGAGGAGACGGATGCCGATGTCTGGCGCCGCATCCGCGCCAGTGACGAGCCCGCCGCGCTGCAGGCGTTCATCCAGCGCTATCCCACGAGCTTTTTCGCCATCGACGCCCGCACGCGGCTGGACCTGATCGAGCGCCGGTCCTCCGCGTCGAGCGAGCGCGACAAGCTTGCGCGCGAGTTCGCCGAACGCGAACGCGCTCTGCTTCAACGTCTCGAACGGGCGGAACAGGGCCGGCGCCAAGCGGCCGACGATCTCGCCCGCAAGGATCTCGGTGAAGCGGTCGTCGCCGCGCCGCCTGCGAAACCCACGGACTCCGCGCCACCCGCTATTGCTGCTCCCGCCGCCCCCGCGCCCCGCGCCCAGGATAAGGCGGAGAGAGCACGCCTCGCCGACGAACTTGCCCGTCGCGAAACCGAGCTCGCGGCGATCGAAGTGGAGAAGCGGCGGCTGTCGGAGGAGCGTCAGGCCGTCGAGCAGGCGATGGCGGCGCGGCTCGGCGCTGCACCGCTGTCGCAGGATCGATCGACCCAGCCGGTCGCGCTGCCCGGCAGCGCCTCGCGCCTCCCGGAGACCGCACCCGGAGCGATGCCGAGGGGACGGGCGTCGGCGGGCTGCGCCGAACTCCTGCTGCGGGCCCAGCTCGGCGATCTGACACCGGCCGGGCGCGAGCAATTGCAGCACTGCCGCTGAGACAACGGGGCGGGGCTCGGCCACCGTCCTGAACCGGAAAGGTTAGGCATGACAGGCTTGTTCCGCTTCAAGGGTCTCCTGATCGGCTTGGCCCTGCTGGCCGGTGGCACGTCGGCCTTGGCCCAGACGACCCCGCCCACGCCCGTTCCGTTCCCGGATGCGCTCCGGAAAGCGGCCGACGATCTGTTCGGCAAGGCAGCGGTTTCCGGCCAGCAGGTCGAACTGGTCATCGACCCGCTCATCGACGCAGCCTCGGGCGCGCAGTCGACGGCGACGCGTTCGATGCAGCAGAGCTTGATGGAGATCGTTCGCTCGGCCTATCCGCGCTTCACCGTCCTGCCTTTCGACAGCGAGGCCCTGGCGCGCAAGCCGGTGGTGCTGGTCGGCACCTTCACGGCCGTCAACAACCAGGGCGTACCGGACGGGCCGCGCGATGCCTATCGGATCTGCCTGACGCTTGCCGACCTGAAATCGAACAGCGTCGTTTCCAAGGGGGTGTCGCGCGCGCGCGTGGACGGCGTCGACGCCACCCCGACGCCGTATTACCGCGACGCGCCGCTCTGGTCCAAGGATCAGGCCACGGAGGCCTACATCAAGACCTGCCAGGGCACGAAGCTCGGGGACCCGATCGACCCGTCCTATGTCGAGAAGCTCACGGCGAATGCGCTGATCAACGACGGCATCCTCGCCTATGAGACGCAGCATTTCCGCGAGGCGCTCGCCTTCTACAGGACGGCGCGCAAGCTGCCGGGCGGCGAGCAGCATCGCGTCAGGATCGGCACCTATCTCGCGGCCACCAAGCTCGCGCGACGGGACGACATGGTCGATGCCTTCGGCGATCTCGTCGACTACGGGCTGGGGGCTGACCAGCTCATGGTGAAGCTGCTGTTCAAACCGGGCACCACGCAGTTCATCGACAACTCGCAGGTCACGGAGCCCTATCCGATGTGGCTGAGCCAGATCGCGACGCGGGCGCGCCAGAAGGGCGCCTGTCTCGAGATCGTCGGCCATACCTCGCATACCGGCCTGCCGCAGGTGAACGAGCGGCTTTCCGTCTTGCGGGCGCAGTTCGTCATGGACCTGCTGCTGACCGGCGCGCCCGACAATCGCGGCCGCATGATCGCGACCGGCCGCGGCTTCAAGGAGAACCTCGTCGGAACGGGCAAGGACGACGCCAGCGACGCGCTCGACCGCCGGGTCGAGTTCAAGGTGATCGGCTGCTAGCAACAACCCTTCACCGGGCAGCGATGGCGACGGGCATCTCGATAATCGGGCAGTTGAGCGCTGCATCCACGGGCGCAGTCCCAGCTGTGCGCCGGATTCCATAATCTCGCCTGCCAGGTTCAATCCTCGATCGTTAAGCTCTGAATTGCGCCCGGTTCTCGCAAGAACCGCGAGGCGGGCGATCCCGCCGGCAAGCGCAGCGCGTCTATGGGGAACCTCCATCGAGCTTGGGCCGGCACCGGGAGTTCCACCGGGCTCCCGGCCGGCAGCGGCATCGGAACCGGCCCACGAATACGCCGCATCACCTGCCGTCTCGAACTATTCCGATTTGAGGGAACAGTTCGCCTGCGGGCGCCGTTGTCATCGCTATCAGGCCGCCGGCTCCTAAGCCTGGCCGCAGCCTCCAGCCTTTCACCGCCCCTCGCCTATCGCATAGGAGATCGACCGTGACGCTCCGAACGCTGGCTCCCGATGACAAGATCGAGATCACGCTCAACCTGAACGGCCGTCCGGTTCGAACCGAGGTTGGGCCTTCGACGACGCTGCTCGACCTGCTGCGCAACCAGCTCGGGGTGACCGGCACGAAGAAGGGCTGCGACCACGGCCAGTGCGGCGCCTGCACGGTTTTGATCGAGGGCCAGCGCATCAACGCCTGCCTGAAGCTCGCGGTGATGATGGACGGGCGGGAGATCACCACGGTCGAAGGGCTCGCGCAGGGCGACAACCTTCATCCCCTGCAGCGCGCCTTCATCGACCGGGATGCCTTCCAGTGCGGGTACTGCACACCGGGCCAGATCTGCTCCGCCGTCGCGCTCCTGGCCGAGGGGCACGCGCACGACCGCGACGAGATTCGCGAACTGATGAGCGGGAACATCTGCCGTTGCGGCGCCTATCCGAACATCGTCGATGCGATCGAGGATGTGATGGGGCAACGGCAAGGCTATATCCGGGAGGCGGCAGAATGAACCGCTTCTCTTACCTCAGGGCCGAAAGCGTCGAAGGCGCCCTGGCCGCCCTCGCCGCCGATCCCGCCGCGAAGATCGTGGCTGGCGGGACAAACCTCCTCGACCTGATGAAATACGATGTCGAGCAGCCGAGCCGCCTGATCGACATAACCCGCATCGAAGGCCTCGACGAGATCACGGAGAACGAGCGCGGCATCATGATCGGCGCGCTCGTCTCCAACACGACGATCGCCTATCATCCGGCGGTTGCAGAGAATTTCCCGCTGCTGTCGAGCGCCATCCTGGCGGGCGCCACGCCGCAGTTGCGAAACGCCGCGACAGCGGGCGGCAACATCAACCAGCGGACCCGCTGCTATTACTTTTACGACGCCGCGCTGCCCTGCAACAAGCGCGAACCAGGCAGTGGCTGCCCGGCTTTGGAGGGCGTCAACCGCAACCACGCCATTCTCGGCGCGAGCGGCGACTGCATCGCCACGCACCCATCCGACATGTGCGTCGCGCTCGCCGCGCTCGATGCCCTCATTCATATCGCCGGCCCGCAAGGGCAGCGGACGATTCCGATAGCGCAATATCATCGGCTGCCCGACGGCTCGCCGGAACGCGACACGACGCTCGGCGCCGATGAGCTGGTGATCGGCATCGAAATCCCCGCCGAGACGCGACGCTTCATGGGCAACCATACCTATCTGAAACTTCGCGACCGGCTGTCCTATGCCTTCGCTCTGGTCTCGGTCGCCGCGGGCCTGCAGATGGAAGGAGATACCATCGCCGACGCGCGCATCGCGCTTGGCGGAGTCGCTCACAAGCCCTGGCGCCGCCCGCAAGCCGAGGAGGTGTTGATCGGGCGCGCTGCCGACGAGACCAGCTTTGCCGCGGCCGCCGACGTGCTGCTGGAAGGCGCCCAGGGCCGCAAGCACAACGCCTTCAAGATCGAGCTGGCCCGTCGCGCCATCATTCGCGCTCTCGGCCAGGCTGCGGCCGGAACGCCGCAATCCCAGTCCGACAAGCGCATCGCCTGAAGGAGCCGCCATCATGCTCAGGAACGATCCCCATGTCGGCTCGCCGCGCAGCCGCATCGACGGCGTCGCCAAGGTCACCGGCCATGCCACCTACGCCGCCGAATTCGACGCGCCCGGCCTGGTGCATGGCTATATCGTCGACAGTGCCATTCCACGCGGCCGCATCGTGGCGCTCGATCTGAATGCGGCTCTTGCGATTCCTGGCGTCATCAAGATCTTCACCCATGAAGACCGTCCCAAGACCGCATGGTTCGACAGGAGCTACCGCGACCAGGTCGCACCGCCCGGCAAGCCGTTGCGGCCTCTCTATGATGATCGGATCCACCACAGCGATCAGCCGATCGCGCTGGTGGTCGCGGAGACCCTGGAGGCGGCGCGCGAAGCGGCCTCGCTGATCGGCGTAACCTATGAGCGCGCGCCTCACGAGACCGATCTTGAACGCGCCCGCCATGACAGCTATGTGCCGCCCAAGAAGCGTTCCGGCATCGCCCCGCCGCCCGATCCAAAGGGCGATGCGGCCGGCGCCTTCTCAGAATCTCCGATCAAGGTCAGCGCCGAATACGCACTCGCGACCGAGCATCACAATCCGATGGAGCTCCATGGCACGACGGTGGTCTGGGAGGGTGACGGCAAGATAACCGTCCATGACAAGACCCAGGGCGCCCTGAACACGCATGGCTATATCTCCTCGGTCTTCGGCCTTGCGAGCGACGATGTCAGGGTTGTCTCGCCGTTCGTCGGCGGCGCCTTCGGCTCAGCGCTCAGGCCGCACCATCAGCTCTTTCTCGCCGTGATGGCTTCGCTGGCGCTCGAACGCTCAGTTCGCGTCGAGATGACGCGAGCCCAGATGTTCAGCCATGTCCATCGCCCGCAGGCGATCAACACGGTGGCGATCGGTGCGGACGCCGACGGACATATCCGCTCGCTGCAGCACAATGCAGTCGCGGCGACATCGCGCTACGAGGACTACCAGGAGAACGTCGTCAACTGGTCGGGCATGCTCTATCACAGCGACGCGACGCAGCTGGGCTACGAACTCGCCAAGCTCGACATCCCCACTCCCGGCGACATGCGCGCTCCAGGTGCGCCGACAGGGCTTTTCGCTCTCGAGAGCGCAATGGACGAGCTGGCCTACGCGACCGGCATCGATCCGATCCAGTTGCGCTTGCGGAACTATACCGATCGCGACGAGAACGACGACAAGCCGCTGACCTCGAAGGAGCTGCGCGCCTGCTATGCGGAAGGGGCCGCCCGCTTCGGCTGGAGCAAGCGCAATCCGACGCCACGTGCGACGCGCGCCGGCAAGGAACTCGTCGGCTGGGGCATGGCCAGCGGCGTCTGGGAAGCGATGATGATGAAATCATCGGCCCGGGCCAGATTGAGCCGCGACGGCCGCCTCGAAATCGGCTGTGCGACGTCGGATATCGGAACGGGCACCTACACCATCCTGGCGCAGATCGGGGCCGACGCGCTCGGGCTGGATCTGGATGCGGTGAGCGTGAAACTCGGTGATTCGTCGCTCGCGATGGCTCCCATCCAGGGCGGTTCCTGGACCGCCGCCTCCTCCGGCAGCGCGGTCATGCTGACCTGCAGGAAGCTCTGCGAAACCCTGTTCAAATACGCTGGGGCCGTTGAAGGATCGCCGCTTGCGGGCGCTGCGATAGAGGACGTCGCCTTCGGCGGCGGCTACATCCGCTTGCGGACAGCGCCCGACCGAACCGTGTCCATCGCGGACGCGCTGACGGCCGCCGGCGTCGACCATGTCGAGGCGGAAGAGACTGCAAGCCCCGGCCTGCTCGGCCCGCTGCGGCACGCCTCCTATACGCATTCCGCCGTCTTCGCCGAGGTTCATGTCGATGAGGAACTCGACATCGTGCGCGTGACCCGCGTGGTCAGCGCGGTCGCCGCCGGGCGCATTCTCAATCCGAAGACCGCACGCAGCCAGATCATGGGCGGCGTGGTCTGGGGCATCGGCATGGCCCTCCACGAGGAGACCATGACCGATCATCGCTTCGGCCGGTTCATGAACCGCAACCTCGGCGAATATCATGTGCCTGTTAATGCCGACATCGACGGGATCGAGGTGATCTTCGTCGAGGAGCACGACGAGAAAGTCAGCCCTATCGGCGTGAAGGGGCTCGGCGAGATCGGCGTCGTCGGGACCGCTGCCGCTATCGCCAACGCGATCTTCCATGCGACCGGAAAACGGGTCAGGAGCCTGCCGATCACTGTCGACAAGCTGATGGCCGCCTGACGGCGCATGCTTGCTGCTCCGGTCGCTCGGTTCCCTGCCGCCGGCTGGGAACATCGTCCAGCCGTTCCCGTTGTCCGCAGGCTGAAAGAGGGGTGATCGATGCGGCTGCGGGCCAAGGCTGAACTGACATATTCCTTTGCCGAGCCGACCCAGATCATCGGGCTGTTGCACGCGGCGAAATCGCCCGACCAACTGCTTTTGTCGGAGGTGCTCGAAGTCAGCCCGGACACACCGGTTTCCGTGGACGAAGGCCTTTCGGGAGATCGCCGTTTCCGCGCCTGCTTTTCGGGCGAAGTCTCGGTTGCCTATCAGGCCGAAGTCGAGAACAACGCCCGGCAGCTGTTGCCCGTCGCGGGACGCCAACATGTCTGGGGCGAGTTGCCCGTCGAGGTTCTCCCCTATCTGCTGCCGAGCAGATTCTGTCCCAGCGATCAGTTCCAGCGGTTTTCGCAGCGGGAATTCGGAGCGGCCGGCGATGGCGTCGCGCGCGTCATGGCGATCCTCGACTGGATCAATCGCCACGTCGACTATGTCCATGGCGTCAGCACGGCCGAGTCGACGGCAGCTCATACATTCACGGTCCGCGCGGGGGTCTGCCGAGACTTCACCCATCTCGGCATCACGCTCTGCCGGGCACTTTCCATCCCGGCACGGGCTGTGAGCGCCTATGCGTTCGAGCTTGATCCACCCGACTTTCATGCCGTCATGGAGGTGTATCTGGAAAACGACTGGTGGTTGATCGACACGACCCGGCTGGCGCCCGTCGAAGGTCTCGTGCGCATCGCTCATGGCCGAGACGCGGCAGACATCGCTTTCCTGACCACCGACAAGCCCTGCCAGTTGATCAATCAGACCGTCCAGGTCGAACGGCTGAAGGAGAGTGCACCGTGAACCAGGCAACCGTCACCGCGCTTCATCTCGAAGAACGGGATGGGGTACCGAACAATCCCCGGCTC
Organism: Allobosea sp. RIT-PG3_2; assembly: GCF_057321085.1. NCBI lineage: Bacteria > Pseudomonadati > Pseudomonadota > Alphaproteobacteria > Hyphomicrobiales > Alloboseaceae > Allobosea > Allobosea sp. RIT-PG3_2. Next base: position 176,253 of record NZ_JBXWCA010000008.1, on the reverse strand, counting down.
CCGGTGCTGATCTATGAGACAGCCTTTTCGCCCGAGACGCCGGACCTGGCTACGGCCATGGAAAGGTGCTTTGCCGAGAACGGCTGGCCGCCGCAATGGCGAAACGGCATCTACGATTTCCACCACTACCACTCGCAGGGGCATGAAGTGCTCGGCATCGCCGCAGGATCGGCCGACGTCAGACTGGGAGGCCCGCGCGGCCGAGACCTGACGATCCGGGCCGGCGATATATTGCTGCTTCCGGCCGGCACCGGTCATTGTCGCGTCGAAGCATCGCACGATTTCCTCGTGATCGGGGCCTATCCGCCCGGCCAGAGCGCCGATATCCTGCGCGATGCGCCCTGCGGCGATCCGGGCTGCGATCGCACGTCTCTCGTTCCCTCCGACCGATCCGGTTCGCGGCGAAGACGGCCCAATCAGCCTGTATTGGGCGAAAGGCTCTGAGGCTCGGCGCTCGTTCTAACGAATTGCGCCGTTCCGGAACCGTATCCAGCCATCTCTCCTCGTGCAGCGCCGACCAGCAGCACACCGGCACCTGCCGACACCGCAGGTGCTTGGGCCTCAGGCGCCTAGCTCTGCGTCGCGTCCGAATTGCATCGTTGCAGCATGCGCGAGGCAGCCGTGACACCCGTCAGCGAGAACGTATAGGTCGTCGCGTTGCCGCGAGCGGAGCGTGCTTCCAGCACCATGTCGTTGCCGGCCCGCATCGCGGCGAGCAGCGCCGGCTCGCGTTCGAGGCGTTCGATCCAGGCATTGCTACCTTCGGTCAACATGCGGAAGCTGTTGTCGCCGATGGTGACGGTAACGATGGAATCCTTGGCGAAATCGTAGCCCGCCTGGAAACTCGATTCCGTGTCGCTGCCGCGCGCACCCGTCTGCACAAAGAAGAGAACCTCGCCATGGCGCAGCTCCGATGGTTCTTCTATCTGTGGCTTGCTCATGATGAAGCAACGTTGCGTATCACCGTTTTCATAGGCAGCCGCATTCCAGGCGTTGAACTGCCCAAGCAGTTTTGGGGTGGCAGCCTCAGCTGCCGAGGCTCCCAGAACGACGAGGAATATCGCCGAGAGTGCATTTTTGATCATCGTCTCATCTCCTTTGCCCGATCAGGGTGGAAAGAAGAGCCTTACCGAGGCGTTAACATGGCCTCGATAATGTGTGCGTCGATGCAGCGCAGGGTTCCGATCGCAACGTGCTCACCCTCAGTGACAGCGCCTCCGCGGCGGGTGTGAAAGAGGAAGTTCTGCGCCGTTTTCAAGGCCGGACGAGGCGGCTCGGCCGGTCACATCATCGAGCCGGCCAAGGGCAGTGACCTTGCTGTGTGAAAGCCGGAATGCGAAAAGGGCTCGTCGTCGGCGTCCCGTCGGCTCGGCGCTGAAATACTGCCTGGTCGGCAGCGTTTGCGCCCTGCGGGATCGGGCCGGCGCTCAGGATCGGATCGATCGTAGCGGCTGGACCAAACCTTGCGCATCCTCGTCATCAATCCCAACACCATGCCGGAAATGACGGCCCTGGTCGGGCGCGTGATCGAGCCCTATCTGCCGCCACAGGCGACGCTCGTGCCGGTGACAGGGCGTTTCGGTGCGCATTACATCGCCAGCCGTAGCGCCAGCGTCGTGGCCGCCCACGCCGCGCTGGAGGCCTTCGCCGAGCATGGGCAGGGCTGCGATGGCGTCTATCTCGCCTGCTTCGGCGATCCCGGCCTGCTCGCGCTCAAGGAAATGGCGCGCATCCCGGTCGTCGGCATGGCGGAAGCGAGCAGCCGTCTTGCCGCTGAACAGGCGGAGCGCTTCGCCATCGTCACCGGTGGCGAGCGCTGGGGGCCGATGCTGCACGAATTCGTCGGCTCGATCGGCCTCGGCGACCGCCTCGCCGCCGTCGAAACGGTCGCCCCCACCGGCGCCGACATCGCCCGCGATCCCGATGGCTCCATCGCGATGCTGGCCGAGGCCTGCCGCCGTGTGGCGCGGCGCGATGGCGCCGGCGCGGTCATTCTCGGTGGCGCCGGCCTGGCCGGGCTTGCCGCACGGGTCCAGCCCCATGTCGACATTCCCGTGATCTGCTCGGCCGAAGCCGGCATCCGGATGCTGCTCGGCGCGCTCGACCAGCCCTTGCGCAAGCCCCTGAGCGGCGATCTCGCCCTGCCGCCCCCCGTCACCAGCACGGGGCTGTCCGAGGGGCTGGCCCGCCTGCTGGCGCAGCCCTGAAAGAGCCGGCGTCATTCTCGGGCGGCACGAAACGCAGACCTGAGAATCCCGATCAGGAAATGCTCGCGTCGAGCCCGAGCATGACGGCGCCAGCCTATTTGCCGGCGAGCGATGTGCCGTTGAGCCCGGCGATCCAGTCGGACAACATCGGCACGTAGTCGTCGCCATGGCCGCTCGCCACCGCCGCGGCGTAGCTGTTCTTCACCGCGTTGCCGATCGGATTGGCGACACCGGCCTCGTTGGCCACGCTCTCCAGATAGCGCACATCCTTCAGCGCGTTGCTGAGCGTGAACTTGTGGGCGTCCCTGTCGCGCTCCAGCACGTATTTCATGAAGGTCTGGTAGAAGCCGCAATCCATGCGGCTGCCGCGCAGCACGCTGTCGAAGGTCTGGGGCGAGATCCCGATCTTCTGGCCGAGCGTCAGCGCCTCCGCATAGATCGCGGCATAGCCCAGCGACAGGAAGTTGTTGATCAGCTTCATCTTGTGGCCGTCGCCGACCGGGCCGAGATGCACGATCTTCTGCGCCCAGGCCTCGCAGGCCGGCTTGATGCGCGCGAAGATTTCGGGCGAGGCGCCGATCATCGCGGAGAGCTGCCCCTGCGCCGCCTGGGCCGGCGTGCCGCCGAGCGGCGCATCGGCAAGATGCAGGCCCTTCGCCTCGAGCTCCGCGGCGAGCCTGACCGTCACCGTCGGATCGGAGGTCGAGCAGTCGACGATTACCGTGCCCGGCTTTGCACCGGCGATAATGCCGTTCTCGCCCGTCATCACGGCCTCGACCTGGGCCGAGCCGGTGACGCACAGGAAGATGATGCTGGAGCGGGCGGCGAGTTCCTTCGGCGTCTTCGCCTCGACCGCGCCGGCCGCGACCAGCTCCTCGACCGGCTTGCGATTGCGATGCCCCATCACGGTGAGCGGAAAGCCCTTGTCGACGAGATTGCGGGCCATGCCCTGTCCCATCAGGCCGACGCCGATGAAGCCCACGGACTCTTTGGTTGCAGTCATCTTCAAATTCTCCCGCTGATATGGTTGAGATGAAACGTGACGTGGAGAAAACGACCCGACTCGCCGGCTATCGCGAGGTCAGCGCTCACAGTGGACGAGACATGACTGCCGACGGCCCGCCCGAGACCAGCCGGACCAGAAGCCCGACCGCGGTGGGTCCTTCCGGCCGCAGCCGTGTGACCCTGCAGATCATCGCCGACCATCTTTCCGTCTCGACCGCGACGGTGTCGCTCGCTTTGCGCGGCTCGCCGCTCGTCGCCGAGGCGACGCGCGAGCGCGTGCGGGAGATCGCCCGCTCGATGGGCTACAGCTACAACCGCAGCGCCGCCTCGCTGCGGACCGACCGGACCAACATCATCGGTGTCGGCTTTCACGACATCACCAATCCCTATTTCGCCGAGCTGCTAGCCGCGATCGAGGAAACCGCCGGCCGTCATGGCCGTTCGATCCTGCTCGGCACCTATGCCGAGAATCGCGACAAGCAGGCCCGCGTGCTCGGCATCCTCTCCGAGTATCGCCCGGACGGCATGATCCTGTGCTCGGCTGGCGGCAGCACCGTGGAGAGCCTGGCTCCGCTGATCGATGCCGGCGTGCCGATCGTCCAGCTCTCGCGCGAGATCGCCGGGGCCGACCTCGATTTCGTCGGCTCCGACGATCGCCACGGCACGACCCAGGCCATGGAACACCTGATCGGGATCGGCCATCGCCGGATCGCCTTCCTCTGCGCCAATGAGAGCATCTCGACCGGGCGCAACCGCTACGCCGGCTATCGCGAGGTGCTTGCCCGCTCCGGCCTGCCGTTCGACCCGGCTCTCGTGCATTTCGACTATGGCACCCGCGAAACCGGCCTGAAAGGCATCCAGAAGGTGCTCGATGCTGCCAACCCGCCGACCGCGGCCGTCTGCATGAACGATCTCGCCGCCTTCGGCGCCGTGCTCGGCCTGCGCCATCGCGGGCTCGAGGCCGGCCGCGATTTCTCGATCGTCGGCTGCGACGACGTGAAGGAGGCCGCCCAGTGGTTTCCCGCCCTCACCACCGTCCACAACTTCCAGAACGAGATGGGCGCGAAGTCGGCCGAGTTCCTGCTGAACCGGATCGCCAACCCGGCCGCACCGACGCAGCGCCTGTTGCTGACGCCCGCGCTGATCATCCGTGGGACGACCTGCCCGCCGCGCTGAGCCGGGCTCAGGCATCGTTGGCGGGCTTCGCGTTGAGCGCCCGGTAGGCCCTGACCACCTGCGAATCGTCGCGCCCGCCATGGCCGAGGCCGGACGAAGCGAGGAACATCTGATGGGCCGCCGCCGCCAGCGGCAGCGCCGTCTTCGCCGCGCGCCCGGCATCGAGCACGATGCCGAGATCCTTGACGAAGATGTCGACCGCGCTCGCCACGGCCGGATCGGGCTCATGCATGCGCGGCCCGCGATCCCTGAGCATCCAGGACGAGGCAGCCGAGCCGCCCATGATCTCGAACAGCAGGCGGCCGTCGATGCCGGCCTTCTCGGCCAGAGACAGCGCCTCGGCGGCGACGGCGATATGGACGCCGCAGAGGAGCTGGTTGACGGTCTTCACCGTCGCGCCCTGCCCCGCCTTCTCGCCGACATGGAAGACCTTGTCGCCGAGCGCGTCGAGCACAGGCTTGGCCCGCGCGAAGCTCTCGCTCGGCGCCCCGACCATGATCGTCAGCGTCGCGTTGCGCGCGCCGTTGACGCCGCCCGAGACCGGGGCATCGATGAAATGCCGGCCTGTCTTCACGACCTCCGCCGCGATCGCCTCCGCCTCACCCGGCGGGCAGGTCGCCATCAGGATCACGGTCGCGCCAGGAGCAAGCGCTTCCAGCGCGCCAGCCTCGAACAGCACCGCGCGCGCCTGGGCGGCGTTGACCACCATCAGCACCAGCGCTTCGGCACCGTCCGCAGCGTCCCTGGCGCTGATAGCGGCGTGCCCGCCGGCGGCGACCAGCGCCTCTCGCGCCGCCTCGCGCATGTCGAAGCCGGTGACGCGGAACTGCTTCCTGACGAGGTTCTCGGCCATCGGCGCGCCCATGGCGCCAAGCCCGACGAAGGCGATGGTGGAGATCGGTTTATCGGTCATGCGAACGGACACTCTTTGAACGAAAGCGGGCACGGCTCACGCCATGCCCGCGATGGGGGAAGCCGGCCCGCGCCAGGCCGGCGCCGAAGCCGGTTACTCCTTCACCGCACCCGTCATCGAGGCAACGTAATAGTCGACGAAGAAGGAATAGAGGATCGCGACCGGGATCGAGCCCAAGAGCGCGCCGGCCATCAGCGAGCCCCAGTGATAGACGTCGCCCTCCACGAGCTGGGTCAGCACCGCGACCGGCACAGTCTTCTTCTCCGCCGACTGGATGAAGGCGAGCGCATAAATGAACTCGTTCCAGGACAGGGTGAAGGCGAAGATGCCGGCCGAGATCAGGCCGGGCATGGCGAGCGGCAAGGTGATGCGCCACAGGGTTTGCAGCCGCGTCGCCCCGTCGATCATCGCGCATTCCTCGAGCTCATAGGGGATCGACTTGAAATAGCCGATCAGGAGCCAGGTGCAGAAGGGGATGAGGAAGGTCGGATAGGTCAGGATCAACGCCAGCGGCGAGTCGAACAGGCCGAACTGGAAGATCAGCGTCGCCAGCGGGATGAACAGAATCGAGGGCGGCACGAGATAAGCGAGATAGATCGCGAGTCCGACATATTGCGAGCCCTTGAACCGCAGCCGCTGAATCGCATAGGCGGCGAGCACGCTGGAAAACAGCGAGAGCGCAGTCGCCACCGCCGCGACCATCATCGTGGTCCAGAGCCATTGCGGATAATCGGTCTGGAACAGCAGCTTGTTGATGTTCTCGAGCGTCGGCGACTTCACCCAGAACGGGTTGTTGTTCTTGTAGTCGAGCAGTTCCGCGTTCGGTTTGATCGCGGTGATCGCCATCCAGTAGAACGGGAACAGCAGCACGAGCAGGAAGAGCGACAGCGGCAGGTAAAGCATGATGAAGCGCCGCGGGCCGGACGACCAGTCGATGACGCCTTCACGCTCCTTGTCCTTGAGATGCGGACGCGCGCTGAGGGCCTGATCAGTCATTGTCTTCCCCCTGCTGCCACTTGCGCCGGGCAAGGCCGAAATAGCTGAACAGCGTCGCCATCACGAGGAACGGGATCATCGCCACCGCGATCGCCGCGCCCTCGCCGAGCTGACCGCCTGGAATGCCGCGCTGGAAGGCGAGCGTCGCCATCAGATGCGTCGCGTTCACCGGTCCGCCGCGGGTGATGGCATAGACGAGCTGGAAATCGGTGAAGGTGAACAGCACCGAGAAGGTCAGCACGATCGCCAGGATCGGCATCAGCATCGGGAAGGTCACATGCCGAAAGCGCTGCCAGGCATTGGCGCCATCGAGCATCGCTGCTTCGTACAGCGCCGGCGAGATGGTCTGCAGGCCGGCGAGAAGCGAGATCGCGACGAAGGGGATGCCGCGCCAGATATTCGCCGCGATCAGCGAGAAGCGCGCCGGCCAGGGCTGTCCGAGGAAGTCGATATAGGTGTCGCGCCAGCCGAGCACGTCGACCAGCACGTAGGAGATGATCGAGAACTGCGGATCGTAGATCCACCAGAAGGCGATGGCCGAGAGCACCGTCGGCACGATCCAGGGAATCAGGATGATCGCCCGCAGCAGCGACTTCATCGGCAGATGGTTGTTGAGCAGCAACGCCAGCCACAGGCCGAGGGCGAATTTCCCGATCGTCGCCACCCCCGTATAGAGCAGCGTGTTCCAGACTGCGGTGATGAAGACCCGGTCGTACCAGAGCGATTGGAAATTCTCGAACCCGATGAAATTACCGGCGCGGCCGATGCGCGTATCGGTGAAGGCGAGCCAGATGCCCAGGCCCAGCGGGTAGCTGAGAAAGACCAGCAGGAAGCCCGCCGCGGGCAGCAGGCAGAGGAAGATCAGGAACGGTTTATAGTCGAACAGACGCACCAGCCAGTTTTGCTGCAGGCTGTAAACGGTTCGCGATTCGACGGCAGCTATCGCCATGGCGCGCTCGCATTTTGGACCGGCATTCCCGGCCGCCGACCATGGACGGCGGCCGGGAAAAGCGGGTCAGGTCCGATAGTAGCGCTTGGCGCGGCGCTCGGCTTCAGCGGCCGCTTCCTCCGGCGTCGCCTGGCCGGCGCAGACCGAGGCGACCATCTGGACGACGACGTATTCGGCGTTGACCGTGCCGGCCGCCTCGTTGATCGAGCCCTTGTAGCCGCTCCAGAGCGCGCGCTCCCAGGTGTCGCGATAGACCAGGATCTTCGGGTCGCCCGACCAGACCTTGCTCTCGGCGAAGCCCTTCAGCGGCTGGGTCCAGTAGCCGAAGCAGCCGGTCAGCCACTTGTCGTACTGCTCCTTCTCCATCATGAAGCGGAGATATTCCTTCGCCGCGTTCGGGAACTTGGTGTGCTTGAACGCCATGGCGTTGATCACCAGGGCCGGCTCGGACGGGCGTCCGAACGGGCCGACAGGCATGGTCGCGTGGTTCAGGTCCTTGGCGATCGCCGCGGTCTTCTCGTCCTTCGAGTTCTTGATCGAGAAGTAGAGCGAGACGCCGTTCTGGGTGACGCCGATTTCGCCCGCCGTCAGCGCCTTGTTGTTGCTGATGTCGAGCCAGGAGAGCGTGCCCGGGATGAAGGTCTCGTAGAGCGCCTTGGCGTATTTCAGTGCCGCGACCGTCTCCTTCGAATTGATCGCGACCTTGTTGTTCTCGTCGACCATGTAGCCGCCATGGGTCCAGACGAGCCAGTTGCAGAAGGCGTTGCCGTCGCCGACCGCGTTGCCCAGCGCGAAGCCGGCCGGATGGCCGTTGGCCTTGAGCTTGCGGCAGAGGTTGAGAAAGCCGTCGAGATCCTTCGGGAAGGTATCGAAGCCCGCTTCCTTGACCCAGGATTCGCGATAGACCGCCGGCGCTCCGGAAGCGCCCATCGGGATCGATATCCACTGGTTGGTCTTGTCCTTCTTGCCGTATTTCTCGGCGATCGGGTACCAGCCGCCATATTTCTTGCCGAGATCCTCGGCGATCGGCGTGAGGTCGATCAACTTGTCGGAGAAGATGTGCGGATCATCCGCCCAGCCGACGACGATATCGGGCCCGGCACCGGTATTGGCGGTGACCGCCGTCTGCGGCCGCAGGTCTTCCCAGCCGGCATAGTCGACCCGGACCGGCACGCCCGTCGCCTTGGTGAAGGCCTCGGTGTTCTCGTTGAAGATCGCCTGGTCGGGATCGACGAATTTGGTCGGGCGCAGGACGCGCAGCGTCGCGCCCTTCTCGATATTGGCCTGTGCGATCGCAGGCGCCAGCGGCAACGTGGCCCCTGCTGCAAGCCCCGCGCCGCCGATCAGCACGTCTCTTCTGGAAATGCTCATGAAACCGTCTCCTCCGTTGGCGCGGCGGAGGCCTGCATGGGACCTCCGTCCTGCATGGATTATGGGCGTTGGACAGCCGTCATCCGCCGCCCGGCTCGCGGGCGGCGAATTCGTTAGAGCCGCTTGCCGGTCGCAGCGTCGAAGAGATGCGTCACGCTGGTGTCGGGCGTGATGCCGATGGTCTCGCCCGGCTTGGCGGTGATGCGCTCGCGGAAGATGCAGGTCAGGTCCTGCCCACCGCAGCGGACGACGACCTGCGTCTCCGAGCCCATCGGCTCGACGACCGCGACCTGGGCCTTCAGGCCATTCGGATCGAGCTGGAAGTGCTCGGGGCGGATGCCGAGCACGGCCGCGCGCCCTTCGGAATCCGCCGGATGCTGGCCGATCGGCCAGACGACGCCGCCTTCGGTCTCGAAGCCGTTGGCCGTGATCTTGCCCTTGAGCAAGTTCATCGACGGCGAGCCGATGAAGGCCGCGACGAACAGGTTCGCCGGATTGTCGTAGAGATCGAGCGGCGCGCCCATCTGCTCGACGATGCCGTCATGCATGACGACGATCTTGTCGGCCATGGTCATGGCCTCGATCTGGTCGTGCGTGACGTAGACCGTCGTGGTCTTCAGCCGCTGGTGCAATTCCTTGATCTCGGTGCGCATCTGAACGCGCAGCTTGGCATCGAGGTTCGAGAGCGGCTCGTCGAACAGGAAGACCTGCGGATCGCGGACGATGGCGCGACCCATGGCGACGCGCTGCCGCTGGCCGCCCGAGAGCTGGCGCGGAAAGCGCTCGAGCAGATTGTTCAGCCCGAGGATCTGCGCCGCCTTGTTGACGCGCTCGTCGATCTCGGCCTTCGGCGCCTTCCGGAGCTTCATCGAGAAGGCCATGTTGTCGGCGACCGTCATATGCGGATAGAGCGCATAGTTCTGGAACACCATGGCGATGTCGCGCTCCTTCGGAGGCACGTCGTTCACCACGCGCGGCCCGATCCGGATCTCGCCGCCCGAGATGTTCTCGAGCCCGGCGATCATCCGCAGCAGCGTCGACTTTCCGCAGCCCGAGGGGCCGACGAGGATGACGAATTCGCCGTCGTTGATGTCGATGTCGACGCCGTGGATGACCTGCGTAGACCCGTACGCCTTGCGTACATCGGCGATCTGGACTGAAGCCATGCCGTCTTCCCTGCTTTCCGTTCCCTGTCGCACCGCCCGTCGAGCAGGCAGTTAGCGACCACAATCGGTTTCTTGTGACCGAATGATGAAAGCGGACCTCGCCTGCTTCTGGCGATTGTGTCCGTTCCAGTCTGCGATAAAGTCATACGATAGAAGCGGGCGTGTCAAGCGCCGCCATGGCCTGCACCTCGCGCCCGATACGGGGCCGCGGCGAGGCGATCGAGGGAGGGGCTACCGATGCGCGTGCGCGACTTCTCGCGGCCGACAACTCTCAATCCGGACCGCCTCTTCGGCCAGGTCGCACAGAAGCTCGCGGTGGCGATCATCACCGGCCGCGTGAAGGCGGGCGAGGTCCTGCCCAACGAGGACGATCTGCGCTCGGACATCTCGGTTTCGCGCACCGCCTACCGCGAGGCGGTCAAGGTCCTGACGGCCAAGGGGCTGGTGGAAGCGCGCCCGAAGAGCGGCACCCGCGCCGCGTCGCGCGAACGCTGGAACCTGCTCGACCCGGATGTCCTCTCCTGGCATTTCGAGGCCGACCCGAACGAGCGATTCATTCGCGATCTCTTCGAGTTGCGCCGCTTCGTCGAGCCCAGCGCGGCCCGGCTCGCCGCCCAGCGCCGGACCTCTGCCGACATCGCCCGGATCGAGGCGGCCTATCGCGGCATGGTCGACAATCCGCCCTATGCCGAAGCGACGATCCGCGCCGATCTCGCTTTCCATGAAGCGATCTTCTCCGCGGCTCAGAATGCGGCGCTGCAATGCCTCGCCAGCGCCGTCATCGCCACGCTGCAATGGTCGCTGCTGCTCAAGACCGGCGACGAGGTCGCCTATGTCGAGTCGCTGCCCGATCACGAGCATGTGCTGCTCGCCATCATCGACCGCGACGGCGATCTGGCCTCGGCCCGCATGGCCGGACTTGTGATCGATAGCCTGAACACGACGCTGGCCTCCATCGGCACGCACAATGCCACCGAGACCGGAAAAATCATGCGAATAAAGCATACTAAATAAGCGCCCAGCGCTCTGCTGCGGGGCGTCTTCGGGTATCGCTCATGCGACGGCACGGCTAGATTGGCCTGCCAAGCTGCGTAGTTTCATTTTAATCGATTCATAAGCCACGAATCAACGTTCCTCCCAGACTGATGGACAGCGCGAGATGACAGCCTCCGACAAGCCCGAGATCATTCAGACCGGCCCGCTGATGGCCTATGCCGCCGATCAGCTGAAAAGCCGCTTCGTCGTGCATGAACTCTGGAAAGCGCCGGACCACGCCGCCCTGCTGCGGCAGGTCTCGGGCCGCGTGCGCGGCGTCGCGGCCGGCGGCGGGCACAACCGGGTCGATGGCGCACTCTTCGACGCGCTTCCCAAGCTCGAGATCGCGTCCAGCTTCGGCGTCGGCTACGATCACGTCGACGCGGCCGAAGCCGGCCGGCGTGGCGTTGTCGTGACGAACACCCCCGACGTGCTGACCGACGAGGTCGCCGATCTCGCGATCGGCCTGCTGCTCGCCACCGTCCGCCAGCTGCCGCAGGTCGATCGCTACCTGCGCGAAGGCAAGTGGCTCAAGGCCAACTATCCGCTGACGACCTCGCTGCGGAAGCGTTCGGTCGGCATCGTCGGCCTCGGCCGCATCGGCAAGGCCGTCGCGCATCGTCTCGAAGCCTTCGGGCTCTCGGTCGCCTATCACGGCCGCTCGCGCCAGGAGGACGTGGCCTATCGCTATTATCCGTCGCTCGTCGAGATGGCCGCGGATGTCGACACGTTGATCTCGGTCGCGCCGGGTGGGGCCTCGACGCACCACATCATCAACGCCGAAGTGCTGAAGGCGCTCGGACCGAACGGTATCGTCGTCAACGTCGGCCGCGGCACCGTGATCGACGAGCAGGCGCTGATCAAGGCGCTGCAGGACAAGACCATCCTCTCCGCCGGCCTCGACGTCTTCGAGGACGAGCCGCGCGTGCCGGCCGAGCTGATCGCGATCGAGCATGCCGTGCTGCTGCCCCATGTCGGCTCGGCCTCGGTCCACACCCGCGAGGCGATGGGCCAGCTTCTGGTCGACAATCTGGTTTCATGGTTCGATGGCAAGGGCCCGCTGACGCCCGTGCCGGAGACCCCATGGAAAAAGGCCTGATTCGCCGGCTGCTGCCGCTCATCCTCCTCGGCGCCGGCAACCTGCCGGCCATCGCCCAGACGGCGCCGCTTCCACGCGGCGCCGATAAGGCCCCGGAGGCGATCCGCCGCTGGCTCGGCGCCTGGGACCTCGAAATGGAGGGTGCGACGCGCAGTTGCACCGTCACCCTCGGGGCGGAAACCACCGGCAATGTCCGCCAGCTCCGCTTCCCCGCCACCTGCCGGCGCGCTTTGCCGATCCTCGACACGGCTGCGGCGTGGACGCTGGCCGCGAACGGGCAGCCGCTGCTGCTTGACACCAGCGGCAAGGAAGTGATCGGCTTTCAGAAAGGTTCTCCCGAAGCCGGCAGCGACGGCAAGGGGCGCGATGGCAAAGCCTATCGGCTGGTCTCGAAGGATCATCCGCGCGCCGCAGCGCCCCGTGCTTCGAACTCCGCAACCGCCGCGGCGACAGCCGCCCAGCGTCCAACGGCCGTCGACCCGGCGAAAGCGCCGGCGGCCGAGGCATTGCCGGGGCGCTATTCGGTGATGCGCCAGCAGAATCGCGAAGCCTGCCGCCTCGTCCTTTCCCCGCCATCGGCGAACGGGAGCGCGACGGCGGCCTTCGAGGGCGCCTGCCAGGATACCGGGCTCACGATCTTCGACCCTGCCGGCTGGCGCTATGCCGGCGGCAGGCTCACGCTGGTGGCGCGCCGCGGCCACGGCACCGATCTGGTCTTCGAGAACGGCCAGTGGCGCAAGGACCCTGCGGTCGGCGCGCCCCTGCTGATGCGCAAACTCAATCCGTAGCGCTTGCTCGTTTTGTACGGAAACACCGTCATTCCGGACAAGCCGCGTTAGCGGCGCCGATCCGGAATCCATCGGAGGGCTCTGCGCTCTAAGATGGATTCCTGGCCAAGCCCGGAATGACGGCACATTTACGTCGAAAGACGGCGCGATCCAGCGCCTCCGGCCGAAGCCCTATTCCGCCGCTTCCGCAGGCTTCAGCACGCCCCGGCGGATCTGGTCTTCCTCGATCGACTCGAAGAGCGCGCGGAAATTGCCCTCGCCGAAGCCGTCATCGCCCTTGCGCTGGATGAACTCGAAGAAGATCGGCCCGAGCACGGTTCCCGAGAATATCTGCAGGAGCACCTTGCTCATCCGGCCGGCCTTTTCGCCAAGCGCGACCGCGCCCTCCCCGTCGATCAGGATGCCGGTGGCCTTCAGCCGATCGACCGGCTCGCCATGGTTCGGCACGCGGCCGTTGACCTTCTCGTAATAGGTCTCGGGCGGCGCCGGCATGAAAGGCAAGCCGTTGCGGCGCAGTTGCTCGACGCTGGCATAGATATCCCGCGCGCCGAGCGCGACATGCTGGATGCCCTCGCCCTTGTACTGGCGTAAATACTCCTCGATCTGGCTCTTGTCGTCGAGCGACTCGTTGATCGGGATGCGGATCTTGCCGCAGGGCGAGGTCAGTGCCCGCGAGATCAGGCCGGTCAACTTGCCCTCGATGTTGAAGAAGCGGATCTCGCGGAAGTTGAAGAGCTCGCCGTACCAATCGGCCCAATGATCCATGCGGCCGCGCATGACATTGTGGGTCAGGTGGTCGAGGTAATACATCCCGGCCTGTTCGGGATGCGGATCGCGCTCTCCCAGCCACTCGAAATCGACATCCCAGATCGAGCCCTTCTCGCCATAGCGATCGACGAAGTAGAGCAGCGATCCGCCGATGCCGCGCACGGCCGGAATCGCGAGTTCGCCGGGGCCGATCGCGCTTTCATAGGGTTCGGCACCGAGCGACACCGCCCGCTCGAAGGCATGCTGGGCGTCGACGACGCGAAACGCCATCGCGCAGGCACAGGGGCCGTGCTCCGCCGCAAAGGCCTGGGCGAAGGAATCCGGCTCGGCATTGACGACGAAATTGACGTCGCCCTGCCGGTAGAGCGTCACCTGCTTCGAGCGATGGCGGGCGACCGGCTGGAAACCCATCGTCTCGAACAGGGCGCCGAGCTTCTCAGGCTCGGGATGGGCGAACTCGACGAACTCGAAGCCATCCGTCCCCATCGGATTGGCATCGGAGATTTCGGGCGGAGCGGCATCATGCGGAAAGGGGCCCATGGACATTCCTCCTGTTCTGTTGATGGCCCATGGTCGCGCAGAAAAGGAGAATGAGGCGTGCAAATCTGTACGCAGACTCGCAAATGATGCATCATCCGCGCGTAGCAGATCGAAACAGCGCACGATATGACCACTCTCGACACACTCGACTGGCGCCTGCTCGATGCCTTGCAGCGCGACGCCTCGCTGACCAACGCCGCCCTTGCGGAGCAGATCGGGCTCTCCGCCAGCCAAGTCTCGCGCCGCCGCCAGCGCCTGGAGCAGGATGGCGTCATCCGCGGCTATCGCGCCGCGCTGGAACCCGCCGCCGTGGGCCTCGGCGTCATCGTGTTCATCCATGTCGCGCTCGATACCCATTCGCGCGACAATGCCCGGCGCTTCCGCGATCTCGTCCGGCTAACCCCGTCGATCCTCGAAGCCCACGCATTGACCGGCGAGGCGGATTATCTGCTGAAGGTCGCGGTCGGCGACCTCAAGGCGCTCGCCCGGCTCGTCAACGAAATCCTGATGCCGCATGAAAGCGTGGCGCGCGTTCGCTCCGAGATCGCGCTCGAGACGCTGAAGGAGCCGGGGCTCCTGCCGTTGCCGATGACATAGCGCAGAGCCCATGCAAACTGCGCCATTGTCATGCCGCTTTCATACGGCTGATCGATCCCGACAGCACCATATTGCACTGCGCCACGACAGGAGACTCCCATGTTCAATGCCAAATCGCTGCTCGACGCCCTGATCAGCGCCGGCAGCCAGGCAGGTGCGCAGGCGGGGCAGCAGGGTGGTCTTGGTGGAGTGCTGGGCGGTCTGGCGGAACAGGTGCAGCGTTCGGGCGGCCTCGGCGGTCTCGCCGGCCAGATCCTGACCCAAGCCACACAGGGCGTCGGCGACGCCGCGCGCCAGACCGGCGTGCAGCAGGGCGCCAACGACGCCCTCGGCAAGGTCACGGGCGGCCGGACGCCCGACCAGCTCATCGAGCAGGCGAAGGGCCTGTTCAGCAGCAACCCTGCGCTGGCGACGGCCGTGCTCGGCGGCCTCGGCGCTCTGGTATTCGGCACCAGCACCGGGCGCTCCGTGGCGGGTTCGGCCGCCAAGCTCGGCGGTCTCGCCCTGATCGGCGGCCTCGCCTACAAGGCCTACCAGAACTACCAGGCCGGCAAGCCGCTGCTCGACAGCCGCCAGCAGGAGGTTCTGCCAGCCCCCGCCGGCACCGGCTTCGAACCGCAGGCGGCAAGCGAAGCCACTGCCCTCGTCTTCATCCGCGCCATGATCGCCGCGGCTGCCGCCGATGGGCATATCGACACGGAAGAGCGCAGCACCATTCTCGGTGGGCTTCAGGAAGCCGGCCTCGACCAGGAGGCTCATGACTGGCTGGCCAAGGAAATGGCGAATCCTGCATCGATCGATGCCCTCGTCGAGGCCGCCGAAAGCCCGGAACTCGCTGCGCAGATCTATACGGCCGCGCGCATCGCCATCAACCCTGAAACCGCCCCCGAGAAGGACTTCCTGGCCGGTCTGGCCGGCTCTCTCGGGCTCGACGCAGAGCTGGTCGCCAATATCGACGCCGCCGCCAGCGCCGCAAAGGTCTGAATACCTCGCTTCAGGCAACACCCGCCGGAAGCGATGCAGCCGGGGTTCGCCGCCTGCGGAAGCGGGCTGTTAAGCATGGATTTGAAATCAGTGCTCGTTTTTGACGCCATATGCACCCCCGTTTAGGAGTTTGGCGCCGATAACGCCCGCGCCGGGGTAACCGGCCGCCGGGCCTGCCATGCGCGCCGGCGCATGCGCAGGAGCGACGGGCCGGGCTATGTCTTTGACCGCAATGATCTGGGCGATGCGGCCGCTTCACTGGCTGAAGAACGGCCTGGTCTTCATTCCGATCCTGCTGAACCATGACGTTTTCGACATCGAGGCGCTCTGGCATGGCCTGATTGCCTTCGTCGCTTTCAGCCTGATCGCCTCGGCGATCTATCTCCTGAACGACATCAAGGATGTCGAGGCCGATCGACACCATCCGACGAAGTGCAAGCGGCCGCTCGCAGCCGGCGAGATCACGCAAACGCAGGCTTACGCTGCCGTCCCCGTGCTGCTCGTCGCGGCCTTCTCGACGGTCATGTTCGTACCGCAGCCGAAAATCTTCGCGCTTTCGCTGCTGGCCTATCTCTTCCTGGCGCTTGCCTATCTGCTGTTCCTGAAACGCAAGCTCCTGGTCGACGTGCTCGGGCTCGCCGCCATGCATACGCTGCGCATCCTCGCCGGCAATGCCGCCGCGGCCATCCCCGTCTCGTCCTGGCTGCTTGCCTTCTCGATGTTCCTGTTCCTCAGCCTCGCTCTGGTGAAGCGCTATGCCGAGCTGAGGATCACCCAGGATCAGTCCGGGCTGAAGAAGGCCGGGCGCGGCTATCATGCCGAGGACATCGAGGCCCTTTCCCAGCTCGGCATGGCCTCGGGCTGCACCTGCGCACTGATCATGGCGCTCTATGTCGACAGTGCCAATGTGAAGCAGCTCTACCGGCACCCCGAGCTGATCTGGCTGGTCTGCCCGATCATCCTCTACCAGATGGCGCGGATCTGGTTCCTGGCACGTCGCGGCCACATGCCGGACGACCCGCTCGTCTTCATGATCCGCGACTGGCGCAGTCAGGTCATGGGCCTGCTGGTGGTCGCGATCATGATCGCGGCGACACTCCTGCCGTGACAGCTCCCCTCGCCGATTACCGTTCCTGGGGCGGGCTCGCGGCCCGCGACAGCGAGATCGTCGATGCGCGGGATTGGCTCGATGCCCCCGGCCGTCATCGGCGGCCTGCGCTCGCCTACGGCAATGGCCGCTCCTACGGCGATTCCTGCCTGAACGAGGGCGGCGCGCTGATCGACACGCGCGGAATGGACGAAATCCTGTTCTTCGATCGCGAAACCGGCCTGCTGACCTGCGGGGCCGGCCTGCTGCTCGACCGCCTGCTGGAGTTCACCGTGCCGGCCGGCTGGTTTCCGCCGGTCACGCCCGGCACCAGCTTCGTCACCATCGGCGGCGCGCTCGCCAACGATGTCCATGGCAAGAACCATCACGGAGCCGGCACCTTCGGCCGCCATGTCCGCGCCTTGGAGCTGGTGCGCTCCGATGGCCAGCGCCTGATCTGTGCTCCGGATCTGAACCCGGCACTTTTCGCCGCGACGGTCGGCGGCCTCGGCCTCACCGGGCTGGTGACGCAGGTGACCCTGCAGCTGATGCCGATCGCCTCGACAGAGATGGAGCAGGAGGTGCTGCATTTCGACGGGCTCGCCCGCTTCTTCGAGATCGCCGCCGAATCCGACGCGACCCATGACTACACCGTCGCCTGGATCGACTCTCTGGCCAGCGGCCCCAATTTCGGGCGGGGCGTCTTCTTCCGTGCCAACCACGCACCGTCCACGGGCGAAGCGGCGCCCCGCAGCGCGCGCGGCCTGTCTTTTCCGCTGAAGCCTCCGGTTCCCCTCATCAACCGGATGACGCTTCACGCCTTCAACTGGCTCTATCGGAACGCCCAGCCCCGCGACGGCTCGATCCGGCGCGTACCGTATCGCCCCTTCTTCTATCCGCTCGACCGGGTCCGCGACTGGAACCGCGCCTACGGCCCGCAAGGCCTGCGGCAATTCCAGTGCGTGATCCCGATGGCCCATGCCCATGAGGCCGTCGCGGCGATGCTGCACCGGACATTGGCCGCCGGCGAGTCCTCATTCCTCACGGTGCTCAAGCTCTTCGGCGACAGGCCCTCTCCCGGCCTGATGTCCTTCCCGATGCCGGGAGCGACGCTGACGCTCGACTTTCCCAATCGCGGGGAAAGGACAGCAAGGCTGTTGACCGAACTGGACGGTATCGCCGTCGCCGCCGGCGGCCGGATCAACCCCTACAAGGATGCACGCATGCCGGCGGCGACCTTCGAGGCCTCCTTCCCCCGCTGGCGCGACTTCGCTGTTCATGTCGACCCGGGCTTCTCCTCGGATTTCTGGCGGCGCGTCAGCGCCGGCTGAGGCCTCCAAAAAAATCGACATCGGCTTTGAACCTTCCCGCCAGGCTCCGCGACCAATGAGCATGGAGGGCGAAGGTTCGCTCTCGCAACAGTCGGGAGAGACGAGCATGACGACGTTCCGCAAGACCGTGACCGCCACCCTCGCGGCCGTGACCCTGGCCACCACCCTGATCGCTTCCGGCGCCGAGGCGCGCCCGCGCTGGGGTTATGGCTACGGTGGCTGGGGCGTCGGAGCCGGTGTGGTCGGCGCGCTCGCCGCTGGTGCCATCATCGCCTCGGCCGCTCGCCCGGCCTATGGCTACGGCTACTACGCTGCCCCCGTCCGCTCCTGCGACATGGTCGAGCGCTTCGACCGCTGGGGCAACGTCATCGGCTACCGCCGGGTCTGCGGTTACTACTGAGCTTCCCTGGACGACCCTGTTTCGAGACCCCACACTCAAAAGGCCGGCGCAAGCCGGCCTCTTTTTTGTTGGCGATGCTCGCGTCGTCAGCCCTTGGCAGCGGCGACCTTGCGCAGATAGCCGGTGACGATGCCGGTCACGCCGCGCGACAGCACATCCTCGAATGCCGCGAGGAACTGATCGCACTGCTCGCGCGTGACGATCAGCGGCGGCTCCAGCCGGATGACGTTGCGGTTGTACTCGGTGAAGGCGACGAGCACGTCGTGCTCCTTCAGGAGCAGCGCCCCGACGAAGCCGCAGAGCGAGCCCTTCAGCTTGTCGTCGAGCAGCGCGACCATCTGCTTCACCCCGAAAGGCATGGTCTCGCTGATGTCCTGGAACTCGATCCCGATCATCAGCCCGCGGCCGCGGATCTCCTTCAGCAGGGTCGGATACTTCGCACGAAGCCCGTTCAGTCGCTCGATCAGATAATCGCCCTGGCGCTGCGCATTGCCCATCAAATCCTCGTCGTAGAGGACGTTGAGCGCCTCGATCGAGGAGACGCAGGCTTCGCCCATGCCGCCGAAGGTCGCCTGCGCATGGATCAGCGCGCTCTTCGGCTTGCCATAGGCCTTCATGTAGATCTCGCGACGCGCGATCATCGCGCCCATCGCCGCCTTGGAACCGCCGAGCGCCTTTGCGAGCGCGGTGACATCAGGCACCACGCCGTCGCGCTCGAAGGCGAAGAACTGTCCGGTGCGGCCCAGCCCGCATTGCACCTCGTCGGCGACCCAGAGCACGCCATGCTTGTCGCAGAGCGCCCGCAGCTCCCGCCAGAAACCCTCCGGCGCCTCGACGATGCCGCCGCCGCCCTGGATCGTCTCCATCACGACGATGCCGATCGACGGATCGCTCTCAAGCGCCTGCCGAACCGCGGCGATGTCGCCGAACGGCACCTTGACCCGGTTCTCGACCAGCTTGAACTGCGACTGGTAAAGCGTCGAATCCGTGATCGAGAGCACGCCCTTGGTCTTGCCGTGGAAGGAGTTCGCGGCGTGCAGGATCTTCGACTTGGCCGGCCCCTGGGCCTGCTCGGCGACCTTCAGCGCCGCTTCCATCGCCTCCGAGCCGGTCGAGCCGAGGAAGACCATGTCGAGATCGCCAGGCGCGATGGTGGCGAGGTTCTTCGCCAACGCCGAGGCGTATTGCGACATGAAGGCCATGCAGATCTCATGGCGGTTCTCGTCCTGGAACTTCTGCCGGGCCGCGACGATGCGCGGATGGTTGTGGCCGAAGGCGACCGAGCAGAAACCGCCGAAGAAATCGAGGATTTTGCGGCCGTCCTTGGTGATGTAGTGCATGCCCTCGGCACGATCGACGAGGATCTTGTCGAAACCGAGCAGCTTCAGGAAGTGCAGCTGGCCGGGGTTGATATGGGCGGCAAAGAGTTCCTTCACCTGCGCCGCGTCGAGCTGCTTGGCGGCTTCGACGCTGATGAGCTGCGGCCGGGCGGCGGTCATGGGGGCATCCTCGTGCTTGAAGGCGGGCATGCTCATGCTGCGAGGCTCCTCTCGGCCTGTTTCTGGCCATCCTTGGCCTTGCGATATTCGGTATAGGCGGCGAGCAGCATGTCCTCGTCGCGATGTTGCGGCCGCCAGCCGAGCTCGCGCTTGGCCTTGGAGGTATCGAGGATGCAGATCTCGTCGGCGATCTTATACTGCTCGGGGTCCATGATCGGCAGGTTGACGGCGTCGAGCGCATCGAGCGTCAGCTTCACCAGCGAGGCCGGCGTCGGCAGCAGGATCGATTTCGAGCCCGCATGCCTGATCAGGTCGCCGAGCAGCTTCTTCACCGGCGGCGGATCGTCGGAGCCGAGATTATAGGCCTCGTTCGGGAAGCCGGCCTTCCACGCCGCCACGCAGGCGCTGGCGCAGTCGAAGACCGAGATGAACTGGTAGGGGTTGTTGCCACCGCCGATCATCGGCACCGGCAGGTTCATGTCGATCAGCTTGAACAGCTTGATCAGGATGCCGAGCCGGCCCGGCCCGATGATCAGCCGCGGCCGGAAGATCGGAATGCGGAAACCCTTCGCCCGGTAATCATCGGCGAGGCGCTCGGTCGCCAGCTTGCTCTCGCCATATTCGCCGAGCGGCTTGGCCGGATGCGTCTCGTCCTGCGGCACCCGCACCGAATGGCCGTAGATCATGTCGGTGGTGAAATGGACGAGGCGGTCGGCGCCGTTCTTCTCCATCCAGCTCAGGATGTTCTGGGTGCCGTGATAGTTCACCGGCCAGAAGAAGTCGTGGCGTTCCGCGCGCGTCACGATCGGGGACAGCATCTTGGCCGAAAGGTTGTAGACCACGTCCGCCGGCGAGAGCGGAATGCTCTCGACGCTTTCCGCCCGGGTGACGTCGATCTTCAGGAACGGCACCTTGGCGTAATGCGCGTGGCCGCTCTTGTGGATGTCCGCAACCAGCACCTCCTCGCCCATAGCCGTCAGGTCTGCCGCCAGATGCGAGCCGACGAAGCCGTCGCCGCCGATGATGATGTGCTTCATCGTCTCATCCCCTCGGAGCGACCGGCAGGCGCGGGCGCCGGTTGCGCACGGGCACGGGGATCGGCTGCGGCACGGCCAGCGGCTCGAACAGGGCGCCGAGGCGCAGGAACAGGCGAACGATCAGGTCCATGATATCCCTCAGCTTTGTGCGATGAAGATGGTGCCGAGCACGATGAAGCCGATGCCGGCGATGCGCAGGGCGCCCAGATCCTCGTGGAAGACGAAGTAGGCGTAGGCCGCGACCACGACATAAGCGAGGCTCAGGAACGGATAGGCGTAGCTGATCTGCACCTTCGACAGGACGATCAGATGCGAGGCCATGCTGATGACGAAGGTGCATAAGCCAGCGAAGACGAAGGGGTTGAAGACGACACGGAAGACCGTGCCGACCAGGCCGTCGCCGGCGACGTCGAGCGAGCCGACCCCGCTCATGCCGCGCTTCAGCATGAGCTGCGCGGCGGCATTGGTCAGCACCGTGAACAGGATCAGGGGAAGATAGGTGTTCATCGTAGTGCTGGCCGGCTCCGCATGGCTTTGTCGCCCATGGGAATGCAGCGGAAAATACTTCAAATGCCTTAGGGACCTGGCCCGACTTGATCGTAGCGTTAAGGGGAAGCTGCTGCGATCATCGAAATTCGCCATTGATCAGATCGCTGACGCCATCTGACATCGGACGGAATAATCTTGCCGGCTCCCGGATCGGAGATCGGTCATGCCTCTTCCCAACCGCGTCAGGCCCGACGGCACGCTCTTTGCCGATCCGGCGCGCGGCCTGTTTTTCGGCAATCGGGGCGGCCGCTTCCACGATCCCGAGCGGCAAGAGGTGCCCTCGCGCCTGCAGGCGACGCATCACTGGCTCTGCTGCGTGCTCTCCTTCAAGGACCGCCGGCGCCGGGTCTGGGGCCGCGGCTACACCGAGCTGTTCTTCTGCGACGAGCTGACGGCGCTCGCCGCCGGTCACCGCCCCTGCATGGAATGCCGTCGCCACGACGCGCTCGCCTATCGCGATGCGCTCGTGAAGGGGCTGGGGCTCGCGGAGACGCCGCTCTTCCCCGAAATGGATCGCATCCTCGATGCCGACCGCCGGATCGGCCGGACGAAGCGCACGCATCGGCTGGCCACCGAGCAGCTGCCAGACGGCGCGATGCTGCTTTCCGACGATGGCAAGTCGTTTCTGGCACTGCGCGGAACCTCGGCCCTGCTCTGGTCGCCGGCCGGCTATGTCGCGCGGCGCGACCGGCCGCAGGGGATGGCGACCGTCCTGACCCCGCCCGCCACGCTGGCGGCGTTGACGCAGGGCTATCGCCCTGTCTGGCACCCGAGCGCGGAGGCTCTGCTGACTTTGGGGCCCACCGGCACCTAGGAACTTTCGCCCACTGCCGAGCGTTGCCGCAGCATCATCGTTCCAACGAGGGGCTGCAAATGCGTTCCATTGTCCTGTGGCTTGTAGGTGTTCCGATCCCGATCATCATCCTGCTATGGTTCTTCATGAAATAGGGCCTTGCCCCGTTCATGGATCAAGGCCGGGCTCCTGCCCGGCCTTCTTCTTTTGGAACGCAGTACCGCTTTTGGAACGCAGTACCGCCACCGGCTGACAGGCCATCATGTTTCACCCGCATGCTTCTCCGGTCGCAACGCAGCCCAACCTGGCCTATATGCGCTCCATGCCTCCATCCTCCGCACCCCCGATCATCTCGGTCTCCGGCCTGTCCAAGACCTATGATTCCGGCTTCAGCGCGTTGAAGACGGTCGATCTCGACATCAGGCGAGGCGAAATCTTCGCCCTGCTCGGGCCCAACGGCGCCGGCAAGACCACGCTGATCAGCATCATCTGCGGCCTGGTGCGTCCGAGCACCGGCACCGTCCTCGCCGACGGCCACGACATCCTGCGCGACTACCGCGCGGCCCGCGCCGCCATCGGCCTCGTGCCGCAGGAGCTGACCACCGACGCCTTCGAAACGGTCTGGGGCACGGTCAACTTCAGCCGCGGCCTGTTCGGCAAGCCGAAGGATCCCGGCCGGATCGAGCACATCCTCAAGGACCTTTCGCTCTGGGACAAGCGCGACAGCCAGATCCGCATGTTGTCCGGCGGGATGAAGCGCCGCGTGATGATCGCCAAGGCCCTCTCGCACGAGCCGCGCATCCTCTTCCTCGACGAGCCGACGGCCGGCGTCGATGTCGAGCTGCGGCAGGACATGTGGCAGATGGTGCGCCGGCTCAAGGATGACGGCGTCACCATCATCCTGACGACCCACTACATCGAGGAAGCCGAGGAGATGGCTGATCGGGTGGGCGTCATCTCCAAGGGCGAGATCATCCTCGTCGAGGAGAAGGCCGAGCTGATGCGCAAGCTCGGCAAGAAGCAGCTCGCGCTGCAGCTCCAGCAGCCGATCGCCGCACTTCCGGAGGCTCTCGCGAGCTTCGATCTCAGGCTTTCCGCCGGCGGCGACGAAATCGTCTACACCTATGACACGCAGGCCGAGCGCACCGGCATCACCACGCTGCTCCAGACCCTGTCGGAAGCCGGCATCCGCTTCCGCGACCTCAGCACCAGCCAGAGTTCGCTGGAGGACATCTTCGTCAGCCTGGTGAGGGAGCGGGCATGAGCGCCGCGAGCTTCAATCCGCGCGCCATCGCCGCGATCTACCGCTTCGAGATGGCGCGCACCTGGCGCACGCCGCTGCAGAGCATCGTCTCGCCCGTGCTCTCGACCTCGCTCTATTTCATCGTCTTCGGCGGTGCGATCGGCTCGCGCATGCAGTCGATCGAGGGCGTGCCCTATGGCGCCTTCATCGTGCCGGGCCTGATCATGCTCTCGCTGCTGACGCAGAGCATCGCCAACGCCTCCTTCGCGATCTACTTCCCGAAGTTCACCGGCACGATCTACGAACTTCTCTCGGCGCCGGTCGCCTGGTGGGAGGCTGTGATCGGCTATGTCGGCGCCGCCGCGACGAAATCGATCCTGCTCGGCCTCATCATCCTGGCCACCGCGACCTTCTTCGTGCCGCTCCGGATCGAGCACCCCTTCATGATGCTGCTCTTCCTGGTGCTGACGGCGACGACCTTCAGCCTGTTCGGCTTCATCATCGGCATCTGGGCCGATGGCTTCGAGAAGCTGCAGGTCATCCCGCTGCTGATCGTCACGCCCCTCGCCTTCCTCGGCGGCTCCTTCTATTCGATCAGCATGCTGCCGCCCTTCTGGCGGACGGTGACGCTGTTCAACCCGGTCGTCTATCTGATCAGCGGCTTCCGCTGGAGCTTCTTCGGGCTCGCCGATGTCAGCCTCGGCGTCAGCCTGGGCATGACCGTGCTGTTCCTGGTCGCATGCATCGCCGCCGTCGGCTGGATCTTCAAGACGGGCTACCGGCTCAAGAACTGACCACGCATCGCCGTTGACTTCCGCGTCGCATCCGTCTTGAAGCGGGCCATGACCGATCTTTCGACCATCGAGGCGGCTGCAGCCAACGCTGCACCTCACGCGCGCCGGCGCACCTTCGCCATCATCTCGCACCCGGACGCGGGCAAGACGACGCTGACCGAGAAGCTGCTCTATTTTGGCGGCGCCATTCAGCTCGCCGGCGAGGTGCGCGCCAAGCAGGGCCGCCGCCAGACCTCCTCGGACTGGATGAAGATCGAGCGCCAGCGCGGCATCTCGGTCGTCACCTCGGTGATGACCTTCGAATATGGCGGCCACGTCTTCAACCTGCTGGACACGCCAGGCCACGAGGACTTCTCGGAAGACACCTACCGCACGCTGACCGCCGTCGATTCCGCTGTGATGGTCATCGACGCCGCCAAGGGCATCGAGGACCGCACCAAGAAGCTCTTCGAGGTCTGCCGCCTCAGAGACATCCCGATCGTCACCTTCATCAACAAGGTCGACCGCGAGACGCGCGACCCCTTCGACCTGATCAACGAGATCGAGACCACGCTGGCGCTCGACGTCGCGCCGATGACCTGGCCGGTCGGGCGCGGACGCGAATTCGTCGGCACCTACGATCTCAAGGCCAACACCTTCCGCCGCAACCAGAAGGGCGACGAGCGCGCCGAGGATCAGCGCGTCTCCGGCTGGGACGATCCGCTCTTCGACGAGCTGCTGCCGCACGGCGCCGCCGAGACCTGGCGCGAGGAGGTCTTCCTTGCCGCCGAGGGCCTGAAGCCATTCGATCTCCAGGCCTTCCGCGAGGGCCACCTGACCCCGCTCTATTTCGGCGCCGCGCTGCGCGACTACGGCGTGCGCGACCTGATCGATGCGCTCGGCGCCTATGCCCCGAGCCCGCGCGCGCAGATGGCCGACAAGCGCCCGGTCGAGGCCGGCGAGCCGAAGATGACCGGCTTCGTCTTCAAGATCCAGGCGAACATGGATCCGAACCACCGCGACCGCATCGCCTTCATGCGCGTGTGTTCGGGCAAGCTGACCCGCGGCATGAAGGCGAAGCTGGTGCGGACGGCCAAGCCGATGCCGCTCAACGCGCCGCAGTTCTTCTTCGCCCGCGACCGCTCGATCGCCGAGGAGGCCTTCGCCGGCGACATCGTCGGCCTGCCCAACCATGGCACCCTGCGCATCGGCGACACGCTGACCGAGGGCGAGGACATCGTCTTCAAGGGCGTGCCGAGCTTCGCGCCGGAAATCCTGCGCCGCGTCAAGCTCAAGGACGCGATGAAGGCCAAGAAGCTGCGCGAGGCGCTGCAGCAGATGGCCGAGGAAGGCGTCGTCCAGCTCTTCCTGCCGCATGACGGCGCACCGGCCATCGTCGGCGTCGTCGGCGCGCTCCAGCTCGACGTGCTCAAGGAACGGATGGACGCCGAGTATTCGCTCCCCGTCGATTTCGAGCCCTGCCAGTTCTCGATCGCGCGCTGGGTCTCCTCGGACGACAAGGCGGCGTTGGCGAAATTCGTCGGCCTGAAGCCATCCTCGATGGCCGACGATCTCGATGGCGATCCCGTCTTCATGGCATCCAGCCAGTTCACGCTGAAATACGATGCGGAGCGAGCTCCGGACGTCACCTTCTCCGACGTGAAGGACTACCAGAAAGTGACGAAGGGCTAGAGCATGCTGCGTTTGCCCGGAGCCATCGCGTCATCCCGGGCTTGACCGGGATGACGGTGCGTTCCCGTGAAAAATCAGCCGCGCTGGCCTTCCCTTCTCCCTTCGGAGGAGGGACGGACCTCCCGCTCAACCCGCCCGATTGCCTGACACCACCGCCAGCGCCGCGATGAACCTGTCGAGGTCTGCTTCCATGATGTAGGGCGCTGGCGAGATGCGGATGGTGTTGCCCTTGGCGACACCGCCGCGACGCACCGTCATCACCTTGTGCTGGTCACGCAGCGCCGCGACAATCGCGTTGGTGTCCGCCGCCGAGCGCTTGCCGGCCAGCGCGAAAGAGGTGATGCCGGCGACCATGCCCGGATCGTCAGGGGTCTGGATCTCGACGCCCTTCAGCTCGCGCGCCCTGGCGACCCAGTAATTGCGCAGGTGGCGGTAGCGCGCCTCCTTGGCCTGAGGCCCGATCTCCCGATGCAGCGCAAGCGCGGCCGGGACGGCAAGCTGCGCCGCGAAATTCGGCGTGCCGGTATGCAGGCGCGAACGAATGTCGTCGGCCTTGAAATCCTCGTCGGCCATGTAGCTGTCGATGTCGGCGAGGCGGTCCCGGGCGATGTAGATCATGCCGACGCCGAGCGGTGCGCCGATCCATTTGTGCAGGTTGAAGCCGATGAAATCGACGCCGAGATCCTTGGCCCTAAAGTCGACCTGGCCCCAGCTATGGGCGGCGTCGAGGATGACATCGGCACCGCGCGCCCTGGCCATGGCCGCGATCTCCTTCACCGGCATCATCAGCCCGGTGCGGTGGCTGATATGGGTCAGCAGAAGGAGCTTGGTCTTCGGATTCGCCTTCAGCGCGGCGTCATAGGCGTCGAGCACGGCCTGACGCGTCGCAGGTTCGGGAATGTCGAACTTGGCGACCTCGACACCGCGCCGGTCCTTGAGCCAGTTCATCGCGTACTGCATCGAATCATAGTCGAGATCGGCATAGAGCACGGTGTCGCCGGCCTTCAGCTTGTTGTAGCCGGAGATCAGGGCCTGCAGCGCCTCGGTCGCGCCCCGCGACAGCGCGATCTCCTCGCGGGCGACGCCGAGAAATTCCGCGAGCGGCGTCCGGACGTCGTCGAGATCCTTGCCGATCTTCGTCCGGGCATAGACCGTGTTCTCGAAATTCACGAAATCGGTCAGGCGCTTGTATTCCGCCTTCACCGGCTCGGCCATGATGCCCCAATAGCCGTTCTCGAGGTTCACCATGTCGGGCGTGACGCTGTAGAGGCCGCGAACGGCCTGCCAGTAGTTCGTATCGGCTCCGAGGTTCGATGTCGGCAGCGCCGGCAACGAACGCGCGAGAACCGGCGCCGCATGAGCCGCCAGCGCAACGGTCCCCAACCCAAGCAACAGCGCACGGCGGCTGGTCTGCGGGAACGGGTTCGACATGCTCGTGATCTCCTGAGACGGCTTGCGCAGGGTTAGCGCCGGGCTGTCTCAGTCCTGTGACAGCCCGGCCCAACACCGGCCAGCCAGCCCGGCTCTCAGTTTCCCGACATCGCGAAGCCGAGCGGAATCGCGCTCGTCGACTTCAGCTCCTCCATGGCGAACATCGAGGTCACGTCGCTGAGGTCGATGCGGGAGATCAGCTTCTTGTAGAGCACGTCATAGGCCGCGATGTCGGCGACGCAGGCCTTGAGCAGATAGTCGATCTCGCCGCTCATCCGGTAGAAATCGACGATCTCCGGCAGGTCATGGACGGCTTGATGGAAGCGCTCCAGCCACTCCATCGAATGGCGCGCCGTCTTGACCGCGATGAAGACTGTGACGCCGGCCTTAAGTTTCTCCCGATCGAGCAACGCGACGCGCTTGCGGATATAGCCGGCCGCCTCGAGCTTCTGGACCCTTCGCCAGCACGGCGTCGCCGAGAGCCCAACAGCCTCGGCGAGCTCCGCCAACGGCAGGCTGGCATCCTCCTGCAGGCGCGCGAGGATACGCAGATCGAAGGCATCGAGTTTGGCCATGGCACCTCGGTGAATTGCAGATTCATATACCGGTCAGAGCAATCGGTGAGCAATAATTTTCTAAACTTATACGCAGAATGAGTATCTGATTTCGATTGTAGAAGAAAATTCCAAAGAGCTCGCAAACCGCTTTCCCAGGCAGCCGGTATCATTCGCTCATCGGGTCTTTGGACGGGAGTGGACGGGAATGCAGGGCTTTCTGAGCGAGGAGCGGCGCGGGGCCGTGCTGAGCAGCCTGCGGACCGACGAGGGCACGCTGTCGCGCGATTATCTCGCCGCCGCGCGGGAGGTTCTGCACGAGCTCGTCGCCATGCCGGATCTGGTCCAGCGCCTGCCGCTGGACCGCAAGCCCGGCGGCTACACGCGCAACCTGCTCGCTGGCAACGACGCCGTCAGCGTCTGGGCGATCGTCTGGGGCGAAGGCTCGGCCACCTCGATCCATGACCACCACTGCTCGTGTTGCTTCGGCGTCGTCTCCGGTGCCGTCACCGAGACCTGGTACCGGGCGATCGATGCGACGCGGGCCGTGCCGACCGAGGAACAGGCGCGCGGGGCCGGCTATGTGGCCTGCATGCTGCCCACCGGGCCGAACATCCATCGCATGCGCAATTTCGGGCCGGGCGAAGCGATTTCGATCCACATCTACGGCTATGATCACGAGGAGCACGCATCCTCGGTCGAGACCGAATACACCGCCATCGGCGGCTGACCCGGCATGCCCCGCCCGAGCGGGGGCTCCCCGCATCGCCGGGGATAGCGCCGCATCCTTATCCCCGCCCCCTCGGCGACAGCGATGATGCCTTCCTTTCGGGAGGGTCATCCATGTCGATGCGCGCCATCGGGGCCTTGATCGGTGTCGGTGCTTCGCCCGACCCCGCTCTGGCCGTTACCAGAGAACGCCTGCTGCGCCTTGCGCCATCTGCGAACACCGCGATCGTCGCCGGCATCGCCGCGCGCTTCGACGCACTGGCTCGCGAATACGACGTCACGACAGTGCCGCGCATCCGCCATTTCCTCGCCCAGGCCGCTCACGAGACGGACGGCTTCCGCACCTTCCAGGAATATGGCGGCCCAGCCTATTTCGCCCGCTACGAGGGCCGGCGCGATCTCGGCAATACGCAGGCGGGCGATGGCGCCCGCTATCACGGCCGCGGCATCTTCCAGCTCACGGGCCGGGCGAATTATCGCCGCTTCGGCCAAATCCTCGGCATCGATCTCGAAGCCGAGCCTGAGCGCGCCAGGGAACCTGCGGTCGCACTGGCCGTCGCCTTCGCCTATTGGCGCGAACGCGGCATCGCGGCCGCCGCCGACGCGGACGATATCGAGCGCGTGACGAAGCTGATCAACGGCGGGCGCAACGGGCTGGCGGAACGCGCACGCTACCTCGCGACGGCAAAGCGCATCTGGGTTTGACGGAGTCTTCATTCTCGGGCGACGCATAGCGCCGACCCGAGAATCTCATGACCCGAAACTACGGGATGGCAAGATGGTCAGGCCATGCCCGACCATGACGGCTGGCAGCCGCGCTCTCAGCGATGCGCTGCGTTCAGCGCCTGGTCGAGATCGTCGTAGAGATCACCGATATCCTCGATGCCGGTCGAGAGGCGCAAGAGGTCGGTCGGGCAGGGCGAGCCCGCGCCCTCGATCGAGGCGCGGTGCTCGATCAGGCTCTCGACGCCGCCGAGCGAGGTCGCGCGCTTGTACAGCTCGACCTGCGCCGCCGTGGCGATCGCCGCCGCCTCGCCGCCGGTGACCTGCACCGAGAGCATGTAGCCGAAGCCGTTCTCCATCTGCCGCGCCGCGATGTCGTGGCCGGGATGCTGCGGCAGGCCGGGATAGAGCACGCGCGCCACCATCGGATGCGCGGAAAGCCGCTGCGCCAGCTCCAGCGCCGAGGCCGCCTGCCGCTCCTGCCGCAGATGCAGCGTGCGCATCCCGCGCATCAGCAGATAGGCCTCGAACGGGCCGAGGATGCCGCCCTGGCCCTTGCGCACCGTCTTGATCCGGCTCCAGAAGTCGTCATCCTCGCGGGCGCAGAGCGCCCCGGCGACGACGTCGGAATGGCCGTTCAGCACCTTCGTCGCCGCATGCATCACGATGTCGGCGCCGAGCGTCAGCGGGCGGGTGTGGACCGGCGAGGCGCAGGTCGAATCGACCGCGAGCCTGGCGCCGGCCTGGTGCGCGATCTCGGCCGCGCCAGCGATGTCGGTGATGGTCCAGAGCGGGTTCGACGGCGTCTCGACCCAGATGAGCTTGGTCACGCCGGGCTTCACCGCGGCCTTCAGCGCGGCGAGATCGTCGGTCTCGACGAACTCGACGCTCAGGCCCCAGCGCGTCGCCTCAGTCAGGAGCCAGGCCCGCAGCGCCCAGTACATCACCTTGGAGGCGACGACATGGTCGCCGGGCGAGAGCGCCTGGAACACCGCCGTCGCCGCCGCCATGCCCGAGCCGAACAGCAGCGCCCCGGCCCTGGCCTCCTCCAGCATGGCGAGCACGGCCTGCGCCTCATGCACCGTCTCGTTGTCCGGCCGGCCATAGATGAAGCCGGAGGAGTAGCCATTGTCCGGGTCACGCAGATAGGTCGTCGCGACATGGATCGGCGGCACCACCCCCTTCGTCACAGGATCGACCTTGCCCAGAGCCTGCGCGGCAAGGGAGCGAGGATGGAGCGGGCGCTTCGACATGCGGATATCCGGGAAAGTTCCATGAGCGACTGGAATGTCATCTGGCGCAAGCTGCATGCCCGACGCAAGCTTGTCGCCTTGCGGCGCACCCGGAAGCCCCTCATCATGAATTCATGACGACGCTGCCGGAAACCTCCATCGATCGCCGCCCGCCGCTATGGGCTGCACTCGCCATCGCGATCCTGCCGGTGGTGGCCGCCTCGGTAGCGGGAAGCGCGGCGACCGTCCCGCAAATCCCGACCTGGTATGCCGGTCTCGTCAAGCCGGCCTTCAATCCGCCGAACTGGATCTTCGCGCCGGTCTGGACGACGCTCTTCGCGCTGATGGCGCTCGCCGCGTTCCGCATCCTGCGCCTGCCGATCGGCCTTCCCGGCCGCCGGCGCGCGCTGGTGGTCTATCATCTGCAGCTTCTGCTCAATATCGGCTGGTCCTTCGCCTTCTTCGGCGCCAACAGCCCGCTTGCCGGCCTTGCCGTCATCCTGGTCCTGCTGCTCCTGATCGCAGCAACCATCGCAGCCTTCCGGCCGCTCGACCGGCTCGCGTCGAACCTGCTCTGGCCCTATCTCGCCTGGGTCGGTTTCGCGACGCTGCTCAACGCCTCGATCTGGTGGCTGAACCGCTGAGCTTCATCCGCCGATCGAACGTTCGATCACCCTGAGCACGGTGGCACGCAATTCGGCGATGGTGAAGGGCTTCGCCATCACCTCGGACACGATCGCCTCAAGGCTCTTGGCGCGCTCGCGCTGCTCGGCATAACCCGTCATCAGCATGATCGTCAGCTCGGGGAACTGCTGCTTGGCGGCAAGCGCGAGCGCGATGCCGTCCATCAGCGGCATGCGGATATCGGTCAGCAGCAGGTCGAAGCGGCCCTGCTCGGCGACCAGCAGGTCGAGCGCTTCGGCGCCGTCGGCGGCGGTGAGGCAGCTATGACCGTCCAGTGTGAGGCCGCGCGCGACCAGCGTGCGCAGAGGCTCCTCATCGTCGACGACCAGGATACGTGACATCGCAGCTCCTCAGAGCATTTTCGAGCGAAGGGGACACCGGTTCGCGTGCAGACAATGCGCCACGAGAAGACCCTTCAGATACCCGGCAGCCCGGCCTGATCCTCGGTCTCGACCACGCCGACGAACGGCAGCTGCCGATAGGAATGGGCGACATCCATGCCGTAGCCCACGACGAAATAGTCCGGGCATTCGAAGCCGACATAGTCGGGCTGGATGTTGACGGCGCGCTTGTGCGGCTTCTCCAGGAGAACGGCGGAGGACACCTTCGCGGCACCGCGCGCCGCCAGCAGGTCCTTGGCGAAGGCGAGCGTGCGGCCGGATTCCAGGATGTCGTCGACCAGCAGCACGTCGCGCCCGCGCACCTCGCTCTGCACGTCGCGCAGGATCTCGACCTGCCCCGACGAGACGGTGCCGGTCCGGTAGCTCGACAGATGGATGAACTCGACCTGCGGGGCCAGGCCCACGCGATGCATCGCCCGGATCAGGTCGGCCGCGAACATGAAGCTGCCCTTCAGCACGGCGACGACGAGCAGGTCCTTGGGATTGCTGGCGGCGATGGCCTCGGCCATCTCCTCGTTGCGCCGCGCGATCGCAGCCTCGTCGTACAGAACCCTGATCCGCCTTTCCGGCATGATGTCTCCGTTTCATATCCGGCCGCAGCCGGCCCTGCGCTTCCGATGCGCCGAGGCCTCGTGCAGCGATTATCCATGAACGCCGCCCGGCCGAATGCCATCGCCCGGTCGAGAGGCGCCCCGTCCTAGCAGCCTCAATGCGTGCTGGCGATATTGGCCGCTGTTTCAGCCGAAGTGAAGCGGACCCGTACGGAGCGGCCGTTCTCCGGCGGCGAAGCCAGCCGCGCCCTGAAGCGGATCAGCTCGGCCGGCTCTAGATTCGCCCGCGGCGGCTCGGCCGTCCAGGTGTACAAGGTCGCACCCGCAGCATCCTTCACCGCGACTTCGATCAGCGGCACCTTGGCCTGGCTCCGGGTGATGTTGGTGACGTCACCCTCGACCACGAGGAAGCGGTGCGCGCCGTCCTCAACGAGCCCGCTCTCGATCGCGCTCAGGCTCAAGCCCCGGACATTCACCGGCAGCCCGATCGTCTCGAAGGCACCCGCGAGCTGCGGCGCAGCGCGCACGACCATATTGCGCTGCCAGACGGCGAGGCCGAGCAGGGCAAGGCCGGCCAGAGCGGCCGCGGCCGGAAGCGCGGCGCCACGCTCACGCAAGGCGCCAATCCTGGGAATGCTCGCTTTGCCGGCGCCGCGCTTGCGCCGGCCCGCGGACGGCACGGCGTCAGCGACCACAACGGATTCGGCCTCGGCTGCATCCCCCTTCTCGCTGGCTTCGGCGGCGAGCGCCGTGATCTCGGCATCGATCGCGGCGGCGCGCTCCAGCTCCTCGGCCAAAAGGGCCTGCGTCTCCTGCTCGGTAGGTGCGTCGGGGAAGACGGCGGCCGGGTCGACATGCCACGCGTTCTTGCAGCTGGCGCATCTGACCTTTCGACCTTCCGGCCCCAGTTTGGCCGCGTCGAGTTCATACTGGCTGGCGCAGGAGGGGCAGACGATCAGCATGGATGCCGGGCAATCTCTTCGCAACGATGGCCGGGAGTCTCCGCTACGCTTCGCTCCGGCTTGGAGGCCACGACGGGCTCGCAAGGCACGGATGGCAGCGAACCGAAATGCCCGCTCCTATTGGCACGATTTATGGTTAACGCCCCGTGAAGAATCACTGGCGCAAGCTGTCCGCATCGCGCCTTTCCGGGCAGGCCTGCTTGCGGTGTAGGATCGGCGCGGATTCGCGTTTCGGTGAATGAGGAAGACCGCTTGGTTCGGTTCGAGAATGTCGGCTTGCGTTATGGCATGGGCCCGGAGGTGCTGAAGGACATCAACTTCAGCATCGCGCCGCGCTCGTTCCAGTATCTGACCGGCCCGTCCGGCGCCGGCAAGACGACGCTGATGCGCCTGATCCTGATGGCGCTGAAGCCCACGCGCGGACTGGTCAACCTGTTCGGGCAGGACGTCTCGCGCCTCGACGCGGGGACGCTGACCGCGTTTCGCCGGCGCATGGGCGTGGTCTTCCAGGATTTCCGCCTGCTCGATCATCTCACCGTCTACGAGAATGTCGCGCTGCCGCTGCGCGTGCTCGGCAAGGAGGAGACGAGCTATCGCGCCGAGGTGGTCGAGCTGCTGCGCTGGGTCGGCCTCGGCGAGCGCATGCATGCCGTGCCCGCCGTCCTCTCGGGCGGCGAGAAGCAGCGTGCCGCGATCGCGCGCGCCCTGATCGGCCGGCCGGAACTGCTGCTCGCCGACGAGCCGACGGGCAATGTCGACCCCGGTCTCGGCCGGCGGCTGCTGCGTCTGTTCATGGAATTGCAGTCGCTCGGCACGGCGGTGATCATCGCGACTCACGACCTGAACCTGATGGAGATCTACGACGCGCCGCGTCTGGTGCTGGCCGACGGGCATCTGCATGTCGACGCTTGAGAGCGGCCATCACGAGCCGGAGCATGCCGAACGGGCGCTGCCTTCCAATCTGCGGCGCGACCAGCCCCTCGTGCCGGTCGACAGCGTCGCAGGCCGCGCGCTGATGGCGGTGATCGCGATCCTGACCTTCCTGGCCGCCCTGAGCGCCGGTGCAGCCGTGCTCGCCGCACGCGCCTCCGACCAGTGGCGCGGTGCCATCTCCAACGAGATGACCATCCAGATCCGGCCCGATTCGCACCGCAACATCGAGGAGGACGTCAAGCGCGCGGTGGCAATGGCGCAGGCGCTGGGCGGCATCGACAGCGTCCGGGCCGTGCCCAAGGCCGAATCTGACAAGCTGCTCGAGCCCTGGCTCGGCACCGGCCTCGATCTCGTCGAACTGCCGATCCCCCGGCTCATCGTGCTCAAGCTCAAGCCGGGCGCCAGCCCCGATCTCGCCAGCTTCGGCCCGGCTCTTCGCCGCGATGTGCCGTCCGCCATCCTCGACGACCACCGGCTCTGGGTCCGGCGGCTCTCCGCGATGGCCGGCACCATCGTCATCTCCGGCTTCGCAGTCGTCCTGCTCGTGCTCGCGGCCGCAGCGCTCGCCGTCGCCTTCGCCACGCGCGGCGCGATGGCGGGCAGCCGCGACAGCGTCGAGGTGCTGCATTTCGTCGGGGCCGACGACGGCTTCATCGCCCGTGAATTCCAGAGCCGTTTCATCCGGCTCGGCCTCAAGGGCGGGGCCGTCGGCGGCCTTGCCGCCATTCTCGTCATCGCCATCATCGGCTTCATCGTCTCGCGCTGGCGAACGGCACCGGAAGCCGAGCAATTGCAGGCCTTGTTCGGCGCGTTCGAGATCGGCTGGGCCGGCTATGCCGCGGTGATTCTCGTTGCCGTGGTGGTGGCCGCCATCGCCGGACTGGTGTCCCGCTTCACCGTCCGTCATTACCTCAGGATGCTGGCATGATCGCTTGCAGGGCGACGGCCGACCGTCAACGAAGTCTTCATTCCTGCGGCAAAAGCCGGCCGGTGGCCGCCGCCGTTATGCCCGATTGCCGGGTTATGCCAATAATATCATGGCCATGATCGGCAGCACGAACGACCATTTCGCGATGGAGCCGCCCGATTCCGCGGCTCGGCAACCCGGCGCGGGCCGGCGGGCGTCGCTGCGCCGGATTCTGGCGATGAGCGTGGCCATACTCGCCTGTGCCGGCCTGATCCTGTCCGGCCTCGGCTATGCGCGTTTCGCCTCCGGCATCGATGCGCAGGAGCCAGCGACCACGCCGCGCACCGATGCGATCGTCGTCGTCACCGGCGGCGCCCAGCGCATCGGCGACGCCATCGGCCTGCTCGGGGCCGACCGCGGCGCGCGGCTGCTGATCAGCGGCGTCAACGAGAAGACGGGCCGCGATGAGCTGGCCAAGCTGAACCCGGCCGCACGTGATCTGCTCGCCTGCTGCGTCGATCTCGACTATCGCGCCCGCAACACCATCGGCAACGCCATCGAGACCCGGCGCTGGCTCCGCCAGCACGGCTTCGGCTCGCTGCTGGTCGTGACCTCGAACTACCACATGCCGCGCACGCTGGCCGAGTTCGCGCACGCCATGCCGAGCGTGAAGCTAATTCCGCACCCGGTCGTGACCGAGCATCTCGACACCTCCGGCTGGTGGCATCGTTGGTCGACGATCAAGGTTCTCGCGCCCGAGTACGTGAAGTATCTGGTGGCCCGCCTGCGCAGCCTCGTCGAAAGCGATCCCGAAACCTCGCGGCTGTCCGTGATCGTCGGCGGCCGCAAGCCGGTCTCGTCGAAGCCGGCCGAGCTGATGGGGCCGGCAGCGGAGAAGCGGTCGCGGCTGCAGGGCCACGCGCGCCACGAAGGCTGACGCCCGAAACAACGCGACCGCGCTTGACCGGCGCCGCGTCTCGGGCTCATTGCGCAGCATGCTTGTTCTGCGCTCCCTCGTCTTCAACACCCTGTTCTATGCAAACCTCGTCCTCTGGCTGGTCTTCGGCGTTCTGCCGGCGCTGCTGCTGCCGAGGCGGATCATGCTGGCGGTGGCGATCGGCTGGTCGCTCTCCTCGCTCTGGCTGCTGCGAATCGTCGCCGGTACGCGTTGCGAGATCACCGGCCTCGAGAACATCCCGCAGGGCGGGTTGATGGTCGCGGCGAAGCACCAGTCCTTCGTGGAGACCTTCGCCCTCGTCACGGTCTTCCGGAACCCGGTCTTCATCCTGAAGCGCGAACTGACATGGATCCCGTTTTTCGGCTGGGCCCTGAACAAGCTGCGCATGATCCCGGTCAATCGCGGCGCCCGGGCTCGCGCCCTGTCGCAGGTCACGCGCCGCGCCAAGGTCGAGCTCGGCCAGAACGGGCGGCAGCTCCTGATCTTCCCCGAGGGCACGCGCCGTGCCGCCGGTGCCCCGCCGGCCTATAAGTTCGGCGTCGCGCATATCTATGCCGAGCTCGGCGTGCCCTGCGTCCCGGTCGCGCTCAACACCGGCCTCTACTGGCCCCGCCGCAAGTTCCTGCGCCGTCCCGGCACGATCCGCATCGAGATCCTGCCGCCGATCATGCCGGGGCTCGACAAAATCTCCTTCCAGCGCGAGCTGCAGGAGCGGATCGAGACCGCCTGCGACAGGCTGCTGGCACAGGGGCGGACGGAACTCGCAGCGCTCGGGCTCGATCCGCTCGCCACTCCTGACAATCCCTGACAGCAGAGAGCGTCGCGAAGCAGCCATCTTCGGCCACGACGCTTGACTTATCCCCAGGTCGTTCCCATTTTGTTCCCAGTTCAGGAGGAACGGACATGGCCGCTCTCGCCTATCGCTATACCCCCGATCTTTTCGACGAGCCGCTTGTGGCCCGCGAGATGCCGTTGCGCAGCACGGCAAGCCTCGGCGAGCGCCGCTTCACGGCCTGGCGCGGGCGCTCCGGCCGGCGTTACGTCGCCTCGGTCTTCACCGTCGATGACATCCACGCACTCGGTTTCACCGATGCCGTCCTGCTCGCGGTCTCGGCCGAGCGGCGTGTCATCGCGGCGCGCGATTCCGGTCCCTTCGGCGTCGAGGCGGCGCTGGGCCGCTGGCAGCGCGCGGTGACGGCAGCCGGCGCGGCCGAGATCCACGTCCATCTCCTGGCAGAGGATGGGTTCAGCCGCCGCGCCGCCCTGCTCGACCTGATGCCGGAA
The DNA here is from genome assembly GCF_057321085.1 of Allobosea sp. RIT-PG3_2. Lineage (NCBI taxonomy): Bacteria > Pseudomonadati > Pseudomonadota > Alphaproteobacteria > Hyphomicrobiales > Alloboseaceae > Allobosea > Allobosea sp. RIT-PG3_2. The sequence continues at coordinate 138,906 of NZ_JBXWCA010000008.1, read as the reverse complement.
GCCAATCCGGAAGCCTGATCAGCCTGACAGCGGCGGATGCGTCGCCGCCAGGCCGGGCGCGAGTTCCTGCGCCAGAGCGGCCAGGACCGGATCATAGATCCCCATCTTGCGCAGATGCTCATGGGTCTGCAGCACATAGTCCGGGTTTTCCCCGGAGCTGCCGCGCCCCTGCCGGACGAGCTTGAGCAGCTCGGTCGCCGACAGCTTTCCAGCATATTGCAGGTGCTTGCGATCGGCGACGTAGACGAGGCCGCGCACCTCCCGGCCGTCATCGAGCCTGAGCGGAACATGGCGCTCGATATAGACCGCGGTCGCCTGCTCGCGTGCCCGCAGATAGGACACGGTCTCCTGCGCCCGCGCGCCCGTGACCCGGAAGGCGAGCCCCCGGCAGACACCACCACGATCGAGCCCGAGGACCAGCCCGGGCCGCTCCGGCGTGCCGCGGTGGACATGCGAGAACACGCAGAGCGAGCGGTGATAACCGTGAAGCCGCGCCTGCACGCTCTCCTCGAAGGCGAAGCCCGGCCGCCAGATCAGCGAGCCGTAGCCGAAGACCCAGAGATCCGCCTTGCCGAATTCGCTCGTCATCGCCATCCCATAATTTGGCCGCGCCGGCCTGCTTGCTGGCTCGTGCCATCCGGCGCAAGTGCCTTCCCGCTCTGGCGCCAGCTTTCCGGGCGAGCTAACAATCCGCCCGCCTTCGCGCAAGGAATGCCTGCCGCATGACCGATACCCTTCCGACGCGCCGCCGCCAGAGCCGGTTCTGGCTCTACGGCCCGTTCCTCCTGCTTGTCATTCTGGCCGCTGCCTGGTCCGCCTTCTGGTTCTATGCCCGCGCACGTGCCTCCGCCGAGATCGACACCGCGCTGGCGCGCGAGGCCGAGCGCGGCCGGGCCTGGACCTGCACCGACCGCACCATCGGCGGCTATCCCTTCCGCATCGAGCTGCGCTGCAACGCGCTTGCTCTCACCTCGACACGTTGGGGCGATGCCGTGCGCATCGAGACCGGCCCCGCCCTCGCCATCGGCCAGATCTATTCGCCCAGCCTCGTGATCTTCGAACTGTCGGGCCCTGCGAAGGCGACCCTGCCGGAAGGCCGCACGCTAGACCTCACCTGGACGAATCTCGACGCCAGTTTCGCCTGGCGCAACCCGGAGCGCTTCGCCCTCGTCGCCAGCGATCTGACCGCCGTCCTGACCGTCCCCGGGCTGAACCCGGAGACCTGGGGCAGCAAGACCCTGGAGGCGCATCTGCGGCGCAATCCGACCCGGCCGGCTCTTGAGCAAGCCGTCGACATCGCCGTCTCCGCCAAGGGCACGGTCCTGCCGCCGATCAACGCCCTGCTCGGCAACACCGACACCGGCGAGATCGACCTGCAGGCGACGCTGACCCAGGCCGAGAGCTTCCGGAAGGGTTTCAATCCCGATGCGCTGGAAAGCTGGCGCGCCGCCAACGGCATTTTCGACCTGACCCGCCTGGTCTCGACCAAGGGCAAGGCGCGCGTCGACGGCAGCGGCCAGTTGCTGCTCGATCCGGCGCATCGCGTGGCGGGCGATCTCAGGCTGGCGGCGGCGGGCATCGAGCAGATCGGCGGCATCCGCATCGGCAACCTGCTCGGCGGCCTTGGCGGCTTGCTGGGCGGCCGCGGCGCCGATGCCGCGACGGCGCCCGGCCTCACTCCGCTGCCGCCCGTCTCCCTGCGCGATGGCCGCGTCTTCATCGGCCCGTTCCGCCTGCCGCTCCAGCCGCTGCCGCCGCTGTATTGAGACATTTGCAGGCCGTCATGCTCGGGCTTGACCCGAGCATCTCCCGGCACGAAGGCGCTGGCGCCTCTCTCGGCATGAGTTTCTCGGGTCGGCGCTGCGCGCCGCCCGAGAATGACGCGCTCATGAAAAAGGGGCGCCTCGCGGCACCCCTTGAACTGTGTCGAAACCCGCCGACGGTCAGGCCGCAGGCAATGCGGCACGCGGCGCTTCGATGCGGGTGATCGCCTTCTTGACGGCCTCCTGCACCTTCTCGAAGGCGCGCACCTCGATCTGGCGGACGCGCTCGCGCGACACGCCGAACTCCTCGGAGAGTTGCTCCAGCGTGATCGGATCCTCGGCCAGGCGACGCGCCTCGAAGATGCGCCGCTCGCGCGGGTTCAGCACGTCCAGCGCCTCGCGCAGCGCGGTATGGCGGTTGCTGCTCTCCTCGGAATCGGCGAGGCGACGCTCCTGGCTTTCGGAATCATCGACCAGCCAGTCCTGCCACTCGCCTTCGCCATCCTCGCGCAACGGCGTGTTGAGCGAGGCATCACCGCCGAGGCGGCGGTTCATGTCGACCACGTCCTGCTCGTTGACGCCGAGCTTGGTCGCGATCTGCTGAACCTGGTCGGGGCGCAGATCGCCCTCGCCCAGCGCCGAGATCTTGCTCTTGGCCTTGCGCAGGTTGAAGAACAGCTTCTTCTGGTTGGCCGTGGTGCCCATCTTCACCAGCGACCAGGAGCGCAGGATGTATTCCTGGATCGAGGCCTTGATCCACCACATCGCATAGGTCGCGAGACGGAAGCCCTTGTCGGGTTCGAAGCGCTTGACCGCCTGCATCAGGCCGACATTGCCCTCGGACACGACTTCGCCGATCGGCAGGCCGTAACCGCGATAGCCCATGGCGATCTTGGCGACGAGCCGCAGATGCGAGGTCACGAGCTTATGCGCCGCATCGCGGTCGCCATGCTCGCGCCAACGCTTGGCCAGCATGTACTCCTGGCTCGGTTCCAGCATCGGGAACTTGCGGATTTCGTCGAGATAACGTGAAAGTCCGCCTTCGGCGGACAGGACGGGCAGCGAAGCACTCGCCATGCTCGTTCTCCTCATCGAGGCCCCCGCTTGGCGGCAGGCCCTCCGCGCGATCAACCTTCGCGCAGGCTTCGGACGAAGCAAACCAATCCAACGCGGGAACCAGTCATCGGTTCGGCTGGATCGCTCGCTTGCGGCGCCCCCTTGGCCATCCGCATCCGAACAACCCCAGTATATGCGAACTCACTCTGGCGGAAAGGTGGCAGCGACGCCGGATTCGCTCACAGCCTCGCGAGCGCTGCTTGCAGATTCGCAAAGTCCTCCGGCGGCTCGGATTCGAACAACATCTCCTCGCCGGTGGCCGGATGCTCGAAGCCGAGCACCGCCGCGTGCAAGGCCTGCCGGCCGAGCGCGGTGAGCGCCGCCTGTGCGTCCTCGGGCAGGCGGCTCGCCTTAGTGGCGAAGCCCGAGCCGTAGAGCTGGTCGCCGAGCAGCGGATGGCCGATATGGCTCATATGCACGCGGATCTGGTGCGTGCGCCCCGTTTCCAGCCGGCATTCGATCAGGCTGGCCAGCGGCTCGGTCTCGTCGAGCCCTTTGAGCAGGGGCGGATAGCGCTCGATCAGTTCGATGTGGGTGATCGCCTCGCGGCCACGCCCCTCGGGCACCACCATCATCTTCTCGCGGTTGCGGTTGGAGCGCTCGATCGGGGCATCGATCGTGCCCTGGCGAAGCCGCGGCGCGCGCCAGACGATGGCGAGATAGGCGCGCTGCAGCGGGCCGGTGCGGCCATGGTCGGCGAACTGCTTGGCGAGTTTCTGATGCGCTCGGTCGTTCTTGGCGACGACAAGCAGCCCGCTGGTATCCTTGTCGAGCCGGTGCACGATGCCCGGCCGCCTGACGCCGCCGATGCCCGAAAGGCTCTCGCCGCAATGGGCGATCAGGGCGTTGACCAGCGTGCCGTCCTCATGCCCGCCGGCCGGATGCACGACGAGCCCTGCCGGCTTGTCGATGACGATCAGGTGCTCGTCCTCGTAGACGACGTCGAGCGGAATATCCTGCCCGACCGGATCGGCAGGCTTGGCCTCGGGCATGACGAGGGCGAGTTCGTCGCCCTCCACCACCTTGCGGCTGCCGTCGCTGGCGACGGCGCCGTTAAGGCGCACGCCGCCCTCCTTGATGACCTGCTGCAGCCGCGCGCGCGAAATCTCGCCCGCGAGCAAGGTGAGCGCCTTGTCCAGACGCTGGCCAGCCTGTTCGGGGCCGACGTGCAGGGTCACGCCGGCATGTGGATCGGAAATGGATGTCATCGGGCCGCTATACGTCGCATGCGGCGCGACCGCACGCCTTTTCCACAGGGATCGCCGTCATCCTCGGACTTGACCCGAGGATCTTTCGAACAAGGAAGCGCAGGACCTGCCCCCTCTCCCCTTGCGGGAGAGGGTTGGGGTGAGGGGTCGCGCCGCCCTGAATCGTCGCGCTTCTTCGTAGACGTAAATTCTGAAGGGCAGCGCGACCCCTCATCCGTCTCGGCTCCGCCGAGCCACCTTCTCCCGCAAGGGGAGAAGGAAAGGGCTGCGCTCAGCCGAACAGGCGGAAACCGCTCTTCTTCGGTTCCTGCGGCGGCTCGTCGTCGGGCCCCGGATCGTCGGGCGCATGCGAGACCGGGAAGATCACCGGCTTGGGTGGTGCAGACTCGCGTGCAGGCGCAGCAGACTTGGTCTCCACCGGTTTGGACTCGACCGGCTTGGCATCCACGGGCTTCACGGGCTCTGCCGCCATCTGGACCGGCGGCAGGGGTTCCGATGCCGGTTTCAGCTCTTCCTTCGGCTGCACGGCAGGAGCCGCCGTCACCGTCGGCTCCGGCTTGGGCTCTTCCTTCGGGGCCGGCGGAGCCGCGACAGCCGCCGGCTCGATCGTCGTGACGGACTCCGGCTTGATCTCGATCAGCTTGGTCGAATCGTCGAGGTCGAACAGCACGTCGTCGATTGCCTGGGTCCGGCTGCCCAAAGTCGCCGGCGGCACGGTCCAGACGAAAGCATCGAGCCGGCCGGTGATCGGCGAGACCGGCATCCAATGATCAGAGACCAGCCCGTCCGCGACCCAGGCGGCATCGCGCGGCGCCCGTGTCGCCCGCGCCAGCCATTCGCGTACGCGGCCGTCGGCGCCGTGCTCGGCCTCCTCCAGTTCCGCCATCAGCAGGCAGGCGCGCACCGAGGCTCCGCCCGCCAGCAGCGGCTTCAGATTCTCGCGCGCCTTCGGGAACTCGCGCGCCTGTATCGCGGCGCCGGCCAGCGCCAGCACGCTTTCCGGATCGGCCGGCCGCAGCTTCGATAGGGTCGTCGCGCGGTTGAGCCGGTCGAGTGCGCTGTCGCCGGGGCGGGCATCGAGATAGGCCGCCGCGATGTCGGGATGCGGCGCTTCCTTCCAGGCGGCTTCGAGCAGCTTCGACGCCTTGCGGACGTCGCCACGCTCGGCCAGCATCCGGCCTGCGAGCGCAGCAGCCGGCGTCAGAGACGGCGCGAGCTTCACGGCTTCGAGCGCGGCCGCCAGAGCCTTCTCCGGCTCGCTATCGCGCGCCTGCAGCGCCTCGGCCGCCAGCAGGACGGCGCGCTGACGCCGGGCTTCGGCCTTGTCGGCCAGCCTGAGCGCGGCACGGCGCTCTACGGCCGTACGGGCCGCCTGCCAGTCGCCGGCATTGGTGTGGAAATCGAGCAGCGCGTCATTGGCCCAGGCGAGCGAGGGCGAACGGCGCACGGCGTCGTCGGCGAAGGCGCGCGCCGCCGTCATGTCCCCGCGCCGCTTCGCCTCGACGAAGAGCCCACGCAGGCCGAGCACCCGCGTCTCAGGCTTGTCGAGCATCGCCTTGAAAGCGGCCTCGGCCTGGCCGCGATCGCCCGAAAGCTGCGCGGTCTGCGCCTCCAGCAGCAGGGTCAGCGGCTCGTTGGGGACGAAGCGCCGTGCTTCGCCGGTATAGCGCCCGGCCGCGACCGGGTCGCCGGCGCCGATCGCGACCATGCCGCGCGACACCGCCTCGAAGCCGCGCGCCCGGCGCCTGGCCCGCGAGGACAGGCTGAAGGCCGAGGGCAGGCCGAAGACGAAGCGCAGCACCACCCAGATCAGCAGGACGAGAAAGGCGAGCGCGACCACGCCGACGGCGGCGATCGCGACGCTGGTCTCGATCCGATAGCCCTGCCAGAGCACCGAGACCTCGCCCGGGCGATCCGCCAGCCAGACCGCGCCGAAGGCGAGGCAGGCGAAGACGGCGAGATAGACGAGAACGCGAACCATAGACCCTCTATCCTCCGTCAGCCGGCAGCGCCGAGCGCCGCGACCGCATCCTGCGCGATCTTGGCGATCGCCGCATCTGCCGCAGCCCGCTTTTGCAGATCGGCGCCGAAATCCGCACTGGCACGCCGCGCCGGCTCCGGCAACTGCGCCCACAACCCCGCCGCCTTCGCCATATCGCCGGAGGCGATGGCGCCTTCGAGCCGGATCGGCAGTGTCGCCGGGTCGTTCGAGCCGTTGTCGCCGACCGGCCTGACCGTGACGATCCGGCTCGCCAGCCCGAGCAACTTGTCAGACCAGCTGTCGGATTGCGGCGTGACCTCGCGCTGGAACATCGCCCCATGCTTGCGGAAGCCGGCGAGCAACACCTGCTGCGTTGGTGCGCCCGACGCCGCCACAATCGTCAAGGCAGCGACATCGGCCTGCGCGACGCCACTCTTCGTCAGCGCCGCGATATCGTTCGCGAAGGGGCGCCCGCCAGCAAGCGCGCGCTGCACCCGCTCGGCCAGCACGATCCGCGCCGCGGCCGTGGCTTCGGGACCCAGCGCCGCCGCGCTCTTCGCCTGCGTCTCGGCCGCACCGAGACGCCCCGCGATTTGCTCGAGTCGCTGGCCAAGTGCCGCCGTCGCAGCCTCAGCACGTTGGGCCTGCGCCGCGAAGGCGCTCGTATCGGGAGCCTGCGTATTCGCAACCGTACCGAGCTTCCCGGCCAGCGCCTGGACCTCCGATCCGGCTTTCGCTGCGGCCTCGGAAGCGGCCACCGCCTTGCGATCGGCCGCAGCGACACCCGTCTGCACGGTGTCGATCCGGCGGCGCAGTTCGCCGACCTGCTCGCTGCTCACCGCCGGGCCGGCGCGGTTCAGGGCCAGAAAAGCGCCTCCGGCCCCGACGATCCCGCCGATGAGACCGGCTGCAATCAGGGGAACCCAGGGCGTCGCTGCCGGCGCGCGACGCTCGGCGGCGTCTGCCGATGCTTCGACCGGCGGCGGCGCGAATTCCTGCGGCAGCGCCTCGGTTGGCGCCACCGCCTCCGGCGGATGAGTGTCCACGCCGGCAGCGCCAGGCTGCGCGACCGGCTCCTCCCCATCGGCCTTGAGCTCGATGGTCGGCGGCATGCGCTTGAGGCTGCCGCGCAGTTCCGGCCGGGCCGCACCGGGAGAGCCGGCACGCGTGGAGACCTGCTCCAGCGCAGCCAGCATGCCGGCCTCCTCGGGATGCTCGGCGACCAGCACCGTGCTCGCCCCGGCCGCGATCAGCGGCGCCGCGACATCGGCCGACAGGACGACATGGGTGAGTTCGAGCGCCTCGTCCGAAACGCCGGCCGCCTGGGCCAGCGTGATGAAGGTCCGTGCCCCGCGCGCCGAATAATGCAGGGCGGCATCGCCCGGCTGGCCGTGACGCAAAGCCGCCTGCGTGTCCTCGGGCAGGACGGAGACCGGCTCCGCCGCATAGGCGGTCCAGAGCTTCACGTCGTAGCCGGCCTGCTTGAGCCGGTCCGGCACATCCTCCTTGCGGTCCCGCGCGACGATCATCAGGAGCTTCGCCGGGGCCGGCAGCGTGCGCTTGATCAGCTCGATCAGGTCGTTGCGGTCGCCGTCGGCGCTGCGGGCATCGTCCAGCCCGGCTTCACGCACCTTGGCGGCGGTCCGTGCGCCGACCGTGAAGACCGGCAGATCGCGCCAGGTCGCCGGCCCCTCGGTCAGCGCGGGCAAGGCGTTGCCGCTGGTTAGCACGATCGCATCGAAGCTCCCGGCCGGCGTCTCATCCGACAGCCGGACCACCTCGAAGAGCGGCGCGACGAGCGGCTCGAAGCCGTGATCGGCGATGGCGCGCGCCGTCCGTTCGGCATCGGGACGGGGACGAAAGACGAAAACGCGCATTCACAGCTCCTGACAAGACGGGCGGCGACCACAGGACGATCCGCGAACGATGCAGCATTCCGCGATCGGGCCGCATTGAGGCGGAACAATGATCCTGTGCATGCCGTCCCCTTTTCATCCCTGCCGCAAAGGTCGCGGGCACGCCCCTTGGCCTTGCGCCCTGCCCCGCACTATACGAAGGAATTGCCGGCGAGGAACTGCCGGACGCAGGGCTTCATCCCGTTCTTCCGTTCTACGAGGTTAATCGAGCGATCATGCGTGTCCTTGGGATCGAGACGACCTGCGACGAAACGGCTGCCGCGATCGTCTCCGTCGAGCGCTCGGGCGAGAGCAAGATCCTGTCGAACGAAGTGCTGAGCCAGATCGCCGCCCATGCCGCCTATGGTGGCGTCGTGCCGGAAATCGCCGCACGCGCCCATGTCGAGGCGATCGACCGCATCATCGCGCGTGCCTTCGCGAATGCCGGTCTGAAGCCCGGCGACATCGATGCCGTCGCGGCTGCGGCCGGGCCCGGCCTCGTCGGCGGCGTCATGGTCGGCCTCACCGCCGGCAAGGCGATCGCACTCGCGACCGGCCGCCCCTTCATCGCGGTGAACCATCTCGAGGCTCACGCCCTGACCGCGCGCCTCACCAACGATCTCGCCTTCCCCTACCTGCTGCTGCTCGTCTCCGGCGGTCATACGCAGTTGCTCGCCGTGCGCGGCGTCGGCGACTACCTCAAGCTCGGCGGCACCATCGACGACGCCGTGGGCGAGGCCTTCGACAAGATCGCCAAGATGCTGGCCCTGCCCTATCCTGGCGGCCCCTCGGTCGAGCGTGAGGCACTGAAGGGCGATCCCGAGCGCTTCGACTTTCCCCGGCCGATGCAGGGGCGCACCAATCCGGACTTCTCTCTCTCCGGCCTCAAGACCGCCGTACGCCTCGTCGCCGAGCGGATCGCGCCGTTGTCGGACAACGACGTCGCCGATCTCTGCGCCTCCTTCCAGGCGGCGATCGTGGACGTCATGGTCGACCGGACCCGCGCCGGCTTGCGCGCCTGCCGCGAGGCCGGAATCACCCCCACGACGCTGGTCGTCGCTGGCGGCGTCGCCGCCAACCAGGCGATCCGCAGCGGCCTGACGCGGCTTGCGACAGAGGCCGGACTGCCGATGGTCGCCCCGCCGCAGGCGCTCTGCGGCGACAATGGCGCGATGATCGCCTGGGCCGGGCTGGAACGGCTGCGGCTCGGAATGGTCGACGACATGAGCGCCGTCGCCCGCCCGCGCTGGCCGCTCGACGAACTCTTGGCCAAGCCCGCGTCAGCCGCATGAAACGCGTGCCGGCCTATGCGACCGTCGGCGTCGTCGGCGCCGGCTCTTACGGCGCGGCGCTGGCGCTTGCAGCGACGCGCGCCGGACGCGCCGTCCGGCTCTGGGCTCGCGATCCCCTGACCATTGCGGCGATCGCGCGCAGCCGCCAGTCGCCGCGCCTGCCGGACATCGACCTCCCCGAGACGATCCGCGCCACGGCTTCGCTTGAAGACCTCGCCGGTTGCGACGCGCTGATCGTGGCCGTGCCCACCCAAAACCTGCGCTCGGCCTGCCAGAATCTGGCGGAAAAGCTGTCGGCCGACATGCCGATCGTCTCCGCGGCCAAGGGCATCGAGCAGGCGAGCGGACTGTTTCCGACGCAGATCATCGAAAGCGTCCTGCCCGGCGCCCGCACCGCGATCCTGTCCGGCCCCAGCTTCGCCAGCGATATCGGGCGCGGCCTGCCCACGGCGGTGACGCTCGCAGCGGCCGAGCCGGACTTGGCGCAAGGGCTGGCCGAGGCTCTGAGCTCGCCGGCCTTCCGCATCTACCATTCGGACGATCCGCTCGGTGTCGAGATCGGCGGCGCCGCCAAGAACGTGCTCGCCATCGCCGCCGGCATCGCGATCGGCCTGGGTTACGGCGAAAGCGCGCGCGCCGCGCTGGTGGCGCGCGGATTCGCGGAGCTGCGCCGCTTCGGCGAGGCCTATGGCGGCGAACCCGAAACGCTGATGGGCCTGTCCGGCCTCGGCGATGTCGTGCTGAGCTGCGCCTCGCCGCAATCGCGCAACTTCGCCTATGGGCTGGCGCTCGGACAGGGCAAGGCCCCGGCCGAGGCCTCCGGCGGCAAACTGGCCGAAGGCGCTTTCACCGCGCCGGTGCTGGTCGAGATGGCGAGGTCCCGGCATATCGAGACGCCGATCGCGGAAGCAGTCGCGGAGATCATCGCCGGGCGCATCGGCGTAGCGGAGGCCGTGGCTGCGTTGCTGGCTCGCCCCATTCGGGCCGAACGATAGGGAGAAGGGCATGGCGGGAGACTGGTCGGACCTCACCAAGCGCGTCGCGCGCGGCATCGCCGAGGTCAAGAAGACCACGGGGTCGGAGCTCGTTGCCGAGGGCCAACCCGTGCCTCTGGCCGGGCGGATCGCCGGGCCGGTCCTGCAGCATCGCCGGCGCAAGGCCGAGGGCACGCATCGCTTCGTGCTGATCCTGCCCTTCGGCGAGGGCGAGGTCCGTGTCGAGCTCGACCCCAAGGATTACGCCGCATTGACCCGCGAGATGGTGCGGTTCTGGAACGAACAGGGCGAGGCGGCATCGCAGCCGCCAGTGCCGCTCAAGGAGGACGAGGCCTGATGGCTCACTGGCTGATCAAATCCGAACCGTCCGTCTGGTCCTGGGACGACCAGCTCAAGGCCGGCGCGAAGGGCACGCATTGGGACGGGGTTAAGAACCACACCGCCAAGCTCAACCTGATGGCGATGAAGAAGGGCGATCAGGTCTTCTTCTACCATTCGAACGAAGGGCTCGCGGTCGTCGGCATCGTCGAGGTCATCAAGGAAGCCTATCCGTGGGAAGACGCGGGGCCGCCCTGGGTTCTCGTCGATTTCAAGGCGGTGAAGCCGTTGCCGAAGCCGGTGACACTGGCCGACGTCAAGACCGAGCCGAAGCTCGCCAAGATGTCGCTGGTCACCTCCTTCCGCCTCTCGGTCCAGCCGGTGACGGACGAGGAATGGGACATCGTCTGCAAGATGGGCGGTCTCTGACCGCTCAGCGCCGGTAATACGCCGCAAAGGGCGGATACTCAGCCAGCGCGCGTGGCCGGTATTGCAGCATCTTGTCGAGGATCGGCACGGCAGGAGCCTGCAGGCGCGGCTCGACAGACGCTGCCATCCGCGCCGGTTGCGGCTGGAATTCGTGGAGAACGAAACCCTCCCGCGTGCCCTCGCTCCAGGGCAGCCATGAGGTCTTGCGCTCGTCATGCTGCTGGCCGAGCGCGTCGGGCCTGAGTTCCGCGATCAGCCGCGGCTCGACGGTGAGCGGATGCGCGATCGCCTGCGCCTCTGCGATCATCCAGCCGAGCGACAGGTCCGACAATCCCATCTTCAGGCCGTAGCCGCCGCCGATATCGGTGTGCACGCCGGCGAACCAGACCTGCCTGATCTGTCCGGGCGGGGCCTGCGTCTCGTCCCAGAGTTCGGGCGCGAAGACTTCCCGGTTCTCGTCGATGGCGAGCGCGTGGCGGCCATGCGCGACCTGCCGGTTGAGGGTGGCGTCGTGGAATTTGTGGCGTCCGGGCATGCTGCCGATCGCCGGGAGACCAAGCGCGCGCACCGTATCCCAGACCCCGACGAAGAAAGGCGGTGCCGGCTGCGTGCCGTGGCGGCTGCGGAACGCAGCCGCGGCCTCGGCCCGGGCAGCGTCATCCTTGACCATGTAGACGTCCTTGACCGCGCTGGATGCGAGCGCCCTCACCTCCCCGGCCTGGATCGCATCGGTGAAACCGTCCCAGCGCATCACCTTGGCGAAACCGCCCGGCACGCCGCAGAGCGCCAGCACCCCGCCGAGGCTGCGCACCGTGTAGGCGCCGCGGCTGAAGCCGAACAGGAAGATGCGGTCGCCCGGCCTGTAGGCGCAAAGCAGCGCGGCATAGCAGTCGATGATGTTGTCGGTGATGCCGTAGCCGGTCGCCTGGGCGAGCCGATCCTTGAGGCGGCGGAACGGGCCGCGGACCTCGCCCGCGTCCGGGTTGGAGCCGAGGCCGGGATCGTAGAAGCAGATCTGCCCGGCGGGATCCGCCTCTCGCGTCGCCATGAACAGGCGGTAGACACTCGTCCAGTTGATCGGGTTCGCGCCGCCGGCCTGCCCCGTCCCGTCGGAGAAGATGCAGATATTGCGCGCCATGAAGCCCTCCACCGGCGCCGCACCCTACCATGTGATGAGACGATCCGGGGATGTTTTGCCCGAGAGTCATGCTCCGGACGCCTGCCCCTGCCACGAAAGTGCGACGCACAATGGGTTGCCGCGCCGCCTGCGCAACCTATGATGCGGCGAATTCAAAGGAAGCGATGTCCGGCCTGCTCGCCAGAGCCGACGGACCAACGCAACACAGACGGCCGAAGTCTGGGGAGACGCCCGAATGTCCGATACGATCTACGACGTGCCAGCCGGCTGGTCCGAGAAAGCATGGGCGAACGACGCCCGGTATCAGGAAATGTACGCCGCCTCGATCGCGGACCCAGAGACATTCTGGGGCGAGCACGGCAAGCGGATTGACTGGTTCAAGCCTTACACCAAGGTCAAGAACACCAGCTACGAGCCGGGCAAGGTCTCGATCAAATGGTACGAGGACGGCACCACCAACGTCGCCCATAACTGCATCGACCGGCATCTCGCCACGCGCGCGAACCAGACAGCGATCATCTGGGAGGGCGATAATCCCAGCGAATCGAAGACGATCAGCTACGGCCAGCTCCACACCGAAGTCTGCAAATTCGCGAACGTGCTCAAGGCCAACGGCGTCCAGAAGGGCGACCGCGTCACCATCTACCTGCCGATGATCCCCGAAGCCGCCTATGCCATGCTCGCCTGCGCGCGCATCGGCGCGGTCCATTCGGTGGTGTTCGGCGGCTTCTCGCCCGATTCGCTGGCGAGCCGCATCGAGGATTCCGATTCGAGGATCGTGATCACCGCCGATGAAGGCCTGCGCGGCGGCCGCGCCGTTCCGCTCAAGAAGAACGTCGACAGCGCCGACGGCAAGGTGAAAGGCGGCATCGGCACCGTCATCGTGGTCAAGCGCACCGGCGGCAACGTCGCGATGAAGCAGGGCCGCGACCTCTGGTATCACGACGAGGCCGCGAAGGTCTCCGACGTTTGCCCAGCGGCCGAGATCAATGCGGAAGACCCGCTCTTCCTGCTCTACACCTCAGGCTCGACCGGCAAGCCGAAGGGCGTGCTGCACACCACCGCCGGCTACCTCGTCTATACCGCCATCACCCACCAATACGTCTTCGACTATCATGACGGCGACATCTACTGGTGCACCGCCGATGTCGGCTGGGTGACCGGCCACAGCTACATTCTCTACGGACCGCTCGCCAACGGCGCGACGACGCTGATGTTCGAGGGCATCCCGACCTATCCGTCGATCTCCCGCTTCTGGGAGGTGATCGACAAGCACAAGGTCAACACCTTCTACACCGCGCCGACCGCGATCCGCTCCCTGATGGGCGCCGGCGAGGAGCCGGTGAAGAAGACCAGCCGGGCGTCGCTGCGCCTGCTCGGCTCGGTCGGCGAGCCGATCAACCCGGAAGCCTGGGAGTGGTATCACCGCGTCGTCGGCGACCGCCGCTGCCCGATCGTCGACACCTGGTGGCAGACCGAGACCGGCGGCATCCTGATCACGCCGCTGCCGGGCGCGACCAAGCTGAAGCCCGGCTCGGCCACCCGGCCCTTCTTCGGCGTCAAGCCGGAGATCGTCGATGCCGAAGGCAAGGCGCTGGAAGGCGCCTGCGAGGGCAACCTCGTGATCGCCGACAGCTGGCCCGGCCAGATGCGCACGGTCTATGGCGACCACCAGCGCTTCATGGACACCTATTTCGCGACCTATCCGAATAAATACTTCACCGGCGACGGCTGCCGGCGCGACGCGGACGGGTACTATTGGATCACCGGGCGCGTCGACGACGTCATCAACGTCTCAGGCCACCGCATGGGCACGGCCGAGGTCGAATCGGCACTGGTCGCGCATCCTTCCGTCTCGGAGGCTGCTGTCGTCGGCTATCCGCACGACATCAAGGGCCAGGGCATCTACGCCTATGTCACGCTGATGACTGGCGAGACGCCGAGCGAAGACCTGCGCAAGGAACTCGTCGCCTATGTCCGCAACGAGATCGGCCCGATCGCCTCGCCGGACCTGATCCAGTTCGCGCCCGGCCTGCCCAAGACCCGTTCCGGCAAGATCATGCGCCGCATCCTGCGCAAGATCGCCGAGGACGAGTTCGGCGCGCTCGGCGACACCTCGACCCTGGCCGATCCCGCCGTCGTCGACGACCTGATCGAGAACCGCCAGAACAAGCGCAAGGCAGGCTAGCAGGGAACTGGCGTTTTCTCCTCGATCACACGCCGTCATCCCGGATGCAGCGAAGCGGAGATCCGGGATCCATCGTAGAGCTCCGGAGCCCTATGATGGATCCCGGATCGGCGCGGCTTTGCCGCTTGTCCGGGGTGACGGCGAGATTTTTCGGCGAGAGCCCTATTTTACAGCGCCGCCGCCACCACCTCGATCTCGACCTTGAACTCGGGCCGCGTGAAGCCCGAGACGATCATCAGGGTAGAGGCCGGCGGCGGCGCGCCGACATGGGCATCCCGCGATTCCATATAGCCTTTCATATGGGCGCGGTCGGTGACATAGGCGTTGATCCGCACGATGTCCGCGAGCGTCATCCCAACCTCTTCAAGGATCGCGGCGATGTTGGCGAAGCAGAGATCCGTCTGCGCCCGCGCGTCCTCCGGCACGGTCCCGTCTGCGGCGACGCCCAGCTGCCCCGAGCAGAAGACGAATCGCTGGCCCGGCGGCACTTCCATGCCATGACTGTAGCGGGCGAAGGGCGGAGCGATCGCGGCGGGGTTGAGCGGCTTCATGCGTACGGTCTCCAGAATCGGGCGGACTATGCCCGCCCACATCTTAGGGAACCAGAGCCGGCATCGCGGGTTCGCATCGCGCCCGGCCTGCGCTAGACCATGCTCATGCCGCGTTCATTGAGTTGCTGTCATAGTGACGCAAAGTTCGGCTGACCGAGATCGGAACCCGCACCGCATGACGACGATGCAGACCGCCACGCCTGCCGCCCTGACCCGGGTGGTCGCCCTGCTTCCCCTGCTGGCCCTGACGGCCTGTGCCGGTTCGCAGCGTTTCACCGGCCCGATGATGAACCCGCCCTCATACGGCCAGCCCGCCCTGTCCTCGGCCCCGCCCGTCTCTTCGGCGCCGATCACGTCGGAGCCGCTGCCGCCGCCCGGTGGCTATCCGGCGGCATCCGCTCCCCCGCCAGGTGGAGGCCCCCTGCCCGCACCGCAGGACCCGTTCTTCGATCCCAGCGCCGGCGCCCCGCCGCAGGGCCAGCCTTTGCCGCCGACCGGCCAGCCCGAGCAGGCGCCCGGCCTGCGCGGCAGCAACAATCAGGTCGCGGGCCTCGGCCCCAGCGCCACGGCGCCGCGCCCGGCCGCAGGACGCGACAGCATGGTCGGCGGCTGGACGGCACGCGAGGCGACCGGCGGCTCCTGCCGCGTTCAGCTTTCGAGCACGCCGACGCTGGATCTCTATCGCGCCAGCTCGTCGGGCTGCGCCAACAAGGATCTACAGAGAATCTCGGCGTGGGATTATCGCGACGGCGAGGTCTATCTCTACCAGCAGGGCGGCACCGTGGCGGCACGGCTGCGTGCCGGCAGCGGCAGCGCCCTCGACGGCGCCGTGACCAAATCCGGTGCGGCGCTGTCGCTCAATAGGTAAGACGCGGTCGCAAATCGAGAAGCGCAGGCGCGGCCGCTAACCCCGCTCTGCGCTTCGAGCACCGCCTGAACTCACGCGCCGAACGCGCGGGCGAGCAGCGTCGCCGGCCAGAAATTCTTCTGGATCGACAGGGCGATCGTCGCGAAGCCTGCCGCATTGTCCAGCGCTTCGTCGAGGATCGTGAAAGGCGTCGGGCCTGCGGTGGTGATCACGCCTTCGACATCGGCATAGCCGCCGACGAGATCCGCCTCGAACTTGGCCGCGAGCCGACGCATGGCGACATTCTCCGGCAGGCAGGTCATGTAGAGCGTGCGGATGCCGCGGTTGCGCGATGCCGTGATCAGGCGCCCGAACAGCTTCGTGCCGAGGCCGCGACGGCGCCAGCCGCTCTCGACGCTGAAAGCGGCCTCCCCCGTCTGCGCCACGATATCGTCGAGGCCGCGCAATTCGGCGGCGCCGCGCACGATGCCGTCCTCGACATAGGCATAGACGAGGCCGCCCACGCCGAAGGTCGTCGCCGCATAGTTCTCGAGGAAGGCGTCATTGACCGCCGTGCCGAAGCGCTGTTGACGGGTCACCGGATCGAGCCGGAGCAGGTGCTCCCGCAGCAGATCGCGCTCGGTCGGCCATAGCCGTCGGATCACGCCAGCGCCGGCCTTGGTGCCAGCGAGTTTCGAACGAACCAATTGTCTTCTCCTGAACAGCGCAAACCGCGCGCTACCGACCAGGAGGCGTATCTTCCCTAAGACGTCTCAGATTGTGCATGATTCAGGCGATTGCAAGACAGTCTATCTGCGGCATTTTCGCCGTAGCGAACCAGGAATCGCACCTGAACAGCTTGGTTTCATGCACAAGAAGCATGGCGATTGGGCATTATGAGCTTGAGGGTGGCTCGAAAAAAAGCACTACAACCCCGCCAAACGTCGTGCGATAATTTCGCCAAGACCCCGATGACGGCGCGTCCGGCATGAGCTAAGTTGCGTGCTCCCGGTCACTCATACTTGAAGCTCCATGTTCGATCGTCGCAAGCCTCCTGCTGCCCAGCCCTTCGTCACGCACGAAAATATCGAAGCCAAGGTCAAGTGGTTCGACCCCGAGAAGGGGTTCGGTTTTGCATCGCCCGCCGATGGGTCGGGCGATGTCTTCCTGCATGTCTCCGCGATCGGCCCGCTCGATCAGCAGGATCTGCTGCCAGGCGCCACCATCGTCGCCGATCTCGGTGAAGGTCGCCGCGGCCTGCAGGTCGTTGCGGTTCACGAGATCGACGCCTCCACCGCAACCCAGACGACACCGGCTCCCCGCGCTTTCTCGCCCCGCCCGCCCCGTGATGATTTCGGTGGCGGCGGCTATGGCGATCGGGATCGCGGCGGCTTCGGCGGCGGCGATCGTGGCGGCTATGGCGGCGGTGATCGCGGCGGCTTCGGCGGCGGTGACCGCGGCCCTCGCGGCGGCGGCTTCCAGGATCGCGACAGCGGTCCGGTCGAAGGCCCCTTCGATGGCGCCGTGAAGTTCTTTAACTCGGATCGTGGCTTCGGCTTCATCGCTCCGGACAAGGGCGGCCCGGACGTGTTCCTGCATGTCTCGTCGCTGAGCCGCAGCGGCCTGCAGGCGCCGATCGACGGGCAGCGCGTGCGCTTCTCGGTCCGCGCCGGCCGCAAGGGCCCGGAAGCCGCGAACGTCAGCTTCATCTGACGGCTTCCATCGCCTCGAAAGATTGAAGGCCCGCCATTGGCGGGCCTTTTCTTTTGGTCGGGCCTGTGAGGTTTCGAAGCGAGCCGGCTAAGCGGCGCGCCCGGGCAACCCTTTATCAGTGGCTGTGATCGTCGCCTTCGAGGCCGCCGATATGCTTCTGGGTGTAGAGTTCGAGGCCGATGCGTCCGATCAGGTCGAGCTGAGTCTCGAGGAAGTCGATATGGCCTTCCTCATCCTTCATCAGCGCCTTGAACAAATCCTCGGACGGGTAATCACCCACTTCGCGGCAGTAACGGGCGGCTTCCTGATAGAGCGAGCGCGCTTCGACCTCGGCCTTGAGGTCGCATTCGATCACTTCCTTGACGTTCTCGCCGATGCGCAGCTGGTCGAGCGTCTGCAGGTTCGGGAAGCCGTCGAGGAAGAGGATGCGGTCGACGAAACGGTCGGCATGGACCATCTCCTCGATCGATTCCTTCTTCCAGGTCTTGGCCATTTCCTTCAGCCCCCAATTGTCGAGCATCCGGTAATGCAGCCAGTACTGGTTGATGGCGGTGAGCTCCGAGCGCAGCCCCTTGTTGAGATATTCGATGACCTTCTTGTCGCCCTTCATGGCGGAGCACCCCGATGCACTACATTAGAATGATCCTAATGTATTCACGCCGGACCCGAAAGGGAAGAGCGAAAACGCCGTCCCACCAATGAATGAGCGAATGGAGCGGACCGGCGCCTCAGGCAGCCGCCGCCACGTCCTCTGCGAACTCGATGCCTTCGAGCATGCGCTCGACCGTGACATGCACGGCGCACTCGATCTCGCGGCTGGCGCAGCTGTTGCACTGCGTCGCGCAGGCGGCCCGCGCCTCGGCCAGGATAGTGCGAACTTCGCGCGCGCAACGTCCGCAGTTCGGGCTGCAGCCGAGGCAGTCGTAAGCCTCGCCAGCCGTACGCGGCCCACTGCCGTCAGGAGCGATGGTGCCCTTGATCTGCCGGCAGGAGATAACGTTGCAGGAGCAGACGATCACGCGTGATGGCCTACCACGCGCTTGGTCTCGATCTCCTCGCCATCGGCGCGGCGCAGCCGCACGATGACTTCGACCGAGGAGATCAGCATGCCTTCCGGCGCTTCCGGCAGGCCCGAGACGTGGATGGTCGAGCCGGGGATGTCGGTGACCGTCTCGTCGTCCTCGTTGTAGAAATGGTGATGCTCCGACACGTTGGTGTCGAAGAAGGTCTTGGGCCCGGAGACCGAGACCTGCCGCAGCAGGCCGGCTTCGGAGAACTGGCGCAGCGTGTTGTAGACGGTGGCAAGCGACAGCGGCTCGCGCGCGCGGATCGCCTCCTCATAGAGCATTTCCGCGCTGACATGGCGGTCGCCCTTGGCGAAGAGCAGCCAGCCCAGCGCCATGCGCTGGCGCGTCGGGCGCAGACCGGCCGAGCGCAGACGGGCCTTCACGGCGCTGATCGGACACGAGGCCGGGTTTTTCTGCGGCCACGGAATGTGGTCGCCCGCCACCGGCTTGTGATCCTGATCCTTGTTCGTCAGAACGCTCATCGATAACGCCTTCCACTACGCCGGTCGCCCCGGCCACGTAGTTTAGAAAACATCTAAACTACTGATATTACTGCTATATTTGGCAAGATCGATGTCAGTTGTCAATCGTTCCGACTGCGGCATCCGGCAGCGGCCCACAGCCGGCCGATCACGAAATCGCGGTCACGCCACCTCGGGGCCTCCCAAGAGAAAGCCGGCCCCGCCACGCTCAGTGCCGCGTCAGTGCCCGCCGCCGGCTCCGGCGGCCGCCGCCTTGGGTGGCTTGCGCAGGAAGACGGACAGCACGACCAGGCTCGCGAAGATCACCGTCAGGCCGAGGAAGACGTCGCCGAACGCCATGATCAGGGCCTGCTTGTGGACGCGCTGGTTGATCAGCGCCAAAGCCATCTTCTCGGCGGCATCGCCATAGTCGCCGAAGCGCTGGATGGTGTTGGCGAGCGCCTCCTCGGCCACCTGCCGCCCGGACACGACCATCTCGTGAAGCCGCATGATGTGCAGGTCGGTGCGGGTGTTCAGCAAGGTGTTGATGACGGCGAGCCCCACCGCGCCGCCGAGATTGCGCGTCAGGTTGTAGAGGCCCGAGGCGTTCTTGAGCTGCTGCGGCGGCAACGACCCCAGAGCGACGTTGTTGATAGGCACCATGCACAGCATCAGCGAGCAGCCGCGCAGGATCTGCGGCACGAGGAGCTCGTGGAAATCCCAGTCGGCCGTGATGAACGAGGCCCACCAGGTGCCCACCGCGAAGCCGCCGAAGCCGATCATCATCATGATGCGCGGATCGAGCTTGGCCGAGAGCCGCCCCGCGATCGGAGCGGTCAGGAACATGGACAGGCCCGTGACGAACATCGTCTCGCCGATCATCAGCGCGTCGTAGCCGCGCACGCGCCCGAGATAGACCGGATAGAGATATGTCAGGCCGTAGAGGCCGATGCCCATGCAGAAGGAGAACAGCGAGCCGAAGGCGAAGTTGCGGTTCCTGAAGGCGTAGAGATCGACCAGCGGATCGTCGCGCGTCAGCGCCCGCCAGAAGAACAGCACCGCGCCGAAGACCATCACGACCGAGAAGAACACGATCTCGTGGCTCTGGAACCAGTCGAGTCGCGTCCCCTCCTCCAGCACATATTCGAGGCTGCCCAGGAAGGCCGCCATGCCGGCGAGGCCCAGCCAGTCGAAGCGCTTGATCAGGCTGTGGTCGGGCTTGTCGAAGTCGATCAGCGTCCAGGCCGCGATCGTCACGCCGATGCCGGGCACCACGTTGACGAGAAAAAGCCAGTGCCAGGAAAAGGCATGGCTGAGATAGCCGCCGATGGTCGGGCCGATCGTCGGCGCCAGCGTCGCGACGAGGCCGATCAGCGGCGAGACGATCGGGCGCTTGGCGGGCGGGAAGATGGTGAAGGCCGCGGCGAAGACGCCGGGAATCATGCCGCCGCCGATGAAGCCCTGCACGGCGCGCCACAGGATCATCTCGTTGATCGAGGTCGACTGCGCGCAGAGCACGCTGGAGATGGTGAAGCCCGCAGCGGCGATCGAGAAGAAGACGCGCGTCGACAGCGCCCGGCTGAGATAGCCGGAGAGCGGGATCATGATCACTTCCGCGATCAGATAGGCCGTCTGCACCCAGGCGATCTCATCGGCCGAGGCCGACAGGCCGGCCTGGATCTCAGCCAGCGAAGCCGAAACGATCTGGATATCGAGGATCGCCATGAACATGCCGAACACCATCGCCAGGAAGGCGAAGATGCGGCGCATCGGGATGGCGTCCGGGGCCGGCGGCGCTCCCGCCGGCGCGTTCATGGTCGCGGTGGCCATGACGGCCTCCTGGAGATGGGCTCAGCGCTGGCTGGCGGGGCGCGGATCGATCGACACCACGACCGACATGCCCGGCCGCAGCACATGCTTGCCGGTCGATTCCTTGTCGAGCGCGATACGCACCGGCACGCGCTGCACGATCTTGGTGAAGTTGCCGGTCGCGTTGTCGGGCGGCAGCAGCGTGAAGACCGAGCCCGTGCCGCCAGCGATGCCGCTGACCGTGCCGTGGAAGACCTGCCCCGGCAGGGCATCGATCGTGATGCTCGCCTTGTCGCCCACCTTCAGCGGCCCGACCTGCGTCTCCTTGAAGTTCGCGTCGACATAGACCTGGTCGAGCGGCACGATCGACATCAGCCGCTTGCCGGCGCTGACGAGGTCGCCGAGCTGGAGATTGGTGTTGGCGACGACGCCGTCGATCGGCGCGGCGATCTTGGTGAAGGAGAGATCGCGCTCCGCCTTCTGCTCGGCGACCTTGAGTTCGTCGATCTGGCGGGCCGCTTCCACGCGCTGCGCCTCGAGCACCTTGATGTTGGCCTGCGCCTGCATGACGCCGGCCTTCGCGCTCGCCAGCGAGGCGATCGCCTGGTCGCGCCCGGCCGTCGCCGCGTCGAGGGTGGCCTGCGAGCCATAGGACTTGGCGGCGAGGCTGTTGGCGCGCTCGAAATCGGCGGCCGTGCGGGTCACCGCCGCCTCGGTGGAATTCTGCTGCGCCTGCGCCTGCACCAGCGCCGCGCGCCCGGCTTCGATCTGGCTGTCGATGCGGGCGAGGGTCGCCTGCGCCGTCGCGGTCTTGGCGCGGGCGCTTTCCAGCGCGATGCGCCAGTCGCCATCGTCGAGCGCGGCGAGGGGCTGGCCGGCCTTGACCTGCTGGTTCTGCACCACCGAGACGGTCGCGATATTCGCCGCGAGTTTGGCCGACACCGTCGCCATCTCGGCGCCGACATAGGCGTCGTCGGTCGAGATGATAAAGCGGCCATTGCGCCACCAGTCGATGCCGTACCACAGGCCGGCGCCGAGAGCTGCGACCGCTGCGACGGTCAGGAGGCCGCGCTTCAGCGGGCTCTTCTTGGCCTTGGTATCGGCGGCCTCCGCGGCAGGCGGGGCTTCCTTGGCCTGCGGCTCGCGTGCCTCGCGGGCGGTGGCAGGGTCGGCTGGCTGGGCGGTTTCGGCCTTGGCGTCGACCAGCTTCAGCCGGTCGCGGCGCAGTTCTGATGCGGTTTCAGCAGACATCGTGCGTCCTGCATGTCAATTCGAACCACCTGGTTCGATTGCGCTTGAAATAGCGCGGGCGATAATGCATATCAAGTCAAATCGAACCGGTTGGTTCGATTCTTTTTTCGCAGTTGCCATGCAGTGTCCGCAGGGCGGGCCAGGAAGTGATGTCAGAAACCTCTGAAGCCACGGTGAAGACGGGCCCGCGCAATCGCCGGATTGCGGGCGCCGATCCGGACAAGCACCGCCAGATTCTCGACGGCGCGTTGCAGATCTTCACCTCGCGCGGCTTCGACGCCGCCAGCATGAACGACATCGCCGCGGCGGCCAATGTTTCGAAGGGCACGCTCTATGTCTACTTCGAGGACAAGGAGCACCTCTTCGTCGCGCTGATCCAGCGCGAGCGCGAGGCGCAGAAGCGCGGCGCCATCGAGGCCCTGAACGAAGATTCCGACCCGGTGCGCGCGCTGGGCAATTTCGGCCGCTGCATCGTGCGCATGATCAATGCCGAGCTGGCGGTCAGCGCGCATCGCGTCGTCATCGGCGTCGCCGAACGCATGCCCGATCTCGGCCGGGAATTCTACGAGAACGGGCCGATGCTCGGCTCCCGGCTCATCGCACGCTATCTCGACCGCATGGTCGCCGAGGGCAAGCTCGCGATCGACGACACCTATCTCGCAGCCGTCCAGTTCCTCGATCTCTGCCAGGCCACGCTGACGCGCCCGCGCCTGTTCAACGCGGTCCGCACTCCGCCGAGCGACGAGGAGATCCGGCGCGTCGTCGCCTCGGCGATCGAGATGTTCATGGCGCGCTACGCCACCAAGCCGCAGGGCTGACGCCAAACAGGCTTCAGGCAGCGACCTGCTTTGCGCGGATGCGCTCGCGATGAGCCGTGTAGAGGCCGGATCCCGCGATGATCACGGCGCCGACGAAGGTCCAGACATCTGGCAGCGTCGCGAACAGGAAGAAGCCGAACAGCGCCGCCCAGAACAGCTGGATGTAGGAGAACGGCGCCAGCAGCGACGCGCCGGCGAAGCGGAAGGCGATGATCACCAGCCAGTGCCCCGCCGTCGAGACCGCGCCGATGAACAGGCCGACCAGTGCGATCTCCCAGGTCGGCGTGACCCAGTGCAACGGCAGCAGCAGCGTCATCAGCAGCGCGCCGAAGACCGTCGAATAGGTCACCGTCGCGATCGGGCTCTCGGTGCCGCTCACCAGCCGGGTGATGATGAGCGAGAACGCCCAGCTCAGCGACGAGCAGACCGGCAGCAGCGACGCCGGCTGGAACCCCGCCCCGCCCGGCCTGACCACGATCAGCACCCCGATCAAGCCGATGATGGTCGCGAGCCAGCGCCGCCAGCCCACCTTTTCGCCGAGCAGCGGGATCGATAGCGCGGTGACGAACAGCGGCGCGACGAAGCTCGTCGCCGTCGCATCGGCGATCGGCAGAAACTTCAGCGACGAGACGAACAGGATCGACGAACCGATGATGCCGACGCCGCGCAGCAGATGCATGCCCGGGCGCTGAGTCCGCAGCGAAACGGAGCGGCCCTGCCAGGCGATGATGATCAGCAGGAAGAAAGCAGAAGTGATGTAGCGCAGCCAGACGATGTGCAGCGCCGGCACGCTCGCGGCGAGGTATTTCGACGCCGCATCGCCCGCCGACAGGAAGATCGTGGCGAGCAGCATGATGCCGATGCCGAGCAGGCCGTTGTCGCGCCGGAGCGAGGCAGCGGGTGTGGCAGGCACAGGCTCGGGTCCGGGAGAGAAGGGCTGCGGCAATGTCTTGGCGGGATTCTTATGATTACGACGCAGCCTAATCGTTTTGATCGGCATCCCGCTGCGCAAAGAAGGCAGGTTCTCCATGCACCGGAGGGCCTCTTGGCCCGGATGCCTCAAAAAGAAAAGGCGGGCACGAAGCCCGCCTTCCTCAAATGCCCGTCTAGCCCGTTCAGGCCGCCTGCTTGCGCGGCTGGATCAGCTTGCGGTTGACCAGTACCTCGGCGATCTGGATCGCGTTGAGTGCCGCGCCCTTGCGCAGATTGTCGGAGACGCACCAGAAGGCGAGCCCGTTCTCGACCGTCGAATCCTCGCGGATGCGCGAGATGTAGGTCGCGTCCTCGCCGGCCGCCTCGTGCGGGGTGATGTAGCCACCCGGCTCGTGCTTGTCGATCACGAGGATGCCCGGCGCCGTGCGCAGCACTTCGCGCGCCTCGTCGGCGGTGATCGGCTTCTCGCACTCGATATTGACCGACTCGGAATGGCCGATGAAGACCGGCACGCGCACGCAGGTCGCGGTCAGCTTGATCTTCGGGTCGAGGATCTTCTTGGTTTCGACCATCATCTTCCACTCTTCCTTGGTGAAGCCGTCCTCCATGAAGACGTCGATCTGAGGAATGAGGTTGAAGGAGATGCGCTTGGGAAACTTCTTGGTCTCGACTTCGCCGGCCGAGAAAACGGCGCGGGTCTGGTTGAAGAGCTCGTCCATGCCTTCCTTGCCGGCGCCGGAGACCGACTGATAGGTCGACACGACGACGCGCTTCACGCCGAAGCGATCATGCAGCGGCTTCAGCGCCACGACGAGCTGCGCGGTCGAGCAGTTGGGATTGGCGATGATGTTCATCTTGGTGAAGCCGGCAGCAGCCGCGGCGTTCACCTCCGGCACGATCAGCGGCACGTCGGGATGCGTGCGCCAGGCCGAGGAGTTGTCGATGACGACGGCGCCCTGCGCGCCGATCTTCGGCGACCAGACCTTTGACACCTCGCCGCCGGCCGACATCAGGCAGATATCGGTGTCGGAGAAATCGTAGTGCTCGAGCGCCTTGCACTTCAGCGTCCTGTCGCCGAAGGAAACCTCGGTGCCGATCGAACGGGACGATGCCAGCGCCACGACCTCGCCGACCGGGAAGGCGCGCTCTGCGAGAATGTCCAGCATCTCGCGGCCCACATTGCCGGTTGCACCGACCACTGCGACCTTGAAGCTCATGATGTGATCCTTTGCGGATGAAAGCGGTTCGCGTCTCCCTTTGGGGCCGCCCCGCCCAGTCCTCGGGCGGGTTCGGCAATCTGCCCCCGCCGGGGGGAGATGGACCCGGAACCGAGGCGAAGCGTCAGCGCGACGTACCGGCTTTCCCGGTCGTCGTTTTGGTCGTGAGTTTCGTCGTCGTCTGACGGACAGTCACAGAGCCAATCCCGAAGGGCTGAAAACTTCGCTCGCGGCGCATCGCTGCACCACGGCCCTGTCAGAACACCCGCCGCGCGAAAAAGTCAATCTCCCCCTGACGATCCGGCAAGCGCCGGCCATTAACCCTGCTCGTTGACCGAACGTTCATGCTGCCGACCGATCGGCACCGGCCGGTAACCGCCCGGCGACTCTTCGCGGCCAGCCTGCACCCCGAACGAAGGGCGAGCCGCCATGACGCGGTAGGGGAATGGTGGTTTGCGT
Organism: Allobosea sp. RIT-PG3_2; assembly: GCF_057321085.1. Taxonomy (NCBI): domain Bacteria; kingdom Pseudomonadati; phylum Pseudomonadota; class Alphaproteobacteria; order Hyphomicrobiales; family Alloboseaceae; genus Allobosea; species Allobosea sp. RIT-PG3_2. Next base: position 113,457 of record NZ_JBXWCA010000008.1, on the reverse strand, counting down.
TTGCATTGGGTCGATGCGGTGTCGAGGTTGCAGGCAGGGCTCGATCGGCTCAGGCCGTGGCTCGGCCGTGCCGTTGCCATCGGCCGCAGCATCGCCGCGCGCCTCGCCGGGATCGACGCCGTACCACTCCTCATCGGCTGTGCCGACCGCATCGAAGCCGGCTTCCACTGGACCCTGCGGCTCGGCCGTCATCTCCTGCCGCGCCGCGGCCTCGGCCTGACCGGAGCCCTCGCCTGGCGCTGCGCGGCAGCGCTGGGCGGAATCGGCATGACCGCCATCCTGGTCACCGGCCTTTCGGCCAAGGACGAGGATCAGCCGAGGCTCGCCGGCCTTGCCCTTCCTTCCGCAAATCCCATGGCTCAGGGTGCAGCAACCCCACGCCGGCCGCGCCAATCTGCCACTGCGGAGGATTGGGTCGCGATCCCCCGCCCCATGGCGATGTTCAGCCTGGAGGCTTCAGAACTCGGCCGGGAAGCCCCGTCTCTCGAAACCCGACGCAGCCAGGACGGCAGCCGGCGTGAGGATCTTCTGAGCTTCGGCAGCTTTGCCGAGCCGAAAGCGCATCTCGTTCTGCGCCTCGCCACCGGAGAGGGCGCCGCCGCCGGCAGCCGCTCCTTCATGGTTGCGCTGGTGCATGACACCGCTCAGCGTGGACACGCCATCGAACGCAGCAGCGCTCCCATCCCGACCGAGACCCGGTTCGGCCCATTGGAAACAGCCGATGTCGTCCTGGGCGAAGGCGCGGAAAGCCGCTCCTGCGTCGCCTTCCGCACGCCGCCGGGCGAAGCGACCTTCGCGATGAGCGGCTGGTGGTGCGCGGCGTCCAAGCCGAGCGATCGCCGGCAGCTGACCTGCCTCATCGACCGGCTCGATCTTGCCAATGCCGGGGCCGATCAGGAGTTGCGCACCGTCTTTGCCAGCAGCGAGCTCAAGCGCCAGCCGGGTTGCGCCCCGCCACGTCTCTCGGCCAGTGGCCGGAAAACCTCCTGGCTCGACGTCGATGGCAACCTGCCGGCCCTGCGGATGAAGACCGCCAGCGCCGAGCCTCCGCGCGTCGCTAGCGAGACCCGCAGGAATCGCGACAGACCAGCTCGCCGCCAGCCCTGAGGCTCCGCGAAACTCATCGGCGCTAACAAAGTTGTTAACGACAGCGCGCTACTCTTTGCGCCGGATTATGGATGCTTACATCGAGTGGGTGCATCCACTCCCGGAGATCGCCGCCATGACGCCGTTCAAGCGTGTTGCCACTGCCCTCACCATCGCTCTGGCGGCATCGACCGTCATGGCCACCATCGCCGAAGCCCAAAGCCGGCGCGGGCCCCTGCGCGTCACCATCCAGAAGCGCAGCTACTTCGACGCCGGCAACGTCGTTCCCGTCGGCTCGCTGAACCGCTACGCCAACCAGCACAGCTATGCCTCGCCGGTTTATGCGAGCACCGGCGAGCTCTACGGCGAAGGCACCCTGCCCGGCCGCATCGGCGCCGGCGTCAACCCGTTCGCCAATACCTTCGCGACACCGCGCTTCTGAGCCAGCGTCATCCCGTGCGTGCTGCGGCGCGCACGGGATGACGCATGTCGTTCAGGGCAACGCCTTGAGATAACGCACCGGCCGCCCCGGCGCGGCCGCGTTCGCGGCATGCACGATCGCATTCGCGTCGATGCCGAAATGCCGGTAGAGATCGGCAACCGTGCCGGTCTGGCCGAAATGCTCGACGCCGAGCGCCTTCTGCCTGTGGCCATGGACGCTGCCGAGCCAGGCCAGGGTCGCCGGATGCCCGTCCAGCACCGAGACGATGCCGCAATCGCGTGACAATTCGCCGAGCAGCCGCTCGATATGGCTCGTCGCCGCAGCGTTGCCGCGCTGGCGCGCCCGCTCCGCCGCCTGCCAGCCGGCATTGAGCCGATCGGCCGAGGTGATGGCGAGCAGGCCGACATCGCGCCGGTCCTCGCTGAGCAGCCCGACGGCCTCGATCGCCTCCGCCGCGACGGCGCCGGTATAAGCGACGACGACCGAGGCGTTCGGCCCCGGCTTTCTCAGCCAATAGGCGCCGTCGATGATATCTAGCTCCAGCTCCGGCGTCATCTTGCGCTGCGGCTGCTCGACCTGTCGGGTCGAAAGGCGCAGATAGACCGAACCGCCGGTCTCGTCGCGCAGCCAGGTCCGCTCGTCCGGATCGCCCTCGCCGTCGCGCTGCATGTAGTCGAAGGACCAGCGCATCATCACCGCGAGCTCGTCGACGAAGGCCGGCTCGAAGGCGCAGAGCCCGTCCTGGCTCATGCCGATCAGCGGCGTCGCGATCGACTGGTGCGCGCCGCCCTCCGGCGCCAGCGTCACGCCGGACGGGGTCGCAACGACCATGAAGCGCGCGTCCTGGTAGCAGGCATAGTTCAGCGCATCGAGCCCACGCGAGATGAAGGGATCGTAGAGTGTGCCGATCGGGATCAGCCGCTCGCCAAAGATCGAATGCGAGAGGCCGAGCGCCGAGAGATTGATGAACAGGTTCATCTCGGCGATGCCGAGCTCGACATGCTGCCCCTGCGGCGAGAATTCCCACTTCTGCATCGAGGGAATGCGCTCGTCCTTGAAGGTGTCGGCCATCGACGCCTTGGCGAAGAGCCCGCGCCGGTTCACCCACGGCCCGAGATTGGTCGAGACGGTGACGTCCGGCGCCGTCGTGACGATGCGGTCGGCCAGCGGCCCGCCCGCCTTGGCGAGTTCGTCCAGCACCTTGCCGAAGCCCATCTGTGTGGACATCGTTGCCTGGATGCCGGCCGGCAGCGTCGCCGGGACCGGCAGCTTGGCGGCGGAGAGGCGCCGGCGGCCCTGCGAGAAGAACGGCACCTTGTCGAGGAAGGCCCGGACCTCGCTCTCGGGCAGATCCAGCCCCTCGAACAGATCCCACTCATGGCCGGGGCGAACGCCGTTCGCCTTGCGGAAACCGTCGAGCTGCTCCTTGGTCATCAGCCCGGCATGGTTGTCCTTATGCCCGGCCAGCGGCAGGCCGAAGCCCTTCACGGTATAGGCGAGGAAGCAGACCGGCCGGTCATGGTCGATGCCCTCGAAGGCCTCGAGGATCGACGGCAGGTCGTGGCCGCCGAGATTGCACATCAGCTTGGAAAGCTCGGCGTCGGAACGCTTCTCGATCAGCTTCGTCACCGGGCCCTGGTCGCCGAGATCGTCCATCAGCCGCTTGCGCCAGGCTGCACCACCCTGGAAGGTCAGGGCCGAATAGAGCTGGTTCGGGCAGGTATCGATCCAGGCCTTCAGCCGATCGCCGCCCTTCTCCTTGAACGCCGCCTGCTGCAGCGAGCCGTATTTCAGCGTCACGACATCCCAGCCGAAATTGCGGAACATCGTCTTGAAGCGGTCGTAGAGCCCCTCGCGGATGACGGCATCGAGCGACTGGCGGTTATAGTCGATGACCCACCAAGTATTGCGCAGGCCGTGCTTCCAGCCCTCCATCAGGGCTTCGAAGATGTTGCCCTCGTCGAGCTCGGCATCGCCGATCAGCGAGACCATGCGGCCTTCTGGCCGATCCTTCGCCCAGCCATGCGCCTTCACATAGTCCTGGGTCAGCGAGGAGAACAGCGTCTGCGCGACGCCAAGGCCCACTGACCCCGTCGAGAAATCGACGTCGTCGATGTCCTTGGTGCGGGAGGGATAGCTCTGCGCGCCCTTGTAGCCGCGGAAATTCTCGAGCTTCTCGCGCGTCTGCAGGCCCATCAGGTAGTTGATGGCGTGGAAGATCGGCGAGGCATGCGGCTTCACCGCCACCCGGTCCTGCGGCTTCAACGCGGCCATGTAGAGAGCGGTCATGATGGTGGCGAGAGAGGCCGAGGAGGCCTGATGGCCGCCGACCTTCATGCCATCGTCGCTCGCGCGGATATGATTGGCGTTATGGATCGTCCACGACGCCAGCCAGAGAATCTTCTTCTCCAACTCGGCAAGAAACGGCAGGCGCGGATCGTTGGTTGTCATTGTTTTGGCCCGAACTCCCAGTGCAGCCGATCATGCACGGAAGCTCTGGCAGGACGAACCAAATTTCAGTGTGGAGCCAGCCTTCTTTGGCGCCTTCCACCACGATAGCCCGAGGAACCGCCGGAAATCACCAAAACGAGTGCCCGGCCGGCGGCCTGGAAGCGGCTACTTGTCGATCTGCGCGATGCGGTCGAGCGCCGCGGCGAAGCCGGTCAGCGTGACGTTGAAGGAAACCGGCTCGTTGTTCCCCAGGTTGAGCGCCGCCACCGTCAGCGCCTTGCCGGACTTCATCGCGTCGGTCGCGACCGTCGGGAAGGAGATCGGCAGCAGGCAGCCCTGTGCCATGCAGGTCGAGAAGCGCAGGCCCTGCCCGAGATCCTTGTCGTCGAGCCGCAGGACCGCGCCGCTCTCGAGCTTCATGCCGAACGGAAACAGGATCGTGCCCTCGGCCCGCCCGTCCTTCGGTGTGCGTAGCTCGATGGCGAAGACGCGCTGCCCGGTCTGGCTGTTGCCCTGCGATTGCAGCAGGACGCAGAGGCGCTGGCCATTGGCAATCCGGCAATCGACGGTCCAGTCGCCATAGGTCTCGTTGATCGCGGTGGCGCCGTTCGGCAGCGTGGCGGCCTGTGTGGCAGGCTGGCTGATGGCCGGAGCGGACGGCTGAGCCTGCGCGACCGGCTGGGCCGGTTTCGCCGGCGGCTTGGCAGCCGGACGCGGAGCGGCGGGACGCTGCGGCGCGGCGGGCGCAGCAGGGGCTGCCTGGGGAGCAGGCTCCTCCTGGGCCCTCAGCACGGGCGCAGCGGCGAGAGAGCCGATCATGAGGGCGGCGGCAAGCGAGACGGTCTGGAGATGATGGCGATGCATGTCGGTACGTTCGGCTGAAGATGTCGGCAGCGGTATTGCAGAAACTCTTCGAGAGAGAAAGGCGAAATCGCGCACGGCCTTCAATAAAGCGACGTCTATCTCTCGACATCCAAGCAAGTTTTACATTTTAACGAATTGAATGTGGAATATATCTGCAACGAATACGGCGCGCGGAGCTTCTGCGCCGCGCCCACGCCCCCTGCCTCTAGGCTTCGCAGAGCACGGCATGGACGCCCTGCGGCTGGCGGGCGCGGCGGATCGCATCGCGCACCTCCGGACGTTGAAGGCGCCGGGCGACGCAGGCCAGCGCATTGAGATGCTGCCCCTGCGCGGCATCGGGCGTGAGGATCAGGCAGACGATATCGACCGGTTCGCCATCGACCGCTTCGAAATCCACTGGCTTGGCCAGGCAGGCGAGCAGGCCGATCGGCGCGGACAGGCCGGCGACGGGAGCATGGGGCATGGCGATGCCGCCACCGATTCCGGTCGACCCCAGGGCTTCTCGGCGCTTCAGGGCGGAGCCGATGACCTCGCTCGCCGTGCCGGTGAGCCCGGCCGCATGCTGCGAGAGGCGATCCAGGCACTGCTCCTTCGTTGAGACCTTGAGCCCGGTCAGGATGGCACCGGGCGTGATCAGATCGGACATCTTCATCGCCGTCAGTCGCTCTCGCGCAATCGGTAGCCGACGCCCGGCTCGGTCGTGATGTAGTGCGGCTGCTCGGGAACCGGCTCGATCTTCTGGCGCAGCTGCCGGATATAGACGCGCAGATACTGCACGTCCTCGTTGCCGCCCCAGACCTCCTTCAGCAGATGCCGATGGGTCAGGACCTTGCCGGCATGCTGCACCAGCGCCCGCAGGATGTCGTATTCCTTGGGCGAGAGCTTCACCTCGGCGCCGCCGACCTGCACGATCCGGCGCACCAGATCGACCGAGAGTTCGCCCGTGCGGAAGATCGGCTTCTCGCCCTGCTGGTGCAGCTTGTGGCGCAATGCCACGCGCAGCCGCGCCGCCAGCTCGCGCATGCCGAACGGCTTGGTGACGTAATCGTCGGCCCCCGCTTCCAGCGCCTGGACGATGCCCGCCTCGTCGGTGCGGCTCGACAGAATGACGACGGGCAGCGTACGCCCCTCGCCGCGCCAGAGACGCAGCAACTCCTGGCCGGTCATGTCCGGCAGGCCGAGATCGAGCAGCACCAGATCGGGTGCCTCGGCATTGATCCGTGCGATCGCGTCCTTGGCGTTGACGGCCTCGCTGATCGTATAGCCCTCGGTCCCCAGCCCAACGCGCAGCAGCTTGCGGATCGGCGGCTCGTCGTCGACGACGAGCACCCGGACGGCCATCGTGGTCATGGCAATACCTTCATTTGGTGAGCCTCGGGTGGGATCGGCATGCGGATCGTGAACACCGCGCCCTGCCGGTCCCTGCGGTTGGCCGCGGTGATCGTCCCGCCCATCGCCTCGACGAAGCCGCGGCAGATCGCGAGGCCAAGCCCGGTGCCGGCGCGGACCTGATCGCCCTTGCCGACGCGGTAGAAGCTGTCGAAGATCCGTTCGAGATCGGCCGGCGGGAGGCCCGGCCCTTCATCGAGAATATCCAGCACCACCACCTCGCCTTCCGAGCGGGCGCGGACCCCGATCGTCGTGCCGTCCGGCGCGTATTTGGCCGCGTTGTCGATCAGATTGAACAGGACCTGGTCGAACAGCACGGGGTCGAGCCGCAGCATCGGCAGGTTCGGCGCCAGGGACAGGTCGATGCTGTGCCCGCGCGTAATCTTGCCGGCGCGCCGCAGCGCCGCGCCGACGACGTCACCGACATCGAGCAGGGCATAATTCGGCTCCATCGCGCCGGCCTCGATCCGCGTCATGTCGAGCAGGTTGGCGATGAAGCGGTTGAGTCGCTCGGCCTCCTCGACCACCGTGCCCAGCAGCTCGGAGCGGTCTCCTTCGGGAATGGCCTTGCCGTAGTCGCGCAGCGTGCCGGCTGCGCCCATGATCCCGGCGAGCGGTGTCTTGAGATCATGAGAGATCGAGGTCAGCAGCGCCGAGCGCAAGCGGTCCGCCTCGGCAGCGAGCTTCGCCTTGTCGACGTCGGCAGCGAGCTGCACCCGCTCGATCGCGATCGCCGCCTGATCGGCCAGCGCGTCGAACAGGCGCTGCTGCTCGGTCGTCAGCAGCGCGCCTGGCTTGTCGCTGTCGAGCCCGATCACGCCGATGGCGCCCCGCCCGGTTCGCAGCGGCAGATAGAGCCGTTTTGCGCCGGGCAGCGTATCGGCGCCGCGCCCGGCCGGGCGATCATGCTCCCAGGCCCAGTGGGCGGCGGCGATGTCGGCATCGACCAGGCTGTCGTCGGGCGGATAGCCGGCCCTGACCGCGATGCTGTTGGCTTCCGGCAGCAGGATGACCACGCGCACGCGCAGCATCGCCGCGATCTGGTAGGCGCTCGCCCAGAGCACGTCGTCGAGCGTACCGGTCCCGGCGAGCTTGCGCGAGAACAGGTAGAGGTCTTCGGTCGTCCGCGCCCGCTGGCGTGCCGCCGCCGCCTGGCGCTGGACACGGGCGGTGAGATTGCTCGCGATCAGGGCGACCACCAGGAAGAAGGCGAAGGCGAGCACGCTTTCGGGGTCGCTGATGTTGAGGGTGTAGAGCGGCGGCAGGAAGAAGAAATTGAAGGCCAGCGCACCGATCACCGAGGTGAACAGCGCCGGCCACAACCCCGCCGTCACCGCCGAGGTCAGCACCGCCATCAGGAAGACGAGCGCGATATTGCGAACGTCGAGAAACAGGTTGAGCAATGTGCCGAGGCCGGCGGCCGCCGCGACGAAGACGATGCCCGCGAGATACGGCCCCGGCTCGATCCGGCGCTGGCCCGCGGATTTGGCGATCCGGACTTCCTCGGCACCCGCCTCCTGCCCCGGAATCACGTGGACGCTGATGTCGCCGGCGCCACGGATCAGCGCCTGCGCGACCGAGTCGAACAGGACCTCCCGCCAGCGCGAGACGCCCGGCGAGCCGATGACGATATGGCTGACATTCTTGGAGGTGGCATAGCGCAGCACCTCGTCAACGACGGTCTCCCCCGGCAGGATCACCGCCTCGCCGCCAAGCTGCTCCGTGAGCCGCATCGCAGCGGAGAGCCTGTCCTTCTCGGCTTCCGAGGGTCCGGCGCGGCCGGGCGCCTCGATATGCAGCGCGGTCCAGGATGCCTTCAGCTTCTCGGCGAGCCGCCGGGCATGGCGCACCAGCGAAGCGGCCCGCGTGCTGCCGTCGATGCAGACGATCAGCCGGTCGCCCGCCGCCCATGGTCCCGGAATCGCATGCGCCTGCATATGGCTGAGCAGCTGGTCGTCGACCCGCTGCGCCGTGCGCCGCAGCGCCAGCTCGCGCAGCGCCGTCAGGTTGCCCGGCGAGAAATAATTGGAGACGGCGCGCTTGGCGGTCTCCGGCAGATAGACCTTGCCCTCGTCGAGCCGCTTGATCAGGTCCTCAGGCGTGAGGTCGATGATCTCGATCGCATCGGCCCGGTCGATGATGGAATCCGGCACGGTTTCCCGCACGCGGATGCGGGTGATCTGCGCGACGACGTCGTTGAGGCTCTCGACATGCTGGATGTTGAGCGTGGTGTAGACGTCGATGCCGCGCTCGATCAGCTCGAGAACGTCGAGATAGCGTTTCGGATGGCGGCTGCCCGGCGCGTTGGTGTGAGCCAGTTCGTCGACGAGGACGAGCGCCGGCCGCCGCGCCAGAACCGCATCGAGGTCCATCTCCTCGACGCTCTGGCCGCGATAGGCGACCTCGACCCGCGGCACCACCTCATAACCCTCGATCAGCGCCTGCGTCTCGTGCCGGCCATGCGTCTCGACGATGCCGATGATGACGTCGACGCCCTCGGCGCGACGGGCCCGGCCGGCCAACAGCATCTCGTAGGTCTTGCCGACGCCGGGCGCGGCACCGAGGAAGATCTTCAGCCGGCCACGCATCCCGCCGCGGACCTGCTCCAGCAGCGCATCCGGCGAAGGCCTTGGCGGCTCGGTACGAAGCTCGTCCGGCATGGGTAGACAAAAATCCTCAAAAGGCGCGGCGGCAGGATCGCTCCGGCCACCGCGCTCTTCCTTAGCGTTATTTCGCCGTGCCCGCATCGAGAGCGAGATTGAGCTTCAGCACGTTGACCACCGGCTCGCCCAGGATGCCGAACTGCCGCCCCTCGACATGGGCCGCGACGAGGCTGCGCAGATCGGCCTCGCCGACCCCCCGCGCCTTGGCGACACGCGGCACCTGGAAGTAAGCCGCCTCCGGCGAGACATGCGGATCGAGCCCGCTGGCCGATGTCGTCACCAAATCCATCGGCACGGCGGCTTTCGGGTTCTCCTCCTTCAGCGTCGCGACATCGCCCTTGATGCGTTCGGTCAGCTTCGGATTGGTCGGGCCGAGATTGGAGCCGCCGGAGCTCGTGGCGTTATAGCCGTCACCAGCTGCCGAGGGCCGGCCGTGGAAATAACGTGCATCAGCGAAGGACTGGCCGATCAGCTCGGAGCCGATCACCTTGCCGTCCTTCTCGATCAGGCTGCCTGCCGCCTGGCGCGGGAACAGTACCTGGGCGAGCCCGGTCATCGCCAGCGGATAGGCGAGGCCGGTGATGGCGGTGAGTGTGACGATCATCACGATCGCGGGGCGGATATGCTTCAGCATGGCTGGAATCCTTCAGATCAGGCCGATGGCCGTGACGGCCATGTCGATCGCCTTGATGCCGATGAACGGCACGATGATGCCGCCGAGGCCGTAGACGAGCAGGTTGCGCGAGAGCAGCGCGCCAGCGCCGACAGGCCGGTACTTCACGCCGCGCAGCGCCAGCGGGATCAGGGCGACGATGATCAGCGCGTTGAAGATGATGGCGGAGAGGATCGCGCTCTGCGGCGTGGCGAGCTGCATGAAGTTGAGCGCGCCGAGCTGCGGATAGAAGGCGATGAACATCGCTGGGATGATGGCGAAATACTTCGCGATGTCGTTGGCGATCGAGAAGGTCGTCAGCGCGCCGCGCGTCATCAGGAGCTGCTTGCCGATCTCGACGATCTCGATGAGCTTCGTCGGATCGCTGTCGAGATCGACCATGTTGCCGGCCTCGCGCGCCGCCACCGTGCCGGTGTTCATGGCGACGCCGACATCGGCCTGGGCGAGCGCGGGCGCGTCGTTGGTGCCGTCGCCGCACATCGCGACGAGCTTGCCCTTGGCCTGTTCCTCGCGGATCAGCGAGAGTTTGTTCTCGGGCGTGGCCTGCGCGAGGAAATCGTCGACGCCGGCTTCGGCCGCGATGGCCGCGGCGGTCATCGGGTTGTCGCCGGTGATCATCACCGTGCGGATGCCCATGCGGCGGAGTTCCGCGAAGCGCTCGCGGATACCGCCCTTGACGATGTCCTTGAGCTGGATGACGCCGAGCAGCCTGCCGTCGCGAGCGACCGCGAGCGGCGTACCGCCGGCCTTGGCGATCTCCTCCGCAAATGCCTGCACCTCGCGCACCGCCTCGGAATCGCCGCCGGTGCCCGCGGCGCGGACATGGTTCAGGACCGCATCGACCGCGCCCTTGCGGATGCTGGAGCCGTCATGGTCGACGCCGCTCATCCGGCTCTGCGCGGTGAAGGGCACGAAGCTGGCGTGCAGCGCCACGAGATCGCGCGCCCGGATCCCATGCGCTTCCTTGGCGAGCACGACGATCGAACGCCCTTCCGGCGTCTCGTCGGCGAGCGAGGCGAGCTGGGCTGCATCGGCCAGCTCATGCTCGCTGACGCCCCGAACCGGTTTGAACGCAGTCGCCTGGCGGTTGCCGAGCGTGATCGTGCCGGTCTTGTCGAGCAGCAGCGTATCGACGTCGCCAGCCGCCTCGACGGCGCGGCCGGACATGGCGAGCACGTTGAAGCGCACCAGCCGGTCCATGCCGGCGATGCCGATCGCGGAAAGCAGCGCGCCGATCGTCGTGGGGATCAGCGTCACGAACAGCGCGACCAGGACGATCACGGGAATGGCGCCGCCGGCATAGCTGGCGAAGCTCGGGATCGTCGCGGTGGCCAGAACGAAGATCAGCGTCATGCCCGCGAGCAGGATGTTGAGCGCGATCTCGTTCGGCGTCTTCTGGCGCTCGGCACCTTCGACCAGAGCGATCATGCGGTCGATGAAGGTCGAGCCCGCCGTCGCGGTGATGCGTACGCGGATCCAGTCGGACAGCACCTGCGTGCCGCCGGTCACGGCCGAGCGGTCGCCGCCGGATTCGCGGATGACCGGGGCGGACTCACCCGTGATCGCCGCCTCGTTGACCGAGGCGATGCCCTCGATCACCTCGCCGTCGGAGGGGATGATGTCGCCAGCCTCGACCAGCACGACATCGTTGAGCTTGAGGCTCGGTCCCGGCACCAGCCTGTAGTTGCCGCGGTCGTTGCCGCTGAGCAGCTTGGCCTGCGTTTCCGCACGCGCCCGGCGCAGCGAATCCGCCTGCGCCTTGCCGCGCCCTTCGGCCACGGCTTCGGCGAAATTGGCGAACAGCACCGTGAACCAGAGCCAGAGCACGATCTGGAAGGAGAAGCCGAGATGGGCCGCTCCGGCGAGCCAGTCGCGCAGGAGCAGGATCGTGGTCAGCGCCGAGACGACGGCGACGACGAACATCACCGGGTTCTTGGCGAGGCTGCGCGGGTCGAGCTTGAGGAAGGCGCCGCCGAGCGCCGGAACGAGGATGCGGGCGTCGAGGATGCTGCCGGATCTGGAATGGCTCATGACGAAAGCTCCGTCGTGGCGTGCGCGGGACCCAAGACGGGTCAGACCGCGGCGAGAAGAAGGGAGAGGGTGTGGAAGACGATGGCGATCAGCAGAACCGCGATCGTCGCTCCACAGATGAGGGTGGAGGGGCGTGGCCCGGTATCGGTGCGCATGGACCGTTCCTCAGAAGCTCTGGCCGGCCAGCATCGCCAGGTGCTCGACGATCGGGCCGAGCGCGAGCGCCGGGAAGAAGGTCAGGCCGCCGACGATGACGATCACGCCGATGAGCAGGCCGATGAAGAGCGGCCCATGGGTCGGGAAGGTTCCGGCCGATTCCGGCACGGTCTTCTTGGCCGCGATCGAGCCCGCCAGCGCCAGCGCCGGGATGATGACGAGGAAGCGCCCCATCAGCATGGCGATGCCGATCGTCAGGTTGTACCAGACCGTGTTGCCGGTGAGCCCGCCGAAGGCCGAGCCGTTGTTGGCCGCCGCCGAGGTGTAGGCATAGAGCACCTCGGAGAAGCCGTGCGGTCCGGGATTCGCGATCGAGGCGACGGCGTCCGGCAGCACGACGGCGACGGCGGTGAAACCGAGCATCGCGAGCGGCAGGCACAGCACGGCGAGCATCGCCATCTTGACCTCCTTCGCCTCGATCTTCTTGCCGAGATATTCCGGCGTACGTCCGACCATCAGGCCGGCGACGAAGACGGCGATGACGACGAAGAGGATGATGCCGTAGAAGCCGGCGCCGACGCCGCCGATGATGATCTCGCCGAGCATCATGTTGATCAGCGGGATCAGCCCGCCGAGCGGCATCAGGCTGTCATGCATCGCATTGACGGCGCCGCAGGAGGCAGCCGTGGTGACGACCGCGAACAGCGCCGAGAGGGTGATGCCGAAGCGCGCCTCCTTGCCTTCCATGTTGCCGCCGTCGAGGCCGAGCGCCTGGACGAGCGGGTTGCCCGAGGCCTCGGCCCAGTAGCAGACGACGACGCCGGCGACGAAGAGCAGGCCCATCACGGTGAAGATCGCCCAGCCCTGCTTCTCGTTGCCGACCATGCGGCCGAAGACGTTGGTCAGGCCGGCGCCGATCGCGAAGATCGCGACCATATGGATCAGGTTGGTGAATGCGGTCGGGTTCTCGAAGGGATGCGCCGCATTGGCGTTGAAGAAGCCGCCGCCATTGGTGCCGAGATGCTTGATCATCATCTGAGAGGCGACCGGCCCCTGCGCGATCGTCTGCTGCGCGCCTTCGAGCGTCGTCGCGACGGTGTAGGGGCTGAGGTTCTGCGGCACGCCCTGCCAGACGAGGACGAGCGTCCCGATCATGCACAGAGGCAGGAGGATATAGAGCGTCGAGCGGACGAGATCGGCCCAGAAATTGCCGAGGGTCCGGGTCGAGCGGCGCGCGAAGGCGCGGATCACCGCGACCGCGATCGCGATGCCCGTCGCCGCCGAGACGAAATTCTGCACCGCGAGCCCGGCCATCTGGGTGAAGTACGACATCGCGCTTTCGCCGGCGTAGTTCTGCCAGTTGGTGTTAGCGACGAAGCTCGCGGCCGTGTTGAAGGCGAGGTCCGCCGGCACCGCGCCGATCCCCGCCGGGTTCAACGGCAGGACGTCCTGCACACGCTGCATGGCGTAGAGCACGAGGAAGCCCGCCAGGTTGAACAGCAGCATCGCCGCGACGTAGCCGGTCCAGTGCTGCTCCTCGTCCTCATGCGTACCCGCGGAGGTGTAGAGCAGCCGCTCGACCGGCTTCAGGACAGGCGACAGCAGCGTGCGTTCGCCGGCGAAGACGCGAGTCATGTAGCCGCCGATGGGCCGCGCAAGCGCAACGACGATCCCGCAGAAGAGCAGGATCTGGATCCATCCGTTAAGTGTCATGGATGAGGTTCCGAATGTGAGAGGCAAACCGTCGTCAGAACCGCTCGGGGCGGATCAGCGCGTAGGTGAGGTAGGCGAGCAGGAACAGCGTCACTGCCCCGCCGAGGACATGGTCCAGAAGCATCTCCGCCTCCCGTTAGAGCGCGTCGCAGGCGGCGACATAGGCGAAGGAGAGCCCGAAGAAGACGAGCCCGATGGCGAGTGCGATGGTGTCCATCATCAGAAAACCCCGAAAATCGCGGCCGCCGACCGAGCGTCGGCGGGGAGCGCCGATGCCATTGCGATGGGATCGGCGGTTCGGGGCGAATATCGCGCTGCGGCCATAGCCGTTCGAGACGGGGGCGGTCGCGGGGAAATAAAGAACTTATAGGAATTTCCGCACGCCCAAGCCGCGCCTATGATCGGCGCCGCAGCAGCCACGAGGCGCCGGTCCTGCCGAAAACGCAGGGAAGCCCGTCGCGGCGTCGCTTGTGACCCGCCCTCGCGCCGTGTCAGAAGCTGGCGCGAATTTGGGCAGACCGGCCCATGCAGGAGGAGCCTTCCCATGAGCAACAGCAAGGACGTCTGGCGTCTGATCGACGACAAGGCCCCGGCCTATTTTGGGCTCTCCGACCGCATCTGGCACATGCCCGAGCTGAACTACCAGGAGGTCCGCTCGGCCGCCGAGCATCGTGCCATGCTGGAAAGCGAGGGCTTCCGCGTCACGACCGGTGTCGCGGGCATTCCGACCGCGGTCATCGGTGAGGCCGGCGAGGGCGGTCCGGTCATCGCCATCATGGGCGAATACGACGCGCTGCCGGGGCTGAGCCAGGAAGCCGGCGTCGCCAGCGAAGCCCCGGTCGAGAAGAACGGCAACGGCCATGGCTGCGGCCACAACATGCTGGGCTCGGCATCGCTGCTCGCCGCCGCCGCGGTGAAGGACTATCTCGCAGCCAACGGCATAAAGGGCCGCGTGCGCTATTATGGCTGCCCGGCGGAAGAAGGCGGCTCGGCCAAGGGCTTCATGGTCCGCGCCGGCGCGTTCGACGATGTCGACATCGCGCTGTGCTGGCACCCGGCCTCGTTCAACGGCGTCAACCGGCCCTTCTCGCTCGCCTGCGTCGAGATCGAGTTCACCTTCAGCGGCCGCGCCTCGCATGCCGCCGCGGCGCCGCATCTCGGCCGCTCGGCGCTCGACGCCGTCGAGCTGATGCATATCGGCGTCAACTACATGCGCGAACACATGCCTTCGACGGCGCGCGTGCACTACGCCATCATCGACAGCGGCGGCATCGCGCCCAACGTGGTCCAGGCCCGGGCGACCACACGCCAGTTGATCCGCGCCGCCACGCTCGCCGAGATGTGGGACCTCGTCGCCCGCGTGAAGAAGATCGCCGAGGGTGCGGCGCTGATGAGCGAGACCACGGTCGTCGCCAAGCAGCTATCGGGCGACGCCAACCTCATCGGCAACGGTCCGCTCGAGGAAACGATGCATGCCAACCTGCAGGCATTGGGCGGCCCGGGCTTCGATGCCGCCGACCATGCCTTCGCCGCGCAGTTCCAGAAGACGCTGAGCGCCGAGGACATCGCCGCCGCCTACGCCCGCTTCGGCATGAAGCCGAAAGCCGGCGAGGCGCTGAGCGACGAGATCTACCCGCTCGGCGCCGGAAGCGACACCTCGGTCGGCTCGACCGATGTCGGCACGGTGAGCTGGGTCGTCCCGACCGTGCAGTGCCGCACCGCCTGCTACGCCGTCGGCACGCCCGGCCATTCCTGGCAGCTCGTGGCGCAGGGCCTCGCTCCTGCCGCGCATAAGGGTCTCGCGCTCGCCGCCAAGGCCATGGCCGGCGTCGCCTCGGACGTGCTGGGCGATCCCGCTCTGCTCGAGGCGGCGAAGGACGAGTTCGCGGCCTTCCGCGCCAGGAACCCCTTCGCCAACCCGATCACCGACGATGTCGAGCCGCCGCTCGACATGGCCGCGCATTGAGCCTTTCGCGGCGGAGCGCGCACCGAGCCGAAGGCCGATCGAAGGCCATTGCCGGCGCCAATCCCGGCACGATCAGAACGCTGGGTGAGACGTGTTTCGGCTTGGATGTCTCGGTGCGCTGAGACGTCAACTCATCCTGCGCGGCCGTCCGACAAGGCGGCCGCGCAAGGCGCTATGGAGAATTCTCAGCCGCGCCGGTGCTGGGCGGCGACATCGACGCGGATCGCCGGTCGGGTCGCCTTGAATGCGGCGACGGCGGCCGCAGCGAGATCGGAAACCGAGCCGGAACCGCTCGACATCAACTGCAGGATGATGCGCCCGAGGCGATCGCGCGCCTCGGTCTCGAGCTCGGTATCGAGCCTCTGGTCATGCCCCAATGCGGCCCAGGCTCTGGCCTGGACGGCTTCTGCGACGAGAAGTTCCTGGGAATTCAGGACACCGGGAAAGCGGAAATTGGGCGTAGGCATGGGCGATTCGAACATGGCTGGGCAACCGATATAGGGTCCCCGAGGTTCCCGGCAAGGCATGCGGAATTGCAGCCATGACCTGGGCAACTGCCGCGATGCGCCGCCGGCCCTTGCTTGCGGCGGCTTCCGCCGGCCAGAGTTTCGCGTCAAGCCAGTCGATCCGAGGACCAGCCCGATGCCCCTTCCCGCCTCTGCACGCGTCGATATCGAGCGCTTCTGGACGACGATCGAACGCTCGGGCGAGATCGGCGTCGGACGTCCCGGCGGTCTCTCGCGCCTCGCGCTCGGCGATGCCGACAAGGAGATGCGCGATCTGTTCGTCGCCTGGTGCCGGGAGGCCGGCCTGACCGTCCGGGTCGATGCGATCGGCAACATCTTCGCCCGCCGCGCCGGCAAGGACGACTCGCTTCCCCCTGTGATGATGGGCAGCCATCTCGACACGCAGGTGAATGGCGGCCGCTTCGACGGCATCGCCGGTGTCCTTGGCGGGCTCGAAGTCATCCGCACGCTGGATGCCATCGGCCACCGCACGCGCCGCCCGCTAGAACTGGTCAACTGGACCAATGAGGAAGGCGGCCGGTTCTCGCCGCCGATGGTCGGCTCCGGCGTCTTCACCGGCGTCTACACGCTCGACTGGGCGCAGAAGCGCCGCGACGATGACGGCAAGTCGATGGGCGAGGAGCTTCAGCGCGTAGGCTATGCCGGCGAGGCTCAGGCCGCCCCGCCGCCGCTCGACGCCTATTTCGAGTTTCATATCGAGCAGGGTCCGATCCTCGACCGCGAGGGCTTCCAGGTCGGCGTCGTCACCGGCGGCTACGCCAGCACCGGGACGATCGTCGAGTTCCGCGGCGAGACCGCCCATACCGGCCCTTGGCCGATGGAAAAGCGCCGCAACGCCCTGGCCGCGGGCGCGCGGCTGCTGACCGCCGTCGACGATCTCGGCTGGGAGTTCGCCGGCAGCGGCGGCAAGGCGACGGCAGCGCGCCTCGTCGCCTGGCCGAACAAGCCGGGCATCATATCGGACTGGGCGCAGGTGACCTGCGATGTCCGCCATGCCGACCCGGAGGCCGCTGCCGTCATGGCCGAGCGCATGCTGCGCGCCGCCCATGAGGCCGCCGCCCGCGCCTCCTGCGGCATCGAGATTCTCGACACCTGGCGCTGGGGCGGCAAGGTCTTCGCCGAGGAGATGATCGGCCTGGTCCGCGAAACCTCGCTCGGTCTCGGCTACCGCACGCGCGACATCCTCAGCCAGGCCGGGCACGACGCCTATTTCCTTGCCCGGCATACGCCGAGCGCGATGATCTTCGCGCCCTGCAAGAACGGCATCACCCACAACAACAACGAGCTCAGCACCCGCGAGGATCTGGAACCCGGTCTCAACGTGCTGCTGCGGGCCGTGGTGGCGCGAGCCGATCGCTGAGGGGCAGCCCTTGCGATCACATGAACAATCAGTCCAAATTGGACTTATTGTCCAAAATTGACTTGACCCTGCCGGCGGAGAGCTTCACAGATCGCGAGTGACGCCCGGCTCATGCGACGGGCACCGACGCCGCATCGGCCGGAGGCTTTCGTGAAGTTCGACATTTTCCAGATGGAGCGGAACCAGACGCTCTTCGAGAACGACGTCGAGATCAACCTGACCGAAAGCGGCGTCCACCCCTGGGCGATCGAGGATATCCTTGGCGAAGAGGCCGCGCGCGACCTGCTCAGGCAGCCGCTCGGCTATGGCTGGACCGACGGCCGGCCGGACCTGCGCGCCAACATCGGCTCCTGGTATCCGGGCGCCACCGCCGCTAACGTGCTGGTGACCAATGGCTCGTCGGAGGCGACGATGATCGCCCTGATGGCGCTGTTCGAGCCCGGCGACGCGCTCGTGTTTGCCCTGCCCAATTTTATGCAGATCGACGGCCTCGGCCGCGCGCTCGGCTTCGATATCCGCAGGCTCGAACTCTCCGGCGAGAGCGACTGGCAGATCGACCCCGCGCGCCTCGCCGATATCGCGGCCGGTGCCAAGGCCATCGCCGTCACCAACCCCGCCAACCCGACCGGCAGCGTCCTTTCCGCTGCTAGCCGCGCGGCGCTCGTCGAGGCCGCGAAGCGTAATGACGCCTGGCTGATCGTCGACGAGATCTATCGCGGCGGCGAGATCGACGGCGCGGAGACCGAAACGCTCTGGGGCACCTATCCCAAGGTCGTCATCACCAGCAGCCTGTCGAAATCCTTCGCCTGCCCCGGCCTTCGGCTCGGCTGGATCGTCGCATCGCCGGACGTCGTCGCGGCAGCCGCCGAGCGGCAGGACTACACCACCATCGGCAGCGGCATCCTCAGCCAGATACTAGCGGCGGAGGTCATGCGCCCGGAGACGCGCGGGCGCCTGCTCTCGCGCGGCCGCGATCTGCTGCGCACCAACGCCGATCTCGTCGGCCACTGGATGGCGCGGCACAACGACTGGTCCTGGCGTCGCCCGGAAGCCGGCGGCATGGCCTTCCTGCGCTATCCCCTGGAGATGTCGTCCGAGGACTTCTCGCAGAAGCTGCGCGAGGAGGAGAGCGTCTTCGTCGTCGCCGGAAGCTGGTTCGGCATCGAGAGCCACATCCGCATCGGGATCGGCGTGCCGACCGAAACGCTGCAGGAGGGTCTGGTGCGGCTGGATCGTTTTCTGGGGCGGCACAAGGGCTGACAACGGCCCTGCCGTCATTCTCGGGCTTGAACCGAGCATCTCCTGCCGCAGGAGGCTCCTGCGCCTCGGTTTCCAGAGATTCTCGGGTCAAGCCCGAGAATGACGCCCTGCCCTGTTCACGGGATAGCCGTTCAGCGCGCAATACCGTCCAGCACCACCCGCGCGATCGCGATGTCCTGAACCGCGAGCCCGGTCAGGTCGGCGATGGTGATGTCGCGATCGGAACGGCGAGCGGGCGCTTGTCCAGCCAGCACGGCCCCAAGCTCGACGCAATCGCTTCGGCCGATCAGCCCGCCGGCCGCAGCCGCAGCGAACTCGCCATGGTCGAGGCTCTGTTCCAGCGAATCCGCGATCCGGATATCGGCGCGCGCGACCAGCGCCGTCTCCAGCTCCTGCTTGCCCGGCGCATCGGCCCCGAGCGCAGTAATATGCAGCCCCGGCCCGATCCACTCATCGCGGATGACCGGTTCGGCAGCCGGCGTCGTGGTGATCAGCGCATCGGATTGCGCGCACAGCGCCTCCAGATCGGCCATCGGCTCGACGGCGATGCCATCCTTTGCCAGATCGCGCCGCAATGCCTCGAGCCGGTCGGGCGAGCGCGCCCAGGCGGCGAAGCGCGGCTCGCGCTCACGCAGCAGATGCGCGGCGGCGCGGATCTGGAAGCGCGCCTGCGTGCCCGCACCGACGATCCCGATCCGGCACGCATCGGCCCGCATTCCGGCCCGCGTCGCAATGGCGCCCGCCAGCGCCGTCCTCAGGTCAGTCAGCCAGCCCTCGTCGCGCAGGATGGCGACGACCGCGCCGGTCTCGGCCGAGAGCGCGATCATCATGCCGCTCGTCGTCGGCAGCCCCTTGGCGGGGTTGTCGTAGAAGCCGGTCGCGATCTTGACCACGAAGATCGGATCATCAGCGATATGGCCGAACTTGATATGGCAATCGCCGTTATGCGCGGGAAAGCCGAGATAGCCGACCGGCGGCATCTGCACGCGCCCCGCCGAAGCCGCCCTGAACCCGTCCTCCAGCGCCACGAAGGCCCGGTCGAGATCGACGGCGGCCTCGATCTCGGCCCGCGTCAGATCAAGCATCCGGCGATCCGTTGGCCTGGTTGAGGTAGTTGTAGACGGTGGCGCGCGCGAGCCCGAGGATACGCGAGATATAGGCGGCGGCATTGCGGCCGCCGAAAGCCCCGTTGGCGGCGAGATCGGCGACCAGCTCGCGCTTCTCGGCACGGCTGAGATTGGTCACGGCCAGGCCCCGCGCCTGCGTCCATTGCTGCACGAACTCGTTGATGCGCTCGTGCCAGTCTTCCTTGAACAGCGCCTGCGGCTTCTCGGTGCCGGCCGGCACGGTCGCGAAGGCGGAGAGTGTCTGCATCAGCGCATGGAAATGCGAGACGTCGACATTGATGCAGAGCACGCCGGCAGCCTTGCCCCCGGCCGAGAGCACGACGCTGATCGATTTCAGCCGCCGCCCGTCCCAGTTCACCTTCTCATAGGGGCCGATCGTCGTCTCGTCGGGATCGAAGCCGATCTCGTCGAGCAGCGAGGGCTCGCCCAGCACGCGCTGCGAAAAGTTCCCGGCGATATGGACGACGCTCTGCGATGCCAGATCGTGCAGCACAACCTCCGCATGCGGCCGGAACAGCAGCGCGACCGCATCGCAGATCGGCACGTAGGGAGCGAGTTCCGGCGTCATGCTCGACCCTCCGGCGCGTCAGCGCGGCTGCGATTTGAGATAGTCGCTGAGCCGCTCGAGCCCGGCCGAGAGATGCTCGCCCGGCGCGCCGATCCCGATGCGGATATAGCCGTCGAGGCCGTAGACGTCGCCCGGCAGCAGCATGATGCCGCGCTCCTCGCGCAGTCGATGCACCAGCTCCGTCGAGTTCATCGAGTGGCTGTACTTGATGAAGGCCATGCCGCCCGCCTTGGGCGGCACGAAGGAGAAGAACTCCTCGTTCGCCTTCACCCAGCTCGTGAGCAATGCGAGGTTTTCCCGGAGGATGGTCTTGCTCCGCTGCAGGATCTCGGCCCGCTTGGCCGGCTGGACGACGATACGCGCGATCTGCTCGCTCAGCGCGCTGGTCGTGATCGAGGTGTAGTCCTTGTTCTGCCAGGCCGTGTAGATATCCGCGGCAGGCCCGACCAGCCAGCCGATGCGCAGGCCCGGCAGCGCCATGGCCTTGGAGAGCCCGCTGGTGATGATCGCCTTCTCGTAGAGATCGGCGAAGCTCGGGGGCTCATCGACCTCGAGCTCGGCGCCCTTGTAGACCTCGTCGGCATGCAGGTAGCAGCCCTGCGCCCGGGCGATCTCGACGAGCGCGTCCATCGTCTCGCGCGAGAGCAGGCTGCCGGTCGGATTGTTGGGATTGCAGATCGTCATCAGCTTGGTGCGCGGCGTGATCGCCTTTCGAACCTCGTCCAGATCGGGCGTCCAGCCCAGCTCTTCGCGCAGCTTCACTTCCTTCACGGTGGCGCCGATCGCACGCGCCCAACCCCAGATCTGCAGGTAGTTCGGCGCGAAGACGATGATCTCGTCGCCGGGCTCGATCAGCGACATCACCATCAGGAAATTGGCTTCGGCCGAACCGTTGGTGACGATCACCTCGTCGGAGCTGCGGTTGCGGTAGAGCTTGGCGATGTCCTCGCGCAATTCGACCGCGCCGTTCGTCCAGCCATAGCCGAGCTCGACATCCATGAGCGTCGCGCGCTGCTCGGCGCTGAGCAATTCGTTGAGCGAATAGGGATGGACGCCGCTATCCGAGAGGTTGAACTCCACGGTGTTCTCGTAGAGCGACTGGATACGCTCCAGGCTGAATTCTTCGATCTTCATGCTGCCCATCCCGTGGCGGCCCGGCCGGCCGCAGCTCTCATGCGAGTATGATGGGCGTGATTTGGACGTCAAGGTCAATTTTGGAATTTACAGTCCAATCTCCGATTGCTATCCCTGCATGGCCTCGTCACAGCTGCTCCCGGAGAGCCTCATCATGTCCGACCAGACCCCCGGCGCCAACAAGATGTGGGGCGGGCGCTTCACCTCCGCCCCGGCCGAGGTGATGCGGCGGATCAACCCCTCGATCGGCTTCGACTACCGGCTCTACCGGCAGGACATCGCCGCATCCAAAACCCATGCCGCGATGCTGGCCCGCCAAGGCATCATCGCGAGCGCCGACAACGAGCGCATCCAGGCCGGGCTCGACCAGATCCGCGGCGAGATCGACCGCGGCGAGCTGAAATTCAGCATCGACCTGGAGGACATCCACATGAATGTGGAGGCACGCCTCAAGGAGATCATCGGCGAGCCGGCCGGGCGCCTGCACACCGCGCGCAGCCGCAACGACCAGGCCGTCACCGATGTCCGTCTCTGGATGCGCGACGCTATCGACGGGCTCGACGGTGCGGTCCAGGAGCTTCAGCGCGCGCTGATCGAGCGGGCGAGCGAGCATGCCGAGACGATCATGCCCGGCTTTACCCACATGCAGGTCGCTCAGCCCGTGACCTTCGGCCACCATTTGATGGCCTATGTCGAGATGTTCGGCCGTGATCGCGAGCGGCTAGCCGGCGCGCGCGAGCGGACCAATGTCTCGCCGCTCGGCGCCGCCGCGCTGGCAGGAACCGCCTTCCCGATCGACCGACAGTTCACGGCGGCTGAGCTCGGCTTCGCCCGGCCGACCGAGAACTCGATGGATTCGGTCGGCTCGCGCGACCACATCTGCGAATTGCTGTTCTGCTGCTCGATGCTGGCCGTCCATCTCTCGCGCATCGCCGAGGAGATCACGCTCTGGTGCAGCGACGGCTTCCGCTTCATCGCGCTGTCGGACGCCTTCACCACCGGCTCCTCGATCATGCCGCAGAAGCGCAACCCTGATGCCGCCGAGCTTGTCCGCGGCAAGACCGGCCGCGTCGTCGGCTCGCTCACCGCCCTGCTGATGACGATAAAAGGCCTGCCGATGACCTTCATGAAGGACATGCAGGAGGATAAGGAGCCGATGTTCGACGCGCTCGAAACCGTCGAACTCTGCGTCGGCGCGACCATCGGCATGGTCCGCGACCTGACGGTCCGACCCGAGAACATGCGCGCCTTCCTCGATCGCGGTTTCCCGACCGCGACCGACCTCGCCGACTGGCTGGTGCGCGAGGTCGGCATGCCCTTCCGCGATGCCCATCACGTCACCGCCCGCATTGTAGCGCTCGCCGAAGCCAAGGGCTGCACCCTGCAGGCGCTCGACCTCGACGCCATGCGCTCGGTCGATCCGCGCATCAGCGCCGCGGTCTTTGAGGTGCTGGCGCCGGAGCATTCGGTCCGCAGCCGCCGCAGCTATGGCGGCACCGCGCCGGATACCGTGCGCGAAGCGATCGAGCGAGCGAAGCAGCGCTGGCTGACGGACGACGATCGGTGAGCACGATCGAAGACGCGGTCGCGCCGCCGCCTTGACTGAAGAAAATCGCGGCCGCAATGGCAGAAGCAATCCTCCTCGCGGAGGATATCGTCGCCGGTCCTTTCGCTGATAACGCGACGTCGGTCAGGCCGACGTGAACGGTTCGACGCATCCCCCGGCAGGCCAATGGGCTCGTCAAGGGGGACGGCTGGGAGATTTGAGATGAAGCATGACTGGTTGCGCGACATCGCGAATGATTTCGGTGTCGTCGGCGCTCTCCGACAGCTCGGTGGCGAATACGATCTCAACTTCCGTGGCCGGACCGCGCAGGGTGACGTGATCGTCAAGGCGATGCGTCCCAGCGGCGAGCCCGCGCTCGTCGACCAGCAATGCGCAGCGATCAGCCACGCGCTCGCCGCCGATCCGACGCTGCCGCTGCCACGGCTCCTGCCGGCCGAAGGCAAACGCTTCTGGCAGAACGTCGCGGACACTGAGGGCCGCCAGCGCATGGTCTGGGTCCAGCGCGCCTTCGAGGGTATCCCGATGGGCGAAGCCGGGCCGCAGCCGCCCGCCGTCCTCTCCGAGTTCGGCGCGCTGACCGCGCGGCTCGATCTCGCCTTGCGCGATTTCAAGGTCACGGCTTCGCCCGATGCGGCGAAATGGGACCTGACCCAGGCGGGCTGGATCAAGCCGCATCTCGATGTGCTCGAAGGCCCACGTCGCGCGCTCGTCGCGGCGATCGTCGCCGCCTACGAGGCCTTGCAGCCTGCTCTCGACCAGTTGCCTCGGCAGACCCTCCACAACGACCTCAACGACTTCAACATCCTCGTCCAGCCACGCCTCGGCGAGCCCACGCGCATCAGCGGCCTGATCGATTTCGGCGACATGACCACCGGCCCGCGCGTCTGCGAGATCGCCATCGCCGCCGCCTATGCCATCCTCGACCACGAAACACCGGAAGCGGCGCTCGCCGCCTTCGTCGCCGGCTATCACGCCGTCTCAGCCCTGAGCGCCGAGGAGATCGGGCTGATCTGGCCGCTCGTCCGGATGCGGCTGGCCGTCAGCGTCGTCAATTCGACGATCGAGGCCAGGGGCCGCCCGGACGATCCCTATGTCACGATCTCGCAGGCGCCGGCCTGGCGGCTGCTGGAGAATCCGGCCATCGACGGCGAGTTGATGGGTGCTCGCCTGCGCAATGCCTGCGGCCTGCCGGTCACCGACGCAGCCGGCCGCATCGCAAGCTGGATCGCCGGACAGCGCGGCAGCTTCGCGCCTGTGCTCGGCCGCGCGCTCGACGGCCTGGCGGTCGGCTCGCTCGCCGTCGCCGAGGCCACGGTTCCGCAGAACCCGTTCAGCATGCGTGCTGACGAGGCCCGGAACCTCGGGGCGGCCATCGGCATCGCCTCCGAATGGTGGCTTGGGCAGTATGGCGAGCCGCGGCTGGTCTACACCGACAAGGCCTTCCGCAAGGGCCCCTGGCTCGCCTCCAACCGCCGCACGATCCATATGGCGGTCGATATCTTCGCCCCCGCGGGTGAGCCCGTCCGCGCGCCGCTGGCCGGCCGCGTCGCGCTGGCCGAGAACCGCAAAGGCCATCTCGACTATGGCGGCGTCGTCATTCTTGAGCATCGCACGCCCGAGGGCGACGTCTTCCACACGCTCTACGGCCACCTCGCCGCCGATGGCGCCGCGAAGCTGAAGCCCGGCCAGGAGATCGCGGCAGGCGAGGCTTTCGCGAAGCTTGGCCCGGCCGGGGAGAATGGCGGCTGGGAGCCGCATCTGCATTTCCAGCTCGCGCTGACGCTCGACGGCATGGGGCACGACTGGCCAGGCGTCGCCGATCCCGACGATTGGGCGCTGTGGCAGGCGATCTGCCCGAACCCCGCCGCACTGCTCAACCTGCCCGACGAAGTCGTCGCCTACCGCGCAATCGACGAGGCCTCGCTGCTCGCCGAGCGCAGGGCCCGCTTCGGCGCCAACCTCAAGCTCAGCTACAGCAGGCCGATCACCTTCCTGCGGGGCTGGCGCCACCATCTCTTCGACGCGATGGGCCGGCCCTATCTCGACGCCTATAACAATGTGCCGCATGTCGGGCATGCCCATCCGCGCATCCGGAAGGTGGCTATGGACCAGCTCGCGCGGATGAACTCCAACACGCGCTACCTGCATCCCGCGCCGATGGCGCTGGCCGAGCGGCTGACTGGGAAGCTGCCTGGAGAGTTGGAAATCTGCTTCTTCGTCAATTCCGGCTCGGAGGCGAACGAGTTGGCCCTACGCCTCGCTCGTGCGGCTAGCGGCGGCTACGACATCGTCACGCCCGATCACGGCTATCACGGCAATACCACCGGCGCGATCGACATCTCCGCCTACAAGTTCAACAAGCCGAACATGGGCGGCCGCAAGCCCTGGGTGCAACTCGTCGACGCCGCCGACGACTATCGCGGCCGCTTCCGCCGCGACGATCCCGACCGGGCGCTGCACTATGCGCAGCAGGTCGACGGCGCGCTTCAGGCCATCTCGGAACGCGGCGGCAAGGTCGCCGGCTTCATCGCCGAGACTTTCCCGAGCGTCGGCGGCCAGATCATTCCGCCCCCCGGCTATCTCGCGGCCGTCTACGAGCGCATCCGCGCCGCCGGCGGCATCTGCATCGCCGACGAGGTCCAGACCGGACTCGGCCGCCTCGGCGACTATTATTTCGGCTTCAAGCAACAGGCCGTGCAGCCTGATATCGTCGTGCTCGGCAAGCCGCTCGGCAACGGCCACCCGATCGGCGCGGTCATCACCACCCGCGCCATCGCCGAGCGCTTCGCGGAGGGACCGGAATATTTCTCGACCTTCGGCGGCTCGAACCTGTCCTGCCGCATCGCCTCGGAAGTGCTCGACATCGTCGAGGAGGAAGGGCTTTCGGCCAATGCCAAGGCGATGGGCGACAAGCTGCTCGCCGGCATGCGCGAGCTCGCCGAGCAGTACCCTTGCGTCGGCGACGTCCGCGGCATCGGCCTCTTCCTCGGATTGGAGCTGGTCACGAATCGCGAGACGCTGGAGCCCGCGACCGACGCGGCGGCCCATGTCATGAACCGCCTGCGCGACATGCGCATCCTCGTCGGGCGCGAGGGGCCGGCCGACAACATCCTCAAGATCCGGCCGCCTCTGACGGTCGGCGCGGACGATGTCGAGATGATCCTCGACCGGCTGAATATCTGCCTGCGCGAGGTCGAGGCCTCGCGCTGAGAGACAAAGCCCTGGCTCAGCCTTCCCGGAGGCTGCGGCCGCGATGCGGCGGGGACGGCAGGAAGTCGAGCTTTTCCTCGATCACGGCGCCGTCCTCAGAGACGATGGCGAACCAGCGGCGGTTGCCGCAATGCACGGAGAGCCGCCAACGGCCGTGATCCTCGGCCTCGCCGCGCTCGACACGGCTGGTCACGAGGCCGCGGCGCTGCATGCCCAGCCATTCCGCGGACGACCAGCCGAAGCGGGCCGCGATCCGCTCCGCATCGATCACGAAGGCGCCGCTGGCATCGCGGACGACCGGAAAACCGGCCGGGTCAGTTCGCTGTTGCTCCATCGCCGACTTCCCCATGCGAAGCCGAACGCGGCGGCATGACCCGCAGCGTCTCGGCCAGACACAGGAAGAGATGGTAGAGGACGCGGCTCGGCAGCGATACCGGCAAAGGCTGGCCGGCACGGTCGAGCTGGTTGTGCCAGAGCCCGGTCCGCGCATCGACGAAATGACGGAACATCAGCTCGACATGGCGCGGCAGGCTCGCCGCCGCGTCCTCGTCCGCAGCGAACTCGACGCGGGCACCGAGCGCCTTGATGAATTCGGTCTGCGGCCAGAGCAGCTTCGTCGGCGCGACGATCCTACCCTCGGGGTCCACGCCATCCAGCACCAGCGGCGGATAGGCCGGGTCGCGGTCGAGGCCCTGCGCGAGCCCGAAGCGATAAAGCCCCTCCGCAAGCGCGGGCGCCTTCTCCCAACCGGTCAGCCGATGGTGATGGTGCAGCAGCCAGACCCATTCGAATTGGTGACCGGGCTCGCGCAGCCGTCCCGGATCGCCCGCGACAGGCTGCCAGTCCGTGTCGAAGAACTCGCCGAGCGTGCCATTGCTGTCGATGAAGCGCTCGGCCGCGAGCCGGACGATGCCGTTGGCCGCGTCGTACCAGCGCTGGTTTTCGGTCGCTTCCGCCAGGGCGTGGAAGGCTTCGAGCAGATGCATATGCGGGTTCTGGCGGCGCGGCAGCGTGCCGAGATCATCCTCCGCATAGCCGCCGAGCGGAGCGGCGAGCTCGCTTTCGATCAGGTCCATCGTCGCCCCGGCGAGGCGCAGCGCAGACGCGTCTCCGGTGGCCCGGTGATAATGCGCGCAGGCGAAGAGCACGAAGGCGAGATCGTAAAGGTCGCGGCGCGCCAGGCTTACGGCTCCGTCGGGCCGGAAACGCTTCGGCACATAGCCATTGGTTTCATGCGCCTTCAGCAGGAGCGCGAAGCCGTGCTGCGCGGCCTCCAGCGCCGCTTTGTCTCCGCTCAGCCGGGCAGCATGGCTGATGGTGTAGACCAGCCGCGCCGTCGTCAGCGCGCTGCGATCCGGTGCCGCAACGGGTTGTCCGTCCGGCGCGAACTCCTCGATGAAGCCGCCGGCCTTGCGATCGACCGAACGGTCGATCCAGGCCGGGATCAGCGTCCCATGAGTCCAGCGCTGCAGGCCGGCAGGCGACAAATCGGGCATGGGCTGGCTCAATGCGCCTGCGCGTGCAGGATCTGGCCGAGGAACTTGCGGGTTCGCTCGCTCTGCGGCGCCGAGAAGAACTGCTCGGGCGGCGCGACCTCGACGATCTCGCCGGCATCCATGAAGATCACCCGGTCGGCCACCTTGCGGGCGAAGCCCATCTCATGGGTGACGCAGATCATGGTCATGCCGCTCTCCGCGAGCTCCACCATGGTGTCGAGCACTTCACTGACCATTTCGGGATCGAGCGCCGAGGTCGGCTCATCGAACAGCATGATCTTCGGGTTCATGCAGAGCGAACGCGCGATCGCGACGCGCTGCTGCTGCCCGCCCGAAAGCTGGACCGGGTATTTATGCGCCTGCTCGGGGATATGGACGCGTTCCAGGATCTTGCGGGCGTTCGCCTCGGCCTCCGCCTTGGCAATGCCGCGCACCTTCATCGGCGCGAGCGTGCAATTCTCCAGCGCCGTCAGATGCGGAAACAGGTTGAAGCTCTGGAACACCATGCCGATCTCGCGGCGGACATCTTCGATGCCCTTGAGCTTGGCATGGACGGTCGTGCCGTCGATGACGATCTCGCCCTTCTGATGCTCTTCGAGCTGGTTGAGGCAGCGGATCAGCGTCGATTTGCCGGAGCCGGAGGGGCCGCAGACGACGATGCGTTCGCCACGCGACACGGTCAGGTCGATATCGCGCAGGACGTGGAAGTCGCCATAGAACTTGTCGACCTTGCGCATCTCGATCATCACGTCGCCGATCTCATGGTCGGCGGAAGGGGCGGTCGCGGACATCGGGCAAAAACCGTTCTGGATGACAGGCTCTCGAAAGCCCTTGGGGATGCGCCCGGCCGGGGCCGGGCGCATGTCTTGCAGGATCAGAACTGCGGCATCGCCGGCAGCTTGGTCAGCGGAATGCCGAACCACTTCTGGTTGATCTTCGAGAGCTCGCCATTGCCCTCGATCTCGGCGATGAACTTGTTAGAGTACTCGGCAAGCGCCGTGTCCGACTTGCGGAAGGCCATGCCGTTCGCCTGCTCGCGGAGCGTGATCTTCGGCTCGATGTTGAGCTGCGGATAGTCCTTGAGGAGCTGAGCGAGGATGGTGTTGCTCGCGCCCATCGCCTGGACCTGGCCGGAGATCAGCGCCTGCAGCGCGGTCGCATCGTCGTCATAGCGCTTCAGCGGCGTGCCCTGCGGGGCGACGGCGCTGATCGCGGTGTCCTGCGTCGAGGCGCGGGCGACGCTGATCGTGACCTGCTTCAGGTCTTCCGGTGTCTTGACGTTCACGCTCTTGGGCGCGAGCACATAGATCGTCAGCGTGCTGTAGGGGTTCGAGAACAGCACCTGCTTCTGGCGCTCGGCGGTGATGCCGAAGGTGGCGATCAGCACGTCGACCTTGTTGGTCAGCAGATAGGGGATGCGGTTCGGGCCGGTCACCGGCACGAGCTCGAGCTTCACGCCGAGCGACTTGGCGAGCAGGGCTGCGACATCGGCATCGTAGCCGGCCGGCTGCTGCTGGGCGTCCGTGCCGCCGAAGGGCGGATAGTCGGTGAGAACGCCGACCATCAGCTTGCCGCGCGCCTTGATCTCTTCGGGCGTGGCGGCGTGAGCCGGGGCAAGCGAGGCAGCGGCGAGGCCGGCGAAGACCAACGCGCCGAAGCCGCGACGGCAAATCGATTTAAACAGGGACATGGGACGTTCTCCTCTGAGGGTAGGCTGGTATTGCATCAACGCGTTCCGAGCAGGCTCAGCGCGCGGCGACGAGGAGCTTTTGCTCCATTCTCTTGCTGTAGGCCGAGAGCGGCCGGCAGATGATGTAGTAGACCAGCGCGACGAGCGCGAAGATCGTGAAGGGCCGGAAGGTGGCGTTGTTGATGATCTGCGCC
Source organism: Allobosea sp. RIT-PG3_2 (assembly GCF_057321085.1). Lineage (NCBI taxonomy): Bacteria > Pseudomonadati > Pseudomonadota > Alphaproteobacteria > Hyphomicrobiales > Alloboseaceae > Allobosea > Allobosea sp. RIT-PG3_2. The sequence goes on along the minus strand of NZ_JBXWCA010000008.1, from coordinate 83,890 downwards.
GCGCGCGTCAGCTCGACGAAGCCGATGATCGAGGCCAGCGACGTTCCCTTGATGAGCTGCACCAGGAAGCCGATCGTCGGCGGAATCGCGATCCGGACCGCTTGCGGGGCGATGATCAGCGCCATCTTCGGCGCATAGGGCAGGCCGAGCGAGGTCGCCGCCTCCCACTGCCCGCGCGGCACCACCTCGATCGCGCCGCGCCAGATCTCGCCGAGGAAGGCGCTGGCATGGAGCGACAGGCCCAGCGCCGCCGCCGTCCAGGGATCGACCGACCAGCCGAACAGCCCCGGCACGAAGAAGGCGAGGAAGAGCTGCATCAGCAGCGGCGTGCCCTGGAAGACCTTGATGTAGCCGGCTGAGGCGATCCGCAGCCATTTGAATTCGCCGGTCCGGGCGAGCGCCACCAGCAGGCCGCCCAGCGCCCCGCCGAGGAAGGCGACGAAGGACAGCAGCAGCGTCCAGCGCACCGCCATGAGGATGTAGATGATGTCGGCTTGTCCGAGTACGCGCATCGGGGCCTCAGCGGGTTGGCTTGCGCAGGAAGGCGCGCTCGATCCCGGCGAACGCTGTCCAGAAGAAGACGGACAGGCCGAGATACATGCATGTGACGACGAAATAGACCTCGAAGCTGCGGAAGGTGCGCGACTGGATGTCGCCCGCCACCGCCGTCAGCTCGCTGGCCGCGATCGCCGAGCAGACACTGGTGTTCAGCATCAGCAGGATGAACTGGCTGGTGAGCGAGGGATAGATCGCCTGGATCGCCGGCTTCAGGATGATATAGCGGAAGATCTGCAGCGGCCGCATGCCGAGCGACTTGCCCGCCTCGATCTGCCCCTTCTGGATGCTCTCGATGCCGGCGCGGATGATCTCGATGCCGTAGGCGCCGACGTTGACGACCAGCGCCAGCAGTGCCGCCGTGTTCGAGGACATCTTCAGGCCCATCGACGGCAGGCCGAAATAGATCATGAAGATCTGGATCAGGAACGGCGTGTTGCGGATCAGCTCGATATATTCGTCGATGATCCAGCGCAGCCATTTCGGCCCGGAGGTCTTGCCGAGCGCACCCGCGATCGAGACCACCATGCCGATCGCCATCGCCACCGCCGACAGCACGAGCGAATTGAACAGACCCTGCAGCAGCTCGGGCCACGCCGCGAAGACGTCGGCGAAATCGAACTCATAGCTCATGCGGACCGCCCATATGGGGCGGCGAAAGCAGGAATGCCTTCATGCGCCATCCTCATCCCAATCCTCCCGGCCGGCTCGGGCACCGGCTTCTCTCGGCCGTGCCGCAGAATCCCTACAATCGCGGAATCAGCAAGCCGCCATCGGCGTTTATCACCGTCCCTGTCGCATAGGCGAATTGCCCGCTGCTCAGGGCGGCGACGACGGCGGCGACATCCTCGCCCTCGCCCCAGCGCCCGGCCGGGATCAACCCCTCGGCGATGCGCGCATCGTATTTCGCTGCGACCTTCGCGGTCATGTCGGTTCGGATCACGCCCGGCCGCACCTCGAAGACCGGGATGCCCTCCGGCGCGAGCCTGACGGCGAGCGCCTTCGCCCACATCGAGAGGCCGAGCTTCGAGACGCAGTACTGCGCCCGGTCGATCGAGACCAGCTCCGTGCTGGCCGAGGTGACGAAGACCATTGCCGGCCGCTCCGCCTTGCCCGCGAGCATCGCCTTTGCGACCTCCTGGCTGAGGAAAGCTGCGCCGCGCAGATTGACGTCCATGACGACGTCGAAGCTGTCCGGCGTCATCTCCAGCATGTCGCCGCGCACCGGCGCGCCGATGCCGGCATTCGAGACGAAGAGATCGAGCCGGCCGAAGGCGGCTTTCACATCCGCGACGAGGGCGGCATGGCTCTCGACCGCGGCGACGTCATGCCTGAAGAACCGCGCCGCGGCTCCGGCCTCTTCGAAAAGCTTCGACGCCTCGGCGACGGCCTCGTCCTCGGCGATGTCGGTGAAGGCGATGTCATGGCCGACCTTGGCGAGTGCGACGCCGATGGCGCGGCCGATGCCGCGCCTTGCGCCGGTGATCAGGGCGACGGGACGCGTCATCTCATTCCCCCCGATAGAGCGGCGTGCGCTTTTCCTGGAAGGCGGCGACGCCTTCCTTGACGTCTTCGGTATATGAGACGAGCGAACTCGCCAGCGTCTCCATGATCGCGGCGCTATCCTCGTTCTCGGCAGCGTTGATGAGCTGCTTGACGACGAGGTTCGCCACCGGCCCGCGCTGGCTGATGCGCTCGGCCATGGCCTGCGCAGCCGCGAGCGCTCCGCCCTTCTCGACGACCTGATCGACGATTCCGAGTGTGAGCGCCGTCTCGGCCGTGACGATTTCGCCGGTCAGAGCCAGCCTCCTCGCAACCTGTCCGCCCAGCCGCTTCACCAGACGCTGCGTGCCGGACCAGCCCGGGATCATGCCGAGCCCGGTTTCGGGCAGGCCGATCTTGGCCTGAACCTCGCAGATGCGGATATCGGCGGTGACGGCGAGTTCGAGCCCGCCGCCCAGCGCATGGCCGTTCATCGCGGCGATGACCGGCGGCTTCATCCGCGCCAGCTTGTCGAAGACGCGGTGGCCGGCGCGCACCCAGCCCTGCCCCATCTCCAGCGGGGACAATCCGCCCCAGGCGACAATGTCGCCGCCGGCGCAGAAGGCCTTGCCTTCGGCCGTCAAGATGACGGCACGGACCGAGCGATCGGCGTCGATGGCATCGGCGAAGCGGCCGAGCAAACCGACCATGACGTCGTCGAGCGCGTTGAGCTTTTCCGGCCGCGCGAGTGTGATCGTCGCGATGCCGGAGGCGATGTCGAGGCGGACCGGGTCGCTCATGCCGCCCTCGCCGGGACTTCGAGGCCGATCAGGGCTTCATCGAACAAGGCCGCGTCCATCAGCTTCGGCGTTTGCGGCACCAGCAGCGGGAACTCGCTTTGGGCGAGGATATCGCGCTCCAGATCGACGCCGGGCGCGATCTCGGTGACGACGATACCTTCCGGCGTCAGCTTCATCACGCAGCGCTCGGTGATGTAGGTCACGTCCTGCCCCTGGGCGACGGCGCGCGGCCCCGAGAAGGAGATGTGCTCGACCGCATCGACCAGCTTCTTCACCTTGCCCTCCCTCTCGATGACGAGCTTGCCATCCGCGATGGCGAGCTTTGCCGCGGCGCTGAAATAGCCGGAGAAGACGATGCGCTTGGCCCGCGCGGTGATATCGATGAAGCCGCCGGCGCCGGCCGTGACATGCGGCCTGACGCCGAGCTTGGAGACGTTGACGCAGCCCTGCTTGTCGATCTGCAGGAAGGAGAGCAGCGACATGTCGAAGCCCGCCCCCTGGAAATAGGTGAACTGATAGGGCGAGGGCACGATCGCCTCGGCATTGGAGGCACAGCCGAACTGGAACTCGAGCAGCGGCACGCCGCCGACCGCACCCTGCTCGATCACCCAGGTGACGGCGCCGTGCTGGCCCTCCTCGATCAGGATGCGCGGGACATTGGCCGAGATGCCGAAGCCGATATTGACCGCGTCGCCGTAACGCAGCTCCTTCGCCACGCGCCGCGCGATCACCTTGGCGACGTCGAAGGCCGGCGTCTCGAAGCTCGATAGCGGCCGCCGCACCTCGCCGGAGATCGCCGGGTCATAGACGGTCTGCGTCGTCTGCATCTGGTCGGGCGCGACGACGATCGCATCGACGAGGATGCCGGGCACGAAGACCGCTTGCGTGTTGAGGCTGCCGGCCTCGACCACGCGCTTCACCTGCGCGATGACGATGCCGCCATTGTTGCGCACCGCCAGCGCCTGATCGAGCGGGCCGAGCAGGCCGCCCTCATGCTCGTAGGAAAGGTTGCCGCGCTCATCGGCCGTGGTAGCGCGGATGATCGCGATCTTCGGCACGATGCTGCGGAAATAGAGCCAGTCATCGCCATCGAACTCCACGCGGGTAACGATCGGCTCCGCCGCGGCCCGCGCATTCATGGCGCAGCCCTGGTGCTTGGGGTCGACGAAGGTGTCCATGCCGATCTTGGTCAGCACGCCCGGCCGCTTTGCCGCGGCCTCGCGATGCATGTCGAAGAGGATGCCGCTCGGGATGTTGTAGGCGGGGATCTCATCGCCGGTGACCATCTTCCAGATCGCAGGCGGCTCGGCCGAGGACGGGCCGGACGGGTAGGACCCACCCATGATCCGCGCCAGCAGGCCGGGCTTGGCCAGATGGTCGATGCCCTTGACGCCCCACATGTCGCCGGCCGCGATCGGATGCAGCGTCGTCAGGTTGCGTGGATGGCCCGAAGCGTCGAAGCGCCGGCCGATCGCCGCCAGCACAGCGTCGGGGCAGCCGAGACCCGAAGAGGACGAGACGGTGACGATCGCCTCGTCCGGGATCAGGGCAGCGGCTTCGTCGGCGGAGAGGATGCGGGGAAAGGCCATGGTTTTTGTCTCTGGGTGAACGTTTCAGCCGGCGGCGGCCAGCGCGCGCTGATAGGCGCCACAGGATTCGCGGATGACGAGATTGGCGGAGCCGATGAAGGTTTCCGGCTCCGCAGCGGGATCGGCGATCTGTTTCAGCAGCATCGCGGCGGCGCGCTCGCCGAGCCCGACGGCATCGATGGCGATGGTGGTCAACGCCGGCGAGACATGGCGCGCCTCGCTGGTGTCGTCGAAGCCGACGATCGCGATGTCGCGGCCGACGACGAGCCCGTGCCGCGCCGCGGCCAGCATCGCGCCGATGGCGACGACGTCGTTGTAGCAGACCACCGCCGTCGGCCGGTCGCTGAGCGAAAGCACGGAGCCCATCGCGCTGAAGCCGCCGTCGCGCGTCGGCATGCTTTCGAGATTAAGTCCCGGATCGACCGCGTGGCCGGCGGCCTCCATTGCGGTGAGGAAGCCCCGATGCCGCTCCTGCCGGACGACCATCGAGTTCATGCCGCCGAGATAGGCGACGCGCTCATGGCCGAGATTGATCAGATGGCGTGTGATCCGGCTGCCGCCCGCCACGTTCTCCGGCACGACCAAGCCCGCCTGCGCGCCCGGCAGGCGGCGGATCGCCACCAGCAACGCCGTATCGGCGGCCTGGGCCCAGTCGAGATGCTCGGGGCGGGTATCGAGCGCGGGGCAGAGGATGATGCCGCCGGCACCATGCTCGCGCATCATGCGCATCACCTGGTCCTGCCGCACCACGCTCTCGGCGGTGTTGGCCATGAAGGCGACATAGCCTGCCATCTGCAGGACTTTCTCCACGCCGATCGCGAATTCGGCGAAGAACGGGTTTGAGAGATCGTTGAGGACGAGGCCGACGATGCGGGATTGCGCGTTGCGCAGGTTGGCGGCACCGCGATTATAGACATAGCCCAGCCGGTCCATGGCCTGCTGGACCTGCCGGCGCGTCTCGGGCTTGACGCTGCCGCGCCCGGTGAGGACGAGGGAGACCGTCGATTTCGAGACGCCTGCGGCGTCCGCGATCTCGATGATCGTCACCTTCCCCTTGCTGCCTTTCGGCTGCGACATCGTTTCATCCCTGAAGCATCTTGTGTTTTTTCTTATGGAACGTTCCATTATCAGTCTTACGAAAACAATGCAATATCCCTCTTTCAAATGATTTTATGCCCTTGTATAAGGCTGGAAAGGCGTTCTTGAACTGGAACGTTCCAATAAATTACACCGGAGGAAGCGATGGCCGAGATTACCCTGCCCCGCGCGGACGGCAGCAGCGAGCGCTACCGGCTGGCGCCGCCCTCCCCTTATCCCCGCACCGCTCCAGCCAATGGCGTCCGCACCGTCTACGCCGCCGCCCATGTCGTCGCCGACCCGCTGAAGCTGCAGGAGCCCTGGCGCATCCCGGCCGTGGATTGGGACGCGACGCTCGCCTTCCGCCACCACCTCTGGGGTCTCGGCTTCAAGATCGCCGAGGCTATGGACACCTCGCAGCGCGGCATGGGGCTGGATTGGCCGAATGCCGCCGAACTGATTTCCCGCGTTCTCGCCGAGGCCAAGACGACGCCCGGCGCCGATCTCGCCTGCGGCGCCGGCACCGACCAGCTCGATCCGCAGGCCGCGCGTAGCCTCGACGAGGTCATCCGCGCCTATGAGGAGCAGATCGGCCATGTCGAGAAGCATGGCGGCAGGATCATCCTGATGGCGAGCCGCGCGCTCTGCCGCGTCGCGAAAAGCCCGGACGACTACCTCTCCGTCTACGGCCGGCTGATCCGCCAGTGCCGCGGCAAGGTGATCCTGCACTGGCTCGGCGAGATGTTCGATCCCGCGCTCGCCGGCTATTGGGGCAGCCGTGATTTCCACCCCGCCATGGACACGGTGCTGACCCTGATCCGCGAGCACGCCGCAAAGATCGACGGCATCAAGATCTCGCTGCTCGATGCCGGCAAGGAGATCGAGATGCGGCGCCTCCTGCCCGAGGGCGTCGTCATGTATACCGGCGACGACTTCAACTATGCCGAGCTGATCGCAGGCGACGCGCAGGGCTTCTCGCACGGGCTGCTCGGCATCTTCGACCCGATCGCCCCGGCCGCCGCCGCGGCCTTCGCGAAGCTGGAGGCGGGCGACCGGGCCGGCTTCCACGCCATCCTCGATCCCACAGTCGCGCTCTCGCGCAAGCTCTTCGAGGCGCCGACCCAGCATTACAAATGCGGCGTCGTCTTCCTCGCCTGGCTCAACGGCTTCCAGAGCCATTTCCGCATGGTCGGCGGCGCCGAATCCGCGCGCGGCATCCTGCACTATGCCGATCTCTTCCGCCTCGCCGATCAGTCCGGGCTCTTCGTCGATCCCGATCTGGCAGCCCGCCGCATGGCGCATCTCTGTGCCCTCAACGGCGTCGCCTGAGGAGGAAACGAGCCATGCACGCCCCCCTGCTCGACATCGAGATCTACGACCAGATCCGCGAGACCGCCCGGCGCTTTGCCGAAGAGGTCGTCAAACCCTTCGCCGCCGATCTCGACCGCGACGAGACCTTCCCCGCCGAGATCTACGCCCGAATGGGTGAGCTCGGCCTGTTCGGCATCACCGTGCCGGAGGAGCATGGCGGCGCCGGGCTCGACACCTTCGCCTATGCGATCGTGATGGAGGAATTGTCGCGCGGCTACGCCTCGATCGCCGATCAATGCGGCGTCGTCGAATTGATCGGCACGCTGCTCACCCGCTACGGCACGCCCGAACAGCTCAAACGCCTGCCGGATATCATCGCAGCCAGGACCCGCATCGCCTATTGCCTGACCGAGGCCGAGGCCGGCTCCGACCTCTCCAACGTCCGCACCACCGCGCGCGAGACGGCGGATGGCTACGTCATCGACGGCAGCAAGCTCTGGATCCACAACGCGCCTGTCGCCGATCTCGGCTTCGTGCTGGCCTCGACCGACCCCACCGCCGGCCATCGCGGCATGAGCATCTTCCTGGTCGACCTCCATGCGCCCGGCGTCTCGCGCGGGCCGAAGGAGCACAAGATGGGCCAGCGCGCCAGCCAGGTCGGCGGGCTCAATTTCGACGGCGTCACCGTCCCGCGCGAGGCCCTGCTCGGCCCGAAGGGGCGCGGCTTCCACACCATGATGAGCGTGTTGGAGAAGGGCCGCGTCGGCATCGCCGCGCTTGCGACCGGCATCGCGCAGGCCGGGCTCGAGGCCGCGCTCGGCTACGCCCGCGACCGGCGCCAGTTCGGCAAGCCGATCCTCGACAATCAGGGCCTGCAATGGATGCTGGCGGATATGGCCAAGGACATCGCCGCCGCCCGCGCCTTGACCGAGCGGGCCGCGCTCCTGATCGACCACGGCAAGCCCGCGACCTCCTCCTCCTCGATGGCGAAATGCTTCGCCAGCGACATGGCCGTGGCGCAGACCGCCAACGCCGTCCAGATCTTCGGCGGCTCCGGCTATATCCGCGGTTTCGAGGTCGAGCGGCTTTACCGCGACGCCAAGATCACGCAAATCTACGAGGGCACGAACCAGATCCAGCGCACCATCATCGCGAAGGAACTGATCAAGGCCGCGCAATAGAGCGAGCTTGCCCCAAAAGGGCTCGACACCTTCCCCTCCCTCCCCGCCTCAACGCGTGGCGCTCGACATTCGCCGCCAATCGCGGTCCGCTGCCGAAAAGCGAATCCCGTTGCAGCGGGATTCGCCGAGATCATTCGGGAGGATCAGGGGATGAAGACGATCAAGGGACCGGCGATCTTCCTCGCCCAGTTCGCTGGCGACGCAGCGCCGTTCGACAGCTTGGCAGATATCGCCCGCTGGGCGGCAGGGCATGGCTACAAGGGCGTCCAGATTCCGAGTTGGGATGCACGGCTGTTCGACCTCGCGCGCGCCGCCGAGAGCAAGACCTATTGCGATGAGGTGCAAGGCATTCTCAGCGAGGCCGGCGTCGCGCTGACCGAACTCTCCACCCATCTCCAGGGCCAGCTCGTCGCTGTCCACCCGGCCTACGATCTCGCCTTCGACGGCTTCGCCGCCCCGCAGGTGCGCGGCAATCCGAAGGCCCGGCAGGAATGGGCGGCGCAGCAATTGCGGCTGGCCGCAAAGGCCTCCCGCAATCTCGGCCTTTCAGCTCACGCGACCTTCTCCGGCGCGCTGGCCTGGCCCTTCATCTACCCCTGGCCGCAGCGGCCGGCCGGGCTTGTCGAGACCGCTTTCGAAGAGCTGGGCAAACGCTGGCGCCCGATCCTCGATGCCTTCGACGAGGCGGGCGTCGACCTCTGCTACGAGCTGCATCCGGGCGAGGATTTGCACGACGGCATCACCTTCGAGATGTTCCTGGAGCAGGTCGGCAACCATCCGCGCTGCAACATCCTCTACGACCCCAGCCATTTCCTGCTGCAGCAGCTCGACTACCTGTCCTTCATCGACATCTATCACCAGCGCATTCGCATGTTCCATGTGAAGGACGCCGAGTTCAATCCGAGCGGCCGGCAGGGCGTCTACTCCGGCTTTCAGCCCTGGGCGCAGCGTGCCGGGCGGTTCCGTTCCCTCGGCGACGGCCAGATCGATTTCGGGGCGATCTTCTCGAAGCTGACGCAGCATGATTTCGACGGCTGGGCCGTGCTCGAATGGGAATGCTGCATCAAGGATTCCGAGCAGGGAGCAGCGGAAGGAGCGCCCTTCATTGCCAGCCACCTGATCAATGTCGCCGCGCGGGCCTTCGATGATTTCGCCGCCAGCGGCATCGACCTTGCCGCCAATCGTGCGCTGCTGGGGATAGGCTGACGACGTTCGGGAAACGCGGCCTCGCGCAGGCCGCGCCTTGAGCATGCGGAAACGTCAGGCTGTCAGCACGACGACGTCGTCCTGCCGGGCAAAGAAACTGTCCGGATGGCAGCGCCGCAGATTGGCCTCGCGCAGCTCGAGCTCCGGATCGGGCAGGTCCGGCGAATGATGCACGCAGGCAAGGCGCTTCGCGCCGGCGCACGCCAGCAGACGCAGCCCCGCTTGCCAGGTCGAGTGTCCCCAGCCGCGGTGAGGTTCGTAGTCGATCGCTTCGTCCCACATCGCGTCGTAGACGATGAGGTCGGCACCGCAGCAGAAGGCGATGAGATCGGGTTCCGGATCGCCGGCTGCATGCTCGTGGTCGGTCAGGATCACCAGCGTCCCGCCGCCATCGCGAAACCGGAAGCCAGCTGCGCAGGGATCATGCCGCAGCGCGATCGTCGCGATTTCAAGTCCCGAAAAGCCGAGTTCGTCACCCGGCGCAAAGCACGAGAAGCGAGGCTTGCCGGGAGCCTGCGTCAAGCCGACGGGGAAGAACGGCTCGGCAAACAGCGTCGATAGCTGCGCACCGGGATCGGCTGCCATGCAAGCCGGCACATGCATCGCGATCTCGCCCCGCATGCGCCAGAGCGGCGCGAACGCAGCCAGACCTATGACGTGGTCGAGATGCAAATGGCTGAGAAGAAGCGTCGCATCGCCCTCCTCAATGGCGGCCATGGCCTGCCCGAGCCGGCGCAATCCGGAACCAGCATCGACGATGATCCGGCTCCCGGCGATTTTGATCTCGAAGCACGTCGTATCGCCGCCGAAGCGCTCATAACAGCGGCCGGAGACCGGCATCGATCCGCGCGTACCCCAGAAGCGGATGCCGAAGCCGCAGTCGAGCAGCCCCACTGTTTCAGTCACGTTCCGAACCATCGGGGTCGCGCTTGGAGACGATCGCGACGTTGTCCTGGAGCCGTTTGACCATCAACCGCATGACGGACAACGTCATGTCCGGGAATTCTTCCAGCAAAGCGACGAACACCTCTTTGCGAAGCTTCAATGCCGTCAGCTCGCTGGTAGCACGGATGGTCGCCGATCGCACCTCGCCGGTGACGACGCCCATTTCGCCGACGATCGCAGGTGCTTCGATATGGGAGACGCGAACCGGCTTTTCCGGAGGCCCGATCAGGACGTCCGCTGTGCCGGCTATCACGACATAGGCCGAGTTGGATTCGGCGCCCTGCTCGAACAGCGGATCGCCCGCGGCGAAAACGGTTCGCTCGCTGGTGAAGGCCAGCAGCTTGATGCGCGCGAGATCGAGATTGGCGAAGATCGGGACGGCTCTCAACGCGCGGACATCATCGCGCTCGCCGCTCTCGCCTTCGGCCGGGAGCGCGGCGGCTGCAGGTTGCGTGCCGGGAACCGGGCGCAATCTGGCGCCGTCGAAGACCACGGAAATGTCCATCGGCACCTCGCCATCATACTCGCGTGCGACGACGATCAGGGTGCGGCCCTTCATGGCCTCGCGAAGGCGTCTCAGGATGGCTTTGCCCTCGGTCGGGCTCAAGCTGCTCAAGGCGTTGTCCAGGATCAGCAGTGATGGGCGTTTGATCAGGCAGCGCGCCAGCGCGACCTGGGTCTTGACCGCCGGAAAAAGCAGACGGCCAGCATAGCCCGCGGGCTGCGCCAGACCGATCCGATACACCTCGCGATCCAGTCCGAGATCGGCCAGGGCATCGCGAATGGCCTCGTCGACGCGCTCGCGCGTGCCGGCGCTGGCCTGGGTGACCCGGCCGAAGATAAGGTTCTCCCGGATCGATACGGCTCCCCATTCATTGGAGTCGTAGAAGTCGATGATCCCTGCACCGTCCTGCGAAATGCGTGCGCGGAAGGCCTGACGCGCCAGCAGGATGCGTCCCTCCATCTCCTCGTCGAGAAGACCCAGCCGGTGTTCCGGCTCGACATAGAGCAACGACAACCCCACGAAGCTGGTCCGGTCGGCTTCGCCCATCTGTCCGGCATCCGCCCGCGCAAGACGCTCGCGATAGGCGGGGAACTCCTCGGCCGCGATGAAGGAAAAGCTTTCGAACAGGAGGTGATCAGGCGTCAGATCCGAGAAGATTTCGAGCATGGTCGCGGCGATGCGCTGGCCGATCATCGTCAGATCGTCGGTCAACGCGAGCGCCTCGAGCACGTCCCGGGCGAGATCGTATTCAGCCAGCTTCGCCCCGCTGATCGCCGTCTTGTTCGGAACGCCGAAGAGGATGTTCTCTCCGATCGTGGCCGTGCGGATGTACCGAGCCGGATCATAGGGCTCGACGGCATCCCCAGCGCCTCGGGCGGCCAAAGCCCCGCGGATATGCGCCCTGATCGCCGGCAAACTGGCAATCAGTGAAGTGACTTCATCAGCCACGGACTTGCTCGCAAGGCCATGGCGGAACACGGCGTCGGAAAGGCCGACGATGCGCAATACCGCGGCCAGGTGCGTCTCCAAGGCCTCTTCGTCGGTCGGCGTCGAAGCCGCGCCACCGCTCATCCGGTCGACATCGGGGTCGGCCTGAGAGCCCGGGCCGCGCAGGCCGTAGACGATGTTGTCGCGCAGCGTTCCGTCGAAGATCGCTGGCTCGGCGCCCGCATAGGCGATGCAGCGACCGCGTGCCTCTTGCGAGATCGCGTCTATCGAGGCATCGCCGATCTTGAGCGACCCATCGCTCGGAGTGAGCCGTCCGCCGAGAATACGGGCAAGGCAACCGGCACCTTCGCCCGTTCCCGACAGCATGATGTGTTGCTTCAGCGGCAAAGCGAGGGAGATCCGGTCGAGCATGCGATCTCCCGTCGCGCTGATGGCCGTGAGCCCTTGCGCAGCGATCATGCCCGTTTCCGGAAGCTGGTCGAAGACGGGCTCTGCCGCCTGAATTCCAGCCTGAACCGAGGGAGTGGCGAGAGCGAACTGTTCCGTGACCTGTTGAAACTTGGCTTCGGCATCCAGCCTCTGCTGGTCCCAGTCGATGAGATCCTTCACGGGCGGTGGCAGATCACGATAGGCGGCGATCACCGCCACGAGTTGGCCGATCCCGAGACTTCCGGTCAGGGCCGCGTAGCCGCCGATCGTGTAGAACAGGAACGGTGTTATCTGAGCCATGAGGTTGTTGAGGGCCTTGACCGCGAATTTCCGCCCGTAAAGCCGGTAGCGAATACCGAACAGAGCTTCGAGCCTTTGTGCGACCAGCCCGCGTTCCAGCGCGGCGGTGCCATGGTTCGAAACCTCGTCCAGAGTCTCGACCACCTCGCCGATCTTCCCGGCCAGGGCGCGGGAGGCGATCTGGCGCTGCTTGCCGAGCCGGATCTGCTCTCGCCGCAATCGCGGAATGACCAGCATCTGCGATGAAATCATCAAGATGGCGACAATGCCGAGCAGCGTATTCTGCACCAGGATGAAGACGAGCGCGGTCATCGCCTGCCCGCCCAGGAAGACGGGCTGGACGAAGGCGTCGCCGACGAAACCGCCGATCGGTTCGACTTCGTCCTTGATGATGGAGGCCGCCTCGGCCGGCTTCAAACGCTGCCGTTGTTCCGGCGTCGACGAAAGCAGGGATGAGAACAGGCCGAAACGCAGGCGCTGCAACAGCCTTTCGCCAAGCGCCCCTTTCCTCATATTGATGACGTATTTGAAATACCCATTGATGAATATCAAAACGAGAAACGCAAAAGATAATATAAAGAGATACGATATGCGACTTACTGCGATTCCGTTGGATTTTATCTCGAAGCCAAAAGCGTTAATTCCGGAATTGAACGGCAGGATATTTACATATCCGCCTCCGTTCGGAAAATCCTTCCCCTGCAAAGCACCTGAGATAATATATTTAGGCAATTCGAGGGAGAGATAATAAAACGGAAGAGATATGACGACGATCGCAATAATACCTATCTGTTGCCGATAGCTGTTGCGCCAGACATAGGCAAACAGGCGGCTCGGGGCAGGCATTATGTGGATCGAGCCAAGCTGTGTGCCAATTTCGAAGCCCCTCACCACGGCGACTATCGCGTATTCTGGATGAAGGCAGGAATTCGGTCTCGCGCGCTATGCCGGCGGTCGCTATGAGCCGGAACGTTCCTGAGACCGAAGGATCGCAAGGCTATGCAAGGCGGCTTCAGGCCAACGAATACTTTCGAAGATACAGTATCCCGATAGCGATCTATACCCTAAAGTAAGGCACGAATATTTCAAGCCATATCGCGCCGCCCGCGACGCCGCCTTGCGGCCGAAACGCCGATCGCTTCAGGCCCGGGCTTCCACGCGCCCGGCGAAGCGCGTCGGTCTCGAAACCGATCGCGCACCGTTGACGAAGAACGGATCGGGCGCGGGGGCTTTCCCTCCCCGACGCCCGTGATGTCGCAGCCGGCAGCCAAAGCCGACGCGGTCTAGATTCTCGGTTCGCCGAGCGACAGCATCAGCCGGTTGGCCCAATTGAAGAACGCGGCCGAATGGATCAGATCGGCGATCGCGAGATCATCGAGGCCGAGATCGCGCAGCTTGCGCACATGCTCGGGGCCGAACGCGACCGGAGTTGCCGTCAGCGCCACGGACGCCTCGATCACCGCATTCCAGAGCGGATCGATGTCGGCGCCGACGCCTTCGTCGAGCAGGCGCTGAACCTCGTCCCGGCGCTTCGAATAGGTGCTCGCGAAGCGCGCATGGACCGAAGCGCAGTAGATGCAGCCATTGCTGCGCGAAACCGCCGCCGCCGCCAGCTCCCGCTCGGCGCGCGGCAGCCCGGCGCGGGTGTTGTAGAAGATGTCCTTGTCCGCCAGCGTGCGGAATCGCAGGATATCGGGATCATGCGCGAGCAGACTGAAATAGGCGCTCTTGGCCCGAGCGATATCGACCAGCCCTTCCTTCTGGCGATCGGTCAGCGCCTCTTCCGCGACAGGATCGAGCCATGCTTCCCAGCCCAGCTCGGCCTGGGTGAAGGCGTTCGGTGCGGCGGCGATCGGGCGTTCGAGTGTGGTGTCGGTCATAGCTTCACTCCGTCGAGGCGGAATTCAAAGGCCGAGCACGCGCAGGCCATGCGCGGCGCGGATCTGGAAGGAGAGGAAGGCGACGATCTGCGAGAGCGTCACGATAGCCGATGTGCTCCAGCCGGCAGCCAGCAAAGCATCGAAATCCGAGGCTTTGGCGTCGCGTGGATGAAAGACCAGAGCATGCGTATGCTCCAGCGCAGCGGCGAGACGATCGCCCAGCTCGGCCCGCTCGGCGGCCGCGATAGAGAGAACCGGCCCGGCGGTGTCCTCCTGCGACAGCGGGCCAGGTGGATATGCGCCGTACGGCCCACGCGTCGCGGCACGCTCGGCTTGCCCACGGATGAGCTCCGCGAGCGCTGACCCTCCGGGTTGCTGCCCGAGCAGCTCAAGATAGTGTTTCGAGGCCGCATCGTCGCCGTGAAGCAGCGCGACGAAGCTCGCCACCGCGAAACGTTCGCCAGGCGCCGCGCCGGTCTCGTCCTTGGCCTCGAACAGCGCCTCATAGCTCGCCTGTGCGTTGCCACGAGTCTCCGGGCGCTCGCGTCGCAGGGCATCGAGCCACGAGCCTCCGGCGATGCCGGCAAGGCGGTCGAGCACATCGATTGTCTGCTGGTTACTCATGGCGGGTTCCTCATGCCTGGGCGGGGTTCGCGCCCGCCGGCTGGCGGGGCAGTTCGCGCTGTGGTGCGAGCGGGTCGCGCCTGCGCCAGCCGAGGGCCGGCGCAACCTCCTGCGCGGTCAGCTCGATCGAGCGCAGGGTCAGCGAATGCGGCGGGTCGACCGAATGGACCTGAAAGACGATATCCGTGACGCGCGGCAACACCGTGTCGGCAGCAAGCGAAGCAACCACATCCTCGGGCGTGCCGACATGGGTGTCCAGGGTCTTGATCAGCCCTGGCAGGCTGCGGTCAGCGATCTGGTGGCCGCTGGCAATGAAGCGATCGAGCACGCGGTTGAGGCCATGCTCGGCATGTCTCAACGCTTCCTGCCGGCTGTCGGCGACGAAGAGTGAGCGTGAGGCCATGATACGCGGCGCAGCGCCTCTCGGCAGGTTGGCGAGATAGGCGTCGACGATCGGGTGCTGGATTTCGGGCAGCGTCGCCTGCGGATTGCCGGGGCTGCGCGGCTGCGTCCGGGAGAGCATGAGCCCCGCCCCGGCCTTGCCGATGCGCTCAGCGCCGGCGGCGGAAAAGGTCGCGTGCCAGACCCTGTCGGCCAGCGTTCCGGCCTCGGGGTAGAGCCTGTTTCGGTCGTGGCCGAGCGCTGCGCCGCCCCAGGCTTCCAGCAGGCGTTCGAGCTTGTCCGCGAAGATTGCGGTGCGCTGTTCCTTATCGAGCCCGAAAGCGAGGAAGGTCTCGGGCGTCGCGCCGGTGCCGAGACCGACTTCCAGTCGACCGCCAGAGAGCAGATCCACGACCACCGTATCCTCGGCCGTGCGGACAGGGTCCTCCATCGGCAGGATGATGATGCCGGTGCCGAGCCTGATCGTGCTGGTCCTGGCCGCGACATAGGCCAGGAACGGCAGGGGCGAAGGCAGCCCGCCCTCGTCGCGGTGGAAATGATGCTGCGCCACCCAGGCGCTGTCGAAGCCGTGCCGCTCTGCATGTACGATCTGCTCGGTTGCGAGCCGGTAGCGCTCGCCGGCCGGCGCATCGTCGAGAAGGCGGGTGAAGAAACCCAGGCGTTTCGCGCTCATGCCGCCTCCGCGCCGCCGAGATAGGCGTCCCTGATCCTGGCATCGACCAGGAGATCGGCGGCCCTGCCTTCAAGCACGATGCGGCCGGTCTGCAGGACATAGCCGCGATGGGCGATCCGGAGGGCGAGGCTCGCATTCTGCTCGACCATGAAGATGGCGACACCCTGGCCGTTGATGTCGCGGATCAGCTCCAGCACCCGGTCGACCCACAGCGGCGAGAGGCCCATCGTCGGCTCGTCCATGATGACGATGCGCGGCCGGCCCATCAATGCACGCGCCATAGCCACCATCTGCTGCTCGCCGCCCGAAAGCGTACCCGCCTGCTGGCTCAGGCGCTGCGCCACGCGCGGAAACAACGGCAGTATGCGTTCGAGATCGGCCGCGATGCCGGCCTTGTCGTCGCGCACGAAAGCCCCCATCAGCAGATTTTCGCGCACGCTCATCGCGCCGAACAGGCGGCGCGCCTCCGGCACGGTGCCGATCCCGAGACGCACGATCTGCGGCGTCTTGAGCTTCAGCGTCGAGATGCCGTCGACCAGAACGTCACCCGCTGCCGGCTTCACCAGCCCGAGGATGAGCTTCATCGTCGTCGATTTACCGCTGGCATTGCCGCCGAGCAGGCTGACGATCTCGCCCTGCCCGACATGCAGCGATAGCGCGAAATGGGCCTGCACGGGGCCGTAGAAGGTATCGACGTCCTTCAGCGCGAGAATGGGGCGGGTCTGGCTCTGGGTCATGGCAATCCCTTCATGCGGAAAGGGAAAGCGGCTGCGCCCCAGCCGCCGTTGGCTCGGCCGCCGAGCTTGTGGTCCCGACGCTGCCATGGCCGAGATAGGCCTCGATCACCTTCGGATCGCTGCGCACCGCGAGCGGTTCGCCTTCGGCGATCGTCTTGCCGTCGTCGAGCACGACGACACGGTCGGAGAGGCGCATCACCATGTCCAGCTTGTGCTCGATCAGCAGGATGGTCTGCCCGCGCGCCTTGAGATCGGCGATGATCTCGAGCATCTCCGCCGTCTCGGTCTGGTTCATGCCGGCGGTCGGCTCGTCGAGCAGCAGGAGCTTCGGCCTCGCGGCGAGCGCACGCGCGATCTCGACGCGGCGCCGGTTGGCGTAGGAGAGGCTGTAGGCCGGCTGGTCGATGCGCGGCAGCAGCCGGTCGCCGAAGATCGCCAGGATCTCGCGGACCTCCTCGCGCAGCGCCGCTTCCTCCGCCTTGACCGAAGGCGGGCGGATCAGCGCCAAAGCGAGTTCCGCCAGCGGGCCGATCACCGGCCAGGCGGGGCGGACGGCCTTGAGGCGGCGATGGGCGCCGACCAGCACGTTGTCGGCGACACTCAGATTGGCGAAGACGCGGCCATGCTGGAAGGTCCGGGCAAGACCGGCGGCCGCCAACGCCTCCGGAGGCTTGCCGGTAATGTCGACGCCATCGAAGCGGATCGAGCCCTCGTCGAGCCGATCGAGCCCGCTGATCAGGTTGAAGGCGGTCGTCTTGCCCGCTCCGTTCGGGCCGATGACGCTGACGAGTTCGCCCTGCGCAATCGACAGATCGACACCCGCTACGGCAGTGAGCCCGCCGAAGCGGCGCACCAGTCCGCGCGCCTCCAGCAGCGGAAGCGGGATGGCCGTGTCGGGCAAGGGGAAGGAGACGGTCACGGGCATCTCCTCAGACGGTTCCGAGCAGGCCCTGCGGCCGGAAGCGGACCAGCAGCAGGAGCGCGATGCCGTAGAGGAGGATGCGGTACTCCGCTGCGACCCGGAACACCTCCGGCAGGCCGATCAGTGCGAGCGAGCCGAGGATGGCGCCGCCGACATTGCCCATGCCGCCGAGGATCGCGATGGTCAGCGCCAGCACCGAGATCTGCGTGTTGAAGGTCTCGTGGTTGATGAAGGAGTACATGTGAGCGGTGAAGGCGCCGCTGATGCCGGCGAAAAAGCCGCCGAAGGCGAAAGCCAGGCCCTTGTAGCGGTTGAGCCCGATGCCGAAGGAGCGCGCCGCCACGTCGTCGTCGCGCACGGCCCTGAGCGTGCGGCCGAGATGCGAACCGAGCAGCCTGACCTGCAGCAGCGCAAGGCCCGCCATCAGCGCGAAGGCGAACCAGTAGATCGCGTTGGTGTCGTAGAGCTCGAAACCAAAGAGCGAGAGCGGTGGAATGCCCGCGACGCCGATAGGCCCGTGCGTCACGCTCTCCCAGTTCAGGATGACAAGCGCGACGATCTCGCCGATGCCGAGCGTGGCGATCGAGACGTAATGGCCGCGCAGCCGAAAGGCTGGGGAGACCAGCAAGGTGCCCAGCCCCGCCGCGGCGAAGCCGCCCAGAAGCAGCGTCAGCCAGACCGGCCAGCCGAAATCCGAGGCGAGCAGCGCCGAAGTATAGCCGCCGATCGCCAGCAGGGCCGCGTGGCCGAGCGAGACCTGGCCGCTGGTGCCGGCGACGAGCGTCAGGCTCAGGCCCAGCAGGGCATAGAGCCACGCATTGGTCAGTGTCTGGATCAGGTAGCCATTGTCGATCAGCAACGGCAGCGCGATGAAGAACGCGGTTGCAGCCGCCAGCAGCGGCACAGGCAGCCGCACCGGCCTACTCGGCGCAACGAAGGTGCCGGTCATCGGCTCGGGCGGGAGCTGGCGACGACTGGCGAAGAGCCCGTTCGGCCGCAGGACGAGGATAACGATCAGCAGGATGAAGGCGAAGAGATTGCGATAGCTCGTGCCGAGCAGCGCGACGCCATAGCTCTCGATCACGCCGAGCAGCAGCGAGCCGACGATCGCGCCCGGTACGTTGCCGACGCCGCCGACCACCTCGGCCACGATGCCCTTCAGCGTCGCCTCGAAGCCCATCGTCGGAGTGATCACATTGTAATACATGCCGACCAGCACGCCGCCGACCCCGCCGAGCGCCGAGGCGATGGCGAAGACGATCATGTTGACCTTGTCGACATCGACACCCATGGCGCGGGCTGCGTCGCGGTCGAGCGCGGTGGCACGCACCGCCCAACCCCATTTCGACAGCTTCAGGAAGGCGAAAAGCGCGCTGGCGGCCGTGATGCCGATGCCGCCGATCAGCAAATCGAGCACGCCGATCGAGCCGCCGCCGATCGCGATGCGCCAGTTCGGCAGCTGCATCGGCACCGAGCGGGGATCGGGGCTGAACAGGATCTGCACGGTCTGGTCGAGCACGAAGCTCAATCCGATCGTCGCGAGCAGTGGCGCGATACGGGGCGCATCGGCCAGCGGCCGGATGCCGAACCTTTCGATCAGGATGCCGAGCCCCGCCGTGAAGGCGACCACGACGAAAAGCGTGACCGGAAAGGGCGTCTGCAGAACCGAGACCGCGACCCAGCCGACATAGGCGCCGACGACATAGACCGAGCCATGAGCGAAATTGATCAGCCGGCTGACACCGAAGATCAGGGCAAGCCCCACCGCCAGCAAGGCGTAGATATTGCCGATGATCAGGCCGTTGATGGTGTGGTCGAACCAGGAGGTCATCGCTGCGTCGGTTCTTGGGATCGTCCGGACGAAAAAACGAGGTCATCCCGGGCTTGACCCGGGATCCATGCCGGAGTGCGCCGATCGAGGCTCAGGCATGGATCCCGGATCGGCGCCGCTGTCGCGGTTTGTCCGGGATGACCCGAGCCTCTTGCGGAAGGCGTTCGAGGCTCAGTTCGTCGCCTTGCCGTCCCAGAGCGTGAAGCGGCCGTTCTTCACGACGAGATCGGCGTTGCGGGCGCCCAACACGCGGCGCGCCTGCGGATCGAAGCTCGCCTTGCCGTAGATCACGCTCGGCACGTCCTTGACCTTGGAGAGCGTGTCTCGGATCGTCCTGCGCTCCAGATCCGGCGCCTCGCGCAACACCTGCCCGAACAGGATCACCGTGTCGTAGGCATAGGCGTTGAAAGCGTCCGGCTCCTTGCCGTACTTCGCCTTGAACGCGTTGACGAAGGTCTGGACTTCCGGCCGCGGATCCTCGGGGAAGAAGCGCGCCGCGGTGAAGACGCCTTCGGACGCATCGCCGCCGAGCTCCACGAATTTGGGAGAATAGATCGAGCTCGAAGCTGCCGCCGGGATGCTCAGGCCGGTCTGCCGGGCCTGGCGCACGATCAGCGCTGCGTCGGCATAGTAGGAGACGAGGAAGAGCCCGTCGGGATTGGCATCGCGTACGCGCACCAGCGTCGAGCGGAAATCCTTTTCCTCGGGCAGGTAGCCCTCGGCCGCGACGACCTCGGCCCCGAGTTGCTTGGCGGCCGCGACGAAGTGGTCCTTGCTGGTGCGGCCCCAGTCCGTGTTGAGATGCAGCACCGCGATCCGCTTGAAGCCCAGGCGCTTGACCGCATAGGCAGCATTGAGCGGCTGCTCGTCGGCCTGGCTGACCGAGTTGCTCCAGATGAAGTCGCCCGGCTTGGTGAAGTCCGGATGCGAATTCGTGAAGCCGAACTGGACGAGGCCGGCGCGCTGGTAGATCGGCGAAGCGGCCATCGAGGCCGGGCTGGCAAAATCGCCGAGCTCCGCGACGATACGCTTGTCGGCGATGAATTTCTGCGCGACGGCGACGGTCTGCTTCGGGTCGCTCTGCGTGTCCTCGAAGATGTAGCGCAGCGGACGGCCCTTGATGCCGCCGCTGCCGTTGATCTGGTCGAGGGCGAGATCGAAGCCTTGCTTCCACTGGGCGCCGTACTGGGCATTGGGGCCGGTCAGCGGGCCGCTGACGCCGAGATAGATCGGTTCGCCATTCGGCTCTGCGGCGAGAACGGCCTCGCCGATAGCCGGCAGGACAAGCGCGGCGCCTCCGGACAGCAATAGCGTACGACGGGTGATCATGACGATGTTCCGCAACAATCCGAGCTGCCGACGACAGCTGCCAGTTGCGGAAAAGACTGCGCCTCGGGTCGGATACCGTCAATGAAACGTTCTTTCAAAAGAACGTTGCATTGGAGATGCAATCTCTCCCATGCGTCATATGAAGAAAATTCCTACCGTACCTGCGGAATAATGCGTCACTTTTTGTTGAATTATTCTCCTCTTCGGGAAGAGATGGGCGCCTGCGCCGGCCATTTGTCCCGTATGACAAACGATCCCTGACCTGCGGCATGCCCTCCGCCACGACGCGGAGCGATGGAGCACCCGGGAACCGCGCGCTCCATCTGATGCGAAGTGCCTCACTCGGCCGCCTGCAACACGGGGGCATCGCTATCGTGCCGCGCCAGCGGGCGGTTGCCCGCCAGCTTGCGCATCAGCACGTAGAAGACCGGCGTCAGGAAGATACCGAAGGCGGTGACGCCGATCATGCCGGCAAAGACCGCGATGCCCATCGCCTGGCGCATCTCGGCGCCCGCGCCCGTCGACGTCACCAGCGGCACTACGCCCATGATGAAGGCGAGCGAGGTCATCAGGATCGGCCGCAGCCGCAGCCGGCTCGCCTCGATCGCGGCCTCGACCGGCGTCCTGCCCTCGAATTCGAGCTCGCGCGCGAATTCGACGATCAGGATCGCGTTCTTGGCCGATAGTCCGACCAGCACGACGAGGCCGATCTGGGTGAAGACGTTGTTGTCTCCGCCCGTGAGCCAGACGCCGGTCAGCGCCGCGAGAAGGCCCATCGGGATGATGAGCAGGATCGCGATCGGCAGCGTCGTGCTCTCGTATTGTGCCGCCAGTACCAGGAAGACGAGCAGGATGGCGACGGGGAAGACGATCACCGCCGAATTGCCAGCCAGGATCTCCTGATAGGTCAGCTCGGTCCACTCGAAGGCGAAGCCCTTGGGCAGGGTTTCGGCTGCAATGCGCTCGACGGCCTCCTGCGCCTGCCCCGAGGAGAAGCCCGGCGCCGGGCCGGCATTGATGTCGGCGGAGAGGAAGCCGTTGTAGCGCATCGCCCGCTCCGGACCCGAATCGGCGCGCACGTTCAGGACCGCGCTGAGCGGGATCATCTCGCCCGCGTTCGAGCGCACCTTCAGCTGCCCGATATTCTCCGGCTGCGCCCGGAAGGGAGCATCGGCCTGGACGCGCACCGTGTAGGTGCGGCCGAAGCGGTTGAAGTCGTTGACATAGGTCGAGCCGAGATAGGTCTGCAGCGTGTCGAATACCTCCGTCACCGGCACGCCGAGCTGGCGGGCCTTGGTGCGGTCGATATCGGCATAGAGCTGCGGCACGTTGACCTGGAAGCTCGAGAACATGCCGGCGATCTCCGGCGCCTGCGCGGCCTTGGCCATGAAGGCCTTGATCGCCTCATCGAGCGCGGGATAGCCGAGGCCGGCGCGATCCTCGATCTGCAGCTTGAAGCCGCCGATGGTGCCGAGGCCCTGCACGGGCGGCGGCGGGAACATCGCGATGAAGGCCTCCTTGATGCCGCCGAACTCCTTGTTGAGCTGCATCGCGATGGCGTTGCCGTTGAGCGAAGGATCCTTGCGCTGGTCGAAGGGCTTCAGGCCGACGAAGACGATGCCGGAGTTGGAGGAGTTGGTGAACCCGTTGATCGAGAGGCCGGGGAAGGAGATCGCGTTCTCGACGCCGGGATGCTTCAGCGCGATCTCGTCCATGCGGCGGATGACATCCTCCGTCCGGTCGAGGGTCGCCGCGTCCGGCAACTGGGCGAAGCCGACGAGGTACTGCTTGTCCTGGCCGGGCACGAAGCCTGATGGTACCGCCTTGAACAGCACGCCGGTCAGGCCGAGCAGCACGACATAGACCGCGAGCATGACCGCGCGATGCGAGATCACCCGGCGCACGCCGCCGCCATAGGCCTCCGAGGAGCGGTTGAAGAAGCGGTTGAAGGCCCGGAAGAACCAGCCGAACAGCTTGTCCATGACGACAGTCAGCCCGTCCTTGGGAGCGTGGTGGCCCTTCAGCAGCAGCGCAGCGAGGGCCGGCGACAGCGTCAGCGAATTGATCGCCGAGATCACCGTCGAGATCGCGATGGTCAGCGCGAACTGGCGGTAGAACTGCCCGGTCAGGCCCGAGATGAAGGCCAGCGGCACGAAGACGGCAACGAGCACCAGCGCGATCGCGATG
Organism: Allobosea sp. RIT-PG3_2; assembly: GCF_057321085.1. Lineage (NCBI taxonomy): Bacteria > Pseudomonadati > Pseudomonadota > Alphaproteobacteria > Hyphomicrobiales > Alloboseaceae > Allobosea > Allobosea sp. RIT-PG3_2. The sequence goes on along the minus strand of NZ_JBXWCA010000008.1, from coordinate 60,977 downwards.
ATCGGGCCGGAGACCTCGCGCATCGCCTTGTAGGTCGCCTCGCGCGGGGAGAGCCCGTTCTCGATGTTGCGCTCGACATTCTCGACCACGACGATCGCATCGTCGACGACGATGCCGATGGCGAGGACAAGGCCGAACAGGCTGAGCGCATTGATCGAGAAGCCCATCACATACATCACCGCGAAGGTGCCGACGACCGAGATCGGCACGGCGACGAGCGGGATGATCGAGGCCCGCCAGGTCTGCAGGAAGACGATGACGACGAGCACGACGAGGGCGATGGCTTCCAGCAGCGTCGAGATGACCGCCTTGATCGAGGCCCGGACGAACTGGGTGGTGTCGTAGACGATCGAGTAGTCCACGCCCTCGGGCATGTTCTGCTTGATCTCGCGCATCACCTCCTGCACGCGGTCGGCGATCGCGATGGCGTTGGAGCCGGGCGCCTGGAAGACCGGCACGGCGACGGCCGACTTGCCGTTGAGCAGCGAGCGCAGCGCGTATTCGGCGGCGCCCAGTTCGATACGGGCGATGTCGCGCAACCGCACGACCGCGCCGTCAGTACCGGTCTTGACGATGATGTCGCCGAACTGCTCCTCGTTCTGGAGCCTGCCCTGGGCATTGACCGAGAGCTGAAGATCGAGACCGGGCGCGTTGGGCGAGGAGCCGATCACGCCCGCCGCGGCCTGGACGTTCTGGGCGCGGATCTCGCGGACGACATCGCCGGGCGAGAGGCCGTGCTCGGCGACCTTCTGCGGATCGAGCCAGACGCGCATCGAATAGTCGCCCGAGCCGAAGAGCTGGACCTGGCCGACACCGTCGATCCGCGCCAGCCGGTCCTTGACGTTCAGCACCGCGTAATTGCGCAGATAGGTCATGTCGTAGCGGCCGTTCGGCGAGGTGATGTGCACCACCATCGTCAGGTCGGGCGAGCTCTTGACCGTGGTGACGCCGAGCCGGCGCACCTCCTCCGGCAGACGCGGCTCGGCCTGGCTGACGCGGTTCTGCACCAGCTGCTGCGCCTTGTCCGGGTCGGTGCCGAGCCGGAAGGTAACGTTCAGCGTCATGACGCCGTCCGTCGTCGCCTGGCTCGACATGTAGAGCATGCCTTCGACGCCGTTGATCTGCTCCTCGATGGGCGTCGCCACGGTCTCGGCGATCACGCGCGGGCTGGCGCCCGGATATTGCGCGCGCACGACCACGGTAGGCGGCACGACTTCCGGATATTCGGAGATCGGCAGAGCCCTGATCGAGAGCAGCCCGGCCAGGAAGATGAGCACGGAGAGCACCGCCGCGAAGATCGGCCGGTCGATGAAGAATTTCGAGAGATTCATGGGACGCCCCCTTGGCGAGCGGCTTGTCGTTGGATGAAAAACGCCGTCATGCTCGGGCTTGACCCGAGCATCTCCCACCGAATGAGGCTCCTTCAGCCTCATCCTGCCTGAGTTTCTCGGGTCTGCGCTCCGCTTCGCCCGAGAATGACGGCTATGTGCCTCAGCGTTGGGCGAGTTCGGTCGCGGGCTTCCTCAACTCGCTCTTCTCGGCCATCGGCACGGGCTCCGGCGCAACCACCGCACCGGGCCGGACACGTTGCAGCCCGTTGACGACGATGCGTTCGCCGGGCTTCAGCCCGGCAGTGACGACCCGCAGCCCATCATGCGCAGCCCCCAGCGAGACTTCACGCCAGACCGCCTTGGCGTCATCGCCGACCACGAAGACGAACTTCTTGTTCTGGTCGGTGCCGACCGCCCGCTCGTTGATGACGAGCTGCGGCTCGGCCTTGGCCTGCCCGAGCTGCACGCGGACGAACTGGCCCGGCATCAGCCGGCCTTCCGGGTTGTCGAGCAGGGCGCGCACCCGCACCGTGCCGCTGGCGCCGTCGATGCCGTTGTCGACGAAGTGCAGCCGGCCGCTGACGCTCGTGTTGCCGCCAGCAGCCGTCGTCAGCTTCACCGGAATCTGCTCCAGCGCGCGCGAGCCGTTCGGCAGCGAGGCCAGCGCATCGAGCAGGCTGCGCTCGTCGGCATTGAACGCGGCATAGATCGGATCGACCGAAAGCAGGCTCGTCAGCACCTGCCCGCCGGCCGCGATCAGATTGCCGATGGTGACGTCGAGCCGCCCTATACGACCCGCGATGGGCGCGCGGATCTGGGTGTAATCGAGATTGAGCTGCGCCGTGCGGCGGGCGGCTTCGGCCGCGCGCAGATTCGCTTGCGCCTCACGCAGGGCATTTACGCGAGTGTCGAGGTCGCGCTGCGAGAGGTTGCGGCTGGCGCTGAGCTGCTGGCCGCGCTCGTTCTCGCTCTCGGCCAGTGCGACGCGCGCCTGCGCGGCGAGCACCTGCGCCTGGACCCGCTCCAGCTCGGCGAGATAAGGCGCCTGATCGATACTGACGAGCAGATCGCCCTGCTTGACGAGATTGCCCTCGCGGAAATGCACGGCCTCGACGACGCCGGCGACGCGCGAGCGCAGCTCGACGCGCTCGATTGCCTCGAGCCGGCCGGAGAACTCCGCCCAGGGCACGATCTCGCGCGCCTCGACGGTGGCGACGGAAACGGGAATGGCGGGCGGCGCGGCTGGCGCCGTGTCGCCCTGCGCGCGGTTGCCGGAAAGGCCGATGGTGATGATGGCGGCCAGAGCGACCGAGGCGGTGAGCCCGGCCAGCAGGCGACGACGGTTCGTTCCCTGAATCATGGGTCAAAATCCTTATGGAATGATCGGAATGGAATTGGCGAAGCGGCCGAGCGCTAGGGCGGCGCCGTCAGGGCATAGAAGGCCGCGATGGCGCCGCGTGTGGCGCAGAGGCAGGAACCTTCCTTCGGCGCCTCGGCATAGGCCTGCGGCCAATGCGTCGTCGCGTCGAGCTCGACATGGCGGACGGTCACGCCGGCCTTGTGCAGCCGAGTGGCATATTGTGCGGCCTCGTCGCGCATCGGGTCGTCCTGTGCGCTGATCAGCAGCGCCGGCGGCAGCCCGGTGAGACGCGTCGCCTGGAGCGGCACCGCATAGGGATGGGCCGCGCGCTCGGGCGTGCCGAGATAATCGGCCCAGCCATCTGCCCAGCGGCAACCCACCGGACCGGCCTGCACCTCGCGCAGCGAAGCGGTCGCGAGGCAGGCATCGAGCATCGGCGAAAGCAGGATCTGCCCGGCCAGCGCCGGCCCGCCACGGTCGCGGGCCATCATCGCCAGCGCCGCCGCCAGATTGCCGCCGGCCTCCTCGCCCGCGACATAGACCGGAGCCTTGCGAGCCGTCCATCGCGCGCGCCCTCTGGCGAGAGCCTCGAGCGCGACATAGATGCCTTCCAGCGTATCGGGGAAACGCAGCCCCGGGGCGAGCGGATAGGAGAGCGAGAACACCACCGCGCCAGCCTCGGTCAAAGCGGTAGCGACTGCCTGTCCCTCGGCGAGAGAGCCACTGTTGAAGTGGCCGCCATGCAGATGCAGCACGAGGCCGGCATCTTCAGGCACGTCCGCGGGCACATAGAGACGGCCCGCGACGCTCTCGCCACGCACGCTCAGGCTCTCGTCCCGCCAGAAGACGGAGAGAACCGGCTGCAGCCTCTGTGTTGCGATAGCGGGCATGGCTCACCTTCGCTGTTGCGTTGCAGCATGAGGTAGTGGGTGGCCTGATCGAAATAAATAGGCTAATCACTCATTCATTGTTTACACAGAGAAACAATCAGAGGGCACATGGACCAGCTCGGAGCCATGCGGGCGTTTGTCAGGGTCGTCGAAACCGGGACGTTCACGCGTGCGGCGGATCTCCTCGACATGCCGAAGCCGACAGTCACGAAGCTGATCCAGCAGCTCGAAGCGCATTTGCGAGCCAAGCTGCTGAACCGCACGACGCGGCGTGTGACGGTGACCATGGATGGGGCCGCCTATTACGAACGAGCGCTACGCCTGCTCTCCGAACTCGACGAGCTCGACGCCAGCCTGACGGTCGCGCAGGCGCGCCCGAGCGGACGGCTGAGGGTCGATTGCAGCTCAGCGCTGGCGATCTCGGTGATCATCCCGGCGCTGCATGAGTTTCAAGCCCGTTATCCCGACATCCAGCTCGACCTCGGACTCAGCGACCGTCCGGCCGACCTCATCGGCGAGAACCTGGACTGCGCGGTGCGCGCCGGCGAGATCGCCGACCAGAGCCTGATCGCCCGGCGGATTGGCGAGATGCAGCTCATCACCTGCGCTTCGCCCGATTATCTCGCCCGCTTCGGCACGCCGCGCCATCCGCGCGACATCGAAAGCGGACATCAGATCGTCGCCTACCGCCCGGCCCTGGGCGGACGCGTCTTGCCGATGATCTACCAGAATCGCACGGAAACGATCGAGATCGCCGGCCGCTACACCATTTCGCTCAATGACGGCACCGGGTATCTTGCCGCCGGGCTTGCGGGCCACGGCATCATGCAGCTGCCGACCTTCATGGCTCGCGAGCCGATCGCGGATGGGCGGCTGGTGCCGCTGCTGCTGGACTGGTGCGCGGCTCCAAAGCCGCTGCACATCGTCTATCCCCCGAACCGGCATCTGAGCAACAAGCTGCGCGTCTTCGTCGATTGGCTGGCGGAGCTGTTCGCCAGGGACAATCTGGTTCAGCGGCCCGGTGTCCCACCGCCAGCACAGTACGTGGAGACCGCCGCCTGAACTCGGTGGATTACCGAGCCGGCGGCTGAGGGAGCTGAAGATTCACCGCCGTTCTAGCCCATCATCCGCGCAACGATAGCGCGCAGCTCTGCCCGGGATAAGGTGGAAGATTGGGGTTTCCAGTTCGGAGAAGACTTAGGCGGCAATACATTTTGCGGAACTGCAACGGGCTGCTGCTTTTTGATCTGTTTAAGTCGCGTGATGTTTTTCATATCAATCCGATGGCGCACGGCTTTGCCGTCGCGCCTTGTAAAATCGCCGCACCGAAAGCTCCCAAGGAGCTGCGCACAGCGATCGATTTTTCGAGGGAGTGAGGCCGGCGCCTCGCTTGGAGGCAATGCCAGCTGATTGCTCTGTCGACCGCTATGGATAGCGAGTCATTGTGGCTAATCAACGTTGGCGTCGGCCAAACCGGTTGGTCAGATAATCTACTGTCTTCGATTGACGGCAACGCCATGCCGAGCGGCACGGCGGGGGCGCCTGTCAATGGCCTGCGTTGCTTCTTTTAGCATATTGAACGGCCGCAATATACGGTCGAGCAGAGCCATCGCTCCAGCAGGCCGGTCACGCCCAACACTGAGATGGGCCTGATCGTAAGGCGGTATCGATAGCCATCTCCCGATTGTCGAATTATCGGGCGATGCGACTCCGCCGGACAGTGCTTTTTGCGGCAGGCGCGCGCGGCGCACTGGCTGCAACCGCAGCAGCGGCTTCGGCCTCGGCCGCCTCTTTTGCCAGCCGGAGCGCGCGCAACTTGGCGGTCCGATCCCGAACCGCAGCCTGTTCGATCCGCAGAGCTTCGAGCGCGCTGTCCGCCTCGACACGACGTTGCGCCGCAAGCGTTGCTCTGCTCTGCGCTCGCAACTGAGCTTCGTCTGACGAAATCCGCTTGGTCGACATCGCAGAACTCCTTGGCGCTCTTAAACGCCAGCTGTCAGCGGCGCTTTCCGGCAGCACGCGTTTGCATGTACTGGACCGCTTCGAGAAGCACTTTGCGCGGACGATCAGCTTCGATTCTGGCTCGTTCGGCCGCGCGGGCTACTTCGCGAGCCCGTTCTTCCTGGCGTTCTTCTTCGGCGATACGCTCACGTTCGGCCGCTGCGAGACGTTCCTCTTCAGCGCGGATCCTGGCCTTCTCGCTCTCCCGTTCGGCTCGCGCCCCGGCCAAAGCTTCCCGCTCGGCGCGGCGTTGAACCATGATCGGGTCATCCGCCTTCGGGCGAGCCTGGAAGCGTTCGAGAAGCGCTTTCTTTGCGCTGGCCGAATGAGCCCGACGATCCGTGAAATTCTGCGGGTTGAAGCTCAAGCCTGTTTCCTCGCTATCACGCCAGCGCGGCGGGACGCGGCGGGCGAGCGGGACGCTCTGCACGCTTGGGAGTCGGGATCAATCCCTCGCGCTGGGCCTGCTTGCGCGCTGCCTTGCGGGCGCGGCGGACGGCTTCAGCTTTTTCACGGGTGCGGCGTTCAGACGGCTTCTCGTAGGAACGACGAGCCTTCATTTCGCGAAACACGCCCTCGCGCTGCATCTTCTTTTTGAGGACGCGGAGCGCCTGCTCGACATTGTTGTCGCGAACGAGAACCTGCATTCGGATATCCTTCTGGTAAAAGAAAAGGGCCGGGCTATCCCGACCCTCCGTGACCATCCGTCGCTTTATCGAATTAGGCGCCGGTACATCCGCGGTCGCCACACATCTCGATTATCGCGCCGGACGGCGTCTCGACTCACTCGGCCTGCAGATTATCCGCAGAAACCTTGCCGGAGCGCTTGTCCTGCACCAGCTCGTAGGAGACCTTCTGGCCTTCCTTGAGCGTGCGCAGACCAGCGCGCTCGACAGCGCTGATATGGACGAAAGCGTCCTGGCCGCCGTCTTCGGGCTGGATGAAACCAAAGCCCTTGTCGTTATTGAACCACTTAACCGTGCCGCGGGCCATGCTGACCTCCTGTAAAAAGCGACCGTGCATACGCAGCGGACGCCACGCATGTTTCGATTTGAGCAGGAAGTTCGTCAGCGGTGCGCAATAGGGCGCGGGGCCAATTCGTTCGGCCTAGATCGATTGCCGCAACATGAGCCCAACACGTGACTTTGTCAAACCTGACTGTTCTCGTGACAATTCCGGACGGGTTCCTCGCGGAGCTTATCGCTCGGAAAGAAACACTGGATTGCTGCTGTTTAGCAGCATTACGCGCGAGAGCGAAGCGGATGACGCCGGCCCGCTACGCTGCAGCAAGGCGCCTCAAAGCCATCTGGAGCGCCCGATCTGTGAGTCGGGCCCACGCCGTCGGCGAAAGCCCTCTAGGCATCGATGCCGCCCAGGCAGAGATACTTGATTTCGAGATAGTCCTCGATTCCGTATTTTGATCCTTCGCGGCCGAGTCCGGAAGACTTGACCCCGCCGAATGGCGCGACGGCTGTCGAGATCAGCCCCTCGTTGATACCGACCATTCCGTATTCGAGGGCTTCCGCCACGCGCAGGATCCGGCCGATATCGCGACTATAGAAATAGGACGCCAGGCCGAACTCGGTATCGTTGGCCATCTCGATCGCCTCCGCCTCCGTCTTGAAGCGGAACAGCGGCGCCACCGGTCCGAAAGTCTCCTCGCGGAATATCCTGGCTTCCCGCGGGACGTCGACCAGGATCGTCGGCGTGAAGAAGCTGCCGCCAAGCGCATGGCGCTTCCCGCCCGTGATGACTGACGCGCCGCGGCCGAGCGCATCGGCGACGTGATCTTCAGCTTTACGGACGGCGGCCTCGTCGATCAGCGGGCCGACGGCCACGCCGTCACCGAAGCCATCGCCGACCTTCATCGCCTCGACCGCCTTTTTCAGCCTGGCGGCAAAGGCGTCATAGATTCCGTCCTGTACCAGCAACCGGTTGGCACAGACGCAAGTCTGGCCGGCATTGCGGTATTTCGAAATCAACGCGCCTTCGACCGCCGCGTCGAGGTCGGCGTCGTCGAAGACGATGAAGGGCGCATTGCCGCCCAGTTCCATGCTGGTCTTCTTGATCGTCGGGGCGCACTGCGCCAGCAGGGCCGCTCCAACCTCGGTGCTCCCCGTGAAGGAAAACTTGCGCACATCGCGATTCGAGGTCATCTCGCCGCCGATTTCGCTGCCCGGCCCTGTGATGACGTTACAAACGCCCGCCGGAAAGCCCGCTCGCTCCGCCAGGACAGCGATCGCAATCGCCGAGAACGGCGTCTGGCTCGCCGGGCGCAGCACGCCTGCGCAGCCCGCAGCCCAGCCGGGGCCGGCCTTGCGCGTGATCATCGCAGCCGGAAAGTTCCAGGGTGTGATCGCCGCGAAGACGCCGATCGGCTCCTTCTGCACGATGATGCGGCGGCCGGGGAGATGCTGGGGAATGGTATCCCCGTAGATGCGCTTTCCCTCTTCCGCGAACCATTCGATGAAGCTGGCGGCATAAGCGATTTCATTGCGGCTCTCGGCCAGGGGCTTCCCTTGCTCCGCCGTCATGATCCGGGCGAGGTCTTCCTGATTCTCCATCATCAGCGCGAAGAGGCGCCGCAGTTTCACTGCGCGCTCCTGCGCCGTCAGCGCGCGCCAGGCCGGCTGGGCGCGCTTGGCCGCCGCGATCGCGCGGGCCGTCTCCTTCGCGCCGAGCGAGGGCACCCGGCCTATTGCAGCTCCAGTGGCCGGATTGGTGACCGAGATGCTCCGCCCCGAATCGGCCTCCAGCCACGCGCCGTCGATATAGTTCGCCTCGCGGAACAGAGAGCGATCCTTGAGCGTCGCCAGAAATGTTTCGTCGGCCATATGCGTGCTCCTCACTTGCCGTGTCCTCGCCGAGGCAGACTTCCGCCTGCCGCGATGCCGATGCGCGTCCCGGGCATCTAGTCCATCGGGCGCCCCTAATGATATATGATATTTATTGAAACGAGGAGATAGCCTGTGCTCAAGATTTTTGGTGCGCCAAGCCGTTACGTTCAGGGACCGGACGCGCTCAGCGGTCTCGGAGCTTTCGCGGCGAGGCTAGGGCGGCGTGCAGCGGTCGTCTCGGATCCGTTAGTCGGCAAGATGATCGGCGAGAGAGTTCTGCGATTATGCGCCGAGGAGCAGGTCGACGCCCAGCTCTCCCTGGTCGAAGGCGAGGTCACGCATCAGAAGATTGCCGCCGTCGTCGAAAGCGTGCGCGCTCATGCGCCCGATCTCGTCATCGCCGCGGGCGGCGGCAAAAGCATCGACATCGGCAAGGCCGTGGCCAACGCCCTCAAGACGCGTCTCATCACGGTGCCCACCGTCGCCTCCAACGACTCACCCACGAGCAAGAACTACGTGATCTACGATGACCGGCATCAGCTCGTCGCCGTGGAGCACCTGGCTTCCAATCCGGACTACGTCGTGGTCGACACATTGCTGCTGTCCAAAGCACCGAAGCATCTGTTTCTTGCCGGGATCGGGGATGCGATCTCCAAGAAGTTCGAGGCGGAACAGGCGTTCGCGGCAGGCGGCGCGAATATGTTCGGGGAACATTCGACTCTCGCGGCGCAGCTGCTCGCTGACGGCTGCTATCGCATACTCCGGGCCGATGCCGCGGCCGCGCTGGATTGTGCAGGCTCGGGAAGCCCGACGCCTGCATTCGAGCGAGCCGTGGAAGCCACCCTGTTGCTCAGCGGCCTGGGCTTCGAGAGCGGCGGCCTGTCGATCGCTCACGCGTTGACGCGGGGTTGGCCGGCCGTTCCGGGTGTCGCAGGGGCGATGCATGGGCTGCAGGTCGCCTTCGGGCTCCTGATCCAGTTGACGCTCGAAAAGCGGGATGACGCGATCGTCGCCGAGCTGGCCGAGTGGTACCGGACGGTCGGCCTGCCACGCAGCCTGGCTGATCTCGGAGCGGCCGAAGCTTCGCAGGCCTCGCTCATGGAAGCCGCAGGGCGGACCCTGACGGCGCCCCATGTCAGGAATTTCAAGCGGGCTTTGTCCGCAGAAGAGCTGGCGGCCTGCCTGGACACGTTCCGGCACGCGACTCCGATCTGAGCGGAGCGCCACGCCGACAGCCCAAAAAAACACGAAAGAGCCCATCAGGGCTCTTTCGATGTCATGCTTCAGGATTTGATCTTTGCGAGCGTCTCCCGCGCGACGCTCTCGATACCGCCGGCGTCGAGTTTGTAGTGCGCGCAGAGATGGGTCGGCGGGGCAATCAGGCTGTACTCGTCATGGATGCCGTGCCGCACCAGCTTGATGCCCGCTCCCTCGTCAGCCAGGACCTCGGCCACCGCAGCCCCCAGCCCGCCGAGCACATTGTGCTCTTCGGCCGTCATCAGGATCTTCGACCGGGACGCGGCTTTCAGAATGGCTGCGCGGTCGAGCGGCTTGATCGTCGCCATATCGATCACGCCGACCGAACGGCCTTCGCCGTTCAGCTTCTCGGCTGCTGCAAGCGCCGAGGAAACCGGCAGGCCGCAGGCGATGATCGTGAGTTCCTCGCCGATCCCGTGCTCGATGGCCTTGCCGATCGTGAACGGCGTATCGGAGGAGTAGACCTCCGGCTCGCGGCCGCGACCGATCCTGAAGTAGATCGGCTCGGGCCAATCGGCGGAAGCCTTGAGCGCGGCTTCGAACTGTGGGCCATCGGCCGGAGAGATGACCGTCAGATCAGCGATCGAGCGCATCGTCGCGATGTCCTCGGTCGCGTGATGGGACGTGCCATAGAATCCGAGGGAAATGCCGGTGTGATGCCCGATCAGCCTCACCGGCTGGCCGCCATAGGCCACATCCATGCGAATCTGCTCGCAGCAGAGCAGTCCGAGGAAGGACGCGAAGGTCGCCACGAACGGCATGTAGCCGGTCGTCGCCAATCCGGCAGCGGCCGACACCATGTTCTGCTCTGAAATGCCGAACTGGATATAGCGATCCGGATAATGGCTGGCGAACTTGTTGAGCCCGTTCGAATACTGCAGATCGGCGGATCCCGCGATTACCGGATGCCCGGCGTCAGCGAGGTGAATGAGCGCGTCCGAAAAATGGTTCAGGCCCGGCGTAATGGCGTTGAGCGCGCGATACTGCCAGGAATTCGGCGACATGGGCTGCGACATTGATCAAATCTCCGTGGCGAGGATTTCTTGGCGTACGCGTTCGGCATCGGCCGGATCGAGGTAGCCCAGGTGCCAGCCGGGTTCCGTTTCCATGAACGAAACGCCCTTTCCCTTGACCGTCTTCGCAATGATGCAGCAGGGCTGCGTCCTCCCCGCGTCGGCCTTCACCCGCCGCAGAAGCGCGGTCAGTTCATTCAGGTTGTGGCCGTCGACCACGTGGGTCTCCCAGCCGAACGCGCGCCAACGCTCGTCGAGCGGCTCGACGCCGATGACGTCGTCGACCGAACCGTCCAGCTGGAAGCCGTTTCGATCGACGATCGCAACCAGCCGCGACAGCCTGTGATGGGAGGCGAACTGAGCGGCCTCCCAGACCTGCCCTTCCTGCATCTCACCGTCGCCGACCATGACGAAGGTCGTGAAATCCCGGTTCTGCAGACGCCCGCCCCACGCAATGCCGGCACCGTTCGAGAGAGCGTGCCCGATGGAGCCCGACGAGAAGTCGACGCCCGGAACCTTGCGCATGTCGGGATGATCGCCGAGCGGATTGCCAAGACGGGTATAGCCGTCGAGCAACTCCTTCGTGATGAAACCCAGCTCGGCGAAGATCGGGTAAAGGCCGACCGCGGCATGCCCTTTTCCCATCAGGAACCGATCGCGATCCTCCCATTTCGGCTCGCCCTGGCGGAGGCTCATGACGTCGTAGTAGAGCGCCGCGAAGATCTCCGCGGCGGAGAAGACCGACGAGTAGTGCCCGACCTTCGCGATTTCGATGAGCCGTATGGTTTCCAGCCGGATGAACCGCGCCTTCTCGCGGAGCAGCGCGAGTTGTTCCGCCGTCAGCGCAAGCGAATTGCTAAGCTGTCGGTCAAGGGCGTCCGTTTCCATCTCATCACTCCATTGCTATATGATATATCATTTTCGGCAGACGCAGAGACCCGGGCCTTGGAGATCAGAGGCCCAGATAACTCGTTCGAAGATGGTCGTTCCCGAGCAGTTCGGACCCGGTGCCCGACATCGAGATCGTTCCGTTTTCGAGCACGTAGCCGTAATCGGCGATCTGCAGGACCTGGAAGACGTTCTGCTCGATGATGAGGATCGTCAGGTCCCGGTGCTTGATCTGTTCGATCGTCTCGAAGAGGCGGTCGACCATAATGGGGGCGAGCCCAAGAGACGGCTCGTCCAAAGCCAGAACCTTCGGACGCGCCATCAGGGCTCGCCCGACCGCCAGCATCTGCTGCTGCCCTCCGGACAGTGTCGAAGCGGCGAGCTTCTGGCGCTCCTCGAGGATCGGGAAAAGGTCGAAAACCTCTCGCAAAGTCTCGAGACGCCGTGCCCGCGCCGCTGTGTTCGTCGCTCCGACGAGAAGGTTCTCCCGGATCGACATGCCGCTGAAGAGCTGCTTGCCTTCGGGTGACTGGACGAAGCCCTTGGCGACGACGACGTGAGGCGGGACGCCGGTCAGCGACTCGCCATGCAATTTGACGTCACCCTTGGTCGGCCGGATGAGGCCCGAGATCGTGCGCAGCAACGTCGTCTTTCCAGCACCATTGGCGCCGATGAGCGCGACGATGGACTTGCTGGGCAGAGACAGTGTTACGCCGCGCAGAATCTGCTGATCGCCATAGCCGGACCAGAGATCGGAAACTTCAAGAGCGGGTGCCAAAGGAGTTCTCCCCAAAATAGGCCCTGAGAACCGCGGGTTGCTTCACCACCTCCGCCGGGCGTCCATTCGCGATCAGACTGCCGTTTTCCATGACGATGACGCGATCGGAGAGCCCCATGATCACCTTCATGACGTGCTCGACGATCAGGACCGTGATGCCGCGATCGCGCACCTTCTTCACGAGCTCGACCATTTCTCCCGCCTCGTTTGGCGTGGCGCCGGCCACGACCTCGTCCATCAGCAGCAGCTGGGGACGGGTCGCGATCGCGCGGCCGAGCTCCAGCTTCCGTCTGTCGAACGCCGTGAGGTCGTGTGCGTCGATGTCGCGCTTTTGCCGCATGTCCAGAAAGCCGACGATCTCGTCTGCCCAGTCACGGACTTCGCGGCGATCCGTCGACCGGGCGAAGCCGCCGACCATGATGTTCTCGACCGCAGTCAGCCCGCCGAAAGGCTTCGAGAGCTGGAACGTCCTGGCGACGCCGGCATTGCAGACCTCCCACGGCTTGGCGCCCGAAAGGTCCTTGCCGCCGAAGTGTATGGAGCCGGCATCGGGCTTGAGGTAGCCGGCTACCATATTGAAGGCGGTCGTCTTGCCGGCGCCATTGGGGCCGAGCAGTCCGAGGATCTCGCCCGCATGCAGGTCGAAGGACAGCTCCCTCACGGCCTGGACGCCGCCGAACCGCTTCGAAATGCCTTTGACTTCCAGAAGGGGGGCGGATGACATCAGTGCACCCTCCCCTTCACGGTATCCGCGCGAACCTTGGCGGGCGTCCGCAACCAGCGGCCGATCGGGTCGATCAGGCCCTTGGGGAAGTAGATGACGGCAAAGACCAGCGCGAGACCGTAGAGAACCAGATGAAGGCCGAGAAAATGGCCCCCCAGCATCGAGCGCGCGATCTCCGCGATCGGGTGGAGGATGAGAGCGCCAAGCACAGGCCCGAGAAGCGTGCCCTGCCCGCCGACGATTGACATGATCGCCATGTCGATCGAGAGGTCGATCCCCATGTTGCGTTCCGGATTGATGTAGCGAAAGAACTGGGCGTAGAACGCTCCGCCCAACCCGGTCATGAAGGCGCTCATAGCGAGGGCCAGCAGCGAGTAGCGCGTCGGATTGACACCGATAGCCTCGGCCCCATCGCGATCGCCGCGGATCGCCTTCAGATAGAAACCCAGCCGCGAACGCTCCATGACGAAGGTCATGGCGAGCAAGACAAGCAGCATCCCGAAGATGATGTAGTAATACTGTGTCTTCCCGGCAAACTGCATCGCGTAGAAGCTGTCTCCTCCGACGGGAGGAACCAGCAATCCCTGAGCGCCCTTGAGAGGCAGGCCCAGGAATTCGTCGGTGTTCTCGATCCAGATCCGCACGATTTCGGCAAACGCGATCGTCGTCAGCGTGAAGTAAGGCCCCTTGAGACGGAAGGTCGGGTAGCCAATCGCCAGGGACAAAAGCGCCGCAACCGCGCCGCCCGCGAGCATTCCGAACCAGGGCGAAAGACCCGTCATCGTGAACAGAAGCACGGTCACATAGCCGGTGATGCCGGAGAATACCGAGTGACCGAGCGACAACTGACCGACATAGCCGCAGACGAAATTCCAAGCCGAGGCCATGTAGGCAAAGTAGATGATCATGGTCGCGGAATGGAGGTGATAGGAATCACTCACGAACAGCGGCAGGGCGGCGCCGACGATGATCAGCGGCAGGCCCAGGACCGCATTCACGTCCCTTGTGTTGAAGGTCATCATGTCCTCGACGAGATCAGGGTTTGCCCATCAGGCCGCTCGGCCGGACGAGAAGGATGCTGATGAACAAGCCGAACGAGAAGATCGCTGCAGACGTGGCCGTGACGAACTGCGAAGCGACCGACTCGAATACGCCCAGAACGAGCCCTCCCAGGAGCGAACCGGCGATCGAACCGATCCCGCCGAGAACGACGACGAGAAAGGACTTGATGCCGAAGGAGAGCCCGACAGTCGGCGTTATCGAGAAGAACGGCAGCAGCAGCGCGCCGAACAGGCCGAGAATGGCGCAACCGATCCCGAAGGTTACGGCGTAGATCACGGGCACGTTGATGCCCGATAGCGCGGCGGCTTCGCGGTTCTGCGCCGTCGCCCGGATCGAGCGCCCCATATCCGAGTTCTTCAGCCAGAAGCTCAGGCCGGCAGCCACTGCGACAGCCGCGAGGCACCCGATCAGCCGCGCCAGATTGACCGGGAAGTCTCCGATGAAGATCGGAGTGAGAGCGATGTCCGTTTGGACCGACCGGACATCGGGGCCGAACACCATCAGAACCAGATTGTCGATGATCAGGAACAGCCCCGCCGTCAGCAGAAGCGCACTGAGCGGCTCGACGACCAGCGCCCGCTCGCGTTTGAACAGGGGCGAAATGACGTAGGCCTGGATACAATACCCGATGGCGAACAGGATGGGCACTGTAGCAATGGCAGTAAAATACGGATGGAGACCTGTTATACTGACGATCGTATAGGAGATATACATCGCCAGCATCAGTAACGATCCATGCGCGAAATTGATGACGCGCAGAACGCCGAAAATCAAACTCAGGCCGAGGGCAATTCCGCCGTACAGGCCTCCGATCAGGAGGCCGTTGACCACGGCAAACCCAAGAATCAGCGGATCCATAAACGCCCCCTGGTCGCGCAACATTCCGTCCGGCGGTTTTCCGACGGGCGAAGCGTTCGCTGGGGTTTCAGTGGCGCCGGCCGCGGCAAGAGAGCCCGGCCGGCAGTCGAAACGATCGGAAGGGCTATCTTTGCGCCCAGGCCGGCAGCGGCCAGACCGGCTTGGTGTCCTTCAGACGGTTTTCCATCGGCCAGACAGTTCGTCTTTCGCCACCGATATTCTGCGAAATGACGCCATGGGCGTGCGTATTCTGGCCCTGCTCGTCGAACGAGATGCGTTGATAGCCGATCGATAAGGCCGGCCCCGACGTGATGTCGGTGGCGGCGAGAGCGGACCGGATCTTCTCCTTGTCCGCAGACGCCGATCGCTCAAGCACATCCTGGATGACGTAGAGGTTCGAAAGTCCCTGGGCGCCATAGGAATTGATCTCGTATCCAAATTCCTTTTTGAAGCGAGCGTTGGCATCCTGGAGCTCCGGGGTCGGATCTGCCTTGATCCGGTCGACCTGCCAGTCCTCCTGCACGAACAGATACTCGACAGCCTTGGCCGGAACCCCCTTGTAGAAGCCGGGATCCTCCGAGCCGCCCCCGACCGAATGAATGCCGTAGGGCACATCGATCTTGTTCTCGAAGAACTGGCGAGAGAACAGGATGTGATCCGGCGTATAGGCGACGACCAGCATCGCATCGGGCTTCGCTGCGCGGATCTTGAGCAATTGCGCCGAGAAATCGACCTGGTTGGGCGGATAGGATTCGTTCAGCACGACTTGCATGCCGCGCGCGGTCACGAGCTTCTGGATGGCCGCGACATGCGAGCGACCCCAGTCGGTGCCCTCGTAGAAGAGCCCGATACGGGCCGGGCCCTTGCCGGTTTCCTGCTTCAGCAGATCGATGGCGTCGATCTGCTCGCGCGCATCGTATTGAGCCTTGTTGTTTGGCCGGAATACGTATTTGAAGCCGCGCTCGGTGATCTCGTCCTTCACGGCGCCGGTGACGAGCCAGGGTGTCTTGTAGCGCTCGGCGACCTCGGAGGCGGGGAAGGTGACGGCGCTGTTGTAGGCGCCGACGATCATGGCAACCTTCTCACGCTGAATCAGGCGCTCGGTTTCCGCGGCGCCGACATCGGGCTTCGACTGCGAGTCGGCGAATATCAACTTCAGCTTGGCGCCGCCGAGCGATTTGATCCCGCCCGCGCCATTGATCTGCTCCGCGGCAACGACAGCCCCCAGCCTGGTCTGGTTGCCGATCGTTGCGGACGCCCCGGACAGCGGCAGGACGAAGCCGATCGAGACCTCGTTCTCGGCCTGGGCCCGCGCGGCCGTCCCTAGAACGGCCGTCCCGGCGGCCAAGGCCGCGGCTGAAAGCACAATGCGTCGATTTAAACCTGACATAGACCCTCTCCTCCCACATCTTCTTTTAAATATGATACAGGATATATCTTCGAACGGAGATGCTGTCAACGCTGCGCCGCTTCCCAGCCGGTTGGGGCGAGGTGTCAGTTGGTGCGGGGCCTTAATTCTCGCCGCGCGGCAGCCAAGCCCGAAACACAGCCGGATCTGCAACGACGCTGGCTTTGGAGGGGCGAGATGCGGCGCCAGGCGATCGCGATGCAGGCTCCGCAAGAACGGCCGGCAGCGCGTCGGGCCGCAGCGAAAGGAGCCGCCAACCTATAAAGCAAGGCTCGCTAAGCGGCTCGCGAGTGAGCCGGCGCGACGCCGCCGGGCCAAGGGGTCATCTTTGGAAACCGGGTCATCGTTGGAAGCCGGTTTTCACCGGCTTACCCGAGCGCCCTACGCGGACAAGCTCTCCGCCTTGCGCTCGACCCAGTCGATCATCACGCGGCCCCACTTGATGTCCGCCTGAATCGCCTGCCTGGTCTTTTCGGGGTTCCGTTCCCGCAGGCCGTCCAGCACTTCGAAATGCTTGTGATCGCGGCTGCCGAGTTCGCGCGGCGGCATTTCCTCGTGAAACCGCCGGAGCAACGGCCCCATCATCACCCACATGTTTCCCACGGTCGCCAGAATCAACGGCGCTCGCGCCGCCGAGATCAGCGCGAAATGAAACAGGCGATTCTGAATGGCGGCCTCGCGTGAATCCACGGCCGCGGCGTTGTGGAAGTCCGCCTGAATCCGCTCGAGCTTGGCCAACTCAAGTTTGGTGATGCGCTCCGCGGCCATGGCCGCCGCTTCGCCCTCCAGATGAATCCGGATGCGCTGGATCTCGTCGAGATTTGCCGCAGAAAGCTCGGGGACATGGATCGCGGTCGCTGCCTTCATTTCCAGCACATGGTCGCTGACCAGACGGAAGATCGCCTCACGTACCGGCGTTATCGAAACACCGAGCTCATCCGCCAGTTCCGCGATCCGCAGGCGGTCGCCCGGTTGAAAGCGTCCTTCCATCAGGGCGCCACGGATATTCTCGTAAACGCGCTCCGAAAGGTTCCCTTTTACGACTGGCTTAAGCGTTTTCATGGATGCCCTCGCGACCTCGTCTTCATATATCATATTCCGGTCTCGGGTCTAATCGAGGGCCGAGTGGCGGAAAATGCCCCTTGCGGCCTTTTCTAAATGAAATATGATATATGGTGTTTCATCGCTTGGAGGAGCGCTCGTGACGACACCATCAATCTCCGGCAAGACCCGGCTCGTCCCTTTGGTCGGCTACCCGGCCGGCCATATCCGCGCCCCGTCCTTTCTCAATCCGGCCCTCGCCACGCGGGGCATCGATGCCATCGTCATTCCCTGGCAGGTGGCGCCGGGCAACCTGCCGACGGTGATCGATGCATTTCGGCATTCCGAAAGCATGGCCGGGTTCATCGCAACCGTGCCTCACAAGACGGCGCTTCCCCAGTTGTGCGATCAGCTGACGGATGATGCCGCGGCACTGCGGGCCGTGAATGTCGTGCGCCGCGGCGAGGATGGCCGGCTCGAAGGCGGAATCCTGGATGGCCAGGGCTTCGTCGCGGGCTTGAAGAGCCAGGGCCACGACCTCACCGATCGCAACGTCCTCCTCATCGGCGCCGGTGGAGCGGCGTCCGCAATCGCGCTCGCATTGGCGCGGGAGCCGATCGCGTCTCTGATGATTGCTAATCGCAGCCGCGACAAGGCTCAGGCGCTGGCGGCCCTGGTCGGCGACATGACCGGCAAGAAGGCCTCGGAAGGCCCGGCCGATCCCCGTTCATACGACATCGTCGTCAACGCGACCGTGCTCGGCATGAAGGATACCGACCCGCTTCCGGTCTCGGATTCAGGCTTCCGTCCGGGCCAGCTTGTCGCCGAAGCCATCATGCAACCGCCGAAGACCCGCCTCCTCGCCGAGGCCGAACAGGCCGGTGCCGAGATCCATCTCGGCGAGCACATGGTCCGCGCTCAGATCGGCCTCCTGATCGATTTTCTGTTCAACCCGTAGGCCGCGCGATCCTGCCCTCGGCGCAAGACATTCACCGCATCGGAGACGCAGATGCCTGATCAAAACAAATCTGTAGCCGGGACGGCCATCGTCACTGGCGGAGGCACCGGCATCGGGCGGGCCTGTGCCGAATTGCTCGCCGAGAGAGGCTTGCGCATCATCGCGATCGGGCTGGATCGCGACGAGAATCTGCCTCCGGCGATCGAGTTCCGCAAGCTCGACGTCACCGACGAGACCGCGCTCGCCGAGCTCGCGGAAGCCTGCTCGGATGCGTCTGTTCTCGTGAACGCAGCTGGAATCATTCTGCACGAGAACCGCGAGTTCACGCCTGAGGGGTTCCGCAAGGTGTTGGACGTGAATGTGACGGCAGGGCACATCGCCACCATGTCATTGCGTCCGCATCTGGCGCGAAATCGCGGATCCGTCGTCAACATCGCGTCGATGTGGAGCTATTTCGGTTCCCCCCGCAATCCCGCTTACGCGACGTCCAAGGGCGCGGTTGTCCAGTTGACCCGCTCTCACGCCGTCGCGTTCGCACCGGAAGGCATTCGCGTGAATGCCGTAGCTCCCGGTTGGATCGAAACGCGCCTCTCTGCCGGGGCTCTGCAGAACCCAGAACGCGCGCCCGCGCTGCTCGCCCGCATTCCGCTCGGACGGTGGGGCAGCCCTCGCGACGTGGCCGAGGTCGTCGGGTTCCTGACGTCGCCCGCCGCAAGCTACGTCACCGGCGCCATCATCCCCGTCGACGGCGGCTTTGGAATTGCGTGAAGCCGCTTCGGTTGGCGACCGTTCAGCGTCCGCCAACCACCGGCCTCTCCCGTCCCGCTCGCAACAACCGGTGTACGCAATGATCTATGAAGAGCGCGATTATCGCATCAAGTTCGGCAAGCTGGCCGAGTTCCTGCAACTCTATGGAGAGCATGGGCTTCCGATACAGAAGGAGCACTTGGGCAACCTCGTCGCTTATTTCACCAGCGAGATCGGCGAACTCAATCATATCGTCGCGATCTGGAGCTATGAGAGCTTCGAAGATCGCGCCGCCCGCCGCAAAAACATGCTGGCGGACCAGCGGTGGCACGAATACCTGAAATGCGTCGACGGCTTCATCGATGTTCAGGCCACTCGCATCCTCTCGCCCGTCTCGTTCTCGCCTTTGCAGTAGTGCTCAAGCTTTCCATCGCTTGAAAAAGAAGGGCTTTCTCAGGTTGGACGTCGCGCGCGCGCATGGTTCGGGCGCGCGGCCTAACTCGCCCCCTCCCAAGCCCGCGCCGCGCTATCCGTCGTGAGGAAATCGATCAGGGCCCTTGTAGCGGCCGACAGGCGGCGATGCGGCGCGAAGAGGATCGAAAACGGCCGGGTGCGCCCGCTTGCATACTCCAGAATCTCGACGAGCCGCCCTTGGGCAATGCGATCACGCACGATGAAATCGTAGGACTGGCAGATGCCCAGGCCGGCTTCGGCCAGCGATACGACGCCCAGCACATCGTCATAGACATGGACACGGCCCGACGGCGTCCAATCGATGTCGCGTTCGCCTGCGCGAAACAGCCAGGGCGCACAACGACCGGTGCTCGGCATGACGAAGGGCAGGCATCGATGGTCGGCCAGATCCTCGATCGTCTTCGGCGTTCCGGCCCGGTCCAGATAGTCAGACGACGCCACCAGACGCAGCGGCGCATCTTCCAGCTTCCGTCCGACGAGCCCGCTATCCTGCAGCGGCCCTAGGCGGATCGCCAGATCATAGCCTTCGGCCACGAGATCGACGTTGCGGTTGGCGATGCTCAACTCGATCTGGACCTCCGGATAGGCTCTCGCGAACCCCTCGAGCGCCGCGGGAAGCCGGTAATGGCCATAGGTCGTCGGCACGCTCAGGCGAATGCGCCCCTTCAGTTGCGCCCCTTCCTGCCCCTGAATGGCTCGCTCGGCGTCGTCGATCAGGAAGAACGCATTGCGCGCCTGGTCGAGATAGGCGCGGCCGGCATCCGTCAGGTTCAGGCGCCGGGTCGTCCGACGCATCAGCTGGGCGCCGAGCCGCGTTTCCAGGCGCGTGATCGCCCGGCTGAGAACCGACGGCGTCGTCGACAACGCGACCGCCGCATCGGTCATCGATCCCTTCTCCGCCACCGTCACGAAAACCTCGACGTCCCCTAGATGGTCGAACCGCCTGCCCATTCTTGCCTCTCGCGACTAAATCGATTTCGACACCGGCATTTTTCGCCATTGCTGGCGCCGCTCAGCTTCGCGCGGATTTGGGCAGCCGCGCGTGCGCCGACAGAGGCGTTACCATTTGGCTCCATAGCGAACAAATCAATTCCATCGCTGATTATTTATCGCTGCAATCGGCCTGAATAGATTGGCGTCATCGGACCCCGAAATGTCCACGATGATTATGTTCAGGAGCAAATCATGGCCAACATCGATGAACAGCGCAGACCCGTCCTGTTCGTTCTGACCAGCCACGGCGCGAAAGGCGAAACCGGGGAGCCCACCGGCTTCTATCTCGGCGAGGTGACGCATCCGCTGGCGGTGCTGGAAGCCGCCGGCATTCCGGTCGAGTTCGCCTCGATCGAGGGTGGCGAGCCGCCGGTCGACGGGCTCGATCTCGACGACGCCGTCAACGCGCGTTTCTGGAACGACGACGCTTTCCGCAGTGCCATCCGAACGACGCAGCGTCTGGCGGACGTGAAGCCCGAGCGCTACGCGGCCATATTCTTCGCGGGCGGCCATGGCGCCATGTAGGACTTCCCGAAGAGCCCGGCGGTGAACAGCGTCACGCGCAGCATCTACGAGGCGGGTGGTGCCGTCGCCGCCGTTTGTCACGGCCCGGCAGCACTGGTCAACGTCACGCTGAGCAACGGCACCCATCTCGTGGCCGGCAAGAATGTCGCCGCCTTCACCGATGACGAGGAGCGCGCTGTCGAGCTCGACAAGGAGGTTCCCTTCCTCCTCGCAACCACGCTCGTTGCACGCGGCGCTCACCATCATCCCGCGCCCGACTGGACCGCCAAGGTGGTGGTGGATGGCCGCTTGATCACCGGCCAGAACCCGCAATCCGCAGCCGGAGTCGGCGAGGCCCTGCGCGATCTGCTGAACGCCCGCTCCTGACAATCCCAACTCGAACTGACGGAGCTCCCTGCCGAACGGCGGGTCGCGTTAACTTGGAGAACATCATGAAGCTCATTCGCACTCTCGCTGTCGCCCTGGCGTTGGGAACGACCGCCATCAACGCGCAGGCCGGCAATGTCCTGGTCGTTCTTTCGGATACCGGACGCCTCGACCTGAAGGACGGGAAGGTCTTTGAAACCGGCTTCTATCTCAACGAGCTGATGCAGCCGGTCAAAGCCCTGCTCGACGCCGGCCACGACATCACCTTCGCGACACCGAAGGGCAACGCGCCCACCCTCGACAAGTCCTCGGTGGACAAGATGCATTTCGCCGGCAACGAGACGGAGATGCAGGCGAGCAGCGCGCTGCTCGAAAAGCTCAACCTGACGTCGCCGACCAAGTCGCCCGTCATCAGCCTCACTCGCGTGGAGCAGATCGGCTACGACCGTTTCGACGCGGTCTTTGTCCCCGGCGGCCATGCCCCGATGCAGGACCTCCTGGTGAGTCCTGAACTCGGCAAGCTTCTCACCGACTTCCATGCCAAGGGCAAAACCACGGCGCTCGTTTGTCACGGACCTATCGCGCTGCTTTCGGCCCTGCCTGATGCCAAGGGGTTCACCAGCCAGCTTGAGGCCAATGGCGCCACGAAGAAGCAGGACTGGATCTACGCCGGATACAAATTCACGGTGATCAGCAACAACGAAGAAGAAATGGCGAAGGGCCTGCTCAACGGCGGAGAGATGAAGTTCTATCCGCAAAGCGCCCTGGAGGCCGCCGGCGCCAGCTTCGTCAGCAACAAGACCCCATTCACGTCGAATGTGGTCGTCGACCGCGAGCTGATCACCGGCCAGAATCCGGCTTCCGCCCCGGCTGTCGCCGCCGAGCTGCTGAAGCGCCTGAAATAACCCTCGTCATTCCTGATAGCCCAGTCTCCCACCTGCGGGGACTGGGAGCCTCCAGCGTGTGCCGTCGACAAGAAGCCGAACGGCGACGCGCAGGCAAATGACTCCCTCAACTCAAAAGGCAAGAGATGACCGCCAACATCAAAGTCGTGGCCCGCGTTGTCATAACGATGGGAAAAGAGAATGCGTTCGAGAAGCACGCCAGCGCTCTTTCCGTCGCAACCCGAACCGAAGCAGGATGTGTATCCTACCATCTTTTCAGCAACCCCACCCAAAAGGGCGTCTACGTCTTCGTTGAAGAATGGGCATCGCGATCCCTATGGGAACAGCACATGTCCGGCGAGGCCATACGTGCATTCAATGCGCAGCTGCCGGCCGGAACCATTGCCCAGATCGAGATCCACCCGCTCGAACAGATCGCCTGATCGCACGCATCGGCGCAAACGGACCTCAAGATGCTTCGCTTTGCCGCCGAGCACGCTCGGCGGCACCGTCGAGATTGGTGTCGGCACGATCAGCCATCGCTCGTTCCTTATCGAGAGGCTTTGTAGAGCTTGGTGGCAATCTCGAACATTTCCTCGGGGGCATAGTCCGGCGTGAACGCGGAGGGAACGCCGGTCAACTGATGGATCTTGCCGCCCTCCGGCATGCCCTCGACGACTTCCAACTCGCCTGGGGGATCGCCCGGCAGGGCCATTTCTCCGTTGCCCCATATGCCCGCCATCTCCCGGTAATCGCTGGGGCTGAACGTGTAGAGGCGCCGGTGCGAGCCTTCCTGAAGGTACTTCTGACATTCGGGGATCTTGTCGAGATTGATGTTCGGCGTCGGCAGCATCTTCTCGATCTCGACGCCGGTGATCTGCTTCAGCGCAAGTGCATAGGCATGAGCGTGGACCGAGCCGCGGACCAGCAGATAGCCGCAAACCTCGCGTCCTGTCGGGTCGGTCAGCGTCTCGTAGACGCGCAGCTTATGGAGCCGAGCGCCGCATTCGAGATGGAAGTTGTGCAGCAGATCGGTCACGACATTGCCCGTTGTCGTGATGAAATCGGTGTTCCAGGAGACGCCGTTGCTATTGACCGGCGTCGCGCCACCCGCATTCGACAGGAATGCCGCTGCAAGCCGCATATCCTGCATGCCTTCGTAAGGCGCCTTGGAGATGTCTCCGCCGTCGCCGAGGTCGCCATCCTTCTTGTCCGGCCCATTGGCAATCATGGCCACGCCATTGCTAACCAGCTCGACATGGCCGAGTTCTTCGGCCGTGATGCTGGCGACCAGACTGTAGAAGGGCCGCAGCTTCTCCTTGCTGCGGAAATTGAAGCTCTGGAACATGTAGTTCCCGAGGGTGGACATCTCGCCATACTTGCCGCCGAGCAACTCCTGGAGAGCGGCGGCGGCATTGGGATCTGCCTTTTTTGGAGGTGGCAGTTCGGCCTGAAGCCGATCGACGCGCATGAACATGAAATTGAACTCCCGTTTTACCTTTGCGAAAAACGGCCATGCGCAGCGCTATGTTCCGATCAACTGATAATTAAAATCAGTATGTCAAAAGACATACCGGGCGGTATTTCGCTGCAATTTCAACGAATGCTCTAAATTTTTCAAATAATACGTGAATTTATTTTCACATGCCGGGCAAACAGGCGCCTTTAGAGAGCGGGATTTAACGCCTTTATTTCCGCAGATAACGCGGTTGATCGGTTTTTCCCGTGAAACCCACAATTGAAACTTATACGGTCGCCATACCGTGGTACCAGCCAGAAGATTTCGCTTGCCTTTGGGCAATGGCTCTCGACGGCAATGACGAGCCGCCCGATTACGAGGCTTGGCGCCGGCAGGCACTTGCGGTCTGCAACGAATGGCTGGCGAGGGGCAGAGCGCTTCAGTTCGTGACGGTTCGACCGGCTGCCTTGATCGCATGGCTCGACGAGCGCGCTTTGGCGAACACCTCGGAAAACCGGCGCCGGTATGTCGAGAGCCTTGCCATGGGGAAGTCCACGGAGGCGACCTAGAGCACAATGCCGAGTAGCAGGAAACCACGTTCCATGTTCAAAATGTTCTACGAGATGTCGATGCTCGCAATTGAAGCCCAGCAAGCGATCTGGCTTCGCACCCTCAAGCTCGCGAGAGGTGGCGCGGCGGCTGACAGCGAAGCAAAACGAATGGTGGCCGAGAAAGTCGCCGCGGCCCAGCAGGCCGCTGGAAGGCTGGCAACCGGCACGGCACCGATCGGGATTGTTCGAGGATACCGGCAAAAGGTCCGCTCGAACGTAAAGCGGCTATCGAGATCATAGCGAACCCGGTCGGGCTGTGGCGGCATTCGACGCGACGATGCTGCCGACCGCCCGTGATGGCGACGAACGCGAAGGCCCGCCACGCAGCTCCGCGCGGACATATGCCCGTAGGCCAGGAGTTGGTGCGTCGAGCCCGCGGGAGCGGCAAGACCTCGGCCGGGCTCAGCCAAGGAACGGCGCTGGACTGAGGCATCAGATTCAGGTGTCGATCGACTGCGGATCGCACTCCAGTCCTTGATACCGCAAGCACGGCGAGGCCGGAGGCGACCGCAAGGCTAGTGACACCTTAATCGAAGGCGTGCGCACTCAAGGCAGGACAAGCGGCGATTGAACGTATAGTAACAAGTTTTGTCGCCTTATTGTGCAGTGAGCCGCTCAGGGGCCGGTGCAAGCTGCATGCTCATCCGCGGGGAGAACTGATGAGAGGAAGAGCGCGCGCGTCCACCCGACGCCCCGAGGAGCCCGGCGAGAAGCCTTCGCAACCGGCCGTCGGTCGGCCAAACGGCTATGTGCTCGACGAGCAGGTCGGCTTCCTGATGCGCCGGGCGCAGCAGCGCCATATCTCCATCTTCCAGCAGACCATCGGCGAGAATGGTCCGACGCCGACGCAATTCGCCGCATTGAGCAAGCTTGCTGCAGGGGGCGAAGACATCTCGCAGAACCAGCTCGGCCGCATGACGGCGATGGACCCTGCGACCATCAAAGGCGTCATCGCCCGCCTGGCCGAACGTGGCCTCGTCGAACGCCTGCCCGATCCCAACGACCAGAGGCGCATCCTCATCCGGCTGAGCGAGCAGGGGCAGGCGACGATACCCGAGCTCTTCGAGAAGGCGAAGGCGATCACCGCCGCGACGCTGGAACCTCTGTCGCGAGAGGAGGCGAAGCAACTGCTTGCGCTCCTCGCCAAGCTCGGCTGAGCAGAACGCCATCCACCGCAATTGCGTGCCTGCTCGGGTGCCCTGAGGTCGAGGCCTTTAGTGCGTGCTGGAGTTTCGTGGAAAGGCTGGTCATCCCGGACGGAGCGAAGCGCAGATCCGGGATCCATGCCTGAACCTCGACTGGACGCGCTCCGGCATGGATCCCGGGTCAAGCCCGGGATGACGACGTGCTTCCGTGAAAAAACAGCACGCTCTAGAGCGACAGGTACTGGCTGCGGATGGCTTCGTCGGCCTTGAGCTCGTCCATCGTCCCGGTGAAGCGGATGATGCCCTTTTCGATGATCGCGGCGCGGTTGGCGACGTTACCGGCGAAATGCAGGTTCTGCTCCGAGATCAGGATGCTCAATCCCTCGTCCTTCAGCGCCAGGATGGTCTTGGCCATCTCCTCGACGATGACCGGCGCCAGCCCCTCCGAGGGTTCGTCGAGGAGGACGAGCTGCGGATTGCCCATCAGCGTGCGGGCGATGGTCAGCATCTGCTGCTCGCCGCCGGACATCGCGCCGCCCGGCCTGTCCCGCATGCGGCCGAGATTGGGAAAAAGCGCAAAGAGCCGCTCCGGCGTCCAGTGCGGCACGCCCTCTCGCGGTGGCCGCTGGCCGACGGAGAGGTTCTCCATCACGGTCAGTTCCGAGAAGATGCGCCGTTCCTCCGGCACATAGCCGATGCCGAGCCGGGCGATCTCGAAGGGCTCGCGCCCGTCGATGCGACGCCCGTCGAAGGAGACGCTGCCGCCGGCCGGGGGCACGAGGCCCATGACCGCCTTCATCGTCGTGGACTTGCCGGCGCCGTTCCGGCCCATCAGCGCCAGCACCTCGCCCCTCGCCATGCCGAAGGCGACGCCCTGCAGGATATGCGCGCGCCCGTAATAGGCGTCGAGTGCGGAGATTTCGAGCAGCGCGGTCATCAATGGCCTCCCGAAGTCGCGCCGGAGCCGAGGTAGACCGCCCGCACATTGGGATCCTGCCTGACATCCTCGGCCGTGCCGTCGGCGATCAGCCGGCCACGGTCGAGAACGATCACGCGGTCGGAATGGGTGAAGACGACATCCATGTCGTGCTCGGTGAAGAGCACCGCGATATTTTCGGCAGCGGCGATCCGGGCGGTCAGCGCCATCAGCTCGATGCGCTCGCGCGGCGCCATGCCGGCGGTCGGCTCGTCCATCAGCAGAAGGCGGGGCCGGTTGGCGAGCGCGACGGCGAGCTCGACACGCTTGAGGTCGCCATAGGCCAGCACGCCACAGGCGCGATCCGCCTGCTCGAGCATGCCGACCTGCGCGAGCAGGGCCTCGGCCTCCGCGACATGCCGCGCCCGGGCCGGCGCGAAAGGGTTCCAGAGCCCGCGCTCATGGGAGATCAGCGCCATCTGAATGTTCTCGCGGACAGTCATCGAGGTGAAGGTCGCGGTGATCTGGAAGGTCCGACCCACGCCCATGCGCCAGACGATGCGCGGCTTCAGCCCCGTGATCGGCCGGCCGGCGAGGACAACCTCTCCCCTGTCGGGGCGCAGCTGGCCGTTGAGCATGTTGAAGCAGGTCGTCTTTCCGGCGCCGTTCGGGCCGATCAGCGCCAGCATCTTGCCGGCTTCGACCGAGAAAGACACGCCCTGAACGGCATGGACGCCGCCGAAGGACTTCGCCAGATCGCGCACGACCAGAACGGCATCGTCCGCAAGATCGGACCGCAGGGATGCAACGGCGCTCATCGCACGCCCTCCACAGCCAGCCGGGCCGGGATCGCGCCATCATCGGTGTGCTGCGCATCGCGCCGCCGCTCCCGCAGCGCCAGCAGGCCGCCGACGAGACCGCGCGGGAAGAGCACGACCAGCAGCACGATCGACAGCCCCAGCATGAACCGCCAGTACATCGTCAGCTTCATCAGCTGCTCGCTCAGGCCCGCGAAGGCAAAGGCGCCTATGATCGGGCCGGACACCGTCTGCACGCCGCCGAGCAGGACCATCAGCAGCGCGTCGACCGAGCGCGGGATCGCCATGTAGGTCGGGAAGACCGAGCCCTTGAAGAAGGCGAACAGGCCCCCCGCGATGCCAGCCGAGAAGGCCGCGACGGTGAACGCCACCCACTGCACGCGCATCACGTCGATGCCGATGGCCTCGGCGCGCAGCGGATTGTCGCGCGCCGCCCTGAGCGCGTAGCCAAGCGGCGAGAACACGGCGAAGCGCAGCGCGATGATGCAGATCGCGCACACCACCAGGGCCAGATAGTAGTACGCCGTCTTCGAAACCGCCCAGGGCGACGGCCAGACGCCGAGGATGCCGTTGTCACCGCCGGTGAGATCGACCCACTGGAAGGCCGTCGCCCAGGAGATCTGCGCGAAGGCGAGCGTCAGCATGGCGAGATACACACCGGACAGCCTGACGCAGAACCAGCCGAAGACCACGCCGGCGATGCCCGCCAGGAATGGCGCAATGATCAGCGCCGGCTCCATCGGGGCCCCCAGCCATTTCACCGCCAGCGCCGAGCCATAAGCGCCGAGGCCGAAATAGGCGGCGTGGCCGAACGAGGCCATGCCGCCCGGCCCCATCATGAAATGCAGCGATGCGGCGAAGAGCGCGAAGATGACGAGTTCGGTCAGCGTCAGCAGCAGATAGTCGGGCGTCGCCAGCGGAGCGAGCACGAGCAGGATCAGGGCGGCGAGCCCGGCCAGCTTCGTCGCGCGGTCGGCGGGCGTCAGCAAGGGCTCGGCTGCGGCCGGGCCGCGCGCATGGCCGACCGGGCGCTTGCCCATCAACCCGTAGGGCTTGATGACCAGAACCACCGCCATGACCAGGAAGACGAGAACGAGCGTGATCTTGGGGAAGATCAGGATGCCAAAGGCATGCAGGATGCCGATCAGCACGGCGGC
This sequence comes from Allobosea sp. RIT-PG3_2, assembly GCF_057321085.1. Classification (NCBI taxonomy): domain Bacteria; kingdom Pseudomonadati; phylum Pseudomonadota; class Alphaproteobacteria; order Hyphomicrobiales; family Alloboseaceae; genus Allobosea; species Allobosea sp. RIT-PG3_2. Next base: position 32,476 of record NZ_JBXWCA010000008.1, on the reverse strand, counting down.
GAGATAGGCACCGGTCACGCTGCCGAGCCCGCCGACCACCACGACCACGAAGGCCTCGGAGATCATCGCGAGGTCCATATGCAGGGTCACGGCCTCGCGCGGCAGCTGCAGGGCGCCGCCGAAGCCGGCGAGCATCGCGCCGAAGGCGAAGACGGAGGTGAACAGGAGCCGCTGATTGACGCCGAGCGCGCCGACCATGTCGCGGTCCTGCGTCGCAGCCCGCACAAGCGTGCCCCAGCGCGTCTTCTGGAACAGGAACCAGAGCACCGCGAGCACGGCCGGCCCGACCGCGATCAGGAACAGCTCGTAGGTCGGGAAGCGGTTGTCGAAGAGCACGACGAAGCTGCGGAAGCCGGGCGCACGCGGCCCCAGCTTGTCCTCGGCGCCCCAGGTGGCCAGCGCGATGTCCTGGATCATCAGCACGACACCGAAGGTCGCGAGCAATTGGAAGAGCTCCGGCGCCTGGTAGATGCGGCGCAGGATCGTGACCTCCATCAGCAGGCCGACGACCGCGACCAGGAGGGCGGCAAGCACCACGCCACCCCAGAAACCGAGCGCGTCGCCGGGGCCGAACCAGGTCACCAGCGTCCAGGCCAGATAGGCGCCCAGCATGTAGAGCGAGCCATGCGCGAAATTCACGATACGGGTGACGCCGAAAATGATCGACAGCCCCGATGCGACGAGAAACAGAGACGATGCGGAGGCAAGTCCGTTCAGCGTCTGCGTGAGAATGAGATCGAACATGAGGACCTCGCCTTCGGGCAGTATACGACACTGGCCCCGCCGGCACGTTAGGCCACGACGGAGGCGATCGTAGAGCAGAAGGTTTGAGACGACATCCCGGACGGATCAGCCCGTCCGGGAACCGGCTATGTGGCGGCTGAGCCTCACCCCGCGGGGCGCATGGCTTTCACGACATCGTCGCTCGGCAGATACTTCGCGCCGTCGCGATAGCTCCAGTCGACCATCGTGCCCTTGCCGTTCCTCACCGCCGTCTTGCCGACGAAGGCGCCGAGCGTCGACTGGTGGTCGACGGCGCGGTACTCGGCCGTGCCGAAGGCGGAGGGGAATTTGAGCCCCTTCATCGCGTCGATCAGCTTCTCGTTGTCGGTCGTCCCGGCCTTGGCCAGCGCCGCCGCGATCGAGTTCATCGTGTCGAAGCCGACGACCGAGCCCAGCCGCGGATAGTCGTTGTACTTGGCTTTGTAGGCGTCGCGGAACTTGACGTGCTCCGGCGTCTGCAGATCGGCATGCGGGTAGCCCGTCACGATCCAGCCTTCCGGCGTCTCGGCGCCGAGCGGATCGAGATATTCCGGCTCGCCGGTCAGCATCGAGACGACGGCGCGCCCCTCGAACAGGCCGCGCGTATTGCCCTGGCGCACCAGATTGGTCAGGTCGGCGGCGAAAGTGACGTTGAAGATCGCCTCGGGCTTGGCCGCTTCCAAGGCCTGGACCGTGGCGCCGGCATCGATACGGCCGAGCGCGGGAAACTGCTCGGCGACGAATTCGACATCGGGCCGCGCCTTCTTCAGCAGTTCCTTGAACCACTTCACCGCCGACTGGCCGTATTCGTAGTTCGGCGCGACGATCGCCCATTTCTTGGCCGGCAGCTTCGCCGCTTCCTCGACCAGCATCGCGGCCTGCATATAGGTCGAGGGGCGCAGCCGGAAGGTGTAGCGATTGCCCTTTGACCAGACGAGCGCGTCCGAGAGCGGCTCGGAGGCGGCGTAGAGCCGCTTGTTCTGCGCCGCGAAATCGGCGATCGCGAGGCCGACATTGGACAGGAAGCCGCCCGAGAGCAGGTCGACCTTCTCGGCATTGATGAGGTCGCCGGCATGGCGCACCGCGTCCTCCGGCTTGCCGGCATCGTCGCGGAAGATCGTCTCGAGCTTGCGGCCGAGCACGCCGCCGGCCGCATTGACCTGATCCTGAGCCAGTTCCCAGCCCTGGCGATAGGGTTTCAGGAAGGCAGGCTGGGCCGTGTAGCTGTTGATCTCGCCGATCTTGATGGTGCCGCTGCCCTGTGCCCGAACGAGCGAGGGAGCAGCCATGGCTGCTGCGCCTGCGGAGGCGGCGGCTAGAAAGCGTCTGCGGTCTATCGTCATCGCTGTTCCCCTCGTTCTTGCTTCAGATGCGCGGCGCCTATTCGGTCCCTTCGTCGCTGGCAGGTTCCTCCATGCCGGCTTCAAAGGGCTTTATCGCGGTCGTCTCGCGCAACTGAATTGTTTGTGCACCTACGAATTTGATGGGGTCCAAAATTCTTGTCAACCTATAATAATTCTGTCCGCTGCCCGCATTGAAGGCAGCTGCCGCCGGCAAGCGGGCGGCACTCAACGCCGGAAGGCGGCTAAGGTCGCCGTCCCCGCATGGCGTCGCAATGCTCCGGCAGCGCGGAGGACTCACCGAGCGTCGCTGGGCTTCTAGCGCTTCCGCCCGGCGGGCGCGATGCAAAATTGGGTATGCGGCCATCCTCATGCGTTCATGTCGGCCCGCCCCCGGCAGCCGATGCAACCGGGACCGCCAGCCCCCGGACTGCGCGGGTGTCTTGTCCCACTGTTGACGGACTCCCGTTCGTGCGCTTACATTGTTTGCATACAAACAATAACAATCTGCGCCGCCGGCGCGAGGGGTACGAGCTATGGCCTCAGACGTGACAACCGCCGCCGTGGACGACAAGATTCGCTGCGATGCCTGCCCCGTCATGTGCTTCATCAAGCCCGGTGCGGTCGGCGCCTGCGACCGCTACGGCAATGTCGACGGTGCGCTCGTGCGCGTCGATCCGCATGTCGTGCTCGGCCGGACCATCGACCAGGGCGGCGAGGTCGTGCCCTTTGCGGGCGAGCGCGAGTGGAGCGGGGACATCCTCAACCCGCGCGGCACCTTCATCACCGCCATCGGCGCCGGCACGACCTATCCGGACTACAAGCCCGCGCCCTTCATCATTTCCTCGGAGGTCGACGGCGTCGACATGGTCACGGTCGTGACCGAGGGGATCTTCAGCTATTGCGGCGTGAAGATCAAAATCGACACCGACCGCTTCCTCGGCCCGGAAACCGCGACCGTGCGCGTCGAGGGAGAGGCCGTCGGCCACGTCACCACAGGCGAATACGGCTCGCAGATGCTCTCGCTCGGCGGTGTGCACCACCTCACCGGCGGTTCGAAGAAGGAGGGCCGCGTCACCTGCGACGCGCTGCTCCAGCTCTGTAACGGCAAGGCGGTCGAGCTCGCGATCGACGGCGGCGAGACGGTCGTCGTGCAGGCCGGACAACCGCCGATCGTCAACGGCATTCCGGAAAGCCGGATGCGCGTCGGCTGCGGCTCGGCCACCATCGGAATCTTCGCCAGGCAGTGGCACGGCAAGGTCGACGAGGTCGTCGTCGTCGACGACCACATTACCGGCGTCCTCTCCGAGCACCAGGCCGGCAAATTGCTCGGCATGGAGCCGACCGGCCTCAAGATGAAGGGCCGCCGGTCGACGCCGGGCCGCTATTTCCAGGTTGCGCAGCCCGGCACCGGCTGGGGCGGCACCAATATCAGCGATCCGCTGACCATCCTCGGCCCGTTCGACCCCAAGGTCGCGCGTCCGGGCCTGCGCCTGCTCATGGTCTCGACCACCGGCGAGCATGCCGCCTATTATGAGCTCGACGACGAGCTGAACCCGGTGGAGATGGACATTCCCGCACCGCTTCGCGAGCCGGTCGACCGCATCGCCGAGAACTGCGAGCCTGCGCTGTCGACGGTGCTGTTCATCGGCGGTGCCGGCGGCTCACTGCGCGCCGGCGTCACCGAGAATCCGGTGCGCCTGACGCGTTCGGTCAAGGATTCGCTGACCTATGTCACCTGCGGCGGCGCCCCGGTCTATATCTGGCCGGGCGGCGGCATCACCTTCATGGTCGATGTCACGCGCCTGCCGGAGAACGCCTTCGGCTACGTCCCGACGCCCGCGCTGGTCGCGCCGCTGGAATTCACCATGAAGCTCTCCGATTATCAGGAGCTCGGCGGCCATATGGACCATGTTCAGCCGCTCAGCCTGCTCAAGAGCGAGGGGCGCCTCCAGCTCCCGCAGCGGCAGGACAATCCCTGGCCCTTCGCGCCGCAAAAGACACGGCGCTCTCACGGATAGCGGACATGTTCGAACGGCCCTCGATGCGCTTCCTGCCCGATGGCAAGCGCCTGCTGCTGCAGCAGGGGCCGATCGACCTCGTCATCCAGGCGACCGGAGAGGATTCCGCCGTTCAGGCAGCATATGAGGCTGCGGGCCGCCGTTTCGACGGGCTGCTGGCCGAGCTTTGCGGCGAACTCTCCCTGCTGCGCAGCCGCGTCACAAGCCAAAGCCCGGTTCCGGAAGGTGTGGTCGCCCGGCGCATGCACGCGGCGGTCCTGCCCTTTGCCGTCGATACCTTCATCACGCCGATGGCTGCGGTCGCCGGCTCGGTCGCCGAGGAAATCCTCGGCGCGATGGTCTGCACTGCCCCGCTGCGGCGCGCCTTCGTCAACAATGGCGGCGACATCGCATTGCATCTGACCGAGGGCGAGCATGTCCGTGTGGGGCTCGTCGACCGACCGGAACAGCCAAGCCTGTTCGGCACGACGACGATTTCCGCCACGGACGGCATCCACGGCATCGCGACCAGCGGCTATCCCGGCCGCAGCTTCTCCCGCGGGATCGCGGAAGCGGTGACGGTGCTGGCGCGTACAGCCGCCATGGCCGATGCCGCCGCGACCGTGATTGCCAATGCGGTGGACCTGCCCGGCCATCCGGCCATCGTCCGGATGCCCGCGAACGCGATCCACTCCGACAGCGATCTGGGCAATATCCCGGTCACGCGCCATGTCGGCAGGCTTGCCGAGACCGAGATTCAAGACGCACTCGCTACCGGCCTGCGAGAAGCGAAGAGATTGCAGGCGCTAGGCCTGATCCTGTCATGCGCCCTGCACCTCCAGGGCCGGAGCGAAACGCTCGCCTTACCCGCACTTTCAGAAACCACATCGAGGAAACTGTCCCATGCCTGAGATCGCCATCCGCAAGCTCGCAGTCGTCGTCGAGACGATCTTCCATGAAGGCGGCCCCGCTCCCGCTGCGCCGCTGAAGCGCGGCGCGGCTCTGGCCGTGATCGCCAACCCCTTCGCCGGCCGCTATGTCGCCGAGATCGCAGGCTTCATGGAGGATCTGAAGCCGCTCGGCCTTTCGCTGGCAACCCAGCTTCTCGATGCTCTCGGCGGCGATCCAAAGGCTATCGAAGGCTACGGCAAGGGCGCCATCGTCGGCGCGGCCGGCGAGCTGGAACATGGCGCTCTCTGGCATGCGCCGGGCGGCTATGCGATGCGCGAGATCCTCGGCGACGCCAAGGCGATCGTGGCCTCGACCAAGAAGGTCGGCGGCCCCGGCACCCGGCTCGACATCCCCGTCACCCACATCAACGCTTCCTATGTCCGCAGCCATTTCGATGCCTTCGAGGTCGGGTTGACCGACGCGCCGAAGGCCGATGAGCTGCTCTTCGCGCTGGTGATGACCACAGGCTCGCGCATTCATGCCCGCGTCGGGGGGCTGCAGGCCTCCGAGATCAAGGGAGAGGATGGCCTGCGATGAGCGCAAGCATCCGCAAGATCGTCACCATCACCGACGAAACCCGCTCGGAGATGGGCCGCCCGGTCGAGCCGGCCGTGCGTCGCGCCGCGGCGGTCGCCGTGATCGCCAATCCGTTCGCCGGGCGCTACGAGGCAGACCTCGCGCCGCTGATCGAGATCGGCGAGGAGCTGGGCGACCTGCTCGGCCGCCATGCGCTGGCGGCGCTGGATATCCCCGGCGAGCAGGTCGAGGGCTACGGCAAGGCGGCTGTGGTCGGCGAGAACGGCGAGTTGGAGCACGCCGCCGCGATCCTGCATCCCAAGCTTGGGGCGCCCTTGCGCAAGCTGCTCGGCAAGGCGCCGGCTCTCATCCCCTCGGCCAAGAAGCGCGGCTCGCTCGGCGTCGTGCTCGACGTGCCGCTCGGCCACAAGGCGGCAGCCTATGTCCGCAGCCATTTCGACGGCATGGAGGTACGCGTGCCCGACGCCCCGCGCGCCGACGAGATCATTGTCGCGGTGGTGCTGACCAGCGCCGGCCGCCCCCTGCCCCGCGTCGGTGGCTTGAAGACCGACGAGATCAAGGGCGAGGACGGGCTGCGCTGAGGACAACGAACCTCCACTGTCATTCCGGGGCGCCGCGCAGCGGCGAGCCCGGAATCCAGAAGCGATGCATTCTGTCGAAAAAAGTAAATCGGCCAGAAGCGCCTTTTCGGGGCGGCCCATCGGTTCTGGGTTCCAGGCTCATTGCTGCGCAATGCCCCGGAATGACGGGGGTGTCGGCACGGGCCAGCATAACTAAGGCCGATTCGCCCTCGCCTTTTCGATCGCCTTCTCCACCCCGTCCCAGCCCCGCTGCCCCGGCGCGAAGCGGCCACGCAGATAAGCCGCGAGATCGGCGATCTGCCGATCATCGAGCGCATTCCCGAAGGCCGGCATCTGGCCCGCGCCGTGGCCACCGCCCTGTATCAGCATGTTGACGAGATTGGCCGGTGTCGCGGCATGAAGCTTCGAGCTCAATCCCAGCGCAGGCCCCTGATTGGCGAGCGGCGCGATACGGCCCGTCTCGTGGCAGGCTGCGCAGGCACCCTCATAGAGCCGCGCAACCGGCGAAGTGCCGGGATTGGCGGCAGAGGCCGTCGCCTTCACGATCGCCTCGGTTCGCGTAGCCGCCTCCTGCTCCGGCAGCGGCTTGTTCAGGGAGGCGAGATAGGTCGCCATGGCGCGGATATCGGCGTCCGGCAATTCCCTTAGTTCTTCGATTACCGGCGCCATCGGGCCGGAGGCCGTGCCGTGGCGGGCTGCCTGGCCGGTACGCAGATAATCGTAGAAATCCGCCTCGCTCCACGGGATCGGTGAATGCGAGAGGCTGGTCAGGGCCGGAGCCTCCCACCCCTCCGCCTCGCCGCCGGCGAGATAGGCCTGACCGCCCTTCTCGGCGCCGAGCGCGTTGCGCGGCGAGTGGCAGGCACTGCAATGTCCGAGCCCGTCGACGAGATAGCGCCCGCGATTCCAAGCCACCGAGCGCGCGGGTTCCGGCTTCGCTTCCTTGCCGCGGTTGAACAGCAGGTTCCAGCCGGCCATCAGCGGGCGCAGATTGAAGGGGAAGGTCAGCCTGCTCGGCTCGTTGCGCTGCACGACCGCGGGCTGCGACATCAGGAAAGCGTAGAGCGCCTGAAGATCGGCCTCGCTTGTCTTCGTGAAGTTCGGATAGGGGAAGGCCGGGTAGAGATGGCGCCCGTCGCGATGGATGCCGGCGCGCATCGCCCGCTCGAATGCGGGATAGGACCAGTTGCCGATGCCGGTCTCGGGATCGGGCGTGATGTTGGTGGCCTTCACCGTGCCGAAAGGCGTCTCCAATGCGAGCCCTCCGGCGTAGGGGACGCCATCCTTGCCCGTATGGCAGACGGCGCAGGCGCCGAGCGCGGCGAGCTGGCGCCCCTTCTCTATGGTCGCGGCCGACCATGTCGCCGGGTCCGGCCGGCCGATGGGCGCGATCTCGGGCGCGATCGAAAATGACAGGGCCGTAACCGTCGCAGCGGCCGCTGCCGCGCCGCCGAGCTTGCTCCAGAAGCCGATGCCGCGTCTGCGCTCCTTCGCGGGAGGCGGCGCCAGCACCGGACGGCCGTTCAGCCCGGCGAGCACGCGCTCCGGCGTCAACGGCAATTCGCGAAAGCGCACCCCGGTCGCGTCGTAGACGGCGTTGACGATCGCCGCCGCGCTCGGAACCGAGGCGGATTCGCCGGCGCCGAGCGGCGGCTCGTGTTGACGTTCCATCAGCATCACGTCGATCGTCGGCAGTTCCGGGAAGGTCAGGACCGGGTAGGCCCCCCAGTCGCGCGCTGCGACGGCGGTGGTCTCGGAGAAGGTCACTTCCTCGCGCAGCACACGGCTGGTCGATTGCAGAACGTTGCCGTGGATCTGGTGCTGCACCCCGGCCGGGTTGACCATCATGCCGGTATCCTGCCCGACGACGACGCGGCTGACCGTGACCTCTCCGGTCGAGCGGTTCACCGCGACATCGGCGACCCAGGCCGCCCAGGCCGCGCCCATCCCCGGCCAGCTGCCATGGATGTAGCGCGCCTGCGCGAAGCCGCGCCCATGCAGAACCTCGCTATCGGCATCGCCCTGCATGCGCGGCCCGACATGCGGCTCCCAGCCGGCGCGCGCAGCCGTCGCCCGCGTCAGCTCTGCGGCGCGTTCGTCGACGATGTGGCGTAGCCGGAATTCGACCGGGTCAGCGCCCGCCTCATGGGCGAGCTCGTCGATATAGCTTTCATGGGCGAAGACATTGGGCATCGCCGAGACGCCGCGCAGCCAGGAGGCACGCACGATCGGCGCCATGTCATAGGCCGTGATCCGCATGTTTTCGTAAGCGTAGGACGGGATCGCCGTGCGGTCGCCCATCTTGAGCGCCGCGGGCGTATTGGGGATACGCCCCGTCAGCAGCAGCGCCAGCGTCGGCGCTGCATTGGACGGGTAGCGCGTGTGGAAATCATAGGCCGCGAGCGAGCCGCCAGGGCCCAGTCCTCCGGCGATGTCCATGAGCTGTCCGGCGCCCTTCGGCTCCCAGAGATGCTCCTGCTCGCGGGTGAGCTGCACGCGCACGGGCGCGCCGACTGCGCGCGACAACAGCACGGCATCGGCCGCGACGTCATCGGCGCAGTTGCGGCCGTAGCAACCCGCCGCCTCATGCCGGACGACCTCGACCCGCTCTGCGGGGACGCCCATCAGCAATGCGATGTCGGCGCGAAGCGGATAGGGGTTCTGGCTGCCGGTCCAGACGGTGATGCCGTCCTCGCGCACATCGGCGACGGCGCAGGAAGGGCCTATCGAGCCGTGCATCTGGTAGGGCCAGACATAGGTGCGGTCGAGCCGCTTCTCGAGGGTCTGGAGCGCGGCCTCGACATCGCCCTCGTCGACCAGTCTTCGCGCCGTCGCAGGGTGAGTGCGCAATGCATTCTGGACATCGCGCAGATCAGCCGGGGCCGGCCAGTCCCTCCAGCGCGTCACCAGCGCCTGCGCCGCCTCCGCCGCCTGTTCCTCGCGCTCGGCGACGACGCCGACGAAATCGCCCTCGACCACGACGGCGCGGACACCGGGAATATGGGCGATGGACGCTTCGTCGACAGCTTCGAGGCTTTTGCCGACGAAATCGCCCCCGTCGATCCCGGCATAGGGCGGCCGCACGACCCGGCCATGCAGCATGTCCGGGACGCGAACATCATGGACATAGACGAAGCGCCCGGTCAGCTTGGCCGGAATGTCGACGCGCTCGACCGGCTTGCCGACGATGGCATGGCGGTCGACCGGCTTGAACGCGGCCTCCTTGGCCAGCGGCAGCAGGATTCGGCGGTTGCCGAGCAGCGTACCGAGGCCGAGCGGGTAGCCCGTCTCCCCGCGCCGGCTGATGGTGCCGGCGGCGACATCGATCCCCTCCTCCGGGCAATCCAGCGCAGCAGCCGCAAGCGCGACGAGCTGCTGGCGGATCTGCGCCGCTGCGATCCGCATCGGGATCGACGTGACCTGGATCGTCTCGCTGGCGATGGTTGCGCCCTGGTCGGGCGTTTCGGCCGTGTCGCCCAGCACCATCTCGACGGACGCGAACGGGAAATCCAGCTCCTCCGCGACGATCTGGGCGAGCGCTGTGCGGATGCCGGTACCGAGATCGACATGGCCGCAGAAGGCGAGCACTCGCCCTTCGGCCGTCAGGCAGACATGGACGTCGAGCCCCTCCTCGGGCGGCGCCTCGGCCGCTGCGCCCTTGCGCGGCGAGACGACGGCGATGACGCCGCCGCGCTTCAGCAATTTGCGGCGGGAGGGCGGTGGAGTCGCGCCCGTCACGAGCCTGCCCCGTCGCGGCTCCAGCAGCGTTCGGCGGCCAGCATCACCGCCCGCACGATCTCCACATGCGTCCCGCAGCGGCAGAGATTATAGCGCAGCGCTTCGCGTACCTCGCTCTCGCTGGGTTTCGGCTTCACATCGAGGAAGGCCTTGGCCGTCATCACCATGCCGTTGATGCAGTAGCCGCACTGGGCCGCCTGCGCATCGATGAAGGCCTGCTGGATCGGATGCGGCTTTTCCGGCGTGCCGAGCCCTTCCAGCGTCACGATCTCGCGGCCGACGGCGAGCCGGACGGGATAGGCGCAGGCCCGCGCCGCCACCCCGTCGAGCAGCACGGTGCAGGCCCCGCATTCGCCGAGGCCGCAACCGAATTTCGGACTGTTGATGGCGAGGTCGTTGCGCAGGAAGAAGAGCAGCGGCGTGTCAGGCTCGCCCTCGATGCGATGAGAGGTGCCGTTGACGGTAAGCGTGAAGGCGCGCGCAGCCCTTTTCATCCGCCTTTACCCGTCCGAGGGGAATGGAAGACCAGCGACACCCAGCGCGCCCCAAATCATTCGTATGCGAATGAGATAATAACGATTCCAGACTGACTGCAATCGTTCTCTCGTCGAACCCGCGCCGGCCTATCGGCCAACGCAGCGGGAGCAGGTGCTTCAGTGCCCGACGACGGCGGGGATTTTCTCGGCCGGCGGCGTGTTGCGGCTGCGCCCGGAGCGGACGATGCCATCGATCACCACCATCCCGATGCCCGGCAGGTCGCCGAGCTGGATGCTGTCGAGGAAGTTCCTGCCGGCCGAGTGCTGGGCCTTGTCCATGAAGACGAAATCGGCCGAGCGGCCGACCTCGATCAGCCCGCAATCGAGGCTGCGCATCCGCGCCGTATTGCCGGTGGCGAAGCAGAAGGCGATCTCGGCCGGGACATCGCCGAGCGAGGAGAGCAGCGAGACCATGCGGGCGATGCCGAGCGGCTGCACGCCAGAGCCTGCCGGACCATCCGTGCCGAGGATGACGCGCTGGAGATCGCCCATCTCGCGGGCGATGCGCAGCGTGTAGAGCGCGGCGCGCTCATTGCCGTTATGGACGAGTTCGAGGCCGCGCTTGCAGCCCTCGCAGATGCAGCGGATTTCCTTGTCCGGCAGGGCCGTGTGCCCGCCATTGATATGGCCGACGACATCGGTGTCGGCCTCCAGCACCACATCGGCGCCGATCAGGCCCGAGCCCGGGATCGAAGGGCCGCCGGTGTGGATCGTCGACTGGATGCCGTATTTGCGCGCCCATGCGACCATCTGCCTGGCCGTGGCACCGTCCTTGACGCCGCCGAGACCGACCTCGCCGAGCAGCTTCACGCCGGCATCGGCCAGATCCTTGAAATCCTGCTCGACCATGCCGGGCTCGATCACCGGCGCGCCGGCATGGATCTTCACGCCGCCCGGTCGGAAGGCGTCGAAGCAGCGCTGCGCATAGATCGCCATCGCCTTGACGCCGACGATATCCCTCGGGCGGCCGGGCGTATGCACCTCGCCCGCCGAGATCATGGTGGTGACGCCGCCATGCATGGTCGAATCGATCCAGCCGAGCTGGTTCTGGCGCGGCGTCCAGTCGCCCGCGACGGGGTGGACATGGCTGTCGATCAGGCCGGGCAGCAGCACCGTGCCGTTGGCATCGATGACGCTGTCGGCCTTGTCCGTATCCAGATCCTTGAAGCTGCCGACGGCTGTGATCTTCCCGCCGATGGCCACCACCGTATCGGCCTGCAGAATGGGGTTGCCGATGTCGCCACTGAGCAGAAGCCCGATATTCCGGACCACCAGCTTGTGGTCCGCCTTGATCGTCGCAGTCTGTTGCTCAGCCATCAGCCCCACCCCTTCTTGAAGCCCTTCCGCACCTGCAATCTGACCGATTGACAAGGCCGCGGAGAGTCGGCATATCGTTTGTGTACGAACAAGTTTGCACTCCCTTCCCTCACTGTCAAGCAGGAGGAACGCGCATGGCTTTCGCCGTGACCGAAGCTTGCATCCGTTGCAAGTACACAGACTGCGTCGCGGTCTGCCCGGTCGATTGCTTCTACGAGGGCGAGACGATGCTCGTCATCAATCCGGACGAGTGCATCGATTGCGGCGTGTGCGAGCCGGAATGTCCGGCAGAGGCGATCGTCTCGGAAACCGCGGATGATTCAGCCCGCTGGATCGCCCTCAATGCCAGGCTCGCCGCGCAATGGCCCAACATCACCGATAAGCGCGACGCGCCCGCCGATGCCGACGACTGGAAGGACGTTCCGGACAAGTTGAAATTTCTCCCGGAAGCCCTCGAGGCGTGAGGAATCTTCTGCGTCAGGACTGTCCGCGACAATAAAGAAGAAGATTTTGATTTCGTACGCGTTTTCTGCTTAGCAAGCGCCCGCCGCACTGCAGCAAACGCGCCAGAGACCACCGCCCAAGCTTCAAAGGACGATGCGATGAGCAATTTCTACGAGGAACAGGTCCTCAGCGTTCATCACTGGACGGATACGCTGTTCAGCTTCACGACCACGCGCGACACCTCGTTCCGCTTCAAGAACGGCCAGTTCACGATGATCGGGCTCAAGGTCGATGAGAAGCCGCTGCTGCGGGCCTACAGCGTCGCCAGCACGAATTACGATGAGAACCTCGAATTCTTCTCCATCAAGGTGCCGGACGGCCCGCTGACCTCGCGGCTGCAGGACCTCCAGGTCGGCGATCCGATCATCGTCGGCAAGAAAGCGACGGGGACGCTCGTCCTGGACAATCTCAAGGACGGCAAGCGGCTGTTCCTGCTCGGCACCGGAACCGGGCTCGCCCCCTTCCTCTCGCTCATCCGCGACCCCGAGACCTATGAGCGCTACGAGACCGTCGTGCTCGTCCATGGCTGCCGCCAGGTCGCCGAGCTTGCCTATGGCGAGCGGATCCAGAGCCAGCTGCCCCAGGACGAGTTCCTCGGCGAGATGATCCGCCAGCAGCTGATCTACTATCCGACGGTGACCCGCGAGCCCTTCCGCAATCGCGGCCGCATCACCGATCTGCTGACCTCGGGCCAGCTCTTCGCCGATATCGACCAGCCGGACTTTGATGCCGACGGTGACCGCTTCATGCTCTGCGGTTCTCCCCAGATGCTGGTCGATCTCAAGGCGACCTTCCAGGAGCGTGGCCTTCACGAAGGCAACCATGGCGAGGCCGGCGACTACGTGATCGAGCGCGCCTTCGTCGAGAAGTAATCCGGCTTGTCCGTGTAGCCTGGAGAACGGCGCATGAAGATCTTGGTGCCCGTGAAGCGGGTGGTTGATTACAACGTGAAGATCCGCGTGAAGGCGGACGGTTCCGGCGTCGAGCTTGCGAATGTGAAGATGTCGATGAACCCGTTCGACGAGATCGCGGTGGAAGAGGCGCTGCGCCTGAAGGAAGCCGGCAAGGCGACCGAGGTGGTGGTGGTCTCGATCGGTCCGGCGCAGGCAGCCGAGACGATCCGCACCGGTCTCGCGATGGGCGCCGATCGCGGCATCCTGGTGAAGGTCGACGGCATCGTCGAGCCGCTTGCCGTGGCCAAGCTGCTGCAGAAGCTGGTCGAGCAGGAAGGCCCCGGCCTCGTCATCCTCGGCAAGCAGGCGATCGACGACGACGCCAACCAGACCGGCCAGATGCTGGCGGCGCTGCTCGGCTGGCCGCAGGGCACGTTCGCCTCGAAGGTCGAGCTTGGCGCGGACAATGTCGACGTCACCCGCGAGGTCGATGGCGGCCTGCAGACGGTCAGCTTGAAGCTGCCGGCGATCGTCACCACCGACCTGCGCCTGAACGAGCCGCGCTATGCCTCGCTGCCCAACATCATGAAGGCGAAGAAGAAGCCGCTCGACGAGACCACGGCCGAGACCCTCGGTGTCGATGTCGCGCCGCGCTTGAAGGTCCTGAAGACGGTCGAGCCTGCCGGCCGCTCCGCCGGCATCAAGGTGGCCTCGGCCGCCGAACTCGTCTCCAAGCTCAAGACCGCCGGGGTGATCTGATGACCACGCTGCTGATTGCCGATCACGACAACGTCTCGATCAAGGACGCCACCGCCAAGGCACTGAGCGCCGCTTCCCAGCTCGGCGGCCCCGTCCATATCCTCGTCGCCGGTGAGGGCGCCAAAGCCGCCGCCGATGCGGCTGCCAAGCTCGCCGGCGTAGAGAAGGTGCTGCTCGCCGACGACGCGGCCTATGGCCATGCGCTGGCCGAGCCGCTCGCCGCGCTGATCGTCAAGCTCGCCGATGGCTACGACGCGATCGTCGCGCCCTCGACCACCACCGGCAAGAACGTGCTGCCGCGCGTCGCCGCGCTGCTCGACGTGATGCAGGTCTCGGACGTGACCAAGGTGGTCTCCCCCGACACCTTCGAGCGCCCGGTCTATGCCGGCAACGCCATCCAGACGGTGCAGTCCACGGACGCCAAGAAGCTGCTGACCATCCGCACCGCCTCCTTCCAGGCGGCCGGCGAAGGCGGCGCGGCCACGGTCGAGACGGTCTCCGCGGCCGAGAACCCCGGCAACTCGTCCTTCAAGGGCGAGGAGGTCGCCAAGTCCGACCGTCCGGAGCTGGCTTCGGCCAAGATCATCATCTCGGGCGGGCGCGCACTCGCCTCCTCGGAGAACTTCACCAAGGTGATCGAGCCGGTCGCCGACCGGCTCGGCGCCGCGATGGGCGCCTCGCGCGCCGCGGTCGATGCCGGCTACGCCCCCAACGACTGGCAGGTCGGCCAGACCGGCAAGGTCGTGGCCCCCGAACTCTACATCGCGGTCGGCATTTCCGGCGCGATCCAGCATCTCGCCGGCATGAAGGATAGCAAGGTCATCGTCGCCATCAACAAGGACGAGGAGGCCCCGATCTTCCAGATCGCCGATTACGGCCTCGTCGGAGACCTCTTCACTATCCTGCCCGAACTCGACGCAGAGCTATAACGCTCTGCTCGGGAGCGATGGTGCTGCGGGGTTCTTTCCTGCCCTCCACGTCAACACTCGCTCGATTGCTCCTCCGCTGCTCGCAGAAAGACGTCGCATGCAGATTCGAGTGCAGGTAGGGCGATGGCGATGAGCCGCAGCCTGCGGGAGGCTAGCGTCGGCATTTGCTGAAGCATGCCGACGCTTCGTTGACAGATTGCTCTTCGCAAGAGCCACGCTCCAGCCAGTACGATTGCAACCTGGGGCAGACGATCGCTTGGGGCCATCCCTCATCGACGCCTGCATTGCCATGTGCCTCGCCAACGCGCGAAGGCGGCGATAGCCGGCATCCGCTTGCCCGAGCTCGGGCACGTCGTACATGTCGATTTCGGCCGCGTCCGGGGCCGGCCCTCCCTCAAATTCGTCAGACGGCACAAAGACGCCTCCGAACTGAGAGTGAAACGCCCGGCCGATCCATGCCTCTCCCAAGGGCGCTGTGGGCATGGATTTTCTCGCCTCCACGGCGAACCGGGAGTGCTGAAGCGAGTTGACCGCATATACGCCGAGGCGAGGAGCAACCAGATGTCGGAGCGCGGCGTGGCATTTGTCGAGCGGTGGATCGCCGAGAACATTTCGTCCGAGGATTTCCTCGAGCAAGGAGTGGATGCACGCTTCGATATTTTTACCCGGAGCGCGCTCGCCGCAGCTCGACAGTCCGGCATACCCGAGGGCGAGATTCTGGAGGAATTTCCAGACCTGTCCTCCAGGATGGCAGAGGCAGTTCAAGGCGCAGCCGATAACGAACTTCGCCGACAGGTCGAGAATGACGACTGATCGGCCAAGACGACACAGAAGCGGCTTCCGCTGGTGCGACGGGCTGGCGCTTGTTGCAGGCGCGGTCGGTATCGTCGTGGCGCTCAATCTGGCCAGTGGCGGCGGCCGCCCGGACGCTCGCGAGCGCCGATATGCCGCCAAGGCGGAATCACGTTCGGGCGAAGGCGCATCGGCTTCGGCGCCAACCGACATCCCGCCCCGCGGCTGGTGGGAAATCCTCCGCCGGACATATGCGGAAGCGGATCGAGACAGGGTCCGTGCCGTCGCGGCCGGCGTCACATTCTACGGACTTCTCGCCCTCTTTCCCGCACTGACTGCGTTCGTCTCGATTTATGGGCTTGTCAACGACCCCGCTTCGATCGGCGGCCAATTGGCAGGGCTGGGCGCCTTTCTTCCGGCCGGTGCGATAGAATTCCTGGCAGATCAGATTTCCCGCATCGGCAACGGTGGGAGCGCAACGCTCGGATTTGCCTTTTTCCTCAGCCTCGGCTTGGCGCTCTGGAGCGCCAATGCCGGCGTCAAAGCGCTGTTCGATGCGCTGAACGTGGCCTATGGCGAAGACGAGAAGCGGGGCTTCTTCAAGCTCAATGCGATTTCGCTCGCTTTCACGGCCGGCATCATCGCGTTTCTGCTGGTCGCGCTGGGCGCCATCGCGGCCATCCCCATCGTGCTGGATTACGTCTACATGGGTGCCGCGAGCGAGTGGCTCATATCGATCGGCCGTTGGCCGTTGCTCTTCATGGTGCTCGTCATCGGCCTGGGTATTCTCTACCGCTTCGGGCCAAGTCGAGACGATGCGCAGTGGAAATGGGTGAGCCCCGGCGCCTTGGTCGCAGCGGTCGCCTGGGTGGCCGGGTCGATTCTGTTCTCGTGGTACGTCGCCAATTTCGAGGACTACAACAAGACCTATGGCACCATCGGAGCCGTTATCGGCCTGCTGACCTGGATGTGGCTGTCGGCGACGATCCTGCTTGTCGGGGCGGAGCTGAATGCCGAGGCTGAGCGACAGACGAACCGTGACACAACCAAGGGGCCTCCGATGCCCATTGGAATGCGGGGCGCGGACGCTGCCGATCGCAAGAGCTGATCGGCCGGACAGTTTGTAAGAGCGACGTCCCGGAGTGTTGTCGGCCATCGGCCCTAGGTTTTAGTCGCTTGCCTCCTGAGGTACGGCCCGCCATGTTACCGACTTCGACAAGGAGAGCGAAATGGCGACAGGCACAGTGAAATGGTTCAACTCGACGAAAGGCTTTGGTTTCATCCAGCCTGACGACGGCGGTCAGGATGTCTTCGTTCATATCAGCGCCGTCGAGCGCGCTGGTCTCCGTGAACTGCGGGAGGGGCAGAAGATTTCCTACGAGATCGTTGCCGACAAGCGTTCCGGGAAGTCTTCGGCGGAAAACCTGAAGGCGGAGTAGCCGGTTCTCCGGCATTCGATCGGCCTCGCCGTGACTCAGGCGGGGCCGCTGGCCGCCTTCATGAGGGGGCGGCCAGGCTAATCGGGCGCGAAGCCTTCCGGCGCGTCGATGACGCTCTGAATGAGCCGAGACGTACCCCTCCCAACAGGAACAATCATTCATCGAGCAGGGTTACATGCCGACAGCAAGATCGGGATGCCCAATGAGACCCGCCGATGTGATTGCCAAATATGCCAGCGCTGAAATCGGCGTGCTGCTGCAGCATCGTAGCAAGCACGCTGGCGATATCGATTCGGCTTACTGGGTCGAGTATCCTTCCATCGAACACGCCATCGAAGCGGTTGCTGACGACCTGTTTGACGGCCGTGTCGAGAAGATGACCGCGAACGGCGAAGTGCTTCCCGACGCAGAATTGGCCGCTCTGACCGACTGAGCGAGCCATCGCCTCGACTTCTCCCACCTGCCGCAAAACCGAAATTCATTAGGAACGAGCAATGCGAACACCGATTTCAATCGCTGTGTTGGGCCTTCTATGCGTTGGGTGCACCACGCAGCCCGCGAACTACGCCGGATCGCTCAGTCATTCGGACAGGAAATGGCAAAGCGCCGCCTGCAAGGACGGCCGGCAGAAGGCCGAGAGCTACGATGCCGAAGAGAAGGAGCGGTTGAAGTCGTCGGTGATGATAGGGTTCCTGAGCCCGTCGGGCGCCCTCGCGACGGTCAACGTCACCAACCAGCAGAATATTCGCCGCAAGCAGTTCAATCGGGATCTGCATCTGAGGTGCTCGAGCTCTCCGCTCCCGGAGGATCTGACCAACATTCCCGATATTCAGCCTCCTCCGATGCTCGACACCGGCAGGGGCAATTGAACAATCGACCAACGAGGAGCTCGCTAACTCCTCGTTCATCACGATCCATCGCATTTTACGGAACTTCGGAACGGGATTGCCGACCGGGGAATTGGTCCGTCAGAAGGAGGACGGTCCGATGCATTATCGCGTTTCCCTGGACTTATGGCTTTGGCTCGGTGTTGCGCTCAACCTCGCACTCATGCTGGCCGCCACCCTGCGCCCCGTTTCGGCGGGATGAGCGGGCGCGCTTCCAACCGGGAACATTAGATGCGGGCCACCCGTTGCCTGATCAAATCCACGACCAGGAGGATGAGATGAGGGACGGAAACGGCAACCCACTGACGCCCGAACAGGAAGCTGCGATCAAATCGCGAGAGCCGGCGAAGAAGGATGCTGCCGGCCAGTACGCGAAATCGCAGGCTGAGCCCAATCGGGACGGGCTCGTGAGCGCAAACCCTGTGGTGCTATCTGGCGACGGCGACGCCACGCCCGGGAACGGGCATGGTCGCGACCGCAATGATGATGGCCCCGAATCTGTCTAGGAACGGATTCGATTGCCGAGTCATCGGCCTTCTTGCCGATAGACAGTCATGGCATCATCCCGACTCTGGAACCAAAACCCTGGAGCTGTGATGCCGGAAGCCAATGCCGCACCAGCCATTTTTGACGAGGCGCCACCGCATCCGGAGGAGATCAGGTCTGAATTCGACCTGCGCGTAGGCAAGCACATTACCCTGCAAGGGAAGGCGCGGATTACGCCCGCCGGTCTCATCTGCTCGGGGCTTGCCGTCGCGATGGTGACATGCGCCCTCGCCTATCTCGCTCGGTCGGTTCCACGGCGGCGCTGGTAAATGCCGGCGCAGCGGCCAACGGCATTCGGACATGAGCGCGACCTGAAATGCGGTCGTCGCAGTCCCGTTTGAACGCCTGAATTCGATAGTTCGAGTGGGGCTGCGGTCCTCGTGGAACATCTGATCGCTTCATCGGTATGGCTTGAGCCTTCTACCGGTTCTTGGGGTGCAGATGAAAACCGACCTGCCGCGCAGCGCTTATGTGCAATTGCAGAAGCTGATAACCTCGCTTGTCGGGTCGTTACTTGCGGCAGCCATCCTGTTGCCATTGCCTGCGTTTGCCCTGACGGCTGACGAGATCAATGCGGTAACCTTCGCCGACAGGAACACGCAGCTCGAAGCCGGGCCGGTTCCCTTTGTGGCAAAGGCGCAGATCCTGCTCAGCCGCCGCAGCATTTCCCCAGGGGTCATCGATGGTGTCGACGGCGAGAATTTTCGCAAGGCTGTCGCGCAGTTTCGGCGTCAGCAGAATTTGCCCGAAGGCGATGAGATCGACGAACTGGCCTGGCTGAGTCTCGGCGGGGACACGATTCGTGACGTGATCGCCGAATACACGCTGTCGGCGAAGGACGCGTCCTACGATTTTGCCGACGCGATCCCCCGCGACTATGCCAGGCAGGCGAAGATGAAGCGCCTGTCCTATACGAGCCCGCAGGAGATGCTGGGCGAACGTTTCCATATGAGCGAAGCGCTGCTCAACGCCCTTAATCCGCGCGGCTCATTCACCGAAGCCGGGACACGTCTCCTGGTGGCATCGGCGCGTCGCGCGCCGGAAGTCGGGTCCGCTCTGCGGATCGACGCAGTCAAAAGCACGGGGATGGTCATTGTCTTCGGGGCGGAAGACAGAGTGCTGGCGAGCTACCCGGCGACCATTGGCAGCGAGGACAACCCCTCTCCATCGGGCGAATACACCGTTGAGCGAGTCGCGAGGAATCCGAATTATACTTACGATCCCGAGAAGAATTTCCAGCAGGGCAAGAACACCGAAACGCTCGTCCTGCCGCCCGGTCCAAATGGTCCCGTCGGGACCGTCTGGATCGCCCTGTCGAAGCCGACATTCGGAATCCATGGCACGCCGGAACCATCCAAGGTCAGCAAGACGACCTCGCATGGCTGCGTAAGGTTGACGAATTGGGATGCTGAAGAGCTGGCCGATCTGGTTAAGCCGGGCGTCACGGTTCGCTTCGTGGACTGATCGGCATGCGTCGTCCGTGGTCGTGGACTCTGATTGTCGCGAGCTCCGTCTGCGTGTTTCACTGCTCGGGGATATCGTCGGTCGAAGCCCGTGAGCGTGCAGGTCCTCCGAAGGCGGTCTCTTCGACGTCGGTACCTCGGCCGTCTCGGGTGTCGCCCCCTCTCCCACCGCGACGCCCCGCCGATCTGGCTCCAGCTGATGCACCGGAGCCGCAAAAGCCCGCGGAAAACGAGCGGGAAAAGCCGGCAGCGGAATCGGCGTGCATTGCTCGTTTCAAGGAGCGTGGAGGCGTTTCACTTCCAATAGCTGCGGAGAACACGAGCGGCGAGTGCGGCATCGAGGATCCGGTGAGCTTCCGCACCGTGACGATGCCTGATGGATCCAAAATAGAGTTCGACAGCGCGATCACGGTTCGCTGCGCCTTCGCGCTCGATATTGTTGACTGGGTGCGCGACGATCTCTCGCCCGCTGCGGCTGCGGCGAATAGCAAGCTCTCCCGCCTCGTTGGTGTCGGCGGTCATGCCTGCCGCCCGCGCAATGGCGTCGCCGGGGCTCCAATCAGCGAACATGCAAGCGGAAACGCAATGGATTTGAGCGGTCTCGTCCTTCAGGACAATCGCAGCGTCATGTTCAACAACAACCGCGACGATGGGACCAGCGCATTACGCGAGCACGTGCAAAAGAGCGCCTGCGCACGCTTCACGACCGTTCTGGGCCCAGGCTCGGACAGCTCTCACAAGGACCATCTTCACCTCGACATGCGTCGCAGGAAGGGCGACTTCAAGATTTGCCAGTGGGCAACGGAATGAAGGGGGCGGAGCTTAGGCTGGCTTCCGCGCGAGGCCGGCCGCCGCTTGGCAACAGGATATGTCCGCCCCTGGCGGAACCCAACGTCCGGATCTGACGCGGAGCCGCGGATCGCAGGAATGCTGAAGGCGGTGGTGGCAGCCATTCAGCCACTGCGCTCAAACGAACCCTCGGCAAATCCACGCCGCCAGTAGTTGAGGATCGAGTACTGATCCTTGGGCAGAGATAGGCCATCCTTGGCATGGCTGCGAAGGAATCGCGCAAGCCTGGCCTCTGCTCCGACCCAGAGAAACAGATATTCACCGGGCTCGGCAGACGCCAGCTTCAGATCTCTCATCAAAGACGGCAGTTCGATCGTCTTCTCGCCGATCAACCAGGTTACCGACAAGCCGGGCGGAGCGCGGAGATGCTGCTTGTCCTCGTCATCCCCCAGGCAGATGACGGCTTCACCCCTGCTGTCGTCAGGGAGGTTCTCCAGGCTTTGGGCGATGGCAGGCAGGGCCGTGTGATCGCCGATGAAGACGTAGCGATCCACGCCATAGGGATGGGAGAAGCCGCGTTCGAGGAGCGCAATACTGTCACCGGGCTCGGCTTTGGCCGCCCAGCGCGAGGCCGGGCCCTCGTCACCGTGCAGGACGAAATCGATGGTCAGTTCCTGCAGCTCCTCGTCGAAATCTCTCACCGTGTAGGTGCGCACCGATGGCCGCTGATCCACGGGGCATTCGATCGCCCCGCTTTCTCCGATGCGCGGCCAGCCCGGATCCTTGAGATTCAGCGGGGGAACAAGGAGCTTCACATAGGGCCCGAGGCCTTGGCGATAGAACGAGAAGCCTGCCAGCTCCGGCCCCGTTAGGACGACCCGCCGCATATGGGGTGTCACCCGCCAGGCGCGCAGGACCTGGAGCCGGCGGAATGTCCCGCGTCCGGGATTGTGGATGATGCCCGAGGCCTTCATGAACCGCGCCTCTGCATGAGCCACATGAAATAGGGCCCGCCTACGAACGCCGAGACCAATCCCGCCGGGATTTCCCATGGGAAGATCGCGACGCGTCCGATCCAGTCGGAGATAACGAGAAGCGAGGCGCCGACAAGCACGGCCCCGACGAATTGGCTTCCCGAAGCCGAGAAGCCGAAGCGCCTCGCGATATGGGGAGCCATCAGCCCGACAAAGCCGAGCGGCCCGATCAGCAATGTCGCTGCCCCTGTCACCACGGCGCAGTAGGCGAGGACGATCGCGCGGGCTCGCCCGACGGACACGCCGACCGCCCCCGCGGTGGCCTGCCCAAGCGGCAAGATCGCGAGCCAGCGCAGCAACATCGGCAACACCGCCAATGCACCGATCAGGGCGAGCATGGCCGCAATCGCCGCGCAGGGCGCGACGCCCGCCGTCGATCCCGACAGCCAACCGAGCAAGCCACGCAGCGCCGGATGGCCGGTCGACAGCAGAACCGTGGCGATGGCGCTGCTGAGCGTCGCCAGGCAGACTCCCACGAGGAGGCTGCGCTCCGGCCCACCACGCGCTCGCGATCCGATCAGCAGCAGCGCGGCGAGCGTCAGGGCAGCGCCTGTGCCCGCTCCGGCAAGGCCGGTTCCGGCCGACTGGGCAGGCATGAGCATGATCTGAACCATGAAGCCCAGTGCGGCGCCGGAGGTGAGCCCGAGCACCTCGGGGCTCGCCATCGGATTGGCGGTAAGCCTCTGCAGCGCGGCCCCCGCGAGCGCCAGCAGGCCACCGGCGGCCAGCGCACCCACTGCACGGGGCCAGCGCCATTGCAGCACGGCATGCGGATCGACGAGCGGCGGGGTGATCTCCCATCCATCGGGCCCACGCCCGACCAGCAGCGCCACCCCCAAAGACAGCGCGAGCAATCCGGCCAGGCCGAAAAGCCGGGCGCCGGCGTGCGGGACACGACGCAGAGCCGGTTCGTTGCCCGGTGGCCGGACGTGCTGCCGGCTGTACATCAGGAGGATGAGCAGACAGGGAGCGCCGAGGAGCACCGTGGCGGTGCCGGTGGGTAATTCCCTCATCACAAGGCCCAGGAGCTGCACGATGCTGTCTGCCGACCAGAGCAGCCCGGCGCCAATGACAGGCGCCCAGATGAGGCGTTGCCGGGCCGTGCGCGCGCCGCAGAACCGGGCCAGGTTCGGTGCGGCAAGCCCGATGAAACCGATCATCCCCACCGCGCTGGCGACGAAACAGCCCAGCGAAACCGCGATGGCGAGAATGAGGATCCTGATGCTGCGGACCTTGAGCCCGCTCGCCAACGCCGTCTGGTCGCCGAGTTCGAGCAATGCGAGTGGGCGCAGCGCCGCAAAGACCAAGAGTGCGGAGAGGGCGAGACGCGGCAGCAGGTAGAGCACGCCGCTCCATCCGCTCTGGAAGAGCGCTCCGGATTGCCAGATGAACAGGTTTGTGAGGTTGTCGTGATTGTACAGGACGGCGAGCGCGGCGAGGCTTCCGCAATAGAGGCTGACGATCAGACCTGCCATGATCAGCGCGGTCGGGGCGAAACCCTGCCGGCGGGCGATGAGGAAGACCGCAAGGCAACCCAGGCTGCCGCCGGCGAGCGCGATCGGCTCCTGCCCCCATTCCAGCAATTCGGGCAGCCAGAGCGTCGCGGAAACCAGCGCGAGGCTTGCGCCGGCCGAGACGCCGAGCGTGCCGGGCTCCGCAAGCGGGTTGCGCAGGACCATCTGGAAGATGCTGCCCGAAAGACCCAGCGCCGCGCCGCAAAGCAGAGCCATCACCGCGCGCGGCGCGAGGCTGTAGGCGATCAGCAGGTCGTTGATCGACGCGTCCTGAGGCTGGAAGGTCGCAGCAAGCCAATGCGATGGCGGCGCCTGACGCAGCAGCAGGACCGCCGTGTTCGCCGCGGCGAGCGCGAGGAGCGGCAAGACCAGCATCCACGGATACGGATGGAGAGCCGGCCGTGACGGCCGCATGATCTCAGCCATGAGCCGGCGATCCGGCAGGGCGGCTTGCGTCCTGCGCAAGCATGCGGGCGAGCCTGAGGGCCGTGGGCAGGCTGCCATAGGCATAGGTCGCCGGGATCCGGCTGATCCGTCCCTCGCGCACTGCCGGCAGGCTGTTCCAGATCCTGTTATCCGCGAGGCGACGCAGCGCCGCCTCCGTCCGGGCCCCCTGATCGGCATAGATCAATCGCGCATCGGGGATGCTCGCCAGTTGCTCGACACCTGTCACATAGAAGGACCAGACATTGGCTTGCCGGCCCCACGCGTTCTTCAGGCCAAGCCGGCGCGCCACGTCTTCGAAGAGCGAGGTGGCGGTGGCGATCGAGACGTTCCGGCCGTCCGGATTGAGGTTGAGATAGGCGATCGGCCGATCGTCCCAGGTGCTCAGGGAGGCTCGGATCGCCTGCAGCTCCTCGTCGAAGCGGGTGATGATCTCCTGGGCTGCACGGGGCGCGCCAAAGCGCTCCGCCAGCTCCGGCAATTGCCGTTTCGCGGTATCGATCGCGTCGAGCGTCTCGCTCCGGTTCTGAAGAACGACGACAGGAGCGATCCGCGCGAGCTGCGGGGACCGGACCGACCATTGCGGGATCAGGATGAAATCGGGCTGCAGATACTGAAGCAGTTCGACATTGGGCGCCCAGCCCGCTCCGAGCTCGACCACCGATGCCGGCAGCGACGGCTCCACCATCGTGCGGTCGTAGCCCGCCCTGTCGATGACGCCAGCGGGCACGATGCCGAGGGCGAGCAGCGTCTCGGCGCCCGTCCAGTCGGTGCAGGCGACCCGTACGGCCTCGCCCGGCGGGCTCGACCTGGCGAGGGCCGAGCCATTGAAGCCCGGCGCTGCCGGGAGGCAGCCCGCGGCCAAGGCCAGCAGCGCGCGGCGCCGGGTCGGCATGCGCCGCGTCACCACTGATAGCGCAGGGTCGCCAGCACGGTGCGCCGCTGGCCGATCATGCAGCTATAGGCATTGAAGCAGATGTTCACGACCTCCTTGTCGAAGAGGTTGTTGGCGTTGACCTGGAAGGTGGCGCCCTTGGCCGGCTGCCAGATCTTGCCGAGGTCGAGCGTCAGCGAGGCATCGACGAGAGTGTAACCCGGCACGCGCCAGAGATTGGCGGCGTCGCCGTAGGTCGCGCCGATATAGCGGACGCCGCCGGCGATCGAGAGGCCATTGAAAGGACCCTCCTTGAACGCGTACTGCGCCCAGAGGCTGGCCTGGTCCTTCGGCGTCGAGGGAAGGACGCGCCCGAGCTGCGCGGCGACGTTGCTCTTGGTGATCTCGGTGTCGGTGTAGGAGTAGGAGCCGATGACGCTGAGCGACGAGGTGATGTTCGCCCGCGCCTCGAATTCGAAGCCGCGTGCGCGCACCTCGCCGGTCTGGACGCTGTAGCGCGTATCCAGCGGATCGGTCGTCGAGACGTTGGTCTGGCGAAGATCGAAGACCGCAGCCGTGAAGAGCCCGTCGAACCAGCTCGGCTGATACTTCAACCCGGCCTCGAACTGTTCGCCCTCGGTCGGCCTGAACGCTTCCGACCCGCGCGCCGGCGACGTCGCGCCGCTGACGGGCTCGAACGATGTCGAGTAGCTGACATAGGGAGCAAGGCCGTTGTCGAAGAGATAGCTCAGGCCGACGCGCCCGGTGAAGGCGCGATCATCGGCCTCGGTCTTCGACCGGGTCGGGAAATAGCTGGTCCGGCCGGTTTTCGACCAATCCTGTCGCCCGCTCAGGGTCAGCAGCCACTTGTCGAGGCGGATCTGGTCCTGCGCCCGGTCTGCCGGACGAAATCGCGATAGTTCTGGTTGAAGCTGAATGCATTGAACGGCCGGCCATGGACAGGCGCGAACACGTTCAGGTTCGGCGCCGGCAGGACGCCGCCATTCAGGGCGTACTCGCTGGTATTGCGATGGTCCAGCCCGACGAGAATCTCGTGCCGCAGCGGCCCCGTCTCGATCTTCGCCAGCAGCTGATTGTCGATCGAGAAATAGCGGAGCGTGCGGTCGATCGTGCTGAAGCGGCGCGTGATCGTACGGTTGTCGGCGAGAATGCCGGTCGTGAAGGTCGAGGCGTTGTAGACTTCGGCGTAGTTGTAGCCGGCATTCTGGCGGAAGCTCAGATTGTTGCTGAAGGCGTGCGAGAATTCGTACCCGATCGTAGTCATCTTGCGATCGAGCTTGTCGAGCCATGGCTCGCCGATATTGGTGCTCGTGCGGATGCGGCCGTTCGGATTGGCGTAGAGCGTGCCGGCAGCTGGGAAATACTGGTCGGCGATGCCCGCCCGATCACGCTGGAAGGATGACAGAACCGTCAGCGAGGTGGCGCCGGATGGTCTCCAGGTGAAGCTCGGCGCGAAATAATAGCGATCATTGTCGGCGAAATCGACTTGCGTGCCGCTGTTCCGGCCGAGACCCACCACCCGATAGAGCAGGCTCTTGTCGGCCGTCACCGGGCCGCTGACGTCGAAGCCCGCCTGCAGGCGGCTGAAATTACCGGCCTGGACGAAGACTTCGCGGCGCGGCTCGTCGAGCGGTCGCTTGCTCACCATGTTGATGATGCCGCCGGGCGGATTCTGTCCGTAGAGCACCGATGAAGGGCCCCGCAGGACCTCGATGCGCTCCAGGCCGAACGGTTCGGTCTGCGTGCCCTGGGATCCGATGCCGTAAGGCAGAACCAATCCGTCCTGATAGAATTTCGGCGAGAAGCCGCGGATGCGGATGAGGTCGCGCGTCGTATTCGTCCCGTAGATGTCGCTATAGGTGCCCGGCGTATAGCGCAGCGCCTCGCCGATCGACTGCGTGCCCTGCTGTGTGACCTGTGCCGCGGTCACGACCGAGACGGATTGCGGCGTTTCCAGCAGCGAGGTGTCGGTCTTCGTCGAGGAGGCGCTGCGATGCGCCACGACGCCGTCGACCGGCCCCCAGGCACTCTCGGTCCGGCCCTGGACCTCGATCGTGTCCAGAAGCAAGGAGCCGTCTCCGGCGGCAGCTGCGCCGGAGCCCGCTCCTTGCGGGGAGATCGCGACGGTGGTGGCGTTGGTGAAGCGGTAGGACAATCCGGTGCCCTGCAGGATGCGGGCGATGGCCTGCTCGCGCGTCGCGGGCCCCGAAAGGCCGGGCGACGTCTTTCCCGCGGCGGCGCTCGCGAGATAGGTGACCTGAAGCCCTGCCTGGCGGCCGAATGCGGTCAATGCACGATTGAGCGGTCCTGCGGGAATGTCGAACGATGACTGCGTCACGCTCTGCGCTCGGGCGCTGCTGTCGAAGCCGACGACGCCGGTGACGATCGCCGTCATCATCAGCGTCGCGATCAACGACCTCCTTCGCCTGACCGCAGCGACGGACACTCCAGCCCCGAACCCCATACCAAGCCACTCCGCAGTTGATCGTCCCGGAGTCTGGCGGCGCCTGATCGCGCGGGTCGTGCCAGCCCCATCACTGTTACAATCGGGGGCGCGGGATTTTCACCGTCGCGGCGAAATTTTCAGATGGGGGAGATGATCGTGACGAAGGAGGACACCTGGCGGATACGCGCTCCCGCCGGATGAACGACCGCTTCGAGGGCGCGAACCGGGTCGTTCAGGTCGAACAGCCCGCTGACGCGCTGCGATCCGATGAACGGGTCGGCCATGACGATCCGTCCCGGAATCCACCGCCCGATCCGGGCGACCAGCGTCGCCACCGTCTCTTGTTCGGCGATGATCAGCTTGTCCCGCCAGGTGGCGATCTGTCCGGCCTCGAGCCTGCCGCGCTCGACCTTGTTCGACGACGGATCGAAGCTCATCCAGTCGCCGGCCCCGAGCCGCAGGGCGGCTGACGACCTCGCGCCCGGAAGCGCCGCCTCCACCACGCCGTGATCGACGGCAACCTGGACGACGCCGGCATCGTTCGACACGTCGTAGGCCGTTCCCAATGCGGTGGCCGCAAGCTCGCCCGCACTCACGACGAAGGGCCGCGCCGGCTCGCGCATCACCTCGAAGAAGGCCATGCCCTGCAGGAGCTCGACCCTGCGGCGGGCCTCGCCGTAATCCAACGAAAGCGCGCTGTCCGGGCCGAGCATCGCCTTGGTTCCGTCGGGGAGGGCGAGCATGCGGGTTTCGCCCTTGCCGGTGGCATGGTCGGCACGGTTGCGGAACATGATCTCGGGCAGGATCGTGTAGCCGGCGCCGAGAGCGCCGAGCCCGATCGCGCCGCCGACGAGCAGAAGCCTCCGGCTTGGCTCGATATCCTCGCCGCGCTCGCTCCTGTGACGCTCGGTGATGACTTTGCCGGCGGCTCCGTGAAGCCTGGCCACGCGCGCCCATATTCTGTCGTGCTCGGGGCTGCGGGCGCGCCACGCGCGGATCATCTCGCTCGAGACTGGATTGCCGGGGTCGTTCTGGAGGCGGATCACGAGGTCGATGGCCTCGTCGGTCAGTCTGTCCTGATCGTGGTCCGTTGCGCTCATCTGTCGTCCTTCGGCGGGCCGCGGCCGAAAGCCGATGACGCGTGCCTAACATCTATAACAAACGAGCGGCGGAAAAATTCGCTTGAGCGAAGGGCTCAAAAATCACCGACTTGCTTGAGCAGGTGCCGGTAGGCCTCATGGATCAGGCCCCAGGTCCGCGCATTCGACAGGCCGAGTTCCCGCGCGACCTCGGCGATCGTGCGATCGCCGATCCGATGCATCTCGAACGCCAGACGCGTCCGCTCAGGCAGCTCCGAGAGCGCCCGCTGGGTCTGCATGAGACACTGGCGCGAATAGACGATCCGCTCGGGTGAAGGCGCGGGATCGGCGACCTTCGCGATCTCGTCCGTCGAGAGATCGGTGAAGGGAACGATGTTCTCGCGACGATGATGATTGATGCTGAGGTTGCGCGAGACTTGGTAGAGATAGGCCCGGGGATTGTGGTTGAGGCCGGTCTCCGACGGCGGCGTCGCCAGCACGCGCACAAACGTATCCTGCGTCAGGTCCTCGGCCGTTTCCAGGCTATGCCCACGCCTGCGCAGGAAGCGGTTGATGTCGCGGGCGTAGCTCGCGAACAGATGCTGCAGATCCCAGCTCATGGCGTCCTCGCCATGCGCGCGAAGCGCATGAGTGGACTGCCAAGCGGCACCGCTCGGCCTTCCTCAATCCGCTTCTGAAAGCCATCTGGGTTGGCGTGGGACATGGTCAGGGCGAATCGGATGGCTCGGAACGCATCGGATTGCCGTCAGCGCCCTCAACTTCAGGATGCCCGTGAATAGCGGCTCAAAGATTTCCCTGCAATGACAATGATTTAGAACTGTTTTAGAGTAAATTCCCCGCCTGATGCCGTCCGAACGCATCTCGTTGATGAAATGATGCGTTCAGGCTCGCACTGCACGGCCTGCGCCATGCGCGCGGCGTCGAACTCGCAAATGGCTGGCGCCAGAGATGCAGAGATTGGCCGAGATCGAGCACGCGACCGACAAGGCCGCCAACATCTATCGCCGGCGGGCGGAACGCCACGGCCTCCCCGACAACGGACAGGGGAAGATCGACTACGTCATCGACCTCGGCGTAAAGCGGAAATCCGGGAACCAAGCTGAATGCAGGATCGTAAACCGCCCGGCAAGCGGCGCTCCTCAAAAGGAGCTAAGTAATGGCGCGCCCGAAATGCGCCCCCGACCTCCCGATCATCCTCGTTGGCGAGCGATGTGAGAACGTTAGGCTGCGGCGGGGCCGGGGAGCAACGTCGATCTTGGTCTACCGGTGGTGAGCGCCGAGCACGGGGTCTGGCTGCCGTTTAATTTCGACATCGGCGCGCGACGTCCATTATGTCGAGGGCTCACCTGATCGAGCCCTTCCATGAGCCGCCTGACCCCGCCCTTCACCCACCTCATCCCAGCCTCCGCCGTTGCGCGAGATCAACGACATCGAGAAGCGACTGACCTCGACCGGCTACGATCCGACCGGTCTCGATTTCGAGGGCGCAGCACGGCAGAAGGTCGTGAGGGATGTGGTCGCAACCGCGATCAATACCGGTGTGCAGGTCGTGCAGACGGGCTGGCAACCGCGACCGAGTGGGGCGATCGACATCGCGATCGAGGTCGAGCAGGACGCCGATCTGGTGGCGCTCAAACTGGCGCTCCACTGACCTCAACGGCATCATAAATAATGATCTCAGGGCTCGAATGAGCTATGATCACTCATATTGTTCAGGGGCTTATAGCGGCTACCCCGCCGCAAAACCGATATCCGGGACATCGAGGCAAGGACGCGTGATGGCGTCAGCCGTAGACCGGATTCATGAGGGAGAACGACCCGACGAGGCGAGCATACCGCACAGGCGGTATCGAAGCGGCCCCTCTGCTGATCCGTCAGCTAAAAGGCACCAGAAAGAGGACAGCCATGCCTATACGAGGGGCATC
This sequence comes from Allobosea sp. RIT-PG3_2, assembly GCF_057321085.1. Lineage (NCBI taxonomy): Bacteria > Pseudomonadati > Pseudomonadota > Alphaproteobacteria > Hyphomicrobiales > Alloboseaceae > Allobosea > Allobosea sp. RIT-PG3_2. Next base: position 2,355 of record NZ_JBXWCA010000008.1, on the reverse strand, counting down.
TGTCCGCGCATGCCTCGGCCCCGAACTGCCGAGCATGTGAGCTTGGGACCAACCGGTCCCATAACCGTCGGTTCATATCAACGACACCGCGAGCACAAGGTCCGAAGAATTCAATCCTGACTTGATCAGGAATTTTAGGCCATCCCCAAAGCTCGGATATCAGGTGGTCGATGGAACCAGAGAAACAACGATAGCAGGTCACGGGCGACCGCCTGCTGCTGGGTAGACCAGCGAAGTTGTAGTTCGGCACATCAATGACTCAGCGAATGTGATCTCTATTCCCTTGTTTCCGTTTTGACGGGGACAGGGGGAGAGAAACACGGGCTGATCTAGCGAATGAGGAATAAAGAGCCTGACAGCATTCAAAGAAAGAAATTGCTGGCCGTAAGAGACATGCGAATGGAATGAGCAATGTCTCTGCGAGCCAGCGGGTCAGCGCGCAGCGGCTGGCCCTTCTGATCCTCCCATCAATCACGGTCTTCCAACGGCTCTCTGACCGTGCCCTGACCGTCCGGCCTGCCATCTGGGAGGTGATGTCCGAGCCAAGGCCGCAACCAGATCACACTGGTCGTGCATACGACCACGTCGTCCTCGACCGATCCCTTCGAACCAGATGGGAGAGCCGATGCCAGCGAAGCGGATCAAACGTCCGACCTCGATCGCCCGATACCTCCTCGTCGAGCGATGGCGTGCCAGTGTCGGTTCGCATTACAGCGCCACTGCTCTTGGGCCTCACTCGGCGTATCTCTCCCTCTATGGCCATCTCGATCAGCCACTGCGCGGCATCCGTGACGCGGATGTCCAGATCGGACCCGATCCGGATTGGGAGACCAGCACGACCGCAGGGATGCTCATCGGGCTCAAGCCGCATGCCCGGTTCGTGATCTCGGTGCCGCCAATCCAGTTCGAACGGCTCTGGCAACTCGCGGCCGGCAATGCCTGTCGCTCGATCCATCTCGTCTTCTCGGAGCCGAAGTGGAGCAAAGCCACGATCACAGATTGGTATGCGTCGACCAGTCTCCCCGATGACGACGAATGACGCTCCCCCATCGTGCTCTGACAGGCGTGGGCACAACCGCTGACAGAAATGGCCGTGTCACGGGCCATGGCATGGCACACGAGCACGTCCTGTCAGATGTGGCGGGCCACGAGGCCATGGCACGGGCTACGAGCACAGCACTGACAGATACGGCCGGGCCACGGGAGCATGGCATGGGTTACGGGCGTAATCGTGTCAGATTGGCCGTGTCAGCAGGGTCGTGGCACGGCGCATGGCCGCAGTCGTGTTAGATATGACCGGGTCACGAGGCCATGGCACGGGCCATAGGCACGGCCGTGTCAGATGTGCCGGCCACGGGGCCATGACACGAGCCACGAGCACGGCCGTGTCAGATGTGCCCGGCATAGGGCCATCGCACGATTATGTGCCCGGCTCATGGGGCCATCGGGAGCACAGAGCAGGCTGCCACATGCGCACGGCCCAACATAAGCCACCGGTCACGGGAGCAAGACGAGGCAGGCGGGCGACCGAACCCGATGTGGAGTGCAACTTTTACCCCCGGAGTAACGCCCCAACAGCCTCTTACCCTCGGAGGGTAACCCGGCTCATGTGTGCCGAAGGGTCACGGGAGCAACCATGCCATTGCGCCCGGCACATCCGGATCAGCGGTCTTGGTGTCAGGCAGCGAGGAGCCGCTGTCGATCGACGCCGCCCTCTTACCCTCGCGGGGTAACCCGGTTCATGGGGCCACCGGCATCAACGAGCATAGCCATGCCTTTGCGCCCGGCAGGCACATCCGGGCCATCGGGGTCAGGGGCTGTGCAGCCCGTGTCAGATGTGCCGGCGCACGAGGCCACACGGCGCACGAGCACAACCTGTCAGGTGCGCCCGGCACAGGGGGGCATGACAGGCGCACGAGCACAGGTCTGTCAGATGTGGCCGGGCCACGAGGCCATGGGACGGCGCACGAGCACAGCCCTGTCAGATGTGGCCGGGCCACGGGGCCATGGCACGGCACACGAACGCAGCCCTGTCAGATATGGCAAGGCCACGAGGTCATGGCACGGGCCACGAGCACGTCCTGTCAGATGTGCCGGGCCACGGGGCCATGGCACCGGCTACGAGCACGTCCTGTCAGATGTGCCGGGCCACGGGGCCATGGCACCGGCTACGAGCACATCCTGACAGATTGGCCGGGCCACGGGGCCATGGCACGGCGCACGAGCACATCCTGACAGATTGGCCGGGCCACGGGGCATGGCACGGCGCACGAGCACAGCCCTGACAGATGTGCCGGGCCACGGGGCCATGGCACGGCGCACGAGCACAGCCCTGACAGATTGGCCGGGCCACGG
>NZ_JBXWCA010000007.1:0-263232 GCF_057321085.1 Allobosea sp. RIT-PG3_2 | reverse complement strand
GGTCTGGCCCATTTTAAAAGTCAGGCCTTTGTTCATCGCGGCGCCCAGCGGGATTTTGTCGCCCATTCCGACATAGACGCCGGGAATCGAAACCGTGCCCCCTTGCGGCAACGTTTCCATTAGGGCCCAGCCGTGACTTTTTCGTACCGCTTCCGCGACGCGGCGGGGCGGCGTGGTGTATGTCCGCCGCGGCCTGTGATTGAGGTCATCAACCAGTGGTGTCACGGGGATCAATCGACAACATGACCCATAACGAGGAATACGCATGAGTTCCGATCGACGGTGGTGACCAACACCAGGGCGAGGCAACTGACTTCGACGAGCTGGCGAACGTGCTCGCGAGCCCTATAAGCAGCGCCATATGCGAGTATTGTTAAGTCAGTGCTCGATCACATGGATGCGCGTGGGGGTCCATTCGACGCCGCATTCGTCGCCGCGGCGCAAGTTTGGCATGTCCATGCTGGGAACCCGGATCCGCAGTTCTTGCCCGGCCTTGCTGCCTAGGACAAGAACGCTGTCGCCATAGTTCACCAACTCCTCCACGGTAATGGAATTTCGCAGGGGCGATGCTCCCGCCCGTTCGGAACTGAGCCGGACCGTTTCGGGGCGAACCAGCACGCTGATGTCCTTGCCCGGAGAGATGTGCCGGGCGCTGGTGGCGACCGTGCCGAACCCGTCGACGTCCACGAGGCCGTCCTCGCGGGTCTTGCCCGAGAACAGGTTGCTGTCGCCGACGAAGGAGGCGACAAAGCGCGTCTTAGGCGTGAAGTAGACCTCGCTCGGCGTTCCGATCTGCTCTATGCGGCCTCGGTTGAAGACGGCGATGCGATCCGACATCGCCATCGCCTCGGTCTGGTCATGGGTCACATAGATCATGGTGACGCCAAGCTCGCGATGGATGCGCTTCAGCTCCATCTGCATTTGCTCGCGCAAGGTCTTGTCGAGCGCTCCCAAGGGCTCGTCGAGCAGAACGAGGTCCGGCTGGAATACGAGGGCGCGCGCCAGTGCGACGCGCTGCTGCTGGCCGCCGGAGAGCTCGGCCGGGGCGCGGCCGGCATAGTCGGCGAGCCCGACCATGGCGAGCGCAGCCGCGACCTTCGCCTGCGCCAGCGCCTTGGCGACGCCGCGCATGCGCAACGGAAAGCCGACATTTTCAGCCGCGTTCATATGAGGAAACAAGGCATAGTTCTGGAAGACCATGCCGATATTCCGGTCATAGGGCTCGACTGCATCGATCTGGCGCCCGGCGATGCTGATCTCGCCTCGCGTGGGGCGCGCAAAACCTGCGATCATCATCAGCGTGGTCGTCTTGCCGGAACCGGAGGGGCCGAGGAAGGAGATGAACTCGCCCGGCGCGACATCCAGGTCGATGGCGTCGACCGCGTTTTGCCCTGGCAGATAGCTCTTGGTCACCGATTTCAGCGACAGCGAACGGGCGGTTTCCATCGGAAGGCTCCAGCGTCTCAGAGGGTCGTCGCAGGCCGTTGCCGGCGCACAAGCCGGGCGGCGAACTGCGCACCGAGCCCGGCCAGCACGGCAGCCAGCAGTAGCGAGGATGCGGCGGAAATGGCAGGGTCGGCTTCCATCTGGAAACTGTTGAACATCTGGCGAGGCAGGGTTGCGCTGTCGCGGCCGGAGATGAAGATCGCGATCACCGCCTCGTCGAAGGAATGGATGAAGGCGAACAGCGCCGCCACGAGGAAGGCCGGTCGCAAGATTGGAAAAGTCACCAGCCGAAAGGTCGTCAGCGGCCGGGCGCCGAGATTCGCTGCAGCGTTCTCGAGTCTGCGATCGAAACTGACCAGCGCCGAGGTCAACGTCAGTACCACGACCGGTATCGACAGGCAGGCATGGGCGAGGATCACGCCGGTCATGCTCTGAACCAGCCCGAGCGAACCGAAATAGCTATAATAGCCCAGCGCCATCACGATGTGGGGCACGATCAGCGGCATCATCACGACGAGCCGGAAGGCCGCCCGAAAGCGAAACCGGTAGCGCACCAGCGCGAAGGAGGCGGGCGCACCGAGCAGCATCGCCAGGACCATCGTACCAAGCCCGATCAGGAAGCTGTTCAGAACCGGGCCCGTCCAGTTCGGATCGGAAAAGAAGCGCCGGTAATAGCCCAGCCAATAGCCCGGTGGCGGAAACTCCAACGACGGCGCGGTGCTGAAGGACATCGGCACGACGATGAACATCGGAGCGGCCAGCAGGATCGCGACAACAACCGCGATGATCACCGTGGAGCGCGACATCTCACCTCCACATCTTTTCGATGCCGAATAGGCGGTCGTAGATCACGAAGAGAGCGACCGCGGCGGCGAGCAGGACCATCGAAGTCGCCGAGGCCGCGCCAAATTCGAGCAATTGCTCGATTTGCTGGCCGATGCGACCGGCGATCATCTTGTCCTGCGGGCTTCCGATCAGCGTCGGCGTCACATAGAAGCCGAGGCAGGTGATGAAGACCAGGGTAGCGCCATTGAGCACGCCGGGCAGGCTCTGCGGCAGATAGACGGTCAAAAAGGCCCTGAGCGGCCGGGCGCCGAGGCTGGCTGCGGCGCGCATATAGACCTCGTCGATACGCTTCATCACGGCATAGAGCGCCAGCACCATGAACGGCACCAGCATATGGGCCATAGCGAAGGTCGCGGCGAAGGTGGTGAAGAGCAGGCGCGGCGGTGGGATGACGCCGAGCGCCACGAGGACTCCGACGACCGGCCCGCGCGCGCCCAGGATTACCATCCACGCGTAGGTGCGGACGAGAAAGCTCGTCCAGAAGCTCAGCGCCACGACACCGAGCAAAAAGGCTGCGACCGCCCCGCCCTTCCGGGCTGCGACATAGGCCACGGGATAGGCGAAGATGAGGCTGGTGACCGTGACGATCAGCGCCGTCTGGAAAGTTCGCGCAAGGACGCTGAGATCGTATTTCGAGGCGAAGAATTCGGCGTAATTGTCGAGGCCTAACGTAGGCTCGCTCACGCTTATCCAGACGACCAGGCCCAGTGGCGCGAGGAAGAACACGGCCAGGAACAGGGTAGCTGGCGCATAGAGCAGGAACGGCGGCCGGATCAGGGCTCTGCCCCATCCGGACGCGCTCCAAGAGCCTCCTTGCGCTGCGACCGGCAGGGTCAAGTCGACAGCCATTGTTCGAAGCGCTTGGCCATGACGTCGAGCTGCGGCAACAGCTTCTCGGCATCGAGGATGACGGATCTCGACAGGTTCTCCGGCGAGGTCGGCATGTGGCGGATGACTTCGGGTGACAGATATTTGAACGAGATGGGGTTCATCGGGCCGTAATTGTTCTTCTGCGCGAACTGCGCCAGCCGCTCAGGACCGACGGCGAACTCGATGAAGCGCCAGGCATTCTTGGCCCGTGGGGAGCCGCGCGCGACCACCCAAGTCGCGACATCGATCACGGCCTGATCGAACACGAGTTCGACCGGCTGCTTCTGATCGACCATCGCCTGCGCGCTGGTGTTCCACATACCGATCAACTCGACCTCGCCATCACGCAGCAATTGCTGGGATTGCGGGCTCTGGCTCCACCAGACGCGGACCTCTTTCTTGATCCTGTCGAGTGATTTGAAGGCGCGGTCGAGATCATATGGAAACAGCTTCGCAGGCTCGACACCGTCCGCCATCAGCGCGAAGGCGAGCACGCGGGCAGGGTAGTTCTGCAAGCTGCGCGAACCCGGAAATCTGGTGGTGTCCCAGAACTCCTTCCAACTCTTCGGACCGCCATTGGGCATCTTGTCGCGGCGATAGGCGATGATGTTGGCGAAGGCATGCGAGTTGACGCCGTTCAGCGTCACCGCCCCGGGCCAGAGCGACGAGGTAGGGATCTTGCTCTCGTCATAGGTGTCGATCAGCTTGGCGTGGTTGGCGCGGCCGAGCTCAGCGACGCCAAGTGTCGTCACGTCGAATTCATAGACGCCGGTGCGGGCTTGCGCGGCGAGTTTGGCGAACGAAACCGGCGCGATCGTGCGGATCTCAATGCCGGTCTCCGCCGTGAACGGGGTGAAGAGTATCGCGCGCGCTGCTTCTTCCCAAGGACCGCCCCAGGTATTGATGTAGAGCGTCTCGGCGGCGCGAGCCCGCTTGATAAAGGGAATCGCGACGAGGCCGCCCCCCAGCATCGATAGCAGGTTGCGGCGCGTGGTCTGCGGTCGAGCCATCACTTTCCTAACCATGATACTGTCCTCTCAACCGATCGTTGCGCGATAGAGACGTAGCCAGTTGCCGGAGGTGAGCTTCTCGACCTCGGCCGCATTGAAACCGACCCGCTCCAGTGCCGGTGCGACGTCGGCCAGGCCGCTTATTTTCTTCAGCCAAGCTGGCTTCTCGCTGGGGCCGGCCTTGGCTGCCGAGCCCGCGCCGTACTGGACCGAGCGGGTCCAACGGCCCGAGCGCATCCAATCGAGATAGGCCTGGCTGGAGTGATGGCTGAAATCGGTGCCAAGGGCGACATGGTCGATGCCGGCTATGTCGACGGTCTGCGCCACCATCCGCGCCCAGGCATCGACGCTGTCGCAGGCCGGTTCAGGCGTGATGTTGCGATAGGCGGCGCAGCCAATGACGCCGCCCTTTTCCGCTAGCGCCTTGATGATCGCATCGCTCTTGTTGCGCTTGTGCGGAAAGACGGAGGCCGGGTTGGCGTGGGTGATCGAGACCGGCTTTTGCGACCACTCGATTGTATCGAGCGTGGTCTGGTCGCCGACATGCGAGAGGTCGATCAGCATGCCGCACTGGTTCATTTCCCGGACGACCTCGCGGCCAAAGCGGGCGAGGCCAGGATCTACCGTCTCGTAGCAGCTCGAGCCAAGCTCGTTCTGGTTGTTGTAGGTGAGCTGCAGGACCTTGACGCCGAGATCGGCGAAGAGCTCGACATAGCGGATGCGGCCATCGAGTAGATTGGTGTTCTGGTAGCCCAGCAGCATCGCGACCTTGCCGTCGCGATCGGCTGCGAGGATGTCGTCGGTCGTCCGCACAATAGTCATCAGATCGGCGTTGGCGCGCGCAAGGTCGCGCCACTTCGCGACGGAATCAAATGACTCGATCGCGCCTTCCCAGAAGCCGAGCGTCGGCGTGACGCAACTGAATCCGCCGGCCTTGAGATCCTCGAATACGCCGCGGTCGAACAAACCGCATTGCAAGCCGTCTATCAGCATCGGAGAGCGCCTTTACGAAGCGGAGGAAACAGGAGTGGCATGAAGCCGGGAGGGGTCGGCGGTCAGCATCGAGAGATCGGTCTCATCCTCGTCATTGCGGCCGATGACCCGTCCGTCCGCCTCGACGCGCACAGTGCCGGCATGGCGGCGGCTCTCGAAGGAATCGGGCATCAGCGCATCGTGCGAGGCGTGGTACAGCGGCCACCAGCTCGAAGCGGCGGCGGCAAAGCCGTCGCGACGCACCATATCGATGGTGCTGCGCTTCGCTGAGGGCCGGGCCGCGACTGAGATCTGGACACCGTCCCCCTTCGGCTCGATGTCGGCCGTCAGGCCGAAACGTTCGGCAAGCCCGCAGACGACCCGCAATTCGGCGGCCTCCGTGAGGTTGAGCGCGAGAACTGCGCCCTTGCCGGTCAGCCGGAAGCGCTCGGCAGCGAGATCGAGCAGCGTCTCGGCGACAGTCCAGGCATGCTGGCCGACGCAGTCGATCGTCAGCGTTTCGCCGGAACCGACATCGTCGAGCGGGGCGATGCGGCTCGCACGCAGATGCTCGATCTGCTGCGCGATGCCGGCCAGACCCGGCCCCGGCAGCACGGCCGAGTAGAAGGCGCAATCGCGCACGGAGTGCAGCAGCCCACCGGGAGTGCCGGCCGCCTGGACCAGCCGCTCAAGAATGAGCCGGAGCTCGCGCACGGACAGGATCAGCGTGTCGGACGGCATCATGCCCGGGGCTCCGGCGGATAGAACCAATGGGGATCGGCGCTGCCGGAGGCGATATCCTCCGGCATCGGGGCGCCGTGAAAGATCACGCCGCGTAAATTGCGGTTCAAGAAGTCGCGGGCTTTGTCGATGCCGTGGATGCCGACATTCAGCAGCCGGGTGATATGGGCCGGAACGAAGTCCTCGGCCATAATGTCGGCATGCGGCGAGTGATAGGGCAAGCCGGCGAGCGCCTGAATGCGGGTGACGACCTGGCGGTGGAGGGGATGCGCCATCAGGAAGCGCGCTACGCTGAGGCGCGGATCAGCTGCGGCAAGATCACGATCGAGCGCCACCACAAGGCGTGGCAGGTCGAGGCCGAGATTGTGCGCGTCGCCGATTTCCTCGCGCGGTCCGCGCCGCGGCTCCTCGGCCGTGCGCGACTTGTACCAGACATAGCGCTGCGAGCGCTCGGAGACGAGATCGAGATCGAAGGCCCAGCCATAATCGGCCTGGACGATGTCGCGCAGGCGAGCGATCGACATCTCTGGTCGACCGGCGAGTTCCTCGTCGATCACAAGAGTTTGCGCCAGGCCGTCGGCGATATCCGGTACGAGTTCGATGACAAGCGAAAGCAGTGTCTCATGGGCCTCGGGATGGACCCGGCCGTCGAGCGAAGCCGTGAATTCGACCAGAGGCGTCGGGTCAGCGCTGCCGGCACGGACGCGGCCGATCAGGAGATCGAGTTCGCGCCGGATGATCGCGAGATCGTCGGCAACGGTGCTGCTGGGCGCGAAGGCTTCGTATTCGGCGCGATCCTGGCGCCGTGCGAGGATCGCCTTGTCGAGCAGGGCCGCCAATTGGACGAGCGGTGCCGCATCTGTTCCGACGCGTACCAGCCTGCCATGGGCTATGGCTTCCTCATGAACCGTCAGCCACCGGTCGATCAGGCGCGGGTGGTTGTTGACGAAGAACATCAACCCCAAGGCCGAGCCGTTGCCGACGCCGAGGAAGCGGCGCAGTTCCGGCTGCATCGCCACTGCCGCCGCACCGCCTTTCATCCGTGCGAAATGCTGGACGAGATCGCCAGCAAAGACGCGCATCATATAGGCGGTGAGCATCTGCGCCTGCAGCGAGGCGCGCAGCGGGTGGTCAGGCGCGAACGCCAGGAAAGATTTGGTGCCGAAGGTGCCGTTGCCGTCGATGCCGGTATTGCGCATGAAGTAGCAGGTGCGGCCAAGCTCGGCGATCGGTGGCTGTCGCCCGAATGCGAGGTGGTCCACGGCGAGATCAAACAGCCGTCCCGACCGGTTCGAGCGCGCCCACGTCAAGGTTTTCGGGGTGGCGCGGCCCTCATAGAGCTTCGGCAGTTCTTGACGGAGCTGTTCGATCCCGGCCGGCGAGAGTTTGCCTTCGATGAGCCCGCCCATCATGTCCCAGGACCGGCCGATGATGCGGCCGGTGCGTTCGCGGCCACAGGGCTCGAACGAGAGGATAGGGAAGGTAAAATGCCACCCATTGGCCTCGATGCTATAGCGCGCCGTGCCGCGACCGCGCTCGTCGATGGCGAAATCCTCGCAGGTGATCTGCCATCGCTGATCGGAGGCGCGTGCCATCAGGGTCCGCGAGGCACTGATCCGCGAGGGCTGGATCGCAGCCAACTTCTCCGGCCGCATCAGCGTGGCGGGCGACCGCATCAGGGCCTGCGGCTGCCAGGGACCGGATTCGGAGGCGTGGGAGAACGACAGGGCATTCAAGTCATGTATTCCCGAATTGAGCGCTGAAACGTCGAGCGGCAGCGACCGCAATCGGCGCGCAGGTTGCGTGGTCGAAGCGCGTGGTCGGACCGGAGATCGCGATGACTGCAATGCATTGGCCGGCGGCGTCGAAGACCGGCGCGGCCACCGCTGCGACAAATTGCGGGTCGGTTGGGGCGAATACGGCAAAGCCTCGTTCGCGGACCTCTCCCAGCGCGGCATCGTCTGGAAGCGTGATGCCCTGTTCACGTAGGCGCTCCCGCATCTCCTGCGAGCCGAAGGCGACGAACACCGAACCCGAGGCGCTGGCTCCCAGCGCCATGCGCGCGCCAACCCGCAGATCGGCACGCAGCACCTGGCGTGACTCCACCCGGTTGATGATGACCGCGTGATAGCCGTCGAGCACGGAGATGGTCGCCGTCTCGCCGCTCTCCGCGACGATCTCTTGAAGTAGTTCCGTCGTCCGCTCTCCGAGATTGGCCTGCTCAAGCGCGCGCACGGCGTAGAACTGGAAGCGCAGCGCCAGGCGGAACGCCCCGTCGGGCGTCTGCTCGAGGAAGCCTGCATCCACCAGCGTACGCAGCCGCTGATAGACCGCGGCGCGCTGGTCGCCTGTCGCCTTGACGACGTCGGGCAGCCTCATCGGCTTCGGTGACGCGGCGATGATGTCGCAGACCGCGAGCGTCTTGAGCGTAGTCGAAAGAGAGCGAACAGCCATTGCGTCTTCTATATGAATACATTGTATTATATTAAAATCGCCAAATCTGGATCTATGTCAAGCCCCGGCGGTGCCGTTTTCGCAAACAGCGACGATGCGCGTCTCGGTCAGATCGAATGCTCACTCAAAAGCGAGGCGCAGGCTTTCCGTTTTGTGACTTCACTGCCGCGGCCGCGAGAGGCGCATCGAGCTGGGTGAGAGGCTCGGGCGGGTCCGCCGACGAAAGCTTTCCATGGCGTCATAGCGCTCAGACGATGGAGATGGATGTCGAGAGCGGGGAACGTTACGCAGATCCTGGTCCAGACACCGGTCATGATAAGGGATTTTCAGCCGGTCGGCTTAACTTGAGCCACGAGGTCGTCATTATCCCAGGCGTTCACCTTCCCCTTTCGCCGACGCAGACGGCCGTAAGGGGCGAGCTTATGAAGCTCCGGCATAAAATGGGCCGTTGGTGCCGGCTGTTCTTCTAAGGCGGTCGTGATCACCGGAATCTTCAGGAGCGCGCACAGCCGAGCGATCATCTCAACATTGCGACGGAGGTCGGCAACGGGGATATCGTTGACCGTTTGGAACAGCACCAACTGATGGTCGAGCAGAAGGACCAGCGTGTCCGATGGATCGATAAGTGCCGCCGCCTGCGGGGGCCCGCGGTCGTCTTGGTAGTGACAATCCATACTCGCGTCCGGGCAGTCCCACAGACGGCTTCATCGATGTTTGCGCCGGCGGGAAGGGGTGTCTCCCGTTGCCTGGCGCCGCGAAATCTAGGATCGCTGAAACGATCACCCGCGACGATCGACACAGCCCTGAGATTGATTGATCAAGTCGCCGCGCTGCGACGCAGAACTAGCGCGCATCGTCGGACAGAAGCTGCTCGCTCCTGGAGAGCGCGGCGTCAACGGCGCGCCCGGAAGCTGTGAGAGAGTACTCGATATGAAGCACCCGGCCGCTGAGATCGCGGCGTTCAACGTAGCCTGCAGCCTCGAGGGCCTTCAGCCGGGCAGACAGAACCCGCGCCGAAATAAGCGGCGGGAGCTGCCGTCTCAAGGCTCCGAAACGCAACGGCCCGCGGCGCGCCAATGAGAATACGATGTGGCTCATCCATTCCTGCGAGAAGAACTTCAGGAAGCTATCGGCAACGCAATGTTCTTCTGCGTTCTCTTTCGATCGGTTCATGCGATTTGCTCTGGTCGCTAGTATCTCTCAGGTAACTAATGGCTTTTGCCCGAAACGCCGCCTAAGTTCCGCCCGAGTTTGGATCGCCTCGGTTTTTAACATCGGCCCTTGGGCATGCAAGGCCACCTACCTACAAGCCAATTCGAGTGGCGCTCTTAGCGCGGAAGACTCACTCTTTTCTGGCCGATCGCGCGGGCCCTACAGGATCGTTCAAGGAGCTTTCATGCGATTCGTCACGACGAAGGACGGCGTCGAGATTTTCTACAATGACTGGGGTCCGAGGGACTCCCAGCCAATCGTGTTCCATCATGGCTGGCCACTATCGTCGGACAACCGGGATGGGCAGATGCTCTTCTTCCTCTCCAACGGGTATCGTGTTGTCGCACATGACCGGCGCGGGCACGGCCGTTCCCCCCAAGGTCCCCGAAGGGCACGACATGGATCACTATACCGCGGATGCCTTCGCAGTCGCCGAGCCTTGGATCTCCGGAGGTCGACCAGGGCGTCATCTGGAACTGGTGGCGCCAAGGCATGATGGGCAGCGCCAAGGCCTATTGCGAAGGCCTCAAGGCCTTCTCCGAAACCGATCAAACCGCGGATCTGAAGGCGATAGGTGTGCCGACGCTCGTTCTGCATAGCGAGAACGATCAGATCGCGCCGATCGGCGCCGCGTGCGAGTCGATCAAGCATTTGATGCACCGCACGCTGAACACCTATCCCGGTTATGGTCACGGCATGCTGACCGTGAACACGAATATGCTGAACGCCGACCTTTTGGCCTTCATCGAAGCCTGAGGCCCCGCGCAGCGGCCGGTCGCCGACCGTTGCCGTTCAACTCGACAGGAAGGCATGATGAAGCCCTATCTGGTCTCGCTTGGAGCCGGCCTCCTGGTAGGCGTCGTCTACGGCTTGCTGAACGTCCGATCGCCCGCGCCGCCCGTGGTCGCGCTCGTCGGCCTGCTTGGTATCCTGGCCGGAGAGCAGATCGCGCCAATCGCAAAGCGCCTCGCTTCGGGGCAGGGGCTGACCCCTGGATGGCTGCGGCGGGAATGCGGCGAGCACCTCTTCGGCTCGCCGCCGTCGCCAACTTCCGGCGATAAAAGTCAAGAATGGAGCGACCGATGATCCCGACCCGCCGCCAAACCACCTTCGGCGCCGCTGCCGGGGCCTTCTCGGGCCTATTCGGAAGCGCCGTCGCCCAAGCGGCCGGCCCCCAATCCCCTGGCCAAGGAGCCCGCCCGATGACCGCCGATCTCATTCTCCGCAGCGGCCGCTTTACGACGCTGGATCCTGGCAACCCGACCGCAAGCGCCGTAGCGGTGAAGGACGGAGTTTTCCTCAGTGTCGGCAGCGAGGCAGAAGTCATGGTTCATGCTGGCTCCAACACAAAGGTGATCGACCTCAAGGGTCGTTGCGCATTGCCAGGCCTGATCGACAATCATCTCCACATCATCCGAGGGGGGCTTAACTTCAACATGGAGCTTCGCTGGGACGGCGTGCGGACGCTGGCCGATGCTATGAACATGCTGAAGCGCCAAGTGGCGGTCACGCCGCCGCCTCAATGGGTGCGCGTCGTCGGCGGCTTCACCGAGCACCAGTTCGCCGAGAAGCGCCTACCGACAATCGCGGAGCTGAACGCCGTCGCACCCGACACTCCGGTCTTCATCTTACATCTTTATGACCGCGCTCTACTTAACGGTGCTGCGCTGCGGGCGGTCGGCTATACCAAGGACACGCCGAACCCGCCCGGCGGCGAGGTCACCCGCGACGCCAATGGCAATCCGACGGGCCTGCTGCTGGCTCGGCCCAATGCCGGCATCCTCTATGCGACGCTCGCCAAGGGGCCGAAGTTGCCTTTCGAGTATCAAGTCAACTCGACCCGGCATTTCATGCGCGAGCTCAACCGGCTCGGCGTCACCGGTGCGATCGACGCCGGTGGCGGTTTCCAGAACTACCCAGACGACTACGCCGTCATCCAGAAGCTCGCCGACGACAACCAAATCACCATCCGCCTCGCCTACAACCTATTCACGCAGAAGCCAACGCAGGAGAAGGAGGACTTTCTTAACTGGACGAAGACCTCCAAGTACAAGCAAGGCGACGATTATTTCCGTCATAACGGCGCGGGCGAGATGCTTGTCTTCTCCGCTGCCGACTTCGAGGATTTCCGCGAGCCTCGGCCCGATATGCCCCCTGAGATGGAGGGCGATCTAGAAGGCGTCGTGCGCATCCTCGCCGAGAACCGTTGGCCCTGGCGCCTGCACGCGACCTATGACGAAACAATTTCGCGCGCCCTTGATGTCTTCGAGAAGGTCGACAAGGACATTCCCCTCAAGGGGCTGAACTGGTTCTTCGACCATGCCGAGACGATTTCGGAGCGCTCGATCGACCGCATCGCCGCTCTCGGCGGCGGCGTCGCGGTGCAGCACCGCATGGCCTATCAGGGCGAGTATTTCGTAGAACGCTACGGCGCGAAGGCGGCCGAGGCGACCCCGCCGGTGGCGCGCATGATAGAAAAGGGTATCAAGACTTCCGCGGGCACCGACGCCACCCGCGTCGCCTCCTATAACCCTTGGGTCGCGCTCGCCTGGCTCGCCACGGGCAAGACCGTCGGCGGCTTGCGCGTCACGCCGCAGCGCAATTGCCTCGATCGCGAGACGGCGCTCAGGATGATGACCGAGAAGGTCACCTGGTTCTCCAATGAGGAGGGTAAGAAAGGCCAGATCGCGGTCGGCCAGTTTGCTGATCTGATCGTGCCCGATCGCGATTTCTTCGCCTGTCCGGAGGACGAGATCGCGCATATCTCCGCGGATCTTACGGTGGTCGGTGGCAAGGTCGTCTATGGCGCCCGCGATTTCGCTTCCTTCGAAGAGAGCGCCCCCCCACCGGCGATGCCCGACTGGTCACCGGTCCGAACCTTCAAAGGATACGCCGCCTGGGGCGAGCCCGATGGCGCCGGCAAGAACTCGTTGCGCCGCGCCGCCATGACCAATTGCCGCTGTGCCAGCGCCTGCAACGTCCATGGCCACGACCATGCCGGCGCCTGGTCGAGCGCGCTGCCGGCCTCCGACTATCGTTCCTTCTGGGGAGCGCTCGGCTGCGCCTGCTGGGCGGTGTGACATGGCCAGGAACGGCGCCTCTCCGCCGGCCGGCGCCTTGCGCTGGTTCGCGCTGCTGTTGCTCTGTGCCGCCTATATCCAGGGGCCAGTGACCAAGATCCTCGATTTTGAGGGTGCGCTAGCCGAGATGACCCATTTCGGCTTAACGCCGGCACCGCTCTTCGCCGTCGGCATCATTGTCTTCGAGCTTGCGATGACTGCTCTGATCCTGATCGGACGCTGGCGCTGGCTGGCTGCGCTGGCGCTCGCCGGGTTCACGCTGGCCGCGACCTTCATCGCCATTCGCTTCTGGGAGATGTCGGCCGGCCAGGGAAGGGCGATGGCGATGAATGGCTTCTTCGAACATCTCGGCTTGGTCGGCGGCTTCATCGTGGTCGCGCTCGACGACCGATCGCGGCGCAAGGGAGACACGTAGTGAATACTTCCACGACGCCGGCACCTCCGTCCGGCTTCGCGCCGCTGCGCCAAACCGTCTTCGCCGTGCTCTGGGCGGCGACCATCATTGGCAATATCGGCTCCTTCATGCGCGATGTCGCCAGCGCCTGGCTAGTGACGGACCTCTCCGGTGCGCCGGCCGCAGTGGCGCTCGTTCAGGCGGCGGCGACGCTCCCGGTCTTCCTGCTCGCCATCCCCGCCGGCGTGCTCTCGGACATCCTCGACCGCCGCAGGTTCCTGATCGCGGTCCAGCTCCTGCTCGGCTGCGTCAGCCTGTCGCTGATGGCGTTGGCGAGCCTGGGCCAGCTCAGCGTGCCGGCCCTGGTCGGCCTGACTTTCGTCGGCGGCGTCGGCGCGGCGTTGATGGCGCCGACCTGGCAGGCGATTGTGCCTGAGCTTGTCGGCAAGGCCGATCTCAAGAGCGCGGTGGCGCTGAATTCGCTCGGCATCAACATCTCGCGCGCCATCGGCCCGGCGCTGGGCGGGCTGATCCTCGCCGCCTTCGGCGCCGGCGTGACCTACGGCGCCGACGTGCTGAGCTACGTCATTGTCATCGGCGCGCTTTTCTGGTGGCGCCGCCCTATAGGCGCCGACGATGCGCTAAGCGAGCAGTTCGCCGGTGCCTTCCGGGCCGGCCTCCGCTATGCCCGGGCGAGCCGCGAGCTGCACGTCGTGCTGCTGCGTGCGGCGATCTTCTTCGGCTGCGCCAGCGCCGTCTGGGCACTGCTGCCGCTGGTCGCGCGCAACCTACTCGGTGGCGGGCCTGGCTTCTACGGCGTGCTGCTCGGCGCGGTCGGCGCGGGTGCAATCGGCGGCGCTATCCTGCTGCCACGTCTGCGCGCCGGCCTCGATGCCGAAAGGCTTCTGCTGTTCTCGGCCGTCTTGACTGCGGCGGTCATGGCCGTGCTAACGCTCGCGCCGCCGCAATGGCTCGCGATCGTCGTCCTTCTGCTGCTCGGCGCCGCCTGGATCGTGGCGCTGACGACGCTCAACGGCGTCGCCCAGGCGATCCTACCGAACTGGGTGCGCGGCCGCGCGCTTGCAGTCTATCTCACTGTGTTCAATGGCGCGATGACCGCGGGCACCCTTGGATGGGGTGCGGTGGCGGAAGCCGCCGGCATCCGCGTCACGCTGTTGATTGGAGCAGCCGCACTGCTTGTGACCGGCCTGATTATGCAGCGGATCAAGCTGCCGGCCGGCGAAGCCGACCTCGCGCCCTCCAACCACTGGCCAGAGCCGCTCGTCGCCGCCGAGGTCGCCAACGACCGCGGACCTGTCCTGATCCTGATAGAGTACCGCGTGCCGGCGGCCGATCGCGAGGTGTTCCTACGCGCGATCAACGCGCTCTCGGTCGAGCGGCGTCGCGACGGCGCTTACGGCTGGGGCATCACCGAGGACACGGCAGATCCGGAGGGGCTGGTCGAATGGTTCATGGTCTCGTCTTGGGCCGAGCATCTTCGCCAGCACCGCCGGGTGTCCAAGTCCGATGCCGATGTGCAAAGCGAGGTCAGGCGCTTCCATGTCGGGAAGGAGGGGCCGGTCGTGCGACACTTCCTGCATATCCATCCGCTGCCTGGCCTTGCAGGCGCGGGGGAGGGAGCCAAGGCGTGAATGGCGGCGCGCGATCGCTTCCCTGGCAGGCCTCTGGCTGGCCTCGGCACGAGGACAAAAAACGGCGGCCCTGCCGGAGCCGCCGCCTTACGCGCAGCTGCAGCAGAACCCGGACTATTCCTATTTCGCCGATCCTCATGTGCAGGCGCGATTCGCAGCCGCCATGCGCATCAGAGCGACAATTCCCACCGCGGATCTGCAAGCTGCGCTGCAGGGCGAGCAGGGTAACTGACCCATTCTGCTACGCATCGTCAGGCCGTCCACACGTTCACCTAGAGGAGAGCAACATGTCCAAGTACCTGGAAGTCCTGACCCCGAAGAACTGCCAAATGATCTTCATCGACCAGCAGCCGCAGATGGCGTTCGGCGTGCAGTCGATCGACCGGCAGGTGTTGAAGAACAACGTCGTGGGCCTCGCCAAGGCGGCGAAGACGTTCAACATCCCAACGACAATCACCACGGTCGAAACGACCAGCTTCTCCGGGCACACCTATCCCGAGCTGCTGGCCGTGTTCCCCCAGAACAAGATCCTCGAGCGCACCTCGATGAACTCATGGGACGACCAGAACGTGCGCGATGCGCTCGCCGCTAACAACCGCAAGAAAGTCGTTGTCTCCGGCCTGTGGACCGAGGTCTGCAACACCACCTTCGCGCTCTGCGCCATGTTGGAAGGCGCCTACGAGATTTATATGGTTGCGGACGCCTCCGGCGGTACCTCCGGCGATGCGCATAGATACGCCATGGACCGGATGGTCCAGGCCGGCGTCGTACCGGTGACCTGGCAGCAGGTGCTCCTGGAATGGCAGCGCGACTGGGCCCATCGCGAGACCTATGACGCCGTCATGGCCATCGTGAAAGAACATTCCGGCGCCTACGGCATGGGCGTCGACTACGCCTATACCATGGTCCACAAGGCACCCGAGCGCGTCGCGCATGGCGAGCGCATCGGTCCGCGCCCGGCAGATATTTAATCCTTTTCCGGGGACGCAGCGGATTCTTTCCGCTGCGTCCCCCAGCCATCGGGCAATTGCGCAAACAAAATTCCCGTCACTGCGGATCGACTGGAGCGAAGCGAAAAGCAACGGCCTTCAGCGAAAGCCGTCGATTCTCACGACGGCTGGTTCCCACGATTGAGTTATGACGGGCGGCTTTTATGACCCGCTAGCGCATCCCAACGGATTCGGTCGCGCTATCCGGCAAAGCGTCGGACGCGTGGCACAGAACATTAGTTGGCGCGCCGTCAACGGGGTCGACGCGTACGCCGGTGGCCCGCCTGGCTCGGCCGAATGAATCGTCGGCGGTGGCATCCTTGCTCTCAGCATCGTCATCGTGGTGCCTGTGGCTCTAAAGGTCGGAACTCAACAACAATGGTCTGCGTTTACTCGCGTCGGGGCAGTCAGTGTATGATTTCGGGAGTTGCTTTCCGACCTTCGCAGCGAGAATAGGAGGGTGTGATGAGGAAACTCGCAACGCTCGCCACTGCCGGTTTGATCGTCTTGGGCAGTGTGGGAACAGCCGGAGCGTATTATCGGCGTGCAGGCTGGGGCTACTATAATCATGGCGGGAACGGCGGGGCCGTCGCCGCCGGGATCGTCGGCGGCGCTTTGCTCGGGGGGCTAATCGCATCGGCGGCTCGCCCGGCCTATGGCTACGGATATCCCGCCTATGGCTACGGATATGGATATCCGGCCTATTATGGCCCACGCCACTACTATGCCCGTCCCGTCTATTACCGTCCGCGCTATTACGGGTGGAACCGGGGTTATTACCGCCCGCACTATTACTGGTGAAGTCGCTCTTGCTGGAGGTTTCGAGCACTGGGATTATTCGTAATCCGGCCGGGTTGAGCGACTGCGTCCCGACCAAGGAACCCTTTGCATCAGATATCGATGGACGTGAGCAGCTCATTCGTTTGGAGAGCGCTGTACCGATATTTGTGCCCAAGCTCGGTTGTGATGCACTCCTAATCATCGGCAATCGCGACTGAATGAGCGCCCTACCCATATCTCGGCGCCGTCCAAGCCAATTGATAACAAGGCGATGAGATCGTGGATCGCTTCTACCGTTATCCGTTGCAAGTCGCTCCGTTGCTCCAGCGAGCGTAGTGTTAGCCGAACCAAGTTTGCCCTCTGTTATAACGGTGGCCTCGTTCAGTCGCAAAGCCTGACATTTCGAGCGACGCTCGCCATTGGCCTTCCGCTTGACTCCTCTGGAGCGCGCCCCAGTCGTCCCAGTCGATGGAGGGCTTGGGGCACCGCCTTATTGAAATGCACTAACGGACCGCTCACTGCGGTTCCCCACTTTCCAACTGCGCAGTCTTTTGCTCATCCTGGCGTATCCGCTCGATCTCTACGTCAGTACCCTCCTCAATGCCGATGAGCGCATTCCGTGCGTGGTCGTGAGCTTTAATTAACTCGTCGATTTTTGCGTGAAGTGCAGCTCCATCGCGGTTCTGTGTGGCTTGAAGGATGGGCAACAGCAACAATGTAATCGTACTGATTGCTAAACTAGCGCCGCCTAATAGATGGTCGCTACCCGAGAAAAACGCCCCGAAGCCTATCAGCGAGAGTGCCACCGCGATGAGCAGCATAGCGGGGCGGCCTGCAAATCGTGCGCAACCAGTCGCGAAATCGTGGAACCAGCTCGTTCTGAACCTCATCGGAAACCTGTCGGTTTACCCGTTCATTCTTCTCTGTCTGCTTTATCCCTTGCTTTCTGCGCTCGCGCTGCGAAATCCTTCCGGATCTGCGTCAAATCCCCTTCATCCAGCTCTTCAAGATCAAGAAGCTCTTCCCGCGCTCCCTTCAGCCGGATTATCAGCTCGTCAAGTTTGATTTGCATCGCGGCGGTGTCACGGTTCTGGCTGTTCTGAATAATGAAGACCATCAAGAAAGTAATGATTGTCGTCGAAGTATTGATGACGAGCTGCCAGGTGTCGTTGAAACCAAAGAACGGCCCAGAAATAGCCCAGATGAGGATAATGCCAACGGCGGCGAAAAAGGTGATCGGCTTACCCGTCCAGCTCGATATGGCCTGAGCCATTCGGGTGAAAGGCGAGCACTTGTTGTTCTGCGTTACCAAGTGAGAATAATCGGTCATTGCAGCCCTCGAAAAAAAGTACCGCCCCAGTCGTGAGGTCGGCTTGTTGCTCAAGCGGCACTCTTCGCCTGAGCCTTGGCATTGGCCGAAGCGGTGCCGATATGCCACAGGAGCTTGTCCATCCTGGTTTCTTCCGCCAGGGAGAGCGACGGCATCTTTCAAGCTAAGCTGTTGAGCCTAGGGCTTACGCCATCTCGTAGTACTCGACGGCCTTGCGCTGTGTCGACCAGGCCGACGTCCAGGGCCGGGTTGTCCCAGAAGCCCTCCATGATGCTCTTGCCATCCTCGATAATGCCGAGGATGGCGTCGCAGGTGTTTCCGCGCGGCGCCTTGCCGACGAGCTCGAGAACCTCAGTGAGGCGTTCAACATGAGCTTCAGTTTCCTCGCGATGGGTCTCGAAAGCCGTGTCGCTTTGGGTGAGGTGGGGGCCTGGCCCACCTTGGGCAGGGACTTCCGGACCTGCTTTACTGCGTAGCATCCGTCCTTGAGCGTATCGAGGGACGGGGAGCCCAGGGTTTTAGGTTCTTTTTGCATCAGTGCCTCCTGCCGGATGCGAAGCGACTCGCTAAACTAGGCAAATGATTGAGAGGTTCCCACGAAACCGGAACCCTTCGTCCTTGGGGCCTTCGCAGCCAACAAAGGAGCCCGATCTGACGTCCAAGGAAGATAGGCTGCTCGAATGGTTTTGCGATGCGCAAGCGATGGAAAAAGAGGGCCAAAACAATGCTCACGGCTAATCCAACCGTATCGAAAGCTACCCGGATCTAAAAGCGAAGATCGATCAGCATCTTGCTGAGACGAGGCGCCGCGACGGCCGCCTTCATTTCATTCGTCGGGCGCGTCGAGGCGCCCCAAAACGCTCAACAGTTGAAGCGAGATTTGTCTAGCAAGCTCTCTAGAGCCGACCGAGAGAGGAGGGCGACGCAACGATGCTTCTCTGCGGCTTCGGAGTTGAGGATTACATAGCTTCCAAACCGTAACGGCATGCGCCGCGCAGCTTCAAAGGCGTTTTCGATATCTGGCGACTGGCTGTAAAGCGCGCACGCCACATATCCTTTAGTCAGTTACTTCGACCGGCAGCGTATCGGACGTGATCGCGACCGAAGTCAGGTTGTGACGCCGCGAGTCCCACCTCAGTCCGAGTTTGTAGAACGTCCCTGGCCGCCGCTCGAGGCGGAACATCGAATTACAGGGCGAGTTTTCCCCCGACCGGGCTTGCACCGAGACAATCCAGGATACTGAGGCAGCGCGCAGATGCGGAATTTCATTCGCGACAATGGCCTCACGCTGGCTCTATCTGCAATGTTCCTTCTTTCTCTGGTCGGCATGGCCCTCACCGGCCACTCGGCGCGAAACCAAGAGCTCATTGAACATGGCCAAGCCGCGATCCGTTTCGCAGCCTACCTATCCGGAGGCGATTTTCTGTCCGCTCTATTTGAAAATTGGGAGAGCGAATTCCTCCAGATGGCGGTCTATGTCGTCTTGACGGCGATGCTGCTTCAACGTGGTTCGGCGGAGTCGCGCGATCCGGATGCCCCGGAGAGAGAAGACGACGAGGTCGCGTGGGGTGCTCACCATCCGATCCTTGCTTGGCTCTATGGACGCTCCCTGGGCATCGCCCTGGCACTTCTCTTCATCGCCTCTTTCGGCCTCCACTGGCGGTTCAGCATGGTCAAGGCCAACGCACAGGCCGCTCATCACGGCCGGGAAGCTCAATCGGCCCTGGACTATCTCGGCGATTCACAGCTCTGGTTTGAATGCTTTCAGAATTGGCAATCGGAGTTTCTATCGACGGCGGTCCTTGTGGTGTTGTCCATCTTTCTGCGCCACCGGCGTTCTCCCGAATCCAAGCCGGTGGGAGCGCGCAACGCCGAAACCGGCGCTTGACCTTGTGCGGAAGTAACACGGCATAACGGACTGCTCCGACGATCGTGAAAGGCGAGCGATGGCTGAAAACCTCGACTGCCTAATCATAGGTGGAGGCCCTGCCGGGCTTACGGCAGCGATCTATCTGGCTCGGTTCCATCTCAAAATCATCGTAGCCGACGACGGAAACAGCCGAGCGCTGCAAATTCCCCTGACACGCAACCACGCGGGCTTTCCGAAGGGAATTTCCGGAACGGATCTGCTGCGCCGCATGCGCGTCCAGGCGCTGAAATACGGGGTCGGCTTCATCAACACTCACATCGATCGACTCCAGGCCGCCGACGATGGTTTTCAGGCTGAGGTGGGCGCTTCCCTCGTGAGCGCGCGATCCGTCCTTCTCGCAACGGGCGTGACTAACAGGCGTCCCGCGATCCCAGAAGACCTTCACGCAAATGCGCTGCGCCGCGGGCAACTGCGGTACTGCCCCGTGTGCGACGGTTACGAGGTGACGGACCAGGACGTGGCCGTCATTGGCCGCGATGCCCGTGCGTTAAGCGAGTGCATCTTTTTGAGATCGTTCACCGATCGTGTCACGCTGGTTCTGGACGACAGATCAGAGTTGACCGACCTGGACTTGGACCGTGTCAGGACGATCGGTGTCACGATCGTCGGGGGGCGGCCTAAGGATTTTGTTCTCGACCCAAGCCGAATCCACTTCTGGGTCGGCGAACATTTCATGACGTTCGATGCCATTTATCCCGCATTGGGGTCGGAGGTTCATTCGGAGTTAGCGGCGTCGGCAGGCGCAACATTGACCGAGGAGGGTTGCGTGAAGGTCGATGCCCACCAGAGGACGGATGTTTCGGGGCTTTATGCTGCCGGCGACGTCGTAGTTGGCCTGGATCAGATCAGCCATGCCATGGGCGAAGCGGGGGTCGCTGCCACCACCATCCGCAACGATCTTGCATCCGCCATGCCGATCTTACGCTAGGCAATCGAGCTGCCGCCTCACACCTAGCGAGCATTGCGTGATATCGGAGCGCAGCTTGGCGAATGCGAAAACCCTGCGGCGCCGGTCCGATGCGGATTCACCAGCCGCAGCTTTCGATTAAGTACTCCCGTGCAGGTGCGAACATATCTTGGGATTGTCGGTGACCACTCAAGAACTTCGGATGCTGACACGACCAAGCACGCCGAGAGTGGGTTCATAAACCCGACATTTGATGTCGGACTCGTGAGGAGCGGATGTCCTATCGTCTGAGCCTGGACTGGGTAAACTTCTTACTGGCCGACCTGAGAGGAGGGCTCGGGCCGTATGTAAATGTCTTCCTGTTGACGGATGCTGGCTGGGACCAAGGGACGATCGGTGCTCTGCTGACGGCCAGCGGCCTGATTGGCATCGCATTTCATCCCCCCCTGGGTGCGTTCATTGACGCCACCCGAGCGAAACGAGCCCTGATCGTTGGGGGTGCGTGGGCGCTAGCGCTAATGGGAGTGGCGATCGCGACTTTCCCGACACTGGCGGTGGTCTTCGTTGCCGATATCAGCATGGCTTTACTGGGCGGTGTGTTCGGACCGACGGTCGTAGCGATAACGCTCGGCATCTTCGGGGCACGGGAAATTGCTGCGCAGCTTGGGCGCAATGCTGCGTTCGACCGTTTCGGCAATCTTTTCGTCGCGGCGACGGCCGGAATTGTAGGCACCTATTTCGGTCAGCGCGGCGTGTTCTATATGCTTCCGCTGTTCGCGATGCTGACAACGATCGCGGTCCTTTCGATACCCTCTCACGGCATCGATCATGCACTCGCTCGCGGCCTGGACGAAACCGACGACGGCCGAGCGCGACCCTATGCCTGGCGGCATTTGTTCACCGAACGGCCTTTTGTGCTGCTCGCGCTCGGCACGGCGCTCTTCCATTTCGCCAATGCGCCGATGTTGGCTCTGGCAAGCCAGAAGCTCGCACTGGAGGCCAAGGGTTTCGAGTCTGCAGTGACCTCAGCTGCGATCGTGGTGGCACAACTCACGACGATTCCGATGGCCTACCTTGTGATGCGGTCCAATCCGGTCGGCAGGAAGGTGCTCCTTCTTCTCGCGTTTGCCGCCGTACCGCTGCGCGGCATCTTGTTTGCTTTTGTCGCTGATCCCTACTGGGTGATCGGCTTCCAGATCCTCGACGGGATTGGATCGGGGCTATTCGACGTTTTGCTGCCGCTTGTTCTCTACGGTGCAGTCCGAGGCAGTGGTCGCTATAATATGGCGCGTGGACTTATCGGCACAATCCAAGGCATCGGCGGCGCGTCGAGTTATGCTTTAGCGGGATCTATCGTGGTTTGGGCCGGATACAGCGTCGCCTTTGCTGTTCTCTCTGGCATCGCGTCAGCCGCATTCCTCCTGATGTTGGTTGCCATGCCCGAAATAGTTCCGCGAGCACCTGTCGGAGAGCGCATGACCGACCCCTGAGCGCGAACTTTCGGGCCGAAGCGGCGTTGCATGCTGGCCTGTATATGTCGGCGCGGGGGGCGGAGAAAGAGAATGCGGATTGCGCAAGTTGCACCGCTGGCCGAAGCGGTCCCTCCAAAGATGTACGGCGGAACGGAACGGGTGGCGTCCTGGTTGACCGAGGAACTCGTTCGGCTCGGACATGAAGTCACTCTTTTCGCGTCGGGCGATTCCAAAACTTCCGCTGAATTGGTGGCATGCGCGCCAGAAGGTCTGCGCCTCGCGGGCATCCGCGATCACACGGCCAGTCATCTCGCCATGCTCGCCAAAGTTCGCGAGCGAGCGGCCTCCTTCGATATTATCCATTTCCATCTCGACCTGCTGCAGCACGCCGTTTTCACGGATCTTGCCCAGAAATGCGTAACGACGCTGCATGGCCGGTTGGATCTGCCGGATTTCCTGCCCGTTTATCACGCCTTCCCGCAGATGCCGCTGATATCGATTTCCGACTGCCAGCGGTGCCCAATGCCTGCGACTGCGAACTGGCTGGCGACCGTTCAACACGGTCTGGGGCGGGGTCTGTGTCCATTCGATCCACGAGGAGGGGATTATCTCGCTTTTCTCGGGCGGATTACGCCCGAGAAGCGGCCCGATCGAGCGATTGAAATCGCAAAGCAGGCTGGCATGCCGCTCAAGATCGCGGCCAAGGTCGATCCCGTTGACGAAGACTATTATCGAGCAGAGATCAAGCCCTTGCTCGATCACCCCTTGATCGAGTTCATAGGCGAGATCGATGAAGGGCAGAAAGCGGCCTTTCTTGCAGGTGCGCGCGCGCTGCTCTTCCCGATCGATTGGCCCGAGCCCTTTGGGCTCGTGATGATCGAATCGATGTCAGCGGGAACGCCTGTCATTGCCTGGCGCAACGGCTCGGTGCCTGAGGTAATCAAAGACGGTGTGTCCGGCATCATCGTGGATTCCATCGCTGAGGCCGTCGTAGCCGCGGAGCGCAGCGTCACCATGGATCGCTATGAAGTGCGGCGGTATTTCGAAAGCCGTTTCACCGCGGCACGGATGGCGAGCGATTATCTCGACGCCTTCAATCGCTTGCTGGGTTCGTCTGGGGGACGCCAAAGCGCCGCACAATGGACGCAGAGCCGTGACGCACTACGGCCTGTCCAGCCCGGTCTTCAGCGAGGAGGAGCCTTTGGATGAAGGAGCATGGCATCGCAGCGCGTGAGCGCGAGATTCCACCACCCCACGAGCAGTTGGCTGATCACGCTCTCGATGCCCATCCATCTCTCGTGGAACGACCGCTCCGCACACTGAAATCCGGTGATGCCTTCGCGGTTCTCGACAGCTATGGGGACATGGGTATCACCCCTGGTACGTCCGAAGGCATTTTCTGCAATGACACCCGGCATCTTTCCCGGCTGCAACTGTTCTTCGAAGGCAAGCGGCCGCTCCTGCTCAGCTCGGTCATCCAAGACGACAATGCTTCCCTCACCGTGGATTTGGCCAATCCTGAAATTGCTCGCGGCGACGGCAACGCGCTCATTCCGCGCGACGCCATCGCAATAGAGCGGACAAAGTTCCTCTGGAATTCGGCGTGCTACGAGCGGATTGGCTTACGCAATTTCGACCGCGTTCCCCACGAATTCAGCCTGTCTCTGGCCTTCGATGCAGACTTCCGTGATTTGTTTGAGGTGAGGGGGATGAAGCGGGCCCATCGCGGTGAAATGGACGGCCGGGCCATTTCTTCGCTCGTAGAATTCTCCTATCGCGGCCTCGACGACAGGACGCGCCGAACGGTTCTCCGCTTCGAACCGGCACCGCTCCAACTGACGAAGGATTTCGCCTCGTTCCGGTTTGCCCTCAAGCCCGGCGAGCGGACGTCGCTACTCGTGACCGTTGCCTGCGAATTGATAGATGCCGAGGCTTCGGGCGGGCTTGCCGTGGGCACATCAGGCGTATCACCGATTGGCTTTGCCAAGGCCTACCAGCGGGCTCGTCGAGACCTACGCGCGCTGACAGCGAGCATCGCCAAGGTGGATTCGACGAACACCCTCTTCAACGACCTGATCAGTCGCTCGACCTCCGATGTGTATACGCTTGTGACGCGCAATGCCGAGGGAATCTACCCTTACGCCGGCATTCCTTGGTTTTCGACGATGTTCGGTCGCGACGGGATCATCACCGCGATGATGCTGTTATGGGCTGATCCGATGGTGGCG
Organism: Allobosea sp. RIT-PG3_2; assembly: GCF_057321085.1. Lineage (NCBI taxonomy): Bacteria > Pseudomonadati > Pseudomonadota > Alphaproteobacteria > Hyphomicrobiales > Alloboseaceae > Allobosea > Allobosea sp. RIT-PG3_2. The sequence goes on along the minus strand of NZ_JBXWCA010000007.1, from coordinate 238,919 downwards.
CAAGGTGTTCTGCTTCGGCTGGCAAGGGCGCAGGCCGTTAGCAGCGATCCCGAAGCCGACGCCCAACCCGGCAAGATTCTGCACGAACGCCGAAGCGGCGAGATGGCCAATCTCGGGGAAGTTCCTTTCGGCTTCTATTATGGTTCTGTAGATGCAACTCCGCTCTTCGTCATGCTGGCCGGCCAGTATTTTGAGCGCACTGGCGATCTGGCCACGATTGAGCGACTCTGGGGAAATATCGAGGCGGCACTGCAATGGTGCGACACCTTCGGCGATCGCGATGGGGATGGGTTCGTCGAATACTATCGCGAGACTGAAAGCGGGCTGGCCAATCAAGGCTGGAAGGACAGCCACGATTCGATTTCACACGCGGATGGCTCCCTGGCCCGAGGACCTATCGCGCTGGTCGAAGTTCAGGCTTACGTCTATGCCGCCAAACAGGCCGCGTCGACCATGGCGATCGCTCTCCGCCTGGATGCTCGGGCGGACGCGTTGCGGCAGGAGGCTTCCATGTTGCGAGCCCGCTTCGACGAAGAATTCTGGTGCGAGGAGATCGGCAGTTACGCGCTGGCGCTGGACGGAGACAAGAAGCCCTGCCGTGTCCGATCGTCGAACGCGGGACATGCCCTATTTGGTGGTATCGCAGAACCCGCGCGCGCAATACGGGTCGTCGAGACCCTGATGAGTGAAGCCGCCTTTAGCGGCTGGGGTATCCGAACCCTGAACGCCAGCGAAACTCGCTATAATCCCATGTCTTATCACAACGGCTCGATCTGGCCGCATGACAACGCCCTGATCGCTTTTGGTTTCGCGAAATACGGTTTCAAGCTCCAGGCAGCACGCTTATTCGAGGCGATCTTCGACGCGGCAACCTACCAAGACCAGCAGCGCCTACCGGAGTTGTTCTGCGGATTCTTGAGGAGGCGCCGGCGCGGTCCGACCGCGTATCCGGTCGCTTGTTCACCACAGGCCTGGGCCGCGGCCGCCCCCTTCGCGCTGTTAGCCGCCTGCCTAGGCCTACACCTGCCGGCAGCCACGAATGAGGTCACGTTGATCGATCCGGTCCTTCCCTCGTTCCTCGACGATGTTACCATTCGCGGATTGAAACTGGGAGCGTCACAATTCGATTTGCGCGTGCATCGCCACAAGAGCGATGTGACGTTGAATGTGCTCAGGCGATGGGATGAGAGCAGTGCGCGCGTGGTCATGATCAAAACGAAATAGCGTTTTATAAATCTACAGTAACTCTGAAACTTAAAGTATGAAATTACCCTATGAAAATGTAGTTACTGTAAACTACTGATATTATATTTTTAATCTTATAAATAGCCTCTCGCTATTAATAAAAATCACGTGCCAGTCGCAGGGCAATCCTAAGTCTGCCTTTGATGTTGCTGTAAATCTTAGCGACGTTCGTCATGAAGCATTGCCCCGGGTTATCTGACGCAAAATATAGCAGGCGAGGAGCATCGCCAAGGGCCAAGTGGACGCCGGAACTTAAGGACCGCTCATTTCGTTCTGTGAGCACTCCACGAGGGCGGAGATATCGACGCCTCCTCCTCGCCGAACCGATCAAGATGAGCCTCGATCCGCTCGAAACCGAGCGACATCTGCGGCTCGCGCGTCAGCAAGCAAGGACAAGGATCCATGGCCCGCTCTCCCCGCGATGAAACCGCCAATTCCAAAGTCTCGATCGGCAACGGCGGCGAACTGCACCAGACAGCCGTCGCGCCGGACGGCCGGATCACCACCAATCATGGCGTTCCCGTCAGCGACAACCAGAATTCACTGAAGGCAGGCGGTCGCGGTCCAACGTTGCTCGAAGACTTCATCCTGCGTGAGAAGATCCAGCATTTCGACCACGAACGCATCCCTGAGCGCATTGTCCATGCACGCGGTTCGGCCGCCCATGGTTTTTTCGAACTGACCCAGTCGTTGGGGGAGTTCTCTCGTGCCAAAATCCTGACCGAAGTCGGAGTCAGGACTGAGGTCTTCACGCGCTTCTCGACGGTCGCTGGCGGGGCCGGCTCAGTCGACACGCCGCGCGACGTCCGTGGCTTCGCGGTGAAATTCTACACCAAGGAAGGCAATTGGGATCTCGTCGGCAACAACATTCCCGTCTTTTTTATCCAGGACGCAATCAAGTTTCCCGACCTGATCCATGCGGTGAAGATGGAGGCCGACCGCGGCTACCCTCAGGCAGCCAGCGCCCACGACACTTTCTGGGACTTCGTGGGACTGATGCCCGAATCGACCCACATGGTCATGTGGGCGATGTCGGACCGTGCGATACCGCGCTCGCTGCGGATGATCGAGGGTTTCGGCGTCAACACGTTCCGCCTGCTCAACGACAAGAATACGCCGACCTTCGTCAAGTTCCACTGGCGCCCCAAGCTCGGGACCCAATCCACCTGCTGGGATGAGGCGGTGAAGATCGCCGGTGCCGACCCGGACTACCATCGCCGCGATCTGCATGAGGCCATCGCCAAGGGGGATTTCCCGGAGTGGGACTTCGGCGTGCAGTTGCTCAGCCAGGAGGAGGCCGATGCTCTGCCCTTCGACATTCTTGACGCAACTAAGGTGATCCCCGAGGAATTGGTGCCGATCCGCATCATCGGTCGCATGGTACTGAACCGAAATCCGGACAACTTCTTCGCCGAGACCGAGCAGTCCGCGTTCCTGCCGACAAATATGCCGCCCGGTATCGATGTCTCGGAAGACCCGCTGCTGCAAGGTCGCCTGTTCTCCTACCAGGACACGCAGCTCTCTCGGCTCGGGACCGTGAACTTCCACCAAATTCCGATCAACAGGGCCAAGGGCTGCCCCTTCCAGAACCTGCAGCGCGATGGGCATATGCAGACCCAAGTCTTCACCGGCCGGGCAAACTACGAGCCCAACAGCCTCAACGAGGCCGGCGAGGCTAGCGGCCCTCGCGAGGACCCGATAGGCGGGTTCCGGACTGGTGCGATTCCGGTCGAGGAGCATAAGGTTCGTCTGCGCGCAGAGAGCTTCGCAGATCATTACAGCCATGCCCGATTGTTTTTCCGCTCGCAGAGCGAGATCGAGCAAGCGCATCTGGCGAGTGCTCTCGTCTTTGAGCTGTCGAAGGTCACTCTGGAGCACGTCCGCAATCGCGTGCTGTCGAATCTCGTTAATGTCGATGAAACCCTAGCGCAGCGCGTTGCCGATGGGCTTGCGATGCCCCTGCCAAAGGCTTCCGAGCCGGGTATAGCGCCGGTCGACATGGAGCCGTCGCTGGCGCTCCGGATTGTCGGCAAGTACCCTGAGACTCTGAAGGGGCGGACTGTCGGCATATTGGTTTCGGATGGGGCGGACGGGGCAGTCGTCGCCGCCGTCAAGGCCGCCGTCGAAGGCGATGGCGGAGCCGTCAAGATCGTCGCGCCGAAGATCGGCGGCGTGAAGCTCAAGGACGGGAAGACACTCAAGGCCGATGGCCAGCTCGCCGGCTCGCCTTCCGTGCTCTTCGACGCGGTGGCGATCATCCTTTCCGAGGACGGTTGCGCGATGTTGATGAAAGAAGGTGCGGCGGTCGATTTCGCCAAGGACGCCTTCGGGCATCTCAAGGCGATCGGCTACAGCGTTGAGGCCGAGCCGCTTCTCGACAAGGCCGGAGTCGAGCCGGATGACGGGATCGTCGCGCTGGGCAAAGCCGTGGAGGCGTTCCTGCTTCCGGCGCGAACGCGGCAATGGGGCCGCGAGCCGAAAGTCCGCATGCTGGCGTAAATGCTCGTTTGGTCGGAGCCGCAGCCAGCCGCGTAGAATTTGGTTCACGTCTAAATCAGCGACGGGCTCGGTACTACGAGGCCGTCGGCGGCGGCATAGCAATCTAGTGATCTCTTGGCATTTCGCTCTTGATCAACTCCGCCAGTCAACGGGCGGGCTGAGCTCTTTGCATCATCCGAGATGGTGAGCCGGTGCAACCGAGCGAGAGCTGATACGCGTTCGCGAAGTTGCTGGTCAGCTCTTACCTCGCGGCGACGCCAACGTCGGCTCTCGATGGCCGTTTTTATAGTTCATGGCCTGTGGGCGGCCGGCGTGGTCAGAGTGGACAATGTGGCCGCTGCCCGGGCGCTGATAGGGGTCGCAGCGTTATTTCGCTTCCGTGACAGGCGAGCTGCCTTCCGCAGCAGCGAGAAACGGAAGGGCGCCTAGATCTGGCCACCTACGTAGGATCGGCTCTGCAAGCCCAGCAGTGCGTTATGCCGGCTAGTCTCGAGCGCCCCGCGTCTTTATCGAGTTTGACGGACGTCCCGCGCTCTACCCACCTTTGCGGCGACGCTGCGATAATCCAAGGCGTCGTTGGATTCTCGCAGCGCCTCTTTCAGAAAGCGGATCGGAAAGCGGATTGCTTCGGCGTTGGCCTCGGAGAGTTCCGTGGTCCTCTCGGACGCACCGTTTTCAGCGCGAGCAAGCGCCGCCTCTATCTCAGAAGCGGCAAGCACTCCTTTTCGCTTCAGTTCCTCAAACAGGGCGGCGACAGAGAGCATTAGGCCTTCAAGCTGCAAGTTGGCCGTGTTCATTGTAAACTCCCGAATGAATATGGTGTGGTTCTAATAGCAGCGTCGGTTCATTTGCCGTGACGCGTGGCCGCCTCGATCTTGTTTCCGCCCGGATCGAGCACGAATAAGGAGCAATCCACCTTCGGCCACCCTGAGCCGAAAGCGATATGGACGCTGTTTCCTGCGGACGCCCGCTCGCCGTTGGCGCCCGTTTCCAAGCTGAACAGCAGACTCGATACGCCGAAATCTGTGGGGTATGCGTTTTCCTTTAGGCTGAGAAAGCAAACACACTCGTCGAGCACGGCGTCATATAACTCTCTGCTGGCCAGGACATTGGTTCCGAGCGAGATATGATAATCATGACTATTCATCAACATCCGAGAGCGGTCCGATAGCCGGGGCGTTCAATACGCTCCCGTCCGGAGAGAAATGCGATCCGTGGCAAGGGCAATCCCAGCAGACTTCGAACGAGTTCCAATGAAGGTGGCAGCCAAGGTGCGTACAGACCGCCAACTTCTCGATGACCTCGCCCTTCTCGGTCCGGTAGGCGGCGATTTTGCTCAGGCCGCGCCTCACGATCGCGCCTTGACCAGGCTTGAGCTCGTCGATGGAGGTCAGCTCGCCGGGAGCGAGGTACTCGGCGAAATTTTTCACCGCCGTAATGTTCTCGCTGACATAAGTCGTCGCGGCCTTAAGAGGCTTCCGGTTGGGGTCGTAGACTGCGGTCAAATCATTCTCGCGCCCGAGAATGAGGTCGGGAATGAGCAGGCCGGCAACCACGCCGTGGGTGATGCCTTGCCCGGAGTCGCCTGTGGAGACCAGGACACGTTCGCTGCCGGCCTCGCGTCCGATGAAGCCGCAATAATCGAGCGTATCCATGACCTGCCCCGACCAGCGATAGCGTTCCGGACCGAGATCCGGGATGAGGGTCTTGATCCAGGAGGTGAGGGCGGCGAAACGCGCATCGGCATCGTCAGCCTCGCCCGTCTTGTGATCCTCGCCACCGACGATGAGGATGTCCTTGCCGTCTTCGCCAGGCGTCAGGCGGACATAGTGATAGGGATCTTGCGTATCCCAGTAGAGCGCGTCGTTCAGCTTCCCCGCTTCGATTTCGAAGCCCATGGCGTAGGTCCGATAGGGCGCCTGCTTGGTGTGAAGGGCGACGAGATCATGGATGGGAGAATTCGTCGCAATAACGGCATGCCCGACCGTCACAGTGTGACCTGACTCCAACTTGAGCTCGACGTGGTCATCCCCCTCCTTCACCTCGATAACTGCGGTGTTGGCATGGAGGCGCGCGCCTCTCTTGGTGAGCGCATCCGCCACGCCTCGGAGATACTTAAGCGGATGAAAGGTCGCCTGAGCCGGGTAGCGTAGGAACGGGCGCTCGTCGAGTGTCCGCAAGGGCAGGCCTTTTCCGCGTTCGACGGTGACCCCGATGTCCATCGCCGCGGAAACCTCGTCGTCGAGGACGCTCTGGTCGCTTTCCGGATCCAGGAAAAGGATCCCGTCGAGACGCCTAAATTCGCAGTCTATCTGAAGCTCTTTTTGGATAGACTCGATCCGATCAACGGCGGCACTCTGGCTTGCGTGAAATCCCTTCGCCAGCTCCTGCCCGCGCATCGATAGCAACTCGCTCAGGGAATCGTCGCAGATGGGCGCAAGATGGGCAGTGGTGCGGGATGTCATGCCGCCGGCGATCGCACCTCGATCAAGCACGACGACGGATAGACCGCGCACTGCAAGTTCATAAGCGATGGACAGGCCCGCGATGCCTGCGCCGACTACCGCCACGTCTGCCGCATGGTCCGCCTGAAGGCGCCGGGCGTCGGGTGCTACTTTTACATCCATCCAAACCGAACGGCTTCGTTCACGTTTCGCATTCATGGGAGACCTCGGCAGTGATCTGCGTCCAACGTCCCCGGATGGAATATGTTCGAACGGTTCTGAACTCCGCCTCTACCTGATTATCGGATCGGCTCTTGGGGTCGCTTGGATGGCCGAGACCGGTTCTCGTAGCTGGCGTTCCCGAGCCCCGTCCCGATCGTCAAACCCCCCAGTTTTGAACGTCCTGCATAAAGGGCATTTCGCTTAGACCCTGAATTACGGCGTCGTTATGCAAAGTGACCATCGTTTCGTGATCGCCAATGGTTGGCACCGTTTCGCGCACTCTGTCGATCAGGTTAAAGCGACTGCTCTCCCAGTTTCTGGGGAGGTTTTGGGCACCCCGCTCAATGCTCCCGTCCGGCTGGATGATGCCGGGGCAGCCGATACTGATAAACGGGGCGACCTTGAGGCCCGCTTGGTATGCTGTTTTAATCTGGCTTCGCAACATATCCCCGAGACGGCCCACGGCCTCATCGCGGCTAGTCGTCTCATCGGCATGGCGCCACAGTTCGAAGGTGGAAACTCTCGCCTTGCTGAGGTCAGCCGCCTTCTTCTGGCGGAGTTCAACAATACCGGTTCGAATGTTCGACCCGCCGATATCAACCGCGACCAAGCTGTCGAACGCCTCGAACATCCATTTGGGAGCAATATGGGCATTGCCCAGCAGCCCGGCCTCGCCAGGGTGATGACGGATCGGTACAAGCTCCACTGGGTGCTGTTCGATACGAAGGATGATCCCCGCACGGCCGATGGCGAGTTCGCCTACCCGGCTCTGGCGGAAGCCGCCGCCGACGACGATGCGCTCGACCGACGACCATGCTTTGAAGCGGCAGAAGCGGCGAACGACCGAAGAGAGGGCTTCCGCGTATTTCTCGACCGCGCTATGGACCAGCGCTGCCGCCTCGGCATCATCTGCGGCCAGCAGTGCGTCGAGATCCTTTTTCTTCAGCGCCTCACTCGGTACGTCGATCGGGTCCTCGCCCGTCTCGCGCAGAGCCTCCCGCAATTCCTCAAGATGGTCGAATATGGCGCCGCGCCGCGCCCGATCGCCGACGAAGCCTTCTTGGTCCCGGGCCTCGAGGTTGTAGCTCGTGATGATGACTGAAGAGAGCTGGGTGGCGCCGTGGGAGCCATTGGGCCGATTGGACTGCGAATTCCTTGCCATGGGAGCCTCGTCGCTGCGAGACACCAACGGGACCGTGGCGAAGGAGTTGCTGAGCTGGCTGCCTGTTCTCCAGGGGTCGCCGCGCCGAGCTCACGATCGCCAAGCACCAAGAACAGTCGCCACACCCCGTCGCTCCCGTTCCAAGCATCGGATTGAGCGCTCGAAGCTCGGCTACGCCGGGCCCAGGAGGATATGTGTCTCGGACTTGGAGATGCCGTCCATAATCCTGATGCCGCTCACTAGCCGATTGAATGCGGGCATGTCCGCGACCTCGATTTCGGCAATCAGGTCCCAGAGACCATTTGTCGTGTGGAGACCGGCAAATCCGGGGTTAAGCCTCAACGCCGCTACGGTCTTCTTAACGTTCCGCCCTTCTAGCTCGATCATCATTATGCCGCGTATCCGATCGGTGGAGTCGATCTCCTTCATCCGAACCGTGAATCCCGCAATGGTCCCGTTTGCGATCAAGCGATCCATCCGGGTTTGAACGGTGCCGCGGGCGACGCCCAGAAGCTTGGCCAACGTCGGAACCGTGGACCGGGCATTGACGCGAAGTTCGGCGATCAGCCGATAGTCGAGGTCGTCCATTGAGCTACCGATTCTGACACGTAAGCTGACGAATCCGACAGTATCAGCTTCAGATCGGCCCGGCAGGCCGTTCATGCGGATCATGAGGTCGCCTATCTTCGGGCCGCCCTCAGTACATTTGGAACGTCGCGATGGAACCACAGCTGAAGCCGGAATTCGGACGTCGCGTTCGGGAGCTTTCGTGCACCCTGGTTGGGTGGGGTAGCGAAACCGGAACTACCGGTGAGGCAGAGTTCGGAGCGAAGCTCGCGGAACTGCTTGGCGAAATACCCTACTTCCGCGATCACCCTGATCAGATTCGCCTTGTCGACAGTCACGGAGACCCCATGACCCAAAGTGTCGTGGCAATCGTGCGGGGGCAGGGGGCCCGGACGCTGGCGCTGGCAGGACACTACGACGTGGTTTCAATAGCGAACTATCGCGAACTCGGCCCACTTGCCTTCAAGCCCGATGAGCTGCTGCAGGCGTTGTTCGCCGATCTCCAGAGCAGGCCCTTGAACGCCGCCGAGCAACGTGCCTTGGAGGATCTGAATAGCGGTGAGTTCCTACCTGGTCGGGGCCTGCTCGATATGAAGAGCGGGATCGCGGCTGGAATTGCCGTCCTAGAAGCCTTTGCCACCGAGCCAGATGGGCCAGGCAATCTCATTCTCATCGCGACGCCTGATGAGGAGAGGGGTTCGAGGGGGATGCGGAGCCTTCGGGATGCTCTGCCCGGCATTGCGCGCGAGTTTGGGCTCGACATCCAGGCGGGCATCAACCTTGATGCGACGAGCGATCAGGGAGACGGCGAGGAAGGACGCGCGATATACCGCGGGACGATCGGCAAGGCGCTGCCGTTTGCGCTGATCATCGGGCATTCCTCGCATGCGAGCTACCCCTTCGAAGGCATCAGCGCTCAGTTGATCGCTTCCGCGATCGTCAAGGCCGTGGAGGCGAACCCCACGCTTTGCGACAGGGCCGACGGGGAAGTGTCCCCGCCACCGATCTGCCTTGAGGCCAAGGATTTGCGCGGGGGTTACGAGGTCACGACGCCGGACCGAGTCTGGCTCGGTTTCAACTGGCTTTCTCATAGTTGGACTGCGGTGGAACTGCTCGGCCTCTTCGAACAAAACGTTCGCATCGCCGCTGCCGACGCGATCGAGAGTTTCAATTGCCGGGCACGTAGCTATGCAGCGATGCTCGCAATGCACGAAACTCCGCCGGTGCCGAGTGCCTCGTTCGTTTCGGTCGCGGAGCTGCGGCGGAGGGTCGAACACGTTGGCGGCGCCGATGCCTTGTCCAGGGTTCGAAATGTGGAGCAAACGTGGATCGACTCCGACGATCCCTTGGCTCAAACCCGGGCGGTTGTCGGTGCGATGATCGCGGAAGCCGGTTTGGTCGGCCCCGCCGTTATCTACGGCCTCAGTAGCCTCGTTTATCCCGCCACCCATGTAACGACACTGGGCGACCACTCCGACTTTGCCGCCGCAATTGAAGCCGCACGACTGGCTCAGGAAAAAATGGGGTACTCCGCGATTAAGTACCGCGAGTATTTCACCGGCATCTCGGACATGAGCTTCTTCGGACACCGGCCGTCCGAGGCCGATCGTGCATTGATCGCGGCCAACACGCCGGTCGAGTCACTCGTCGATAGAGCGAGGGACGATGTACTGTCGTTCCCAGTGGTGAACATTGGGCCTTGGGGACGGGAATTTCATCAAAGGCTGGAGCGGGTCAACGCGCCCTATGCGTTCGAGGAGCTACCAAGGTTCCTATGGGAGATCGTCCAACGATTTGTGCGATAGTTACTCCTCGTTACACACTTTCGGGGTCGCGGAAAAACCATCGAGCGCCCGAGCTAACTCCTGTGCGCTCCTCAGCCATATATCTCCGCTTGGTTTCGAGCGCAGAGCGGGTCAAGAAGCGACATCGGCGACAGCCTTCCAGTACGCCATGGCGGGCGGACGACGCAGATGGTTGTCGAGGGCGGAGCGACGAGACCTCGGCGGGACGAACAGATTCCGGACGGCGGAGAGGACAGAGACGAGGCGTTGCAGGCTCCCCGGAGATCGGGTCCCGCATCGTCCATTGGCTTTCGCAGCGGCAGGTGTGAGTTCTCAGTGCGGCTGTTGAGGCGCTTTTGCGCTATGCTCGATCGCCGGCAGGATCTTGCCGCGCGACGGCGGCATCGGAGCCGAGCTTGTCGGTGGCTATCCGACGACGGCACAGCCCTGCTTCTGGACAATGGGCCTCAACAGGCGCCGCGCCGCCTTCGTGTCACGTGCGTCTGCACGATCTCATCGAGGGCACATCGATCAACAAACGCGAACGGCTTAGTTAAATGGCGACGGTGCAGATCAGAGGCGCTTATAATGGTAAATGCCCGGCGAACTTCGAAACGGTAGCCGCGGAACTTTCAATGGCCCGCAGAGTTTGGCGTGTCGGCGCAAGCCAAATCGAGGGGGTTAAAATGAAAACGCTTTTGGCCGAGTGGATGCAAAGCCCCATCATCCCCGATATATCGCAGCGCCTGCCGCGATAGGGCAGCGTGGGCCGCGCGCGACTTGCCCGACATCCTCGCATAGGGCCGGCCCCGATTGAGCCCGAAGCGACCGTCGCGTTAGGATTGACCGAAATCTGGCGCGCCCCCGCTGTCAATTGCGTTTGGATTAACGCGCGTCCCAGCGGTACTTCTGCCTAAGGACAATCAGACCTGGTTGCCACGGCATCGCTTAGCATTGTGGAAAAGAGACGGCGGGTTGTGATCGCCGCCTCCCCGTGAACGACAGCCATTCGACGAATTGAACCTGCCCTTAAGCAAGGCCGCCATTCGGAGCTATGTCCATGGACACGCCTGCCCGTCCCGCCGCAAAGAATCGCTCGTCCAACAAGGCATCGCAAAGAAACCCAATCGCAACCGCGCCTAACGGTCTAGGTTCGATGACCGCCGTCGATGTCTCCGCCGTCGATCTCGCGGAACTGCTCGAAGCGCTCCAGCTGGTCCGTCGGGGCGAGTTTTCAATCAGGCTGCGCAGCAACCAAAGCGGCGTTGCCGGTAAGATCGCCGACACCTTCAACGACATTGTCAGTGCCAATGAAAGAATGGCGCGCCAGCTTGAACAGGTTGGGGAAATTGTGGGCCAGGAGGGGAAGACGCGCACCCGAGTTCGCCTCGGCCTGTCGGACGGTGCCTGGGCGGAGATGGAAAACTCCGTCAACACGCTAATCGACGATCTGCTCTGGCCGACCGCCGCCATGACGCGCACCATCGCCGCAGTCGCCAAGGGTGATCTGCTGCAGCCGGTCCCACTCGACGTGGACGGCCGCCCGCTAAAGGGCGAGTTCCTCCGCTCGGCGACCATCGTCAACACCATGATCGAGCAGCTCAGCATCTTCACCTCCGAAGTGACCCGCGTGGCGCGCGAAGTCGGGACGGACGGAAAGCTCGGCGGCCAGGCGCAAATCAGGGAAGTGACTGGCGTCTGGAAGGACCTGACCGAGAGCGTCAACTCCATGGCATCGAACCTGACCGCCCAGGTCCGCAATCTTGCCGAGGTAACTATAGCCGTAGCCAATGGCGACCTGTCGAAGAAGATCACCGTCGATGTCCGCGGAGAGATACTGCAGCTGAAGGAAGCCATCAATACGATGGTCGATCAGTTGCGTTCCTTCGCCTCGGAAGTGACGCGTGTCGCGCGCGAGGTGGGCACGGAGGGCAAACTCGGCGGTCAAGCGATCGTGCCCGGCGTCGCCGGCACTTGGAAGGACCTCACGGATTCCGTCAACGCGATGTGCGGCAACCTGACCGCACAGGTTCGCAACATCGCTCAAGTCACGACGGCCGTCGCGCGCGGCGACCTCTCTCGCAAGATCACTGTCGATGTTTCCGGCGAAATCCTCGAGCTGAAGGAGACCATCAATACGATGGTCGACCAGCTCAACGGCTTCGCCGGCGAGGTGACGCGCGTGGCTCGCGAAGTCGGCACCGATGGCAAGCTGGGCGGCCAGGCCCGCGTGCCCGGCGTCGCCGGCACCTGGAAAGACCTGACCGACAACGTGAACTCTATGGCGTCGAACCTGACGGCCCAGGTTCGCAACATCGCGGAGGTTTCGACCGCGATCGCGAATGGCGATCTGTCACGCAAGATCACGGTCGACGTGAAGGGCGAAATTCTCCAGCTGAAGGAAACGCTCAACACGATGGTGGATCAGCTCAACCGCTTCGCCTCGGAGGTGACGCGAGTGGCGCGCGAGGTCGGCACCGAAGGCAAGCTCGGAGGACAGGCGCTCGTGCCGGGCGCGGACGGCACCTGGAAGGATCTCACCGAGAACGTGAACTCGATGGCGTCCAATCTGACCGGGCAGGTCCGCAACATCGCGGAGGTGACCACCGCAGTCGCGCGCGGCGACCTCTCCCGCAAGATCACGGTCGACGTGAAGGGCGAAATCCTCGAGCTGAAGAACACGATCAACACCATGGTCGATCAGCTCAACGCCTTCGCCGGCGAGGTTACGCGCGTGGCTCGCGAGGTCGGTACCGAAGGCAAGCTCGGCGGACAGGCGCAGGTGCCCGGCGTCGCCGGCACTTGGAAGGACCTGACCGACAGCGTCAACTCGATGGCCGGCAATCTGACGGCCCAGGTGCGCAACATCGCGGAGGTCGCGACGGCGATCGCGAACGGCGATCTGTCGCGCAAGATCACGGTCGACGTGCGCGGCGAGATCCTGCTGCTGAAGGAAACGCTAAACACGATGGTCGATCAGCTCCGCTCATTTGCCGGCGAGGTCACGCGCGTGGCACGTGAGGTGGGCACCGATGGGCGCCTTGGCGGACAGGCTGTGGTGCCCGGCGTCGCCGGCACCTGGAAGGACCTGACCGACAACGTCAATCTGCTCGCCGCAAATCTGACGACGCAGGTCCGCAACATCGCGGAGGTGACGACGGCGGTTGCCCGCGGTGATCTCTCCCGCAAGATCACCGTCGACGTGAAGGGCGAAATTCTCGAACTGAAGAACACGATCAATACGATGGTCGATCAGCTCAACGCCTTCGCCGGCGAGGTGACGCGTGTGGCGCGCGAGGTCGGCACCGAAGGCAAGCTCGGCGGCCAGGCACAGGTGCCCGGCGTGGCCGGCACCTGGAAGGATCTGACCGATACCGTCAACGTCATGGCGGCCAACCTCACCGAACAGGTGCGCGGTATCGTCAAGGTCGTCACTGCCGTGGCCAATGGCGATCTCAAGCAAAATCTGACAGTCGCCTCCAAGGGCGAGGTCGCGGCGCTCGCCGAGACCATCAACAACATGACGAATACGCTTGCGACCTTCGCTGACCAGGTCACGACTGTCGCACGCGAGGTGGGCGTGGACGGGCGCCTGGGGGGCCAAGCGAACGTCCCGGGCACAGCCGGCACCTGGAAGGACCTCACCGGCAACGTCAATCTCCTGGCAGCGAATCTTACGACGCAGGTGCGCGCCATCGCGGAGGTCGCGACGGCGGTCACGAAGGGAGACCTGACGCGCTCGATCCAGGTCGAGGCTCGCGGCGAGGTCGCCGAGCTCAAGGACAACATCAACACGATGATCGGCAATCTGCGCCTCACCACCGAGCGCAACACCGACCAGGACTGGCTAAAGACCAATCTCGCGCGCTTTACCAACATGCTGCAGGGCCATCGCGACGTCTCGACAGTGGCCCAGATGCTCCTTTCGGAGCTAGCGCCGCTCGTCGGCGCCCAACACGGGGTCATCTACCAGGTCGAGTCCGAGGGCACCTCAGCCGGCCTGAGGCTGCTTTCGGTCTATGCCGACGACCCGGTTAAGGGCCATCCGGAACGACTCCAGATGGGCCAGGGACTGATCGGCCAATGCGCCAAGGATGCACGGCGGATCCTGGTCACGGACCTGCCTCCTACCACCCTACCAATCGGCTCGGGCGTATTCAAGGCACAGCCCCGCAGCGCCATCGTCCTGCCGGTCCTGTCCGAGGGCCAAGTGAAAGCCATCATGGAGCTCGCGACCACAAGCTGCTTCAGCGAGCTGCAAGTCTCCTTCCTCGACCAGCTCACCACCTCGATCGGCATCGTGCTCAACTCGATCGAAGCGACGATGCAGACCGAAAGCTTCTTGAAACAGTCGCAGCAACTGGCCGGAGAGCTCCAGACGCAGCAGCGCGAACTTCAGCAGACGAACGAACAGCTCGAACAGAAGGCCCAGCAACTCGCCGAGCGGAATGTCGAGGTGGAGGCCAAGAACCAGGAGATCGAGCAGGCCAGGCGCGCGCTCGAAGAGAAGGCGACCGAGCTGGCCCTAACCTCCAAATACAAATCTGAGTTCCTCGCCAACATGTCGCATGAGCTACGGACGCCGCTCAACTCGATCCTGATCCTTGGGCAGCAGCTCGGTGAAAATCCGGACCGCAACCTCTCCGACAAGCAAGTCGAATTCGCTCGCACCATTCATGCCGCAGGAACCGACCTGCTCAATCTGATCAGCGACATCCTCGATCTCTCCAAGATCGAGTCCGGAACCGTTTCGGTCGAGGCCGAAGAAATCTTCTTCACCAGCCTTCTCGACATCATCACGCGCTCGTTCCGTCACGAAGCGGAAAACCGCAGGCTCTCCTTCGCCGTCGAGTTGTCGCCGGACCTGGACCGCAGCTTCATCACCGATTCAAAGCGACTGCAGCAGATCCTCAAGAACCTTCTCTCCAATGCTTTCAAATTTACCGAGAAGGGCAGCGTCGCGCTCAAGGTTTCTCCGGTCAGCGGCGGCTGGAGCCCGGACAATGCGTCGCTGCGCCACGCCCCCGCCGTCATCGCATTCGAGGTCTCAGATAGCGGTATCGGCATCTCGACCGACAAGCAGCGGATCATCTTCGAAGCGTTCCAGCAGGCCGATGCATCGACCAGCCGGAAATACGGCGGCACGGGACTAGGGCTGGCCATCAGCCGGGAGTTGGCCACCCTGCTGGGCGGCGAAATCCAGCTGCGCAGCACGCCGGGCTCGGGCAGCATCTTCACCCTGTTCCTGCCCTCTAGCTTCGTGGGTGCGGCGCCGATCGCGATGCGCCCGACCGTCGCCGATACGGCTGCAGTATCGATCGCAGCATTGACGGCGGGCCGGCTCGGCGAGAACGCGGCGGAGCAGCTGCAGGATGATCGTCATCGGATTGTACCCGGGGATTCAGTTCTGCTCATCATCGAGGACGATCCCCACTATGCCAGCGTGCTAATCGACCTTGCCCGGAACCACGGTTTCAAGGTGCTCGTCGCCATGCGTGGTTCGGAGGCACTGACGCTAGCGCGCCAATACCGGCCAACCGCGGTCACTCTCGACGTCTTCTTGCCAGATATGTTGGGCTGGACGGTGCTGAGCCAACTCAAACAGGATCCCGCGACACGCCACATTCCGGTACAGATCGTCACCCTCGACGAGGATCGCCAGCATGGTCTCGCGCGTGGAGCTTTCGCCTTTATGAACAAGCCGACGACGACGGAGGGGCTCGGCCGCGCCCTCGCCCGGCTGAAGGACTATGCCCAGCCGCGTCGCAAGCAGCTCCTCCTGGTCGAAGACGACGCGCGGGAGCGGCAGGCCGTCACCGGACTGCTCGACCACGATGATATCGACATCGTCAGCGCCGATACCGGCGCGAAAGCGCTCGAAATCCTCAGCGAGGGCGCGACAGACTGCGTCGTGCTCGATCTTAAACTGCCCGACATGTCGGGCTTCGAGGTGCTGGAGCATATCCGTGACGACGCGGCGATCGGCGACGTGCCGGTTGTCGTCTTCACCGGGCGCGAACTGTCGCCGGAGGAGGACACGCAGCTTCACACGATCGCCCGCAGCGTCGTTGTCAAGGGCGTCGAGTCTCCGGAAAGGCTGCTGGACGAGACGGCGCTCTTTCTACACCGGGTCGTGTCGAACCTACCTGCCGCCCAGCAGGAGATGCTGGCGCAGCTGCACAGCTCCGACGCGGATCTTGTCGGCAAGATCGTGCTGCTCGTCGACGACGATGCGCGCAATATCTTCGCGCTAAGCAGCATCCTCGAACGCCGCGGCATGCGGGTGATCACGGCGACGACCGGCAGCGAGGCGATCGCAGCGATCAAGAAAGAGCCGGACATTGCCCTCGTGCTCATGGATATCATGATGCCCGGGATGGACGGATACGAGACGACGCAGGCCATCCGGGCCGATCCCGCCCTCCGCCGGCTGCCAATCATCGCCCTCACCGCGAAGGCGATGAAGGGCGATCGCGAGAAATGTCTGGAGGCCGGCGCGTCCGATTATCTGGCCAAGCCGGTGAACACGGAACAATTGCTATCCGCCCTGCGTATGTGGCTGCATCGCTGAGGGGGCTCCCATGGATCCGGTAAACATTCTCCTGGTCGATGACCAACCGGCGAAGCTGCTCAGCTATGAGGTCATCCTCGGGCAGCTGGGCGAGAATCTGATCAAGGCGCACTCCGGCCGCGAAGCTCTTGAACATCTTCTCCGCAACGACATGGCCGTCATCTTGGTCGATGTCTGTATGCCGGATCAGGATGGCTTCGAACTCGTGGCGATGATCCGCGAGCACCCTCGTTTCCAGAAAACTCCGATCATCTTCGTCTCGGCGGTGATGATGGCTGAGCCGGACCGGTTGCGCGGGTACGAAGCCGGCGCGGTGGATTATGTCTCCGTGCCGGTGGTGCCGGAGGTTCTGCGTGCGAAGGTCAAGGTCTTCACCGAGCTCTACCGGACGAACCGGCAGCTCGAGCGCCTCAATACCGAGTTGGAACGACGCGTGGCAGAGCGGACCGCTCAGCTGGAAGCGTCGTCCGCGGAACTGCAGTCATTGAACGAACAATTGGAGAGCCGCATCGAAGAGCGCACCCGCGAACGGGAAGAAGCGCTGGCCCAATTGTTCGAGGCTCAGAAGCTCGACACCATCGGGCAACTCACCGGTGGCGTCGCGCACGATTTCAATAATCTCCTGATGGCGGCGCTCGGCAGCCTCCATCTGCTCCAAAAGCGGCTGCCGCATGAAGAGCGCATAGACAAGCTCTTCAACAATGCGATCCAGGCCCTCGACCGAGGCGCTGCTCTGACGCAGCGCCTGCTCGCCTTCGCACGGCGCCAGGAGCTGAAGCCCCAGGCAATCGACATTCCCGCCATCGTGGTCGGCACGGGGGATTTGCTGCAACGAGCGATCGGCCCTGGGATCGAGTTCGTCCGGGAGTTGCCCAAGGCGCTGCCTTTAGTGCTCGTCGATGCCAACCAACTGGAACTCGCCCTGCTCAATCTCGTCGTCAATGCGCGCGACGCGATGCCGAACGGAGGTAAGCTAACGATCACCGCCGAAGCCTCGGTCGTCTCATCCGACAATCCGCAAACGGAACTCGCGCCTGGACCCTATGTCTGCATCCGGGTCAGCGACACCGGTTCCGGCATGGACGAGCTAACTCTGCAGAAGGCAGCGGACCCGTTCTTCACCACCAAAGGGCCCGGCAAGGGTACGGGGCTCGGCCTCTCGATGATCAAAGGCTTGGCCGCACAGTCGGGAGGCATGCTGGCGCTGTCGAGCCGTGTCGGTATGGGGACAAGCGCAACTTTGTGGCTACCCGTTGCAAGTGAGGCTGAGACGTCCGCATCGCTTGCGAAGGCCGAAGAGGCGGCTCGCCCGCTGGAGCAGCCGTCGGCTTCCCGCGTCATTCTCCTGGTCGACGACGACCCGTTGGTGAGCATGGGTACGGCAGCAATGCTGGAGGATCTCGGTCATACGGTCGTCGAGGTGAACTCGGGCGCTAAGGCCTTGGACGCGTTGTTGGAGAATGAGCGCATCGACCTCGTCATCACGGATCATTCGATGCCTGGGATGACCGGCGCAGAGCTGGCGCGAAGAATTCGGGCCTCTCGGCCGGAACTGCCTATCATTCTGGCTTCGGGCTATGCCGAGATTCCGGATAATGAAGGCCTCGAGGATCTTCTGCGCCTGGGTAAGCCGTTCGCGCAAAGCCAGCTGACCTCCGCCATTGAACGCTGTCCGCCGCCCGGTTGATTAGCTTTCCCCAAGCCAGCGCCGGCGCTATTTGTGCGGGCCGACGCGAAGGCCGAGCTGAATGAAGTCCCAATCGTGCCATACTCATGGCTTTGATGGGGCGCCGGCGGCGCGACCCGAGCACGGCGTGATTGCCCCGGATCGCTGACAGGCCGGTCGCCTGGAAGGCCGCCGCGCCGCGTTCCGGTGGGGCTATCGGCGTTGGTCGAATTTAGGACGAACGCCGAGCGCGCGATTGGCGCGCGGCACTCCGAAGCTTTCTGATGAAAGGGCTCGCTGGAGCCTGTCCCGCTGGTTGCTATCGCCGACTGCTTCCCGCGCAGGGAGTAACGCCTAACGCCGTTCGGCAGCGTGGTTTCCACCGCCATCTGCACGACGCGGCGGCGATCGGTGGTCGAGGATTTCGTGTACCGCGGTGTTTCCCGGGACGGGTAAGACGATTGGCTCTCTCGAGCGGTAGTCGGGCACGGTGAGCACGTCACGACGCGCCAGCATGCCCTCGTCATGGGAAATTGGGTGACTCTGCTCGTGGCGCATCCAACCAACTTCAGCGCACGCGACAGTTCCAGCGACGAGCTGTGCAACGATCAGTATCACGTCGTTCGACGGCATCGACCGTCATTGGTTGACTCGGCTCTCTCCCCCTTTAAGTCGAGCACGTCTGATAACGGGACAAGAACGGGCCAATCGATCAATGATCAATCGTTGGTAGGGAGGCTGGTTTTGCGGGTTTCCCGAGCGCGTTCTACGGATCTCGCCGCCCTACGTGCGGCACGCAATTCTTGGATTGTCGGCTGCCACCATCCGCGTTGAAAGGCATTCGTTGTGGTCGGGCGTCGCGCAGGCCACGCCCTGATAAGCTCTTCATGCGTCGGACGCCGCCACAACGCCCAGACTAGATCGTCGAACAGTTCGGAACTCCAAGCGTAATGCCGAGCGGCAGTTTCCGCTGGCACGATTTCCCCTGTCACTTCAAGGACGACGAGCGGTCCCTCATGGGACATCAGCACTCGGTCCGGCGGCGGAAGTTCAGTTGCAGGAACGGGATAGCGGCGGCGGCGCCGCTCGGCTGCCGTGGCCTTCGCCTCCTCGTAGTCAGGCGCGGATCTCGCTGCCTCCCGTCGCTGCCTTCGTGCTTCTGGCTCGCTGCGTTGCGCGGCAGCTTCGATCGCGGGCCATCTCCTGCGAAGCTCGTCAACCGACCGATATGGAACCTGCCAAGCCTTGTCCTCGCCGTTCCACCAGGCCCATGGCACAGCGCGCAACTCGTCGACAATCGTTCGCGAGAACGGTGTGCGCACGATCATCTCATCGGCGGCCTGCAAATAGGGACTAACGATCGGCTCGAACGAGAAGGAATCGCGGCCGCGCTCGTCGGCTGGGGCGAAAGCACGCGGGAGTTCGCGAGCGAACCACCGTTCCGCGCGACGCATCGCCGTCGTTCCGGGCAGCCGCCAAGCCGCCAAGTGCTCGCTCCAGCGTGCTCGCGGAAAGGCCCGCCGAAAGCGCTCCACGGCTGCGGCGTCGAACGGGAAGGACACGATGGCGCCCGGACCTTCTTCATCGTCACGGATTTGGATGTCATTGTGCTCGCGCGCAGCCATCGGCCTATCGTCCCGCAGCCCCCGACGATGGCTCCGGCCCGGCCAAGTTGGCAAAAGCCGGGATGAGAGCTATTCGATGAACCGCACGGTCGTGCCGGGCCTGACGGTTTGGGCCAGTTCTTCTGCGTCCCAATTCGTAAGCCGGACACAGCCATGCGATGACGCCTTGCTGATCCTCGAAGGTTCCGGCGTGCCGTGAATGCCGAATGTCGGCTTCGACAGCTCGATCCACACCGTCCCGACCGGGTTGTTGGGACCTTTCGGAAGCACCAAGCGGCGCTTGTTACTCCCCTGCTGGAAATTCTTGATCGGGTCGTAGTGATAGGTCGCGTTCTTAACGACCCTCACCACCTGATATTCGCCCTCGGGCGAGGGTGTCTCCTCGCTCCCGATAGTCGCTGGGTGCATCGCGATGACTTTTCCCGTCGCATCCAACGCGCGAACCATACCATTTGTCTTGTCGGCCTCCACCGTTCGTGCCTCATTGGAAGGAAGGCTTCGTCCGACTGAGACGACGTGCAACGTTTCCTCGCACTTCAGATAATCTTTTCGTGGGTTGAGCATCCTGAGAAGGCCCTCGCTCATATGAAAGCGTTCGGCGAACATCTCCTGCGCGTTCCTGTAGCCGAGCCGATTCATTCGGGCCTGACGAGCATAGTCATGAGGAATGCGCCGGGATAACCGGGCTTTGATATCCTCCTTCGTTACGAAGTAGTCCGAGACGATATTCGTGCTGACGTCCCCTTTGAGCGCTCGCCAAGTTGCTGCGTCAATCGTTTCGCCGTTTCCGAGGTTTTCGCGGCGGCGGAACTGACCGACGGCTTTCCGGTAATTGTCGCCATTGGGAATAGCGCGCACTTGGCGGAGAGCGAGGCAAACTTCAAATAAGATACTGATTTATCTAAGTTTGCTCCAATTGCCTTCCGCTTTCCATTCGGCGGACTACAGAAATTTTGGCTGGGGGTTCGGTGCGGGTGAGGACGCTGGCACGGCGCGGCGAGCGGCTGCAACACGCTGAAATTGATCGGCAAATTCACCTAACGTACCATGCGCTCTTTGTTCCCCGCCAAGTGCGCGCTATTCCCCGGCAATTCCGGAAGCCCGTGTGCTCCCCTCCCGGGCATCACCACACGGTAGCACTCTGGGATCTGGCTATGAGAGCACGAAGGTCACCAAGCGAACTGAAGGTCCGCAAATCAGCTATACTGGTTCCACTACTGACGCTGGGAGCACGTTGATGGAAAAGCCACCTGAGGAACGTGCTCGCGTTAGCGCGCCGGGGCTCCGCACGTTCTTGAATCTCGCGGACCGCTGGGAATTGTCCTCGGCCGACCGGCTCGCGCTTCTGCAGTGCGATGCGAGGCAATATGGGGAATGGTCGACCGCTGCGCGGTCGAATGGTCCGCTCGTTCTCGAAACGCCTGTTCTCCTGCGTATCTCTGCACTCCTCGGTGTCTTTAAGGATGCGCAGCAGCTTTACGGATCTCCGCAAAAAGAAAGAGATTGGCTGCGCTCCACCAACATGGCTGCGCCTTACCAGGGGCGAGCTCCCATCGATCTCCTGAGAGGGACGCTCGACGATCAACTTGCTGTGCGGGGTGAGGTCGCGGCTATCAGATGGGGTGGGGGCGTAGCGCCTAATGCGATCGACAAGAACTTCACAAAATACACAGATGAAGATCTGATCTGGGCAGACGATCGTCCGCAGATCCGGGCTGTCTGCTTCGATGGGTTCGGAACGCTCGTCGAAATTGGCGATAAGCGACGGCCGTTCAGAGCGCTCCTCGGGCATGCCAGTGCATCGGCGGCGGTGACCCAGGCGCTCACCACTCCGATGAGCCTACGCGATCTTGCCCGGGACCTCGCAACTGTTCCTGACGAGGAGCGCCTTATCGAGCTTGAGGCGGACTTATCGGCGGAAACCGCTTCGACACGGTTACGGCCGGAAATTGAGGCCATCTGGCGCAGGTTGGGCGAGCTCGGATTGAAAATAGGCGTCTGCTCGAATCTCGCCGCGCCATATGGAGCCGCTTTGCTCGGCTGCCTGCCTAGCGCCCCGGATGCGGCCGTTCTCTCGTTTGAGGTCGGCATGATGAAACCTCAGGTCGAGATTTATCAGCTGGTTTGCCAGCGGCTTAATTTGGAGCCGCATCAGGTACTTTTCGTCGGTGACAGCATCGATGCAGACGTGATCGGCCCGCGAAATACTGGACTGTTCGCGATGCACATCGACGAGTTCGAGTCTGGATTTACTGAGGGCGCAGCGCCGGAAGCGCCGAAACCTGTCATCGAGCTCCTAGAACGTGCTGCGGCTACACCGCGCCGTGCTTGAACGTGCGTGCACGTGCGCGCTCTATGATGCAATCTAACGCGTTATAAAGAGTTCGGATGCTTTATGACGCTGTAAGAAAGATTTCAGACTGTCTCGTTAAATCGTTTTCACGCTTTAGACAGCGTCAATGTAGCTTTAGAACGCGTGCGGACGCTACATGGAACATTTCAGACTGCATAAATAAAGCGTTCGAGCGCGTGTGGACGCTGCAAAACGTAGCTTGCTGCGTCCAAGTGCATCGCGTGGCGCTCTTAGGCTTGGGTGGCTGAAGCAAACTAATGAGGAAGGGCAGGATGCGGCTTTTGGTGATTTCCGATCTTCATTTGGAATTCGGCCCGTTTGCATTGGCCGAACCGATGCCTGAGTTTGATGTCGCAGTCTTCGCCGGCGATGTGCACAAGCCAATCAGTGCTGCGCTCGAGTGGATGGTGGAACAGCGGGAAGCCGGTCCGTTCCATGGCCGGGAAATCGTCTACGTCGCCGGCAATCACGAGTTCTACAAGAGCGAGATGAAGGGCAACCTGGCGGCCGGGGGCGAACTCGCAGGCAAGGTCGGCATCCACCTTTTGCATCGCCGGACCGTTGTAATCGGGCAGGTGCGCTTCATCGGCTGCACCCTCTGGACCGACTACCGCCTTCTTGGGACGCCTAAGCCGTCGATGATTTTCGCCGGGCAAGAGCTGAACGATCACCATCTCATTCGCTATCGAGAGGAAAGTGGTCATTACAGCCGCTTCATGCCCTGGCACGCTGCGGCTGAACATCGCCTCGACCTTGCGTTCATCCGCGGCGAACTCGCTAAGCCGCATGATGGACAAACCGTAGTAGTCACTCACCATGCGCCGCATCCGCAATCAGTCCAGCCGAGGCACCAGGGGAGCGCTTTGTCGCCCGCCTTTGTTTCTGACCTCAGTGCCCTTATCGAGGAGCATCAGCCGGAGCTCTGGGTCCACGGCCATGATCATGGGTCACATGACTACAAGGTCGGTCGCACGCGCGTCCTGGCTAATCAGGCCGGCTATCCCAATCGCAATGGCGATCGCGAGAATCCATGGTTCAATCTGACATGTGTCGTCGAGGTGTGAAACCATCCGAAATGATTTGCGGCCTTGAGGCGTGACGTCACATGCCGGCGCTGTCGTGATCAGCGGGCGAGGTTCGCCAGCGGTGAACTCCTGTATCTAAAATTTCGAAGGGGGAGGTTGCAAGGACTGCAAATCCTGGGACCCCCTGCTCCCAAAGGATCCGCTAAGGCGCACGCTATGGCGACCTGCCAAGGTCCGAGACGGGTGGGAAGCAGAAGTTGGTCACGCGAGCCAAACGCGCCTCTATCGCGGCCGCCACCGTCGCTATGACGGCCAGGCTTGCCGAGGGCTGCAACCGCCCTGGCGCTCAGTTTCCCCAAAACTCGTGACATTCGGCCCTAGCTCGGGCCCTAGTAAGACCGCCGGATTGAGGCGATGCGCTTCGACCTGCAGCGGAGGGCAGCGGAAATCGATACACGATAGCCGTTAATTTCTAGGGGTTTTCTGATCGATGAGGGTTCATGGCGATCACCAGCGGACAAACATTCAGTGGACCCGAGGGTACAAACGGAGCATGCACGTTCTGGGGTATCTTCTGCGCGCTGAGGTCGTTTGAAAACTCGGTTGCGCCCTCGATCAGGACAATAGAGCAGGCCTTCTGATCCCCGCCCGTCGGCCATTCAAGCAGGTGACTCTGTCATGGGGCAGCACGGTTGCGCGGTTGGTCTGAAGCGCTCGTCATTTAAAAATGACGGTCGAACCAATGTTCTTTCGTGACGACCGGTTTGCGGGAACCCCGTTGGGGCCATGACAGTTTGACGGCGACCATCAACCTGGAGGACGCCAAATGGCCGCTCAAGAAAAGAACCTCGCCGACCTGTTTCTCGATACACTCAAGGACATCTATTACGCCGAAAAACAGATTTTGAAGGCGCTGCCAAAGATGGCGAAGGCGGCCCAGTCGCCGGAACTGAAAAAGGCTTTCGAGGCGCATCGTGATGAGACGGAAGGGCATGTCGAACGCCTAGCTGAGGTGTTCGAACTTATTGGCAAGGCGCCGCGCGGCAAAACCTGCGACGCCATCCTCGGCATCATAGAGGAAGGCAGAGCCATCATCGAGGAGTTTGAAGGCAGCCCGGCACTTGATGCAGGCCTAGTCGCGGCTGCGCAGGCTGTCGAGCATTACGAGATGGCGCGCTACGGCACGCTTAAGGCCTGGGCAAAGGAGCTTGGGCATAAAGACGCCGTCTCCTTGCTCGACCAGACACTCAGCGAGGAGACAAAGACCGACAAGTTGCTGTCTCAGCTTGGGATTTCCTCAACAAACAAAATGGCCGCCTGACACTACCGGGCGTCGCGCGAGAGCACGGCGCCTTTTCCTTGATGGAAGCAGTCATGGCTATGAGTTACGAGCTCATCGTTCACAAGGGCAGCATGATGTCCTGTGGGCTCGAATGGCGCAGGCGGTGGACAGGCAAACCAATCACCTTCGTTGAGGCGGTACATTATCCAGAACAGCCAAAACGCGGCACCGCTGCGACGCAAGTCAAGCTTGACGAGCTGATCTGGAAGCTAGAGGGGCCAGAGAAGAGCTCCTGGATTTGGAGGAGTTGGACGAGAGCCGGCTCGAAAAGATACGAAGGAGTTTTGCGCGCGGGAATCGAAGGCGCGTGGCAACCCTCAGCCTAAATGCGCCTGACACCGAGTTGGGCAGCCGCGGATTATCGCCATGTCCGATAGAATCAGCATCGATCGACTGAATTTAGCTAAACTCGAAAGCGCTCGAACACTAGCGGAGCGCTTGATCTCGATTTGCCTCGCTCGGCATGAGCGCATCGTTACGGCGGAGTCATGCACTGCGGGATTACTCGGGCAGACGCTATCCGGGTGCGTCGGCGCCTCTATCGCGTTCGATGGCGGTTTTCTGACCTACACAAAGCAAGCTAAAACGAAAATGCTCGGGGTTTCAGCCGATCTGCTAACGACCCATACCGCTGTTCATCGCCTGGTCGCTCACGCCATGGCGGATGGGGCGCTATTACGAGGCCCCGGCACAATTTCGCTATCCGTCACCGGCGTTACGGGTGATACCCCAGATGAGGACGGTAACCCGATCGGCCGTGTCATCATGGCCTGCGCAACGGCACACTCAACGCATAGCCTTCATTGTGAGTTTGGCCACTTGGTGTCGCCAGCACTGAATCAGATGGCAGTGGCAGTGACACTTGCATTGGCGTTGCAGAAACTAGGGGACGAAAGCGTGGCTACGATATTTTAGGCTGCACTGCTGTACTGGTTATCTACGAAGTGCGTCGCGACTGAGAGAGCCGGAAGGGAATGCTCTTGGATCTCATAGATTAGCGTCAGCGTTCGTCAAACGGCCGCATATCGCCTGGTTGATTGCGAAGGGAGATCGGCAAAGCCATATGGGCTATATGAGTCACCGTACGGCTTTCTTTCCAAACGCAATACAGTTGCCCGATCCCGGCTGAAGGCGCTGCGCGAAGCAAAGCGCCGGACCAGCTGGGTCAATCCGAATGAAAGCTATGAGAGGGCGGCAAAGGAGCTGATCTTCGAAGCATTGAAGCCGGGCAGCGCCTTCATTCAACGCTTTCGGCCCCTGCGGGTGAGCTGGCACGACGGGGCATGTTCAAGAACCTGGTCCGCCCCCTGCTCAAGCTCACCGTACCAGGCGTATCGGACTTTTACCAAGGAACCGAGTTCTGGGATCTCTCGCTCGTTGAGCCCCGACAATCGTCGGCCGGTTGACTACAACCTTGCGGAAGCGGCTCTCGGGACCAGCGCTTCGCTCCACGAACTGCTGAAAACGTGGGCGGACGGGCGCGTCAAGCAGCGGATCGTCCGTACATTGTTGAAGGAGCGCGCCGAGTCGCCGCAGCTGTTTGCTGGCGGCGAGTATCGGCCTATCGCGCTTGATGGAGAGGACAGGGACGCCTACCTCGCTTTCAAGCGTGTATTGGGGGGTGAGGCCCTGCTCGTGCTTGTTACTCGTTTCAGCCCAACGGGTGATTGCACCGAAATGGCGACGCTACCCTGCCTAGCCAAAAACGGCCGATGGCGGGAGCTTCATAGAGGCCTCGATCGATTGTAGGTCACTGCATTCAGGTCCAGGACGTATTGAACGCGCTGCCGGTGGCCGTGCTTCGACAGGCATCGGCCTAAGGGGGAGTTCTCATAGCAACCGAGCGCTGGCCAACGGGCAGGCGCGCCACGCTAAGCTTCCGGCCAGTCTCCTCGAACGGATTCGCCCCGATGGCGGGGGTCGACGCCAGCCCTCAGCCGCATCCCGACAGCGAGCGTCGCCGATCAAAACGGCCTGGCGCCATGGCAAAGGCGCAGCGTCATGCGCAACATGCGGCAGCGCTCTGACGTCGCGACGCTGTATCAAGCAACACCCACGCCCACTTAATTCATGCCTCCGTCGAAGTGGGCGTGGCAAATTGTTCGGCATCTATATTGCAGCTCGAAAGATTTGGCCGACTTCTCTATCTCGGAAGAATTGGATAGCTGCTTCTCAGTCCAATAGACGTCCTTAAGCCGCTCGTCGATAGAACAGGCCGTTGAGGGCTTTTGGTTCTGTTGCTGTGGGTCTCCAGATGGCAAGATTGAATGTCGCATAACGGGTAAAAACCCGCTCTGTTCCGCTTACGCATTCGTGGGTTGGAATGGAACTAAATGAGGCAGAACGCCGTTTTCCAGGGCATCGCGGCCAAGCCGCCCTGCCTCGGAGAAGACTCATGAAAAAGCTGATACTCGCGTCCTTTATCGGTACCGCAGCCTCCTTCGGCGCTATGGCGCAGACGTCCACCACCTCACCAGCCCCCGCTCCTGCACCGGCCGATGCGAACGCTCCGCTTCCGGGAGCCAATAGTTTCACTGAAGGCCAAGCCAAGAGCCGCCTTGAAGCCAATGGCTACACTAACGTTACCGGCCTGAAGAAGGACGATAATGGCGTCTGGAAAGGTACAGCCACTAACGCCGGCGCACAAGTCAACGTCTCGGTCGATTACCGCGGCAACATAACCCGCAATTGATCAATGCCGCTCGCATAACACCTTTGGAGAGACAGACATGACCCGCACGATCACCCGATCCTACGATAATTACGCAACGGCTAGCTCTGTCGTCGAGCAGCTTGAAGGCGCCGGCATTTCGAGCAGTAACATCAGCTTCGTCGGCCATAACGGCGAGACTGATGAGACGAATGCCGCCGAGGGCGCCGGTATTGGCGCGGGCGTGGGAGGTGCAGCTGGTTTGCTTGCGGGCCTGGGCCTGCTTGCCATTCCGGGTGTCGGCCCCGTCGTCGCCGCTGGCTGGCTCGCCGCGACTGCCGCCGGTGCGGTCGCTGGCGCTGCCGCAGGCGGTCTGGTCGGCTCATTCGTGAAGGAAGGCCATGACGAGGAGGAGGCCAACTATTACGCGGAGACTGTCCGTCGCGGCGGCTCCGTGGTCTCCGTCCGGGCCCAGCCGGAGCAGGAGGCGACGGTGGAAGCCATCCTCGATGGCGCGACGCCGATCGATCGAGATGCTCGCATGGCCCAATATCGCCAGGAGGGATGGACCCGCTTCGACGAGAACGCTGACCCTTATCTGCGCGGCCAGGCCGCCATCTAACGCTAACGTCGATCTTACCGTGGGCCCCGGGGTTCTCCCCGGGGCCTTTCTGCGAACACTGGCTCGCGTTTGCAACTGGGAGATTCCGGCCTAGCAGCGATCGCGCGCTGCCACGCGATAGGAGCAGCGGAGTTCCGCCGCTGCAAAACCTAAGGCAACGAGCGAGCGTCGATATTGCTCGATCGCCCGTAGCGTCAGCTCATCTTCATCCTCGGCAATCGCTACCAAGCTTGCGACGATATACGCCAGCTTGGTCCGCTCTTGCTCGTCAAACGGATCGGGGATGGTCGATCGAATCTCGGACCAGGCTGCATCAAGCGCGGCTTGCGCGCGGGCCAGGTCGACCACCGTCTCGTCGGCGATGGAGGCCTACATGTTTCTGGCGGATTGGCCGAAGAGCCAGAGAGACGCTGTCCACGCCTTCGCATTGAGGGCCTGCTTGGCGGCGGTCCGCGACGAGATTGAGCCCGAGACTGCGAAAGGGGTCTTCGCCTCCTGGGCTGAGGAGAACGACATTCTGGCGCCGGACGTGACCGCGTTTGCAACCAGCCGCCGGACAGGATCGCACGGCACCGCCTGAAACGAAAAGGCCCCGCCAGCCGGAGCTGGCGGGGCCATTAAGCGCGGCGCGGAACAAAACCAATCAGCTATCAACGTG
Source organism: Allobosea sp. RIT-PG3_2 (assembly GCF_057321085.1). NCBI lineage: Bacteria > Pseudomonadati > Pseudomonadota > Alphaproteobacteria > Hyphomicrobiales > Alloboseaceae > Allobosea > Allobosea sp. RIT-PG3_2. The sequence goes on along the minus strand of NZ_JBXWCA010000007.1, from coordinate 210,484 downwards.
CTCTCTCTCAACTGGTCCGTGGAGAGTGCCTTGGCATCATGTCCCTAATCATGGAGGTGTACCGTCGCGTGGGATCGAACTGCCGCGGTCGGCTTATGAGGTTCTCAATTTGATTGCTAGCGAACCGCACTGGCCCGCTTTTCGCTGTGGAGCGCAGCCTACGGCTCTGCGGGACGTATGGACGGCTCGGTCCGCATCGGCTCGGATCTGCGACTCGACGACGACCCAGTGGACGGCCTAGCCGTCTCAGGCGGGAAGGCGCGCGCATCGCTCAGTGGCGGCTCGGCAGGGTCGACAGCGGCGTATTCCAGGCCGGCGTCTATGGTATGACTAGGCTCGGTCCTATTAATCTGGCGGCGGCGGGCAGCTATGACCGGCTGGACAATGATGTAAGCCGCGCCGTTCCGGAGCTCGGTAACACCTTGCTGTCCTCTTATGTCACCGCGGCCTGGAGCGGGCGGACCCAGGCCAGCGCAAAGCTCGCCAGTTCGGGCGGGTTCACGCTCTCACCGTTGGCGGCACGGCATGCGGTGACCGTCCTCAGCCCGGCCTTCAACGAGCGCGGGCTTCGGCGCAAACGCAGCTGCTCTTTTAATCGCCGCAGCAGCACCACGACGAGCCGCTCCGGGCTCGGCGCCCAACTCGATGCAGAGGCTTAGATCGGAGGCGTGCCGCTTACCGCCTTCGCGCGCCTCCTGGGCGCATTACTTCCAGCGGGAGGCTGAGATCACCGCAGGCCTGATCGTGGTGCTGCCCGGAGCGAGCTCCGTGACACAAGGCACGAGGCCCGCCACCAACGCCGCTCTGCTCGCGGCCGGGCTCGATCCCAGACTCGGTGAGGGGGTCACCATTGGCGTCCGCCTCGAAAGCGAGCTTTCCGCCAACACAAGACCCTGGGCGGAAGCGCTCAGATCAGAATGCTTCTGAAGTTGCAGAGCCGGCATACCGATCTTGTGTTCGCTTAGTCTACCGAACATGCACTTGGCTCAGGTCTGCCTTCCAGCGGCCTTCGCATGTCGGCAACTGGCATCACTCTGCCGTTATCCGCAACGAAAAGAAACTGAGCGCCGCGAGGCCCGGACGGCGCGGAGCATTGATCGGCACATGCGAATCGACGAGGCGCGAGAGCACGGTCTGGCGTAGGCGCGCCCCGAAGGCACATGAATGCGGGATCTAAGGGACTTCGATAAGCTTGAGTAGCCCTTCTCGGTGCGGCCGCTACATCCGCGGCAACGGTCCAACCGGAGGGGGCAGGCATCCGAGGATTCCGCGCTCACAACGAGATAGGCGCTCGGTTAGTTCACACAACGTCCCTGGCGCGGGCCCCCCCGCGATCCGGCAGTTTTCGATGATCCGGCGTGCACCAATTGCGCCCGATATTCCGTTCGGGCTCGGAACAGCGGGCCCGCTGCCTAGTTGCCTTCAAAGCTGCCGCTCGCCCAGCGCCGCTGTGCGGCGAATAACGTTAGGAGACCCCGTCATGGCAGATGACTCCAGGGCTAGATCTCGGGGTGCCGACAAACCCGTCACTCGCAGACAACGCCAAGCGGTCGAAGTAACGGACGAAGTCATGGAGGCAACCTCGGAGGGCGTCAGTGAATTCGAACAGCTGCTCATCGATGAAATCCAGGCTCGGCCGTTGCGGGCGCTGAGCTGGGCCGCGGCGGCAGGCGTCCTCTTGGGCTTCTGGGCGGCTCGGTAAGTTATGGGCGCGTTGCTGGCCTACGTCACCGCCCAAGCCACGGCGGCAATCAAGCGCGCTGCGCTCAGCTACGGGCTAATAATCGGAGCGCTACTCATTACCATTTTTGCGCTGGGCTATGCGATTGATGCAGGCCACGCGGTACTAGCGCTTCGATTTGGACTTGTGACGGCCAGCCTTATCGTCGCTGCGGCGCTCTTTGCTGTCGCGATTGGCTGCGGAGTAATCGCGTATCTCATCAGCGGCCGGCCCCGTGGACGCGCCTCATCGGCAAGTTCCCCATATAGCCATCCCCCATACCCGAATCCGTACTCCGGGCGGTTTCTGATGGGGGCGGGGGCTGGTCTTGCAGGGATTATCAGCCTAGGGGCGCTGCTGATCCGGTTTAGGATCCGCCGTTCCAGGCTGGAGAGGTTCAGAAACGGCAGGGCAAATCCACGTCGGGCCGATTCCAGATGAACTGGATCGCTGTTGTAGGCTCACTAGCAGCATTGTGCTCCATGATCAGCTTCGTCCCGCAAGCTTGGCGCATCGTGAAAAGTCGTGACACGCGCGCAAACTCGCCCACGACCTATTGCTTTACTGTAACCGGCTTCGCTCTCTGGACGGCTTACGGTATTGGCTTAGGAAAATGGCCTCTCATCGTCACAAATAGCGTGTGTTTACTCCTCTCGGCCTTCATTCTTGCTATGACAGCGCTTCCGCGAGCCAAGAGAGACGCGGTGGCTGACACCCTCGACCCGAACGCCTGAGCCGCTTGGCTCGGACCCGATTGGGTCCACCATCTCCGCGAAATCCGCCAGCCGCCCAGTTCTTTGCGCTCTGTAATGAGCCGCCTGACACTACGCGTGTGACCTCCATCGCACCGGTGAGCTTCTAAGTCGTTTCGGGCCGCGTCGATTCACCCACACCTTTGGTGAATTCGATTCATGCGCTGCAGCGCCTGCTTGTTCGTCTGGGTAGCACCCGCAAGGTTGTGTTAGGATCGTCGCGCCGACCTGGATGCCCAGAAGAAGGTTTCCGGAGACTTTATCGGGGCGGCGTGCTTGCTAGGTCGCTACCAGCTTCCTTGATATCGACAGCAGCGGCCTCGCGCGGCGCGGCGACCGAAACGCGACCGTACAAGTCGGGCCAAGGCATCAAGACGCGGCGTTGCGCTGAGCGCTGGCGAATAGCTGATCACGGACACCCGCCTTACCTCTGACACCAGCGCCACAAGTATTATGATCTTGATGTAGTCATCCGTGATCTTGTGGATATTGTTAGAGCGGAGCCAAAAGCGAGGCCCGCTAACAGGCCCGCCACGCGCTTGCCCCCACCTCACTCGAAGCGCCGTGCCTTTCCATTTGGCTACCGCGGGCTTCTATCTGCTGGAAACTGCGATAGGCAGCCGCGTTCTGGCGGTTTAATTGATTTCCGAGTTTAGTACCTTGCACTTCAAGTAAGAGGCTCAGTCCTTCAATATCTCTGGCATAAAAATACCTTGTCGAGATTCTCAGGATCACTAAACTGATTGCCATCGACTTCATTCTCAAAGAGAGAAAAAATGTCAGAAAACGATCTGGAAGTGGTCGAGTTGGTTGCCGGAATCGTGTCGGCATTTGTGTCGCATAACAGTGTGATACAGGCCGATCTGCCCGCGCTGATCGCCAGCACGCATGCAGCGCTGGCGGGCCTTGGACAGGCTCCCGCGCCGGCTCCCGGAGAGAAAGCAGCGCCAGCGGTATCAATCAAGAAGTCGATCACGGCCGATTGGCTAATCTGCCTTGAGGACGGAAAGAAATTCAGGTCGCTGAGGCGCCACCTTCGTACTGCTTTCGATATGACGCCAGAGCAGTACAGAGCTAAGTGGAATCTGCCATTAGACTATCCGATGGTCGCGCCCGCCTATGCCGAGACGCGCTCGCACCTCGCCAAGAAAATGGGCTTGGGTCGTAAGGTGCAGGCCACGCCTGAGAAGCGGGGTCGGTCAAAGGCCACAGCCTGAATATTCAGCTACCTCCTACACAGCGGGTGCTGGCCGAGTGCGGTGTAGCGATTTGCCGCAGCCGGCGATTCGTTCATTCGAAGAACTCATCTGCGGGATCGGGCTCAAGGGGAAGCATCGATTGTCCCCGGCGTTGCCATTGAGCCCAGACACTGGCGCATGGGTGCATCGCGTTTACGCCAAGGTCCGCCAGCCATCATTCGCCCGGATACACTGGCAGCAAACGGTGTTATGCCGGGTGGCTTTAGCAAAGCCACGAATGCTATCGCGCAGCCTCCCAAGCCTTCCACAATCTTACCACTTCAGTGGTGTCCAAGAGCCACTTGGGAAGATCACCCAGATCAACGTCGACGAGCGGTTCGTTTTCGTGCAGAAAACCTGACTTTGTCGTTTATCGCGCCCTAGCAGGCGTGCCTTCGCCCCCTGGCGATCTCGCGGCTTCAGCATTAGTTGTCCTCAGAGTGGGTACGCGGGAATGTAACCAAATGGGACCGAGCGGTTGTCGGGGACTTAGAAGGGATCCGCCGAGTCGCCTCCCCGTGGATTAGCCGAGGCACCGTAGCCTTCAGCCAATAGCTAGTAGTTGGCTTCGTAGGGAGCTTCCAAGTGTCGCGTTAAACCTCGTACTCTTGCAACTACTGCCACATTAATTGCGTGTCCCGAAACAAATTCAAATGTCGGGCTGATAGTTGCGCGTGCTGTGGCGCACTACAGAGATTATCCACGCCCACCCTGATCATGTCTTTTGATAAGTCGTCGGCTCGAGTTTTGCGCTTTCCTCAGTTGCTACGCCTATGCCGGCCCAATCTGAAACAATGTGTACCGCGTGGGGCCAATGTCGTTGAAGCGCAACAGAGCATGTTCCATTCCGAACTATGACGAGTGCAGCGTTCATCTGCTGAGCGCATTTTTCAGCGTGCCCGGGCGGACCGAGCGAGAACGGCAACTGCGTAAGGCAATCGAAGCCCTTCTCGTCGATCTTGTTGAAATGCAGTTCGCTCCGACCCCATCGAATATTGTCCAGTTTCGTCGCAAGGGACCGCTCAGTTCGGCAGTCTCTCGCGCGCGATCGCGCGCGGATGACGCCGAAAAACTGTAATTGCACTCGCGGTCGAATATCCTACCAGTTCGGTGGTTCCGATAGACTCTGACTCTACCCACCAGATGAACGTAACCCTGTCATCGCTGTTCACCCCCCGTTGACCCGTGATGGTCTTCAGTGCTGCCAACTGAAGGAGACCGTTATGAGAAACCTACTCATCGCCGCCGCCGTAGCCTTTGGCGGCCTGACCGCCGCAGCCATGGCGTCGGAAGCTGTGCCGCAGTCTCTTGCGGAGCATCTCGACAAAGCGCCGGCTGAGTTCACCCAATCCGCCGCGTCGCAGCGTCGACACATGATCATGGAGGAGACGATGCGGCAGCAGCGTCGCGACCAGTACCGCGGGGGTGGCTACGGCCGCGGACCTGGATACGGTCGCGGCTATGGTCCCGGCCCCCGCTACTACGGCCCGCACCCGGGCTACCGCCGCCCGCCACCGCCGTATGGCTACGGCCCGCGCTGGTGATCTAAGCATTAGGCGCCGCTCCGAACGGGGCGGCGCCTTGGGGAAGTTCTTCGTTCGAATTCCCGTTATGGAGAGCGGCACCTCGGCACACATCATTGTGTGTGCCGTTTGCCGTCTCGTGATCACACCAGCGTCGGCTGGGCCGGCGCTCAGATCCGTCCACGCCGGCTAGTTTTGCGGTCGCGGCCTTGCAGTCGAGTTTGTCGTGCATTTCAAAGATGCCCTTGTGAACTTGCCTGGCGAACCAAAGCGCCACCTTGGAACGAGAACCAATGCGCTTGAGGAGCGTTTCAAGCTCCCAAGGGAGCGCCGCAGGGCGCCATTTGAAGAGGTTCGATATGATCAGATTGATCCTGGCCGGCGCAGCTGGATGGATGCTTGCAACTCGTCCCGAACTTCGTGAACGGGTGTTTGACTTAGCAAGGGATGTCTTCCAGCGTTTGACCGCCCGATAGAGTTGATTGGACTCAAATGTGCGCTTTGATCCTTCGTCGCCGCTTGCCAAGCTCTTGAAGGCACCGGTTAGATCAGGACAGGTTGTCTGGCTAGGCATCCGGCCACGCCGCCGAGAGCCCATGCTCCCGGTCGAGACTGCAGACTTCGACCTTGCAGGTGGCGTGATAGGCGACCGTTATGCTCGTGTCGCCGGCAGCCGCCAGGTAACTTTGATCCAAGCTGAACACCTTGCGGCGATCGCTAGCCACCTGGGGCGCTCGAACGTGCTGCCATCCGATCTGAGGCGTAACGTAGTTACCCAAGGCATCAACCTCGTCGCGTTGAAGGAGAAGCGCTTCTGGATCGGTTCCGCCATTCTCGAGACGACAGGAGAGTGCCATCCCTGCTCTCGAATGGAAGAGATCCTCGGGGTGGGTGGATACAATGCGGTCCGCGGCCTCGGAGGCATCACGGCACGCGTCATCCACGCCGGAACTGTCAACTTGGGCGACGCCCTTTCACCGCTCTTGCCTGGCGACTGACAACGCCACGACCGTCAAGATCGACAGCCGCTTTTCGGGTTCCTGGCCGGTCACGAGCCTGACATCGTGCCCGGCCTGCCCTTGCGGGAGCCAGAAACGGCTGGACTCGCCCCTACCCGCATCGCGCTCGGCCCATGTTGGTGATTTGCGAACGAGGCGGGGCTGCCTGCCCGCCATGCGGCCGATCGGTTCAGGATCGGCATCGCGACGGCGATCGTCTGGGCGCGCCGGGCGCGGGAAACCGGAGAGCGCACGGCACGGCAGCAGGGTCAGCCGCAGCGCTCCAAGCTCTATCCGCATGGAGCGTATCTGCAAGGCCTGATCGACGCCGACTGCGACATCACGCTGGCCGAAATGCAGGCGAAGCTGCTCGAGGAGCACGGCCTGAAGGCCGCCATCGGCACGCTCTGGAAGTTCCTCGATCAGCGTGGCCTGACCGTCAAAAAAAGACCGCGCACGCGGCCGAGCAAGACCGCCCCGACATCGGCGAGAGGCGCGAAGCCTGGTTCGACAGCCAACCCGATCTCGACCCGGCCCGTCTGATCTTCATCGACGAGACCGGCGCCCGCACGAAGATGGCGCGACTGCGTGGCCGGCCAGCGACTCACCGGCATGACCACGCCAATGGTGCTCGACGGCCCAATGAACCGCGAGGCCTTCCTGGCCTATGCAAGCCAGGTTCTCGCCCGACGCTGGCACCAGGCGACATTGTCATCATGGACAATCTGCCCGCCCACAAGGGCGACGCCGTGCGCCAGGCCATCGAGGAAACCGGAGCCACGCTCGTCTTCCTGCCGCCCTACAGTCCCGACTTCAACCCAATCGAGAACGCCTTCGCCAAGCTCAAGGCGCTCCTGCGAAAAGCCGCCGAGCAAACTGTCGAAGGCCTCTGGCGAACCATCGGAATAATCCTCGACGCATTCACTCCCGACGAATGCAAAAACTACTTCAGCGCTGCCGGGTATGAGCCGGAATAACGTGAAAATGCTCTAGATCGTTCTCGTGCTCGCCCCGCCACGTCAGCGGAAGACGGAATCCGCTCTCGTGCAATTTCTCACCATGGTTCAGTCGTCGCACCGCGTCGGTTGGCGCACCGCCTTATTGAACCGGCTGATGCTTCGCCTGCTCCTGGCTGGCTTTTGCAAGCATTGCTTCCAGGGCGACGAGCGCCGTCATCGATAACACCAGGAGAATATCAGCATTGCCGACCGTCTCGAAATGAACGGTGGCGTCACCGCGGGGGTCACTGCTCACTTCGATTCTCGTCGGTTTGACAACAGGGACTTCAACCGTAGGCTTCTCAGGCATGGCTCTCACGGGGATAGTGGGAATCGCGGTTAGTCGTCGCACCGGGTTAGCATCTTCCCGGACGGTGTCGCGAAATAGCACTCGTCTTCGTAGTGAACCGGCGTTCCATCTTCCAGGGAATAGGAGACGCCCGGAACGCCTGGTCTGTCCTGCCAGACGATGACCGTATAGCGCTTGCCGTCGGCGTCCTGGCAAGTCTCCCGATAACGCTCGCGACGCGTCGCCGAGGGCGGCGGGACGGGGAAGATGGGTGTGTGCAACATGGCCATGGCGACACCGTCACGCAACCAACTGATGGCCTTCAACCTATGTCCCCCAAGCGGGGTTCCGCAACGGAACGAATCATTCCGACGCTCGTTGGCGACTCAGTTCGTTGCGTGGGTTGTGTTCAATGTGTGCGCGTCGGATTCTCAGAGCCGGGCCGGCGGCGGGGGTCGTCAGAGGTCCGGTGACGCAGCGGCGCAAGGTCGAGCGCGATCTTTTCGTCGAACCCACCCGAGCGCGTGGAGCCCTGCCTCGCGCTGCTCTAAAAGCGGGTGCGGCCCCTTCCCGAGAGCCTCAAACACTGATTATGCGCATCTCGGCAATCCGATTAACGTCAAGGGGCTCAGGCGAACTTCGTGCCACATTGCGTTGTGGAGTTATTCATTAGTCTTCGACCCGCGAGTTGATCATGCGATCTCAAAGCGGCATTCCGCTCAAAAGTCGATTGTTCATCGGTACGGCTGGTTGGGCCATCCCCAAAATCCACGCTCCGAACTTCCCGGCCGAAGGAAGCCATTTAGAAAGGTATGCCACCGTCTTCTCAACTGCCGAGATCAATTCGTCGTTCTACCGGCACCATCGCAGATCGACATACGAGCGATGGGCCACGTCAGTGCCAGACCAATTCCGGTTTTCCGTGAAAGCGCCGAGGTGGGTGACACATTCCGATTGGCTCGACATATCGTCCGACCTCGAGGCATTTTTCGCGGAATTGGACGGCCTGGGCATCAAGCTGGGGCCGGTATTGATCCAGCTGCCTCCAAAGCGAACATTCATTTCCAGTGACGCCGATCGCTTCTTGTCCGCTTTCCGGCGCCCTCGAGACGTGGATATTGTATTGGAGCCCCGACATGCGTCATGGTTCGGAGCGGAGGCAGAAGATCTCTTGAGAGAATACAGGATTTCGAGAGTCGCAGCCGATCCGCCGCCAGCTGTGGAAGCAGACGAGCCGGGTGGATGGAAAGGTCTCACTTACATTCGTCTGCACGGTTCACCCGAGATCTACCGGTCGTCGTATTCGCGAGATCGATTGAAGTTGGTTGCCAACCGGATGATCGCAACCGCGGGATCGATGGCTTGGTGCATTTTTGACAATACGACGTCATACGCAGCCGCTGGCGACGCGCTCGCGCTCAAAAAGATTATCGGGAGCGAACCTTTCTAAGCGACTGGCCTAGCCATCACTCTGCGGCGCACTGCGCACCTGACTGGCCTGCGATCGCGCTGCGGGTACGGGGTGATGCAGATGAAGGGCATCCGGGCGTCTCTTCGGATGAGGGCGATGGCGACGACTGGCCGGTGCTCAGGCGTAGGATGCGTGCAACATCTTTCTGGTCGGCATCCCAATTTGGCTCGGAAAGTCGTCGAGCGTCGCCAAACACGTACTGAATCGGATCGACGCCTTCTTCAACGAGGCGGGCGATCCGAACGGCGGGGATGTCGAGCACCTAATCAGTATTCTCGGCCGGCCGCTTCACTCACATCGCGAACTGGCCGAGCAGAACGGGGCCATCCGGGCTTGAACCGGTACCGGCAAGGCACAGAGCCGCTCTCATGAGCGGTCCCGTTGTAACATCCAGTAGACGGGTACTTTCGCAGTTGAAGGACGATCCCTAAATTCGGCCAACATGATCGACGACCTCTCTGGATACTAACTAATGACCGCAACCACCACCGAGCACCGAAGCTTCGAAGCCGACGTTTCCCGCCTCCTGCATATGATGGTGCACTCGGTCTATTCCGACCGGGACGTGTTCCTGCGGGAACTGATCTCCAACGCGGCCGACGCTTGCGAGAAATTGCGGTACGAGGCGATCGCTCATCCCGACCTGCTCCGCGAAGAGCCAAAGCTCGCGATCACCCTTTCTGCAGATGCGGAGGCGGGCAAGTTGGTCATCGCCGATAATGGCATCGGCATGAGCCGGGACGAGATGATAGAGGCCCTCGGCACCATCGCGCGTTCGGGCACACGCAGCTTTATGGATCGCGTTGCCGCGGCCGAGGGCAAGGAAGGCGCCCAGCTCATCGGACAGTTCGGCGTCGGCTTCTATTCGGCCTTCATGGTCGCAGGCGAGGTTCAGGTCGTCAGTCGTCGCGCCGGCAGCAGTGAGGCCTGGGCGTGGGAGTCGGACGGCAAAGGCGAGTTCACAATAGCACCCGTTGCCCTGGAGGAGGCGCCGGCGCGTGGCACGCGGGTCACTCTCCACTTGTTGGACGACGCGAAGACCTATGCCGAGCGCTGGACACTGGAGCGCATCGTCAAGGAGCAGTCCGGCCATGTCCCGGTGCCCATCGCGCTGACCGAGAAGCCTGGAGCGGAGGCGACCACGCTGGCAGACGGCGCCGCGCTATGGACCAAGCCAAAGAGCCAGATCTCGAAGGACGAATACGCTGATTTTTATCGGAGCGTCGCCGGGCAGTATGACGATCCGGCCGCCACGATCCATTTTCGCGCAGAAGGCCTTCACGAGTACACCGCGCTCACATTCGTTCCGGGCGCCCGGCCGTTCGACCTTTTCGACGCCGACCGGAAGGGGCGGATCAAGCTCTATGTGAAGCGAGTCTTCATTACCGACGAAGCCGAGCTGATGCCGCGCTATCTTCGCTTCGTCCGCGGCATCCTCGATACCGCCGACATGCCGCTCAATGTCTCCCGCGAGATGATTCAGGACAGCCCGCTGCTCGCTGCGATCAAGAAGGGCGTCACCAACCGTGTGCTGACCGACCTGACGAAGCTCGCGGAACAGGATGCTGAAGCCTTCGCAAAAATCTGGGAGAACTTCGGCGCCGTCATCAAGGAAGGGCTTTACGAGGACTACGAGCGTCGAGCCCAGCTGCTTGGTCTGGCCCGCTTCCGGACAACGGCCTCCGGCGAAGGTTTGCGCAGCCTCAAGGACTATGTTGGCGCGCTCAAAGAGAACCAGACGGCGATCTACTACATCGCTGGTGACGATGCTCTCAGGATCGCGACCTCGCCGCAGCTCGAAGGCTTCAGGGCGCGCGGGATCGAAGTGCTGCTGCTTTCCGACCATGTCGACAGCTTCTGGGCGTCGGCCGCACCGGATTTTGAGGGCAAGCCGTTCAAGTCCGTGACGCAAGGGGCGGCGGATCTGGCACGCATCGCCTTGCTCGATGGGGCCTCGCTTCGATCAAGCGATACCCGCGATGAGATCGTATCGCTGCTAGCGTCGATGAAGGAGATCTTGGCCGACCAAGTCGCCGACGTCCGGACCTCCGACCGGCTGACCGACAGCGCGGTCTGCCTGGTGGCATCCGATAACGGTCCAGATCGCCAGTTCGAACGCCTACTCAGTGCCGCAGGCCGCATTGACAGCGCGGCAAAGCCGATACTTGAGGTCAATCCCCACCATGCGATGGTCGCTACCCTCGCGACAGTCAGAGAAGCCGACTTGCGTGCAGATGTGGCTCACCTTCTCCTCGACACCGCTCGCGTGCTGGACGGCGAACGTCCCACCAATGCCCGTGGGTTCGCCGAGCGGCTGAGCCGCGTGGTCGCAAGAAGCCTTGGAAAGACCTAAGGAAAACGCAAGCACACTTGGCCGCTGGCCTTCTTCAGTGAAGCGTTGCTCCGAAGCGTTTCCTAAAGGCTCCGGCCTCGTCCGGGTCGTAAAAGCTGACACGGATCCGCTTCTCCAGCGGCTCCCAGAGAATGCGAGCTTGATGTGGGATATGGCGCTCGATAAGCCATATCCCGATATCATAGAGGTGCTCGTTCAACGTTGCTGCGTTGAGCGGCAGATCGACATCAAAAGCGCCTTTCAGTCCAACACGCGTTGTCACGGCGACGGCAGATTGCTGCATGTCGCCCTCCTTTTTCTCGTGTGCCCATCGTGCCACGTTACCCCTGCCTTTCCCGCGTTTCCATTCGCAAAAGACCACTGAGCATACGCCGTGTTCTTCACGAGATTGCGATTGAGGTCGGGTGCCCGTCCGCCCACCAGACTGGCCCGCGCTCACCGAGAGTTCCCTTTGCGGAACCGATGCGAGCGCGAGCGGCTTTGACATCGCCGTGGCCACACTCGGCATATTTGAAAGAGGGGCGACCATCCATGAGTTCAGCGACAAGCTGATGACGTCCCTCTTCAGACTGGCCGATCCAGAATCTGCCGGCGACACGAAGTAGCGACCGTCCGGTTTCGTGGGATAAGGCCTTGTCTCGGGCTGTGGGTGTCGAGATCGTGATCCGAAGGCCTCGAGGTCGTGGGGAATGCAAGATGCTTCGGTAGGTCGGCACAACCGAGCCGAGTTGCGGCGATAGCCCCACTTTAGCTGGGAGAATGACCGCCGCGCCGCCAAAGGATCGTCAAAGCTCACCTTCGAAAAAGCCAAGCAGCGCCGCGGCAAGCTCCTCCGGCGCGTCTTCCGCCATATAGTGACGACTTGGAATTGACGCCCCGCGGACCCTTACAGCCCACTTCTGCCAGACTGCAACCACATCTCCGTCGTGATCCAGCAGGTCGTCCTTTTCCGACCACAGCGCAAGGGCCGGGCAGGCGATCTTGCGCCCATTGTCTCGATCGTCTCGATCATGGTCGGCATCGACGCTCAGCCCGTACGATAGTCCGCTAGCATGCCGTGAACGGTCGCCGGGTGGGAGATCGCCTCGAGGAAGTCGGCATAGTTATCCAGACTCTCGGGTTCACCACCGTGGCCGGTGGGCCGACCTATTGGGTCGGCGAAGCGATGGGCAGCGTGAACTTCATTGATCTCTTGCAGGTTCCCAAACCGACCGCGAACAGGACAAACAGCAGGTTTGCCCGTGATGCCCACCATCTTGCCGGGCTACTCATACCGACAATCTGCTTTTGCTTGTAGACAGAGCGGCCTCTGGTGGAACCTCCGCAAATCGCAGACCTGGGCCTTGCGGACGCGCGCGAGGAGCTTCGCGTGATCCTCGAAGACTTTCGGGAGGAGGACCGCCGCAGCTCATGCAGCCGGCACTATAGCATACGCCCGAAACACGGCCCCATAAAAGCAGCCTGAAGCCGCAAGAACGAAGCCGTGCCAGATCGCATTCTGAAACGGCAGGCTCTCCCAAATGTGGAAAATGACACCGATCGAGTATAGAAGGCCGCCCGCGACGATCAACCAGAGGGTGCCCTCAGGCAGAAGACTCACGCTTTTCCAGATCAGGAGCCCACTCCACCCGATCAGGAGATAGAGCGCGATCGACAGGCGGTCGAACCGGCCGGGCAAACCCACTTTGATCGCCACGCCGGCAGCGGCGGCGAGCCATACGATGCCGAGGAGAGCCTGTGCGAAAATGCTCCCGCTCAGTTTCATCAGGAACGGGGTGTAGGTGCCGGCGATGAGGACGTAGATAGCCGAATGGTCGAAACGCCTGATGAACCACTTGCGCGGCGAGATCGGCCACATGTTGTAGGTGGCCGAAACGATGAGAGCGGCGAGCAGTGCAGCACCGTAGATCAAAACTGGAATCAAGTCGAAAAGCGGCGCGCAGTTCGCGACCTGGATGATCAAAGCTCCGACGGCTCCAAGTCCTAGGGCAACGCCGAGGACATGGATCACGCCGTCAGCCCAGAGCTCGGCGCGCCTGAAGGCGAAGCGTCCAACGACTGGAACGTTCACAGCGCTTCCTAACGTGCTGGGCTGGTGGAGTTGGTTTGGCATCTACCGGGAGGCCGTGTCATCCCAATGTCAGCCCGTGCCGCAGCATCAGATGCCTGCCAAAACAGCTGGGTCATAAGGCACCCTATGCCGCGGCAATCGAAGCTGGCGCGGAAATTGTCAACGGTCAGAATGCCACGCGTCTACGCAGGACGCCAATCGTTCAAGGGCATTCTGGTGATCTCTGTGTTGGCGGGCAAGGGGAGAGTGCTGATCAGCATCCCTCATAGTCGGGGTCGAAGAGTAAGTCCGTCAAAGCCGCTTGATTAACCTAAGCCGTGTTTCATGCTCGACGCCCTGAAGCCCAAAACGGCCACGGTGAACAGGAAGGCCGCTAGGATGCCGGGAATTCGGAGGGCTTCGGTGCCCCCGTTGTGATCATTTTAATCAGACTGGCGGGTGCAGTCGAGAATCCAGTGCAAATGGCTCTTGAGCTTTGGCCTCGTAGCCGCGTGTGGCCGCCAAGAATACGACATTCCAACTATGGGTCGAGACCACGCTGGGCACGACGATGAATCCGTGCTGGCGCAACAGATCGTGGCCAAAGGCCTGCTGGCCGGCACTTGGAATGCCAGGGCGCAGCCAATTGGGGTTCGGGACCTGATCCGGCGTGACGATTTTGACCGCTTCGACATCCGCGATGACCGCCGCGGTCAAGACGTGGGGAACTGTATCGAGCACGCGAAATCCCTTATGGACGGCGACTTCGAGAATGGCCGTCGCGGGATCGAGCGCGCAGTAGACTGCCCGGACGCCTGCGCTGTTCCAACGTCCACCGACCCGATAAGCGCCCTCTCCGCTATCCCAAGTGGCTGCGAAGGTGGCGTGATCTAGGCGCCAAGCTACGAGCTCGGCACCTCCAAGAACGCTGGGCAGTGGTGTCACGCGTACACACCATATTCGAGGCGGGTCAGGTAGTCCTCAACCAGCTCGACGCCGGCGGGGGTCGCCAGAAGGTCGATCGGGCGCCGCTGGTCGAGGCCGATAGCGGGTCGCTCCAGCCACTGTTCGGCCTCCTCTTGGGAGCCAAACACGCTCGTTGCCTTTGACAGGATCTCGGCAAACTTCCACGCGCGACCGCTCTGCTCCTGGCTTAGCGGCCTCTGGGGAGCATCCTTCCGCCTCTGATAGGTTCGCAGGCTCATGCCGAAGGCCTTTTCCAGGGACTCAGCCTTCTGGATGACGATGAGCTTGGCTACGAGGTGATCGAGTGCTGACGGGGGCAAGCCTCGCAGCAGCATCTCGTGCGCATCTAGAGGGTTGGTGACCCGCCAAGCGACCACCGTGGGCCCGCCCAGGAGCTCCATCACCCTGTGCAAGGTGCCACCGGCTACCGGTGTCGTGATCTTCTCGGCCGCAACTGCCATGGTGCCCTCCCGTCAACTGTCATTGAATTATGTGACAATTGACGCGTTGCGTTTCAAGCCCTCGTTTCCGGAATGTCTGCCGGCGCCCGCGTTAAGCTCTGCCTATCACGAAGTGGGAACGGCAATTTGAACATGGATGGATCATGCTACGAGAGTTGGATAGGCGCCGCCCCGAGCGGTTCCAAGGCCGGCAGTGCCGGCTATTTCTAAACGCAGTTAGACTCGGGCAAAGCGAATTTGACTCGGATAGAGCTGATTTCCTCAAGGCCGCCGTTAGCCGGTGAGCCGCTGTCAGAACTTAATAGACAAGTCTATTCTTGTACTCGTTAGAAATGTCGCTAGATGAATACTTCGATGTCGTCTGAGTTGGTTCTTCGGGAAAACTCAAGCAGCGCGGCGGAGCTAGTCCGGGTTGCTCGGCCGCGCTGCGTCGCGTCTGCAAGCGGTCAAGCGGGCAGGGGTTCTGTGCCGCAGGATAGACGGTTAGCTAGCCCGCCTTGAATATGCTCCTTCCCTGCCCCTGTCGTCTTGGGGCACGACCGCTGCGTGACGTGTTGAGTTCCTTCTGGCGCTCGGCGATGTAGGCCAGCGCCGGCCCTAGCCCCTTGTTCTCGACGACCGCGGCCTGATCGACCTGCTGCAGCTTGTCGAAGGTTCGATAGGGCAGGTTGAGGCCCTGGTGCCGGATCTCAAGCCGGCCATCCGGATAATCGTAGATCGTCACGCGCTGGCGGGCGAGGGAACGGGTTACCGGCGTCGGCTCGAGGATGAACAGCATCTTGTCGTATTGAAGCGTCAGGCTCTGCGAGACTGTCCGCTCCTCCTGCCAGGCAAAGGCCTCGTCGAGATCCTCGTCGCCGGCGAGCGGGCGGTGCAGATCCTTTTCGTTGAAAGGCTCCTGGGCGAAGCGTCGGTTGAAATCCTCGATGAAGCCCGGCAGGAAGGCGTTGCCAGCCTCGATCGAGGAGATGCCTTCGAGCCGCAGTTCCTTCACCAGCCGGTCCTGAAGCGTGCCATTGGCCCGCTCGACCCGGCCTTTGGCCTGCGGGACATTGGCGCAGATGATGTCGATGTTCAGCTGATCCAGCGCCCGGCCGAACTGGGTCATGCCATTGCCGCCGGTCGCACCGACCTTGTTGACCCGAAACGTCGCGTGCTTGTCCGAGTAGAAGGCGACCGGCTTGCCGTGACGCTGCAGATAGCTCTGCGTCGCTGCAAAATAGTCGAAGGTCGACTCCGTCGTGACGAACTGCAGGTGCATCAGCCGGCTCGTCGCATCATCGATGAAGACGAGCAGGGTGCATTGCGGGCCGCGATCCTCGAACCAGCGGTGCTCACTGCCGTCGATCTGGACCAGCTCGCCGAAATGTTCGCGGCGGATGCGAGGCTGATGAAACTGGCGCCGCTGCTTGCGCGAAAGCCAGAGGCCTTCCTCACTCATCCATTTGCGCAGCGTCTCCCGGGAAACGCTCAGGCCGTGCCGTTCCAGGAGCATCTGGCTCGCGAAGGTCGGACCAAAATCGCGATAGTTCTCAGCGACATAGGCGATTGCCATCTGGCGAACATGCGGCCCCAACAAACGATTGGAAGGTCGTCCACGGGCATGATGGCGAAGGCCGGCTGCACCATCATCCGCGAACCGAAGCACCAGCCGGTGGGCCTGGCGGCGCGTGACGCCCATCACCTCGGCCGCCGCTGTCACCGTCAATCGGCCCGCCATAACCGATGCCAGCACCTCGGCGCGGCGAAGCTCTCTCTCGCTCATCTCGACCCAGCCCATGCCAGACTCCCACGCTCAATGCCGAGGGGAGTGTGACATTCCTAGTTTGCCACGATGAGACATTTTAACTTTGCGCCTACAGCGCTGATTCGCATAATCTAAATTATGGAACCTTGCCGTCGCCCAATCGGGTAGCTCCAAGGCGCAAAGTTGGCCCATAGCTGACGTCTGGAGCGTCCGCTGTCCGGCATCCTAGCTGCGTGGCTCAATGTGGCGAGCATCCTCCAGAGCTCTCCGGCTCAACGGGTTCTTCAGCACGGCATAGAAACCGCTGGGCTGGATGCGCAGGCAGCGACAAATCGCCCGTACCGGGAACTGGCGGCGATGCTCGGCCACAAACGCGTATCTCACTTTGCATCCTTGGCGAAATACGCGTTGGCTTTTTTGGATGTCGCGCTCCTCGGTGACCCGCGCCAGTTCCCCCCTTCAGGCGGCGGATCTCCGCGGCCTGGTCAACGCCGGGCGAACGCGGTGGCTTCGAGAACTTTCGCTTCCAGGCATAGAGCGAGTGCTGGCTCACGCCGAGCCGCGTCGACATATCTGCAACGGGGTAGCCCCGTTCGGTGATCTGCGCGACCGCTTCACGCTTGAAATCGTCCGTAAAATGACCGGGCCCCATCATGGCGTCCTTGCCTCAAAATTAGGGAAGAAGGCGTCCACGAAGCTAGGGGCTATTCACACTAAGCTCGGAATTACCCGCCCGTCTGCCTTTATTCGGTGCTTCGCCAACACCATCCGATGACCACTGCTGCAGGTTATCTCTGCCTTAAATTTTAGGCGCGTCCGAGGATGACAAGGTGTCCAACTGGGTCGCGTCGTTCCAGCTAAATTCGCACGCGGAATCGAGCGCACGCTCCAGTCCACCGCTGCGGGCGACGACGAATTCCGAGGCGGGCTTTGCTCCGTAAACCTCTAAGCGTTTTATAACTATGGCTTAGAAAGCCTCTCATCACTCTGATTAGTCGACGCAGCATTTCAGGATCCTCCTTTCTACCGAACAGGTCTTGATCGGAAGTGTTTGCTATCGATGCTGACCGCGAGATCAGTGGCGTTAGCGATGAAACATCCGTCTCAAATTTCCACTTGCTCAACACGGCCCGTCGTTGGGAAGACGATCAGCCCCACGGGAACGCCAGTCGCCTTCAGGTAATCGCCGACCTGACCGCGGTAGGCGAGGATGGTAGCCGCATCCGGCGTCACGTCGCTCTTCCAGTCGATCACAAGCGTCGGCTTCGCGCCGTCGAAGGCAATCGCATCGGCGATTCCGTAGGTGACCGTGTCCGCGTTGCCGTCGCTCGCGAAGGCATAGACATGGCATTCAGGAATCAGGCGCCCCCTGACCGCGAGCACCTCTGGCAGCTGGAAGGCTCGCAGGATTGCTCCCGCCACCTCCGAGGCGACGAGGCCGTCGGCGACGCTCTCAGCCTCGCTGGTCCCAAGCTCGGCGAGGAGCTCGCGGGCCCGAGCTCCCAGCGCTGCGGCCTCTTCGGCGACCTCGCCCGTCAGGATCTCCTCCGCGAGCTTGTGCATCACCAGGCCGCGGACGCGCCCACCCTGGATCGCCGGCGCAGCTGCACCGGCTTCGACCTCTTCGGTGGCGGTGACAACGACTGGGACCTCATCGATCGCCTCCGGCTTGTCGGCATCCTCGTGTCGGGAAGGCGACTTCCAATGGAGGCTGCGGGTGGCCTCTACGATCCGGGACGCTTCCGTTGCGAAGAGCTCGCGGGTCTGCTGGTTCGCGCGTGGCGCAGCCGACGCCGGCAGCACTGGTTCGTAGGCCGACAGGTCGAGAGCCGGCAGATCGCTCAGCGCGAGGTCGATGACGCCGAGCCAGCTACCGCCGGCGACGCCCGACGACGGGCGCGGCACGATCAGGAGCTCACGGGCCCGGGTTGCGGCGACGTACCAGAGGCGGACGCGTTCGCGGGAGATCTCAGCCTTCTCGTCACCAGCGGCCTCGGCGAAGCCATCGGGCGCGATCCCGAAGACCTTCGTGTAGAGCTGCCCTGTCTCGCGACTGATGATGGTGGAGACGCCTTCCTTGAGACCGGTAGAGGTGTTCACCGGAATCACCACCGGCCACTCCAGCCCCTTGGACGAGTGCATGGTGATCAGCGAGACCGATTGCTCCTGCGCATCGGGCCGACCCTCACCAGCGCGCTCTTCATCCTCCCAGGCAGCCGTCATCGCCTCTGCGAATGCCCTGAGGCCGCGAGCGGCGTAGCTGCGGGACATTCCGAGATAGAGATCGACATTGGCGAGCGCACGCTCGGCCTGGCCCTGGTGGCGGGCGAGCAGCGTCGGACGGATGCGGAGCTCCGCCACGGCCTGCGAGAGCAGATCGTAGGGCGTGGTAGCGTTGCTCCGGCGCCAGAGGCCCTGCAGGCGCTCCAGGACGTCCCTGGCGACCGCGTGAGTGACGAGCTCGGGCTCGGTGCGCAGGGAGAAGCGCTCCTTCCCATGGCCGCTCTCGCGATCAGGCAAGGCGAAGCCGATGTCGAGCAGTTCCTCCTCGGTCAGTCCGACTGCTGGCCCCCGCATCAGAGCGCCAAAGGCGAGCGTGTCGCGGCTGTCCGCCAGCACGCGGGTGATCGCAATCAGGTCCTGAATCTCCTGGCGCCAGAAGAACCCCTTGCCGGCCTGAGTGGCCACTGGAATGCCGTAGCGCTCCAGCGCCTCTTCATAGCGCCAGAGATCGGTCCCAGTCGGTGCGAGCAGCGCGATATCGCCGGCGCGGCAAAGGCGCCTCTCGCCAGTCCGATGATCGGCAACCTCGGCGCTCCCGATCATCCTCGCGCAGGTCTCGGCGACGGCCTCGGCTTCCGCGTTACGGATGGCGTCGGCGTTGGCGTCTTCGTCGACCCAGACTTCGAGCGCGGTCACGCAAGGGTGGCTGCCGACGTCATCGTGGAAATGATCGAGCGAGGTGAAGCCTGGTTGATCGTTTTCGACGGAAAGAGGCGTCTCGAAGCGGCCGTTCACGAACTCCAGGATCGACCTGCAGGACCGGAAGTTGGTCGCGATCGAGAGAACGTCTTCGATCGACTGCGCAGCGATAGCTTCGCGAGCCTCGACATATGCGCGCACATCGGCGCCGCGAAAGCGATAGATCGCCTGCTTGGGATCGCCGACGAGGAAGAGAGCGCCCGGCCGCAGCACTCGCTGCTGCCACGGCGTCTCCGGCGTCAGGGCCTCTCCGCACAGACGCCAGAAAATCTCGGCCTGCAGCGGATCGGTGTCCTGGAATTCGTCGACGAGGACGCGGCGGTAGCGCTGCGACAACGCCATCCGAACCGGCTCGTGATCGCGCAACAGATCGCGAGCGGCGTAGATCAGGTCGTCGAAATCGAGCAGGGCCGCCTCGCGCTTGTAGTCACGGAAGCGCTGGAGCAGGGGGCACACCTCCTGCATCAAGGCCGCGAGGAGGTGGGCCCCGACGCCGACGACAAGCGCACCCCAGGCATCCTTGCAGGCTGCGTAATGAGAGGCTGCCTCCATCGAAAGCCGATCGCCTTCGGAGACGGACAGACCACCAACCTTGGCGGCGTTCTTCCAGCCCGTTTTCCTCTGATAGGCCCTCAGCGAACCAGACTTGGTCGCAACCCGGTCCGAAGGCTCGATGCAGATCAGGAGGGCGATAGCCCGCGCGCCGGCGACGCCGCGCGCTGCTGCCGCCTGGTTGCCCATGTCTTCCAGATCAGCAACCCAGAGCGGAGTGTCCTCGTCGCACACGGAAAGGCCGCCGATGAAGCTGCGGAATCCGGAAACGGCCGAGACGAAGCCATCGACGAGATCGACCAACGGCCGAACCGGCGGCGCCAGCACATCGCGACGCTGACGCATTGCGTCCGAGACACGATTGATCGATGCAACGGTCTCGCCAGGGTCGATACCTACGAGCTCGAGCAGAAGCTCGCTTCCGCGTTCGCCAAGCCGCTCGCGGATCCAGGCGTCGCGCAGATCCACGAACGCAAGCTCGGCGTCGTTTCTATCCGCGACACCCGCGCCCGGATCGATGTTCGCCTCGGCCGGGTATGGGCTGATCAGCTTTTGCGCGAAGCCATGGATTGTCGAGCACACCAGCTCGTCGATCGTGTCGAGCGCGCTCCGGAGGTGACCGAGCTGAACCTCCGACGGCCCATGGGGCAGCGCGAGCTGCAGCTCGACCGGCACATCGCCCGACACGAGACGCTCGACGAACAGCCGCACACGCGCCAGCAACTCGCTCGCGGCGAGTTCGGTAAAGGTCACCGCCGCGATGCGTTTCGGCATCTCGCCCTCGGCCAGCAGCATGGTCACCCGGCCTGCCATGACGGCCGTCTTTCCGGAGCCGGCACCGGCCTCGATCAGAAGCGAGCGATCATGCTCCGTCATGGCGGCCAAACGCTGCGGCTGATCCGACAGAATGCGAACAGGGGCGTTCATCACTTGACCTCCCAGATGGCGGCCGCATCATCGAGCGCCAGCATGGCCGGAGCCCGCTTTCGGTTGAACCAGGACTTCGCGGCATTCGCCGGCAGGGCGAAGCGAAGGTCGTTGTAGGCGATCGCGGTGTCCGGACCGGGCAGGGCGCGCCCGCCCTGAAGGTTCGAACGCGCTGCGGCGAGGAAAATGGACAGCTGCTCCAGAACCTCGTCGGCGTTCGCCAGCGGCAGGCTTCGGCCGTGACGCGGGAAGTTCAGGGCTGCCTCAACCTCGATATGCGATCCGAGCAGCTGCTTCACAGCGAAGGCATAGAGCGCGCGCTGGATCTCCTTTCCGCCGTCGAGAACGTATTCATCCGCCGATCTCGGTGGCCGGCCGGTCTTATAATCGTTGACCCGGACCTTCGTGCCGTCCCCGGAGATGTTGAGTCTGTCGATGGCGCCCGTGATCCGGAACCCCGCGAGCGGCACGGTGACAGCCTCAGTCGGATCCCACGGCAGCGCGATCGAGGCATCGACGTCCTCGCGAGAGAACGGCACTTCCGCAAAGCTGCGCTGCTCGGGAAGCGGAACCTCGTTCTCAGGCCGGACGATCGCAACCGCCAGTCCACGCACCTCTGCGAGGGTACGCGTCCAGATGGCCGCCGGCGGGACGGCGCGCTCTGCCTCGAACCGATGCCTGGTGCTCTCCAGAGCGCGATCGATCGCAGCCTGGACGGACGCGCTATCGGCTGTGATCAAGCCGCCCTCCGCCTCGAGGTCGACGACAGCCTTTTCGAGGACACCATGCAGGATCTCGCCGAACTCACGGTTGTCGAGCGTGAGCGGATCGATCCCGACGCGAGGGGTCTTCCAGCCGAAACCGTAGCGCCAGACGAAGCCGAGCGGATCGCGCAGCAGTCGCTTGAGGCTTGTCGCCGATTGCATCCTGTCGAGCAGCCCGTCGACCATCGGATGGTGCGCACGGATCAGGCCGTCATGGGCGGTCACCTCCTCCCGGAACCAATCGATCCAGCAGCCTTCCGCGGAGCGTGCCAGCGGCGTCAGACGGAATTCCGTAGACCGCGCGGTGATACGGTCGACCTCGCTCATGGCATGGGCCGGCACGTCGTTGCGCTGCAGATAGGTCTCGTCCGTCGTGCGGCCCTGCAGGAGAGGGCTCTTGCCGAGCAGGCGCCCTTCACCGTCACGACGCGGCCTGGAGAGCACAAGCTCCTTCTCCGTGGTCGCGACGATCGTCTCGAAGTCCCGGCGGTCGGCGACACCGATGGAAAGCGGCGAGAGCTCGCTGGTCGGGACGACGTGATCGGGCAGAAGCCGATCGTCGCTTCCCATCCGAGGCCATCCGCGCGACGTCAGCCCGAGCAGCCGGACGAACGGGCGAGGAGCCGCGGCGAGCGCCGACGCCGGCATCCAGGCGACAGACGACGGTGCATCCATGCTGTCGTCGAGGCTCCGAAGGCCATCAAGGTTGAGCGGCAAGGCCACAACGGGGCCGGCCTCAACACCTCGGCGCCAGATCGTGAGCGCGGTCGGCGGTAACACGGCTCGCCCGATCTCATCGGCATCATCGAGAGAACCGGTGATCGTTTCCACCAGGCGTCGCAGCTCTCCGGTATGGTCGACCTCGTCCGGCCAGCTTGCGGCCGTCAGATTGGCGAACCGCCGCTGCCAGGAGGCAGACGTAGCCATCGGCGCGTCCTCGGGGATGACACGGAGCCAGCCTTCTGGAAGCGGCTCGAAAAGGCCGCAACCGCGACAGAGCGATGCCAGCCGGCGCATGCGGGAATGCGTGATGCCGCGAACGAGGATTTCAGCGAGCGCCGCCGCAGCCTGACCATCATGGCTTGCGAGCGCGCTTGTCCCGTGGACGAACTTCAGGTCGTGATTGGCGTCGGCGCGCAGCGTGAGGAAGTGGTCGTCATAGTCGCCAGGGCTTGCGGCCGCGATCGCGATCTCCGACGGCTTCGCACGCCCCGATGCGATCAGCTCGCGCGCCCAGCGCAGCGCCTCGATCGCTTCATGCAAAGCGGTGGAAGCGCTGATCGCCCTCAGGTTCGGGCTGAGGCTCGGCGAGCTCTCGACGATCACGCGGCTGCCAGCAAGCCAATCCGGCACATGCCGGGGACCGGCGATCCAGCGGACCTCGACATGCTCGGCGAGCTCCAGAAGGAGAGGGCGCCAGCACGGCGACATGTCGGTGAGGCCACGCACCTGGACGGGCCCGAGGATCTTTGCCGCCTGAGGTAGCTGCTTCCTGGCTCGCTCGACGATCGCTCCGGGAGGCAGCATTCCGACCGGCAATTCTTCGAGAACAGCCGCCTGCAACGCGCCGATCGCGTCAATTCGCGGCTGACCCGCACGGGCTTCGAGATCGATACCAGCCCGCCAGATCTTATGCAGGGTGGTCGCGCCGGCGCCAACCATGCCCGGCAACCCCTTGATCGCATCGAGCTCGCCGAGATCTGTGACAGGCAAAGCCTTCTGGAGCGCGTTGCGCAGCGTGTCCTGATCGATCGGTCGCGTGAAGCCACCGGCGAGCCGCGCTGCGACGGCCTCGAATGTCGTCACCAGCACGCCAAATTGGCCCTGCTTCGCCAACTCCACTCGCAGAGCCCTGCTTGCGAGCTGTCCGTGCGTGATGATCGTCCTTCTCATGCTTGAAACGCCCCCGCTTTTTGCCAGCTTACGCAGCAAGTTTCTAGCAGTTGCATGTCAGCAGATGTCAGGATCGCTGATCAAAATACTACCGATCTATCCAACAGCTTGGATCGTACACGCTCACGATGTGAATGGTCGGCTGCGTGCTAGAGTACTGCATCAAACGACCGTCCCTTATGACGTTTCCTCTAGTCGTGCGCGCGCGACCCCTATAGCCGCAATGAAGCGAACTCGCGTCGCTTCGCGCAGCCGAGCCAAGCCGAAACGGTCGCGCATGTGCTCCAGAATGTCTTCATCGGACATTCTGCCCACCCGCAGATGCGGAAGTGCCAAGCTTGCCAGCTCGATCAATGGAATGTCGCCGTGATCGCGCTCGTCGCTGGACGCTCTTCGGAAAGCCTGGATCGATGTTGGCACAGTGCCGGCAGGCCAGATCAGCTCGCGCTCGTCGTCCTTCGTGCGCGGGAAGCGGTTGTCGATGGCACGTGTCACCCTTTCGACGATCGCTGCGCCATTACGCTGGTAACCGTGAGCGCGCGCGATCCGGGTCACCAGCTGGTCGAGATAGAGCGGGCCTTCCGTCGCCACGACATGAGCAATCATCCGGCTCAGCTCGGGCAGGTAGCCGTTATCATAGAAGCGGATGGCGACGGGTTTGACGCCGCTTTCTGAAACATCGGCGATCCGGTAGACGGCTGACGACGCGGGCGGCTTCGACGCAGCTCGATTTTCCTGCGGCACCACGATCGGCTGCCCGCCCCCGAACAGCAGTCCCTGTTTCGCGGCGCTGGGCGCAGGCGGCGCCGTCAGCGAAAACTCGGGCTTCGGTTGTGGCTTTGGCGGACGCGCTTCTGTGTCGAGGCGCGAGACGATCTCGCAGATGGCATCGAGATAGTGTTTTCGCTCCGCAGGATTGGTCGATTGCCTTTGGAAAGGTGGGATCTTCCGGTACCAATCATCTGGATCATCGAGCCTGGTCGAGACGATTGCTTCAATCATTCCTTCGCGAAGAATGGATCGCTGGAGCTCCCAATCCTGCGTCTGGAGTGCGATGACGGTCTCGCGGAACTCACGCAGGGCGGCGTGGAGTTCGACCGCGTTCAGCTTTCCGCTTCCAGCAAGAGCAGACGGCTTCTCGACCGGCGGTTCGGTCGGGGCTTCGACGGCCACGGCAAGCTCGGGCTCGCATGCAGCCGCTTCCGTGCGGTTATCGGGGGCATCCTCTTCCGCGATTGGCTGCGGTGCTGCGGCCGGATCCTGCAGCGCCGAAAAGCGGTAGCCATCGTCGTATACCACCGGCGCCCGGCGCAGTTCCTCGAGGCGGTCAACGAGGCGCTGTGTCTGAAGGTCTGCATTGTCGAACCAATCGGTCGACCACACCCGCAGCAGGCGCCATCCAAGACCGGACAAAACCTCCTCGCGCAGGCGATCGCG
The DNA here is from genome assembly GCF_057321085.1 of Allobosea sp. RIT-PG3_2. Taxonomy (NCBI): domain Bacteria; kingdom Pseudomonadati; phylum Pseudomonadota; class Alphaproteobacteria; order Hyphomicrobiales; family Alloboseaceae; genus Allobosea; species Allobosea sp. RIT-PG3_2. The sequence goes on along the minus strand of NZ_JBXWCA010000007.1, from coordinate 185,363 downwards.
ATCGCGGGCGCTCTTGCTGGAATGATAGGCGGCGCCATCGCACTCGACGCCCGCGAGATATCGCTCGGGATGATCCGGGTGCCGGATGCCTAGGTCGATTTTGAACCCGGAAACGCCGATCTGATAGTCGACCTCGAAGCCCTTCGTTCGCAAGCGATCGGCGACCTCCACCTCGAAGTCGGAATCGGGATTTGGACCTAGCGTGCTGCCTGCCGTCTGGCCGCGCGTTTCGGCATATTCCAAGTAGCGCTTGAGAATGTGCACGCCCTCGGAGCTCGTCTCCTGAGGTTTGATGTCGACGGAGCCGAAGGAGGTGAAGAGCCCGATGCGCATGCGGGCGCGGCTGAAGAGGACGTTCAACCGCCGATGGCCCTGCTTGCCGTTAATCGGGCCAAAGCGCTGTGCCACGACCGCGGCGCCCGGCTTGGGGCCGTATGTCATCGAGATCAGGATGAAGTCGCGCTCATCGCCCTGGACGTTCTCCAGGTTCTTGACGAAGAGCTGCTCGCCGCGTTCGGCGACCTTCTCGCGATAGAGTTCAACGTATGGGTCGTCGGCGCCGAGCCGGCGGATTTCCTCGAAGATCAGGTCACGCTGGTCGCTGTTGACCGCGACGATGCCGAGGGTGGGAATGGTCTCGACCGGGTCCTCGGCATGGTGCCGCATGAACAGGATGGCTTCCTCCGAGATGGCGAGCGCCTCGGCCTGGTTGCGACGCGCCTGATAATGGCCGTTCACGCGGATGAGGTCGACCGAGAAAGAGCCCGGCTTCGCCATCGGGAAGGAGATCAGTTCGCTCTTGTAGAACTCGCGGTTCGAGAAGCTGATCAGGCTTTCGCAGCGGCTGCGATAGTGCCAGCGCAGCAGGCGGGTCTCGCGAAACGTTTTCTGGCAGGCTTCCAGGATCGACTCATCGTCGAGATCCTCGAAGTCACCCTCATCGTCGGCAACGGGGACGGGCTCGCCGGACCTTGCGAAAAAGTCGGTGGGCGGCAGCTGCTTCTGATCGCCAACCACGATGAGCTGCTTGGCTCGAAGAAGACCCCCGAGCGCATCCTCCGGGCGCATCTGGGATGCCTCGTCGATGACCAGGACATCGAAGCTCAGCCCACGAGCCGGCAGAAATTTCGCCAGCGAGAGTGGCGACATCATAAAGCACGGCGCCAGTGCCTGAACGGCCCGTCCTGCGCGCTGCATGATGTCGCGGACGGGCACGAACCTCTTTTCCTTGCCGAACTCGTTGCTCAGCAATTCCATCTCGGTCCACGTCTTCCGGCTTCCATAGCGGTTGCCCGCCGGCGGCATGCGGACGAGGAGGTTGTCTTTGACGCGACGTCTGTCGGTGTCGAGCTTGCGCCGGTCCCGCTCTGCGAAGTTCTCGCGACGCGCTTCAATGCGATAGCCCGCAGCTCGGTTGAGGGCAGCGCTGGCCTGTTTGGCCGTGTCAGCGCGTTTCTGGGCGACGAGCCCCGAGAACAGCTCGCCGAGCTGGGCTGGCGCCACGTCCAGCTCCTCGGCTTTGGTCAGCAGTGGATCCAGTCCGCCTCGCGCAAGATCCAGGCGCTGGTCGTGCAGGGCGAGGTAATCGCTTAGCTCGTCCCGGCGGGGGATCAGGTTTTGAAGCTGGTCGATGAGACCCTCAGGAGTTGTCGTGACGAGTCCGGCAACGCCGTGGTTTGTCGCTAAGTCGGCAGTTCGCTGCTTGAGCTTTTCCAACCCGCTGCCAAGCTGAGGTGCCGCCAATCGCAGTTCATGCCGGACCTTGGCTGCACCGATCGATGTCAGTGCTTCCAGGGCGGCGGAGGGCGGCACATGCGATCGGACGGATTCGATCCAGGCAAACGCCTGTTGGGACAGCTCGATCCTGGCAGTGGTTGAGGCCAGCTGGTCGGCTTTGTCCTTCAGAGGATGTGCGGCGAGGCGTGCCTCGACATCGCTCAACTGGGAGCGCAACCGCACGGCGGCAGCCAGATCCTCGACACTGCAGTCGAACCGGTCCAGCTCCTGGTCGGGATACAATTCCAGGATTGTCGTAGCCGAAATACTGGATGTTCTGAGCGAACCGATTTTGTTGGCGACGGACTGCTCATCGAGCAGGTTCTTATGGTCGCCGATCTCGGCGAGCGCGGCGCGGCAGCGTTCGAACTCTTGGCCGAGCGCCATCAGATCGGCGGCATCGAGATTGCGGACACGCTCGGCGATCGCCTTGCCGCCGGGGACTTCCTCGACTTTGGCAAGGGCGGCTGTTCGGCCGTCATCGACAGCGGCAATCCGCTCGATCGGCGTTTCAAGCCCATCCCAGAGCGAGCCGAAAAGTTGCTGATGCGCGCGATTATTGAGGAAGGCCGAGATGGCCTGGACATGCTGTCCGAGACCTCTGAGGTCCTCGGGCGGTACGCGGACGCCGGGTGTAATCCCGATCCTTTGCAGGATCGCCGCCAGGATTTTGCTGTCGCCGGTCAGCGAGCCGACCAGGCGACCAAAGGACCCCTTGGCCGCAATGTCCGCTGCCGTCAGCAACTCGTCGCGCGTAGGCCATGCGCTCATGCTCGCAGGAAAGCGTCCGCGCCAGCGGGCTTCCTCGGCCATGACATCCGACCATTCGGTCTTGGCAGCGCGCAGTGCTTCTGCGGGTGTGCTCGCAAGCCAGGCGAACCAGCCTCTCGTGCCTTGGTCGAGCATGCTTGCGGTCTTGGCGGCGAGCATGATCGCCGGCGGCGAGCAGGAGGGCATGCTTTCCGGGTCGCCGAGGATTTCGATGGCAGGAGCGAGCTTGTCGAACGCCTTGCAGATCGCTTCCGCGGCGGTCGCGTGCTCGGCCGCCCAGTCGAAAAGCTCGCCAGGTTGCATGGTAGTCAGTCCTGCGAGGCCGGCAACGGCCTCCAGAGCAAGCATCTGATTCTTCTCTCGGGCGGTGATGTCGGCGGACCACTCGCGACCAGCGAGCTGCGCTTCCAGATTCCAGCGCTGCTGCCGGATGGCGATGAGATCGGTGACAGCCGCGGGCTCCAGATTGCGCAGGGCGTCGATCAGGGCGTCGTCCGGCACGTCATGGGCCAGATGCTCATCGAGCTCCACGAGCCGCGCGAGGTCCTCGAAACTGTTTGGCCCAAGCGCCTTAACCTGTGCGGCCGTCGTAATGATCTCATCGGCCAAACGATTCAGTTGTGCGAGATCCTCGACCAGCATTGCCGTATTCGGGCGGCGATCGTGGTCGAAGGTCAGCCTGCTCCACGGAGATAGTTGGGGCAGCGCGTAGGTTGCTGCGAAGCGCGTGGCCAGGTCGCCATAGAGCGAGATCGAACCCAGCGCCGCCTCGTACGCGTGGCCGCCGGCGAGCAGGGTGTCGGGCAGCGCGACCGACCGCATCTCGTGGATGGCCGGACCAACCTGACTGCGAGCGCGCAAGGATCGCCAGATTAGGTCAAACGGGGTCTGGCCATCGTCCTCGGGTGCGTGCAGCGCATTCACATAGGAGGCGATTTCCCGACGGTTTTCGCCCCAGGTCGGGTCCCAGGATGTGCTCGCAGAATTTTTGCGGCCGAGGCCGAGCGCCATGCGTTGCTTGAGGCTCTCGACGACGAGGCGAGGAGTCGCTTTGTCGGAATGCAACTCCAGGCAGAAGTCACCGAGACCGGCCTTGACCAGGCGCCGCTTCACTACCTCCAGCGCTGCCTGCTTCTCCGCGAGGAAAAGGACGGTCTTATCGGCCGCCAAGACGTTGGCGATGATGTTGGTGATTGTCTGCGATTTTCCCGTTCCCGGCGGGCCCTGGATCACCAGGTTCTTCGACTTCATCGCATCGACGAGGGCGCTGTGCTGGGAGGCATCGGCGTCGTGGATCAGGATCGGAGCCAGCTTTTCGATGTCCGGCTCGTCGATCGGATAATCCTCGGGCGGCGTGAACAGCGAGCTCCCTGCATCGCCGGAGAGTTCGGTGCCGCTGACAATCGAGCCGACCAACGAGTCCGTGACCGGATGAGAAGCCCAATTGCCCGGCGCCAGATCCGCGTACATCGCGAAGCGGCCAAAGGCGAAATGCCCGAGCGTGAGCCAGCGCCTGACATGCCAACCCTTCAGTCCCTCGATCGCTTCCGAGACCTTTGCGAAATAGGCTTCGACCGAACCGGCTTCATCCTCGCTGGTTTCGAGGTCGGGGATCTGCCGTGCGAACTCCCGTTGTACCTTGGTTTGAAGGCTGAGATTGGACTCGGCCGACTCCGCCATCGCGGAAAGCGAGAAGATGATCTTGCCCCTGGCGCCTTTCCGCTTCTCCAGTTTGACCGGGAGCAGCATGAGGGGCGCGAAGAGTTTCTTGCTGCCCTCCTTCTCGCACCATTCCAGGAAGCCGAAGACCATGAAGAGCGTGGAGAGCCCGGTCTCCTGCTCGGCCAGGCGGGCATCGTCGGCAATGCGTTCCAGAACGCTTTCAAGATTCTCCGGCCATTTGAGGGATTGGAGCTTCTTGTCGGAATGGGAGTCCTTGGCCGCTGTCGGCTGCAGCTCGATCGACGGATCGATCCCCAATGATTTGGCGTGTTCCGAAGGATTGATCGTGCTTTTCGTCGGGCGGGGACGAAGGCCAAGTTGCTGGCGGACCTTGTCGCGCAAATCGCGCTCGGCGCGGGCCAGTTCGATCTCATCGTCCCGGCCCTGGCTTTCGAGGGCCTCGATCTTGGTGAGGTATTCGAGGTCCGAGACCTTGGCGTGCTCCAGCGCTGAAACGAAATCCTCTTCCCGCTCATCTTGCGGGATATCATCCGGTTCCGGCAGGGGCTGGACCTCGAGGCTCGTACCGCCCGTCAGCAGATCGTAGACGGCCTCCGGAACCTCGTCGACGATCTGGAGCTGCTTCTTCGACGCGGGCCGGTGCTTGTAGCTGAGCAAGGGGTTGCGGAGAGACATGTCGAGCAACCGCTCGCGCAACCCTTCGTACAGTTTTTGCAGTCGATCGGTGGTCTGGCTTGCCATTTTGAGAACGCGCGCTTGCAGCTTGTGATTGTAATTGGGAGGGCAATATCGACTGCCGCGCTATCAGCATACATATTGGGCAGATCGTATCGAGTACGATCTTGGTCAGCAGCCTCAAGAATCACGGGAAATTCACTGCAACTTTCGGAGGATGTTGGAGCGCTTTCGCGATGTGGCGTTCAAAACGGCGGCCGGTCTGGTCGCTCGTGCCGCTGACCGATCCGAGCCTGATCCAAGCAATTGGTCGAGTCGCATATTTAATCTGCCGACACGTCGCTGCCGATCGACGTCCTCTAACCTCGGCGTCTCAAACCTGGTGTCCGCTTTCGCGTCAGAGCAGATGGTGGTCGATTCTGATTTCGAAGACGATGAAGATGCCAACGTTGCCGAGGACGGCATCGGCTCCTGATCGAGCCTGGTTGTCACAAGAGTCCGAAGGGCATCACACGAGTTCGAGCTTGATTTCATTCGCGCTTCAATCTCCATGCCCTCGTATCTATCGTGGCAGTTCAGACGAACGGTCACGAGAGCAGCCGACCGGGATGACCGAGTGAACGCAGAGCCGCAGTGGACGGAACGCGCCGACAAACGTGGATTGGATCCACTCGGCTTACAGAATGCGGGCGTGTCCCTCTACCAGTCGCTGCTGCCCGGCATCAGCAACGTCACACTGCGGATGCGGTACTTCGGCTTCTTCTGCTGGGTGAGCCATGCCTACGCGCGGACAGGTGCCACGAACGAGTTCGCAGCATGGCAGTCCTGGGTGCGACGGGCCGAGGCCCTCTATGCGCTTGTCTGCGCTCACGCGAGGGGACAAGTCGGCGTCGGCGGCATCGACTGGGCTGTACGAAGGCTAAACCTAGGAGAGGAGGTCATCGACTTCACTGAGGCGGCCTCGACCACGGCGGAAGAGAAGTATCTTGATCAGGCCCTCGGCGTCTTTGGAGCGGCCTATTATTCGCAAATGGTCGAGATGGGCTTGTTCGTGTTGGGCGATCACGGGATCCAGCGCGCGACCAAGGTCGAGGGTAAGGCAGCGGCCGATGCCTTCGCGACCTCGATCGGGGAGCAGGTCGAACAGCTTCTGCAGCATTCCATCATCACGTCCCAGGTCAGCCGCGACGATCTCTCTCGCCTTGCCGTGATCATCCCCTCGCGAATCCCGGCGACCTCCTCCGAGCAAAAGGTCTACGAGGCGCACCTGTTCCCAGCATCTGCCTCAACCGCCGGCGACGCCAACCGTTCTGCGTCGCTTCGACTGGTCTTGAAGGCGGCCAAGGCATTCAAGAAGAGACCCGACCCGAACGGCATACGCTGGCATCTGTTCAATCAGCCCGCGTTCGATGATGAGAAACTGGAGGGGCAGCGCCTGCGCTGGGAGGCATACCACTGCCAGGACCTTTTCCAGATCGCGGCGGCATCTCTCCTTGAATGGGCCGTAGATCTCACGATCGATCCCGGCCGAACGCATGCCGAGATCAAGGAAGAGGTCCGCTCAGAATTGATCGCGATGAATCCAGAAGCGGCCGCCAAGGGGTGGTCCGAATTCCTATCGACGTTCGACCCCGATGGCTTCGACTACCCAGGAGCCTGGAGCGAGCTCATCGGCCGCAAGGACACGGCAGGCAAGAAGGCGTGGCGAACAATCCAACTGATCGCCGCCCTGGACAATCGAATTCGGGCCAAGGATCGATTGCAGGAAGTGGTGCTCCGCGATCTGATGGTTCGAGGCGGTGCCAGGTCGATCGTCAAAGAGCTTGAATGGATCGGTCAGCGTTCCGACAGGAGGGTGGCCGAGCTCATGGGGTCCTATGTCGTCGAGCGAGTGGTCCTTCGTCATACCTGGGTCGCGGTGCAGAAACTGCGGCGGCAGGGCGATTACACCTTCCTCTTCGAGATGAATGACGGTCGGCTGATCAAGCGCGCTAGCTATGGCCCGGCCCCAACGACACCTCGCCTCACGCCGGCGGTCCAATTCCTCGTCGATATCGGGCTGATCGATGAGGACGGTCCGACGGCGCAGGGCAACGCCGTGCTCGAGGCGGCCTCTTGAAGGACGACCTCGTGAGATATCCCGACCGCATGGCTCGCCGCGGCGACGGCTCGCGCCCCCTCCATAGCGCCTTTGCCACGACGTTCTCGATTGAGTTCACCGCCTTCGAGGAGTTGATGCTTCCGAAACTCAAGGAGAGCGGAGCAACCAACCTCCTCCTGATCGCCGACGAGCGAATGGCATCGATGTCATTGTCCGACGGATCACGGCTGCCCGCCAAGCTCGGCCGGGAATACGACCTCTACTCCCCTCCGGTCACGAACGGCCTCTTCCACCCCAAGATCGTCCTGCAGATCGGTAGAAAGGCGGGAAGACTCTTCGTCGGCTCCGCCAACGTTTCGGCTGCCGGGATCGCTGGCAATGCCGAGGCTGTCGTCGAATTGGAATGCCGGGATGAACCCAGCCCCGAGCGCGAGATCGTTCGGGCCGCCTGGCACTTCGTGTCCGGGCTGGTTTCCCGGAACGCCGGTGGGGCCAACGACGCCTGCAAGTGGGCCCTCCAGCGCGCCCCGTGGCTGATCGGTGCCGACGCGTCGACTGGCGTCCAGCAACTCGAGGATGGAACCGTCATCGGTTTTCTTCCCCGGGACACAGGGCCGGGCATCGGAAGTCGTTTCATCGACCTCGTCGGCGGCGAACCCGTCGAGCGGCTGGTCGTCGCCAGCCCCTATTGGGACGGTAATCTCGCTGCCCTATCGGCCCTCGTCGATGGATTGCAGCCTTCGACCGCGATCGTCCTGCTGGACGAAGAAGGCCATGAATTCCCGGCCGGGGTAGCACCTCCCGCCATCGTGGAATTCCAGGCCTTCCCACACCAGGTAAAGGGTCGCTTCAAACACGCGAAGTTCGTGATCGCCTCGACGGCGAGCCATGATCACGTATTGGTGGGGAGTACCAACTGCACGACGGCCGCGCTCGGTCGCGGCACCCAAGCGGGAAACAATTCCGAAGCCTGCATCTACCGCAGGTTACCCCGGGAACGCGCGGTCGAGGCACTCAAGCTGACCGACTGCCTCCTTGCGGCTGCCATCGACCCTGACGCAGTCCCTAGAAAGCCGCCCACCCCTCCGATCCCGATGTTGGACATCGAGGCGCGCAAGGCCGGAGCCTTCGAGGTCGATGGTAACATGTTGAGGTGGACGATCCCGGACGGGTTCAGCGGGACAGGATCCATAACGCTGCTCGACCCCCAGGCGACATTGCTCACAAGCCTGCCCTTCGAGCTTTCTGGAGAACCTGTCTCGCGTCGGTCCTTCCGCCTGACGCTCGAAAAGCCGGAGTTGGTCAGCTTTGCCAGGGTCCATCGGGACGACTGGACCTCCAACCGTGCCCATGTCTCGCATCGCTCCCTCCTGCGTCGGCATAGGCGAGAGGTGGCGACCGGGTCCGTGGCACGCGCGGTTGCTATCTTCGAGCAGGGAGGTGATTTCGAGCTATGGATGCACGAGGCCTTCGACCAGCTCGCCCGGGCCGACTTCAACGATCACCCCATTCCACCCAAGTCTACGCCCAGTTCTCAAGACCGGAAGAAGGATGAAGTCGAGGATGAGGTGCGGTCGCTCTCCTATGAGGAATTTATGGAGTGGCGATCGCCGGACCTGCGGAAGGAGCGGCACCTCGACTCCACGCTGGCCGGGACGCACGCCGATAGCATTCGCAGCTTCCTGAACCTGCTTGTCGGAAAGAAGCGCCTGCCCCTGAAGGCGACCCGCTTGGCCCGGACGGTGATGACGACGAACCATCGGGTGACGATGACGTCCCTGATCCACCCAAGGCGAACCCCAAGGCACCCCGGCAGGAGATAGACGCGCGGGAAAGGGTGACCGTCGACCCGAAGCAGTACGCCCGCTTGATCCTCAAATACGCAACCACGATCGCGAAGGCCGATGCCTTGGTGCCTACCGACGTCCTGCGCGTGCGGTACTGGCTGTTGTTTCTGCTCTACAAGACGCGTCATGGCGAGCTGCCGCGCGGCCTTGATGCGACGTCGGAGGAGCACGGATGGCCCAGGATGGCATTGCGCGTGATCTCCGCCTTCTTCTGCGGAGCGCGGCCGCCGGTCACCCGGTTGATGATCGCCAAGGAATACACCGCGATGCCGGTCGACTTCCTTGAGTGCTGGGCAACGGTCCTGTGGACACTCAATGCGATGGAGGCCTTGCTGGACCGGGTGCCCCGTCACCGGGGCTTCGTCGTCTTCGTCAGGAAGGCCCGGATCGAGGTCGTGAAGGTCCTCAGCCTCACGCCGGACGAGACGGAGTCCGAAACGATGCTGATGATGAAATCCTACCTGGACGACACCTTCGGCACCCGGCTTGGACTGCGTTCGTAACAGATCCGGGATCTCGCCGACGCTCCGCCGCTGCGTTCGCCGCGCGACGCTCGAGCAAACGGACGACATCCGCGACGTCGAGAATCCAGGCCCTGCCGGTCGCGCGATCGACGGCGAGGCATCCTTGTTCCATCCATTTCCCAATAGTGTGCGATCACTATCGAGGACGGCAGCAACCTGCGGCAGCGACATGTGCCGCGCCCCGGCTACGTCGCGACGGGTGACCGTGCGCGACGACGCGGCTGAGCGCGGCAACGTGATTTAAGAGGTCGTTGCCTGCCTAAGCAGGTGGCGTCCCCTAGGGTCGAACGCGTGCCTTTAGCCAGTTCCGCTAACGTCCGCTTTCCGGCAGAGCTTCAATGTCCGCACCTGGCGCGAACCGAACTCATGGGTCACTAAATCCCAGCTACCGCTTCGCTTCGAAATTTCGGCCGAGCGGTAGCTGGGAGAGAGAAGCGAGCGCTTATTTTTTTGCTACGACGGTCTTGTTGAAGGCCTCGATGATGGCCGCGCGATTGGCGTTGATCTTGTTCCAGTCCGGCAGGGCGAGGCTCTTGATCGAGCCATCGACGCCCCAGGGCATGCGCTGCTTGGCATTGTCGGAAAGCTCGACGCCGCTGGTCGCGGGTCCGACATAGATCCGCTCCGCCATGCATTTCGCGGGCCCCGTGCCGACGGCATAGTTCGCGAACTTCTCGGCGGTGGCCAGCTTCTTACCGTTGGCCACGAGGTGCAGGCGGATGTCGCCGCCGATGGCACCCTCCTTCGGCACGACGAAACCGATCGGCAGCTTCTGGTCGCGCATCGCGTAGGCCGAGCTGGCGTAATGCGCGCCGACGATGACCTCGCCGCTCTGGAAGAGGTTGGTGCCCGCGCCCGCGGTGTCGAAATAGGCCGAGACCTTGAGCTGCTTCAGCCGCTCGAAAGCGGGGGTAACGTTGTCGACGCTGCCGCCTGCGAGACCTGCGAGATGCACGATGAACGGCACGCCCATCGCGTTGGACGGGCTCGGGAAGGTCACGGCGCCGGCGAATTCCGGCTTCCACAGGTCGAGCCAGGAAACGGGCGCCTGCTTGATGTCACGCGAGTTGTAGGCCAGCCCCAGCGAATAGAAGCCGGTGCTCAGCGCGAAGATCTTGCCGTCCGCGCCCTTGTAAACGCCCTCCGGGATCATGCCCGAGACAGCCGGAACCTTCGCGGGATCGATCGGCGCGAGCAATCCGTCGGCCGCCGTGATTTCGGAAACGCCGCCATCGATCCAGACCGCGTCGAGCGTCGGCGCGTCCTTCTGCTGGCGAAGCTTGTTCAGCGTGACGCCGGACACGCCCGGCTCAGGCACGACGCGGATGCCGGTCTCCTTGGTGAACGGGTCGATGATGCAGGCCTGCATCGCCGCGCCCCATTCGCCGCCATAGGTCGCGACGGTGATCGACTCCTGGGCCTGCGAGATCGCCGGCGTGCCTGCGAGCACCGCCAGAAGCCCTGCGCCGGTGAGCAGCTTGCGCTTGAGGATTGGCATGAGATGTCCTTCCAATTTTTAATATTTCCCCTGACCCGCTATTGAGGCAGCGGCGGGCGCGCGCCATCAAATTGAAATCGGGAGCCCTGAGATAACTTTTGGCTATGAACATCCGACAACTTGAAGCGTTCAAGACGATCATGGAGCTCGGCAGCTTCACTCGCGCTGCCGAAAAGCTCGGCCTGTCGCAGCCAGCGGTCAGCAAGATGATCTTCCTGTTGGAGCGGCGCTGCGGCTTCTCCCTCTTCCATCGGCAGAGGAACGGCGTCGTGCCGACGGCCGAGGGCCAGATGCTGCATGCCGAGGTCGAGCGGGTGTTCCTCAGCGTCGATTCGGTTGCCGCCCGGGCGCGCGCCATCCGCGACTTCGACTATGGCGAGATCAATCTCGTCTCCTATCCTTCGCTCGGCACCCGCGTCCTTCCGCCGGTGCTGGCCGGCTTCCTGAGCAACAAGCCCGGCCTGCGCATCGAGATGTCGAGCCGCAACTCCTGGCTGCTGGTCGAAGCTGTCGCGACGCAGGGTTTCGATGTCGGCTTCGGCATGTTCGCACCCGACCGCGCGGGTGTCCGCTTCGACAAGCTCTGCTCGATGAGGGCGGTGTGCGTGATGGCGCCAAACCATCCTCTCGCCTCGCGCGAGGTCATCCATGCCTCGGATCTCCATGGCGAACGCTTTGTCGGTATGGTCGACGAGGATCGCGCCCAGCTCCAGATCGACCAGGTCTTCGCGGAGACGCGATCGGAACGCAACATCGTCATCAAGGTCCAACTCACCGAGGCCTGCTGTTCCTTCGCCGCCTCGGGGGTTGGGGTCTCGATCGTCGATCCGTTCAGCACCGAGGGCTTCCACAGCGACCAGCTGGTCGTGCGTCCGTTTCGCCCCGTGGTGGACTTCAACATCTGGGTGATCACGCCGAGCTTCCGCGAGCCGTCGCTGGGCACAAAGGCCCTGATCGAACACGCCCGCAGCAGCCTTGTCGACAAGCTGGCGAGCATGGCCCGGGCGATCGGCGACGAGGCCCGACCGGGCGCATAGCGGAGTGTTTCGCAAGATCATATCTGCAGGTTATCTCTGACGCGACAGAAGCGATTTGACCCTCGCCGGCTGCCTCCGCCTCTATAACTGGCGAAAGAACGACCCATCGCGCCGCCGGCACAGCCGCCGCGCCGAGGTCGATCCAAAGAGGGTCAGATGACTGCCATCACCGTGCTCACACCGACCGGAACGCTGGGATACGGCTTCGGCGACGAAGCCCTGGCACGCGGCATGTCGCTCAAGCCGGCGGTGATCGCGGTCGATGCCGGCTCGACGGATCCCGGCCCGCATTACCTCGGCTCGGGCAAGCCGCTCGTCTCCGATCGCAGCATCAAGCGTGAGCTCGCCGCCCTGATCAAGGCCGGGCGCGAGGCCGGCATCCCGGTCATCGTCGGCAGCGTCGGCGGCGCGGGCTCGGGCGTGCAGGTCGACCGGACGGCGGCGCTCGTCCGCCAGATCGCCAGCGAGACCGGGCTCAAGCTCAAGCTCGCCACCATCCGCTCCGACATTCCCGTCGAGCGGGCCAAGCGCGCCGTCGCCGCAAATGAGGTCGTGGACTTCGAAGCCGGCCACGAGCTGACGCAGGAGGCGCTCGACCAGACCGTGACGCTCGTCGCCCAGATGGGTCACGAGCCGATCTGCGAGGCGCTCGAAGCGGGCGCCGATGTCATCATCGCCGGCCGTGCCTGCGACGACTCGGTGATCGCCGCCTTCCCGATCTGGAAGGGGGCCGATCCGGCGCTCGCCATCCACATGGGCAAGATCCTCGAATGCGGCGCCTTTTCGGCCGAGCCCTTCGCGATGGACGTGATGCTAGGCACCGTGCACGAGGACAGCTTCGTCCTCGAGCCCGGCAGCAGCAAGCGGCGTGCCTCGGTGAAATCGGTCTCGGCCCATTCGCTGTACGAGCGCGAAAACCCGTTTAAGCAGGGCGGGCCGGGCCACGAGATCGATCTGACGGGCTGCTCCTTCGAGCAGCTCGGCGATCGGCAGGTCCGCGTTCGGGGCGCCAAGCTGACCGAGACCGAGGACTACTACGTCAAGCTCGAGGGCGCGCGGCTTGCCGGCTATCGCTCGATCTCGATCGCCGGCATTCGCTGCCCCACGACTATCGCAGCGCTCGACAGTATCCTGGAGCAGCTCGAGGCCAAGGCGCTCGCCTATTTCGCGCCGGAGCCGATCTCGGTTCGCTTCCACGTCTATGGCCGCGACGGCGTCATGAAGGAGCTGGAGCAGGACAAGGGCCTGCAGCGCGAGGTGGGGCTCGTGATCGAGGTAACGGCCGCGTCGCAGGAAATGGCCCATGCCGCCTGCCACCAGATCAGCGGGGCCATGCTGCACCATCACTACGAGGGCATCATCAATCCCTCGGGCAATCTCGCCTTCCCCTATTCGCCCTCCGATCTCGACGTCGGCCCCGTCTACGAGTTCAGTGCGTATCACCTGATGAAGGTGAATTCGCCGACCGAACTCTTCCCCATCACCCTCGAGGATCTCTGAGATGGCCGCCCGTCCCCTGCGCGAGATCGCGGACATCGTCCGCAGCAAGAATGCCGGCCCCTACCGGATCACCTTCGACATCCTGTGCAAGGAGAAGAAGAACTACGAGCTGATCCGCTCGTCCGGCGCGATCACGCCCGAGTCGGTCGCGAAGGCCTACGGGCTTTCGGTCTCGGAGATCTCGTCCTTCTTCGAGATCGACATGGCCAACGCCATCAAGATCACCATCAAGCGGCCCCGCGCCCAGGGCTCCTCCGGCGAAGGCGACATGTATGGCTGCCAGCAGCACGTGCCGCTGATGAACATGTCCATCCCAGTCTCCTGACGACACAGAGCAACGGCCCGGACATCCCATGAACAGCGGCTATATCAGGGTCGAACACCTCCGGAAGCGCTACGGCGACCACGTCGTGCTGAACGACATCTCGCTGGATGTCGCCGAAGGCGAGTTCCTGGCTTTGCTCGGTCCCAGCGGCTGCGGCAAGACAACCTTGCTGCGGGCCATCGCCGGCTTCGTCGAGTTCAGCGAGGGCGACATCCTGATCGACGGCCGCTCGATGAAGCGGCTGCCGCCCAACCGCCGCCCGGTCAATACCGTCTTCCAGAACTACGCGTTGTTCCCGCATCTGACCGTCGCGCAGAACGTCGCGTTCGGCCCGCGCCGCGCCGGCAGGCCGGCCCGCGAGGTGACCTCGATCGTCGAGGAATGCCTCGCGACCGTGGGCATGGCACAGTTCGCCGAGCGCTTTCCCTCGCAGTTGTCAGGTGGCCAGCAGCAGCGCGTCGCCCTGGCGCGGGCCATCGCCAACCGGCCCAAGGTGCTGCTGCTCGACGAGCCGCTGGGAGCCCTCGATCTCAAGCTGCGCAAGCAGATGCAGATCGAGCTCAAGGCCCTGCAGCAGAAGCTCGGCATCACCTTCATCTTCGTCACCCACGATCAGGAGGAGGCCCTGGTCATGGCCGACCGGATCGCAGTGATGGATGCCGGCCGCATCGCCCAGATCGGCTCCGGCCGCGACATCTATCACGCCCCGACCGAGCGCTATGTCGCCGACTTCATCGGCGACGCCAATCTGCTCGAGGCCACGGTCGCCAAGGATGGCTCCCTCGTCGTCGGCACGCTGTCGATCCCGGCCAGCCATCAGTCCGCTCCCGATGCCGCGGTGACCTATCTGCTGCGGCCGGAGGCGGTTTCCGTGCGGCGCGGGCCGGAGGTTCCTGAGGACCATGTGTCCGTCGCCGCCCGGGTCAAGGACATCGTCTTCGCCGGCGGCATCCTCAGGATCTACGCGACCGCGGCCGACGGCCGCGAGATCGTCGCACAGCAGACCGCGCTTTCCGGCGAGGCCCCGATCGGCGTCGGCGACGAGGTGGTGCTCGCTTGGCATCGCGACAGCGGCCGGGTGCTGACCCGATGAGCGCCCCGGCCAGTCGCATAGCGCGGGAGGCCGCGCGATGAGGATCCGCAACCTCTGGGCCGCGCTGCTGCTGGGCGTGCCGCTCGCCTTCATGGCGGCATTCTTCCTTGTGCCGTTCTTTGTGGTCGTGGTGGCGAGCTTCCAGACCAAGGAAGGCGCGTGGAGCCTGGCGAACTATGCCCGCATCCTCGGAGACAGCTACTATCCGGGCATCCTCTACGTGACCTTCAAGCTGTCGCTGCTGGCGACGCTGGTCTCCTTCCTGATCGGCTATCCGATCGCATATTACATCGTGAACGTGGCGCAGAGCCGCGCCATGCGGCGCATCTGCTACATCCTCGTGATCATGCCGCTGTTCACCAGCAACATCGTCCGCTCCTTCGGCTGGATGATCCTGCTCGGCCGGCAGGGGCTCGTGAACACAACGCTGATGGCGCTCGGCCTGACCGACCGGCCGGTCCCGATCCTGTTCACCGAGCTCAGCATCATCATCGGTCTCACCTACATCCTGGTGCCGTTCATGGTCCTGACCATCGCCGGCGTGCTCCAGACCATCGACAAGTCCCTGGTCGAGGCCTCGCTCGACCTCGGTGCGAGCCGCTTCGTCACCTTCGCCAAGGTCACGTTCCCGCTCAGCCTGCCGGGCGTGGTCGCCGGCTCGCTGATCGTCTTCACCCTGGCGGTGAGCGCCTATGTGGTGCCGAGCATCATGAGCGGCGGTCGCACCGTGGTGATGGCGATGTCGATCTTCGAGCAATACGGCTCGCTCTTCGACTTCAACTTCGGCGCCGCACTCGCGGTCGGGCTGCTGGTCGTCACGCTCGTCCTGATCGCATTGTATCTCTTCTTCATCGAGCGGCAGCCCGCGGGCCGCCAGGCGGTGCGCTGATGATGACGTTTCCAGAACGTCTCGGCCGTTGGGCGCTGCTGGCCTCGGTCTGGGCCGGCCTCGCCTTCCTGACGCTGCCGCTCGCCATCATCGTCGCGGTGTCCTTTACCGAGACGGAGTACCTGACATTCCCGCCGGTCGGCTTCACCTGGCGCTGGTACCAGCAGTTTCTCGCCGACACCTCGTATCTGGAGTCGATCGGGCTCAGCGCCTCGATCGCCTTCGGCTCGACCGCCATCGCAATCCTGATCGGCATCCCGACCGCGCTCGCCATCACGCGCAGCGCTCTGCCCGGCATGAAGATCGTCAACACGATCTTCCTCGCGCCTCTGATCCTGCCGACCATCGTGATCGGCGCCGCCCTGCTTCAATATGCCAGCATGGTGGGTTTCGCCCGCAGCTATACGGCGCTGCTGGTCGGCCATGTCGTGATCGTCGTGCCCTATATCCTGCGCACGGTGCTGGCCTCGCTCGCCCGCTTCGACCAGACGCTGGAAGAAGCGAGCCTCGATCTCGGCGCCTCCGCCTTCTCGACCTTCTTCCTGGTGACGCTGCCGATCATCAAGCCCGGGCTGGTCGCGGGCGCCCTGTTCGCGTTGATCATCTCCTGGATCAATGTCGAACTCAGCATCTTCAACGCCACGGCGTCGCTGATGCCGATCCCCGTGAAGCTCTTCAACTATGTCCAGTACGCCATCGACCCGATGGTCGCGGCGATCTCGGCTGCGACGATCTATGTCGCGATCGTAGCGGTAGTCCTGCTCGACATCTTCGTCGGCATAGACCGGGTCGCGACACCCTCGAAATAGGCGGCGGAAGCCGCACCCCTTCCCCTACGACAAGAGAGCCGTCATGGAAACGCACGCCCGAACTACGCCTGAAGGAGCCCTGTCCGACCTCAAGGTGCTCGAACTCGGCTCGATGCTGGCCGGCCCGTTCGTCGGCTCGATGCTGGGCGATTTCGGCGCCCGCGTCATCAAGGTCGAGAAGCCCGGCAAGCCCGACGCGCTGCGCGAATGGCCGCCGCACAAGGACGACGTCGCGCTCTGGTGGAAGACGATGGCGCGCAACAAGCACGTCATCACGCTCGACATCTCGCGCCCCGAGGCACGCGACCTCGCGCTGAAACTGATCGGCGAGAGCGACATCGTGATCGAGAACTTCCGGCCGGGCACGCTGGAACGCTGGGGTTTCGATCCCGCAGAGCTCTCGAAGCAGTTCCCGAGGATCGTCTGGGTCCGGGTCAGCGGCTGGGGCCAGACCGGCCCGAATCGCGAACAGGGCGGATATGCCACGATCGCGGAGGCCTTCTCGGGCCTCGCCTCCTTCACCGGCCATGCCGACAGGGGACCGACCGTGTCGGCCTTTCCGATGGGCGACTATCTCGCCGGAATCTTCGGCGCCTTCGGCGCTCTGGCGGCGATCCATCGGCGCGAGAGCACCGGTCGCGGCCAGGTCGTCGATGTTGCGCTCTATGAGCCGCTGCTGCGCATCATCGAGTCCGTCATCGTCCGCTACGACCAGACCGGTCAGAAGAAGCCCTTGCTCGGCAACCAGATGGAGGAGGACGTTCCGCGCAACGTCTATGCTACCGCCGACGGCGGCGCGATCGCGATCAGCTGCGGCTCGCAGCGCATCTACGAAGGCCTCGTCGACGCGATGGGGCGGCCTGACCTCAAGGCCGATCCCCGTTTTGCGACGATGGCGGCCCGCGTCGAGCATCGCGACGTGATCGACGGCGAGGTCGCGGCCTGGCTCAAGACCCAGCCGACGGCGCTCGCCCTCGACAAGCTCGTCGCCAACAAGGTCGTGGCGGGCAAGATCAACGACATCGCCGACGTGCTCGGCGACGCCCATGTCGCAGCGCGCCAAGCCGTGCGGACGCTCGTCGACGAGACGCTCGGCCCGATGCGCATGCCCGCTCCCGTGCCGAAGCTGAGCGAGACGCCCGGCGACATACGCTGGGCGGGTCGCGATCCCGGCGCATCGAACGACGAGGTCTTCGGCAACTGGCTCGGGCTCTCCCCGGGCGAGATCGAAGAGCTGCGGCGCAACCACATCATCTGAGGCGGTCATGACAAGCAGCATCGGAATCTCCGGCTACGGCCACACAGCCTATGAGAAGCGGACCACGCGCTCGCTGTTCTCGTTTCTCGCCGAGGCCGGGCGCAAGGCGCTCGACTCCGCCGGCCTGACCTTCGCCGATGTCGACGGGCTGGCGATCTGCTCGTTCGAGCTGCCGCCGGACAACACCGTCACGGCGGCCGAACAGCTCGGCATCTCGGTCTCCTGGGCCTATCTCGGCACCGCCGGCAGCGCCGGCCCCGTCGCCAGCATCATCAATGCCAAGCACGCGATCGAAAGCGGCCAGGCCACCACCGTGCTCTGCATCGCCGGCGACAACTACGATGTCGGCGGCCATTTCAAGCTGATGGACAATTTCAGCCGCGGCCTGCGCAATTACGGCACGCCGCTCGGCTTCGGCGGCGCCAACGGCCTGTTCGGCATCATCCAGCGCAAGCATATGGAGACCTACGGCACGCGGCGCGAGGATCTGGGCCGAATCTCGGTCGACCAGCGCCGCAGCGCCCAGCGCAACGAACAGGCCCTGCTGCGCGGGCCGATGACGATCGACGACTACATGAACGCGCGCGTCATCGCCGATCCGATCTGCCTCTACGACTGCGTGCTGCCCTGCGCCGGCGCCGAGGCGGTGGTCGTCACCACGCTCGACCGGGCTCCGGCGGGCAAGGCCGTGCGCATCCTGTCGGGCTTCGAGCGCCACAACCATCCGCCGATGGAGATCGCCCCGCTGCGCGGCGGCTGGGAGACCTTCGCCGGCAAGCTCTACGACAAGGCAGGCTTCGGGCCGAAGGAGATGGACTTCGTCCAGCTCTACGACGACTACCCGATCATGGTCGCGATCCAGCTCGAAGATCTCGGCTTCTGCAATAAGGGCGAGGTCAGCGCCTTCCTTGCCGCCAACAGCTTCTCATGGGACGGCAGCCTGCCGCTCAACACCGGCGGCGGCCAGCTCTCCATCGGCCAGGCGGGCATCGCCGGCGGCCTGCTCAGCGTCACCGAGGCGGTGCGGCAATTGCGCGGGGAGGCCGGCGACCGCCAGGTCGCCAACGCCAGGCGCGGCCTCGTCGCCGGTTACGGCATGGTCGGGTACGGCCATGGGCTTTCCGCCAGCAGCATCGTTCTGGAGTCCGTTCAATGAGCGCCGAGATTGCCTATCCGCAGCCTCACGAAGACGAGGACAACGCCCCTTTCCTGGCCGGCTGGCGCGAGGGCAAGCTGCTGCTCCAGCAGAGCCGCGACGGCGGTCCGCTATTCTTCTATCCCCGCCCGATTTGCCCCTATACCGGGTCCGCCGACCTGATCTGGACGGAAGTGTCGGGCCGCGGGCAGATCGTCTCGTTCTCGCTGATCACCCGGCCCAACCACCCCTCCTTCAATGAAGAGGTGCCGATCATTCTCGCCGAGATCGCGCTGGACGAAGGCGCGAGCCTGCTCGGGCGCATCATCGGAGCCGATGCGACGACGATCAGGACTGGGGCCAGACTCGAATTGCTGCCGCCCGACGAGGCGCGTCGCTACCCACTGCCGGCCTTCCGCCTCGCGGCCTGAAGCGGACGCAGGGCTCCATCACGACGACGAGGAAGGCTGAACCGAGGCCATGGAAACGGCGAGCTCCCGATCGACAACGGAATGGGGTCTCGCCGCGATCTACGCGACGACGGTGCTGGCGCGCACTATGGTGATCACGCTTATCCCCGTGATCGCCTATCAGGCCCTCGGCAGCGCGCAGCAGGTCAGCGAGCTCTACTTCGTCGCCAGCCTCTTCGGCGTCGCCCTCAGCGTCGCGTTGCCGGGGCTGCTGACGCGGTTGGGGCGCGAGACGGTCTTGATCGGCGCGGCGCTGAGCGGCGCCGCATCGGCGCTCGTTCTTTCGTCCGATTCCGCTCCCGGGCTGCTGTTCGGCCTGATCCTCCACGTCGTCATGGTCCTCACCTTCGAGAACGTGATGAGCCTCTACGTGATGCAGCGCGTGCCACGGCGCGCGCTCGCGACATTCGAGCCATTGCGGATCTTCCTCGCCGGGCTGAGCTACGCCGCCGGGCCATGGCTCGGCATCGCGCTGGCACAGAGCTTTGCGCCGGTTCTTCCCCTGGCCATCAGCGCCGCGGCCGCCCTCTCGGCGCCGCTGCTGCTGAGGGGGCAGGCGCGCCCGCCCGGTCTCGAGCCGACCGTGGCCGTCGTGACCAAGGCCACGGACATCGTCGCCTTCTGGAGACAACCGCGGCTACGCCTCGCCTGGCTGCTGACGGCGATCCGCGCGGGCTGGTGGGCGATGTACATGGTCTATGTCCCCATCTTCGCGATCCGCTACGATCTCGGTGCCAGCGCCGGAGGTGCGCTGGTCTCGCTCGGCTCGGCGTTTCTGCTGCTCTCGCCCCTGTGGGGGCGCGTGGCCCGCCGTGTCGGGACGCGGCAGGTGCTCATGGCCAGCTACACGATCTGCGGCAGTTTCTCGATCCTCGCCACCGGGCTTGTTTTCCACAGCGCTCATGCGGCGGCGGCGATGCTGCTGGCCTCCGCATTGGCGATGAGCGCCATCGATGGGATGGGCAACGTGACGTTTCTGCGCGCTGTCCGTGCTCACCAGCGGACGAGGATGACCCCGATCTTCACGACCTATCGCGACGTCTCGCAGATCGTGGTCGCCGGCGCCTTCGCCCTGTTGCTGCTCGCCTTGCCATTGCCGTCGGTGTTCCTGGTCGCGGGCGTGACGCTGCTGGCCGGTGCCGTCCTCTGTCGACATCTGCCGCGGCGTCTTTGAACTCCAAATGACTCGTCAGCATTGATGGCCCTGCGCGCATGCAAGAATCAAGAGCTCCCCATGCGAAGGCCGTCAAAGAGCGAGCCAGTGCTATCAAGCTGTGTCAATGTCCGCTTCCGGGCAACCAGCCAGTGTCCGCTTGTGGCGCAGTGCGCCTCGCGACGCACATCAAAGCCGACGTTGCCCTCTAGCATCGGAAGCGGATCGCTTCGGGCGCGACAGGTGCTAACCGCCTTTATATCTCTGCCCTAAAAACCGCGTTGTGCCAAACAGCGTTAGGCGACGATCGGTCTGCCTTCAATGGGCAAGCACCATCGCTTCACCTTGGGGTGGCGGCGCACAACAAACTTGATGAGCGCGCCGAAATCGAAGCTTCTCCTCAACCGCGCTCATTCTAGCTTCCCATTATGGCTTTGAACTCAAGGTGATCCTCGATTCCATATGAGCTGTACTCGCGCCCAATGCCCGATTGCTTGAAGCCGCCGAAGGGCGCTAGCGGCTCATGTGCCATCCCGTTGATGGCCACTCGCCCGGCATCGAGCCGGCCGGCGATGGCGCGCGCGCGCGGGAGATCCTTCCCGAGGACGTAGGCGTGAAGACCATAAGGAGTGTCGTTGGCGATGCGGATTGCGTCGTCATCATCGTGATAAGCTATGATGCAGAGCACCGGACCGAAGATTTCCTCGCGCGCAATCGTCATCTCGTTGGTTACGTCGGCGAACACGGTCGGACGCACAAAGTATCCACGGTCGAGGCCCTCAGGTCGCCCCTCGCCTCCGACAATGGCGCGCGCGCCCTCGGCAACGCCCTGCAAAATATACTTCAGGACCCGTTCGAACTGCCGACGATTGACCAGGGGGCCGAGGGTCGTCCGCGGATCGCCGGGATCGCCTTGCACGACCGTTCGCGCGGCCTCGGGGATCGCTTGACGGAATTCGTCCAACTGATCGCGCCGCACGAGGATTCGCGTGCCCGCGATGCAGGCTTGACCATTATTGGCGAGGCCAATGGCAAGGGCTTGGCGTGCCGCTTCAGCGAGATCCGCATCGTCCATGACGATGGTGGGCGCCTTCCCGCCCAATTCCAGGGTGACCCGCTGCATCCATTTCGCGCTCCCCTGCAGGATCGTCTTGCCGACGGCGGTCGAGCCCGTGAACGAGATTTTGCGCACGTCGGGATTTGCGGTCAGCGCGGTGCCGACCTCGCTGCCAAGCCCCGTCACGATGTTGATTACGCCAGCCGGCGCACCGGCCGCATGGAGACATTGCGTGAAGAGATCGACCTGCCACGGGCTGAATTCGCTCGGTTTGACCACGACCGGGCAACCTGCCGCCAGCGCGCCGGCCATCTTGACGCTGATCGCGTTGTAGACGCTGTTCCAAGGCACGATGTGCAGTGCCACTCCGGCGGCTTGCGCAACGACTTCGGTTCCGTTGATGCGCCGGATGAAGGTGAAGTCCTTGAGCAGGTTCGCCGCGATGCGGAAGTTGGTGGCGGCAAGGCCGGCGCGCCAGCGCGCCTGTGCAATCGGCCCGCCATATTCGACGACCGTCGCCTCGGTCAGCTCCTCCGCGCGCGCCTCCACCGCATCAGCCATCGCGTTGAGCAGGTCGATGCGCTCTTCCCGGCGCGATGCCGACCACCCCGGCAAGGCGCGGCTCGCGCTTTCGACGGCAAGCCGGGCATCTTCGGCATTTGCCAGCACGAGAATGCCGGATTGCTCTTCGGTCGCCGGGTTGAAGAGAGGCATCTCCTCGCGCCCCACGGTGCTCCGGAAGGCTCCGCCGATATAGGCCTGATCGTACTTGCGCATCTGGGTGTCCTCGTGTCGTTTGCCAGGCGCACTGGGCAACGCAACCAGCCGGCAGCGAAGGATGGATGACCCTTCGGCTGCTCTCGCCACAGCCGTCTCGGAACCCAAGTCTGTCCATTTCCGGGCGGAATTGCGCGTTAGCCTCTGCTAGAGCCTGTCAGCTGTGGAGGGGCTCCCTGGACGCGACAGCCGGCGGATACGCCGGCAAACTACGGCAACTCGCCGGCGGGGAGATTTCCTGCGGCCAGGCCATCGAGATCACGAGCGATCCGGCTCTCCCAGCTGCGCGAACCCTGCTTTCGAGCAAGATCGAGAGCTACGTGCAGAAGGGCCGCGCAGCTGCCAACATCGCCGTCGGCACGTTCGACGATCTCGGCCTTCACGCGGAGTTGCTCAGGCAATGCGCACAGCTCGCCATTGCCCTGGCATCGAGCGATCGTCGCTTCGATCAACTCGCGAGCTTCGGGGTAACGAGAACCCTGCATCAGGCCGCGTGCCAGCGCGAGGGAGAAGGACGTGGTCAGTAGCTCATAGCGAAGGGCCCGGAGACGGGACAGGCTTTCCTCAATCGCGCCAACGGCTTCACCGGCCGCCCCGCGCTGGATAGCCAGCGCGCCGCGAAACCCTCCGGCCGCAGCGACATAGGGCCCGAACGCGTTGAGGCGAGCGCACTCCGCGAAGGCATCCAGAGCCTCTTGCGCGGCGTCCAGGTCATCCATCCAGAGGTAGACATCGAGCGACCAGATCAAGGCAATGCAGTGGGTCACCGGATGGTCGAGCTGCGCCGCCTCGCGCACGGTCTGTCGTGCCATCGCCCCGGCCCGTTCCGGGTGTCCCGTCAGCCATAATGCGCGCGCCAGTGCGATAGCGCTCCGATTGCGGTGGTCGAAACCGTATCGAATCGTGCGGCTGCGCTGCGAAGGCGGACTCTTCTCCAGCGCGAGTTCAAGCTCACGGCGGGCCCTGACTTGGCCGCCGGCCAGATGATGGGAGATGCCCGACAGGGAATAGGCAATACCGATTGCCTCTGGCTCTCCGATCGTCTCGGCCACCTCGACGGCGCGCCGGGCATGCGACATGGCAGTCGAATATTCGCCGATCCGTTCGTGGAAGATGTGCAGGCCGCCAAGCGCTCTCAGCTGACTCCAGTGGTCTTCCAGGTGAGTCGCGACATCAAGGGCGCGCGTGAGCGCGTTACCTGCAGCGGCGCTATTCCCACGCGTGAACATGAGCGAGATGCCGAGAGAGGTCTGGAGTTCCAACTCGGTTGCGGCGCCGCGCTGCGAGTCCTCCAGATCGGACAGTGCGCGGGCGCACCAGGTGCGGCATTCCAGCAAGTGAGACAGGTTCTGAAAGACGGGCGCACTCGCTGCCGCCAGGCGAACCCCGATCTTGATATCTCCGGTTCTGCTGAAGCACCAATCCAGCGCGCTTCTGATGTTGCCAAGTTGGAGCCGCAGGGGCTGGGGATCCTGAAGCAAATCCTCGTCCTGCCGGGCGATCGCCTCCAGCTCGCGGAGAAAATAGCTGGCATGGCGGCGCGCGGCGGCGACGTATTGATCACGTCCGCGCGCGTGGAGTTTTTCTCGCGCATAAGCGCGTGTCATTTCGAGGAGCCGGTAGGTTCCGGAGTCGCGCGATCGATTGGGGGAGATGAGCGATTTCGAGGTGAGCTCGTCGAGTGCGACCGCCACCTCGTTGGCTCCGATTTCAGGGTCTGCGGCAACATCGAGCGCCGCGTCTATCGAGAAGGGCCCCACAAAGATCGCGAGGCGCTCCAGAACGATCTTTTCCGTTTCGGACAGCAGATCGTAGCTCCAGTCCAGCGTGGCCTGAAGCGTCTGTTGACGCGGTCGTGCCGTTCTTCGGCCAGGCCAGCCAAGGCTGAATCGTTCGCCCAACTGGCGAGCCGTCGCCGAGATGCCGTGGGTCGCGACGCGGACGGCGGCGAGCTCGATCGGCAGCGCCATCCCGTCGAGCCGGTGGCACATACCGCCAATCAAGCGCGCGGATTCTTCGTCGACATCCAGCGAACTGTCTGCGGCGGCGGCCCGCTCGCAGAAGAGCTGGACCGCGGGGAACTCCAAAAGCTGCTCGAGCGTCAGATCTGCTGAATTCTCGGGGTAAGCGAGGGCGTCGAGACGGTGAATATGTTCGCCGCGCACGCGCAACGGTTCACGTGACGTGGCGAGCACGCGGGTATTGGGCGCCAGCTCGACGATCCGCTCGACGATATTGGCGGCGGGCTCGATGACGTGCTCGCAATTGTCGAGCAGCAGCAGGAAACTTTGATCGCGGATATGGCCGAGAATAACCGCGAGAGGGTCCTCGCTCTGGACCGCGATGCCCATCGCCCCGGCGATCATGGAAGGAACGACGGTCGGATTTTCGAGCATGCTGAAATCGACGAAGGCGACCCGTCCTTCGAAAGCGACCGCCAGCTGATGCCCGATTTCCACGGCAAGCGACGTCTTGCCGACACCCGCCGATCCGACGATCGTAAAGAGGGGCGTATCCGCCACGCGTTCCATGAGGAGCCGGATGTCGCGCTCTCGCCCGATCAGGCGCGGCAGACGGGGCGGCAGATTGGTCGTGCCAGCCGGAGGCCTACCGGCATCTTCGCCCTCACCTGGAATGGACGGCGGTGCAGTCTCGCAGACCGAAGGGCCACTCTGCTGCACTGGGGCCACGAAGGCGTAGCCGACGCCGACCTGTGTGGCGATGTATCGAGCCCCGTGCTCGCCATCGCCCAGGAGCCTGCGCAAACCCGCCATATGAAACCGGAGGCTTCCGTCCTCAACGACTACATCCGACCAAACGCGCTTGAGCAGCTCCCGCTTCGATAGAACCCGTCCGGGCTGTTCCGTCAGGACCACGAGCAGGTCGAAGGACCGCCCGCCAATATCGACGGCCTTGCCGTCCCGGGTCAGCAGGCGTTCCGTCGGAGAGAGGCAAAAGGGGCCGAAAGCACGGCGCTGGCCAGTTTGCCGGTTGCCTGTTTCAGCCACGATCGCCTCGTCTCCGGACCTGATCGACGCGCATGAGAGAAGATAGTGAGGCATCATGGCGAAGCGCGAAGCCAATCGCTGAAACGTTCCATGCGAACCGGGCGCCTGCCGCCCTTCGAAAGGAGACATCGGTGAGCCGGCGGGCCGGCATCGACCGCGCTCCTGGCACGCGAGCAAAGCCGCACAAGCTTCCTGTGATCAATCGAGCGCCTGTCATGGCAGGTGTCTAGCACGGGCGGCCTTATTCTGGAACTATCATTCAATAAAAAGCCGGACCTCTGCCGCCTGACGGGCTCAGCCGAATGTGAACACATAAGCGCGGGCGCCCGAACGCGAAAACTCTATGGAAATCGTGCGATCGGCAATGTCGGCCGATTGCCGGACTAGTTGATAAAGCCGCCCCTCCCTGATTACGCCCCAGCCATCCGCGTCGACATCCACGCCGTGATTCTCGCCCGGCGCGTTTCCGTCGAGGGTAACGCGATAACGGATCGGCTTGCCATCGTCCGCGCCGCCCATGACGAGATGTGCGTCCCGCGCGTGGTGGCGGAACCGGATGACGCCGCCGTCACTGTCGAGCGTCGCGAACTCGCGTCCGACCGTCCATTCTCCCTTGAGGTCCCAGCGATTGAGCGGGAGCGGGGAGGCAGCGGTGTAGCCCCGCGATGAATTTCGGCTGACAGCTTCCGGCGATGCAAAGCCGCTGGCCTTGCCGTATCCCAGATAGCTTTCCGGCGATCCAAGGTCTGCCCAGTCAGCCTCCGCTTCTATGCCGCTGCCACTGACCGGGACCACGGGAATTCCGGACAGGTCCTGGCCGGCCTCGGCCAAAAGGCTGCGGAGGAACTGCTCCGATTCCGCATATTGCCCTTCGCCGATGCGGTAGCCGCGCATGCGGCCATGGGCGTCGATGAAATAGAAGCCAGGCCAGCCTTCATTGGCGAAGCTCCGCCAGACCGAATAGTTGTTGTCCTGAAGGTTCGGATAGGCGACGCCGAGTTGCGTCGAGGCAAGCCGCACTCTCGCAGCATCATGCTCGAACTGGAATTCGGGGGCATGAACGCCAACCACGACGAGCCCCTTGCTCGCATATCGCTCGCTCCACGAACGCAGATAGGGCAGCGCGCGCAGCGAGTTGATGCATGAATACGTCCAGAAATTGACGACAACGACCTTGCCGCGCAGCGACTGCGGGCCGCCGGGAACGGTCGTCAGCCAAGGCTTCGCATCTTCCAGCGCGAGCAGCGGGCTCGATGTGGCGCCGGCCGGAGCGGCGGCGACGGCAGCACCAAGGCTGAACGGGCCGGCCCCCAGACCCGGACCGCTCAGGGCGCCCGTCAGGCCAACGGCCGTCGCGGCGCCGGCCGCCAGAAGAGCGGCGGTCACA
The DNA here is from genome assembly GCF_057321085.1 of Allobosea sp. RIT-PG3_2. Taxonomy (NCBI): domain Bacteria; kingdom Pseudomonadati; phylum Pseudomonadota; class Alphaproteobacteria; order Hyphomicrobiales; family Alloboseaceae; genus Allobosea; species Allobosea sp. RIT-PG3_2. Next base: position 158,590 of record NZ_JBXWCA010000007.1, on the reverse strand, counting down.
AATCCGATTGCGTGGGTCTGGGCCATCGTCGCCAACCTTTTACGGAGCGGGTGTGTCTCGCCTCGAAGTCTGGCGGCTGCGTCCGGGTGCTTCACGTTAGGAGACGATGCGTCCTGTTAGTTCGTGATAGCGCGAGCTGTCGGCGGAAGCATGGGAAACGCGCCTTCTCCACCCTGTCGAGCGTTTCGCCACACGCTAACGCCTCATCATCGAACCTAACGAGCGTCGCGCTGCCGCTTCTCTACTCTCGGTCCGTGCAGTTCGGGTTCCCGATTGAGGAGAAGGCAAGTGCTTGAAGATATCTCGACGTCGCGCCGCCGGTTTCTTGCGGGTGCGGTGCTTGCCGGGGCCGTGACCGCCGTTCCCTCGCTCGCAAATGCCCAGGCGCTCGCCGAGACTGCGGTCCGGCCATTCCGGATCGCCATTCCGGAGGCCGACATCTCGGCAATGAAGCGTCGCGTCGCCGAGACGCGGTGGGCCGATGCCGAGCCTGCGCCGGACGACAGCCAGGGCGTGCGTCGCCAGACCATCGAGCCGCTGCTGCAGTATTGGGCAACCGATTACGACTGGCGCAAGGTCGAGGCGAAGCTGAATGCGCTGCCGATGTTCCTGACCGAGATCGACGGGCTGGACATCCACTTCATCCATGTTCGTTCGCGCCACGAGAACGCGCTGCCGATGATCCTGACGCATGGCTGGCCGGGATCGGTGCTTGAATTCCTGAAGGTCATCGATCCGCTGACCAATCCGACGGCGCATGGCGGGGTCGCCGACGACGCTTTCCATGTGGTCATTCCCTCGATCCCTGGCTTCGGCTTCTCGGCGAAGCCGACCAGCCTTGGCTGGGGATCGGACCATATCGGACGCGCCTGGTCGGTCCTGATGCGTCGCCTGGGCTATGACAGCTATGTGAGCCAGGGCGGCGATTGCGGCTCTGTGATCTCCCAGCGCATGGCGCTGCAGCATGTGCCGGGGCTGCTCGCCGTGCACCTGAACATGCCTGCTGTGGTGCCCGCCGATATCGCCAGGACCCTGGCGGCCGGCGATCCGGCTCCCGCCAGCCTGTCCCCGAAGGAGCGCGCGGCGTTCGACCAGCTGGAGGCGTTCTACCGCGACAATTCCGCCTATGCGGCGATGATGAACACCCGGCCCCAGACCATGGGCTATTCGCTTGTCGATTCCCCGGTCGGCATGGCTGCCTGGATGTATGAGAAGATCGCCCAGTGGACCTATAGCGGCGGCCATCCCGAGCGCGTCCTCACCCGTGACGAGATCATCGACGACATCGCTCTCTACTGGCTGACCGGCTCCGGCGCCTCGGCCGCCCGGATCTATTGGGAAGATCATTCCAACAACTTCAACGCGCGCGGCCTGATCGACTTGCCGGTCGCCGTCAGCGTGTTTCCCGGCGAGATATTCCGTGCGCCGAAGAGCTGGGCGGAGCGCTGCTACAAGAGCCTCATTTACTTCAACGAGGCGAGCAATGGCGGCCATTTCGCCGCCTGGGAGCAGCCGCAGATTTTCGCGGAAGAAGTGCGTGCCGCGTTCCACCCCTTCCGGTGACTTCCAACCCCATGAAGGAAAATACGATGTCGGATACCAGGACCCTCTACACCGCCAATGTCCATGTCGTCGGTGGCCGCGAAGGCAGCGCCCGCAGCGCCGATGGCCGCCTCGACGTCAAGCTTGCGCCGCCCGGCGGCCGAGGCGAGGGCACCAATCCCGAGCAGCTCTTCGCTGCCGGCTGGTCCGCCTGCTTCGAGGGAGCGATGGCGATCGCCGCCCGGGCGAAGGGCGTGACCCTTCCGGCGGAGGTTGCCATCGATGCCGAGGTCGAGCTCCGACACGGCGATGACGGCTACTCGCTCGCCGCGCGCCTGAATGTCAGCGTCCCCGGTGTCGACCCCGAGATTGCCCGCCAGGTCATCGAGGCGGCGCACCGGACCTGCCCGTATTCGAAAGCGATCAAGGGCAATATCGACGCCGTCGTCGCCCTCGTCTGAGCAGCCATTCAAAGGAGATCGACATGAACAAGCTTATCGCCGGCGGGCTGCTGCTCGCAGCCCAGCTGATCGCGCCTGTCGTGCAGGCACAACCGGCCAAGCCGACTATTGTGCTCGTCCACGGCGCGTTTGCCGACTCGTCGAGCTGGAACGGCGTGATCGCCATCCTCGAACGGGATGGCTATAAGGTCGTCGCCGCCGCGAACCCGCTGCGCGGCGTCCGTGCGGATGCCAATGCCGTCGCGGATGTCGTGAAGAGCGTCGAGGGCCCGGTCGTTCTCGTGGGGCACTCCTATGGCGGCTCGGTGATCAGCGAGGCGGCGGAGGGGCAGGCGAACGTCAAGGCGCTCGTCTACGTTGCCGCCTTCGCGCCCGAGGCCGGCGAGACCGCGATCGGATTGACCGGGAAGTTCCCGGGAAGCACCCTCGGCGAGGCGCTCTCGCCACCTGTCAAACTGACCTCGGGCGGAAACGACCTCTACATCCAGCAGCCGCGCTTTCCCGCGCAATTCGCGGCGGACGTGCCGGTCGCACAGGCGCGCCTCATGGCCGCCGGCCAGCGGCCGATCGCGCAAGCCGCCCTTTCGGAAGCCTCCACAGTCCCGGCCTGGAAGAGCGTGCCGTCGTGGTTCATCTATGGTTCGAAAGACAGGAACATCCCACCCGCCGCGTTGAGCTTCATGGCCGAGCGCGCAAAATCGCGCAAAACCGTGGAAATCAAGGGGGCGTCCCATGTCGTGATGGTCTCGCATGCTCCCGCCGTTGCCGGGTTGATCGAGAGCGCGGCGAACGCGCGGTAAGCGGATCGGCTCAGCGGGGTTGCGAGCCCCGGGTTTGAATTTGCGGCCGGCTACGCTGTCACGTAGCCGGCCGCTACCGTTTGGAGCTTCGTTGCAACAGCGAAGGCAAAGGCCGTCTGCAGCGCCAGCGCCATACAGACCCGCCAACGCATCGGGCCGGACCGCGAGCTTTGCGGACCGGCCCGATGCGTCACTGGGCGACTTGCGCCGCGGGGGCCGAAGCCCCACCCGCAAGTCAAGGCGAGTAACCGGTGAAAACGTAGTCTGCGTTGGCTTCGAGCTTCTGGAGCTTTGAATGGCAGGCGAAGCACGACTGAACCACGGCGGGGTTCTTCGTCGGCAAGCCGTTCTCGAACTGTCCGTAGCCCCAGCCGGCGGTCGCGGCGTAGCGCTTGGAATCCTTCACGCTGACCTGCACATTCGTCGGCAGACCCGCCACGAATGATTGCGGAGACGGAAACACGGCGTCGTTGCGCGGCGACGACTCATATCGCCATGCCAGCCGGGCGATGACCGCACCGTCCGGGAAAGGCCGCATATTTTCCCGATAAGCCTTGATTGCGACATCGTTGCCGAGAATGGCGCGGATGTCGTTGTTCTGCCCGTTCTCCTGGGCGACGCTGATGAGCTTCCAGTCCCGGTATCCTTCCGGAAGCTTGACCCCATAGATCGGCGCCCCCTGGTCATCAGGAGACTGGGCAGAAACATAGGCTGCAAGGCCTGCCGAAACGGTGACGATGGCAAGCGCGCAGGCGATCGTTTTCTTCATGGCATCCTCCTGAGAGCGGACGAGACGCGCGCGTCAGTGGCCGCGCGCGCCAGTTGCTCATCCCGCCAGCTTGTCGACATCGAGCACGGCCTGCGCGAAGGCGGCCGGCGCTTCCTGCGGCAGGTTGTGGCCAATGCCGCCAGTGACGAGCCGGTGCTCGTAGGCGCCTGTGAACTTCGCCCGATAGGCCGAAGGATCGGGATGAGGGGCGCCGTTCGCATCGCCCTCCATGGTGATCGTCGGGATCGTAACCGGAGGGGCCAAGGCCAGCTTGGCCTCGAGCTCGTCGTACTTGCTCTCGCCCTCCGCAAGACCAAGCCTCCAGCGATAGTTATGGATGACGATGGCAACGTGATCGGCGTTCACGAAGGACGCCGCCGTACGCGCGAAGGTGGCCGAGTCGAATTTCCACTTTGGCGAGGCCAGCTGCCAGATCAGTCGGTTGAAGGCGTCGGTATTGGCGGCATAGCCGGCCTTGCCCCGCTCCGTGGCGAAGTAGAACTGGTACCACCACTGCAGCTCCGCCTCGGGCGGCAGCGGCTTGACGTTGGCCGCCTGGCTGCCGATCAGATAACCGCTGACGGAGACGAGGGCCTTGCAGCGTTCCGGCCACTGAACCGCGACGATGTCGGCGGTCCGTGCGCCCCAGTCGAAACCGGCCACGATCGCCTTTCTGATGCCAAGCGCATCCATCAGCTCGATCGCGTCGGCGGCCAGCGCAGCCTGCTGAGCATTGCGCGGGGTCGATGTGGAACGGAAGACGGTCGAGCCGTGGCCACGCAGATGCGGGATGATCACGCGATAGCCTTTGGCCGCAAGCCGCGGGGCAACCTCGTCATACGCATGAATGTCGTAGGGCCACCCGTGGAACAGCAGCACGGGGGCTCCGGAGGCCGGCCCGATCTCGGCATAGCCGATGTTGAGCACGCCCGCGTCCACCTGCCTGATCGGCCCGAGCGAGCCGACCGGGCGCGACGGCTCGGGATGCGAGCTCGATGTCTGGGCGTAGGCGCCGCCGGCGACGACCGTCGCCGCCGCTGCCGCCGCCAGGCGCACAAATTCACGGCGTTGAGGGCCGGCGATATCCAGCTGTCCATTCATGATTTCTCTCCATTGCAAGGCTGGGGTAACGGCAAACAGCTACGCTCATCCCCGCGCACGCGCCTGTTAATCGCTGTGATGCCCTGCGAGCGACGCGCGGGCCCTCCTTTTCCACGGCGCGCGGTCGAAATCGGGCTCGGAGGAACTAACAGGAGCTAACTGGAGGAGCGCCGGGAACTCGCCATCATAGAGGCGACGAGCGCTGACGACTTCGAGATCGTCTCGAAGTCGGGAGGAGCGCCCGACACGAAGATTCTATGGACGTCAAAATGTTGCGATTGAGTCCGGCCATGCTGCAGCGGGTCCGCGACGCCGAAACCGCGTGGAACACAAGTAATTCCGACAGGCTCGTCCGGAGCAGCACGATCGATTGCCAATGGCGCAATCGCGTTGATTTTCTGTGGGGTCGCGAGCAGATCCGGCTCTTTATCGAGCGTCAGCTCAGGCGCGAAATGGACCGCCGGGTGATCCTGGAGCCCTGGGCGGAAACCGGCAGGCGATTGTCGCTTCGCTTCGCCGCCGAGTTTCGCAATGACAGCGGCACGTGGCTCAGGGTGCATGGCAGCGAGGAGATGGAGTTCAGCGAGTCCGGCCTTATCGCCCGTCGCTTCACATCGGCCAATGAGCAGGAAATCCGGGAAAGCGATCGCATGCTGCGCTGGGCCGAAGGTCCCCGGCCCCAGGACCATCCGTCTCTGTCCGAACTAGGCTTCTGATCGGGCCGCGTCGAGGATCACGGCTCGCTCCGTGTCCTGGCTTTGCTCGCCATCGCCAGTCAGCAGATCGATGCCGCGCGTTTCTCGCAGCCGGGCCACGGCGATAAGCACCATCGTGTAGGAAGCAGCGACATAGAGGCCGATTGCCTGGCTGAAGCCGAGGGCGCCGATGCTGGTTCCCACTGCGATGGGCGTGATCCCGGCGAGGCCGCGCCCGACATTGTAGCAAAACCCCAAGCCCGATCCGCGCAGGGGCGTCGGGTAGAGCTCGGTCAGTACGGGGCCGACCGTGCTGTAGATTCCGAGCGCGAACAGCCCCAATACGGGGGTGAGTGCCAGCAGCGCATGCGTCGAAAGCTGAAACTGCGTGGCTGCCAGAACGGTGATGATGCCGGCCGACGCGAAAGACCCCAAGGTCAGGCGCCGTCCCACGTAATCGGTCAGCCAGGCGCCGAGCGCATATCCCAGGAGGGAGCCTCCGATCAATGCGGCGGTATGAACGCCGGTTTCCGCGGCCGTCAGCCCCCGTTCGACGCGCAGCATGGTCGGCCACCACGTCGCGATGGCCCAATATCCGCCGTGCATGCCTGTTGCGAGCATGCTGCCCTTCACGGTGCTGGGCCACATGCCTCGCGAGAAGATCCTGTGCCAGCTCTGCCGTTGTCGCGCCGCCGTCAAAGCGGGTGAATCCTGCATGGTGTTCCGGACCAGGAGAAGCGCCACAGCCGGGATGAGAGCGACGAAAAAGACGACCCGCCAGCCGATTTCAGGTGGCAGACAGGCAACGGCGACAGCCACCGTCGCTGCGGCCAGGCCCCAGCCGACAGCCCAGGCGCTCTGCAACGTGCCGAGGACGCGGCCGCGCGTGGCGGAGGGAGCGATTTCGCTCATGAACACGACGCCGACAGCCCATTCCGCGCCGAAGCCGATCCCCTGGATCAGCCGCGCGAGAAGAAGCTCGTCATAGTCGCGCGCGAGGCCGCACAGCAGCGTCGATGCAGCCACCCATATGATCGTGCCGCGGAGGACCCTGATCCGGCCGATGCGGTCGGACAGCGAACCTGCGAGCCAGCCTCCGAGAGCACCGGAAATCAGGGCCGCCGAAGCCAGCACCCCGGCGCCCGAGGGCGTGAGCCCCCACAGGGCGATGAGCGTCGGCAGGATGAAGGCGTAAAGCTGTACGTTCATCGCATCGATGGTGAAGCCCGCATAGGAGCTCCAGAACGCCCTGCGTCCCGTTCCGTCGAGGGATCGGTACCAGAGAGGTCGTATCATCGCGGTGTCTCCGCGCCATTCCCGACGCCTCTCCGATCGGCCGTCATCGCATCGAGGTCGACGATGCGCTGGATGGAGATGTTGCGCAGGAAGGCCTCATCGTGGCTGACGACCAGCAAGGCGCCGTCATAGCCTGCCAGCGCCGCTTCGACGGCGGTTATGGACTCGAGGTCGAGATGGTTGGTGGGCTCGTCAAGAACGAGCAGTTGCGGCGGTCGCGGACCGCACATGCGACAGGCGAGACCCGCCCTCAGCATCTGCCCCCCGCTCAGGGTACCGACGGTCTGCAAGGCGGCATCGGCGCGAAACAGGAAGCCGGCGAGAGCTGCTCTGCACATGTTGTCGTCGGCATCGGGGTTCAGGCGGCGGAAGTTGTCGAGGATCGATCGCGCGGGGTCCAGGAAGGACATATGCTGATCGACCACGGCCGTCGACACGCCAATGCGGACTTGACCGGCGAGCGGGGCAAGAGTGCCCGCGATCACCTTCAGGATGGTGCTCTTGCCGATGCCGTTGCGCCCGGCGAGGGCGACCCGTTCCGGCCCGACCATCGTGAGTTCGAGGTTCTCCAGGAGGGGACGTTCCCGTTCGTATCCCGCGGAGACGGCCAGCAGCTCGAGCACCCGCCGATCGGCATGCAGCCCGGCCGGGGGCAAGGCGATCGAGAGCCGCTGAAGTACCTCCACCTTCGCCTGCGCGGCAGCGACTGCGTCCGCAGCCTGAACCGAACGCTTCTCGCTGAGGCGAGCGCCGCTGCCGCCGCTGGCTTCGGCCGCATTCTTGCGCGCTCCGATCAGGAGGGCCGGCATGTCGCCACGGGCCGCCTTGCGCGATCCCGAGGCATCCCGCCTGGCCTTGCGCTCGTTCGCGCGCTGGGCCTTTCGCTCCAGGTTCTCGCGTCTCTTCTGCGCATCGACGAGCTCGTGCTCGGCAGCTGCGAGCTCGACGGCCTTGCGCCCCGTGAACTGGCTCCAGTTGCCGCCATAACGGGCAGCCCCGATCGTGGTGAGCTCGATGATCGCGTCCATTTTGTCCAGCAACGCGCGATCATGGCTCACGGCGACGAGTCCCTTGGTCCACTGATCGATAAAGCTGAGAAGGGCCGCCCGCCCTTCGCGGTCGAGATTGTTGGTCGGCTCATCCAGGAGCAGGAAATCGGGTCGCTGGAAAATGGCTGCAGCCAGCCTGGCCCGTGTCTGCTGACCGCCGGACAGGGTGCGCATCAAGGTCGACGCATCGGCCTCCAGCTGGACCTGGGCGAGAGCCTGCCGCATTCGCTCCTCGAGCGTCCAATCAGCCTCGCCAAGTTCCTCGACGCTTGCCAGCCCGAGCTCTGCCCGCTGCAACACCGCGAGAGCGTCTTTGGCCTCGAAGACATCGGCGATCGTCGCCTCGGCCGCGACCTGCACGTCTTGCCGCACGAGGCAGACACGGCCGTCGATCGCCACGCCGCCGCCCGCACCGTTGCGTTTGCCGGCGAGAAGCTGGAGCAGCGTTGTCTTGCCAATGCCATTGCGGCCAACCAGCCCGACCCTCTCTCGGCCAAGCTGAAGATCCAGCCCCGTCAGGAGGGAGCGCCCGTCAGGTGCCGTCAAGCTCAGCCCGGATGCGCAAATCGAGACCATTTATGCCGAGACTTCTATATAATAGTACTGTTCCGTGCTATTATATAGAAGTCGGTGGTGATGCAACCGCGGGGCTTTTGGGGCGGGGATTGTGAATTCGCGGAGAGGGGCCGGCAGACCGACGAAGGCGCAGGCGGTGGCGAAGACCGAGGCCCTTCTGGACCATGCCAGGGCGCTGTTCTGCGCACGCGGATATGCTGGCGCGTCGATTGACGAGATCGCGGATACGCTGAAGTGGTCGAAGCATACGATCTACAGCCGCTTTGCCAGCAAGCTGGCATTGCTCGAAGCCGTCGTCGACCGGGATGTCGAGCGCTTCAAGCGACATATGCTCGATGCCGCCGCAACGTCCGGAGATCCTGTCGAGGCGTTGCAAGCGGTAGCCCGCGCGTATTTCGGCTTCTCATCTTCGCCGAGCTATTCGGCCTTGTACTCTGCCGTCATGCTGGAGGCAGCGTCATCGTCGCATTTGCGGCAAAAGCTCATGGTGTGGGCGGCGACGTCCCTCGAAACGTTACGCCGGGCGATCGAAGCAGCCACGCCGCGTTCCGGCTGGACCGTAGGAACCGTCGAAGAAGCCAGTGAAATTCTGATCGATCTGCTCGATGGCGAGGCCAACAGGCTGAAGTGGTCGGGGAATTTCGCGAGTGCCGCCGCGGTCGAGCGCGCGTTCGTGCGGCGGTGGCAGGTTTTCACTATGGCCGCCGTGCCGCAGGGGCGCTGGCAAGATTGATCTTGAACGTTCGGTCAAATATTCTATTTGTGGGGTATGGGCAGGGCGAAAGAATTCGATGTCGAGAAGGCCGTGGGCGCGGCCGTGGCCGTGTTCCGGGAGCACGGCTATGAGGCGACGTCCGCACGGATGCTCGTCGACGCGATGGGCATCGGCAGGCAGAGCATCTACGACACGTTCGGGGACAAATGGGGGCTGTACCGCGCGGCCCTCACCCAATATTGCGAGATCGAGACCCGAGCGCATCGCGACATGCTCGCCAGCAGCGATCGAGGAATCGACGCGATCCGCGCCATGCTGGACCGTGTGGTCAGCGAAGCCTCGCTGGGTTGCCTCGGGATCGGGTCGATCGTTGAGTTCGGCTGCTCCCGGGTGGACCTGGTGGAAATTCGCGAAACATTCGGCAGATACCTCTACGAGGCCGTCATGGAAGCGCTGAAGCGAGCGGAAGCTCAAGGTGACGTCGCCTCCGGACCCGGAATCGAACAACTCGCGAGATTTCTTCTGAGCGCAATTGCAAGCATGCGTATCGCAGCGCGATCGGGCGCGAGCCGCGAGCATGTTGCAGCCATCGCCGAATTGACTATGCGGGCGCTGAAATAGGCCCCCTTTTTTTGCTGAATTCTGGAATGGTCATTCCAATAAGAGGAGCGCAAAATGAAAGCCGCTGTCATGATCGCCTTTGGCGGACCCGATGTCATGAGGATCGTCGAACGCCCTGACGCAAAGCCCGGCCCCGGAGAAATCGCGGTCGATGTGGCCGCAAGCGGGGTCAACTTTATGGATATCGGTATTCGTCGCGGGATGATCGAGGTGCCCCTCCCGCATGTGATGGGGGTCGAAGGAGCCGGCAGAATTGCCGAACTCGGCGAAGGCGTGACGGGTCTTGCCGTCGGCCAGCGCGTTGCTTGGGTCTATGTCCCGGGCAGCTACGCCGAGCGCGTCGTCGGACCCGCCGCTTCCTTCGTGCCGATCCCGGATTTCATCGACGATCGGACGGCAGCCTCGCTGATGATGCAGGGCCTTACAGCCAGTCATTTTGCCACCGACTTCTATCCGGTGCAGGAGGGAGACATCGCCCTGGTGCATGCCGCGGCCGGCGGCGTCGGCCAGCTCCTCAGCCAGATCATCAAGATGCGCGGCGGGACGGTTATCGGAAGGGTGTCGAGCGAAACCAAGGTCGCAGCGGCGAAGGCTGCCGGCGCAGATCATGTGATCGTCGATGCCGAGGGGGCCTTTGCGGAGGAGGTCGTCCGGCTCTCGGGCGGCGAAGGCGTTCATGTGGTCTTCGACGGATCGGGACCTGCGACCTTCGAAGGTTCGCTGGCTTCGCTGCGCCGCTCGGGCATCTTCTGTTGGTTCGGCCCTGTCCTGGGCTCTGGGACTGCAGTGCCGATCATGTCGCTGCCCAAGAGCATCAAGCTGGGATATGCCGTCTTCTTCGACCACATCCATACGCCCGAGCTGCTGCGCGCCCGCACATTGCGACTGTTCGAATGGGTGCGCGATGGGCAATTGAATCTGGCTCCGGCCACCAGTTTCGCGCTGTCCGAGGTCGATAGGGTGCACTCCGCGATGGAACGCCGCGTAACGACAGGCAAGCTGCTGCTGATCCCCTGACGTCGGCGTGGTCGGGCTATGCCGTCGCCTTTCGCCCTGTCCCCGCGCCCCCATCAGGTGCAATGGCGGCAGGGGCGGTGAACGCGCGCGGGAGCGCCAGGGAGAAAAGGGCAGCCCCGCCGCGGCAAGTCCCGCGCGCCCGGTCAAGCGGCTGAGCTTGCTGGCGGCTGCTTTCCGGGGATCGCGAAATGCGGCCGGTGCCTCAGCTGCTCCGCAGCTTGGCGCGGAAGGCCAAGATTGGCGGCGAGGACATCGACGGGGTTGGAGGCGAGCCAGGACGAGAGGTCGTTCGCCTCGTAATGCCCATTGTTGAAGCCGATCAGGACGCGAAGCAGCGTGGTGCCGGTGTTGCGAATGTAGTGCCCCGCGCCCATCGGAGCGTAGCCGACGTCGCCGGCATCGAAATGCTCGGTCACGACCTGGCCCTCGGCCAGAAAGATCGACATCTCGGCGCTGCCCTCGATGTAGTACTGCCACTCGTCGGCGTTCGGATGCCAGTGCAGCTCCCTCATCGCGCCCGGCTCGATTTCGAGCAGCGACCCGGCCATGCTGGTCGAGATCGGAAACTCCTCGACCGTGACTGTCCGCTGCGTGGCACCGCCCGGGACGCGCCTCGGTTGCTGCGCCATCAGCGGATAGCGATGGGCCGTCGTCAGCTCTGGCCGCAGGCGTGGATCGGCATCGATCGAGGCGTCGTCCGGCGCCGGCCCCTGCACGAAATAAGCTTCGCCGCTTGGCAATTGCGCGATTTCTGCAGGGCTGAGGCCGAGATTTTGCGAGAGAACCCCGGCCGGCGTGCGGGCGAGCCAGTCGGTGATGCTGAAGGTGTGATCCTCGGAGAAGTCGCCATTGTCGAAGATCAGGATGAAGTGGCATTCGCCGGGGCCGAGCCCCTGGATCGAGTGACCCCAGCCGCGCGGGAAATACCAGAAATCACCGGGGCCGAAGCTGTCGGTCGCGGAGGAGCCGTCGGGGTGCAGGATCGTCGTGCGGCAGCGGCCGGAGACGACATAGGCCCATTCGGCGGCGTTGGCGTGCCAGTGCAGCTCCCTCATCGAGCCGGGAGCAAGCCGCATGGAGACGCCGGCGATGCCGATACTCGCCGGAAACTGACGCACCGACGCACCCCGGGTCACTCCTCCCGCCCCAACGCGGGGCTTGGCCCGTTCGAGCTGATACCTGAAAGAGAGCTTCGGTCGTGACATGGCTTGCTCCATTCGAAAGGATGGGCGTCGGCAGGCGTCTCCGCCTGACGGAGTTAGCGGTGATGCTGGTCCGCGACCTGGGCGGCCGTCCTGAGCGCCGTGACGAGGCTTTCGACATCGCGCGGACCATCGTAGCGCGGTCCGTTGATGAAGAGGCTGGGGGTGCCGTTGACGCCGCTGCGGATGCCGCCGAGAAAGTCCGCCCGGATCTTCGGATCGAAACGACCGTCGAAGCCTGCTGCGATGACGGTGCCGTCGAGCCCCAAACTTTGGCCGTAAGCAAGCAGCTCGTCGGCGCTCAGGGCTGACTGATGCTCGTATAGCAGGTCGTGTGCTTCCCAGAACCGTCCGCTGCTGGCCGCAGCCTCCGCGAATTGTGCTGCGCGGAAGGCATGCGGATGAAGCTCTGAGATTGGAAAGTTCCGGAAGACGAAGCGCAGATCATCGCCCAGCCTGCGCTGCACCGCCCGAATGATCGGATAGGCCTCGCCGCAATACGGGCATTCATAGTCGCCATATTCGACCAGCGTGACGGGAGCCAACGGCTTCCCCTGCGCATGATCGCGGCTGCTGACGGGGATGGAAAGGCCGGTCATGCAAGGCCTCCTTCCGCAGCCGCCGATGCGTCGAGCTTGTCCAGCGCCGCGAAAATCCCGTCCGCGCCCGGATTGATTCCGAGCGGCGCGACGAAGCTCCAGCGGATGATGCCGGCCCCGTCTATGACGAAAAGAGCTCGTTCCGAGATGCCCTCGCTCTCTCGATAGACGCCGTATTTGCGGGCAACGGTGCCCTTGGGCTGGAAGTCGGCCAGCAGGGGGAAATGCAGCTTCCGCTGCTGGGCAAAGGCCGCGTGGCACCAGACGCCGTCGACCGAGATGCCGACCAGCTGCGCGCCGGCCCGCTGATACTCGGGCAGGATTTCGTTGTAGAGCGCCATCTGGTCACCGCAGACGGGACTCCAGTCGGCAGGATAGAATGCCAGGATTGCCGGCCTGCCCCGCAGGTCGGCAAGGGAGACCTGCTGGTCCGGCGTCGCCGGCAAGCTGAAGTCCGGGGCAGCGGTGCCGGCGGGCAAAGCTCGGCCAGAATGGTGATCCGACATGAACAGGTCTCCGATCCGGTCCCTCACGACACTCAGCGGCTCTGACGGGTGGTTTCGTAGAGGAACCAGCTCCGGCGCTCGGATTCGTCGATCCAGACTTCGATCAGGCTGGTCGAGGCGACATCGCCATGGTTCTCGCAGACCCCGTGGGCCGATCGCAGAAACCCAGTCAGGCGACGGTTGTCGTCAGCCAGCTCCGCGAGCATGTCTTCCGGCGTGACATAGTCCGCATCATTGTCGGGTAGCCGCTGGATTCGTGCGATATGGCCGATCGAGCGCAGCGTCGTGCCACCGACCTTTCGGGCACGTTCAGCGAGAGCGTCGGTCGTCGTGAAGATCTGTTCGCCCTGCTCATCCAGCATCAGGTGGTAATCGCGGAAATGCGAGCCCGACATGTGCCAGTGGAAATTCTTGGTCTTCAGATAGAGCGCGAACATGTCGGCGAGGACGCCGGTCAATGCAGCGGCGATGTCGGTGCTAGCGTTCGTGCCGAGGTCGGTTGGCGTGCGCAGCGCGGCGTCGCGGATAGGATGACGAGACAGATCGTTCATGACGGCTCTCCGGTTCGGGCTGAGAGGGAGCCGCATTGGGAGGGCTCCTCCGCCGGGCTTCTTCAAACCCGACGACCAGAGCCTAGGCTGCGCCGACCGGCCGCTGAATCGAACGAAGGCATGCCGACCTCATACCTGAGTTTATGGTCGGGCAGTCCGACGCAACCTGCCGGGCCGAAACCTAAACCACTGTATGATTTCATTACCGCGCGTATTCACCAGAGTAGCCCGGCGGAGAAACGCGCCCGCTTTCAGCTACCGGGGGAGAATACGAGCATGCAGATCCCGATCTCAGGGCCCGGTGAGGCAATTCAGGTCACCGCCGAGCGTTCGCGACAGGAGATGGCGCGTCTGATGGCGGTTGCCGGTCACGATCTCAAGCAGCCCATCCAGGTCGCAATGCTGTCGCTCGCGATGGCTATTCGTGGAGATGTCTCCGCCCCGACCGCAAAGCGACTGAAGGTTGCGCTCGATGCAATGAAGCGCCTCAACGTCGAACTCGACGACATCGCCCGGCTCTCGCAACGCGACGGGGTGACCTCAGTCCGGCTGAGGTCGGTTCACCTGGGCGAGCTCCTGGCCGAGGTAGAAGCGGATTGGCGCATCTATACCGATGCCTGCGGCACCGTGCTTACGATCGATAACCACATCGGCTATGTCACGACAGATCCGCGGATGCTGAAGACGATCCTGCGAAATCTCGTGGGGAATGCGATCCGGCATGCCGGGCCACGCGGACATGTGTCGGTTCACTGCCAGCGATATGGCGATCGGATTCGGGTCAATGTCGACGACAACGGAGACGGAATCCCTGCTGCGTATCTGTCGCGGATCTTCGATGCGTTCGAGCGCGGAAGCGCTTCCGGCCGGGATGACGGCCTCGGGCTCGGCCTGACCATCGTCCGGCAGACAGCCGACCTGCTCCGCCATCCTATTTCAGTACGATCCGCAGAGAATGAAAGCTCGACATTCTCGATCGAGGTGCCGTGCGCGGGGGTGGAAACGCCGCCGGTCATCGATGCCGACTTTGTCCGAACCGGGCGAACTGATCGGATTTTGCGGCTGTGATTATTTTTTCTACAGGAGATGACGGCCACTGGCGCTCGAAAGCGGCTCGGACGATCTATCGTTCGCATGGCCGCACGCCGCGGCCGGAGTCGATCATCCGCTGTGCGTTCCAAACCATTTCCCGATCGAAACCTCTTCTCCCACCCCGCCGCAGAGCGATCAGGAGGGTCATTTGATTCCATTTCGATCATGAGCGCGACCGCGTTTCGAGCTGCGGCGGCCCTGCTGGCGCTCTCCATTTTCCTGTTCGACACGCTCTCGCCCTTGGAGGGGGCAGTCGCGGTTCTCTACGTGCTCGTTGTTCTGCTGGCAGCGGGCACTGGCCGGCGGGCGGACATCCTCGCGGCGGCGATGGCGAGCCTGGTCCTGACGGTCGCGGCCTATATCGACACACATGGTTTGCACGCGGTGGGCGCGCCAACGCTTCGCGCGCTGGTTAGCCTGGCGGCCATGACGATCGCGACTTTTCTCGCGCTTAAGAACCAGGCAGGCACCGCCACCCTTGCTGCACAGGCGCGCCTGCTCGACCTGTCGCATGACATGATCTTTGTGCGCGATCCCGAGGGCCGCATCAGCTTCTGGAACCGTGCGGCGGAGGAGACCTATGGCTGGTCGCCGGCGGAAGCCGTGGGGCAGATCGCCGACGAGCTTCTGGCGACGGAGTACGTGCTGCCGCGCGAAGCCGTCGAACGCACCTTGCGCGAAACCGGCCGTTGGGACGGCAAGCTGGTGCATCGTACCAAGTCCGGCGGGCGCATTGTCGTCGAGAGCCGCTGGGCGCTCGAGCGTGATGCCAGGGGCCTCGTCGCCGGGGTCCTGGAGACCAATACGGACGTCTCCGAGCGCGAAGCCGCTCATCTCGCACTGGTTCAAAGCGAACGGCGCTATCGGCGCATGTTCGATGCCAGCCGGATCGGGGTCATCCAGGAGGATTGGGCTGCGATCCGCGCTGAACTCGACGAACTTGGGATCGCAGACGGGCCGTCGCTGTCGAGCTACCTGGCCAACCATCCTGCTTTTCTGTTGAAGGCGCGCAAGCTCGCCCGGATCGTTGACGTGAACCCGGCTTTCCTCGCCATGGCCGGGGCGGACCGCGGAGATGATGTTCACCGGTCGGTCGACGATGTGTTGAGCGAAGGCGACCAGACCTTCGCAGCCGCGCTCGTTGCTTTCGCGCAGCGTGAAAGCTTCCACGAAGGCGAGACGGAGATCATCGGGATCGATGGACGCCGCGTGCCGGTGATCTTCGCCATAACCTTCCCCACAGTCGATGATGTCGACGGCAATGTCCTGGTCTTCGTCGTCGATGTGACGGAACGCCGGAAAGCTCAGGACGCCCTGCTGCAAGCCCAGACCGAGCTTGCGCATGCAGCGCGCGTGGCGACGCTGGGCGAATTTACGGCGTCGATCGCGCATGAGGTCAACCAGCCGCTGATGGCCGTGGTGACCAGCGGAGAAGCGGCTCTGCGCTGGCTGCATCGCAGCCAGCCCGACCTGCACGAGGTCGATACGGCTCTGCAACGCGTCGTTTCGGAAGGCCGTAGAGCGAGCGAGATCGTCAAGCGGATCAGGGCCTTCCTGACGAAGGCTGCGCCCCGATCCAGCATCGTCGAGGTGCCTGCGCTCATCGAGGAGGCGAGCCAACTCGTGCAGCGCGAGCTGGCCCGCGCGGATGTGGAACTGCGCCTGAATGTCGATGCAGGCATTTCGCCGATCCTCGGGGATCGAATTCAACTCCAGCAGGTCGTCGTAAACCTGATGGTCAACGCCGGTCAGGCAATGACCGAGCACGGCGGAGCGCGGGTGCTGACGATTACCGCAGCCCAGCCCTCGCCACTGATAATCGAGATCGCGGTGCAGGATACCGGCCCGGGAATCGCGCCGCAGAACTTCGAACGCCTCTTCGATCCCTTTTTTACGACCAAGCCTGAGGGCATGGGGATGGGCCTTGCGATCTGCCGAACGACCATCGAGGCTCATGGCGGCAGGCTCGCGGCAGAGAGCCCGTCATCTGGTGGAGCGGCTTTTCGCCTGACCCTTCCCGTTCCGCAACATAGTGGATCGCCCTCATGAACCGAGTGGGCTCCATGAAAGCAGCGCCGACAACCTCGGGGCTACCTCTCGTCGTCATCGTCGATGACGACCCGGCGGTGCGCGCTTCGCTTGGCAGCCTGTTCCGTTCCGTCGGCCTCTCGACGCGCCTTTTCGGCGCCCCGGCCGAGTTGCTGGAGGGGCCGCTTCCCGATGTTCCCGGCTGCATCGTTCTCGATGTGCGCTTGCCGGGTATCAGCGGCCTCGATTTCCAAGGCCATCTCGCAGAGAAGGGCATCGCCCTTCCGGTCGTTTTCATGACCGGCCATGGGGACATTCCAATGACCGTCCGCGCGATGAAGGCAGGGGCCGTAGACTTCCTGGCCAAGCCCTTCCGTGACCAGGAGATGCTCGACGCCGTTATGGCTGCGATCGAGCGCGACAAGCAGCGGCGGAGCGCCGCGGCGGCTTTGGGCGATCTTCGTGGCGCCTACCAAAACCTGACGCCGCGCGAGCGGGAGGTCATGACGCATGTCGTCTCAGGGCTGATGAACAAGCAGGTCGCCGGCGTCCTCGGCCTGAGTGAGATCACGGTGAAGATCCATCGCGGCAACGTCATGCGCAAGATGGGAGTGCGCACGCTGGCGGATCTCGTTCGCATGGGCGAGGCGTTGGGCATTCGGCGCCAGTGAATGCTCGACCGCAAACCTGCGTATGATGTTCGGATCGTCGGCGATCAGCCATAACGGTGGCAAGACACGCGCAGGCCTTCCCTTTGGCGCGTCGCCGTTACCCAGAAACGTAGAGACATGCAGCACCCCCCAACCATCGCGATCGTCGATGACGACGATGGCGTTCGCAGCTCGCTCTCAAGCCTGATCCGCTCGCTGGGATATGATGCCCATAGCTATGGCTCGGCGCTAGAGTTCCTCGAGGATTGCGATAGCGGTGATCCCGATTGCATGATCACCGATATCCAGATGCCTGAGATGACGGGCGATGAGCTGCAGGCACAGCTTATCGCGGCGGGGCGACGCTTTCCGATGATCTTCATGACAGCCTTCCCGTCGGAAACAACGCGCAGCCGGGTGATGGCCGCCGGTGCGTGCGCGTTTCTCGAGAAGCCTGCCGAACCCGACACGATCGCAAGCCAGCTCGAGGCGGCTCTGTCGCGGCGCAGCTGAGTGGTACGCCGCACACCAAAGTATGAAGCGGCGAACCGAGCGTAGGATTCTGGGGCGATACCCGTTCGCCTACCTTTTCTTCGTCAGCCCACTCACGGAGACAACGGCGGGCCAGCGTCATCGTCGCCGGCTTCTCGGCTTCGGACGCTCGCGCGCCCCCCCCCGCAGGAGACCATTCAAATGACCAGCAGCTTTGTGAAGACTAAGGACGGCGTCGATATCTTCTTCAAAGACTGGGGCCCCAGGGACGGCCAACCCATCATGTTCCACCATGGCTGGCCGCTCTCGTCGGACGACTGGGACGCCCAGATGCTGTTCTTCCTGCAGTAGGGATATCGCGTGGTTGCGCATGACCGGCGCGGCCATGGCCGTTCTGCCCAGGTCGGCGACGGCCACGACATGGACAGCTATGCGGCAGACGCTTCCGCCGTGGTCGAGCATCTCGACCTGCGCCATGCCGTTCATATCGGTCACTCCACCGGCGGCGGCGAAGTCGCTCGCTATGTTGCCAGGCACGGGCAGCCGGCGGGCCGCGTCGCCAAGGCCGTACTCGTCTCCGCGGTGCCGCCGCTGATGCTCAAGACGGCGGCCAACCAGGAAGGTTTGCCGATCGAGGTCTTCGACGGCTTTCGCAAGGCACTCGCCGGCAATCGCGCCCAGTTCTTCCTCGACGTACCCAGCGGGCCGTTCTACGGCTTCAATCGAGATGGTGTGACGGTCTATCCCGGCGTGATCCAGAACTGGTGGCGCCAGGCATGATCGGCTCGGCCAAGGCCCATTACGATGGCATCAGGGCCTTCTCCGAGACCGACCAGACCGACGACCTGAAGGCGATCACCGTGCCGACGCTGGTCATGCATGGCGACGACGACCAGATCGTGCCGATCGCCGACGCGGCGCTGAAGTCCGTCAAGCTGCTGAAGAACGGCACGCTGAAGGTTTACGTGGGCTACCCGCACGGCATGCTGACGACACATGCCGACGTCATCAATCCGGACCTGCTCGCCTTCATCAAGGGCTGAGCGCGCTGTTGCGCTCTGCCAGGCATGGTCGAGCGAGGGCGGCTATCTCCGCCCTCGCTTATCGCGAATGCTCCGCCGCGCCGGATACCGGAAATGCCTCGCTCAACGAGCGCAAGCTCTCCGAGAGCTTCAGCGCGGCAGCAGGTTCTGTTTCGCGAGGTCCAGCACTTCGTCGCCGCGCCCGCTCATGACAGCCCGCAGCGCCCACAGACCGAAGCCCTTGGCCTGCTCGAGCGAAATCGTCGGCGGCATCGAGAGCTCCTGGGTGGCGGTTACCACATCGAGGACGGCCGGCCCGTCGTGACGGAAGATGTCTGCGACCGCGCCCGGCAGGTCACCCGGATCCTCCACCCGCACGCCGTGAATGCCCATGGCGCGCGCCATTGCGGCAAAGTCCGGGTTCTCTAGATTGGTCCCCAGTTCGACAAAGCCGGCAGCCTTCATCTCCAGCGCTACGAAGCCGAGCGTTCCATTGTTGAAGATGACGACTTTCACAGGCAGCTTCTGCTGCTTGAGCGTGATGAGATCGCCCATCAACATCGTGAAGCCGCCATCTCCCGAGAGCGAGATGACCTGTCGGCCAGGTTGGGCAGCCTGGATGCCGATCGCTTGTGGCATGGCATTCGCCATCGATCCGTGGACGAGGGAGCCGACCAATCGGCGCTTGCCGTTCATCCGCAGATAGCGGGCGGCCCAGATCGTCGGCGTACCAACGTCAAACGTGAAGACCGCGTCCTGTGCGGCCTCGTCACTTACGATCTTCGCCAGATATTGGGGGTGAACCGGCTTGCGTCCCGGCGTTCCGCGCGCCAGCGCATCCAGGTCCTCGCGCGAACGCTGGTAGTGAGCGAGGCTGTCGGCCAGATGCCTCCGGTCCTGCTTTTCCGTGAGATGCGGCAGCAATGCATC
The DNA here is from genome assembly GCF_057321085.1 of Allobosea sp. RIT-PG3_2. Lineage (NCBI taxonomy): Bacteria > Pseudomonadati > Pseudomonadota > Alphaproteobacteria > Hyphomicrobiales > Alloboseaceae > Allobosea > Allobosea sp. RIT-PG3_2. Next base: position 138,876 of record NZ_JBXWCA010000007.1, on the reverse strand, counting down.
AAGGGTTGCGGCTACATCGCCGACGATGCCGAGGTCGAGTTTGCACCGGCGCCCGAGCTGGCTTGCCCGGATATCGACTTGCGCGATGGTGACGTCGCTGGGGAAGAATTGCTTGTAGGGAAAGTCGGTGCCCAGCATCAGCAGCAGATCGCACGCATGCATCGCTGCGTAGCCGGAGGAAAATCCGATGAAGCCGGTCATTCCAACATCGTAGGGGTTGTCGTATTCGACATGCTCCTTCCCGCCCAGCGCGTGCACGATGGGCGCTTTCAGCATGTCCGCCAGCTCTATCAACTGGCCATGCGCATGAGCGCAGCCGCGGCCGCAGAACAGCGTCACCCGCCTTGCGTTGTTGAGCAGGCCGGCCAGGGATTCGACCTGGGCGGCGGCGGGGCTGATGACCGGTTGCGGGGGCAGCAGGCCCGGGGCCGGCGCAATGGCGCGCTCGGGCGCCTCCTTCAGTGCGATGTCGCCCGGGATCACGACGACGGCGACGCCACGTTCGCCAACCGCAGCCCGTATCGCATTCTCCAGCACGTAGGGCATCTGGCTGGGGTCGGAGACGGTCTCGCAATAGACGCTGCATTCGCGAAACAGGTTCTGCGGATGCGTCTCCTGAAAGTAGCCGCCGCCAATCTCCGCCGAGGGAATTTGCGCGGCGATGGCCAGCACCGGGGTGCGACTGCGCTGTGCGTCATAGAGGCCATTGATCAGGTGAAGATTGCCCGGGCCGCAGGACCCGGCGCAGACCGCGAGCCCACCGGTCAGCTGGGATTCACCGGCGGCGGCAAAAGCCGCGACCTCTTCGTGCCGCACGTGAACCCATTCGATCATGCCTGCCTGTCGCAATGCTTCGGTCAGTCCGTTCAAACTGTCGCCGACGACGCCATAGATTCGCCCGACACCGGCGCAGCCTAACGTTTCGACGATCAGATCTGCGACATTTCGCTTCGACATAGCGGGTTCTCCTTCGCAGGCGGCAAAGCGTGAAGCCGTCTTTCACGCAGGTGGGGGAGCGATCCGCCCATACCAGGCGTTCCACGGCATCGCTTCCCAGCCGGACGGGGTGATGATCAATCAGCGAGAAGCCGCCGCATCATCGATGCGGCGGCCATTTGCGTCCTGCACAAGGGGGCAGAGCAAGACACACTCCGGAAAAGCGGCGGACATTTGGTCTCAAACGACAGCCGCAGCTGGAGCATCGCTCGTGATTGAAGTCCGCACAATTCATACCGGTGTATGAGGTGCCGAAGACACTAAAGCTATCCTAGTGTTGTCACTGTCTGCTCGCCCCGAAGCGGCTGGCATTAGTCTTCCAAAGCTACAGTCCAAGCTGGGCCACAAACATTCCAACCTCGCTGCAATGTCTGCTTCCTGGCGAGGGTCGAACTTCCGCTTATGGCGCACGGACGACGTTGGCTCCTTCGAGGCTCAACCGATCACGCCCGAAATCGATCAAGCGCCGTCAGCCGTTGCGTCAGTGGCTCGGCGTCCTCCCAGCAGTAGATGTCAGTACGGAGGTAACGGAGCTCGTCTTCATAGAGCTGCTCGTCGATCTCGACCCACCATGCTCGCGGCCTTCCGTCACTCCCGTCCGACCAGCGGTAGCCTCTTGCCTTCAGGTGGTCTTTCATATCGAAGGGTGCGCTCTGAGCGTAGATGCGAACTCTGCTCCGAGCACTCGATTGCAATAGCTCTGAGAACGGTAGCGCCCCGATCGGCCCAGCTGGCCTAGCCAGGACTTCCAAGAGGGCATGGCAGTCATCCGTTGCGCGATGACCTTCATGAAATAGGCCGGACTGACCGACAAGGTATCCAAGCTTGTTGCCTTCGAAGCCCAGGTCCGCCCACCGGATCTCCGTGACGGAGCATGCCCAGGCCTTCAAAGCGAAGGCTGGTGAAAGCCCCTCGCAGAACGGACGGTCGAACGCAGCATTGTGGGCGATGACGAGATCCGCCGGCTCGAGGAGCGCATCGAGCGCAGGGATGTCGATGTCATGACCGGCGACCATCTGGTCCGTAATGCCGGTCAGCCGGGTGATTTCCGCTGGGATCGGCGCCGACGGTTGGCGCAAGCCGCTATAAACTCCGACGACATCCCCGATCACGCCATCGTCGTCGTAGGTGAAACTCACGGCGCCGATCTCAATAATCTCGTCCCGGCTATGGTGCAGGCCTGTCGTTTCGGTATCCACCAGCACCGCGAGCTTTGGGTAGGAGCTAAGCGCACGCGGAACGATTGGACGGGGCACGAGCTTTCGCAGGACCTTGAAAAGCCCTGTCTGCTCCAGCCGTCGGGCGGCCTCTTCATCATCGCCCGGGGGAGGAAAAGCGGTATCCAGTCGGCGTTTTCTAGGGGCCGGGCGAGGTGTCTGGCGATAGCCGGGTGCGCCATCGAACAGGTCGATCTGGGTGGATGCCACTTTCATGCGGTGATCTTAGCCGCCTTCATTCGCGAGCTGCACCTCAAACTTAGAGTAGCCTAGCTTGCACCAGATATTAATATCTATCGCATGATAGAAACTAAATTGGATATTCTCGCTGAGATCATGTGTGACTTCGTTTCATAAAATTAAGATCGTCTATCATCTCGCTAAAGCGTGAGTCGGAGTACCATTCTTGATTATTTATAATTTTACGATCTATATCAATCACGTTCCATCCATTATTCTCCAATTGAGTACGCTGCGATGTGTCATCCAAGATCGATTGCGTTCCAGTAATCTGAACGGCGTATTTTCGATTCTCATTACGCTTTTGAGTAAATATAATTATGTTTTGAAACTGTTTGATTGAATAAAAGTAGCTTCTGCCAAACCATCGGGAAAAGTCACTCTCTGTAGGCAAGAATACGTCAATTTTATCGATTTCGTCATGACTGACTAGAAAATCGGCAACCGATCCAATAGCGCTTCTAGCGTCAGGATTTAATTTTGTCGTTTGTATGCTGGAAAAGACCTCTGTTCGTATCCTCGCTCTCGTGAGGCAGACATTAAGAACCCGGTCACCATCCATGTCGCTCAGAATACCGAAATTCTGCTTCTGCAGCCCGTTTCGGTCCGATCCATAGGTCAGCGAAACATACATGATGTCTCTTTCCACGCCTTGGCAGTTGCTGGCATGCATGACTGTGACCAGATCTTTATAGTTGGGAGCCTCCGCCTTGAGCATCTTGGCGATCAGCGCGCACTGTTTATGGGTCATGGCGACAATGCCAACCGGCCGGTCCGACTGATCGATCTGATGAAGTACGCGGCGGACGAGTTCAGACGCTTCAACGCTGTTGGCGCCGGCACTAAACATCCCTCCCTCGATTCTGCGTAGTACACATCCGTACGGTCCGCGAGAATAAGGGGACGGAACGGCCTTCAAGCTGCAGGCATAAAACCGCTCGTTTGAGAAGTTGATCAAGCTGGGGTGCAGTGAACGGTAGTGCCGCGACAGCTTAATAGAGGGCAGCTTCGCAGATCGAGCGGCATCGAGGAGGCTGATGTCGCCGTTGTCTGCGATCGTGCCTTGTTCTGTCAGCTTGATCGTTCGGGGCGGACCACATTGCTGGTGATCCCCGACGATCATGACCTGGCGCCCAACCGCGAGTGCCGGGAGGGCGTAGGCTAGCCTCGTTCTCGATGCCTCGTCACAGATAACCATATCGAACGCCCAGCTCGGCGGAACCACCATGAGATGACTACCAGGTGTTGTGACAACCAATTCGGGTTGCTCTGAAAGTGGCTTGCGGGCCAGTTCGTTATAAATCTCCTCAAAGGTCCCGTGATCGACAGCAAAGCTGCTGTTTCGGCCTGCTCGGAGGTCAAGGATTTCGGCTGAGACTAGGGACTGAAGCCGTGCGAGCACCGGATCGAGTGCGTTCACTGCATCCGAGAGCAAAAGGATGCGCTTTCTTGCTTCCAGTAAGTGGGCGATGACATTGGTAATCGTTTGGGTTTTCCCGGTTCCGGGTGGGCCGTAAACTAGGAGACTTTTCCCCTCGGCGATGGCTCTCACGGCCTCAAACTGGTCCGAGTCGCACGGGAGGTGGCATTTGGGCTCAAGATGGCGCGACCGTTCGGATGTAAGCGCCGCTGTACTGGGGCCGAGCATCATCGAAACCAGCGGGGGGCGGCTAATTGATTTATTGAAGCAATGATCGAGGTTCTCAGCCAGGGCGCGTCCGACCCAGTTGAAAAGGCCGATTACCGCTCTGTCGGAAAAGCCTCGGACACTCTTGTGGGACCGCTTTGGCTGGAATCCAAGAGGATCAATTGGAAATGCAGATCGCAATAGGCCGATGCGCTTCAATAACGGCTGATTCAGAATTGGCTTGCCGATCTGCTGAACGGCAAGCTCCTTCGTTCCGAGCCCATGAATTCTCAGAGGAACCAGCAGGAGTGGCGCGGACCGGCTCTCGTGCTCGGCATCGTCAGCCCAGGCGATAAGGCCAAGGCCACAGTACAGAGATGAAAACCCCCGCTCCTTCATCAAGGAAATATCCATCGAGGCCAGCAATTGCAGGTTTTCAATCGCACTTTCTGGCGCAATCGACATGGCCCCTATGCCTAGCGGCACGGCGACTGCATGGGACAAGGCGTCACGCACGTCGCGCGCTGTCCCACCAAGTGTGATGCCCTGGACACTATCTGGCGAAGGAAGCTCAAACAAGGCATCTCGGGCAAGTTCGTCGGTCAGATGATCACGGAATTTGGTAATGGAATCAAAGCAAAAATCTTCACTCATAAGCGCATGACTCTGTTATAATCTCGGGATACAATATATTATTTTATAATATGGAAAATCGTTGTATATTACTATCGTAGTGAAACTTCATCATAGTCGATTTGCATCAGCGATAACTGGGTTTCGATCAACAATTCTTCGTCCTCATTGACAAATTCGATCAACTCTTGTGTTGATGGGATCCGGTAATCGAGCGACGGCGTGGGGTCCACGATAAAGCCGTCGGCAAAGGCTGCTCGAAGAGCATTCGGGAACGCCCAAGCGGGAAACCCCTGATGCACGCGGCACATCGGATTGTGCATTTCGCCCTGCGCCCATTCGCGCAATTCGCTCGGGGAATACCCTTCGAACCACGTCATCGCGTCAACGATTTTTCGGAAGACCGCTTGAGCTTCGAGATCCAGCCGGCCGATCAGGCGAAAGTCGTCATAGGCAGACAAGGCTCGGGCGGTATCGCTATCGACGTCGCCGCGAGACGCAAGCATTGCATACCATTCCACCGAGCGAAGGCGCCGCTCGACATAGGGCCAGACTTCGAAGCGCAGTCGTTCCGCATTGATAAACCGCTCTAAATAACGCCGTTGACTGAAGTAAAAGCTGCGAGCATCGCGATAGCGGTTCAGGTATTCTTCATAATCAGCTTCGGGATAATCGACGCCGTTGAACAGCACAGTTTTCACCCAGGCATCGAGATCGGCAAGCGACATACCGCGATCGGGATTGTCTTCGTCAAAGGTGGGTTTGTGCCGCGATAGGCCATAGCCCTTGCACGCGCTACGCACCTCAGGCTTGACCTTTGTCTCGTCGAACGGATCGCTGAAGTCGTAATCGTGCATTCTCGCTCCGTCCTGGCCGCGCTGCCAGTGGCGAATCACGTGATGCTGCTGCAGATGCGCGTGCAAATAGGAGCTGCGCAACGACTGAGCCTGACGGGTCAAGGCGGACGGATTGTCCGCGATCTGCCGGAGAGCCCTTACAGCCAGGTTACGGTGAATCGCCGCCACCGCTGCCGGATCGGGGCAGAGAGGTTCGGCCGGCGGGGAGCTTTCACCTGCGGGATCGCACTGCAGCTCAGTGCTAACCGGGCAATCGACACAGTCACCAGCCTGGGTTGCTGCGTCTGATGGTGCAGGGGCGACGCCGGTTGCCTCAATCAGAGCTCCTGCTTCGACGACAGAGGTCAATTGCGGCGGAGAAGGCAGAACGGCCGACGATGCTGCCTGCCTCAGGCGCAACGCCCTTGCTCGCAGGCGCCCAGCGCGCGTCTTGGCGCGACTAGGGCGACGCGGCCGCGGATCGTCGGGCCCATACTTTGGAGGCCGCCCGGGACCACGCTTTTCGGGGTTCTGTTCGTCGAGCAGGCCGAACCGGGCAGCCACCTCAAGCGCGACCTTATGGTCGTAACGTCCCCTCGGTGTTGAGAGGCTCACGATTTCCAATTGCCGCTCTTCAGCGCGAACGTCGGCATCAATCCGCGCAAGGCGTGTTTGATAGCTCCGGCGGGCCTCTTCGAACTCCTGTTCTGCTTCAGCGCGGGCCGTGGGGGCTGCGACCGTTATGTTGATTGTATGACGACGTATTTTGTCCTTCGGGCGTTCGACGCCCCAAATGTACCGAAATGCCGGCATCCGAAATCCAAGACAGTATTGCGACAATAATACGTAAACTTATACGCAAACCAATTTTAGCAGACCACGCCTTCGATGATCAAGAGTTCAATGTGACTGACCTATTTTCGTGCGCAATAAGGCGCAATCGCTCGAGGTATCAAGGGCTGCTTCCGCGCAGACTTCCGATTGATGAAATTGAGGGTGTTTAAGCGCCTCACTTCAAGCAATCCGCGCTCGAGGTTCATCGACCGGATCTGCAAACGGAGTGAAGGGTATATCCTACCGCGTTCGTCGCATTGCCTGGGCCGTGCGTGATTGTTGGGTATGCGGAGCCTCATTGCCCGCACGGATTTCCAGAGCCGTTTCGTTCTTGCGGCGAGCCACTGCGAACTGGGCCTGCCTCAAATGACGCAATCCACCGGCAAGGTTGGCCATCTGCGTGCGATTTTGAGGCGCTTGTTGGCGCTCGGAAACGGGGTGCGTCACATCTGCGGTATTGAGCCTATTTTGGCTACGCAGTCGCGTGCACAAAAACTGCGGTATTGAGCCTATTTTTTGAAGCGGGCGGCCGACGCACAAAAACTGAGGTATTGAGCCTATTTTTTTGCGCTGCCGGTCGCGTGCGGAGTTCGCTGATGGTCGCAGTGTTGCGGGGGGTCTCGTTGGCCGCCATCGGCGGCATGATCGACCTGTCTCGTCGGTGACCGTAGCGGCGTGCTCGCGCCGGGCTTGGGAGGCCGCCTGATTGGGCATTCACCATCAGCGGCTAGGGGCGTAGCACCGATGGGGCTGGCTTTGCCCAGAAGGCTTCTCAGCGGCGTCAGGGTCGTGCACGTGCCCTTCGCACTGGCCAGGCTCTGGCGCGAACACGCTATGGCGGGAAACAGGCTCAATACCGCAGTTTTTCGCAAGCATCTTGCGAGGGCTCTTGACCATTCCCGAACCAGAGGCCCGCAAAGCCGAATTAACGGCACCGCCCTCCCCTTGCCGCGATAACACCATCAGGCAGCCCGGCTTTGCTTGGCGAGGGCTGAGAGTTCAGTGCCGTGTCCGGGCCGGGCCGCGATGGCAAGGCGATTTTGCGGTCTCGAACGAAGGACGCATCGCAAGGAAACAAGCCTGGGTTCCGCGGCAGCATATTTCAGATATGCGCTCGGCTCGCTCCCGCGTTTTGCCATGCGCCCTTCATTCTCGGCGATGCGGATGTTCGTTGTGCAGGCGCTTGCGGGACCCGGAATTTCTATGCCCTGTAGGCCCCGCATTTTGGACCACATGGCCATGCGGCTCGCTACGTGGCAAAGGCCATGAGCGAAACGACATGGCTGCCTGCACCGCTACGCGAGCCATCCCTCTCGCCCGCAGAAGCGGCCGCCGAAGCAGCGCGAATTTCCTGTCGGGGCTGGCCGGGCCGAAAGGTCCGGTCAGTTCCGAACCTGCTGGAGTGACCCAATAGCGACCTGCACGAGTTCGTTTTCAAGCTCGTGAGCGCCGCGAAAATCGATGAGGCGCGGCAGATCCTCGCCAATCCTTCGACCATGAAAGTGCACGTCCTCGGCACAATCGTCGCGAAGCCCTGCCCCGTATATCCCGACGTGGTCCTCCCCATACTGGTTGCCTGCCGGCAGGCGCAGGACTCGCCCAATTTTCCTTGCATGGGTGAACATTATATGGTTCATGAACTGTATATGGTGCACTATGGCTACTGAGGTGCCCCGTCGGATTCCGGTGGTCTTCTATCGGACAGCCGCGGGCGCAGAGATTGTCCGGGACTGGTTGCGCGCCCTCGATGTCGAGGATCGCAATCTGATCGGGCAAGACCTGATGCGTGTGCAATTTCGCTGGCCGGTGGGAATGCCGCTATGTCGGCCAATGAAAGACGGGCTGTGGGAAGTGCGAACGTCCCTGCCGCAAGGGCGGATCGCCAGGGTCTTGTTCGGCCTGCACGACGGCAAGATTCTGGCGCTGTCGGGCTTCATCAAAAAGACCCAAAAAACCCCTCCCGACGAGCTGGCGCTCGCACGCAAGCGGTTGAAAGAATTTACAGGATAGGAGGCAGTTATGGCTATCGAACGGCGCACCACGGATGAACTGACAACCCTCGACGACTTTCTTGCGGAAGAAGGCAAGCTCGAAACGTTCGAGGCTGTCGCCATCAAGGAAGTGCTCGCATGGGAACTCGACCAGGCCATGAAGGCCGGGAAGATTTCCCGCAAGAGCATGGCGGAGCGCATGGGCACGAGCCGTAGCCAGGTCGGGCGGCTGCTCGACCCGACGGATGGCAACGTGACGCTTTCGACTCTGCAGCGTGCCGCGGAAATCGTCGGCCGTAAGGTGCGGATCGAGCTGGTCTGAATATGGGGACCGATACGACCGAGCGAATTGCTTGCCCCTGCGGCGCCGGCGAGATCCACATCACGACGTCGTCGCCGGACCATCCTAGGGCAAGCGCCTACAATGTGATGATATTTGGCTATTGCCGCTTAGCGTCACGGTTACGGTGAGAAAGACCCGGACGGGCTGGCAAGTCTCAGTCCGGATCGCATTTCTGAGATTCTAGCGAAAGGGTCGGCGGGCGTTGACGCGCCCGTCGGCCACTCCGGCAATATACGCGTAGGGCCGAGCCTCTTCAAGAACCGCGGCTGCCTGTGCAGCCGAACCATCGATCCTCCGAATTTTTGGGCAGACCCTTATGGGTACGAAACCCCAAAAAGGACGAAGCCGATAACGACGATCGCTGCGCTCACGAGCATCCGCAACATCGCCCTCGACCGCGCCGACGCCTGCGAGACCGTTCTCGCCATGAACCTGAACTTCGACGTCGGCCGCATCATCGACGAGCTGCGACACAACTGAATCGATCTCGCGCCTCCCCTCCCCTTGCTTGCGAGCGGCACGCGTACGGGTGCTTTTTCACATCACTTTGAGGATGACAGAAGCGCCCAGCGCCGTGCCTTCTCCATGAGCACGCGATAGTCATTCTCCGGCAGGATTCGGACGCAGCGCCCATCGACGAAACAAGCGAAGAACACTTGCCGCGGATGCCCCTCGTTCCAGAACTCAATGTCCCCATTCCAAGCCAGAGGGGGGCCTTGCGCTGGATATCTGGTAGCAGCAGCACCATGAGTCGGCTGATCGGTCCGGCTTGCGGACCGAGGGGCCTCCTCGAAGGGACCGAAGAGGTTCCCATCTGCTGTGATCCGATAGACATCGCTGAAAACGCCGTCGAAGGCGCGAGTGAAAAACAGGGCCTCCGGACCGAGCCCGGTGTCCGGCAAAGACATCTCGGAAAAGAGCAGGTCGTATCCGCTCATCTTGTGATCAAACCTCGACAACCAAGCTGGGATGGAACCATGGATTTTCGCGATCTCCGTGGACATTCGGGTAGCCGGCTTGATTGGCGAGAACCCGCGTGCGGCCGACCATGTAGTCATGGGAGCCGTGATCGTGACCGTGGATCCAGAGCTCGGGCTGGTAGTCTTCGATCAGGGCACTGAGATCCGAAACGAAGGCCGGCGACAGCGCGCTGCCCTGATGCCTCGGCTGGACCGATTGCGGATGCGGCGCATGATGCGTGACCACAACGGTTGGCCCCTCATGCGGCTTGGCGAGTTCGGTGCGGATAAATGCGACATCGAGCCGATGCTCGGCTGCAGCATGCCAGGGCATGAAGCGGCTATAATGACCGCCCTCCTCCCGATACCGAATGAGGCGGTGATCGTTGAGCTCCTGCCCAGCGAAGACCATTGAGGGCTTTGGCGTTCCGAGCAGGCGATAGTCTGTCCAAAGCGTGCATCCGATGAAGCGAACATCCCCGAGAATTATCGTTCGGCGGTGCAGCAGATGGATTCCCGCCGCTTCGGCTTGCTCTGCCCCCGCGGCCAAGTTGCCCTTCATCTCACTTTTGTAGAACTCGTGATTGCCAGCGACGTAGACGATCTCTCGGCCCCCGAGCGGCCCCGCCTCACGCTGATCCGCCATCCAATTGAGCGCAGCGGCGATCGGCTTGTGCATGTCACCTGCAAAGACGGCAACATCGAACTCCGGCATCGGCTCAGAAAGCTGGAATGGGCCGAATTCAAGATGCACGTCGGAGATCACGAGCAGGCGCATGGCCTTCTCCTTTTAAGTGATTGGCGACGATGTGGCTCGCGCCAGCGAGGCGGCGCGGCGGACCTGTTGGCGCGGGCCACGATCCAGGCCCGTTTCGGGTGCCCAGGTTGAAGTCCTGCCTGCACGGCTTGCGAGAGGCCTGCCCAGGTGAATTCCGATCCTTCCGCAACCCGGATCAGGAGCGCCTCACTCGCTTCATCGAAGAACGCGCCGAGCAAAAGCTTCAAAACGGGATCGTGCCCCTGCATGACCTCGTTCGGGGAGCGCAGGACGTGCAGCAGTTCGTCTCGCTCGTATCCCAATCGCGTGCTGGCGTTGACAGTGCCCAGGGCGGCGTCGAGCGCCTGCTCCGGGGAGTGCGAGAGATGCCACCGCTCTTGCGGTCCCAAGTCCCCTACCCGCTTGAACAGCTCCGCGATCGCTCCGGGCGTAGCGGGATCGGCCCTGTTGGCAAGCTCGGACTCGAACGCATCGATGTGCATGCCGAATAGGCCGGCCGCCTGAGGGCCATGCACGTCAGCCTCAGGGTTGTCGCCTACAAACAGAACCTGGTTTGGCTCGAGGCCGAGTCTCGTGCAGACCAGCCGGTAGATCTCGGCCTGCGGCTTCATCAGGCCGGCCTCGAAGGACAGGACGAGCGCATCCGGTGCCTTGGGCAAGCAGCCGACCAGCGCATCCCCATATTGCATGGCGAGGTTTGAGCAGACCGCGACCTTCAATCCGAGACGCTGCAGGGTTTCCCAGATGGCCTCGATCCCGGGCCGCAATCGCGTCGAATTGCATTCTGCGGCAACGTCCTCCTCGAGCAGGGCCAGCCTGGTTTCGCCGAGGGCGATCGCAAGGTGGCGAGCGAGATCCCGCAGACTGGCCGGAGTGGTTAGCACCTTGGCCACGGCCGCCGATGACGGTGCGTCGCCTAGCAGCGCTTTGAACGGTCGGCGCTTGTCGCCGATTTCAACGAGCGTTCCGAAACCGTCGAAGCACACGGCCTGGATTTGCGGAACAGCACCTTCCCAGATGATGCGATAGCCCGCCTCCGGCGTGACATTGCGGTCGATTTCATTCGGAGGCACCACGCCGATCCGCATGTTTTCGGCGTAGCGGCGAACAGCGATCTGATCCTCGAGCGTTCCGCACAGGAGATCGAGTGGCGCCCTCCCCGCGAACGGAGCCGCCTTGTTGGCATTGATCAACCAATCTCGCTCTCGATCTACTGAGGCGAAGAGCTGCTGAAGTTCTGCAAACACGCCCAGGATCGCAGAAAGCCGCACGAGAACGGCCGCCTCAAGAGCAAGCGGCTGGTTTGACCGCGCGGCGCGCGACCAATCTGCGTACTGTCGTGCATCGCACTGCAGAAGCGCGAGCCGGTCGCTATCGGGTAGCCCTAAGCGCTCCGCGATACTGAGAAACGTACGGACCACCGGCATGCTTACGCGAATGCGCTCGTCGAGGCTGGGGGCGAGGAAAATTGCCTCAAAAGAACTGCGCTCGGGCTGCCGCATCGATCAATGTCCCTTCAATAACCGGTGGGCGCGCGAAAGTGCCGGATCTTGGAGCACTCGTGCTCACCGGCAGGCACATGTGATTCCAGTGAAAAGATGTGAGTCCGATCATGCAGGGGCTCGGAGGCCCAAGGCGTTCTTCGCATCGGCAATGCGCCCAAACAGTTTGAAGATCTGCTTGGGCGCGTAGATCGAAGGCCAGGAGGAAAAAGAGGTTTCGAACTCGCGGACTGGCATGGCATGGGCGCCTGCTGCCACGGCGACCGTCAGATCTCCGTCAATGTGATTCCCCACGAAAAGAATTTGCGAAAGTCGCAGGTCGAGCCGGGAGGCCACCAGCTCATAGATCTCCTTGTGGGGCTTCATCATTCCGACCCGATAGGATAGCACCAGGGCGTCTGGCTTGGATGGCAGTGCGTCTAAGATCGGTTGTGCATAGGGAAGGGCCACATTCGAGCACACGCCGATTTGGACCTGCGCACGCTCGAGCGTTGCCCAGATGGATTTCATCCGCGGTCGCAGCCGGAGCGAGGCGCACTCAGCCTCTAGATCGGCTTCCCACTGCAGGATCGCTTCCTCACTGGGCGTTGTATTGAGGTGCTGAAAAAGCGCTCGTATACCCAAAGGGTGTGTCAGTGCGCGCACGGCGAGGGCATCGTACTCGTTGTCGATGAGCTTCCGATATGGCTGTCGCTTGTCAGCGACTTCCAGAACGGCGCCGAATAGGTCAAAGCAAATTGCACGGATCTTGGCCATGATAACTCACATCCCAATGATATTGTTGTCCGTATATTCTTCGAAATTTTGACCAGCTTCATTTGGCGAATGCTGACAGCGAGTCGCTCAACAGTTCGATTGGTGCGCGGCCGTCAAAGGGGAATCAATCGACAGGGCGGTGCAAACAGGCCCGTTCGGCTTCGGCCAGGGTTTGAAACTGCCTCAGATCAGAGAAGGCCCCTGGGACCGCCGACATTCGCCATAGGGTATCGGCATTTAGGACGAGCGGGGCGCGCTCACACTGTTCAGCAATTCGCCTCCAGCGCTTTAGTTCGCTCGCTCTGCATCCGAGTAATAACTGCTGGCATTGCCGTGGAAGCTCCCAGCGCCTGGCGATAGTGGAGAACGTGCGCATGCTCGCGCCGCTTGAACGTGTTCGTTCTTCGACGGGAACCTCTTCCAATGTGGTTCTCCTAAACGCCATCCGGCCCTGGCGTGACAATCGGAAGGTTGGCTCGATTACCGGTACGCCTCAAAAACGGCCGGTGAACTGATTCTGTAGAGTATACTCCGTGGAGGAATACTCTACATTGCCGACCTGTCAACCGGATGGAAGTCCGAGAGGTCCTGGCGACCAACATGAGGCGATACCGGCGGTTAGCCGGTTTGTCGCAGGAGGAGCTCGCGCATCGAGCGGGGCTGGATCGCACTTACATTAGCGCGCTTGAACGTCGCCAGTACGCTGCGAGCGTGGATGTGCTCGCCAAGTTGGCGAGAGAATTGCGCGTAACGCCCGCCGACCTTCTAAAACTGGGCGAATAGTTCGGAAACTGACACGACACTCTTGCCTGTGAGACACTTCGAGTCTGTTGCTCATCATGGAGCAGAGTGTCACCGAAGAGGTTCAGCCATAGGTTCACGCAGGGGTACGAGCGATCGACCCCTGAGATTTCCGACACGGCAAGGCCGCGTAGGGTGGGCGCTCCACGGTGGAGGTCCCTCCCCTACCCCCCTTCAAGATCAATGATTTGGTTCCGTGGTGAGGGTTGGAAAACACGGAGCAGTGCTCTGACGTGGTTCGACTGAACCTCCCGTCGATCCGAGCCGTTCCTCGGTCGGTAACATTTCATTAAGCTTAAATCGCTGGACCAACGCGCAGAATCATGGCGTAGCTTGTCGGATAAAGGTCGATAAATCGGCCCTTGCCCGCCAATGAGGAAATGTTACGCCAATGCCGGAAGCCCTGGCACAAAAAACCGTACAGCCGCTCTCTCCCTCTGAGCGCGTCTGGAGGCATGCTCGGGTGCTGTCTCAACAGCTAAATGCATTGCGGGAACGGATGTATCCGCCGCACGCCCAAAAGAGCCTTCGTCATTTCCTCACCAATGAGGTTTCCAGGCTCACGTCGATTCCCGACTCGACGCTGAAGTTGATGTCCAACGAAGGTAAGGGCCCCCTCCCCGCGCGCCTAGAGAACAATCATCGAGCTTATACGCTTGCGCAGGTCAATGAGCTCCGGCAGCTCTTCGCCGCCCAAAAGCCTACCGACGCTTTGCGATTTCTCCCGCATAGACGAGTTGGTGAACACCTCCAGATCCTGGCGGTAGCGAATTTCAAGGGCGGTTCGGCCAAAACGACGACAAGCGTCCACCTTGCTCACTATTTGGCCCTCCAAGGCTTCCGTGTCCTTGCCATCGACCTGGATCCGCAGGCGTCGCTGTCGGCAATGTTCGGGGCACAGCCCGAGATGGATGTCGCGGCCAACGAAACGGTCTGGGCTGCGCTACGATACGACGAAGAGCGTCGGCCACTCCGAGAAGTGATCCGGAAGACCTACTTTCCGGGGGTCGATCTGATCCCAGGGAATCTTGAGGTCATGGAGTTCGAGTACGAGACGCCTCGTATGCTAGCGCAGGCTAGGAAGGCAGATACCCTCTTCTTCGAGCGCCTCGGACTCGCGATCCGCGAGGTGGAAGACGACTACGACGTCGTCATTCTCGATACGCCTCCTTCGCTGGGCTATCTGACGCTGGGCGCCATTTACGCCTCGACTGGCATGGTCGTGACCATTCATCCAGCGATGCTGGATGTTGCCTCGATGGGTCAATTCCTTCTGATGATGGGCGACCTGATCGACGTCATCTCTCAAGAGCGCGCCTCGATGAGGCAGGATTTTTTCCGGTACCTCGTGACCCGCCATAATCCGTACGACAAGCCGCAGACCGAAATTGTCGCGATGCTGCGGATGTTGTTCCCCGATGATGTCCTAATGCCGGCCGCGGTCGAAAGCACTGCCGTCGAGGCTGCAGGGCTTGCGAAGCGAAGCATCTACGAGTTGGAGCCCGGCGAGATCGGTCGCGAGGCGTTCAAGCGCGCGCGGGAGTCGTTTGATGCGGTCAACGAGGGCATCGTCGATCTGATCAACGAAAGCTGGGGGCGGGGATGATGAAGAAGCCTGCCCGCCGTTCCATTGTTTCAAGCTTTGGCGCCATGTCCCTCACAGCGTCTGAACTTGAGGCCGACGAGAAGCCCCCCGAAACAAGCCCGGCGCCCGCGCATCCGACAATCCCGCGTGTTCCTGCGGGGGTGATTGGAGCAACGCAGCGGACATTGTCGGATATTCGGGAGGAGAGAGATCGCCTTCAGGCGATCGTCGATGCCGGCACTGCCGGTCTGGCCGAGCTCGCCCCGGAGCTGATCGATCCCTCGCCGTTCCCGGATCGTTTGCCTGACGATGGCTCGGCAGCTTTTGATGATTTCAAGAGGTCGATCGCTGAAGATGGCCAGCGTGTTCCTGTGCAGGTCCGGCCGCATCCAGATACCGCGGGGCGCTATCAGGTCATTTATGGCCATCGGCGCGTGCGCGCTGCGCAGGAACTTGGCATTCCTGTCAAAGCCCTGGTTCGGCAACTAACTGATACAGATCTTGTTGTCTCACAGGGGCTCGAGAACGCGAGCCGGCAGGATTTGAGCTGGATTGAGAAGGCAGTCTTTGCTCGCCAAATGGAAGGGGCGGGCATTCGTGCTCGCGACATTCGCGGCGCGCTTTCAATCGATGACCCAGAGCTGGCGAGGATGCGTTCTGTTTGGAGAGCAGTTCCGAGCGACATGATCATCGCAATCGGGCGCGCCCCCAAGATTGGGCGCCCGCGGTGGATTGAGTTGGCGACCGCATTGGTCGCAGATCCGGCGAAGGCCGCGACCGCTTGGAAAACCTTGTCAGCTGACAAGGTTCTTGCTGAGCCCTCAGACGTGCGGTTCCAGATCGTTCTTGGTTCTTTGGTCAACACAAGCAGATCGGCTGAGGCACTCAATCTCGAAATGGCGGCAGAAGGTGGCCGCAGTGTCGGGAAGGCGGTGTTTGGCGAGCGCGAGATACGGCTCAAGGTCGACGCTAAGGCAGCCATCGAGTTCAAGGCGTTCTTCAAGCAAGAATTGCCGGAACTGATTAAGCGCTTCGAAGCGTCCCGTGGCGAGCGCTGAGCGAGAATCTTGTCAGCTGACAAGATGCAACCAAGGAGGAGTGAGGTAGATCCAAATTTCACCGCGTTTGCTGAGCTAAGGCTCAGAAGAGGCTGGTGAGCGACCCTAACTCGCAAAAGAAAAAGGCCCCCAAGGCGGTGCCCCGGAAGCCCTTCTCTCGTGTGGTAGCTTGAGAATCGCACTTCCCCGAATCGCCGTCAAGAGTCTCATTGAGATTCGCCGCCGTCCTGGCGGGCGGACTTCTTTTGCCTAACGATTGGTGAAGAAACGTGGTTAGCCACATCTCGACGACGCCCTTTGGGCGGCGAACACTGACGCTTGCGCATGTCGCAAGCCAGATGAACGCGAAAGAACGCCCGCCTGAGAAGGCGGTCCACAAATGGAACGTCTTCCGGGCCATCTGCACGGCGAAAACACGCCTCGGTGTAACTGAGCGCGCATTGGCCGTTCTGGATGCACTGCTGACGTTTCACCCAGAAACCGTTCTGACGGGCGAGGGACTGGTCGTTTTTCCGTCCAATCAGCAGCTCTGCCTGCGCGCCCATGGCATGTCGCCGGCGACGCTCCGGCGCCACCTGGCTGTCCTGGTCGATTGCGGGCTGGTCATCCGTCGCGATAGCCCCAACGGCAAGCGCTATGCCCGGAAGGACAGGGACGGGGACATCGAGTTCGCCTTCGGGTTCGACCTGGCCCCATTGGTGGTCCGGGCCGAGGAGTTCGAGACACTCGCGGAAGAGGTGCTCGCTGAGGCGCGAGCGCTCAGGCTCGTACGCGAGCAAATCACGATCTGCCGCCGTGACATCTGCAAGATGATCGCAACGGGGATGGAGGAGGGGGTCCGGACCCGGCAAGGCGGAGCAGGCCCGGCGGACTGGATGGAGGTGCACGAGCTCTATCGCAGCATCGCAAGCCGGATTCCGCGCACGGCCGCACGGGAGGCTTTGGAGCCTATCGCGGAGGAACTTTCGCTGCTGGCCGACGAAGTCCTCACGCTGTTGGAAACACACATTAAATCTCAAAATCTGAGCGGCACAGAGTCTCATTCTGAGCGCCACATACAGAATTCAAAACCAGACTCCCTTACTGATCTTGAACCTGCACCCCGAGAGAGCAGGGGGGAGGTCGTCGAATTCGCTCCGGAAGTCGGGAGGTTGCCAGACCGGTCCTATCCGCTCGGTATGGTGCTTGAGGCTTGTCCGGACATCATCGACTACGTCCGAGGTGGGATTTCGAACTGGCGCGACCTCCAGGCTGCGGCTGCGGTCGTGAGACCCATGTTGGGGATCAGCCCGAGTGCCTGGTTCGAGGCTCAAAGAGCCATGGGCGAGGGCGATGCCGCAATCGTGGTGGCAGCGATCCTGCAGCGAAGTGATGCGATCAGCAGTGCAGGTGGCTATCTGCGCGGCCTGACCAGGAAGGCGGAAGCCGGCGAATTCTCGCTGGGGCCGATGCTGATGGCGTTGATCAACAGCCGAAAGCGCGACAAGCAGCGAGCCTGATCGGAAAACACACCGGGGATCTGTCCTCGGTTCGACAGAAGGCCCTGTTCGTCGCCGCGTGTTTTCACTATCGAGGCGTCGTCCCATCCCAATTCACGTTTGAAGGAATCACCTTGTTCAAGATTAAGGCCGTCATTCGCGGCGGGAAGATCAACCAGGGCGCGACGAGTGCGACCGACGCGCTGCAGCGCTATCGTGAGCTTCAATCCCGGCCGGGGGTCACCTCCTGCTCGGTGATGCGGAACGGCGTCCTGATCGGACAGGCCGAACTCGTGAGTGCGGCGACGGTGGAGGGATTCCGGGCACAGTCGGGTCTCTAAAGTCGTCCGCACGCGATGGCGTGTTCAATGAAAGCCGGTCCACTCCCATCAGCGTTGTGAATCGATGCGTCCCGATTGATTCAGGCTTTGCGTTGGACCGGCCTGGGCCAGGCACGCGAGACTGTCTGCATGGACAGCGCCCGCGAAACCGACCCCGGCAAACTGCAGATGCTCGTGCTCGAGCGTCGCGACGAGGCGCGGAACATGGCGCGCTTTTATGTCCTGGCGATCGAGCCGACGCTCTTCGGTGATGCCGCGCTCGTCAGGGAGTGGGGGCGGATCGGTGCTCAGGGCCGACGTCGGCTCGATCTGCATGCGGACTATACCACCGCCGCTGAAGCCCTCGATGTCTGGCTGAGGCGAAAATCTCAACGTGGCTACCGACTGCCCTGACGGAATACAGTAGGGGAGGGGGATGGATCAGCGCGTCAGAGAGCCGCTAAAGGCTTGCCCTTTGAGCCAGTTCGGCTAATCGGGATGCTGTTCTTCCCTGATTCAGCGAGATATTGATGACCAAGAACGAACTCATTGCGGCGATCGCCGAGGGCACTGGCAAGACCAAGGCCGATGTCACCGCGATCCTTACCTCTCTTGCCGCGACCGTCTCGACGACCCTGAAGAACGGCGGCGACATCACCCTCGGCGGCGTCGGCAAGCTCTCGGCGGCCAAGCGCGAAGCACGTCAGGCGCGCAATCCCTCGACTGGTGCAGTGATCGAGGTGCCGGCGAAGACAGTCGTCAAGTTCAAGGCCGCCAAGGATCTCGCTGAGGCCGTGGCCTGACCTTGACGATTGCAGTGCGGTGGAGAGCTGCAAGGGGCGTTTCTTGCACCATGCGGCTGATAGCTCTGCTGTGGAGGCAATAATTCACAAAGCTCCGTCAAACAGGAGAGCAGAATGTCCGAGAACGAAAACAATTCCGGGCTTCTCGAACTGACGACTTCAGTCGTTTCATCCTATGTCGCGCATAACAATGTTCCAGCGTCAGAGCTCGTCGGCCTGATTTCCAGCACTTATTCTGCGCTGGCCAAGCTGGGCGGTGAGCCGCCACCTCCTGCCCCCGCCGTGCTCGTTCCCGCTGTCCCGATCCGCAAGTCGGTGACGCCAGACGCGATCATCTGCCTGGAAGATGGCAAGAAGTTCAAATCCCTGAAGCGTCACCTGAACACCGCCTACGGACTGACGCCCGAGCAGTATCGCACGAAGTGGGGTTTGCCGGCCGACTACCCGATGGTGGCACCACACTATGCCGAGGCGCGCTCGGCTCTCGCCAAGTCGATGGGGCTCGGGCGAAAGGCTGCTGTGGCGGTCCAAGTTGAGAAGAAGTCGGCGCCGCGCGCGAAAGCGGTACGCGCAAAAGTCCCGGCCTGATTACCCACGACAAGATCGCGGGGCGACAGCCGCCGCGATCTTGATTCTGCGGGAAAGCCGTGCCCGCGCCGAATTGCGACATTCCACTCTGCTGAAAATATGCTTAGCATGTGTCCTGGGGCGAAGTAGATCCGGGGCGTTTGGTGAGTAGCGATCGAATTGAGCGTGCGGTCGAGGCGGCGGCGAAGGCGCTTCACGACTCTGTTCGCCGCCAGCACCAACTGCGGTGGGAGCTGATGACCGAGGATTGGCGCCGGGATCTGCGGGCATATGTCCGTCCCTGCGTTCTGGCGACCTTGAAGGTCGCCGATGCCAGCATTCAGCCACCGAGCCGCCCGACGCTGGGTTCGCGGGCCTCTCTGAGGGTCGCAGGTCAGCGCTAGAGCCCGGCGGCATTCGTCAAATGGCCCCGGCATCGGTCGAGCGCCAGGAGTGGAAATTGGCGCGCCGCCTTAAAAGAGCCGTTCCCCATTGGTCGGGGGAACGTCCATGTGCGGCCGCCCATTGCGGAAGTTCGATTGATCAGGCCGGAGGCCTGATGGGCAACACCCATTGCTGTCATTTTGGCCGGCATCGGCCTTCCATGAGTAACAGCTCAACCTTTCGTTAATCACGCTGCCGTAACGTCACGTTGCTCGACCTTCTGCGAGCTCTTCTGGTGAGAAATGCAATCGGCTGCCAGTTCCCCGCTGAGCAGCCGATTGCGCTCATAAGGGTAGCCAATAGCGCTACCCTCTCAAGGACGTTCCCAGTGTCGTCTATGGGCCAAAAACCCTATAGTCCGGCCGCCTTGGTGAGATTGACCCGGAAGCGATCGCGGCGGCGCTGGTAGCGGCGGGTCATCTCGGCGCTGGCATGCCCAAGTTGCTTCTGGACATAGCGCTCCTCGACCTCAGCCGAGGAGGCAAGGCCCGCGCGCAGAGAATGTCCGGAAAACTTCAAGGCGCGCTCGGCTTGCGTGAGTTCGGCACGGACACCCGCCTTCAGGACCGTACGCTTGACCAGGCGCGCCACCTCGCGGTCGCCCAGGCGGTTCGGCCCGACATCGAGGCCCTGGTCGGTCACGCGCCGGAACAGCGGGCCGTGGGCGATCCTGGCGAGTTTGAGCCAGGTCTGCACGGCCACCACGGGGCAAGTCGCGTCGGATGAACCGCGGCCGATCTCGACCTCGCGCCAGCCGGTCTTGGCCTTGACCGTGACCAGCATGCCCTTGTCGAGGATCTCGACCCAGCCACGACCGTCTTCACTCTGCTTGGGACCCGCGTCCAGGGCGACGATTTCCGAGCGCCGCAGGCCTCCCGCAAAGCCGAGCAGCAGCATGGCGCGGTCGCGCAGGCCACGTAGTGTGCCACGATCAAGCGTCTCGAGCATGGCGATGACATCCTCCGGCAGCACCGCTTCCTTCTGCACGGGCGGGCGGCCATGGCTGTTGCGGATGCCAGCCATCACCGTGGCGATATGGCGATCCTTGCGATCGAGAAGCTGTCCGCGCTGCGCATAATTCCAGGCCAACGCTGAGAGCCGACGCTCAATCGTGCTGACGGAAGAGGGCTTGCGGTTTGGCGTTGTTGCTCCAGACGCCAGAGCTGCGATGTAGAGGCCCACGATCTGCGGATCAGGCGGAAGGGCGGAAACATTCTGGCGCCGGCACCAGGCCTGAAACTGGCTCCAGTCCGACGCGTAGGCCCGGCGCGTATTGGCCGAGGTGGCGGCATCGACATAGCCGCGCGCGCGATCAGCGAGGCCTTCGAGATGGGCGGGGACGAGGGAAGGTTCTGGACGCGCGTCGCCAGGGACCGGCAGGGGAGGGGAGGGCAGTTTCTGGTCGCCGCGAGACGGACCGTCTGGCTGTGTCACGGTCAGGCCACCTGAATATCGGTCTGCGAGAAGTCATTGCCCTTGAACAGCAAGGGCACACGGTAGGCCTGGGCGCAGGCATAGGACATGCAATCCGCCAGATTCAGCTGGGCCGGGTGGCCACGCCCCTTACCGAAACGCGCAAAGGCGGCCACAGACCTTTTGGCGATACCGGCGTTGATCGGGACAACCGATATGGCGGCTTCATCGAGCAAAGCCTGGATCTTTGTCTCGACAAGAACGGGATCGAGATCGAGCATCGTCGAGAGACGCATCGAGGCTTCCAGGATGACCAGCCCTGAGGTGAACCGGGTCTTGGCGTCCGCAATGCGGCTCGCAAACTGGCCAGCATCCGGCTCACTAGCGAGCAATGCGACGATCACCGACGTATCGATGAACATCAAGAATGGCCCCAGAGGGCATCGATCTCGTCTTTCGTTGGCGTGCGCCGATTGGGTCCAGCCTGGTCTGCCAAGTCGGCAGCAATCCGGGCCAGCCGTGTTGCGAGGGGCTCTTTTTGACTTTCACGTTGAAGCTCGCCTTCGAGGGCTTGAATGACAGCTTCCGTCATTGTCACTTTGCGCTTCTGTGCGAGTTTCTGAGCGAGCTCGCGCGCGCGGTCATCGCGAATTTGCAGAGTCACCGGCGTCTCCCTTCGACTGCGTATGGATAACTGTATCCATACGTCATGATGCTGTCATCATGACAAATATGCCGTTGAAGCGTTCCCAGACGGGAAATCGGCATTTCCTAGGGGCCGATTTGGCGGCCGGGAGCCCGGCCAATGGCCGTCGATCGTATTTTGGAGCGCCAAATCAGCCCATACGGTTGTGTCCCATAATAAGACCGATAATGCAACATTATCGGACCTACCTTGATGGCGACGAGCTGTGCGCTTGTGACCGAATTTAGTGGCAATATCCGCACGCGCAATTATGCTCGGGGTCATGTCGTCACCCGCATTAAGCGCAACTCCGTCTGCTGCAGGCGCCAGCGTGCCGGCTTGGGCCGTGCCGCGCGGGGCGATTGCCGACCCGGCTGAGGCGGCCTTTATCGCGGGCGCCGCCTTGAATTCGCTGGATCAACTGGTGCGAGCCGCTCCGCCCTGGGCAGGAGCCTGGCGCCAGAGGCTCGCACTCCAATGCGCCGCTGCGGCCGCGTCCTTGGTCGGGCGGACGGAAGGCGAGGGCGCGCTTCGCGACGCCTGGCTTCTGCGCGCCGACGGCGATCCCGGACCAGCCGGAAACCTGCTCGCCGCTTGGAGGCGCCTGGCCGAGCGCGATCCACAGATAAACACTGATGGGCTGCGTTCTGCCGTTAGATTGCTCGGACTGGCCTGGAGCAACGATCTCGCCGCCTTGCCCGAGCGCCTCGACAATCTGACGCGATCCATGCGCCCAGCGCCTCTCCTTGCGGCCGCTGCGGCTGCGGAGGTCCAGCGTATTCGGCCGGACGCGCATCTGCTCGGCTGGTGGCTGGCCGATCAGGTCTTGGCGCGACGGATGCGCTGGGCCGTTGCTGTCCCGCTCTTCGTCAAACACGCCCGGGGTCCCGCCTTTCGGAGCACAGGCGATCGCAGTCGTATCAGGCCAGGGGAAGACGGCTTCGAGCGCGCCGTCTGTGTCGCGTTGGCGCTCGCGGCCGCCGAGGCCTGCCGGCTCGCCGATGAGATTGCGCCTAGGGCCGCACGTCTCACCGCCGTTGCGCCAAAGCTGCGGGCCAAGGGAGCAGGGGAGGTCATCCAGTTGCTGTTCGATGAGGACGCCGTGGCTGGCACGCTGCAGACGAAAAGCCTAACGCGCTGGGGTTCACGCCGCTTGTTCGAGCGGCTGACCAATCTCGACGCCGTGCGCGAGCTATCCGGCCGCGCCACTTTCCGTCTCTACGGGTTGTGAGGGATGGCAAAACCCACCCAGGCGGAGGAGCTGTTCGACGCGGAGCTCGCGGATATTCCGCCCGAGATGCGCTGGCGCGAATGGATGGGGCGGGTTGAGGCTGTGATCTTCGCTTCCCCCAAGCCCGTTGGCCGCGAAACCCTGGTGCGTGTTGTGGGCCGGGACTGCAGCATCGATCTGTTGATCGCCGACATCCGTGACGAATTGAGTGGGCGCCCTTACGAACTCGTCTCTGTCGCTGGCGGCTGGCAGCATCGCACAAAGAAGAGCTATGCCGCCGCGATCCGGACCGCGACCGGGCTTGGCGGGGCCGACAGCAAAGCCCTGTCGCAGTCCGAGAGCCTGGTGCTGCTCTGCATTGGCTACTTCCAGCCGATCACTCGCGCGGAGCTCGGCGCCGTCTTTGGCAAGGAGGTCAGCCGCGACACGATCGGCCATCTGCGCAAGCTCGGCTTTCTCACCGCTGGCCCGCGCAGCCCGCAGCCGGGCGCACCCTACACCTACGTGACGACGCCGGCCTTCCTCTCGGAATTCGGGTTTGAGACGCTGCGCGATCTACCGGATTTCGAGAAGCTCGAGGATGCCGGCCTGCTCAGCAAGGAGCGCTTGCTAACCGGCGACATCCCCATCTCGATAGACTCCGCTCTGCCACCCGCCGATCCCCTCAGCGAAGACTCGTGAAGCGGGCTTCGTTGGCTGGGCGATCAGAGGGTTTGAAGCTGATCTGCGGAGACGTACGCCATTGATGCGCAGGAGCACTTAAAATAGGCTGTTTGATCCCAGGTTTTGATGGTGCGATCTTTTCCATCGGATGGAAGGAGGCACTATGGGCCAGGTTCTGCACGGGAGCGCCACAACGACGGAGGCGATCCGTCGAGCGATACAGCATAGTCAAGCGAGCCTGAGGGCTCTGGCAAAGCGCTACGGCATCAACCAGAAGACCGTCGCGAAGTGGAAGAAGCGGGCCTCGGTGGCTGATCTGCCGACGGGCCCGCAGCAGCCGGCTTCGACGGTTCTGTCAGCCGAGGAAGAGGCGATCATCGTCGCCTTTCGACGACATACCCTGCTGCCTTTGGATGACTGCCTCTACGCGCTTCAGGCCACGATCCCGCATCTGACCCGTTCGTCGTTGCATCGCTGCCTGCAACGGCACGGCATCAGCCGGCTACCGGAGATCGAGGGCGACAAGGAGCCGAAGAAGCGGTTCAAGTCCTATCCGATCGGCTTCTTCCACATCGACATCGCCGAGGTCCAGACCGCCGAAGGAAAGCTCTATCTGTTTGTCGCGATCGATCGGACGAGCAAATTCGCCTTCGTGCAACTGGTGGAGAGCGCCAACCGGGTGACGGCCTCAGCTTTCCTCGTCGCCCTGATCGCAGCCGTTCCCTACAGGGTCCATACGATCCTGACCGACAACGGCATCCAATTCCGCTTCCCGCCGCGCTACGCCAACGGTCCCACGGCCCGTTACATCACCCACATGTTCGCGATGCGCTGCCGCGAGAATGGCATCGAGCACCGCTTCACCAAGATCAACCATCCCTGGACCAATGGGCAGGTCGAGCGAATGAACCGGACGATCAAAGACGCGACCGTCAAACGCTATCACTACGACAGCCACGACCAGCTCGATCGTCACCTCCAGGACTTCGTCTCAGCTTACAATTTCGGCCGGCGCCTGAAGACCCTCAAAGGCCTCACGCCCTACGAGTTCATCTGCAAGCGCTGGACTTCAGAGCCGGAACGATTCACCCTCGATCCAATCCACCAAATGCGGGACTAAACACCTAGGAAGCGTTCTTTAGGGACAAGCCGAAGGGCGAAAGTGGCCCATAACCGATTCCGGGGAGGTCCGCTTCCGGGCTGTTCAGTTTGTCGATGCAGAGCAGCCGGAGTTAGCCCACCGCACCTCTGACAAGACTGAACCCGGACCGCGTGAAAGCCCAAGTCCGCGAGCTGCGCGAGGCGCGTGCCGCTGCGGCCCAAATCGCACTGGTGTAGGGCGTTAGACGACCCCCGGGAGCAGTTAGAAACGGCCGGCCCCTCCCTCCTGAACCAACCCCTCGCCCCTCGCTCTCGCTCGCCCGAAAACCAACGAATATTGAAGTACTATATCTAGATCGTATCAACTCGCTGCGCGCAGATACTTGCCACGTTCGGAGCACCGCCGATGCCAGCAGGACGCCCGCCGAAGCCGCGTCGCATCATTATCTCGACGACGAGCAGCGGGGCTTGTGGAAACAGATCGAGGCCGGCCTGCCGCCCGGCCTGCTCACTTTGGCCGACAGCCAGGCGGTCGAAAGGATGTGCGTCGCGTGGGCGAGGTTTCGCGAATGCCAGCGCAAAATCGGCCAGCTGACGATGTTCAGTAGGGGCTCGACCGGCCAATTGGCGATGTCGCCGCTGGTCCGGATTCAAAGTCTCGCAGCAAAGGAGATGCATCTGGCCGGCGACGCACTTGGCTTGAGCCCGGTCGCGCGCGCTAGGATCAGCGCGCCCGAGAACGTCGGCAATGATCCCCTGACGCTGCTCGACGGCCAGGTCTACAGGCCGGCCGTGCCACGGAAGTCGAGGGCCAACTGAGAGGTTGTGTGTCAGTCTGGTGGGACGCCCCCTTGGAGGAACACCGGTTGCGTCTTTCTGCGAATGCGACAAGGCCGCTTTAAGGATGACCCCACATCGCGCCGCTAAAGCATGGTTAGCGCGTTGAATTACATTTGCCGTTTGTCGAGCCTGTGTCAGCCTGTCCCAAGGGAATGCTGCTCACCAACGTTCCCACCTTGCACCCTTGCCTATGCCTTCCTCGCTTATGTCTTCCGTGGTTCATGGGAGCGTCCGATGTCGGCTGAAGATCGTGGGCTAGCCCGATTGCAGATGAGGTTCCCGGAGTTCCGCGACCGCTTCGCGCGAATGGAGGACCGACGTTTTCGCGGTGTCTGCGAGGAGTACGATCTTGTCTGGGAGGCGATGTCCCAGGACGAACACTGCGCGATGTTCAGCTTCGACGACTACTGCCTCCTTGCGGCCTCGATCGAGCACGACGCCATCACAATGGCCGAGGCCGATTCCGAATCCCGGCGCCATCGCCCGACCGGCTAGTCCCCGGGGGCAGCGCCGTCGGCTTCCTAGAATTTTATAGTCAGGATCTCGCTCCACAATTATTGGCGCCGGCCGCCTCGCCGACGTCCGGTGGTATTCCGATATTCGGACGTCCGCTTCCTCTAGGCGGTGCGCATATGAGCGCTTTCGACCCGCTGCAGACGATGAGCGCAAATTGGCCCGCCGATCCGCCTAATGCACCGTTGCTGCGGGTCGTAAGCGGGAGCTAACTGCCTCAGCGATGGTGGACGCCAGGCGCGTCTCGAGTTCAAAGGAGCTGTTGGAATTCAGATCGGCCTCGTAGCTTCCGGACCAGACGATTGCGGTCGTTTCACCATCCAGAAGGAGGCTGGTGATCCTGACCTTGCTATCGCTTGTACGGATCACACCCTGCAGGATGTGCCGCTTGCTCAATGACCGATCGCTCGGGACAGCCGGGGATGGAACCAACGCAGACAAATCCTCGCTGCGAAAGACTGCCAGCTCACCACGCGGAGCAAGCTGCGAGAGCAGCTCGTCGGTAAGCTGCGCTGCAAAAGCCTCGGTTTCGGCCTTCCTGGTCAGACTGACGAAAGGCTTCACGACAACCGACGATCGGACGAGGCTCGCCTGTTGCGTCGGGGCCGATCGCTTTGCCATCACCATTGTGGCCACCAATGGGATGATCGCGAGCGCCGCAGCGACACCGACTAGTCGATTTCGCCATAGCCAGCCGCTCGTTCGCGGGCGGGGTGGCTCGTCAGGCGGAAGTGCGGGGGGTGAAAGTGGCTCGGGTTCCCTCTGATCTTTCAGCTGCCAGCGGAAGCTGGGCACATAGCCGCCTTTTGGAATATCGATCACGAGCGGGTCGGTCCTGCCTTCAAGCAGATAATACCGCTCCAATGCGCGCCTGAGTCGCCCCGCCTCGATGCGAACGACGGGATCGCTCATAACGTCGAAATCTGCACTCCGGCCGAAGACTTCGACTGCGATCCCATACGCCTTGATGCGGTCACCGTGGCCGGAGAGCTTTTCCTCGACCACATAGGACAAAAACCGGTGCACCCGCTCGGGCGCATCAAAGTCGCCACTTTCTAAAATGCGACGCAGCTGAGCGCGGACATCCACTTGGGACATCACGGGAACGGCGTGGGACACCCAGACGCCGTTGGAACTCGTCGACTGGGTCACGGTCGATCGCTCCGGCCACTCAAACGCTTACATCTACCGTGATCGGATGAAACGAACGACGCAACCGCAAATCCGAGAATCACGGAAGAACGTGTCCCCAAGGCCAATTGCAGGAGAGTGCACCAGGCGCAAAATTGGCGGTCGACGAAGTACGGGACCGATCAAACGCGGCGCCCTTACCTGTCGAGATCCGCACCATGACCCGGATCCAGGAGCGCGGGCGCGCGCGTCTGAAAATGCGGTTTCCTGATTGGCGGGCTCGTTTTGAACGAGCCTCCGGGGAAGCCTTCCTCGATGTCTGCGAGTCCTATGAGCTGGCGTGTGTGGGGCTTGAGCACTGGACCAAGTCAAGCGCGCCGACCAGGAGCACGATGATCACAGAATACAAGGACGTGATAGCTTCCTTGGAAATTGAAGCCCGGAGCCTCGCAACACGGGCGGCAGAAGAAGCCTCCGAGCCTCGCGAGTAGGACGTCAATTTTTAATGTCACGTAATAGGCTGCGGGGTGTCGGCGCGCGGCTGCGGACTCGGTGATGAAGTCTCATTGGGAGGAGTAGGCCGATCGGCGCAGACGCCGCTTTTTCATCAGTTGTGCCGACCGACCTTCAGGCCCCACTTCCTCACAGAAATAGGCCAGGCGAACCTTGGCTCGTCAAACGAGTTTGCCGCAATCGCGCGCGGCCACCTCAAAAGCTTTCCGCGCGTGCACTGCCGGGACTTCGCCTTTGAGCGCGGCCATGCATGTTGCAATCGCAAAACGCCATGTTTCTGCGCCGGATTGCTCCCGCCAGGACAGCAGGAACTCGGCCGCACGCTCGACGCTGCTCACGGCGTAGCGCTCGCCGACCCTGGTCGACTCGACATAGACCGGAGGGGTGAACCAGTGCAGGGGCATGTCGCGACTACGCGCCTCGCGGCGAAGGGTTCCGTCAGAAAAGGAGGCCTGCGCCGACTCTCCGTCCGTGTCATTGCCTAGAGAGGGATCCTTACCCCAAAGCCGTCCCTAAGCTATTTCATGCAAATGCTGGCCTCCGTCTTGTCTTTCGCGATCTGTTGACGCCACGCAGTGGCCGCATAGCGCGATGCCAATGCCCTCGCCGGATTTGCCCCTATTGACGACGCAAAAGAAAAAATAAAATATAAATTATAATCTCGGAGGCGCGACGTTGAAAATTTCTCGACTTAGGGCGATCCAGCTTGAAGCACGCTTCGCGGATGTGTTCGGCGGCATCGAGAAGGTGCCCGCGGAACTGCTGGCTCCGGCCGCCCATTTTAGGCGGATCCCCCGCACCGGCCAGGTCTCGACGCTGGTCATCGTTGAAAGCAACGACGGCGCCATCGGCTATGGCGAGGCTTTTGGCCTGCCCCATGCCGGCGCGGCGACTGCGATCATCAACGGCGTCATCGCGCCGGTGCTGACCGGCGCCGAGATCGGCGATCCCAACGAAATGCTCGGGGACCTCGAGCGCTATTTCACGGCGATGGGCAGCACCCGCGGACCCGCCATCGAATCTCTGAGCGGCGTCGACATCGCCTTGTGGGATCTCAAGGCGCGGGCCGCCGGCCTGCCGCTCGCGACGCTGCTCGGCGGCTCGCCTGGCCCGGTCGCGACCTATGTCAGCCCCGTCGGCTTCCAGGATCATCCCGACAAGTCGGCGCGCGCCGCGCGGGCCTATCTCGACCAGGGCTACACTGCCATCAAGCTCAAGGTCGGCCGCGGCCTCGCGATCGACATCGACCATATCGCTGCCGTGCGCGGCGAGATGGGGCCTGACAAGGCGCTCTATCTCGATGCGAACTGCGCCTATGACGTGCCCACGGCGATCGCGGTCGCCAAGGCGCTCGGTCCTTACAACATCGGCTGGTTCGAGGAGCCGGTGCCGCCAGATGATCCCCAGGCCCTCGCCGAGGTGCGCAGGGCCTCGCCCGTGCCGGTTGCGGCGGGCGAGAACGATTTTACGCTCGCCGCTCATGCCAAACTGGTCGCCGCCGATGCTGTCGACTTCCTGCAGCCAAATATTTCACGCGCGGGCGGCGTGTCGGGTCTGATGGCGATCGGCGCACTCTGCGCGCGCTCCGGCATCCTGATGGCACCGCATGGCGTCGGCACCTGCGTCGCCGTCTCGGCGGCCGTCCATACCTGCCGGGCCGCCCCGGCAGTCCATGGCTATGAAGCGAACCGGCTGTTGAACCCGCTGCGCGACAATATGGCCGTGCGCCCACTCATCACTGAAGCCGGGCAACTCGTCGCTCAGGATTTCCCGGGTCACGGCGGCGAGCCGGATCTCGCCCGCCTTGCTCGCTACGCCGTGAATGGCCTCGAGACCAACGCGGAGCGGGACGATGTCGTCCATATCAGTGCGTAGCCCCGGAGACATGGGCGAACTCGTCGGCAAGCCCGGCGAGACGCTCGCCGAGACCTTGCGGCGCACGCTGCTCGACATGATCGTGTTCGGCTACTTCGAGCGGGGCGCGCGGCTCTATCCGGAAAAGCTCGCCGAGCATTTTAATGTCAGCCTGACGCCGGTGCGCGAGGCTCTGATGCGGCTGGCGGCGGAGGGTTTCATCGAGGTCATCCAGCGGCGCGGTTATCACATCCGCGACCCCGATGCGAAGCAGGTCCTCGACCTCTGGCAGGTGCGGCTCGCAATCGAGCTGATGGCAGGTGAACTGATGATCGGGCGCCTAAACGGAGGCGGCCTCGACATCACGGCTGTCGACGGGATCGAGGAGGTCCAGCGCCGCCTCGAAGTCGATCCGCAGGCGATCTCCCACAAGGATCGGCACGAGCAGAACGCGAGCTTCCATCACAAGATCGTCGAGTTCAGCGGCAATGACCTGCTGCTCTCGACCTATCGCGGTATCCAGATGCAGGTGCTGAACGCCTGGATCCAGCGCGGCATCGAATCCTGGCGCGCGCGACATGCCTCGGAAGCGGTCGAGCACCGCGCCATCATCAAAGCGCTGCGCGACCGCAATCCCACCGACTATGCGAAAGCGGTGCGGACCCATCTGGGCCGCTCGCTCAAGGACGCGCTGGCTGATCTCAAGGCCCGCAATCTGATCGAAGAACTCGCACAGAGCCGAACCTAATCGGCCGCATTTTTCATGGGGAGGAAACGAACATGAAGAGACGTCACGTTCTAAATGGCCTGGCGGCGTTCGGTTTTTTGGCTGCAGGTGCGCTTGTTCCACAGGCTCCGGCCTTGGCGCAAACCAAGACAATACGCATGTGGACGTTCCTGAGCGCCACAGGGACGACGCCGCGCGAGCTGGCCCTGGCGCAGATCATCAAAAATTACGAGGCCGCTAATCCCGGCACGAAGATCGTCGTCGAGACGCAGGTCTGGGACCAGATGACACCGAAGTTCCTGGCGGCCCATCGCGCCGGCAACGCGCCCGACATCAGTTGGGTGGTGACAGATTTTCTCGGCGACGCGATCGGCTCGGGATCGCTGGCCGACCTCAACGAGCTGTTCATCAAAAAATGGCCGGCAGAACAGGTCAAGGACCATGCCAGCGCCTATTGGGACCTGACCAAGAAGGGCGACAAACAATATGCCTTGTTCGCCTCGCCGAACTACATTTCGATCGTCTATCGCGCGGATCTGATGAAGGCTGCCGGCATTGACCCGGCCTCGATCAAGACCTGGGAAGATTTCCGTGCCGCCGCCGAGAAGCTGACGGTGAAGAACCCCGGAGGCCAGGTGACGCGCTATGGCTATGCCCAGGGCTTCAGCGAGCAGCAAGCCGACCCGCACATGATGATCCCCCATCTCCTCGGAGAGGGCGAGACGCTGTTCAAGCCGGACGGAAAAGCAAACTTCGCCAGCCCCGCCGGCGTTGCCGCCATGACCTTCGCGACCGACCTGGTCAAGAAATACAACGTCTCCCCGCCGCAATCGGCGACCTGGACGGTCGACGACCTGTTCGAGCAGTTCTCCTCCGATCGCGTCGCCATGATCCAGGGCCCGAGCGTGCGCGTCTCGACGCTGCAGGCCAAGCTCGGCAAGGAGAATGTCGGCCTGATGCTCTGGCCGGGCAACGGCAAGACCGTCCATTCGCCCGCCGTCATGGCCGGATGGGCCGTCGGCGTCTGGTCCAAGGGCACGCAGAAGGAGGAGTCCGGCAAGTTCGTCGACTACCTCTTGGGCGGGGAAGCCGAGAAGATCTGGGTCACCGTCGGCGGGCAGTCGCCCCTGATGGAATCAACGGCAAAGGCGGTCGCCCCCTTCGTCGACCAGCCGGGCAACGGCTATATCCGCGTCGCCGCCGAGGGGGCGAGCAAATATGGCTGGCTCACTCCGATCGAGTTCAATGTCGGCGGCTACCGGCAGGCGCTGAACAAGGCGACGCAGCGCATCATCGTCGAAGGTGTCCCTGTGAAGGCGGCCCTCGAAGAGGCAGAAACCCGCTTCAACCGTCAGAACAATCGCTAACGCGAGCCAGGCGGAGCTGGCACCCGGCTCCGCCTCCGATCAGGGATCGCGCTCGATGACGATGTATTCGCGCCTTACCGGCGTCAATTATGTGCTGCCTGCGATGGCCCTGCTCATGCTGGTGCTGTTCTCGCCGGTCCTCTACGGCTTCTGGTTCAGCTTGTTCCGTATCCAGTATGGCGCGCCGACGGATTTCGCGGGCCTGGAAAACTATGCACGGCTGTTTGATGATCCAGTGCTCGCAGCCACGCTCAAGCGCAGTGCGCTGTTCACCTCCGCCGCCGTCGCGCTGACACTGGTCATCGCGCTTGCTCTCGCCGTCTGGATCAACCGACTCGGCCAGCGGCTCGGCTTCGTCGTGCAGATGATCGTGATCCTGCCCTGGATCATCTCGACGGTAGTGGCGACGCTGCTGTTCCGCTGGGTCTTCGTCAGCGATATCGGGCTGGCGGGATCGCTGATCCGGATGGCGGGCATCCCCGATATGCAGCTCCTCAACAGCCCAGGCAGCGCCATGACCTTGTTGATTGGCGTCTCGGTTTGGAAGCGAGTCGGGTATGCTGTGATCATCCTGCTCGCAGGGCTCAAGGGCATTCCGGACGATTTCGAGGAAGCCGCCAAGATCGATGGCGCCAATCCCTGGCAGATATTCTGGCTCATCGTGCTGCCGCTCTTGAAGACGCCGCTGCTGCTGGTCACGATCGTGCTGACTCTGTCCAACCTCAACACCGTCGAGACACCGCTCGTCCTGACCGGCGGCGGACCAGGCGATGCGACACGGATCTTGCCGATCGAGGTGTTCGACCGCGCCTTCGTAAGTTTCGACCTCGGTTCGGCTACCGCGCTCGCTCTGGTGATGTTTGCCGGCAATATCCTGCTCGTCCTGGCCTATGTCAGGCTCGCGAAGTGGAAGACGTGATGAGCGCCGCCCCTTCCGATACACATCCCAGGACCGTCCCGGCGCAGAATGCCCAAACGGTCCGAGCCCGCGCGATCCTGCCCGGCCCGCTCGGCCTCGTCATTGCCGCCATGTTCCTGGTGCTGGCTGGCCTCAATTTGCTGCCCCTGTTCTGGGGCGTGCTCACATCGCTCAAGTCACAACCGGATCTATTCAGGACGCCTCCGGTGCTGTTCGACTTCATTCCGACCGCCGAGAACTACCAGCGTGTCGTTGACAGCGGCTTTCTCGGGAACATGCGGATCAGCGTGTTCTATTGCGTGGTCACGGTCGCGAGCGTTCTAGTGCTCGCACTGCCCGCCGCCTATGCCTTCGACCGATTCGATTTTCCGCTGCGCCGGGCGCTGTTCATGCTTGTGGTCGCCAGCATTCCGCTGTCGCTGGGCGCAGCCGCGCTGCTGATTCCGAACTATCTGTATTTCACCCGGCTGGGCCTGACCAATTCCTGGTTCACGCTGCCGCTGATCTACACCGCTTATCAGCTGCCCATGGCAATCTGGATCATCAAGGGCTCGCTGGAAGCCATACCGCGGGAACTCGACGAGGCCGCGATCATCGACGGAGCCACGCATTTCCAGATCCTGACGCGTGTGATGCTGCCCCTGACGCGGCCGGCGCTGGGCGCGGCCGGGGTTTTGACCTTCGTCGCCTGCTGGAACGAGTTCGTGGCGGGCTCGGTGATGATCGACACGCCCGATCTACGGCCGATTCAGCCGGCGATCTACAATTTTATTGGCTATTTCGGGCGCGAATGGGGACCTCTGACGGCCTCCGCGACGCTCGCCATTCTTCCCATCCTCATCGCATTCGCCCTGCTCAGCCGCCTCATCGTGTCCGGCCTGACCAAGGGCTCGGTCAAGGGCTGAGACATGCATATGATCTCCAATATCGGCTGCGACGAGGCTGACATCGTCATCGCTGCCGCGGCCAAGGAGGCGGCTCAGATGGGCGTGCCGCAGAACATCGCGGTCGTCGATGCAGCCGGCCTTCTCGTCGCCTTTCGACGCATGGACGGCGCCAAATTTACCTCTATCGAGATCGCGCTAGCAAAAGCCTTCACCGCCGCCGGCGCCCAGGTTGAAACCAAAGCGATCGGAGCGCGCACCGTGCCGGGCGAACCAGGCTTCGGCATCCAAAACCTGCATGGCGGACGCTTCACCACGCTTGCCGGCGGGATTCCGCTGCGTGCCGGGGCTCAGGTAATCGGCGCCATCGGCGTCAGTTCCGGCTCGACCGTCCAGGACCAGCAGGTGGCTGAGGCCGGCGCTGCCGCCTTCGCAGCTTTGGACCTTTTCGCCTGATCCACATTCGCCGTCCATGCTAGCACTGTGAGCCAAACTATGTGGGATATCATCATCGTGGGCGGCGGCTCGGCCGGCTGCGTCCTGGCCAATCGACTCTCCGCCGATCCCTCCCGAAAAGTCCTCCTGATCGAGGCGGGGCGCGACCTCAAGCCCGGCGAGGAAGGCTCGGCCATCCTCGACACCTATCCCGGCAAAGCCGCTTTCGACCCACAGAACCACTGGCCGGACCTGCTGGTCCAGACGCAACCGCATCTGCACAATGTCACCAACCGTCCGCCGCCCAAGCGCTACGAGCAGCCGATGCTGATCGGTGGCGGCTCCAGCATTAACGGCCAGATCGCCAATCGCGGCACGCCCGACGACTACGACGAATGGGAACAGGGCGGTGCCGCCGGCTGGAACTGGGACTCCGTGCTGCCCTATTTCATCAAGGCTGAGACGGATCTGGACTATTCGGGGCCTCTGCACGGGAAGAGCGGGCCGATCCCGATCCACCGCATCCCGCATGAGCGCTGGCCGGCCTTTTCAGTCGCGGCCGAGGCCGCCATGGAGGCGCAGGGTTTCTCCGATATCAAGGACCAGAACGGCGCCTTCGGCGACGGGCATTTTGCTATAACACTATCAAATAACGGCCAGAACCGGGTGTCGACGGCCATGGCCTATCTCGACGCGGCGACCCGGCGCCGGCCCAATCTCACGATCATGACCGACACTCACGTGCTCGCTCTGGCGATGGAGGGCAATCAGGTCGTCGGCGTCGACATCGCTAGGGGCAGGGGCCAGGAAAGGCTGGCGGCCCGCGAGGTCC
Source organism: Allobosea sp. RIT-PG3_2 (assembly GCF_057321085.1). Classification (NCBI taxonomy): domain Bacteria; kingdom Pseudomonadati; phylum Pseudomonadota; class Alphaproteobacteria; order Hyphomicrobiales; family Alloboseaceae; genus Allobosea; species Allobosea sp. RIT-PG3_2. The sequence continues at coordinate 104,000 of NZ_JBXWCA010000007.1, read as the reverse complement.
TGGTGTCCTCGGGGAGCATGCATTCGCCGGCCCTGCTGATGCGCTCCGGCATTGGCCCAGGCGGACATCTGCGCTCGCTCGGCATCGAGGTCAGAGTCAATTTGCAGGGCGTGGGCACCAATCTGCAGGAGCACCCTGGCATCTCGCTCTCGGGCTACATCAAGCCCGCGGCGCGGCTCGGCAATTCGACGCGCCGCCATATCCATGTCGGCATGCGCTACAGTTCCGGCGTCGAGGACTGCGGGCCGTCCGACATGTTCCTGATGGTCGCCGCCAAATCCGCCTGGCATCCGCTGGGACCGCGGATTGGCACGATCATCTCCTGGATCAACAAGGCTCATTCGCGCGGCGAGGTGCGGCTGGTATCGTCGGATCCGCGCAAGGAGCCGACCGCGGACTTCAATTATCTCTCCGACTATCGCGATCTCCAGCGCATGGGCGCGGCCGTCCACCTTATCGCAAAGCTTTTTGCCACGCGGCCCCTTGCCGATCTCGTCGAGATGCCGGGCGCCTCGAGCTATAGCGGCTTTGCCAAGTCGCTTGGCCGCCAGACGGTGCGCAACTACTTGATCACCGCGCCGATTGCGCTTGCCATCGATGCGCTGCCGCCGCTGCGAAAGATGTTCTTCCAGCGCGCCGTCTCGAGCGGCATCAGCCTGCAATCGCTGCTGAACGAGCCCGACATCCTCGAAGCCTACGTCAAGGCCCATGCCTTCGGCCAATGGCACTGCTGCGGCACCTGCCGCATGGGCGCGGCGGACGACCCCGACGCGGTCGTGGACGGCGCCACGGGGCGGGTGCATGGCGTGGGTGGCCTTAGCGTCGTCGATGCCTCGATCATGCCCACCGCGCCTCGCGCGAACTTGAACCTGCCGGTGATCATGATGGCCGAGCGTATGGCAGACCTGATCGCGGCCCGACCAAACTAACCTTAACCTGCCAGTGCGGCGAGCGTGTCTCAGTCACTGTCTTGACGAGTTCACGGCGTCTCGCCTGGACTCGTATGCGGCGCAGGCCGTGACAGCCAGCACATCAGAGTTCTTCAGGGGCGGGCCATGGGAGACCCCGTATCGCGAAATGCGCGGCAAGATCCGGCGCGGCGAGATCGATGGCATACCCGCGGATCACCCAAGCGCCCCTCCGCAGGCGCTCGAATTGACCTATAGCCGGTCGGTCGCCGCCGATTTTCACCAGTTCCGGCCCTTCCGCAGCCTCTCAGCGGTTCAGGACCCTGATTGGTCTGTTCGAAAGTAAAAATGAGACTTGCTGGATTCCCACTAAACGGGAAATGATCGAGCCCTAGCGGGGGCGTGTCCGAACACGCGCAAACTTGCGCGGAGCTTGGCTTTGCCACCTGATTTTCAGCTATCTCTGGCGCTACGAGGCCAAGCGCGACTGCTTATTGGGCAATGGAGAGGCTGCTTCGTCGACTTGACGAGTGCCAATACCGGCCTTTCGATGCAGATCCAGCTAACCAAACCAAGTATGTATGAAATAATAACTGTCAGGACAGTCGCATTTATCACCGACATATGAGGAGATATGAGAAGTATGACCTTTGTCGTTGGCCAAGCGTATAAATATACTCCGTAAGATATGTCGTTTTTATTATTAATTTTGTTCAAGATTCTATTTTTAATATTCGAAATGTAAAATAGTATATAGGACCCGAATATGGCGACCCCGAAATGGGCCAATTGATCGACGAACAGGCATAAGGCGAGCGCCGCAGTCGATATCAGAACGTATTTTAGCTTGAATATTATGACGTCTCTATACAGAAACCAGCATGATCCGGTCAAAAATATGCCGCTCAGCCTCAGCCAACTCTTTTTTGCTCCAAACAGCATGCTATTCCATTCTGATAAGGAAAATATATTTGGTATAGGTCGATCAGTAATGCTTGTGTCGAAAGGTTGAGTCTCGATTTCCAGAAAAATGGCAATTACAAGCATTGCCCCTGTCACAATTAAAACCAAATGTCTTTTTCTAAATAGACGCAAATACCCCATCACGATAACGAGCAAATAGCATTTGAATTCGATGCTGATGGTCCACATCGATGCATTTAGAAAGGGGAACATCGTCCCATGGAAAACATTTCCCACATTCGGAGCTTGAAGTAGTAGGGCCCGCACTACAATTGATAAAAATTCTCCTAGGTTTCCCGGCATTTTTGCTCCACCGATAGGAGCAACGATTAAAACGCATATAAAATACGCGCAAATAAACGCAGGATATATTCTGGCTACTCTTTTTATGACGTACTCTAATGACGATTTTCTTCCTACGAAGCTATTTGTGATGAGGTATCCGCTGATCAAAAAGAACATGTCTACTGAAAAATCGCCAAGGGAGATTGACCCAAATAAGCGAGTCAGGATTTCGTTGCTACGACTGCCGTCGATTATTTCCGGAACATGAGATATGATCACGGCCGACGCGAAGAGCAGCCTGAGAAATCCGAACATATTGTTATGCTGTCCGAAAGTCTGTTCTTTGTCGGCATCCGATGCTGATTCTGACATCTTCATAGGAGGGATCCGCCAGGTGCGCGTGCGACTCGCAGATTGCGTTGAATCCCTCATGCAAAAAATCTGCCGTGTTCCGGCTGTCGATCCATAAATTTGGCAGGAACAACCCATAACGGCGCGAAGCAAGCTTCATTGGGGCGCAGTGAGCGCTGGCGCACGCGGATCAAGGATCTCCGGAGAAAGGTTACCAGCGCCGCATTTGAGCCGAGCGTCTGTATCGCCGCCAGCGACGAGAGACGCGAGCTTGCATCGCGGACGGCGTGAAGGCCTTTGAGGACACGCTCGCCATGATGAAGGGGCGTGGGCGACCGCGCAGCGCAAAAGCCGGACGAAGGGGTTCCCAGCGGCAGCTGTCCTCGACTCCTTTGTGTTCAGGGAATCGTAGAGCGACAGCTCGCAAGCCACACGCAGTTTTCCAGGCTTCCTCTGTCATGGAGGCGCGGTTTGCGTTGGCGCCTTGCCTGAGGGCTATTCTCGCCCGCCCTCAGGCAGAGTCCCGACTTTGATTTCTGGCTTCAAGCGGCCTGTTATTTTCAGCCTGGAATTGAGGCCGAAGTCGGCGACATCTCCAGCCATTTCTTGATTGACGGATGCGCTAGCGCTTTCGTTGAGCATATCCCTTAGCCCGTCATCGTGAATTCAGGTCGTGCTGCCGCTCGATGATGATGCTGCAGCCGGAATTCATTGCTCCGCGCCAGACCGTTATTATATCCGCTTCGGTCCAACGGCGGGCCTGCCGCTGCCGATCAAGGACCTGACCGAGGTCGAGGGCGTTCGCAACTGCTTCGGCTCGCCGATCTTTGCCGACAACATTCCGCACCGCTCGAACATTCTCGTCCAGAAGGTCGAGAACGAGGGTGGCGTGATCTTCGGTAAGTCCGCCGTGCCGGAATTCGGCGCAGGCGGGCACACCTTCAACGAAGTCTTCGGGATGACGCATAATCCCTGGGATCGGAGCCGCTCCGCAGCCGGCTCGTCAGGCGGTGCTGCCGTGGCGCTCGCGACCGGGATGGCCTGGGTTGCGCATGGTAACGATCTCGGCGGCTCGCTGCGGACGCCGGCTAGCTTCTGTGGCGTCGTCGGCTTCCGCCCGAGTCCCGGTCGCGTCGCCCGCGATCCCGGCACGACGCCGGGCAGCCTGCTTGGCGCCGAAGGACCGATGGCGCGCAATATCGCCGATGCGGCACTCTTTCTCGACGCGCTCGCCGGCGAGAATGCCGATGATCCGATCTCCCTGCCGCGCCTGCCCGAAAGCTTCCTCTCGGCCGCTCTTGCGCCAATCAAGCCGCGCAAGATCGCCTTCAGTGCCGATCTGGGCATCACGCCGGTCGATCCGGAGGTTGCCGCGATCTGCCGGGCTGCTGCCGGGAATCTGGCTGGGGAGGGCGTCATCGTCGAGGAGGCGCATCCGGATTTTTCCGGCGTGCATGAAACCTTCCAGACCCTGCGCGCCCATTTCTTCGCCGCCAGCCACGGCCAGAAGCTGCGCGACTATCCGCATATGCTGAAGCCGGAGATGATCTGGAACGTCGAGAAGGGGCTGAAGCTCGGCATGGCCGAGCTGATCGATGCCGATGCGAAGCGCGCCGAGCTGATCGTCCGGACGCTCGCATTCTTCGACGATTACGACCTGTTGCTGACGCCGGCGGCAATTGTTCCGCTGTTTCCCAACGAGCTGCGCTATGTCGAGGAGTGCGCGGGGCTGAAGTTCGAGACCTATATGGACTGGCTCGCCATAGCTTATGCCATCACGCTCACTACGGCGCCCGCCCTGTCCATGCCGTGTGGCTTCACCGCAGAAGGTCTTCCGGTGGGCATGCAGGTGGTGGCCCGGCCGCGGGGCGAGCTTGAGCAGCTTTCCTATGCGAGCTTCCTTGAAGAAGTTTTCGGTGTCGTCCTCGCGCGCCCAATTGCCCCCCGTTGAAGCCGCATTTTTCTGGGCATTGCCGATCCTGATTCAATAAAATCTCACGGGTCTTTATCGACCTGTCGCAGCGATTTCGTTCGAAAGGGCAATCGGTTGGCTCCTCTATGCTGGTGCTCACACAGTCTTGAAATCACCGAATCGACGTCGATAGGTTTCGAGATAGGCTTCCCGCGATGGAATGATGTGGTCCACTGCAACCCTGACAAGATTCTCCCGGTCGGATGTCTCTAGATAGTGTACGATTTTTGCGTGTTCTTCGATTGCTCGCCGCAATAGCTTTGGATCACCCACCGTGAGCGAACGGGCGATATGTGCCTTTAGTGCAAAATGCTGTATGGCATCGGCGAGATGAGGGTTGCCGCAGGCCGCAAAGAAGGTTTTGTGGAACAGCAGATTGAGGCGGAACACATTGGCAAGGTCGCCGGCATCGGCGGCTTTGCTGTGCCGCTCCTGAATATCCTTCAGATGTTTGACGACATCGGGTTGAGCCGGCAGCGGGATCAGCTCGGCCGCTTTGCCTTCCAGCAGCTCTCGCACCGCGTAGATATTGATGACGTCTTCCGGCAGCAGGTCGCGCACGGTCGCGCCCTTGTTCTTCTGCCGAATGATCAGGCCGATGGTCTCTAGCTCCATTAGGACCTGTCGGATGACGTGTCGGTTGACCCCGAAGCGAAGTGCCAGCTCCTCCTCGATCAGTCGCTCGCGAGGCATGATGCGCCCGAGCGCGATGTCCTCTTCGAGCCTGTTAGTGATCGTGCGGGGGTCGGAAACCACCGCATCCTTCGCCTTCGCTACCGCCATGCCCCTCTCGCCATAATTCCCGCACCGTTCCTCACGAGGCGCGACGCACGAATTTCATTGCGCCAGAAAACAGTCTAGCACAGAACAACGGTCAATCAAGATAGTCTACAAAATCATCGACTGTATTGTTGACAATGTTTTGATCTGAAGCCAATTTGCTGAGCAGGATGTCGCAGCGGCGCGCCCACTAGCCGAAGACGCCGCCGCTGATCGAGGAAGCAGATCGATGATCCTGAATGCCGACCTCCTCCTCGACGTGCGCGCCGAAACGGGCGAAGGCCCGGTCTGGAGCGTCGATACCCAATGCCTGTGGTGGACGGATATCCCGGGCAAACGCTTGCAACGGTTCGACCCCGCCAGCGGCGCGCACCGCATCTTCCCGATGCCTGGCCGCGTCGGCTGCTTCGCCCTGCGCGAGGCGGGCGGTCTCGTAATGGCCATGGAGCAGGGCTTCTGGACTTTCGATCCCGAGACCGGCGCGATTGCCCAATTATCCGCGCCCGAGGCGGGGCTTGCCGATCACCGGTTTAACGATGGGCGTTGTGACCCGGCGGGGCGTTTCGTCGCCGGTTCGATGAACGTGGCGCGGACGTCGTCTTCCGGACAGCTTTGGAGGCTCGATCCTAATGGCGACACGGTTCGTCTCGCCGGCGGCGTCACCGTCGCCAACGGCCTCGCCTTCAGCCCCGACGGCAAGCGCATGTACTGGGCCGACAGTCCGGCCGAGAGGGTCTATACCTTTGACTACGATCCGGGCACCGGCATGGCCAGCAACCAGCGTCTCTGGCTGGAGAAGGGCCCGGCGCCCGGCCGGCCCGATGGCGCGGCAGTCGATACTGATGGCTGCTACTGGAGCGCGCGCTGGGTCGGCGGCGCCGTGGTGCGCTTCACGCCGGAAGGCAAGATGGACGGGATCATTCACTTACCCGTGAGCCGCGTGACGATGTGCGCCTTTGGCGGCCCGGATTTGCGGACGCTCTACATCACCACAGCGCGCGAGGGCATGACCACCGAGGAACTGGAGCGCGAGCCGCTGGCCGGCGGCATCTTCGTTGCCGAGCCCGGCGTCCAGGGCCTGCCGGAGCCAGCTTTCAAGGGCTGAGAGCCGTATATCCTAGCGCCCTGAGATCCACGAAAGGTGCCGCCATGCATGCCGCCGTCACGGAACTTCTCGGGCGCCGCGTCCGCCTCGGCCTTATCGGCGGTGGTGGTGCCTCTCTGATCGGCCCGGTCCATCGCATTGCGGCCCGCTTCGACGATTGCTTCGAGACGGTGGCGGGCGTGCTCTCGTCCAAGCCGGAGCGCGCGCTTGCCGAAGCGCAGGCGCTCGGCCTGCCGCGCGGCTATGCCGACATAGCGACCATGATCGCCGAGGAGGCGAAGCGGCCCGACGGCATCGATGCGGTTGCGATCATGACGCCGAACGACAGCCATCAGGTCTATGCCGAGATGGCGCTTGATGCCGGGCTCGACGTGATTTGCGACAAGCCCCTGACCAATGATTTGGAAAGCGCGCTCGCGCTGGTCGAGAAGGCGCGCTCGCGCGGGCTCGTCTTCAGCCTGACTCATAATTATTCCGGCTACCCGATGGTCCGCGAGGCACGCTGCGCCGTTGCCGAGAACGAGCTCGGCCCGCTCAGGATTGCCACCGTCTCCTATGTCCAGGGCTCGCTCGGCACGCGCGTCGAGGATAAGCCAGAGGCGATCTCGGACCGGCTGCGCTGGCGGCTCGATCCGGCGCGCGGGGGCTTGAGCCATGTCATGGGCGATATCGGCACGCATGCGCATCAACTGCTTTGCTTCGTGACCGGGCGACGGGTCGAGGCCGTGCTGGCCGATGTCGGCCCCGCGCTGCCGGACCGGGCGACGCATGACACCGCTTCGGTGATCTTGCGGCTCGAAGGCGGGGTGCGCGGTATGCTCTTCGCGACCAAGGCGGCGACTGGGGCCGAGAACGCGATATCGTTGGAAGCTTATGGCGAGGCCGGCGGACTGGCCTGGACGCAAGCGACCGCCAACGAATTGCGGGTGATGCGCAATGCGCGCCCGGCCGAGATTCGTACGCGCGGCCTGCCGACGCTACATCCCTATAGCCGTCGCGCGACGCGCACCCCGCCCGGTCATCCCGAAGCCTTCTTCGAAGCTTTCGCCAATATCTATTCAGATTTCGCTCTGCTGGTCGCGTCGCGGCGAGCCGGCAAGCCGGCCCATCCGTTCGCAATGCAGGCGCCGGGCGCAGTCGACGGAGCCGAGGGCTTGGCCTTTGTCGAGGCGTGCCTGGAATCGACCGCTACGGGCACCTGGGCCAAGGTGCCGCGGGTCTGAAAAGCCTCAACGTCATCCCGGCCGGAGCGTAGCGCGGACCCGGGATCCATGCCTGAATTGCTATTGGCTGCGTTCCGGCATGGATCCCGGGTCGACCTCCGGTCGCCCGGGATGACTAAGAGTGTACGATAAGCGCCTACGAGAACCGCGCTTCCGGATCGGGGATGACGCCCTGCTTCGCCAGGAAGTCGAGGTCGCAGCCTTCATCGGCCTGGAGCACGTGCTCGGAATAGAGCATGCCGTAGCCGCGCTCGTAATGCGGCGGTGGCGGAGTCCAGGCCTTGCGGCGCTCTTCCAGTTCCGCCTCGTCAACCAGCAGGTCGAGGACGCGGCCCTCTACATCGAGCGAGATCAGGTCGCCGTCGCGCACGAAGGCGAGGGGGCCGCCGACGCGGCTCTCCGGGCAGACGTGGAGGACGCAGGTGCCGTAGCTGGTGCCGCTCATGCGCGCGTCGGAGATGCGGACCATGTCGCGCACGCCCTGCTCCAGCAGCTTCTTTGGGATCGGCAGCATGCCCCATTCCGGCATCCCGGGCGCGCCGACGGGCCCGGCATCCTGCAGCACGAGTACGCTGTCGGCCGTCACCGGCAATTCGGGATCGTCGATGCGGGCGAGCATGTCCTTGAAGTTGGGGAAGACCACGGCCGGGCCTGTATGCTTCTGCAGTTTCGGATCGGCCGCGGCACGCTTGATCACGGCCCCGCGAGGGGCAAGGTTGCCGCGAATGACGACGAGGCCGCCGGCGCCGTAGACCGGGTTCTCGGAGGGCCGGATGACGTCGTCATTATAGACCTCAGCGCCCTCGATGTTCTCGCCTAGCGTCTTGCCGGTGACGGTCAGGCAGGAAAGGTCGAGATAGCCTTCCAGCCGCTTGAGCAGCGCGAGCAGCCCGCCGGCATAGAAGAAATCCTCCATCAGGTAGGAGCCGCTCGGCTGCACATTGCAGATCACCGGCACGGATTCGCTCGCCGCGGCGAAATCGTCGAGCGAGAGCTCGAGATCAAGCCGACGCGCCATCGCGATCAGGTGGATCAGCGAGTTGGTCGAGCCCGAGAGCGCCATGTCGGCGATGACTGCGTTGAGGAAGCTGGCGCGCGTCACCATCGCCTTCGGCCGCAGGTCCTCCCAGACCATCTCGACGATCCGGCGCCCGCACATCGAGGCCATTTGCGGATGGCGCGCATCGACCGCCGGGATCGAGCTCGCGCCCGGCAAGGTGAAGCCGAGCACGTCGACCAGGCTCGTCATGGTCGAGGCCGTGCCCATGGTGTTGCAGGTACCGGGCGAACGGGCCGTGCCCTCGCCGAAGGCCCGCCAGGTCTTCTCGTCGATCTTGCCGGCGCGGAAATCGGCCAGCGCCTTCCAGGTGCTGGAGCCGGTGCCGAGATTCCAGTTCTCGCGGAAATGGCCGCGCAGCATCGCGCCCGCCGGCACGAAGATCGCCGGGATGTTCATCGAAGCAGCGCCCATGATCAGGCCGGGCGTGGTCTTGTCGCAGCCTCCTAACAGCACGACGCCGTCGATCGGATGCGAGCGCAGGATCTCCTCGGCGTCCATGGCGAGGAGGTTGCGGTATATGAGCGTGCTCGGGCGGACATAGGTCTCGCCGACGCTGAGCGTCGGCATCACCACCGGGAAGCCGCCCTCTTGCCAGATGCCGCGCTTGATCTCCTCGATCCGCTGCGGGAAATGCGTATGGCAGCTATTCAGGTCGGACCAGGTGCTCAGGATGCCGATCACCGGCTTTCCCTGAAAATCCTCGCTCGCATAGCCCATCTGCTTGGTGCGGTAGGATTTGTGGTTGCCGGGCTGGCCCGATGCGCCGAACCATTTCTGGCTCCTGAGGTCCTTGAGCTCAATTTTCCTGGTCATTCCGTGCCGTCGCGAGGTGAGGGAGGGCCGATGCGGCGGCGGGCCTGTTCGTCCCGGCGCGCCTGTCGCCCTGCCGCTTCGCTCATAGTCAGACCGGCCGGGCAGTCCCACTAAGGGCGTGCCTCTCGATATTGTCAACAAGATAGTTGACTATGATGGCACCATCAACGAAGCTGCCGCCAACAGAACAGGAGATGGCGCTTTGCAACGACCATCGGCTCGGGAGGAGGCGGATTTGGCAGGGACCGGCAGGGTAGCCGGTGCCGCTTGGCATGGCTGCACCCCGCCTTTTTGCGCCGGCGCGTAAGGCGGGGCGATGTACGACCAGTATTTCGACTTCAGCTCGGTCTTCGCCGCGTTCGATCAGCTTATGGTCGGCTCCGCCCTGACGCTGCAACTGACCGTTCAGGCGGTCATTCTCGGCATGATCGTCGCGATCGTCGGCGCCTGGGCCAAGACCAGTGGCCCGAGCTGGGCGAAGGCCGTGGTCAATGTCTATGTCGAGGTGATCCGCAACACTCCGTTCCTGCTGCAGCTCTATTTCTTCTTCTTCGGCCTGCCGGCGCTCGGCTTCCGGCTGACGCCGAACCAGGCGGCGCTCCTGACCATGGTGATCAATCTCGGCGCCTATGCCACCGAGATCGTGCGCGCCGGTATCGAGGCGATCTCGCATGGCCAGACCGAGGCCGGCAAGGCGCTCGGCTTCCGGCCCCTGCAGATCTTCCGGCTGATCATCCTGCCGCCGGCCCTGCGCATCATCTACCAGCCGCTCGCCGGCCAATTCACCATGGTGCTGCTCGGCTCCAGCGTGGTCTCGGCGATCTCGGCGAACGAGCTGACCTCGGTGGCGAACTCGATCCAGGCCGCCAATTTCAAGACATTCGAGACCTATCTCGTCGTCACTTTCATCTACCTGATCATGGTGCTCGTCTTCCGGGCGCTGTTCAACGTCATCTACCTGCGCAGCTTCGGCAGCAACGGCCAGTGGCAGCGGGTCCCCGGCCTATGATCCGGGACCTCAACATCAACGATTTCATCTACATGCTGAGCGCCGCGCGCTGGACGCTGCTGCTCTCGGTGCTGGCGATCGCCGGCGGCGGCGTGGTCGGCGCCGGCATCCTGGCGGCAAGACTGTCGCGGCTGAAGCTCGTGCGCGCTGTCGCTTTCGGCTACATCCAGTTCCTCCAGGCGACGCCGCTGCTGATGCAGCTTTTTCTGGTCTTCTTCGGCGGCACGCTGATCGGCATCCGCTTCGATCCCTGGACCGCCGCGCTGATCGCCTTCAGCCTGCACGCCTCGGCCTTTCTCGGCGACATTTGGTACGGCAGCGTCGAGGCAGTGCCGCGCAGCCAGTGGGAGGGCGCATATTCCGTGGCGCTGACGCGGCCAAAAACTTTCCGGCTGGTGATCGCGCCGCAGGCGCTGCGCATCGCGATTCCGCCAACCGTCGGCTTCCTCGTCCAGCTGATCAAGGGCACCTCGCTCGCCTCGATCATCGGCTTCGTCGAACTCGTCCGCGCCGGGCAGTTCATCAACAACTCCACGCTGAAGCCGCTCTTCGTCTACGGTTTCGTAGCCTGCGTCTTCTTCGTGATCTGCTGGCCTTTGTCGAAGTGGAGTCAGAGCCTCGAGGCCCGGTTGGCCAAGGGCAACGCACGCTAGGCGAAACAAGAAAACAACGCCTTGGGAAACGAAACGACGGGAGGACTAACAATGCTCAGGAAAGCACTTATCGGAGTCTCGATGGCCGCCGCCGCCATGCTGGCGACGGCATCCGCCAGGGCGCAGACGGTCGACGAGATCGTGAAGCGCGGCGAGATCGTCATCGGCATCGATCTCACCAACCCGCCTTGGGGCTTCCTCGATGAGAAGCAGGAGCCGACCGGGTTCGATCCTGCCTATGCCAAGCTCGTGGCCGATAAAATGGGTGTGAGGCTGAAGATCGAGCGGGTGAACAGCCCGGGCCGCATCCCCTTCCTGCAGAGCGGGCGCATCGACATGGTGCTCTCGACCCTCTCGATCACCGCCGAGCGCGCCAAGCAGGTCTGGTTCACCTCGCCCTACGCGCCGAACCCGCTGATCCTGATCGCCCCGAAGAGCACGCCCTTCACCTCGATGGCCGAGCTCAAGGGCAAGCGTATCGCGGTGCCGCGCGGCAGCCCGCAGGACATCACCGTGACGCGCGACGCGGTCGGCGCCGAGATCCTGCGCTTCGAGGACGATGCCAGCGTGCAGCAGGCGCTCCTGACCGGCCAGGCCGATTTCATCGGCGGCGGCCTTCTGACCCCGTCCGCGCTCAACAAGATGAGCCCGGGCAAGGACTATGAGGGCAAGTTCACGCTGAACGCCCTCTACATGGGCATGGCGGTGAAGAAGGGGAACGCCGACCTGCTGCAGTTCCTCAACACCTTCGTCTTCCTGACCAAGCAGAGCGGCGAGATCGACACGCTCACCCGCAAGTTCCTGAACGTGCCGGTCGGCGACCTGCCGGTGTTCTGAGCGGCGACGCTTCGCATCCATGACGATCACCCGGCGCGCTTAAGCGCGCCGGGTTTGCCACGAAAGACCCCGCCATGCGCACGATCAAGGGACCGGGCCTGTTCATTGCCCAGTTCATCGATGCCAACGAGCAGCTCTCGACGCTCGACGGCATGTGCGCCTGGGCGGCCGGGCTCGGCTTCAGGGGGCTGCAGGTCCCGACCTGGCAGAGCCACATGTTCGACCTCGCCAGGGCGGCCGAGAGCCAAACCTATTGCGACGAATTTCTGGGCACGCTGGCCAAGCACGGGCTCGAGCTCACCGAGCTGACCTGCCAGCGCCATGGCCATTTGCTGGCGGTCCATCCGGCTTATGACGCGACGGTTGACGGCTTTGCGCCGGCAGCGGTGCGGAACAAACCGGAAGCGCGGGCTGAATGGGCGAAGAACCAGCTCCTGCTTGCCGCCAAGGCGGCGCGCCGGCTCGGCGTCGACAGGATCGTCAGCTTCAGCGGCTCGCTGCTCTGGCCCTATTTCTATCCCTATCCCCCGGCGCCCGAGGGGCTGCTCGATGCGGGCTTCCGCGAGCTGGCGCGGCGCTGGCGGCCGATCCTGGACGCCTATGGCGCTGATGGCATCGAGCTCTGCTTCGAACTGCATCCGTCCGAAGACCTCCATGACGGCGCGACCTTCGAGCGCTTCCTGGCGCTGGTTGGCGGGCATCCGCGCTGCAACCTGCTCTATGATCCGAGCCATTTCCTGCTGCAGCACATGGATTATCTCGGCTTTATCGAGATCTACCATGAGCGGATCAAGGCCTTCCACGTGAAGGACGCCGAGTTCCGGATGTCCGCACGCAGCGGCGTCTATGGCGGCTACCAGGACTGGGCCAGGAGGCCCGGCCGCTTCCGCAGCCCCGGCGACGGGCAGATCGATTTCCGGTCGATCTTCTCGCTGCTCACCGCCCATGACTACGATGGCTGGGCCTGCCTGGAATGGGAATGCTACCTAAAGGAGCGTTATCGCGGCGCCGCCGAGGGTGCGGCCTTCATCGCCGATCACATCATCCCCGTGACCGAAGCAGCCTTCGACGCGCCGATGCGCCCGGCCGTCGACGAGGCGCGGATCGACGCCGTCCTGGGCCTGCGAAAGCCGCCGCGATGACGAAGCCGGTCGTAATGCTCGACCCGCATCCGCGCCTGCGCGAGCGCATTCTCGACGCCGGGCAATGGCGGCGCCTGAACGAGATGGCAGACGTCATCGAGGATACGGCCGCGCCGATGTCCGACGCGGTGGTCGAGCGCTGGCTGCCGGAGACGGTCGCAATCATCGGCCAGGCGCCGCTGCCTGCCGAGCGGATCGCGCGGGCGCCCAAGCTGCGAGCGCTGATCAATGTCGAGGGCAATTTCTACCAGAACGTCGATTACCCTGCGTGCTTCGGGCGCGGCATCTCCGTGCTCTCGATCGCGCCCGCCTTCGCCGTTCCCGTGGCGGAGATGTCGCTGGCTCTTGCGCTCGATCTGGCGCGTGGCGTCACTGCCGCCGATGCCTCGATGCGTGCGGGCGGCGAGCTTTACGGCTCCGCCGGCAATGCCGGGGCCGTGCTGCTGAGCGGCGCGCGGGTCGGGATCATCGGCTACGGCAATATCGGCCGGGCGCTGCGCAAGCTGCTCGCCGGCTTCGCCGCGCATGTGCAGATCCATGACCCCTGGTTGCCGGACAATGTCCTGCGCGAGGAGCAGGCCGAACCGGTTTCGCTGGAGACGCTGCTCGCGACCTCCCAATTCATCTTCATCCTTGCCGGCGTGACCTCGGAAAACCAGGGCTTCCTTGGGCGCAAGGAGCTGGAGCTGATCGCGCCGGACAGCATCGTCGTGCTCGCGAGCCGGGCAGGTGTGATCGATTTCGATGCCTTCGCCGCGCTCGCCGATGCCGGGCGTTTTCGCGCCGCCAGCGACGTGTTCCCGACTGAACCTTTGCCCGCCGACAGCCTCATCCGCAGCAGCCGCCTGCTGCTCTCGCCGCACCGGGCCGGCGGCATGCCGGCGTCAATGCGCATGATCGGCGAGATGGTGCTCGACGATCTCGGCCTGATCCTGCGCGGCCTGCCGCCGGTGCGGCTCCAGCCGGCGCGGCGCGAGACCATCCTGAAGCTGCGCAGCCCGCCGGCACAGAGCTACCTCAAGCCCGCCGCGACGGCCTGAGCCGAACTCGTTTCCGTTCCCCAACCTCCTGAAAGTACTGCCATGACCAAGACCCTGCTTTCTGCCGTGATCGGCAAGGCCGCGCCGTTGATCCCGGTGCTCCATGTCGAGAATCCCGAGCATGCCGTGCCGCTAGCCGAGGCGCTGGTCAGCGCGGGCGTGATGGCGCTGGAGGTGACGCTGCGCACCGAGGCGGCCCCGGAGGTGATCGCGCGGATGCGCAAGGCCGTGCCGCAGGCGATCGTCGGCGCCGGCACTGTCACCAAACCCGAGCAACTGGCGAAGGTCCGCGATGCGGGGGCGCTCTTCGCTGTCAGCCCGGCGCTGACCGAGCGCCTCGCCCTGGCGTCCGAGAAGGTCGATATCCCGCTCGTCCCCGGCGCGGTGACGCCGTCGGAAATGCTGGCCGCGCGCGAATACGGCTTCCATGAGCTTAAGTTCTTCCCGGCCGACCTGATGGGCGGCACGGCGATGCTGAAGCACGTCCTGCCGCTCTATCCCGATATCCGCTTCTGCCCGACTGGCGGCATCAGCGACGGCAATGTCATGAGCTATCTCGAACTCGCCAATTGCTTCGCCGCCGGCGGCGCCTGGCTCGCCCCGCGCGATCTGATCGAGGCGGCGGATTGGGCTGAGATCAATGCGCGCGCCAAGCGCGCCGTCGCGGTGGTCGCAAAGGGCTGAATTCGGAGCGAACGCACGACTGGCCGCATGCCGTCATGCTCGCCCTTATGGCGAGCACCCAAGGCTTCAGGAGCGCGTTCGAGAGCCAGGACATGGATGGGCGGGACAGGTCGACCATGACGACAGGAGTTCCGTCGCCCAAATCATCAACCAAATTGTTGACAAGATTTTCAACAGTCTCTAGGAGTCGCCGCGAGAGAGATGAGTGCCGCCCTACCAGCCTCCTACGAGGGGCCGCAGGCCACGCGATGCAAGCGATGGCACCGAACCGAGGATTCTCAGGAGGACATCATGAAAGCATCGCTGTTCCGAACGACCGGCCTGGCGCTCCTCGCGGCCTGTCTCGTCCACCCACCGGCCCAGGCCGAGCCTCGCCTGACCGTGATTTCGCAATGGAGCGCCGGTGCCGAGGGCGCCGCCATGGACGCGTTTGGCAAGATGGTGACCGAGAAGGGCGTGAAATGGGAGCATAGCCCCGTTTCCGGCTTCACCACCGACATGATGAACAAGCTGCGCGCCGACATCATCGCGGGCAAGCCGCCGGCCGCCTCGCAGCTCAAGGGGCCTGAGATCAAGGCCTGGTCGGCGATCGGCGCCACCGTCAACCTCAACGACGTCGTCAAGGCGACCGACTACGAGAAGAACATCTCGGCCGACCTCGCCAAGATCCACAAGCCCAAGGGCGACTGGATCGCGCTGCCGCTGCAGATCTACCGCGTCAACACGCTCTTCGCCTCGAAGAAGGCGATGGACAAGGTCGGTGCCACCGAATTGCCCAAGACCTGGGACGAATTCAACGCGCTTGCCGCCAAGATGGCCGCCGCCGGCATCACGCCCGTCGCCCATGGCGGCATCGGCTGGGCCGATGCGATGTATTTCGAGCTGACGCTCGCCGGCATCTCCGCCGACGCCTATCGCAAGTCGATCATGGAACTCGACGACAAGGCCCTGCGCGGGCCTGAAGTGCTCGCCGCCTTCAAGCAGCTTCGCCAGCTCACCAAATGGATGAGCCCGTCCAATGCTGGCCAGCACTGGAGCGTCTTCCTGCCGGCGCTGATGAAGGGCGACTACGGCTTCCTGATGATGGGCGGCTGGGCTTCCGGCGTGCTGAAGAAGGGCAATTTCGAGGAGGGCAAGGACTTCCTCTGCGGCCCGACTCCGAACAATACCGGCAAGCCGGTCTTCGATATGAATGCCGACGGCATGATCTTCTGGGACACGAAGAATGCCGATCTCCTCGCCGGCCAGAAGGCGACCGCCCAGGTGGCGATGAGCAAGGAATTCGCCAGGACCTTCACCCAGATCAACGGCTCGATCCCGGTCCGCACCGATATCGACCTGTCGGATGCCGGCTTCCAGGATTGCCAGCGCGACGCCGCCAAGAACCTCTCCGGCGCCATCGCCGCCAACCAGGCGATCATGAGCCTCGGCCACAACATGGCCCAGACCAGCCCGGTGACGGCGGCGCTGCGCGATGTGCTGACCGAGTACGTCCATAACGACAAGATAACGCCGGAAGAGGCCCAGAAACGCCTCGCCGACGCCGCCGACACGGTGCGCTGAGCCCTCGACCCGTATCGCCATGAACCAAACCGCCACAACGATGCATGCGGGGCAGACGCGCCCCGCCCGGACGGCGCCGCGCCGCTCCTGGGTCAGCGAAGTCCCGGATCTGCTGACCCGGATCGTCGCCGGGCTGATCGCGGCCGCGGCGGTGAGCTATGTCGTCGGCTTCACGCTCTGGACGGTGGTGATCTCATTCACGGATTCGACGCTGCTGCCCGAATACAGCTTCGTCGGCTTCAAGCATTATTGGGCGCTGCTGCGCAGCCGGATCTGGCAGGTCGCCTATTTCAACCTGACGATCTACGGACTCGGCTTCATCCTCGGCGCGACGGGCCTCGGCCTGCTGCTGGCGATCCTGATCGACCAGAAGATCCGCGCCGAGAACCTGCTGCGCACCATCTACCTCTACCCGATGGCGCTGTCCTTCGTCGTCACCGGCACGGTCTGGGCCTGGCTGCTCAACCCGACCATCGGCGTCGAGCATTTCGTCCGTAGCCTCGGCTGGGAGCAGTTCAATTTCGGCTGGCTCGTCGATCGCGACATGGCGATCTACTGCGTGGTGATCGCGGCGATCTGGCAGGCTTCCGGCTTCGCCATGGCGCTGTTCCTGGCCGGCCTGCGCTCGCTCGACGGCGATCTCTACAAGGCCGCCGCGATCGACGGCGCCGGCCCGTCCCGGATGTATCTGCGCATCATGGTGCCGGCGATCTGGCCGATCGTCGTCTCGGTCCTGGTCATCCTGCTGCAGACCGCGATCAAGACCTATGATCTAGTGCGAGCGCTCACCGCCGGCGGCCCCGGGATCGCCACGACGCTGCCCACCAATGTCGTCTACGACTACATGTTCCAGCGCGGCCTGATGGGCGCCGGCTCGGCCGCCGCCGTGATGCTGCTGCTCTCGCTGCTCATCGTCCTGCTGCCCTATGCTATCCTCCAGCGCATGCGCGGCGGCAAGGGAGGCGGCCTTGGTTGAGGCCCGTTCTCTTTCGACCCGCGGCAGCCGAATCCTGCTCTACGTCGTCCTGATCTCCTTCGCGGCTTTCTATCTGACACCGCTGATCGTGGTGATCCTGAACTCGTTCCGCAGCTTCCAGGAGATCACCCAGACTTCGGTGCTCGGCTTCCCCAGGGAGTTCCGGTTCGACAATTGGGTCCAGGCCTGGGGCTCCTACTGCATCGCCGGCATCTGCTCGGGCATCAGCCCGTATATGTGGAACTCGCTGCTGATCGCGGTCCCGGCGACGCTGATCTCGACGCTGCTCGGCGCAATGAACGGCTATTTGCTCTCACTCTGGCGCTTCAAGGGCGCCGGCCTGATCTTCGGCATCATCACCTTCGGCGTCTTCCTGCCGGCGCAAATGAAGCTGGTGCCCTGGGCGATCACGCTGCGCGACCTCGGCCTGTCGAACACGCTGAGCGGCCTTGTCCTGATTCATGTCGTGCAGGGCATGAGCTTCACCACGCTGTTCTGCCGCAACTATTATGTCAACGTGCCGAAGGACTTGATCAAGGCGGCGAAGGTCGACGGCGCTGGCTTTCTGCAGATCTTCTGGCGGATCATCCTGCCGCTCTCGCCGCCGATCCTGATCGTCACCGTCATCTGGCAGTTCACTGGCATCTGGAACGAATTTCTCTACGGCATCACCTTCTCGGAAGGCTCGGCTCGGCCGGTGACCGCCGCGCTGATGGCGCTGAGCGCCAACATCGCCCAGGCCCGTGAATACGGCATCGAAAGCGCCTCCGTGCTGATCGCCGCCCTGCCCACGCTGCTCGTCTACCTGTTCGGGGGCAAGTACTTCGTGCGCGGCCTGACGGCCGGCGCGGTCAAATAGGTCAAACCCATGTCAGCCCTCTCCGTCGAAAAGCTGCGCGTCCGCTTCGGCTCGGTCGAAGTGCTTAAGAGCGTCGATCTTGCCATCGAGAGCGGCGAGTTCATCGTGCTCGTCGGGCCCTCCGGCTGCGGCAAGTCGACCTTGCTCAACGTCATCGCCGGGCTCGAGCAGGCCAGCGACGGGCGCATCGGGATCGGCGGCCGAGAGGTCACCGGCGTCCCGCCCAAGGACCGCGACATCGCCATGGTCTTCCAAACCTACGCGCTCTATCCGGCCATGACCGTGCGCGGCAACATCACCTTCGGCATGGAGTGCCGCGGCATTCCCAAGCCCGAGCAAAAGGAGGCCGTCACCCGTGTCGCCAAGCTGCTCCAGATCGAGCATTTGCTCGATCGGCGGCCGGGCCAGCTCTCCGGCGGCCAACGCCAACGCGTCGCCATGGGCCGGGCGCTGGTGCGCGACCCCGTGCTCTTCCTGTTCGACGAACCGCTCTCCAATCTCGATGCCAAGCTGCGCGTCGAGATGCGCATGGAGATCAAGCGCCTACACCAGCGCATCGGCACAACTATGGTCTACGTCACCCATGATCAGGTCGAGGCGATGACGCTGGCGACGCGCATTGCCGTGATGAATGGCGGCGTGATCCAGCAATTCGCCGATCCGCAAACGATCTACGATCAGCCGGCCAATCTCTTCGTCGCCCGTTTCATGGGCTCGCCGCCGATGAACGCGCTGCCCGCCAAGCTTGTCGCGTCGGGCGGCGAGATCGCGGCCATGGTCGGGCCGGACGCCACTACCGCCGTGCCGCTGCCGAATGCGACCGCGGCGATGAAGGACTGGGTCGGCCGCGACGTCGTGCTCGGCATTCGGCCGGAATGCATCACGCTGTCCGGCGATGAGCAGCCGGCCAGGCCTGCTTCCAGCCTGCCGGCGACGGTCGAGATGATCGAGCCGACAGGCGCCGAGACCATGGCGCTGATCCGCGTCGGCCAGAGCGAGATCATGGCCCGGATGCGGCCGGATGCGCGCCCGGCCGTCGGCTCGGTCGCGCACTTCGCCATCGACACCGCCAAGGCCTGCCTGTTCGACCCCAAGACCGAAAGCCGGATCGCATGACGCCTCGCGGACATTATCCCGACCTCGCCGGCCGCGTGGTTCTGATCACCGGCGGCGCCTCCGGCATCGGCGAGGCGCATGTCCGTGCCTTTGCCGCGAGTGGCTGCAAGACAGCCTTCATCGACAAGCAAGAGGAGGCGGGCAGGACTCTCGAAGCCAGCCTGCGCGGCGAAGGCGCGAACGTCCTCTTCGTCGCCTGCGACCTCCTCGACATTGCGACGCTCGGCACGGCCATCGACCGCGTCGGCGAGAGGCTCGGGCCGGTGCACGGACTGATCAACAACGCAGCCGTCGACCAGCGCCACGACATTGACGCCATGCAGCCGGACGATTTCGACTGGATGATGAACGTCAACCTGCGCCATGCGATCTTCGCGGCGCAGCGCGTGCTGCCGCAGATGCGCGGGCTTGGCGGCGGCTCGATCGTCAATACCACCTCCGTCGCCTGGATGCGCGGCATCGCCAATGTGCCGCTCTACAGCGCCGCCAAGGCGGCGGTGATCGGCTTCACCAATTCGCTGGCACGCGCCGCCGGACCTGACCGAATCCGCGTCAACGCGATCGCGCCGGGCTATGTCGCGACGCCGCGTCAGCGGGCGCTGTGGCACGATGCGGAGGCTGAGAAGCGCACCATCGCCCTGCAATGCCTGCCCGATGCGATCGAGCCGCAGGACATCGCCGAAACCGCGCTTTTCCTGTGCTCGGACGCGGCACGGATGATCACCAAGCAGTGCCTCACCATCAACGGCGGCTCGCTCTAGCCACGCCTGGCGCGCAACCGGCTAAGGTTTAAGTGTGTTCGCCAATATTGTTGACAAAAAAGTTGATGATGACAGGATCGCCGGAGGTTGAGCGGCTTCTCGCCGGACACGCCATCCGTGCCTCCGCCCTTTAGAAGGAAGCCAGCGATGACCAAGATCCGCGCCGTGCGCGCCCGCAGCATCATTATTCCGCTCGACAAGGTGACCTCGCTCTCTAGCCGCCGCGTCACCGAGCGGCACTATGGCGTGGTCGAGGTCGAGGGCGATGACGGCCATAAGGGCATCGGCTTCTGTTATGTCGGCAGCGCCGGTGGCGGGCTCTTCACTGAGGCCGTGCGCGCACTCCTCGCGCCGGTCCTGATCGGCGAGGACCCCTATCGCGTCGAGGGGCTTTGGCAGGCGATGTACCAGGAGGCGTTGCTGCAGGGCCGCGCCGGTACGGTTGTCCGCGCCATTAGCGCGCTCGACACCGCGCTCTGGGACCGCAACGCGCGCGCTGCCAGCCTGCCGCTCTACAAATTCCTCGGTTCGGTCAAGGACAGCGTCCCGGCCTATGCCAGCGGCGGCTACTATGTCGAAGGCAAGACACCCGAGCATCTCGCCGCCGAGATGGGCGGCTACGTCGACGAGGGCTACACGGCCGTAAAGATGAAGGTCGGCCGCTTCGGCCTCGCTCAGGAGGAGGAGCGCATCGCTGCGGTGCGCGAGCGCATCGGCGACGACACGATCCTGATGCTCGACGCCAACAACGCCTGGTCGGACCTTCCGACGGCTTTGCGTTTCGCCCGCATGTACGAGCAGTACGACCCGTATTTCCTCGAAGAGCCATTCAGCCCGGACGATATCGACAACCATGCCCGCCTCGCCCAGCAGGTCGCGATGCCGATCGCGACCGGCGAGATCGAGGTCGGACGCTGGCGCTTCATGGAGCTGATGAGCAAGGGCGGCGCTGCGATCCTGCAGACCGATGCCTGCGTCTGCGGTGGCATCAGCGAGTTGCGCCTTAGCGCGGCGGCCGCGGCGAGCTTCGGCATAACGCTGTGTCCGCACTGGTTCCACGATCTGCACGCTCATCTCGTCGCCGCGACGCCGAACGCGCGCTATGTCGAGTTCTTCGCCGATGACCAAGTGCTGAACTTCCGCCGCCTCGTCGACACGCAGCTCACCGTGCGCAAGGGTATGATCGATCTGCCGCAGCGGCCGGGCCTCGGCTTCGATTTCGACGCAAAGGCGCTCGACACCTACGCGATGACGCCCTGGGCCGAGCTGCGCTCCGCCGCGGGCAAAGCTGCCTGATCCTCACGAACCGATTGGAGCGACAATGTCGCACGCGACCCTGCAGCCGAACCTGTTCAAACGCGGCCTCATTGAGGGCAAGCGCCAGCCCGGCCTCTGGCTGACGCTGGAAAGCCTGAACGCGACCGAGATTCTCGCCGGCGCGGGCTATTCCTGGCTCTTGCTTGACATGGAGCATACGCCGGTCGACCCCTCGCAGGTCTCCCAGCACCTGCGAGCAGCCAAAGGCGGCACGGCCGAAGTCGTGGTCCGTATTCCGTGGAACGAGCCGATCATGATGAAGCGCCTGCTCGATGCCGGTGTGCGTTCCTTCATGGTGCCCTTCGTGCAGAATGCAGAGGAGGCCCGCGCCGCCGTCGCCGCGACGCGCTATCCGCCGCACGGCATCCGCGGCGTCAGCGGCAACATGCGTGGTAACAACTACGCACGCATCAAGGATTATAACGAACGCTATCACGAGGAACAGTGTATCATCGTGCAGATCGAGACGCCGGCCGCCGCCGTTGCGATCCCCGAGATCGGCGCCGTCAAGGGCGTCGACGGCATCTTCGTCGGTCCGAATGATCTCGCCGCCAATATGGGCCTGTTCGGCAAGCCGGGTGCGCCCGAGGTCCGGGCCGAGATCGACCGGGCACTCGACGCGATCAAGAAAACCGGCAGGGCGCCGGGCATCCTGAACTTCAATGTCGGAGAGGCGCGCGAGCTGTTCGACGCCGGCTACAGCTACATCGCCGTCGGCTCGGACACCGCAATCCTGGCCCGCCGCAGCGAAGCCCTGCTCGGCGAGATCAACGCGGCCTGAGCCGCTTCCCTATTGAGGACTGCTACAATGTATGCCGCCAGCCTGTTCATCGACGGGGCCCATATCGACAAGACCGGCGCCGAGAGGATCGAGGTCGTCAACCCGGCGACAGAGGAGACTCTCGGCTCGGTGCCGTCTTCTACCGCGGCCGAGGTCACCGCTGCGCTGGCGGCGGCGGAGCGCGGCTTCGAGGTGTGGCGCAATACGCTGCCTTGGGAGCGCTGCAACGTGCTGCGCAAGATCGCCGGACTGCTGCGCGAGCGGCAGGAGATGATCGCGCGCCTGCTGACCATGGAGATCGGCAAGCCGCTGTCGGAGGCGCGCGCCGAGGTCGCCGTCTCCGCCGAATATTTCGACTATTGCGCCGACGAAGCCCGACGCCTGCATGGCTACATGCTCGACGGGCGCACGCCCGGAGCCCGCTTTGAGGTTTCGCATGGACCGGTCGGCGTCGTGCTGGCGCTGGCGGCCTGGAATTTTCCGATCAGCCTGGCCTCTCGCAAGCTCGCCATGGCGCTCGCCGCCGGTTGCACAGTGATCCTGCGTCCGGCCGAGGAGGCGCCGGCCTGCGTCGCCGAGCTGGTGCGCTGCTGCCATGATGGCGGCCTTCCCAACGGTGCCGTGAACTTGCTCTTCGGTTCGCCGCAGCAGGTCGTGGTGCCGCTGATGGCGGCGCCCGCTGTGCGCAAGCTCTCCTTCACCGGCTCGACCCGCGTCGGCCAGACCCTGATGCGCCAGGCGGCCGACACGGTAAAGCGCATGACCATGGAGCTCGGCGGCCACGCCCCCTTCATCGTGCTGGGCGATGCCGATGTCGAGAAGGCGGCGACCGCGGCCGTCGGCGGCAAGTACCGCAATGCCGGCCAGGTCTGCACCTCGCCGAGCCGCTTCTTCGTGCACGAAAAGATCGCCGATGCCTTCACCGAAAAGATGGCGGCGAAGGCGCAAGCCCTGCGCCTCGGCAACGGGCTCGACGACGGCGTCCTGATGGGCCCGCTCGCGACCGCGCGCCAGCGCGACCGGGCCGAGCGGCTGGTCGAGGATGCCCTTGGCAAGGGCGCGACGCTCGCCACCGGTGGTAAGCGCCCGGCCAGCCTCAACCGCGGCTATTTCTTTGAGCCAACCGTGCTGGCCGATCTGCCGCCGGATGCCTCGATCCTCGCGGACGAGCCGTTCGCGCCGGTCGCGGCCATCGTACGCTGCGCCAGCGCGGACGAGGCGATAGCGCGGGCCAATGCCGTCGAGTTCGGCTTGGCCGGTTATCTCTTCGCTAGCTCGAAGCGTGCGATCGACCATGTCACGCGCGAGCTCCAGGTGGGCGTGCTCGGCGTCAACACGACGGTCGTCGCCGTGCCGGAGGCGCCGTTCGGCGGCATCAAGCAGAGCGGCTTCGGCCGTGAGGGCGGCGCCGAGGGCGTGCGCGAGTATCTCAACACCAAGTTCGTCCATAACGCGCCGGCCTGAACACCCTGGCCGGACGAAAAGACAGCTCGAGGGATGGCGGCGGCATGAGCGAGAACGAACCGAAGCGGCGCGGCATTGCCGGTGGGCTGACCAATTACGGCGACCCCGAATTCGCCGCCTATCTGCGCCGCTCCTTCGCGCGCTCGATGGGTTATTCCAACGAGGCGCTGGCGCGTCCCATCGTGGGGATCGCCAACACCTATAGCGGCTTCAACAATTGCCATCGGCACTTCCCCGAGCTGCTCGAGGCGATTAAGCGCGGCGTGCTGATGGCTGGCGGCCTGCCGGTTGAGTTCCCGACCATCTCGCTCGGCGAGGTCTTCCTCAAGCCGACCAGCCTGAAATTCCGCAATCTGATGGCCATGGGCACCGAGGAGATGATCCGCGCGCAGCCGATCGACGCTGTCGTCCTGATGGGCGGCTGCGACAAGACCGTGCCGGCGCAGCTCATGGCCGCGCTCTCGGCCAATGTCCCGACGGTGCAACTCGTGGCCGGGCCGATGTCGACCGGCCGCTACAAGGGCGAGCGCCTGGGCGCCTGCACAGATTGTCGCCGCTTCTGGGCCCGCTTCCGGGCGGGCGACATCGATCAGGAGGAGATCGATGTAGTTGAGGGCCGGCTCGCCACCACAGCCGGCACCTGCGCCGTCATGGGCACCGCCAGCACCATGGCCTGCATCGCCGAGACGCTCGGCCTGTCGTTGCCGCGCTCGGCCGCGATCCCGGCGGTTCATGCCGACCGGTTGCGCTGCGCCGAGGAGAGCGGCAAGCGCGCCGTCGAACTCATCGGCACGACGACACTTCTGCCGAAGCAGATCGTCACCGAGAAGGCGATCGATAACGCCTGGCGCATGCTGCTGGCGATTTCGGGCTCGACCAACGCGGTGGTACATCTCACCGCGATCGCGCGCCGCGCCGGGGTAAAGGTCGACCTCAACCGGCTCAACAAGCTCTCCGACGAGACGCCGGTGCTGGTGAACCTGAAACCGGTGGGCAACAATTACATGGAGGATTTCTTCGCCGGCGGCGGCGTGCCCGCCGTACTGAAGGAACTCCGCGACCTGATGCATCTCGATTGCATGACCGTGACCGGCAAGACGCTCGGCGAGCTGATCGACGAGCCGCTTGTGGATCAGGTCGACCGCAGCATTGTGCGCCCGCGCGCGGAGCCCGTCGATCCCGATGGCGGCCTTGTCGCCGTGTTCGGTTCGCTCGCGCCGCGCGGCGCCATCGTGAAGCGCGCCGCAGCCGACAAGCGCCTGCTCGAGCATGAGGGCAGGGCGGTGGTCTTCTCCTCGCTGGAGGACCTCGCGGCGCGGATCGACAGCCCAGATCTCGACGTCACCGCCGACGACATCCTCGTGTTGCAGAACGCCGGCCCCAAGAGCGCAGCGGCGATGCCGGAAGCCGGCTACCTGCCGATTCCGCGCAAGCTCGCCTCAAAGGGCGTCAAGGACATGGTCCGCATCTCGGATGCGCGCATGTCCGGCACGGCATATGGCGCGATCGTGCTGCATGTTGCGCCCGAGGCCGCAATCGGCGGGCCGCTCGCGCTGGTGTGCAATGGCGACCGAATCCGGCTCAGTGTCGCCGAGCGCCGCCTCGACCTTCTGGTGGGCGAGGCCGAACTCGAGACGCGCCGCAAGGCGCTGCCAGCTCCTCAGGCGATCCAGCGCCGTGGCTATGACCACCTCTATGACGAGCACGTGCTCCAGGCCGACGAGGGCGTTGATTTTGATTTCTGCTAGGCGTTTTGCGGCCGCAAGAGCGGAAGGCACCTCGAGGTTCAACAATGACGGCGGCTGGAGCCTATCGGCAATTTCTCGAAAAGCTGAAAGCCGAGGAGTGCTACTACGCTATGCAGGATAGGCCAGCCCTAGCAACGTGACCTAAGCGGCCTCCGGCGAATCCTGGGCGGTTTCAGCGCAATCAGACGCATGATCCTAACTCCCTCAGCTTGAGAGGAGAGCGGTGCAACGGCGCCGCTCTTGTCCCGGAAAGCCCACCAATTTTGCTACCGAGAGAGGGGCCTTGAGCAGATCGCCCCGGGATGTCGGCTTTCGGGCGATGAGCCAGAGTCGGCTATTGGTGCGGCTCGCCCTTTTAGTCCCGGGACATGATTCTCAATTTCTCGATTGATCCCAATCATATGAGAGCCGTCGCGATCACGAAAACCGGTACTCGCTGACCTGACGATAGACCGCTCCCGGACAGAGGACGGTGGACGGCAGATGCGCCAGGTTGGGTGAGTTGGGGGCGTGCTGCGGCTCCAGGGCAACCCCGGCGAATGACCCGTAGGTCGCCCCGCCAAGGCCGGGAACCGCGACGGCAAGCTTGGCGCCGTCATAGAACTGAAGGCACGGCTCGGTGGTCCAGATTTCAAGTCCCAGGCCACTCGCGTCTGACCGCAATGTCGCCGCATGTGCGAGTTCCATGCCGGACGCGGGATCGTGCTCTGTGCGGCTCCGTCGAAGTATG
The DNA here is from genome assembly GCF_057321085.1 of Allobosea sp. RIT-PG3_2. NCBI lineage: Bacteria > Pseudomonadati > Pseudomonadota > Alphaproteobacteria > Hyphomicrobiales > Alloboseaceae > Allobosea > Allobosea sp. RIT-PG3_2. The sequence goes on along the minus strand of NZ_JBXWCA010000007.1, from coordinate 77,860 downwards.
AAGTTCGCGTCGTAGCGTGTCGGCGCCTCGCCGTGCCCCGGCTCTCGGATCGATCTGGCTTCTCGAAAATCGAAGGGCGTGCCGGCCACGGCGGCAACAGACCCGTCGGGAATGAGGTCCGCATCCGTCAGAAGCACGAGATCGCCCTCGATTTGCAAACGGTGGGCGAGGATGTCCGCCGTATTGTCCAGTTTGAAATAGGGATGGTGAGCGAGATTTATGACGGTCGCTGCATCCGTCGTCGCCGAAAATTCGATGCGTAAAGTCTCGTCTTCGGTCAAGCTGTATCGACACCAAACGCGAAGCGTTCCGGGGTATCCAGCGTCGCCTGCAGGCGAAACCAGAGCAAGGGTCGTTGATCGCTCGTTCTGCTCGACGAGTGTCCAGTGCCGCTTGCCGAAGCCGTTGCCGCCACCATGCAGTGAGTGGCGCCCATCCTGATTGCGCGGGAGCTGGTATTCCACGCCACCCAGAACGAAGCGCCCCTCGGCGATGCGGTTGGCGAAGCGCCCGGCGACCGCGCCCATGTGAGGCGAGTACGCCGGATAGTCCTCCAGTCTCTCCAATCCAAGGACAACCCGCTGGAGCGCACCGCCCGCCCTCGGCACGCGCAGATCCCGCAGGCTCGCGCCGTAGTCGATGACCTCTGCTTCCATGCCGGAACTCGAACGCAACGTGATGCTGCGAATCTGCCGATCGGCAGTTCTAGAAAGCTCATGCAAATGCGGCGCACTGCTCATTGTCGGATTTTCAGATACACGCGTCTCTTGTCGGTACTCTCAATCAGAGTGAGCCTGCATGAACAACCAGGCAATGCTTCGTGATCATGCGAGCGCTGTCCGAACATAGGAACAGCGCGGCGTTGGCTATGTCGTCTGGCTCGATAATGTCGGGCAGGCATTGTCTCTGCTTCACCCCGTCGATGGCGCTATCGTCAAACCAAAGTGCACGCTGGCGCTCGGTGACGACAAAGCCCGGCGCGATCGCGTTGACGCGGATGCGATCCCTGCCGAGCTCACGCGCGAGGGAATTCGTCAGCCCGATAGCGGCCGCCTTCGCCGCGCTGTAGAGTTGCAGATCCTCGATGCCACGCATCCAGGCGACCGAACTCGTATTGACGATCGAGCCAGATCCTAGTTCGCGCATATGCGGCACCACCAGCTGTGCGGCGAAAACGGCGTGGCGCAGATTGACGCTCATCATCGCGTCAAAGTCCTCGGGCGTGATGTCGGAGAAGCGCTGGCGCTTGTCCTGCGCGGCGTTATTCACGAGCGCGAAGACGGGTCCGAAGCGCTCGCGCACCGACGCAATCGCCGAGCCCAGCGCGGCAATGTCATTGAGGTCGCAGGGCAGGAAGAGCACCTCTCCGCCAGCGGCCGCAAGCCGTGTTGCGAGATCGGTGCCCGCGGCCTCGTCGATGTCGAGAAAGGCGACGCGGCAGCCCGCATCGCTAAAGCCCTTTGTGTGAGCTGCGCCAATGCCGCTCGCCCCGCCCGTAATCAGAACGGTCCGCCCCAGCAGATCAGGATAGACGGCCGTCACGGCATCACCTGGCCGCCGCTGACTTCAATGATCTGGCCAGTCATGTAGCCGCTCAGCGACGGAGCGGCGAGAAACAGGAAGGCGCCGACGCAGTCCTCGGATTCGCCGACCCGCCCCATGGGAACTTGGCGGCGCATCATCTCCATCTGCTCGGCCGACGAATAGCGTTGGTGGAACGGCGTCGCGATCACCCCCGGCGACACAGCATTGACCCTGATCTTGTCCGCGACGAGTTCGCGCGCCAGGCCCTTGGAGAAGGAGCTGACGAAGCCTTTAGCGGCGCCGTAGATGTTGGCGCCGCCACCGCCACCGTTGCGCGCGGCGATCGAAGTGACGTTGATGATAGAGCCGCCACCGCCGCCGGCCATGACGGGCGCTACCGCCCGGCTGAGCGCGAAGACCGACCAGCAGTTGAGGCGCATCACCCGCTCGAAATGCGCGTCATCCATCTCGACCGTCGGGACACGGCCGAGCATAGCACCGGCATTGTTCACGAGCACATCGATGCGGCCAAATTTCGCCACCGTCGCGTCCACCAACCCGGATAGGGCTGCCGTATCGGTGACATCGGCCTGGTGGAGCAGAACCTCACCACCGGCGTCAGCGATCAGTTTTGCCACCGCCCCCGCCTGCTCGGCGCTGGCGTTGTAGTTGACCACGACTTTCGCGCCATGGGCCGCAAAGCCCTGCGCCACGGCGGAACCGATGCCGGTGCTGGCGCCTGTGATCAAAACTACCTTGTCCTTGAGATCGGCAATCATCTTTGGTTCCAGTCGGCAGGTTCGGGTTTCGTGTCGGCTCTAGGCGGGGTTCAGCCGCCTTTGACACCGCCGGCCGTCAAGCCGCCGACGATGTCCTTCTGGATCACCACGGTGAGCACGATCACCGGCAGCATCACCACGATCGCGGCCGCGGCGAGCGGGCCCCAGGAGACCTGCTCGAACGTGAGCATGTTGTAGACGGCGACCGGCATCGTGCGTGTCGTGCGGCCGGCGAAGACGGCGCCGAAGACGAAATTGTTCCAGGAATAGATGAAGGACAGGATGGCGCCGACGACGATGCCCGGCCGCGCCAGCGGTACCGCGATATGCCAGAAGGTCTGCCACATCGAGCAGCCGTCGATGCGCGCGGCCTCCTCTAATTCGGCTGGAAGCGTCTCGAAGTAGCCGATCATGATGTAGATCACGATCGGAAGGGTAATCACCAGATGCGTGATGCCGATCGGCCAGAGTGTGCCGACCAGACCCAACGCTTGGAACAGCGCGAACAGCGGGATGAGATAGGACAGACCCGGCGTCAGCCGGCTGATTAGCATCAGCACGGCGAGCCCGTGCGCTTTTGATTTCGCGATGCCGTAGCCGGCGGGCACCCCTAGGATCAGCGCTGCCAGGGTCGCCCCGCCCGAAACGAGCACGCTGTTCCAGAAATACAGCAGGATCGGTGTCTCATTGAACAACGTGCGGAAATTGTCGAGGGTCGGGTCGCTCGGGATGAAGACCGGCGGATATGCGGTGTTGTCGATCTCCTGCTTGAGCGACAGGGAGATGACCCACAGGAAGACGAACAGTACCGGCGCCATCAGCACGAGTAGAGCGAAGCCTAGCGCCAAATGCTCCCGCAGCTGTGCGAACGAGATAGGGCCGAAGCGGCGCGACGGCGCGCCAGCCATCACTTGTTGTACCATTTCGATCGCTCCCTGACCCACAGCAGGGCGACGGAGAGAAGCAGGATGATCGCGAAGAAGACGACGACGACGGTCGAGGCGGTGCCGACGTTGTAATAGGCGAAGGCCTGCGAATAGAGGTAGAGGTTGATCGTCTCAGAAGCCGTCCCCGGGCCTCCGCTGGAGATGACATAGATCACCTCGAAGGCCTTCACCGCGTCGATGGTGCGCATCACGCCTGCCACCGCTATGAAGGGAAGCACGAGCGGGAAGGTGATATAGCGGAACATCTGCCATTGAGTGGCCCCGTCGAGCCGCGCGCTCTCGTAGGGTTCCTCTGGCACCGCCGCGAGGCCACCGAGCACGATGATCATGACGAAGGGAGTCCAGAGCCAGACTTCGACTAGGGCGAGGCTTGGAATGACTGTGCTGCGTGCGAAAACCCATTCAGACGGCGGGATGCCGACTACACTCAGGAGGTAGTTCAGGACGCCGAGCTGGGGATGGAACATCATCGTCCAGACCAGCGCGATGGCGACCGGCGTCGCCATCATCGGCATGATGAAGATCGTCCGTAGCAGGCCGCGGAGGGGAAAGCGCCGGTTGAATATGACCGCGGCGAAGGTGCCGGCGACCAGCGGTAGGAGGACGGCAAGCACGGTGAAATACGCCGTGTGCCACATCGACTCAAGGAAGCGCTGGTTGCTGGCGAGGTCGATATAATTCCGCAATCCAACCCAGGTTTTTGCGCCGCCGATCTTCCATTCGTGGAAGCTCATCCAGATTGTGAAGATCCAGGGAAAGACGATGATCGCGACGGTCGCGACCAACGCCGGCAGGATGAACCAGATATACGACGGCTTGCGCAGCGGATCGGCCTGCGTCGCCACAGGCGCAGACCGGACAGCCATGTCCGCAAGGCTGGTCACGACTGCTCGCTGCGATCGAGAACGGGGCCGAATTCGTCGGTCGCCTTTTTGAGTTCGGCGGCGGGGTCGGCGCCGCCGATCATGTTGGTTAGGGCAGCCCCGAAGGTGTCGCGAAACTCTGTCACCGGAACGATGTTGGGCAGGCCCGTGCGCGCGATCTCGGCCGAGCCTCGTACGCAATCGGCCCAGTCCTTGGGAACCGTCAACGCCGCCAGTGTCTCCTTGTCGACGAGGCTGGAATTGCGGAAGGGGACGCCCGAGCCCGTCTGCAGCAATCGGTTGCACATCGTCTTCGACGTCACCCAGAGGCAATAGAGGAATGCGGCTTCCTTCTTGGAGCTTGCCGCTGCGATGCCGATGCCGTCGCCGAAGACATTCGCGTGGTGGGCTTTCGGCCCGGGCGGGAACACGCCGTAGCCAACCTTGCCGACGATGCGGCTGCGCTTGGCGTCCTCGAGAGGCGGTGCGAACCCGACCCCATCGATCCACATCGCTGCGCGACCCTGCGCGAACAGCGACTGCGCCTCGTTCCAGTTAAAGCCGGAGACGCCTTGCGGCCCGCTGGCCTTGAGTAGGGTCTGGTAGATCGTCGCAGCGGCGACGGAATCCTCGGTCGTCGTCGCCAGCTTTGGAGGCGTTCCGGTGGTGGTCTCCTGGCCGTAGCCGAGCAGCAACTGGGTCCAGACCGGCACATTCGCATTGCGCAGGCCGCGGGCGACGATGCCGGAAATGCCGTTCGTCGGGTCATGAAGCTTGGCGGCTGCTGTCACGATGTCGGCGATCGACTTCGGATAGGCGACGCCCTTGGCGTTGAATAGATCCTTGTTCCAGTAGAGCAGCCAGTAGTCGGCCGAGAGGGGCAGCGAGGTCAGGCGCCCGTCATCCGTCGCATATTCGAGGCCCCGCTGACTGAAGTCGGCCCGGTCCCAGTCGGGCGGCGTCAGTGAGCGGTCACCGAGCATCGGCTCGACGGTTGCGAGCCATTTACCACGGGCGAGCTGCCGCTTCTGGACGGAATAGGACAAGCTCGCGACGTCGAAATTCGGCTTGCCGGAATTGAACTCGATGACGATCTTCTGGCGATGCTGCTGCTCGGGGATTTCCTCCAGCCCGACCTTGATGCCGGTCAGCGACTGAAACTCGGCCAGATATCGCTTCTGCGTTTCGCTGCGCGGTGTGCGCGTCAGTGACACCTCGATGTTCTGGCCCTGGAAACGCTTCCAGTTGAAGCTTTCAGATTGCGAAAAGGCGGTCGTCAGGTTCAGCATCGGCGACGCCACGGCTCCGGCGATGCCGGACTTCAACAGCGTGCGGCGAGAAATTGTCGGCCTTCTCATCGTCGTTCCTCCCGGTTATGCACGGATTTCCGCTGCTTCTGATTGAAGTGCTCATGCCATTCAGACGTTCATGGCGCGGTTGCGAGCCGCCATGATGTGTTCGGTCAACGCCTGCACGGCGCCTTCCACATCGCGCTTCTCCATGCGCTCAATAATGTCGAGATGGATCCTCATGACGATGAGAAGCCGTTGAGGCGCGATGCGGACCTCGCCCTGACGGATCAGCCGAATCTTGATCGAGTTGGTGCGATAGGCTGCGCTGACGAGATCGTTGGCGAGCCAATCAATGATCCGATCGTGGAAATTCCAATCGGTCAGCTGCGCCTGGCGCAGAAGTTCCGGCGTGACTTCGCTCTCACCCTGCCGCAGGACGATTTCATGGGCCTCTCGCAGCTTGGTGATCTCTTCATCCGGAGCATCCCGCACGAAGGCAGCCATGGCGTAGCTTTCCAGCATCAATCGGAACTGGAAAGCGTTATGGATCAGGTTGACGTCGACATGCGCGATCTGCAGCCCGCGCTGCGGCACCGTGACGATCAGCCCTTCAGCCTCCAGCCGTGGAATCAGGGCCCGGATTGCCGCCATAGGCAGGCCAATGATCTCGATCAGTTCGCGCTGCGAGATGAACTGGCCCGCGACGATCTTGCGTGACATCAGCCCTTCGGTGAACAGGTCATATGCCCGGTCCCGGCTCTTGGGGGCAAACACCGTGGGTTCACTCATTGCAGCGCCCGGACTTGCTCGATGCGCGTCATCAGGGCAGTTACCCGGGCATCATCGAAGGTGACGTTGGGCGGTCGCATCCGCAGCCATTCTTGCCGGCCCGTACGCCGGGCTACGAGTGCCTTCAACGAGGCGGGAAACGGATCCGGCAAGATCGCGGATCGATAAGCCATGATCAGCGGCTCGTCGCGCCCGGCGGCCACTGGCCCGCGAAGGAGCGCCGGCTGGAAATTTGCCAGCCCGCAGATCGTGCCGCTGCCGCCTTCGCTGACGGCCTGGGCGACATGCCGTTCGCTGCCCACGAGCACCTGGAAATCGCGATGCGCGTCGAGCAAAGCCTGCGTCGCTTCCCAGTTGCCCGCGCTGTCCTTGATTCCGACGATCGCATCGCCAAAGGCGTCACGCAGGCGAGACACCAGGTGCGGCGTGATCTGCGAACGCGTCATGTTGGGGATGTGGTAGAGCAGGATGTCGCGCAACTCGGTTCCCAACTCTTGGAACACGGTCGAAAACCAGTCGAAGATGCCGTCCTCCGGCATGTCCGGAAAGTAGAAGGACGGCGTGATCAGGATCGCTCTGGCGCCGTAGGCGTAGCCCGCGCGTGTCTGAGCGACAGCATCCTCGATCGTCGAGGACGTAACTGAGACCACTACCGACCTGCGAAAATCAAACCCGGCACCGGCCAGCGCACCCATGGCTCCAATGCGCTCATGCAACCCGATCCCCGCACCTTCGCCTGTCGTACCGAACAGCGTAATGCCATCGGCTCCGGCCGCCAGCACCCAACGGGCATGCTCGATCCATAGTGAATGATCGATGGCCCCGCCCGCGGTGAACGGGGTGGAAAGCGCACAATTTACGCCGATGCGGTCCGTCTTTGGCACGTGGGTACCCTCCCTGGCGCCCAAAGTTCACGCCGCAAGCAGCTCGAGTCAAGTCTGAAATCGAATTAAAACCAAACTGAGATTTCACTTCGGTTTTAGAGGCGCCGTTGGTCGGGCTCTCTACTCTTAGAAGCCAGAGCATGCGATCGGCCGAACTCCCTCCATGCGCGCAACACCGGCGAAAGCCCAGTTTGGGCAGGGCGGCGTCTTATCACTTGGATTTTCGTCTCTCTCTGGGGTTTCCAAGCTGAAGGGTTTCGCCCCTCCGTCTGCTTGGATCCGAACAAAAAAGCCCGTCGCGAAGGCGACGGGCTTTAGAGCAACAGGACCTCAAGCTGCCTAGGGGGATTGCCGCCGACAGGCGGCGGCTATGGCGCTTTTAAGAATAGGGGCTCATTCGCCGGTCGCTGTCGTTGCGCTTGGCACCAAGCTTCCGCTCCGGAAGATCGCACAATATCGAATCGGCGCTGCATTTCCTGATCAAGCATCATTCGCCCCGTGGCTGGTCCCGAGGCTTCGCTGGCAGCATCGGCCATCGCCTTCGCCGCTCTGGTCGCTAACTCGAGGTCGATGCGCTGATGCTGCGGGCAAAATTCAACTATCGCAGCATAAAGGCTAGCTGACCGGGCAATGCCTTCCAATGTTCTCTTTTGGGCTGAAGCTGGCGTTGAAAGGAAGGCGATCGTGGCCAGTGTGACGATGCACGGTTTGCGCGGTTTCATGTAATTTGAAATGTCCGGGGGTAATTGCTTCAGCGAAATAGCCCACCCAGACAGCTTTCGGGCGTATCTTCGAGATTTCTGCACCGAAATATTCGCACCTGCGGGCCGCATCCGCATCGGTGACTAGATCGAGCGCCACATTCCGTCGTAGCTCGGCGGTAGGCCGGGGCGCGGCCATAAGTGGAACCAAGGTCGAGCCCCGAAATATCACAGCATGTCGGGCGTTTAGTTTCGGCGGTCCACTCGTCTTTCGGTGCGACCAGTACGCCGATCAGTGCGCCGAACGTCCCGGCCAGTGCGCCGATCCTGACGGCGGTCCGTACCGCTGGTTTGAGCCTGAGAATGCGATGGGTTCAAAACCGCAATTGCGCCCGCAAAGGCCAAGGTCGCGGCCGACCACAAGAAGGAAAGGCCGCGTCGACGTGTCATTCCTTCCGAGTTTAAAAATTCGCTCATGGCCGGGCTCCTTGGGTTCAATGAACCGCTTTCCCGCCCCCACAACCCATCCAGACGGACGTGTTTCAAGTCCTCACCTGCGTTGGCAAACCACGGCGAAAAACCATTCGCGTCACGCATGGAGCGTTGCTTATGGGCCTCGGCGGCGCATCACACAAGGCGGATTGCATCGGGAACAGCAGTTCGGCCCAGAGCGCCGCTCTACTGGCTATGCCAGCTCGGCCCCTATGGCGCGAGGCTCGGTTCAACCGCGAGCCCATCCCATCAGGCCTTGGAATTCGCTGGAGAGCTCGATCGTGATCCTGACCAGCTTGGTTCATTCTGAGACTAGCGTGAGGTCAACATGTTATCGAACCCTTTCACGGGTACCCCACAATAAAAGCCGCCTTTCGGCAGATGGGCCAAGCCATCCGCAGCGTTCGCGTCGGTCTTGTTTGGCGAGCATGATGCAAACTGCAGGTAGGCCAGGTGCGCATAACGTGTGATAGAGCCACACGGACAGGGGGCCGGTTTCGAAGACCACCCGCTTTGGCTGAGGGCGTACCTTGGGTCGCCGGTCAATTGCCTCGCTTCTAAACGTCCCCCTCAAGGGCTAACTCCAAGGTCAACTAGGTATATAGGTCCAAAAAAATATGTTTAATATCAAATCACTATCATATTTATACCTAACCTTCTGATATAGATCACATCTGTCGTTGCTGACATAATATGCGACGCGCTGCTGACCCGGCTGAACGCGGAGCGCCGTCCCGCAGCATGAAAAATAAATATGTCCTGGCGACATATGCGAGAGGCGATTGTTGGGGTGGGCGATGTTTTGGTTGTCGATGGCTGTTCTCATCACGGCATTGAGCGTTGAGACGGGCTCCGCCCAAGGGCTGTCGGAGAATAAATTGCTGTCCCGCTGCCGTGCGTTTGGAAACGCCAGTCAAAGAGGTCCGCTCGCTACTTTCAACGAAGGATATTGCGGCGGCTTCTCTGCCGGGATTGTCTTCGTCGACCCAAAGAGTTGCGAGCTCGATGGCGTCTATATCGCCGAAGTAGCTCGCGTCGTCGTGGCGTATATCGACCAGCTGCCCGCCAGACAGCATGAGCCCTTTGCTATACTGGCGACAGCGGCACTGCGCAGCGCGTGGCCGTGCAAGGCTGCCCCATGACGAGCCGTCCGACCATCCTTGCCGGCCTGATGTTCGCCGCTCTGGCGACCGCAGCAACGACAGCGGCTTATTCGCAGGCGACTGCGCCCGGTTCGGCGCAAGGCGACCTATTCGGGTTTGCCTTTAAGCAACCTTTTAGCCCCGTAAACCGGGTGGAACTGTCGCGACTGGTCGAGGCCTATTGTCGCGAAATCCTCGACGTCGTGCCGACCAACACGCCCGCCGAGGATGCATGGGTAACTGCGGAATCCAAAACGTCTGACATCAATCGAATAACCCGTCTGGTCTCGACCAAGGAATGGGCGCGGTATCAACTCAAGGAAACGTTTTCCGAATGCCTCCAAAAGATAACTTTGCTTCAGCAGGCTCAAGCGAACAATGCGCGTTCGGCAGAGGCAGCCGTATTCATCAGTCTGGCGTTTACGTTCAATCAGGACACTGATCTTGCCGCGTTCGCCAAACGGGTCGACCTGAAATCCGAGCTTTCGGCAAACGTACTCCGCAAGTTTCTAATGATTGCGGCATTGCGGACGCTCGACCGGCTCGACGACAAATGACCGAGACGAGTGCGATCATCGCCCCGACCCGTCCGCATTCTTCTGGAGTTCCGGGATCTGGGACGAGCGGCTCGCCCGCGGCACGTCGCGGATCAGCGCGTGGGTGACGCGGCTCATAGCTCCCTGGCCAGGCGCCATGTTGGCGCACGTGAAGACATCTCGGTGCCCTGCTGCCCGTTCCAGCTCACAGATTGGGCCGGGCTCCCATCGCCTAGGACGGCCCGCGCATGGCGGCAATGACGTCGGGAGCGTCGCCATAAGCGATGACGAGATCGATGGCCGCGCGCTTGCCAACGTTGCCCTCGGGCGGGCTAGGGGAAAGGGCGCGCAAGGGTTTATTCGTTGAGTCTTGTTCCGTTCCGCACTAGCGGCGATCAGCCCAAAAAGCTCTATTCCTCCTCGTACGGAATGTTCAGCACCTGCCCGCAGGCCTTGCAGTGCGACGCGTCGGGATCGTGACGCAGCAGGCCGCAGGTCGGGCAGGGGAAGCGCACCTTGTTCGGACGCAGTACCGCCTTGGCCAGCCCGAAGAACAGCGTCACGCCGAAGATCATGATGGTGACCGAGATGAGCCGCCCGGTGGTGCCCTGCAGCGTGATGTCACCGAAACCGGTGGTGGTCAGCGCCGTGACGGTGAAATACAGCGCGTCCGCATAGTTGATGATGTGCGGATTGCTGGCGTGCTGCGTCTCGTAGACGAAGCCGGTCATCACGAACAGGAACACCACGAAATTGGCGACCGCGATGATGATCTCCTCGTTGTCGCGGAAATACGCCGAGTCGCGACGCAGCCGCGCCAGCAGCTGGTAGCTGCGCAGCAGCCGCAAAGTGCGTACGACGCGCAGGAAGCCCGCGCCCTCGCCCACCAGTGGCGCGAGGAATGACGTGATCGCCGCGATGTCGGCCAATGTGGTCGGGCGCAGTAGGTCGCGCAGGCGGTGGCGGCTGATCAGCAGGCGCGCGCCAAAGTCCGCCAGGATGACGAGGCCGAACACGACATCGAGCGTCTCGGTGACGGCGTTGCCCGGAACGAACGAGGTCGCGACGATGAACAGCAGCGTGACCAGATCGAAAGCGAGCAGCGTATAGCGGAATTGGTGCGCCCGGCGCGAGTCGCCCTCGTAGAGCTGGCGGATCAATACCTGAGCGCGTCGGAACGGCGGCGTGGCGGTCATTTTCATCCACTCAATACCGCAAGGCGACGTGGCACCGATATCGCGATTAACGGGCCGATGCGGCGGCACTAGCAGCGTCTGCAATTGTTGGCATCACGAATGCAATCAGCGTTGCGATTCCTATCACGTTCTTCATTGCTTGCTCCTGTTGCGAAGCAGCGCGGCGGCAGCAGAGATGGAAAAGCGTGGAGCGAGTACACTCACCAGCGGTCTTGATGTCGTGCACCGAATTCCAAAGGCACTAGAGGCCGCAGGCGTCGAGTTCGTGAACCGCGGCCAGCCGGTCGTGAGGCTGGCGAAGCTTGGACGCCGCCATTCCGTCTCAATCGTAGATGCCGTTTCAATAGAGCAGCAGAAGGCCAACGCCGACGATGTGCGAGCGGAGGCGGCGATTGCTGTGGACCGTGTGCTCGCCGATACCGATGCCATGAAGGATAAGAAGGTTAAACGCCGGGCGGCGCCGACAGCGGAGCCGGCCGTCATTGCAGCGGCCCGAGGGAAGGGGCAGGGTCGGAAGCGCTAGCGCGAAGATCTGGCCGGAAGCGGGGACGCGGGCGATTGCTACTGCCGAGCATCCCATCGCGGCCGGTTCGGCGGATGGAACAAGCGGGGAGAAATCAAGGTGATGCTTCGACTGACCTTAGCGATGGCGTTGATCGCCGCTCCAGCACTCGCCGAACCGAGGCACTCCACCGTGGAGCAATGCGCCGCTTGTCATGGCGAAGATGGCATCGCCCGAGATACCGAAGTGCCTCATCTGGCCGGGCAGAATGAACGCTACCTCTTCAATCAGATAATGGCGTTTCGGTTGGGAAAGCGTCAGCACAAGGAGATGCGCTATATGGCGCGTGCGATGACGACAGCGGAAATCGCTGCGCTCTCTGCCTATTATGCGGCGCTCCCGATCCGATAAGCGGGCCCTCACCTTTCATTCTTGAGGTCCAGAGGCAATCTAAGGTTGTGATGGCGGCGCACGTGTCGTGCTCGACATCTAGCGACCAACAAGCCAATAAAGGATCGCTCGGCCTCCAACCCAAATAATCATGCCCGTGCCAGCGTTTGCTAATCCAAGGGGGTCCTTGTCCCGGCGGGCGAAATAGAGCCAGATGACGATCCCAGCGTCGGCCGCCCGCGCGGTCATGGCGGGCGCGAAGACTTCTGGCGCGGTATCCGAGCGAACCGTGCGGGCGCAGCGTGTTGAAGATCTGCTCGAAAGCGTCGAGATTGATTGCTTGCCGCGCTGAGGCGGAACGGTAGCGAAAGCGGCCGTCGTTGCGCGCAGGCGAACGGCCGCTAGGGCACAGGGCTCTATGTCGGCACGATTGTTTAGCAGCAAGGCCCGGGCGCCGAGCCTTCCTATTGGATGTGGGTCATTCAAATGCACGCGGGGGCCACGCCAACGGCGTCCGCCAGGTGACACCAACAGATGGTCAGGCTGAAACTCGCGACGCCTGCCTCCGGCCTTCCGCAAATCCACCTGACCTTCATCGGCGACGAAGGTTGGGCCGCCCATGTCGAGCACAGCAGATTGCTGGGAACTCGGAGCGGAACGAAGTTTTACTGAGCCCATTAATCGCCCATGAGCCGATTGGTGATACAACGCGAAGACGAACTGAGCGCCGCTTTGGACCAGGCCAAAGATCGGATGGGATTCACCAACAACAGCGACGAAGAGCGCGAGATGGCGGTTTCGCGGACGCCGTGAAGGTCTATAAGGATTCGCTCGATGAAGGGCGTTGGCGCTCCCCTCAGCGCCGGTCCGGATCGCCTGACCTAAGTCTGAGGGCAGAGGGAAAAAATCGTGATGGAGACGGAATACCAAATAGGTGATTTTGTCGATCTCCAGCGCAATTTTGCCGGTGCGCTCCGCCCTGGCCCTTTCGAGATCATCCAGCTTTTGCCGAACTGTAATGGTGAGCAGCATTACCGCGTGCGCGGCCCGGACGACGCGCACCATGTGATCGGCAGATGCGAAATCGAAGAGGCGCCATCGTACGGTTTCGGCGAAGGCACGCTGAGAAGAGCTGACGAGCCGGCACCTCCGCAGAAATAGGCCGTGCCAAGGAAAGGACGTGGGTAAGCCCCATCAGGCTTCAGGGCAGCTCAGTGACCTCAGCCGCCTCGGCATCTTCGCGCAGGCCCTTGTACGATGCATGCCGCAGCTTGCCATCGTCTGTCCACGCTCGGAACTCGACCTCTGCGACCAGAGCTGGCGTGAGCCAGCGATAGGCCTGGCGACTTCCCTTCACGCTGAGCGCCGGCTTCGGGATAACGAGCTCGTCCATTTGCTTGCGGAGTGCCGTCGCGCTGGCGTGGCTGAAGCCGGTACCGACGCCCCCGACATGGACCAACGCTCCGTCCTTGCGAGCAGCCAGCACCAATCGACCGATGCCGCCGAGCGCAGCGGTGGACGGTTCATAACCCACGATAACAAAGCTTTCCGACTGCACACACTTCACCTTTAGCCAGTCGCCGCCGCGCCCCGAGCGATACGGAGCCGAGCGGCGTTTCGCGATGATTCCTTCCAGGCCGAACTCACCTGCGAGCTCAAGAAACGGAGCGCCTTCCGTCTTGATTTCCTTGCTGGGCCGGATCGAGCCATGCGGCTGGTAGGCGAGTACACCCTCCAGCATCGCCCGGCGCTCATCGAGGCGGAGCGCGCGCAAATCACGGCCGTTGAGATAGAGCAGGTCGAACGCGTAGAGCATCGCGCTGGCAGCCGATCGCTTGCCGCCCCGCCCGCCAAGGGCCTTCTGCAGGGCGCCAAAGTCGGAAGCGCCGCGCTCGTCGAGCATGACCGCCTCGCCATCGAGGATGGCGCTGTCCAGGCCGAACTCAAGCGCATCGTTTGCGATAGTCGGAAAGCGATTGGTCCAGTCGTGGCCGCCTCGGGTGATGATCTGCACCTTCTTGCCAGGCCCGATATGGACGGCGAGCCGGTAGCCGTCCCACTTCACCTCAAAAGCCCAGTCGTTGCCGGCTGGAGGTTTGCTTTGGAGCAGCGCCAAACAAGGCTCAACGCGTTCCGGCATCGGGTCCACAAATTGATCGCGCTCGGCTTCCCGCCGCCGCGCGAGCGGGTCTTGGACGATATCCGCTGCAGGCGCGCCTCTGACAGCCCGACAGTCACACATTATACAACCTCCGCAACTAACAGAGTTGTAAAAGACGGGCGGAATGTTTCGTTCCGCTGCAGTGGTCTAAACCTCCTTTTACGGGGTCTGAACTAAAGTAGGGAGTGCTATTCTTTCGCCCTCTGGAGGTAATCCGGCAGATTGTTCGGACCCTAACAGTTTGGCGTATTGGCCCAGATTGGCCTTCCGCGATGGGACGGGCCCTCTTTATAGCCAGTCGCCTGATATCGACGACGTCGTTGAAGGGGCTCAACGCATGGCGCTCCGGATTGGCAGCCACGGCCGGACGATAGAATCGTTCCGCGTCGGAACTGTTGGGACGCGCCCTCGTTGGCGCTGAAAGTCCGCGCCACGACGAGGTTGTTCGGTGAGAAAGCTGTTCCTGAAGAACATAGACGAGTATCGCGACGCTGCACGCCGGCTCGACGCAATCGGCAAGATCGAACCCGGTAGCCCGGCTCCCCCCGAGTACGAACTCCTGCTGGCCGCGGTGGATCGCTGGGAGGAAACCCACGACGATGGCGAAGCGGTTTCCCTCGACGAACTTGATAGTGACACCGCCGTGAAGAAGCCGAACGAACGCGGCCCAAGGGGCTGAGTTTTGCCCTGCTGGCGCCCTGTCGTGGATTACCGCTCGATCGGTGCTGCCGGTACATCCGCAGCTCGCTTCCTGATCGGCAGTAGAATGAAGGGCATTGTCACGGGAATGGGCGATTTGAACCTGGCAGGTTAGGGTAGGGGGCATGCAGCCGATTTCCTACGCCCGTCACCAGTTCGCGCGCGAGATTATCAGGCACGCCTTGTGGCTCTATCTGCGGTTCGCCTTGAGCTATCGCGATGTCTAGGAGTTGCTGGCGGAGTGCGGCCTCGACATCGTTGGCTGGGCGATCAGAGGGTTTGAAGCTGATCTGCCGAGGTGCGACCTGAGCGCTTGTCCTGGGCAAGCTCGAACGACACCTTCTGACCATCGCGCAGCTCGCGCAGACCCGCTCGCTCCACGGCACTAATATGCACAAAGACATCCTGCCCGCCTTGATCCGGCTGGATGAAGCCAAATCCCTTCGTCGCATTGAACCATTTCACAGTACCGGTCGCCATCGCAGATTACACCTAGTAAGACGCAGCATTTTCAATGCCGGCGCGTTCTGACGCAACCCCTCAGGTGCCTGGGAGGAGACGCAAGCCCGTCAATCTCCCCCCTAAGACTTCCTGAAGTTCGGGTACGGGCGCTCTGCGATTGGAAGGGGCGAGGTCGCAATGCACCATTCACAGCTCAGCTTTTGTCGAGATCTCGCGCGCGAGATCGGCCAGATAGCCGCATTCGGCGGCGGATTCATTGTCCCACCACATCGCGCAGAGATTGTGGGACGGGATCGGCGGCCTGGTCTCGAGCACACGCAGGGCAAGGTCGTCGCCCGAGACCCTGATCATCTCGCGCGGGATCAGGGCCGCGCCGGTGCCGGCATTGGCGAGCCTGGCGATCACAGTCAGCGGATTGCAGGTGTTCATGCGGTGGGGTTTGAGCCCTTTCGTGCCGAACCACATCTGGATCGTGGTGAACAGGCCCGAGGGCGAGCTATTGGTAAAGATCGGCAGATCGACGAGATTCTCCGGCGTGGCGACATCGCCGTCGAAGGGCAGGTCCTTGCCGATGACCCAGACGAGATCGATCAGCCAGAGCGGCACGATGGTGATGCCCTCATGCGCGCGCGGCTGCGACAGGAACGCGATATCGATCGAGCGATCGAGCAGGAGCTGTTCCAGCCGCGTGCTGAAATCCACGGTGACGTCGACCTGCAAGGCCGCGTGGCGAGCCGCCAACGCCGCCAGCAGATCCGGCAGGATCAGCGCCGCAAACGAGTCGGCGGCGCCGATGCGCAGCAGGCCGCGACCCGGCAGCGCGTCCTTCGAGCGGCGCTGGACCTGATCGGCGTGGGCGAGCATGCGCTCGACATCGGCATAGATCGCGCTGCCCAACGTCGTCGGCACCGGCCGGTACAGCGCGCGGTCGAACAACTCTCCGCCGAGGATGCGCTCCAGCTCCTTGACGCGCAGGCTAACGGTGGGCTGGGCGAGATTGAGATGCGTTGCGGCGGGGCGGAACCCTCCGAGCCGGGCCACCCAATAGAATGCCTCGGCCTGACCGAAGGTGTAGCGCATGGGCAAAGACGATAGTGGGCGGCTATCGAGACGCCAAGAGTTCTTATTTTCATTGGTCTTTGCGCGGGTGTTACGCTTCCCCCCGTTGAGCGCCACGTCCGACGATGCGCACTGCCAAGGCTTCGCCAGCCAAAAGGGGATGTTCGATGGTCAATCTACCGACGGATCGCCGACAATTTCTAACAGCGAGTGCCGGTGGCGCGCTGGCCGCGCTGTTGCCGTCCAGCCTGCTCCACGCCCAGCCGAACGCCGGAAAGACGCTGACGATCGTCCTGCCGAGCAATCCGATCACCATCGACCCGATCAACCAGCTCAATCATGACGCGATGGTGCTGGGCCAGACCGTCTTCGAGAACCTCGTCGAGTTCGATGTCGATGGCGTGCTGAAGCCGCAGCTTGCCAAGGCCCTGCCGACGATCTCGGCCGACAAGAAGACCTACACCTTCGAACTGCGCGACGACGTCACGTTCCACAACGGCAAGAAAATGACGGCCGAGGACGTGAAATACTCGTTCGACTACCTGCTCGACGCCAACAACAAGGCGCTGCGCCGGCCGCTCTTCACCAAGATCGCCAAGGTGACGGTGCTCGATCCGCTCAAGGTCCAGGTCGAACTGTCCGAGCCCTATGGCCAGTGGGTCTACTTCCTGACGAAATACATGGGCGTCTTCCCCGCCGGCTCGCGCAAGGAGCATGGCGACGACTATTTCAAGTCCAAGCCCGTCGGCATGGGCACCGGCTTCGGCATGTTCGAGGAGTGGAAGCCCAACGACTATATCAGCTTCAAGAAGAATCCGAATTACTGGCGCAAGGGCCTGCCGGCTTGGGACCGTCTCGTCGTCAAGATGATCCCGGAGGATGCGACGCGCGTCGCCTATCTCCTGACCAACCAGGTCGACATCATCAGCGCGCCGCCGGCGCGTGAATTCAACCGCCTCAAGACCATGCCGGGCGTCACCGGCGCCTCGCGCCCGACGCTGGGCGGCGCGCTGCTGATGTTCACCAACAACCTCAAGCCCCCGCTCGACGATCTCAACTTTCGGAAGGCGCTATCCTGCGCCATCGACCGCAAGGCGATCGGCGACAAGGTCTATTACGGGCTGCTCGATCCGTCCGCCGTGCTCGCGCCGCCCCGCGGTTGGTGGTTTAATGCCGCGGCCGACAAGGAGCTCGGCTTCGATCTCGACCGCGCCAAGGAGTTCCTGGCCAAGTCGAAATACCCGACCGGCGCCGAGATCGACATCTCGATCCAGGCCGAGCCCTATCTGCTCGACACCAAGGACGCGGCGATCTTCCTGCAGGCGCAACTCGCCAAGATCGGCGTGAAGATCAATCTCAAGGTCTACGAGTTCTCGGTGCTGATCCAGCAGATCGCGCGCGGCGAGCACCAGATGGCGATGCAGGTCTTCATGTCGCCGGGCGAGGCGACCTACATCATCGCCAACACGGTGATGCCGGGACAGTTCCTGTCGAAGAGCACCGGCTATGACAACCCCGAGCTCAATGCGCTGATGGCGACATCTTTCGCCGAGACCGACGAGGCCAAGCTCAAGGACCTCTACGGCAAGATGCAGGCGATCCTGGCCCGCGACGCGCCGATCGGCGTGCTCGGCTTCGTCCACGCCTCCAATCTCTGGCGGCAGGGCGTGAAGGACTTCACGGTGAACCAGGCGCTGACGATGAGCGTCGGGGACGTGAAGCTCTAGGGTCCAGCTCGAACTCCAGAACCGCCGTCATCCCGGACGCAGCGAAGCGGAGATCCGGGGTCCATCATAGGGGATCGTCGCGCCCTGTGATGGATCCCGGGTCAAGCCCCGGATAACGGCACCGGTTCCGGGGCCCATCCTGATCTGGCCGCTGGTCACCAAGCTTTAGGACACAACTGCCCATGCTTCGCCTCGTCGCCGGCCGGATCGTCTCGTCCATCGGCACCTTGCTCTTCGTCGGCTTCGCGCTGTTTGCCCTGACGCGGGCCGGTCCGGGTTCTCCGGCCCGGATCGTGCTCGGTGCGGATGCGACCGCCGCGCAGCTGGCGCAGTTCGAACAGGCGAACGGGCTCGACCGCCCCTTCCTGACGCAATACGGCGCCTGGCTTTCCGACATCCTGCATGGCGATTTCGGACGGTCCTTCGTGACCGGCCGCGATGTCGGCACCGAGATCGTCAACGCGCTTCCGGTGACCTTGTCGATCGTGCTCTTCGCCTTCGCGGTTGCGCTCGTCTTCGGTGTAGGCATCGGGATCGCGGCGGCGCTGCGCCCCGGCGGCGTGTTCGATCGCGGGGCGCGGCTGCTGTCGGTGCTGGGGCTGTCGGTGCCGGCCTTCTGGCTTGGCATCGTGCTGATCCGCTTCATCGCGGTCGATCTGCGCTGGCTGCCGCCCGGTGGCTATGCGCCGCTTTCCGCCGGCCTCGGCGCCCATCTCCAGACCATCCTGATGCCGTCGGTCTCGCTCGCTGTCTACTATGTCGCCGTGCTCGCCCGGATGACCCAGGCCAGCCTGCAGGAGACGCTGCGCGGGGACTATGTCCGCACCGCCCGCGCGATGGGGCTGTCCTCGCCGAGAGTCGTGATCTACGCGCTGATCAACGCGCTGCCGCCGGTGGTGAACCTGGCCGCCCTGTCCTTTGGCTACATGTTCGGCTGGGCGCTGATCATCGAGCAGGTGTTCAACGTGCCCGGCCTGTCGCGCGCTCTGTTGAACGCGATCTCGCAGCGCGACTTCCTGCTGCTCCAGGGCATCGTCTTCCTGTTCACGGTGATCTTCGTGCTGGCGAACCTCGCCGCGGACCTCGTCAACCGCGTGCTCGACCCACGCCAGCGGGTCACCGCATGAGGGGGCTTTCGTCGACGCTGCGCCTGATCGACTGGACCGGCTGGCTTGGCGGTATGATCGTCGTCGTCATGCTCGGCGCCGCTATCTTCGCGCCGCTGGTCGCACCTTACGATCCCGTCGCGCTGAGCATCGAGGATCGCCTGCTGGCACCCGACATTTCGCATTGGCTCGGCACCGACCAGGCCGGTCGGGACGTGCTGAGCCGAATCATCTACGGCGCGCGGGCTTCACTGGCCGTGGGCATCGGCGCCGTCGTCATCGGAGCGCTGATCGGCGTCTCGGCGGGGCTCTTCTCGGCCTACAAGGCAGGACTTGGCGAGCAGCTCGTGATGCGCATTGTTGACGGTGTCGCCTCGATTCCCCTGCTGGTCTGGGCGATCGCGATCGTCGGCATCCTCGGCGTCGGGCCGGTGCGTGTCGGGCCGCTGGTGTTGCCCAACGAGGTGAAGATCGTCTTGCTGATCGGGGTGTTGTTCTCGCCGGTCTTCGCCCGCGTGACCTATGCAGTGGCAAGCCGCGTCGTCGGCGCCGATTACGTACGAGCACGCTCTCTCCAGGGCGCGACGCATTGGGAGATCGTCACCGGCGACATCCTGCCCAACTGCCTGTCGCCGATCATTGTGCAGGGGACGTTGCTGGTCGCGATCGGCATCGTCGTCGAAGCGTCGGTCTCCTTCGTGGGCCTCGGCGTACAGCCGCCGCAGGCGAGCTGGGGCTCGATGCTGTCGGATGCGCGCAGCGCGATCTATTCCGGCGAATGGTGGCTGCCGGTGTTTCCGGGGCTGGCGATCTCGATCACCGTGATCGGCTTCAACCTGCTCGGCGACGCGGTGCGCGAGCTGTTCGATCCGCGCAGCGAAGCCAGGACACTGGTCGCATGAACGGGCCCCTGCTCAGTGTCGAGGGCCTTCGCGTTGGCTTTCGCGACGCGTCGGGCGGCGTCATCGAGGCTGTCCGCGGCGTCGATTTTGCCGTCGCGGCAGGAGAGGCTGTTGGCATCGTCGGCGAATCCGGCTCCGGCAAGAGCCTGAGCATGCTTGCGGTGATGCGCCTGCTCGGCGCTCCGGCGCGCACCACCGGCGGGCGCGTGATGTTCGACGGGCAGGATCTGTTTGGCGTCGACGAGGCCCGCATGCGCGCCATTCGCGGCCGCGACATCGCCATGGTGTTCCAGGATCCGCAAAGCTCGCTCAACCCGGCGCTGACCATCGGCCGGCAGATCACCGATGTCGTACGGGCCCATCGGCAGGTCTCCTCCGGTGAGGCCCGGCGGATCGCGGCCGAATCGCTGGAGCGCGTCGGCATCCGCGATGCTGGCAAGCGGCTCGATGCGTATCCGCACGAATTTTCCGGCGGCATGCGCCAGCGCGCCCTGATCGCGATGGCGATCGCCTGCCGCCCGCGCCTGTTGATCGCCGACGAGCCGACGACGGCGCTCGACGTGACCGTGCAGGCCCAGATCGTCGACCTGATCGCGGAGCTGCGGCGCGATCTCGGTATCGCCGTCATCTTCATCTCGCACAACCTCCAGCTTGTCGCCGAGATCGTCGACCGCGTCGTGGTCATGTATGGCGGGAAGGTCGTCGAGAATGGCCCCGTCGAGGCTATCGAGCTCAGCCCCCGCCACCCTTATACCGGCCTGCTCCAGGCCTGCGTGCCGAGCCTGACCGGCCCTGTTGGCCCGCTGGTGGCGATCGAGGGTGCGCCGCCGCGTCTGGGCCGCATGCCGCAGGGCTGCCCCTTCTCGCCGCGCTGCCCGCGTGTCGTCGAGGCCTGCGCCGAGGAGATGCCGCCGCTGGAACTTGAAGCCGACCGCCGCTTCGCCTGCTGGAGGCCGCAATGACCGGCCCGATCCTGTCTCTGCGCGACATCACCAAATCCTATGCCCAGGGCAGCGCCTTTGACCGCCTGCTCGGCCGCGACACGCGTTTTGTGGCGCTCGACGGGGTCTCGCTGGAGATCGGACGCGGCGACGTCGTCGGCATCGTCGGCGAAAGCGGTTCTGGCAAATCGACCTTGGCCAACATCGCCGTGGGGTTGATCAGGCCGACAGCGGGCGAGGTGCTGCTCGACGGCAAGCCACTGTCAGCCTTGATGCGCGACCATGGCGGTCCCTGGCGGCGGCGCATCCAGATGGCGTTCCAGGATTCGAGCAGCGCGCTCAATCCGCGCAAGACGGTGAGCCGCTGCCTGACCGAGACGCTGGCGCTGCGCGGCATACCGAAGCTTGAGCGCGAAGACGAGGCGTTGGCGATGCTGGCGCTGGTCGGGCTGGGCGCGGAGCTCGCGCCACGCCTGCCGCATGAACTTTCGGGCGGCCAGCGACAGCGCGTCGGGCTGGCGAGGGCACTGGCGATGAAACCGGACATCCTGATCGCCGACGAACCGGTCTCCTCGCTCGACGTCTCGCTGCAGGCGCAGGTCATCAACCTGCTGAGCCGGCTGACGCGTGAGCTCGGCCTGACCTTGCTCTTCATCAGCCATGACCTCGCGCTGGTGCGCACGCTGTGCTCGCGGATCATCGTGATGCGCAAGGGCAAGGTCGTCGAGCAGGGGCCGTGCCTCGAGGTGCTCGACGCGCCGTCCCACCCCTACACGCAGCTCCTGATCGCCGCCGTGCCGAAAGGCATCAAGGGGCGTCGCGGCCACATGGCGGCGACCCTAGTTAGTCCCGCCCGCGAAAGCGTCGGCTGATCTCTCCTCCGACCTCACGAGACCAAACCCATGGCGCAGCACAGCTACAGGATCGGCATCGATATCGGTGGGACCTTCACCGATATCGTCATTGCCCGCGACGACGGGTTGATCGAGACCCGCAAAGTGCCCTCGACGCCCGATGATTACAGTCGGGGCATCGCCGAAGCGCTGAGCCGGCTAGTTGCGGACTATGAGACGTCGCCCGACCGCATCACCGGCATTGTCCACGCCACCACCGTCGCGACCAACGCAATCCTGGAATACAAGGGCGCGCGCACCGGCCTTCTGACCACCGAGGGCTTCCGCGACGTTCTCGAAATGCGCCGACTGCGCATTCCGGTGCTCTACGACCTACAATACGACAAGCCCAAGCCCCTTGCCGCGCGACATCTGCGGCTTGAGGTGCGTGAACGGCTCGGGCCGGACGGCTCCGTTCGGATACCGCTCGACGAGGAGGATGTCAGGCGAGCGGCCGCGCAATTTCGAACCGAGGGGGTCGAGGCGGTCGCGATCAGCTTCCTGCACGCCTATGCCAATCCCGACCATGAGATCGCGGCCGAGGCGATCCTGCGCGAGGAACTCGGCGACGACGTCTATATCTGCCGGGGTTCGGAGATCCTGCCCGAGATCCGCGAATATGAGCGCACCTCGACCGTCGTCGTGAACGCCTATATCGGCCCGGTGGTGCGCAACTATGCCGCCGCGCTGACCACGCGCCTGGCCTCGATTGGGGTCACTTGCCCGGTCGAGATGATGCATTCCGGCGGCGGCATCATGCGGCTGGGCTCAGCGGTGAAGCGGGCCGCCTCGCTGGTCGAGTCGGGGCCGGCGGCGGGCGTCATCGCCTGCGCCCGGCTGGTCTCGGGAGGCAATGAGCCGAGCATCATCTCCTTCGACATGGGCGGCACCACCGCCAAGGCCGCGCTGATCGAGGATGGCGAGCCGGCCCGCACCACCGAATACGAGGTCGGCGCCGGCATCAATCTCTCCAGCAAGCTGGTCAAGGGTGGCGGCTACCCGATCAGGATGCCGTTCATCGACGTTTCGGAGATCGGGGCTGGCGGCGGCAGCATCGTCTCAATCGACAGGATGAACCAGGTCTCGGTCGGTCCCCAGAGCGCCGGCGCCTATCCCGGCCCGGTCTGCTACGGGCTCGGCGGCAAGCAGGCGACGCTGACCGACGCCTTCCTGACACTGGGCTATATCAACGACGTCGCGCTGGCCGGCGGCAGCTTTCCGCTGCAGGCCGATGCGGGACGCGCCGCGCTGAACGATCAGGTGGCGTGCCCGCTGGGCCTCGACCTCAGCAAGACGGCGCGCGGCGTGCTGACGCTGGCCGTCACCACGATGACGCGAGCCGTGAAAGCAGTCTCGACCTATCGCGGCCGCGATCCCCGGCATTCGACCCTGGTCGCCTTCGGCGGTAACGGGCCTGTCGTGGCGGCGGAGGTCGCCAAGGCGCTGGGCATCCGGCGCGTGGTGATCCCGCGCGCGGCCGGCGTCTTCAGTGCGCTCGGCCTGCTGCGCTCGGATGTCGAGCAGGAGTTCGTGCGGCCCTCGCGCCGCAGAGCGGGCGAGCTCGACGATGCCGGCTTGGCCGAGCTCTATGCCGAGTTGACCGAGGATGCCCGCCGGGTTCTGGCGCTGGAAGGCTACGATCTGGCGCGCGCCGAATTCAGGTTTGCGGCCGATTTGCGCTATGTCGGGCAAGCCTATGAGCTGACCGTGCCGGCGCGGCGCCTCGCCTTCGACGAGTTGGCCGAACTGTTCCATCAGGAGCACGAGCGGACCTATGGCCACCGCTCGCACAAGGACCAGGTTCATCTCGTCAATGCGCGGCTGACGGCAAGGCTGCCGCTCATCGCGCCGCCGCAGCATTTCGCTGCCGCGCCGGCCCAGCGCCGGATCGATCGGCCGGTGTCGTTCGATGAGGCCGGGACTGCCACGGTCGCAGTGATCGGGCGCGCCGATCTCGACGCGCTCCCACGCCGCGGGCCCTTCGTGATCGAGGAATATGACTGCACCTGCGTCGTGGGGCCGAACCAGACCGCCCGCCTCGACGATGCCGGCAACATCGACATCGCGCTGGAGGCCGCATGATGACTGACGCGATCGATCCGATCACACTGGAGGTGATCCGCAACGCGCTCGCCTCGACCGCCGATGAGATGGCGCTGATCGTGATGCGCAGCGCCTATTCGCCGGTGGTGCGCGACATCATGGATTACTCAACGGCGCTCTGCGACGCGCAGGGCCGTGTGATCGCCCAGGGGCTGACGCTGCCGATCCAGCTCTGCTCCTTTCCACGCGTCATGCAGTTCGTAAAGCAACGCTATGGCGCGACGCTGAAACAGGGCGATGTGCTGATCGCCAACGATCCCTATGGTTCCGGCGGCCAGCATCTGCCCGACATCTACATCCTGAAGCCGATTTTCGTGGAGGAACGCCTGACCGGTTTCGCAGCCACCGTCGCCCACCACACCGATATCGGCGGCATCGTGCCCGGCAGCGTCGCGATCTACGCCACCGAAATCCAGCAGGAAGGCCTGCGTCTGCCGCTGCTCAAGCTCTACGAGGCGGGTGAGCCGGTCGATGCGGTGTTCCGGATCATCGAGGCCAATACGCGCGCGCCGGTCGAGGTTCTCGGCGACATCCGCGCCCAGATCGCCGCCTGCAACGTCGCCGAGGAGGGCCTGCGATCGCTGATCGCGCGCTACGGCGCCAGCGTGGTCGACCGCTATATCGACGCGCTGCACGACCATGCCGAGGCGATGATGCGCGACGTAATCCGCGCTTTGCCCAACGGCGTCTACAGGGCAACCGACTATATCGACGGCGTCGGCGAGCATCCGGTGCCGCTCGCCATCGTCGCCACCGTGACGGTTGCCGACGACACGATCGACATCGACTTCGCCGGCACGGCCGATCAGGTCGCGGCCTCGATCAACTGCCCGATCTCTCTGCCGGAATCGGCTGCCTTCTGCGCGATCCGCTGCCTGTCGCAGCAGGACATCCCCAATTGCGAGGGCTATCTGCGCCCGATCACCGTGCGCGCGCCGGAGGGCTCCCTGGTCAATCCGCGCTATCCGGCCGCCTGCGGCGCGCGCGGCGTCGTCGGCTACCGGGTGTTCGATGCGATCATGCAGGCACTGGCGCAGATCGTACCCGAACGCGCGATCGGCGGCTCGGAGGGCGGGCCTTATCTGCTGGCCGGCGGCGGCGTGCATGAGGGCAAGCCCTTCGTGCTGAACGAGATGGTGGTCGGCACCTGGGGCGCGCGCGCCGGCAAGGATGGCATCGAGGGGATCTCCAACCCCGCCGCCAATCTCTCCAACCAGCCGATCGAGATGGTCGAGACCGACATGCCGGTCGAGGTGCTGCGCTACGGGCTGGTGCCGGATTCCGGTGGCGCCGGCGAATTCCGCGGCGGGCTCGCCTTCGTGCGCGAGTTCCGCTTCCTGGCCGATGCGCGCTTCACCTTGCGCGGCGACCGGCGCGACCACCCGCCCTTCGGCTTTGAGGGCGGCGGCACCGGCGCACCTTCGGCGCATCTGTTCATCCGGACGGATGGCACGCAGCAGCACCTGCCGACCATGCCGATGGAGAGCTTCAACGCCAAACGCGGCGACATCTTCCGCCTGACGGGAGCTGGCGGCGGCGGCTATGGCGATGCGCTTCGACGCGAGCCCTGGCGCGTTGCCGACGATCTGCTGGAGGGCAAGGTCACGATCGCGGGCGCAAGGCGCGACTACGGCGTGGTCTTCGCCGCCGATGGCGCGAGCGTCGACCAGACGGCCACCCTGCAGACACGCGCCGAGCTGATGGAACAGCGCTAATGAGCCTCGAACCCTTCGGAGCGGCAGCGCTCAACCAGCCACTCATTGGCGAGCCCGGCAGCCGTTCGCGGCTGGAGACGCCGGCTGCGGTGCTCGATCTCGACATTTTCGAGCGCAATATCACGAAGCTCGCCGAGACCTGCAAACGCGCCGGGATCGCCTTCCGGCCGCATGCAAAATCGCACAAATGCGCCGAGATCGCGCGCCGGCAGATGGCTGCAGGGGCATCCGGCATCTGCTGCGCCAAGCCGGGGGAGTTGCTGGCCCTGTTCGAGGGCGGAGCCAGCGACCTGATGCTGAGCGCACCGATCGCCAGCCCGGCCAAGGTCGACGCGCTGGCGCGTGCGGCAGCACGAGGCGCGCGCATCGGCGTCGTGGTCGACCGGCTCGACCTGGTGGCGGCCTATGCCGAGGCTGCGGCACGCCACGGCACGCGCTTCGATGTCTTCGTCGATCTCGACACCGGGCTGAAGCGCAGCGGCGTCGCCAATGCACAGGAGGCGGTCGCGCTCGCACGCGCCGTCACGGACCAGCCCAGCCTGCGCTATGTCGGCGTGCAGGCCTATCAGGGCCGTGTCCAACATATCGACGACTTCGGCGCCCGCCGCGCGGCCAATGACGAAGCCAACCGGATCCTGGCCACGGTGCTGGCGGTGCTGAAACAGGCCGATCTCGCACCCGGCATCGTCTCCGGCGGGGGGACCGGCAGCCATCTGCTCGACGGACAGGCGCAAGTGCTGACCGAGGTGCAGCCTGGCTCCTATGTCTTCATGGACGAGGCCTACAACCCGGTCGACATCTACGGGGGAGGCGGGCCGGAATTCGGGCCGGCGCTGCGTGTTGCGGTCACGGTGGTGGGCCACAGCTCGGCCGGCTTTGCAATCACCGACGGCGGCAGCAAGAGCTTTGCGCTCGACGGCCCGCCGCCGCGCGTGTTCCGGGGCAAAGAAATGACCGGCCGGATCGAATGGTGCGGCGACGAGTTCGGCCGCATCCTGCCAGAGCCCGGCCATGGCACGATTCCGATCGGAACGGTGGTCGAATGCACCGTTCCGCATTGCGATCCGACGATCAACCTCCATGATTTCCTCCATGTTGTGTCTGAGGACAGGCTAGTCGCGCTATGGTCTGTTGAGGGGCGGGGCCGCGCAGATTGATCGGTCGAACTCAGGTGGCGGTTGAGTAGGAAACCGTTCGGCATTACGAAGCAGCCGCCAGCCGCCAAGCAGCTCATCGTGACCAAACAGAAGGTGTTTTGCGCAACGGTAGACGGATCGGAGCGGGAGTTGCCGCTCCCCTATCCACAGAGCAATGCCTTGCTCAGATATCGGCTGCTTGCGCATCTCGCCCGGACAAGCCGTGGACGTCGAGATCGAACTTGGCAAGGTTAGCCGACGATCACTCACAGGGTGCTTT
This sequence comes from Allobosea sp. RIT-PG3_2, assembly GCF_057321085.1. NCBI lineage: Bacteria > Pseudomonadati > Pseudomonadota > Alphaproteobacteria > Hyphomicrobiales > Alloboseaceae > Allobosea > Allobosea sp. RIT-PG3_2. Next base: position 50,639 of record NZ_JBXWCA010000007.1, on the reverse strand, counting down.
GTCATCACCTGCCGCGGGGGCGTCAGCCAGCTTCGCCTGTGCTGAAACCGTCTCGTCAGATTCGTCATCTGCACCGTCCCCACTGCCATCATCCGGGTCGCGCACCTGAAGACCGTCTCGCTGCCCTGCTGCCCGTTACAGCCGTGACGCCCGTCGCTTCGCACGGCGCCCGAAAAGCCTTCATGGCCCGATGCAGCGGTCGGACTCCGCGCGCTCGATCAGGTCGAGGGTGCTTTTTGTCGCCGACCGCGCTGGGGACGGCGACCTTTCCCGACGTCTTCACCCTGGATGGCGTCGAGGAGCAGCGCCCCGACCCAAGCAGCAGGATTGGCCAGCGCCGCCTTTAAGCCTAGAGTTGGTTTCCCGTGAGCAGTTCGTCAGCTGATGGAGACCAAGATTGCCGTGGCAAAGACGTCTCGTTGCAGCCGGTATCACCTTGCTGTCTGCCGGGGTTGGAGGTTGCATCGTTACGGACGAAACGTCCGGGGAGGCATCCAGCGAACAGTCCGTTGACCCTCGGTCACCAGGCGCCCCGCCGCGCGCAGGCATCGACCGGATCATCGAACAGCAGTCAGCGCATTACGAACTCCCCTCGGATTTGGTCCGGCGAATCGTCAAGCGCGAGAGCAACTTTCGCCCAACCGCCCAGAAAGGTGGTCATTTTGGATTGATGCAGATCAAACACGCGACGGCGCGCAGCATGGGTTACACCGGCCCGGCAGCGGGGTTGCTAGATCCCGAGGTCAATCTCACCTATGGCCTCAAATATCTGCGGGGAGCCTGGCTCGTGGCAGATCGCGACCCGAGCCGCGCCGACCGATACTATCGGAGCGGGTACTATTACGACGCCAAGCGGAAAGGGCTTCTCGAAGCGACCGGCCTCGGCAAGGACCATACCCGGCTAGCCAAACCCCGCCCCGCGTCGGACAGAGTTCTTCCAACTCGCTAGTGGATTGATCGGAATGAAGGAGTCCTGCTTGGGATTCCGTTCATCGGGATGATCCGCGATACTGCCGGATGCGGACAGGTAGCAGCATTGCCATCATGGCATCGGATTTACAGCGGCATCTGGAACATGGGTGGCGTTCCTACGTTCTTTGCAGTGAGGCACTGATGAAAGGTGCATCCCAATTCGTCGCTGGTCTGAACGCGATTGCCCGTAATCTCCGTCGAGTGGCTGTCGGAGAACGGCATGCCACGGTCCACGGGCGTAGGCTTCTCGAAGAACCAGGCCGTCAATCCCGCTTCGCTCCGCATTACTAGACCTACTACAAGTTCGCGGCCAAGCTGACGCGGCCGACGTGAATGACAGGAGGTACATATGTCGGGGGACGAGCCGTAGCCCAGTAGTTGGTGTAACGTCTCAGGCAGATTGAGCTTCGCGCGGATGAATCCACCTCTACTGCGCGGAGAGGGGTCCACCGACACCTTGCGGCACAAAGGAGGGCTAAAAAACTGATGACTTCTTTCATCTGCTGATAGTCTTTATCGCCTAACCAACGGCGAATTAGCTCCTGTGGAGCGAGGGCGTGGTATTACCCACGCCCTTTCGCTGTGATGGCCCCCTCCGGGCGCCCACCGCACGTCCCGCGAGATGCGCCAAAGGCAGCAAAGGGCACGAGGCCGCTGGGTGGCGGCCAATCATCGACATTTTGACGGGCCGGGCCTAGACAGCCGCCTGCCGTTCACGCAAGGCCGCCCCTCCATGAAACTGCGCCCCGACACGCTGGCGATGACCGCCATGCTGGCCATGCTGACGGCGCTCGGCCCGCTCTCGACCGATTTCTACCTGCCCTCGCTGCCTGACATCGTCCAGGTGATGCAGACCGACATCGCCGGCGCGCAGGCGACGCTGTCGGTCTTCCTGTTCGGCTTCGCCGGCGGCCAGATCTTCTGGGGACCACTTTCCGACCGGATCGGCCGCAGGCCGGTCCTGCTGGTGGGGCTCGGCATCTTCTTGGTGGCGACGCTGGCCTGCGCCTTCGCGCCCTCGATCGAGGCTCTGACCAGCGCCCGCGCGGTCCAGGCGCTTGGCGCGTCGGGACCGATCGTGCTCAGCCGCGCCATGGTGCGCGATCTCTATGACGGGCCACGTGCCGGCCGCGAACTGGCCCGCATGGGCATGATCATGGGGGTGGTGCCAGCGATTGCGCCGGTGCTCGGCGGGGTGCTGCAGCAGGCCTTCGGATGGCGCTCGACCTTCGTCGCCTCGCTGGCCTTCGCCGCTGCCCTGGTGGCGATGGTGACGTTCCTCCTGCCCGAGACGATCCGGAGCCGCTCGCGCGAGCCGCTCTCGCTGGTCTCCATCATCAGCGGCTTCGGCACGCTGCTCGCGAGCCGTGCCTTTCGCGTCTATGTCGCGCTGACGGCGCTGGCGTATGGCGGGCTCTTCGCCTTCATCTCCGGCTCGTCCTTCGTACTGATCGACATCCATGGTCTGACGCCGGTCCAGTATGGCCTGTCCTTCAGTCTCGTCGTGCTCGGCTTCATTCTCGGCACGATCCTCGCGCAGCGTCTCGTCGCCCGCCAAGGCATGGACGGTGTCATCGCGCTCGGCGTGCGGTGCCTCGCCGGCGGAGGCCTTGCCATGCTGGTCTGCGTCGCTGGCGGTTTCGGCGGCGTGGCCGGCGTTGTCCTGCCGATGGCGCTCTACACTTGTGGCGTCGGGCTGACCATGCCGCAGGCGCAGGCCTCGGCGATGATGCCCTTCCCGGATCGCGCCGGGGCGGCCTCATCTTTCACCGGGATCTGCCAGATGTTGTTTTCGGCCTGCGTCGGCCTCCTCGTCGGCCATTCGCTAAAGAGCGGCGCGCTGCCGTTGCCCCTGGTGATGTCGGCGATCGGCGTCGCCGCGCTCGTGCTGTTCAGGGCGAGCGCCGCCGTGCGGGCGGCCAGGATCTAGCCGGTCAGCCGTGACGCCCATCGCCTTTGCACGGCGCCCGAAGGCTTCATGGGCACGATGCCGCTGTCGGACTCCGCGCGCACTCTGCTGGGAGGATCGACTACCGGATCACCAGTGCAGGGATAGTTGTACTTGCCAGCACCTCAGACGTCTGGCTCCCCAGCACGACTTTCTGTATGCCTCGCCGGCCATGAGAGGACATCACGATGAGGTCACAGCCCTTGAGCTTGGCCAATCGGACGATTGCCGCGGCTGGAGAGACATCGATCTCGTGTTCCAGATCTACCGTGACGCCGTTTTCGGACGCGCGTTGCTCTATGGAAGTAATGCGATCCTTGATGAACTCATCAATCTGCTGACGGGCTGCAGATGCCAACTCCGGGCGCAGGGGCGCCGAAACGGTCAGAACGGTGACTTTCGCCCCGAGCGGCTTGGCGAGCGCCAAGCCATGTTCAAGACCCTTGCGAGCAAGTTCGGAGTCGTCTGTGGCGATCAGAATGTGTTTGTACATTTGCCCTCTCCCGTAGGTATCTGCTCGATGCCGTAGCTTTGTGAGAGTTCGGCTCGCGGCCAAGTTGGCCGCCAGTATTATGTTCGACGGCAACATCGCATAAATCGGCGCGCCTCTTTATGGGGGGCGTCCAATGTGGGCCACCGATAGCCGGCTTGGGTTCCATCAAGTGAGCAGGCACGGCAAGCCCGGCGCAATTGACGACCTCATCTATAAGCAGATCGAGTCCTATCTGATTTTATGAACGTCAATTCTGGCTACGTCATCCGGGCCATGATGTCGGCAGGACCAGAAGGAATGTTCATCCCAGAACCTGGCAAGCTTTGCGGGACGCAGGTGGCAACGTTCATTCAGCGGATTTGCTGAGCGTCATCTTCGCAGGACGTTCCTGGTCGCAGCCGTCTTTCAGTCCAAAATCGCCGTCCAATGCGTCCAGCACCTCAAGCGATGAGCGGCTTGAGGTTGTGGGCTGTAACATGGAGGCTCCGCAATGACCGCTTCGGCACTGCGGTGTCGCGCTGGCCTGAGGTGGCCAGTTGCTGCTTGATTTGATCACCTTGGACCCTCGATTTGGGCACCCGATTGCGGCGATCCGCACGGAGACAGCTTTCACTGTCGCTGTGCTGCTCCGTGTTTTCAAAAAGCTTTAGTGTGAGCCGGGCATTGACCAACCAATGGGCATCCGCAAATGCGCCTACTGCATCTTCGCCGGCGGTCGTAAGCGCAGGCTCACGGATGCGGCGATCTTGGCCGCTATGTTTGTCTCGAGATCGAAGCCGCTGCCAGCATTTTGGTCCGCTTCATAGATGCCCGACCAGATGATCGCGGTCGTTTGCCCATCCAGCAGGCGGCTTGTGATCCTGAGCTTGCCGTCGCCTGCACGGATCACGCCCTCCAGGATATGCCGCCGGCCAAGCTGGCGATCGATTTGTGCGGCGGACGCGGAAGATTCCAAGGCAGCTGAAGTCTGACTGCGAAAGATCGTCAGCTCTTCGTTCGGAACGAGATGCGAGATGACATCGTCGGCAAGTCCTGCCGCGAAAACCTCGAATTCGGCTTTCTCAGTGAGGTTGACGAAGGGCTTCACGACGAGTGACAGCCGTGCCGGGCTCACTGGCGCAGCCGGGACCGGTCGGTTCGCCATCGCCACGAAGGCCACCAACGAGCTGATCGCGAGCGCTGAAGTGGCGCCGACGAGCCAAGGGCGCCTCAACCGCGCGCCCATTTGCGGGCGGGGTGGTTCGTCGGGCGCGGGATCGGATGGTGAAAGCGGCGCAGGGTCGATCTGATCGTTCAATTGCCAGCGGAAGCTGGGTACATAGCCCCCCTTGGCAATCTCGATCACAAGCGGGTCGGTACTGCCTTCGAGCAGGTAATACCGCTCCAATCCGCGCCTGAGCCGCCCCGCCTCAATGCGAACGACGGGGTCGTCCAGGACGTCGAAATTTGCATCCCGACCGAAGACTTCGACTGCGATCGCATAGGCCTTGATGCGGTCTGTCCGGCCACAGAGCGTCTCTTCAACCACAAAGGACAGAAACCGGCGCACCCGCTCGGGCACCTTAAAGTCGTCACTTGCTAAAATGCGACCCAGTTGGGCACGAATATCGTCTTCAGAGATCCCAGGAACAACGCAGGAAACTGAGCCACTGCTGGAACTCGTCGGCATCATCAATCACTCCGGCCGCGTGACCACGCACCATCTCGAACAGATGGAGAAATTAGTGCAACAGCGCGGTGACACGCAGAGCGCTAACCAGTCAGCCAAACTCTCGCCCCTGCTGTCCCTAAGGTCAATTGAGGGCTCGCTGCGCCATGCCCAAAATCAGTGAAGGGCAAGGAGTGCATCGACCCGCCCTCACATATCGAGGTCGGCATCATGACCCGGATCGAGGAGCGCGGGCGCGCCCGTCTGAAAATGCGTTTTCCTGATTGGCGGGCCCGTTTTGATCTGGCCGCAAGCGAAAACTTTCTCGACGTTTGCGAGGCGTACGAATTGGCGCATGTGGGGCTTGATTACGTGACCAGGTCAGACGCACCGTTACGCGACGAGATGATTGCAGATTACCGAGACCTGATGGCCTCCCTAGAGTTGGAAGCCCAGATCTGGGCAGATCGCGACATCATGGCAGGATAGGCTCAGCGAGAGGGCATTGACCCGAGCCGTCGACTGACTTTTTTGATTAAGCCCGCAGCCTCTCAGATGGGCGCGCCACGCGCTTAGCGTCTGAGGCGGGCCCGAAATCGCATTGGACGCATGCCTGCGTGCGACGCTCCCACGTTGCAAACTGTAACCTACTTCCTTCCGCGCCATTTGCGGCTTTGATTGCTTTACGGAAGGGCGATCGCGTTCTTAGACCCGCCGGCAGAGGCGGAATGCATGGAAGCCATCTATTACATGCCTACTCTCATCTATATCGTCGACGGCGACGCTGCATCTCGGGCCGAAAACGACAACATGCTCCGGGCCAGCGGCTATAAAACCCGGAGTTATGGCAGCGCCGAAGAGATTTTTAGGCAGCTGCCGGATGATAAGAATGCAGGCTGCATCGTCATCGACAGGCAAGCTCGCGACACAGCTCCATCCGACATTCTAGATCGCTTGAGCAAGGCCGGCTTTGGTCTGCCGGTTATCTTCCTGGCCGAGCACAGCGACATTCGGGCGTGCGTCAACGCGATCAAGGCGGGGGCCGAAGACTTCCTCACCAAGCCAGTCGAGCCCCAAGAATTCCTCGAGGCGATCGACCGGGCGATCGCACGACACCGGCTCACCATGGAGCAGGAAGTCTGGGCGCGCGCGGGTATGGCTCGACTGAATCAATTGACTCCACGCGAGCGGCAGGTCTTTGACCGCGTCGTACGGGCCAAGAAGAACAAGCAGGTCGCATTCGAACTCGGGACGACGGAGCGCACTGTGAAGGCGCATCGTCAAAAGATGATGGAGAAGATGCAGGTCCGCTCCGTAGCCGAACTCGTATCCTGCGCGGAACGGCTGGGCCTCGTCCGCCCCCGAGCGTTGCGGGTGTCCAGCTAACCCTTTCTAGCGTGTCTTCCCCTCTTGCTCTCGCGATCTGCCCAGATCTGGGCTTCCAACTCCAGGGAGGCCACCAGGTCTCGATAGTCTGCAATTATCTCGTCGCGTAACGGTGCGTCTGACGATCCACTAAGGGTGGCGACAGCAAGACGCCACCGGCGCTGGGCTGGGGGGCTGTTGCTGTCCGGTGGCGTTCGGCCGCATCTCAGCGGCGGGCCGAGGCTACGCTCGCCATCCGGCATCGTCCACAAAATGTGGACTGCTGGCGCCTAACGATTTGTCGCCTCGCCCGACTTGCATCCCAGTCGGTACCAACGCCCCCGCGAATGTCCTTCCCGCTCGCGGAAAGTCGTCAACGCCTTTCCCATAAGATGACGTATCGCGGTGGCCGCGCGCGATCTGGGAGCGGGAGTGCGTAGCCCTTCACATTCGGTGCCGGAGAGGTCGGACCTGACCTCGGCAGCAAGCGAAGGAGCGACGGCGATGGCGCATTTCGTAGGTCTGGACGTGTCGGTGCAGGAGACGGCGGTGTGCGTCGTCGACGAAGCCGGCAAGGTTGTGTTCGAGCAGAAGGTTGCGACCGAGCCGGACGATCTCGTCGGGCTGCTCAAGTCCATCAGCGGCGACTATGGACGGATCGGGATTGAGGCCGGTCCGCTCTCGCAGTGGCTGGTAATTGGCTTGGCGGAAGCAGGCTTGCCGGTGATCTGCGTCGAGACGCGGCACATGAACTCGCTTCTGAAGGCGCAACAGGTCAACAAGTCGGACCGTCACGACGCTCGCGGTATCGCGCAGATGATGCGCGTCGGCCTGTTCAAACCTGTCCACGTCAAGACGCTGGCGAGCCAGGAGAAGCGGATGCTGCTGACCAGCCGGAAGCTCCTGCAGCGCAAGATGCTCGATATCGGGTTCGACCTGCGCGGCACGCTGCGCAACTTCGGCCTCAAGGTCGGCGTGGTCGGCACGGCTGGGTTCGAGGCTCGCGTCGCGACCTGGTGGCGGGCATGTCCAGTCTGTCGGCGATCGTGGAGCCGCTGCTCACCGTCCGGCGCGTCCTGCGCCAGGAGTTCACGCGGTTGCACAAAATGCTGCTCGAATTGGCTCGCCAGGATCCCGTGTGCCGGCGGCTGATGACCGCGCCTGGCGTCGGGGCGGTCGTGGCTCTCACCTATCGGGCGACGGTCGATCAGCCGCAGCGCTTTGTTCACTCGAGGGCGGTCGGCGCGCACGTTGGTCTGACACCTCGACGCCACCAGTCCGGCGAGATCGACTATGATGGCGACATCTCCAAGTCCGGCGACACCATGCTCCGGACGATGCTGTACGAGGCCGCCCAGACGCTGCTTACGCAGAGCCGGCACTGGTCCTGGCTCAAAGCATGGGGCACTCGGGTTGCGCAGCGCCGCGGCATGCGGCGCGCCATCGTAGCCGTCGCCAGGCGACTGGCGGTGATCGCATGTGGGTCGACGTCTCCGACTTCCGCTGGGGTCGCGACCCGGCAGCCACCGTTCAGGCGGCCTGACCCCGACCGGCACAGGAGCAGCGACGGGTTCTGCCACGGCAGGGAGAGGTCCTCACGGAGACGGTGGTGAGACGAGATCGTAATGTCCGCAGCCTCTGCCGCTCGACGGCGGCAAGAGCGCCCGTAAGATTGGTCCGCCTCATCCTCTTACCCCATCATGGGGCGGCCATCGCGCCGACACCGGAGAGAAGCGCGAGCCCCGTGCGGCGACCTCACACCGAATTGACCCCCGAGCAGAACTGACCGCAGCTGAACGCGATCCGCACTGCCGTCGTCCCCGCTGGTACAACCGGCGGTCGATCGATGCTGCCTCTTGACTTAAACCGCGATAGAGAAGCGGACGTTCCGAGTGTCGAAGGGGGGTGGACCACTGACGCTGGCCAGCTTTCCGTATGCCGCGATCGCCCCGAAGTCGGAAATTGAGCCCCCGCATGAAGAGGCATTCTGACCCCGCGAGGCAGCGAAGCAGCACGAACGTGAAGCCCAGCCAGGCCAAGTGTGGTGCGGGGCTGCTTCGTGCCTGTAGTCTGTGCTAGCGTCAATCGAGACGTTGATGAGCGATCTTCCTGAGATTTGGCTGAACACGAATGCGACTGCTCCTGCCTGCGCCTCATCAATTGATCGCGCTTTTGCGTGGCTTACTTTTCCTTTTGGCCTTCGGCATTTTCACGCCGCTGGCCACTGCGCAAACCCCAAGCCCGCCTGCTGGCATCAGCAAGGAACAGTATGACGCCCTGGTCGAGGCGATAAGCCAGGCCGTCGTCGTGAAATTGAAGGCCCTTCCTGCGGGCAAGGTCGCTGCAACCCCGCCTGAAACAATCCCTGATGCGGCAGACGGTAGCGTCGAGTCCGAGGTCAGTGCATTTGTCGGCCGCAGCAGCCGGGCGGTCGAGGCCTTACCCGAGCTTGGACGGCGGCTCATGGGGCTTCCGGCACTCGTCGTGGAAGCGGGCGGCGGTCGGGGACTTCTTGCCTTCGTCTCGATACTGCTGCTCTCGATCCTTGCGGCGCTGGGCGCGGAGCGGCTTGTCGGTAGCCTTTTCGGCAATGTTCAACGTCGCCTGAGCATGAGGGCCGCAGCGACGCCCGGGTTGACAGTGGCAGGGCCGCTCCTGGGCATTCTCGCAATTGATCTGCTGGGATTGGCCGCCGTCTGGTTGGTCAGTTATGGCGCGATCGGCATCTGGTTTTCACGAGCAAGCGGCCAGGACAAGCTCGCCGCCGCCATTCTCGCCGGCATCTTTGCGTGGCGCTTCTATATGCTGGCATTTCGGGCCTTGCTGCGCCCCGCGCTGCCCGGGGCGCGGCTCGCCAGCATGGACGATGCCGGCGCGAGCGTTGTCTATCTTCGAATTTCGCTGGTCATCCTGCTGATCGTCGCGCTGCGGATCGTGATCCGCATGCTGATTGCGACGAGTGCCCCGCCCGAGGTGGTGGCGGCTGGCCAGATCGTTGTTTCAATAACCACCGTGACACTCGCCACCTGGGCCGCCGTGGCGTCGCGCGTTCCGATGGCGCGCTGGTTCGCGAATTTGTCTCATGACCAAGGAGCACGGAGCTTAGGACGCCGCATCGGTATCCATTGGCTGTATCTAACGCTGCCGCTCTTCGTCGTCATGGGCCTCACCCAGATCTTTGGCGCCGTCATGGTGCGTTACACCGTCCCAAATGCAGTGCTTCTGACGCTTAATGCATTAATTGCGCTGGTCTTGTTGCAGACTCTCAGCCGCTACCTCACTCGACCAAGTGTTGCTCTCCCGGCGCCGTCGGTAGAAGACGCTGTCTCACTCCCGCTATCGCAGTCCCGCCGATTCTCGGATGTCGTGGTGCGTTGTGTACGTGTTGCCATCCTGATCGGTATCATCGCGCTTGTGGCGCAGAGCTGGATCGTGGAAGTCTTTGCGCTGGTCGACGCTGAGGGCTGGCTGGCACTGACCCGTTCGTCGTTCGCAACGGCGGTGACCTTGTTCCTCGCCTTTGTCGCATGGGAACTCACCGATTTCTTCACTCGTCGCAATGACCCCGCGGCAGCTGCCATCGCCGCCGCTGGTCACGACGAAGCTATCGGTGGCGGATCGCGCCTCGCGACCTTACTCCCACTTCTGCGCATCGTCCTAGCCATCAGCATCAGCGTACTGGCTTTGCTCATCGTGCTGTCGGCGCTGGGTGTGAACATTGGGCCGCTTCTAGCTGCGGCATCGGTCTTCGGGCTCGCGATTTCGTTCGGCAGCCAGGCGCTCGTGCGCGATATCGTCTCGGGTGTCTTCTACCTGAGCGATGATGCGTTCCGGATCGGCGAATATATCGACTGTGGCAAGGCCAAGGGCTCGGTAGAGGGCTTTACGCTCCGTTCGATCCGGCTGCGCCATCAGAACGGACAGGTTCACACCATTCCGTTCGGGCAACTCGGTCAGATCACCAACTTCAGCCGGGACTGGGCCACGGTGAAATTCAATCTCCGCTTCAAGCGCGACACCGATCTCGAAAAGTTGCGAAAGACAGTGAAGAAGATCGGCGACGAAATGCAGGAGGACCCGGAGCTCAAGGACGAGTTCCTCGCGCCGCTGCGCATGCAGGGCGTGGCGGACATTCTCGACAACGCGATGCTGGTGCGCTTCAAGTTCACCGTACGTCCGATCCAGCCGAGCTACGTGCAGCGCATGGCGGTCAAGAAGATGGTCGCCAAGTTTGCCGAGGTCGGGATCGAGTTCGCCGATACCATGGTGGCCGTGCAGACTTTAGGGTCTGGGACCGAATCGGCGGCCGCGGCGGCTAACTCTGTACAGATGCGCAATCGAGCGGGTGCTGCGGCACCGGCCGCAGAACCTGCAACCTGAGTACAATCCGACAAGCAGATGCACCAGTAACCTTGCGTGATCGGGAAAACTTGCAGACGACATAAATATTCACATTTTTATCAATAAGATACGTTTCTATGTGCGATAATCCATGTTGAAGGGTAGATCACAGGTAGCATCGAAACTCCCAAGCGCGGCAACCTGCCGGAGTGTGGGTTGGCGAGCCGTGCGGCGCCTGCCAACAGCCTGGGCCGTCGAACCAGCGGTCGGGGAGACCGGTACATCCGGCCGGGCCATCTGCCTGCAGCATGCCGGCAAAGCCTTTCAGATATTGCTCTGGTCATCGCCTGAATGATCAGGGGGTACGCGGAACGCACTGGCTGTAGCCCGATGCAACCACGTCTGGCAGACCCATCTGTGGATGCTGTCCTTAAGCTTCATGTCGATCGAACCCTGCAGCTCCCGTTTTCCCTCCGAAGGCAATAATCACACGTTCGAATCGTGTCGGGCGCGCCGCGAGTGTGGCGCGGATCTTCTGCGTCGGTGACGCACAGCCGGCAGGCAGAAGCAAACCACCGGAGCATCATCCCGGTTGTATGATAGCGTCGCTGACAGGATGAGGGCTAGGAGCCTGCTTACATGAATCAGCGTGACAAGGTCCGGCTGGCGACGTTGCCTACACCGTTCGAACGGCTGCCACGCCTGTCACAGGCTCTGACCAGCAATGACCGAACCCCGGCGATCTGGATGAAGCGTGATGACTGCACCGGCTTTGCCGGAGGCGGAAACAAAGCGAGGAAACTCGAATATCTGGTTGCCGACGCATTGGAGAGCGGCGCCAATATGCTCGTGACAATGGGCGCGATCCAGTCGAACCACGCTCGCCAGACCGCAGCGGCGGCCGCACGACATGGACTGGGTTGCCTGCTGCTCTTGAGCGACTCGGTGGCGAACCGGGGAGACGCCTATCGAACGAATGGGAACTGGCTGCTAGACAAGCTGTTCGGCGCGGAGATCCGCGTCCTTGCTTCGAGCGAGGACAGTTCCGCAATCGCTGCAGAGACGATGGCCGGACTGACGGCGCAGGGGCGGAGGCCCTACTTCATCCCGGTCGGCGGCTCGAATGCGCTTGGGAGCCTCGCCTATCGCGACGCGCTTCTGGAATTGGCGGCCCAAGCGAAGGATGACGGCTGCTGCATCGACCATATCGTTCTGCCGACCGGGAGCGGCGGCACGCATGCCGGCATTCTGGCCGGCGTCGAGGAGGCGGGGTTGCCCTGCCGCGTGCATGGCATCAGCGTCTCGCGCTCAGCGGAGCAAGCGCGCGCGATCGTTTCCGGTTTGGTTCAGGAGATTTTTGCTCTCGAAGGCCGTCAACGCGAAACCATGGCTGCCTTAGACATCGACGACTCCCAGGTAGGTCCCGGATACGGCCAGCCCACCGCAGCAATGACAGAGGCTGTCGAGTTAATGGCCCGCACAGAGGGGATTCTGCTAGACCCGGTTTATACCGGCAAGGCCATGGCAGGGCTTCTGTCCTTGGTCAGGAATGGCGCCATCGCTTGCGGTGAATCTATCGTCTTCTGGCACACTGGCGGTGCACCTGGTCTCTTCGCGTATCCAGAGGTGTTTCATCGATAAGTTCGAAGCGGCTGCAGGTCGGTCGGCTCCAAGAGAGACACCCCGGCATGCGTTTCGGATGGCGCGGGAGCGAATGCCCGAACAGGCAAAGGTCACATGTTCTGATCGTGTCGGGCGCGCCGAGGGTGTGGCGGCGGTATGCCGCCACACCGAGCTATCCTTGATCCCTGGCGAACGTCAGTTCGTCACTTTTTCTTGCTGGTTGATCCGGAGGCGTTGACCGTCGTCACCGCCAGCGTCGTCAGTTTGGCATTTGCCGCCTTTTCCTCGTCTAGGATCGACGTCAGAAGCTCGTGCGCTTCGGTGTGCCCCAGGACTTTCGCCCATTCGCGCAGTGTTCCATAGCGGGCAATCTCGTAATGCTCGACGGCTTGTGCGGCGCCGATCAAACAGACGTCGCGTGCGTGGCCTTCTGCCTCTTCGATAAGACCGTCCGCCTCTTTCAGTAGACCGGCCATAGCATCACATTTCTCGCCACTGGCCTTCAGGCCCAACGACTTGAACACGGATTCGAGTGTCGTCACATGGCCTTTTGTTTCTTTCATGTGATCGTCGAATGCCTGTTTCAGCTCGGCGCTTCCTACCGCTTTGGCGACTTTTGGCAGCGCCTTGAGAAGGGCGTTCTCAGCCCAGTAAATGTCCTGCAGCGTGTGCTCAAAAGCTTCCTGGAGTGTCTTCATTTCGACGTCCTCTATAAGCAGCAACATCCCTCGGACTTGAGGGGCACATGGCAATGTGCAGACAACGTCTGGCTGTAGGGACCGTTCCCAAGCAGCCTCTTGAAGATGGCCGAACCAGTTGTGAAAGTTCGAACGGGCGAGGACGGAAGGCAACGGTCACATGTTCGCGTCGAGTCGGGCGCGCCGCGGTTGTGGCCCCGGTCGGCATTCGCCTGATAGACAGCCACAACCTGCCGTCTATGCTCGTATCTCTTTCGACAATATCGCAGGTCCTCATGAACACCGACGAGTTCGCCGTCCGAGCGCCGCTGGCGACGACCTTGCCCGTCATCGGCACATCCGCACGCTTTCCCGTTCGGCGAATCTACTGCGTCGGCCGCAATTACGTCGCTCATGTGCGCGAGATGGGTGGCAACGAGACACGCGATTTTCCACTGATCTTTCAAAAGCCGGCCGATGCGGTGGTGCAGAATGCCGGCGTCGTGCCCTACCCGCCTATGACCGATGACTTCCATTTCGAGCTCGAGCTTTTGGTCGCGATGAAGTCAGGCGGCTACGACGTCTCTCAGGAGTCGGCGCTCTCGCATGTCTATGGCTACGGAATCTGCCTGGACATGACTCGCAGGCGGCTACGGGACACGCCAGCAGGACCGAGTCTCCCCTGGGAGCTGAAGAAGTCCTTTGACCATTCGGCGCCATGTGGGCCAATCCATCCGGTGGAGCGGGTCGGGCATCCAGCGAGTGGTCGCATCAAGCTTGAGGTCGACGGCCACGCGAAGCAGGATTCGGACCTTTCGCTGATGATTTGGCGCATCCCTGAAATCATTGCGACATTGTCGAAATACTACGCGATCGAACCCGGCGATCTGATCATGACCGGCACACCTCACGGGGTTGGCGCGGTCCTACCGGGCAATGTCCTGGTCGGCACGATTGAGGGCCTCGGAAGCTTGACGGTAACGATCGGCGAAACACCCAAGAAGCGCGCCTAGGGCGCGGCCGCGATCTCGGAGCATCGTCCAGTCCGATCCCCGCCGCTTCGGCAATGCGGGATTTTGCGAGCGACCGCGGCGTCGCCCAGAATGCTTTTCATGCCCCGCATGCCGTCCTTCTCGCCTTCGAGCGCCTGATTGCGCTGCGCCAGAGTGAGCCCCGCCAGGAACGCGACCTGGCACTCGTGGCGCCACTCCTCCGACCAGGTCGAGACCTCACGCTCGGAACGATACAGTCCAGTAAGTGAAGGCCGAGGGCGGCCACGGCTTTCAGCCGCCCGCAATTTGAACCCGCCGCGCCGGTCGTCTGCAGTCAGGCGACCGTCGAATGTCCCGTAGTGGGCAGACATCTCATGTCCGGAACTGGCGCCTCGAAGAACACGACGATCCAGTCCGACTATCCTGCTGCAGTACCCATTACGTTCGCGGCAAGATCACGCTCAAATTCGTAAGCTGTCCATAGGTTCTCTTCGTCCTCACGGTTGAGGCAGGACTTTATCTCTGCGCGCAGACGGCCTTTCAGTAACTTCGCCATCTCATGCGCGAGCGCAACGGCTCGCTCTAGAACGCGCGCCGGTGTGTCGGCTAGCTCCTGGACGAGACCGATCTGATGCGCCCGCGTGCCCGAGAGGGGCTGACCCGTATAGGTCAGAAGCCGCGCCTCTCCCTGCGAGAGCACCTCTCGTACAATCCGGTAACCGCCAAAGGCGCCAACCTTGACTTCGGGCAAAGCCAGCCTGGCGTCTGCTGTCGCTAGCCTGATGTCGCAAGCACAGGAGAGCATAAAGCCCGACCCCATCGCCGCGCCATGAATGGCCGCGATGGCGGGGATCGTGCTCTCGCGCACCGCCTTCATGCCGTCGCGGACGGCACCGGTTCCGGCAAGCGTCTCCTCGGGTGTCAGCGCGGCGAACTCTCTAAAATCATTGCCGCCGCAGAAGTGCTTGTGCGGCAGCCCCGTGAAGACCATCGCAGCAACGCCATCCCGCTCCAGCCCCGCGATAATCCCCGGTAAGGTCCGCCAATGAGCGAAGCTGACGGCGTTGACCGGAGGGTTGTTGAACCGGATGACGGCCACCTCGCCTTCACACTCGACCTCGAACATCGGCGTCAACCCCGCGTCGCATAAGAGGGCGCGCGCTTTTCCAGGAAGGCGAGCGCGCCTTCCTTGGCTTCGGGCGTCCGCCGTACGGCGGCCGTCAGCGTGCATTCGAACTCATAGCCTTCCTTGAGGGTCATGAATTCAGTGCGGTTCAGCCCCTGCTTGGCCAGCCTGATGGCCGGCGGGCTCTTGCTGGCAATCTCCTCCGCCAACGCCATCGCCGTCGGCATCAGGTCCTCAGGGGCTACCACCTGATCGACGATATGCGCCTGCAGCGCTTCCTGGGCAGAGAGCCGCCGCCCCGTATACATCATGAGCCGGGTCATCCCCTGCCCGGCAAGGCGCATGACATGGCGCGAGCCGCCGAGCACGCCGACATCGATCTCGGGCAGCGCGAACTTAGCCTTCTCGGAGGCGATGCGGATGTCGCAGAGCGAAGCCAGCACGATGCCGGTGCCGACGGCGGCGCCGTTGATCGCGCCGACGATGGGGATGGCGCAATCATACATCGCATTGAAGGTCAGGCGGACATGGGCGAGATACTCGGTCGCCTGGTCGAAATCGAGATCAACGAAGTCGTTGACGTCGTTGCCCCCGCAGAAGACCTTGCCGGCGCCGGTGAACACCGCGACTCGCAGGTCGTTGTCCTCGCCGAGCCGGTGGAAAGTCCGACGCAACTCGTCATAGACCTCGAGGCTCACCGCATTGGCGGAGGGTCGGTCCAGCGTCACGACGGCGAGGCCGCGATCGACCTCGACCTTCACGAACTTGTTGTGATAGCTCATCGTTGTGTCCTCTTCTTGCCGAGATAGCTGTCCTGGATGGCGTTCGAGGCCATGATCTCGCTGGCCCGTCCGTCGGCGACGCAGGTACCCGTTTCGAGCACGACCGCGTGGCGTGCTATCATCTGCGCGAGCGCCAGATTCTGCTCGACGAGCAGGATCGCGACGCCGGTCTCGGCGATGCGATTGACGGCTTGGGCGACCTGATCGACCGCCTTCGGGGCGAGACCCTGACTGGGCTCGTCGAGAAGCAGAAGGCGCGGCCGCGACATCAGCGCGCGCGCCAGCGCCAGCATCTGCTGCTCGCCGCCCGAAAGCAGCCCGGCACGCTGGCCCTCGCGTTCGAGCAGGATCGGGAACAGCGCGAAGACGGCGTCGTAGTCGTTCGTGCGCGGTTCGCCATGGACATAGGCGCCCAGCCGCAGGTTCTCGCGAACGGTCATGTCGCCGAAGACCTGGCGGCCCTCGGGCACGAGGGCGATGCCGCTCTTCACCCGGTCGGCCGAGGACAGCCGCGTGATCTCCTCGCCATCGAGCAGGATCGTGCCGCCCCAGGCTGGGATCAGGCCGGTTAAGACGCGGCACAACGTCGTCTTGCCGGCAGCGTTGGCACCCATCACCACCGTCGGGTCGTCGGCCTGGACCTCGAAGCCGAGTCCGTGCAGCACCTCGAGCCGGTCATAGCCGGCACGCAGCCCTTCAATCCTCAGCATCGGCAGCCCTCCGTCCGAGATAGACGTCGATCACCTTCTGCTCAACCTGGCATTCCTCGGGCGTGCCCTCGAACAGCAGGCGGCCCCGATCGAGCACCGCCACGCGCTGCGACACCTCCATCAGGAAGCGCACATTGTGCTCGACGAGCAGGACCGTGATGCCGGTTGCATTCCAGCGGCGAACCAGCGCCCCCAGCCTTTCGACCTCGGCCGTCGTCAGCCCCACCGCCGGCTCGTCGAGCAAGAGGAGGCGCGGCCTGAGCGCCAAGGCGAGCGCGATGCCGAGATGGCGCAGCGTCGCGTAGGGCAGGTCGCGCGCCGTGCGGTCGAGCACATCGCCGAGATTGCAGGCCTCGATCAGTTCGTCGACGCAGGCCGGATCGGGCGAGTGGACCGAGGCGATGCGCAGGTTCTCGCGAACGGTGAGCCCGAGGAAGGCGCGCGTCTGCTGGAAGGTGCGCACGATGCCGCGCCGAACCGTCTTCGCGATCGGCCAGGGGCCCTTCGCTCCGTCGAAGACGATGTGGCCGGCGCTCGGGGCGATCAGCCCCGAGACCATGTTGATCAGGGTGGTCTTGCCGGCGCCGTTGGGCCCGATCAGTCCGAAGATCATGCCTTCGGGCACATCGAGCGAGACGCCGGCGAGTGCCACGACGCCGCCGAAGCGCGCCTCGATGTCGCGGATCTGGAGCAGGCTCATGGCGCGCGCTCCCGTCCGCCAAGGCGACGCGCACCCCGCGAAATCAGGCTGGCGATGCCCTGGGGCGCGAAGATGATGAACACGAGCAGAAGCACGCCATAGGCAAGCAGGCTCAGCGTCGCCGCCACCCGCAATCCCTCAGGCAACGCCGTCAGCAGGGCCGCGCCGAGGATAGGGCCCCAGAGCGTGCCCATGCCACCGACGACGACCAGCGCGACGAGCTGGAAGCCGGTCCCGAGCACGGTGAAGCTCTCGGGCGCGATGAAGGAGGAGATCGCGGCAAACAGCGCGCCCGCCAGCCCGGCGAACACGGCGCTGAAGGTAAAGGCTGCGAGCCTCGCGGAGGCGACGCGGATGCCCAGCGCCTGCGCCAGCGTCAGGTCCTCGCGCACGGCGAGGCACTCGGCACCCAGCCGCGAGCGCACGAAGGCGAGGGCAGCCATCAGCGTGGCGAAGAGCAGGCCCAGCGCGAGCAGCGCATAATAAGTCGTCGTGCGCAGCGGCAGCCATGCCGGCTGCTCCGGCCCGGGAATGCCGACAAAGCCGCCGACGCCACCGGTCAGTCCTGGCAGCACCAGGAAGAGTTGGTGCCCGATCAAGCCGATGCCGAGCGTCAACACCGCGAAATACAGGCCACGGGTACGGAAGGCGAGTAGCGCTATTAGCGCGCCGGCCGCCCCCGTCAGTGCGCCGCACAGCGGCAGGGCTGCCCAGAAGGACAGGCCGTAGCGCGCCGTCAGGAGCGCGCAGGCATAGGCGCCAAGCCCGTAGAGCGCGCCATGGGCGAGCGAGAGATAGCCGGTGAAGCCGAGCAGCACGTCGAAGGCAACCGCCAGAGTCGCGAAGATCGCGCCAATGGTGACGACATAGACGAAGTAGTCGTTGAGGGTCAGCGTCAGACCGCCGGCCAGCGCGAAGATGACCGATGCGATGAAGGCCGATCTGGAAAGGGGCATGCTGGCCATGATCAGCGCTCCACCTGGGCGCGGCCGAACAGTCCCTGCGGCCTCACGAGCAGCACGAGGACGAGGATGGCAAAGGCACCGATGTCCTGAAGCTCGCTTGCGATGTAGCCAGCGACCAGAACCTCGGCGACACCCAGCACCAACCCGCCGAAGACGGCGCCCCAGAGGCTGCCGATGCCACCCAGGACGAGTACCACGAAGGCCTTCAGCACCGGATTGACCCCCATGGCCGGATAGATCGGAAAGGTCGCTCCGAGAAGCGCTCCAGCGATCGCGCCGAGACCTGCGCCGATGGCGAAGGTCGCGAAGCGGACCTTCACCATCGAGATGCCCATCAGCATCGCCGCGTCGCGATTCTGCGCCGTGGCGCGGATCGCGAGCCCGAGCCGGGAGCGGTTCAGCACCAACCAGACCGCAGCGAACGCGGCCGCGAGGCTGCCCATCACCAGGAGCTGGAGCTGCGTGACTGCAAAGAACGCGGTCCGGATCACGCCTGTCAGCGGGGCGGGAATGGTACGTGCCTCCGTGCCCCAGATCAGCGTCGCGACCTGCTGCAGGATGATCGAAGCCGCAAGTGCCGAGATCATCAGCGAGAGGGGTGGCGCCGTATCGATCGGCCGGAACACGAGCCGATCGACGAGGCAGCCAAGCATCATGATGCACAGCACCGAGATGAGCATCGCGAGCCAGAAGTTGATTCCGGCCGCGACAAGGGCATATGTGACAAAGGCGCCGAGCATGTAGAATTCGCCATGCGCGAAGTTGGGGATCAGCAGCACGCCGAAGATCAGCGTGAGCCCAAGCGCAACGAGCGCATAGGTCGAGCCAAGGGCGAGACCGTTGACCAGCTGCTGAGGAAGGAGTTCGAGCATGGTGAAGACCTCTGGTTCAGTGCTGCCAAGTCACTGCGGGACCTTGGCGAGCGGCTCCCACGCCTGGCCCTTCCAGATGCTAACGACGCCGCGCAAATCGACTTGACCCTTGTCGTCGAAGAGCTTGCCGTCCGGTTGGGCGCTGTACTTCGTCACCAGCGCCGGCACCTCTGCCAGCTTGAGCTCGGTCAGCGCCTTGTTTACCGCGGCGTTCTCGATCGAGCCCGCCTTCTCGAAGGCGGCCTTGAGCATGTGCACGGCGTCGAAGGAGAGCGCGGTCAGTTCACCTGGTGCGTCGCCGAACTTGGCGCGGTAGGCGGCGTCGAGCGCCTTCGCCTTGTCGTCGCCCAGCTTGACGTAATCCTCGGTGGTGGGCGGGATGCAGTTGAACACACCCTCCATCTCCGCTGCCGAGATGTTCTTCAGGACGGTCGAAGGTGGCGAGACCATTTCCCAAACGATCTGGCCGTTGAAGCCGAGCTGTCGCGCCTGCTTGGTGATCAGCGCGCCCTCGGCCGGATAGCCCCGGATCAGCAGGACGGCCGGGTTCTTGCCCTTCAGATTGGTCAGCGCGGCGGAGAAGTCGGTATCGTTGAGCTTGTAATATTCCTCGCCGAGGATTGTCGCGCCCAGCCCCTTGAGATCTGCCGAGAGCTTTGCCTGCGAGCCCATGAAGCCGGCATGGAAGCGGTCGGTCATCATAGCGACCGACCCGAATTTGCGCGCCTTGAAAAGGTCGACGACCGCGACATTGTAGCCGCTCACGGTCGCCTGGTTGCGAAAGATATTCTTGCCGTTGGTCAATTCGTCGGCGATCGAGCCGTCGATGATCTGCGTGACCTTGTCGCTGCGCTCGATGATCGGCTTGAGGGCCGGCGCCACGCCGCTCGCCAGCGGTCCAATGATGAAGCGGACATCGGCCGCCATCAGCTTACGCAGTGCGGCCACGCCCACGGTCGGGCTCGCCTGGTCGTCCTCGGTCACGACCTTCAGCTTGTAGGCCTTGTCGCTGATCTTGACGCCGCCGGCGGCGTTGATCTGCTCGGCTGCGAGCTGGATGCCGCGGCTTTCGGGCAGGCCATAGAAGGTGGCAGGGCCCGTGATGGGGTGAAGATCGCCGATGGCGATCTCCTGGGCTGCCGCGGCCGAAAGGCCGGCAGCAAGGCACAATGATAGCGTTGCCAGAAACTGCTTCATTTTTTATCCTCCCGTTGTGAACACAAGAACCGGTCGTGCCGTGGCGTTTCAGGCCGCAGTTTCCGCCAGCTTCTTCTTGATCTCGTGTTTCTTGATCTTGCCCGCAGGGGTCTTGGGCAGTTCGTCCATGAAGACGACCTGCCGCGGCGCCTTGAAGCCCGCGATCGTGGCGCGGACATAGGCAATCAGTTCCTCGGCGCTCGCGCCGCTCTCAGGCTCAGGCACGATAGCGGCGACGACACGCTCGCCATAATCATCGTCCGGCAGGCCGAAAACAGCACAATCTCGAACCTTCGGGTGAGCGATCAGCGTGAGTTCAACCTCCTTGGCGAAGATGTTCTCGCCGCCGGAACGGATCATGTCCTTCTTGCGATCGACGAGGTGGACGAGTCCCTTCTCATCGACGCGACCGAGATCGCCGGTGTGCAGCCAGCCGCCGGCAAAGGCCTCCTGCGTCGCCTCCGGACGGTTGAGATAGCCGCTCATCAGCGCAGGCGAACGGATGCAGATCTCGCCGAGTTCGCCTTGGGGAACCTCATTCATGGCGTCGTCGAGCAGCGCGACCTGCGTGCCGGGAACCGGCCGGCCGATCGAGAGCGGCTGGTCGAGCGCCTCTTCCGGCCGGTTGATGCAGATATACGGCCCGCCTTCGGTCAACCCGTAGGCGTTCGCGATGCCGATCCCGACTGCACCGCGCTCGCGAAAGGCATCGACGATCTTCAGGATCAAGGTCGAAGGGTCGTAGTTGGCATAGGCAATGAGCTTCATCGCGCTCATGTCACTCGTCGGCCAGGCTTTGGATTCGACCATCTGGCGCAACACCAGCGGGACGCCGAACATGCCGTTGCACCGATGTGTCTCTATCATCGCGACCGCGCTCTCGGGCTCGAAGCGCTCGGCGATCACGGCCGCGCCGCGCTGAATGAAATAGATCTTGAGGTAGTCCCAGGCGCCGGTGTGGAAGAGCGGCATGTAGCAGAAAAACCGCTCACCCCGCTTGATGCCGAAGACCGGCAGCGCATTCAATGCGTCCAGAATTGTGCGCCGATGCGAGATGACTGCGCCTTTCGGCCGCCCGGTCGTGCCCGAGGTGTAGAGCACGAGATGCGGATCGTCCCAGCTTCGGGCCCGCGAGACCGGCTTGTTTGGAACCATCGCGGTCATCGCAGCGAAAGCCACGACGCCATCCTGCGCCGGGCCGCGCAGCACGATCGTCGGCTTATCCGCGAGCGGCTCGATCGCTTCCTTCGTCAGAGCGTGGAATTCCGGGCTGGTGACCACCAGCCGGGGCTGGCAGTTGTTAAGGATGTAGGAGATCTCATTGGCGCGCAGCCACATATTGACCGGCACCAGGACGGCGCCCATGCCGGCCAGAGCATAGCCGAGCAGCACATAATCGTCGCTGTTGCGGTCAAGCACGGCAACACGACTGCCATGCCCAATGCCCAGTGCCGCGAGACCGTTCTGGATCGCGGCCATGTCTTCAGCGAATTCACGCCAGTTACGGATGCGCGTGCCGAAGATCAGCGCGGCTTCATCTGGCGCCCAGCGCACATTGTCGGCCACGATATCCGACAGCAAATAGGGCAGTCCCGCGCTTTCAGGCTGCACTGAAGCCTCCATCGACCATGACTGTCGAAGCCGTTGTGAAGGACGACCAGTCGGAACAAAGGAACGCGGCGGTACGGGCGATATCCTCCGGCCGACCCAGGCGTCCGATGGGGAGGACGGTCGGCTTGGAGTAGGCCAACGTCTTTTGTGTCATTGGCGTCTCAATCACGCCCGGGCAGATGCAGTTGACGCGGATGTTCTTGGAGCCGCACTCGATCGCGAGGGCGCGCGAGAACGAGAGGACGCCTCCCTTCGAGGCGGAATAGGCGTTGAGCTTTTCCCAGCCTGTCACAGCGACGACTGAGGCGACCGTAACGATGCTGCCGCCGCCCCCTCTTTCCATGGCCGCGACGGCCGCACGGCAAACATAGAAGGTGCCGGTCAGATTGACCGCTATGATCTTGTCCCAGGTCTCGTCCGTGACGCGGGTGATCGGCCCGTCCGACGAAGGGCGCCAGATTCCGGCGCAGTTGACCACGGCGTCGATGCCGCCAAAGGCCTGCTCGACGGCCGCGAAGCCCGCATCGACCGAGGCAGCGATCGAGACGTCGCAGGCGTAGCCGAGATGGCCGGCGCCGCATAGTTGCCGGGCGGCGGCCGACGCCGTCGCCTCGTCGAGATCGAGAACCGCAATCCGGGCACCGGCTTCCGCGCAGATCTGGGCGACGCTTGCCCCGATGCCGCTAGCGCCGCCGGTGACGAGGACCCGTTTGCCCTCCAGCATCATGTTGCTCACCCTTGTCTTCCTCGGTTGATGCGCTCTCCGGCGCGTCTGGACGCTTAAGCGCGGATGCGCCTTGCGCGGCCGTTTTCGACCTGTCGTGATCCTCGCCGTCGGCGCCCCTTCGAAGCGCGACCCCGTCAAGCGCCAAACGAGCGAGTTCGGTGGCGATAGTCTGAGGAGTGGCTCCTGCATGGGCTGCCCAACGATGCACCGTCGACAGCAGCCCGAGGATCGCGAGCATCGCGATCTGGGGATCCTGCATACGGAATTCGCCGCTTGCCTGGCCTTCCTCGATGACGTGCCTGACCCAGGCTTCGAACTCGCGCTCGCGGGCGGCAAGGCCCTTGCGCGATGGGGCATCGAATTCATGGCGCTCGCGCCAGAAGATCGTCAGGAAGCGACGGTTCTCGATGTTGTAGAGCACCTGCGTCTCGACAAGCCGGCCAAGACGCGCCGCCGCACCGCCCGGCGAATGCGCTAGAGCCTCCATCGTCTTGAAGAACTCCACCGTGACGTCTTCGTAGAGAGTCTCGAGCAGATGCGATTTGTTGCGGTAGTAATGGTAGATTGCCGGCTTGCTGACCCCGCAGGCATCCGCGATGTCGTTCATCGAGGTGGCGCGAAAACCCTTGCTGTCGAAGAGGTCGAGCGCCCGCTCATAGACGATGCGGCGCACGCTCTGCGCGCGGCTTCCGTCCGCTCCCGTGCGGGGGAGCGCCTTGATCGGGATCGATCTTCTCATCGGCGTTTCCTCACGGCCCGGTCTAACGCCGTGCTCGACAAAATGGATATTACTTACCGGTCGGTAAGATTGTCAATCCGCACAACTCTCGTTCATGCGACAATCTTGAAGATACCGCCTAGCGACCGGACCGGTTGCGATCTTATCGGCTCCAGCTCGCAGCTTCGCGGGGAGATTGGCCGAACGAGCGAGCACCTAAGAAGGTGGCCGGGTTCGCAAATGAACCGATCGGATACGCTAATTCAGGACGCTAAGTTCGGATCTCAGGTAGAATGTCGCTCCTGCTCGATCTGCTGACAAAGTTGGCAGAATGCCCTGCCTCAACAGGTCCCTTCTCATTACGTGCATTGCCTACTGCGGGATTTTGAGGCGTCGTAAAGTGATACATACTGGTCCTTGAACGACCGTAGCGAGGCCATCGGGATGGTAATGCCGAGCTTGCTCGGCCCCAAGCTACCAGCGTGCTTGATCGGCAAAATCCCGCTCCGTGTAAGGGCATGAACCACGCGCGAGCCAGCTCCAAGCGCTTCGACGCATTCCCAAAATGAAAGGTCTCTGTCAGATTCAGGTCGAACCCGCGCCACCACGCCATTCAAATCAACCACTAGCGAGTCAATTCCCAAGAGTTCAGGCTTTCGACCAACCCAGTTCAGTTGGTCACCAAGAATGAGTTTTACAATATCGGATCTAGAGCAATTTGATTTCAGGGCGGCCACTGCGATCGAAAGCTGAAACTCAGTCGTTTCATGAACCAGAACGGCCCTCGCCAAAAGCCTTTGGCAAAATGACTCTAGAGTTTTCCGACAATGGTATTCTTCGCGAAGAAGTATCCTTGACCGCGAAGTGATCGAGGACCCCCGCTTCTACTGGCTGACCTCAGGCCAGCTCGACCATCTCCACCCAATCCGGGCTTTTCCCCACCTCGGCCCGGTCGTTCACACCGAGCCCGCCGCTCCCGCCATCGATGGCATAAACCGTAGCGTGGTCTGTCGACTGCCCCAATACCACCAGGTAGCGCCCGGTCGGGTCGATGCCGAAGCCGCGCGGCTGGGTCTCGGTCGGGATGTGCTGCAGCGGTCGCAATTTGCCATCTGGCTCGACCGCGAAGCTCGCCAATGTCGAGCTGTTCCGCTCCGAGGCGTAGAGAAAGCGGCCGTCCGGCGTAATCTGGATATCGGCGCCCCAAGGCTTTCCGTCGAAGCCGGCTGGCAACATGGTGACGACCTGCTTGGTGTGAAGCGTGCCGTGTTTCGGATCGTAATCGAAGACCGTGACTGAAGCGTCGAGCTCGCCAAGCAGGTACAACCTCTTGCCGGCAGGATCGAAGATGAAATGGCGCGGCCCTGTGCCTTTCGGTAGGACGGTCGTTCGCGGTCGCGTCAGCGTCCCGGCCGCCTGGTCGAAATCGAAGCTGTAGAGCACATCGCCGCCCAGACTTGTCGCCAAAACATGCCGGTCGGAGTCGCCCATAATACCATGGGCGTTCGGCGCAGTTGGAACACGCTGCGCGACCTGCTGCGCGACGCCGTCGGTCGCGATCGGACTCACCGTGACGACATTTCCGTCATAGGAGGCGCCGAACAGGAAGCGTCCGCTGAGATCGGTGCGAATATAGGCGACGCTCTCCGTCATCGCCGCAAAGCCCAGTTCGCACAGGGCACCTGTGGCCTGGTCGATTCGGAAGGTTGCGACGCCGCGTGGCGCCCCCCGCATGGCTGCGTAGAGGAACTCTCGTCCCGGCGACAGTGCCAGTGGCAGCGAGCGACCGGGTTGGGTCACGCCTGGGAAGGGCATGCGCTGGATAGGGCTCAGCGTACCGCTTTTGCCAGAGAGCCGGAGCACACTGATATCACCGCCCAATCCATTGCCAATATAAACGGCGAGATCGGCCTGTCTTCTGGAATGATGATGCGACATGTACGGCTCCTAAATCTTCCCATAGTCTCGACCCACCGGAACATCTACATGTTTGATGATTACGGGGGATGCTCTGATCCTCCGGGCATCCCGGCCCGAGGCAGATCCGACCTTGATCAACGTAGGGCAGGGGGCATCGGCCTGCGAGGCGTTGCAGAACCAGCCAGCGCCTGCGCCGCGACCGCGACTGGCGCGGTGCTCGGCATCGACCATACTTGTATAGGCATGGACATCGCCGAGCCCGAATAGATGCCGGCGGGGGACGGCGTATTCGCCGAGCAAGCTGTCGGAAGACTCCATCCCCATCAGGCATAAGCCGTCGAGCCATCGGGGCGGCGTGGGACCTTGCGCTCCCAGTGGACGTAGTCCTCCTTGGCGAGCACATCCATGTCCATCTCGACGCCCCAGCCTGGGCGATCGGGACGCAATTCGAGATGGCCATCCTTCGGCAGATAGGGGTCCTTGACGTACCAGGCGCCCTGCGAACGGTCTGGTTGAGCATTGGCGTCGCCGCTGCCGTCGCCGAAGGCGTAGTTGGGGCCATGCGGGAGCCTGTACTCGAGAATTCGGAAATTGGGCTGCGCCGCCGAGAAATGCAGGTTCACGGCGGTGGCAAGAGGGCCCATCGGGTTGTGGGGCGCGACGGTCACATAATGCGCCTCGGCGATGGCGGCGATCTTGCGCATTTCGAGCAGGCCGCCGACGACGCAGATATCGGGCTGGATGATGTCGCAGCCCTTGACCGAGAGCAGCCGCAGGAACTCGAACCGGCTGTAGAGCGACTCGCCCGTCGCGAGCGTGCAGTTGAGACCGCGATTCAGCTCGCCCCAGGCTTCGATGTTCTCGGGCCGGATCGGCTCCTCGAAGAAGAGCGGGTCATAAGGCGCCAATGCGTTGCCGAGCTGCATGGCCTGCTGGGGCTCGAAGATCTTGGCATGAGCGTCGAAGGCGATGTCGTAGTCCGATTGCACCGTCTCGCGCAGGCTGCGGAAATAGTCGGCGCTGGTGCGCACGACCTCGCCCCAGCGATGCGCATGCATGTCGATCCGGTAGGGGCTGAGCTTGAACGCCGTCAGCCCCCATTGCGCGTTCAGCGCATCGAACTGGTCGCGCGCGATGGCCGCGTCCGGCGCGGTATAGACGCCGGCATAGACACGCACGCGGTCGCGGACATGGCCGCCGAGCAGCATGTAGACGGGTACGCCCAGGGCCTTGGCCGAGATGTCCCAGAGGCAATGATCGATCGCCGAGATCGCCGCCAGCCCGAGCGCTCCGGGCGGGAAGCGACTCTGCTGGAGCAGATAGAGGATCAGGTGCTCGATGCGCCGCGGGTCTTGTCCGCGAATGAACTCGAAGAGATAGTCGAGCAGCGGCGGCAGCGCCTTGTCGGGGCCGTGATTGTAGCATTCGCCCCAGCCGGTCAGGCCATCATCGGTGTCGATGGCGACGACGACGCGGGGCCGGTCCTTGTCGCGCGACATGTAGATTCGCAGGCGGTCGATCTTCATCGGCTCAGTCCTTCGGAAAATAGACGCCCCGCTTCCAGCGGGTTTGCACATAGACATGTTCGCGGAAGGTGCCCTGCGCATAGGAGCCGGCCCCCTCGGTGACGGGGATCGAGACGTTCATCTCGCTTGGCCATTGCGCAACGAAATCCTCGTCGATCTCGACGCCGAGACCCGGAGCGTCGGGGACGACGATATAGCCAGCGCGTGAAACCGGATGCGGGATGACAGTCTTGGCACGGCCCTCCCAATCGTCCTCGATGCGTTCGAGAACGAGCCCGTTCGGGCAGCTCGCGAGGAGATGGAGGGCGGCGTATTCCGCAACCGGCCCGAGCGAGCCGGAATGCGGCGCCAGCATGATGTGATGCGCCTCCGCCATGGCCGCGATCTTCTTCATCTGGGTGATGCCGCCGGCGCGGCCGGTGTCGGGCTGCACCACATCGATCAGATCGCGCTCGATCAACTCGCGCTCGCCGAACATCGTCGCCATGCGTTCGCCCGCTGCCAGCGTCACGGAGGAATGGTTGCGGATGCGGGCATAGCCGTCGAGATTATCGGGTGCGATCGGGTCCTCGACCCACATCATCCTGTAAGGCTCGAGGGCGCGGCAGAGCTGCGTCGCATCGGCTGGTGTCAGCCATGGCGGGCCATGCAGGTCGATGGCGATGTCCATATCCGCTCCAACAGCCTCACGCAGCCCCGCGACTTTCCTGACGGGATCGGAGACGCCGCCGCATTTGATGGCGGTGACGCCGCGCTGTTTCAGCGAGAGCGCGGTCTCCGGCGTGTTGGCGTGGCCGTAGATGCGGATCCTGTCGCGCAGCTTGCCGCCGAGCAGATTCCAGACCGGCGTGTTCAGCGCCTTGCCCTTGATGTCCCACAGCGCCATGTCGATGCCGGTCATCGCGCCGGCACCGACGACGCCGGTCATGCCGTGGCCCATGATCGCGATCTGCATCTTCTGCCAGAGCCGCTCGATATGCAGGGGGTCTTCGCCGACAAGCAGCGACTTCAAATCCTCGACCGCCGTCCTGATGACGCGAGGCCAGCCGGAGCATTCGCCGATCCCGGTGATGCCCTCGTCGGTAACGACCTTGACGAACAGCCAGTTGCGGCTTCCGGTGAGGTTCTTCGAGAATTGCTGGGTTCCGAACGAGCCGTCTGCAGCCCAGTTCTTCAGGCTGGGGGCGCCCGCATGCATCAGGAATGTCTTGATATCGACGATCTTCATGGGGGCTGATCCGTAGGCTCGTTAACCGGCGTAGCGGTGGCGGCGATGGATGCTGCGGGCCCGTGGGTCGGGTCGCGGAATGGCGGAGAGCAAGGCCTGGGTATAGGCGTGCGTGGGCGCATTGCAGACTTGCTCGGCCGCACCGGTCTCGACCACCTTGCCGCGGTACATCACAGCCACGCGGTCGCACATGTAGCGGATGACGCCGATGTCGTGGCTGATGAATACGTAGGACAAGCCGAGCTTGTCCTGCAGGTTCATCATCAGGTCGAGCATCTGCGAGCGCAGCGAGACGTCGAGCGCCGAGGTCGCCTCATCGGCGACGATGACGCGTGGGTTAAGGGAGATGGCACGCGCGATGCCGATGCGCTGGCGCTGGCCGCCGGAGAAGGCATGCGGATAGCGCTCCCGCCAGGAGGGCTCCAGGCCGACCTGGCGCAACAGTTCAGCGACCCGGTCGTCGAGCTCTTTGCCGGAGGCGATCTTGTTGACGAGTAGGGGCTCGCCGATGATCTGGGCCACTGTCATGCGCGGGTTGAGCGACCCGACCGGATCCTGGAAGATCATGCGGATCTCGCGCCTGCAGGCCTTCAGCGTCTCCTTGTCAGCCTTGAGCAGGTCGACGACCTCGCCGTCGGCGCGTCGATAGTCGATCGCTCCGGCATTGGGCTCGTAGACGCGCAGTAGGCAGCGCCCCATCGTGGTCTTACCCGAACCGGACTCGCCGACGATGCCGAGCGTCTCCCCAGGTCTGACCTCCAGCGAGACGTCGTCGACGGCCTTGAGCGGGGCCTTGGGCGAGCCGAAATGCATTTCCAGATTGCGGACCTGCAGGACGGGCGGAACCTCTTGCGCAAGCGGCGCGCGCCTCAGTCTGATCTCGGCCTTCTGTTCGAGCTTTAGCACGGAGCCGATCAGCATCCGGGTGTAGTCGTCCTGCGGCGCGTGGAATATGGCGTCGACCGGGCCGCTCTCCATCACCTTGCCGTGGTGCATCACCAGCACCTCATCTGCGATCTCCGCGACCACGCCCATATCGTGGGTAATGAACATCACAGCCATGCCGTGCTGCCGTTGCAGCCTCCTGATCAGATCGAGGATCTCGGCCTGCGTGGTGACGTCCAACGCGGTCGTCGGCTCGTCGGCGATGAGCAGGGAGGGTTTGCAGGCAAGCGCCATCGCGATCATTACACGCTGGCGCATGCCGCCTGAAAACTCGAACGTATAGCGGTCGACGGCGGCTTCGGGTTTGGGGATTTCGACCTGCGTCAGGAGCTCGACGCAGCGCGCGCGGGCCTCTTTCTTGCCCATGTTCAGGTGGAGCTGCAGCACCTCCATGATCTGGTCGCCGACGGTATGGACCGGCGACAGCGACGACATCGGCTCCTGGAAGATCATCGCGATCTCGCGGCCGCGAACGGCACGGATCTCGCGCCCCCGCGGGTTGAGCTTCGCCAGATCGACCGAGCTGCCATTGGGGCGATGCAGGACCATCGCACCGGAGACGATGCGCCCGGGCGCATCGACGATCTGCAGGATCGAGCGCGCTGTCACGCTCTTGCCCGAGCCGCTTTCGCCGACGATGCAGAGCGTCTTGCCGCGCTGGAGGGTGAAGGAGACGCCGTCGACGGCCCGGACGACACCGTTGCGTATCGGGAAATGCGTCACGAGGCCGGTGACTTCGAGGATTGTCGGGGCTAGCGCGGCAGCGCGCGTCTCAGGGCCTGTGGCGAGATCGATGACGCTCATTTGTTGTACGGATCGGCTGCGTCGCGCAGTCCGTCTCCCAGGAAGTTGAGGGCGATCACGGCGATCACCACGGCGACGCCGGGAGCAAACAGCCAGGGCGCGGTCGCGATGGAGCGGATGTTCTGGGCCTCGCGCAGCAGCACGCCCCAGGAAATGGTCGGCGGCTGCAGTCCCAGGCCGAGAAAGCTCAGCGAGGTTTCGGCCAGAATCATCGCGGGGATCGCCAGGGAGATCGACGCGATGATGTGACTGGCGAAGCTGGGCAGCATGTGGCGAAAGATGACCCGCCCCTCCGAGGCGCCGTCGAGGCGGGCCGCGGTGACGAACTCCTCGGTGCGCAAGCTCAGGAAGCGGCCTCGCACGACCCGGGCAAGCTGCGCCCAGCCCGTGAGCGACAGGATCAGCGTGATCATGAAGTAATTCAGTGTCGCCGGCCAATCCTGGGGCAAGGCGGCCGACAGAGCGAGCCAGATCGGGATGCTCGGCAGCGACAGCACGAATTCGATGACGCGTTGCACCGCGAAGTCGATCCGACCGCCGAAATAGCCGGAGATACCGCCGAGCAGGATGCCGATCGTAAGGGAGAGCAGGACGCCGACCAGGCCCACCGACAGGGAGATCTGGGCACCCTGCATGATGCGGCTGAAAACGCAGCGGCCGAGGCGGTCGGCCCCGAGCAGGAAGATCGGCTGGGTCTTGTTCTCCGAGGCGATCAGGTGGGTTGTCGTGCTGAACAGGCCGAAGAGTTTGTATTCGTAACCTTCGCCGAAGAACCTGACATAGCTCCTGCGAGTCTTGTCCTCGCTATAGACCGCCGAGAGCGTTTGCGGGTCGCGCTTGAATACGTTCGGATGGATGAAGGGACGCAACGACCAGCCCCCATCCGCGCCCCGGTCGATGAAATGGATCGTCTGCGGCGGATGAAAGGCGGCCCGCGCGTTCTGTTGCGAGGGATCGTTGATGGCGAAGAAGCCCGGCGCGATGGCGATGATGTAGAGGAACACCGTGACGACCAGTCCGGCCATGGCGAGATGGTGACGCTTGAATGCCCACCAGACGAGTTGCCATTGCGACGCGACGGCCAGTCGCTTGATGTCGATGGACGAAAGAGCGCTGTCGGTCATGGCCTATTCCAGCCTGATGCGGGGGTCGACGAGGGCGAGTAGAATGTCGCTGATGAGCGAGCCGATCAGGGTCAGCGCGCAGATCAGCAGCACAAAGGCGCCGGCCAGATACATGTCCTGGCTCATCAGTGACTGGAGCAGGAGCGGCCCTGCGGTCGGCAGGCTCAGCACGATGGCGACGATGATCGAACCGGAGACCAGGTTCGGCAGCAGCCAGGAAATCGTCGAGATGAACGGGTTGAGGGCGAGGCGAACCGGGTATTTCACCAGCAGGTGGAATTCCGAGAGGCCCTTGGCGCGCGCCGTCGTCACATAAGGCTTGTGCAGTTCGTCCAGCATGTTGGCGCGCATGACGCGGATCAGGCTGGCGGTGCCGGAGACGGCCAGGATGATGACGGGGATCCAGAGATGGTGGAGTAGGTCGATGACCTTGCCGATGCTCCACGGCGCCGTCAGGTACTGTTCGGAGAACAGCCCGCCGACCTCCTGCCCGAATTCGACGGCCGCGACATACATAAGCACGAGTGCGAGCAGGAAGCTGGGAACAGCGAGGCCTAGGAAGCTGAAGAAGGTGATGATGTAGTCGCCGATCGAGTATTTCTTGACCGCCGAGAAAATGCCGATCGGTAGCGCGATGCCCCAGGTGGCGAGCAGCGTCGAGAAGGTCAGCACCAGCGTCAGCGCCATCCGTTCCCAGATCAGGTCTCCGACCGGCTGCTGCCACTCGAAGCTCAGGCCAAAATCGCCCCTGAGGACGATGTTGGTGATCCATTTGAAGTACTGGATGATCATGGGCTGATCGAGCCCGAACCGGGCGCGCAGATCAGCCGCGGTGTTTTGATCGACGACTTCGTTCGAGGCTGCGAGCGTCGCGATATAGGTCGTGACGTAGTCGCCCGGAGGCAGCTGGATCAGCACGAACGCCAGAAAGCTGACGACGACCAGAGAAGGCACCATCCAGAGGAGGCGCTTTGCGATGAAGCGGAGCATGGCACAGCCTGTTTCGGTGAGGGAGCCCGGTTACGCTCGAAGCGTAGCCGGGCTCCGGTCGCTCATGTCGCGAAGAAGAACTGCTGTGGCAGGGCCGGGCCGGGATTGGGCCAGGTCCAGGCGTTGGGGTATCGCGCCGGCACGTTCTGCAGGTTGTTCTTGCAGATGCCGAAGGCGTTGACCGCAAGGCAGATGCCGACGGTCTCGAATGCCTCGGCCGTAAGGTCGAAAACTTGCTTCATCAGAGCGGCGCGCTTCTGCAGATCGGCCGTGGCGCGGGCCTGATCGAACAGCTTCATCCGCTGCTTCTGGCTCTCCGGCGGTTCCTGGCCGTCCTTGCCGCCCGAAACATACCATTGCGCCCAGGGAATGGCGTAGCGCGAGCCCTGCGTATGCTGGGCGAAGTAGTCGCGCGGATCGAGCATGGGGTCGAGCCCGCCGGGCCCCGGCCAAACCGCCGCGTCATGGTCGTTGTTGTCACCCCGCGTGTAGTAGAGCGCGCGCTCGATCGTATTGACCTTGATGTCGACGCCGATCTCGGCCCAGTGGCGCTTCACCAGTTCGAGCGCGTCGACCTCGTCGGGATACAGGGTCGGGATCACGTCGATCGCGAAGAAGACCTTTTGTCCGTCCGGCCGCAGCCTGATGCCGCTGCCGTCCTTCTTGGCATAGCCGAGCTTGTCTAGGATGGCATTAGCCTGGGCCGGGTCATGATCGGTGAACTGCTCCGACAGGCCCGCATGATACCAGGGGTGCCCGGGGCGCGGCCCGGTCTGGTGCGGCTGCGACTGGCCGAGATAGACGAGGTCGATGATCTCCTTGCGGTTCATGCCGAGCGAGAGCGCCTTGCGGAATTCCTTGTTGGCGAACATCTCCCTGACCTTCGCGTCCTTGTGGGTCATGTTCAAGTAAATCTGAACCTGCTGGGACGAGGAGCTGATCAGCTCGATCAGGCGGTAGCCGCCCTTCTGCATGTTCTGCGACAGCGTCGGCTTGTTCTGCAGCGTGTCGAGATGACGCTCCTGAATGTCGAGACGTCCGGAAATCGCGTCGAGCATCAGCGACTCCACGTCCTGCGAGATGTTGAAGGTGAGCCGATCGATATAGGGCAGCTGGTTGCCCGCGGTATCGACCTGCCAGAAATAGGGATTGCGCTCCATCACGACGCGGGTCGCGCCGCCGGTATAGGCCTCCTTGACCACCCAGGGGTCGAGTGTTGGCTTGTCGACATTGCCCCAGCGCGAGGGAATTTCGATATCGCCGCATTTGTTTCGGAACAGCGTGCCCCAGTCGGAGAGGTTCGCCGCCTTGACTAGATCCGCGATGCCGGAATTGTATTTGGGGTGGAACTGGCTGCAGTAATGCTTGGCGAAGAGCGTCGGATATTGCCCGAGCGGCGTCGCCATCTGCTCCAGGAACAGTGCATAGGGGCTGGCGAAGGTGAACTTGACTGTCGTCTCGTCCACCTTGCTTGCCGTGCAGGACTTGTTGTCGATGACGATCGCCGAAGGAGCGGATTTGTAGAGTTCGGTGTTCTTGGCACAATCCTCGATGGAAAAGACGACATCATCGGCCGTGAACGCCTTGCCGTCGGACCATTTCATGCCCTTGCGCAGGTAGAAGGTGAATTCGGTCGAATCCGGGTTCACCTCCCATTTGTCGGCGACATTGGGCAGGACTTCGGTGAAGGCGAGGTTCCAGCGCACCAGGCCCTGATTGCCGACCATCCTCAGGATGCCGTTATGGTCGGAGGAGCCGCGCAGGCCGCGCCTGAGCGAGCCGCCATAGCGGCCGACCTTCTCGACCGTGATGACCAGAGGATTGGCCGAGATGCGCTCGGCCAGCGGCGGCAGCTTGCCGTCCGCCGCCAGTTTGGCGAGAGCCGGCGCTTCCTTGGCGGCCTGCGCGAAAGCCGCATGGGGCAGGGCCGAAAGCGCGGTTGCGCCGGCAAGCCCCTTCAGCATGTCGCGGCGGTCGAGCCCGCGGCGCCGATACGCTCCTCGTTGGGTGTCCTTGCTCATGCTATCCTCCCTCACTGAGGTGTTGCCGGCCCTTTGGCCTTGTCGTTCAGGGTCGAAAGCTGTCGGGCGGCGGCTGGTGCGACCGCCCGTCTTGTTCACATCAAGCCACTCCGATCCGCACCGTGGCCCGAAGGACTTCGCCGGGGTTCAGCACGCGCATCCCGGTCTCCGGCTGTCCGGCTGCCGCGAGATTAAAGGCGTCCGCGACATGGCTCACGGGCTCAAGGCACAGATAACGCCCGCCAGCCGGGACATGTAATACGAGATGGTCAAGAGGGGCGCTGGCCTGGATCACAATCTCAGTGCCGTCATGCCGTTGAATCCAGGCATTGCCATCCCAGCCGGCGTAGTAGGTCGTGACGTCCCTGTCGCCATGACCCGAGTCGTATTGGCGGGCGCTGCCCGCAAGCCGGTGAAGCTGCTTCCCGCACCCGTCGGCATCGGCCTGCCACAAGGCGTCCGCGGTGAACCGGATTCTGTCGCCCTTCGAGACCGCGAAATAGGGATGAACACCCAGTCCCATTGGCATGGCCGAGTCCGCGCGGCTTTCAACGCCGATCTCATGCGTCAGGCCTGAAGGACCAAGCGTGATCAATTGCACCACCTCGAACGCCCAGGGCCAGCCATTGGGATCACTTTGCGGATCGTGGCGGTAGCGCATCTCGATCTGAGCTGCGGCCTGCCGGCTCACGGTCCAGGGTCGCATCTGGCAGAAGCCGTGCAGCGCGTGCGGAGCCGCGGCCGGGTGCGGCGCCAGTTCGACCCGGGTTTCGCCGAAGCGGAACGTGGCATCACGGATGCGGTTGGAATAGGGGACGAGCGGATAGCTGCCGGCCTTTGGCCAGATGGCAGGGTCGAACGCGGCTTCGGGCATCGGCACTAGCAGGTCGGTGCGATGGCCGCTGGGCTCCCTGCGCCAGAACGAGGCGATCCGGCCCCCATCCCGAGGCCTCACTGTCGCTCTCATCGGCCCGGCCGAGAGAACATGGACAGACGGCGAGGCCTGCGCAGAACGAAGCTGTGCCGTCGTCGCGTCCGCCATAGTCACGTTTCGTCCCATGAGCCGGGATGTCCCCGATCTTGAGTGAAAGGCTAGGAGCGGTGTCGGGCTCTGTCAACGGCCGTTCTTACTATGTATGAAACCATGCCTTATCTCGCAGTTGCAGCATCAATATTTCTTACATCGTAGTAATTCATCGTTGCGAGCTGCCGGGCGCCTGCGTAAGTTGCGGCCTTCGCCGCTTCATCTCGCTTGGACAGGCCCGGCTTCCTTTCATGCGCAATCGTGTCGCCAGCCTCGAGAAGGATGCCGGGCCCGACGATGAGGGGCCGCGCGACGAGGTTCGCGGCACGCGACTGGTCGGCAAGGCGCTGAACCTGATCGACCTGATCGCCGCCTCGCCCGGCGAGCACCGGGCACAAAGCCTGGCCGATGAATTGGGCCTGCCGCGCAGCACGGCCTACCGCATCATCAATACCTTGCAGCAGCGCGGCCTGGTTCGCGTCGATGCTGCCGGGCAGGGCTATTTCCCCGGCTTCAAGTTTCTAGAATACGCCCAGGCCGTTTGGCCGATCCCGGATCTGCCGATGCTCGCCATGACGGAGATCCGCTGGCTGCACGAACTTAGCGGGGAAACCGTCTATTTCGCCGCGCCCGGTGGCGCCAGCATGATCATCCTGCAGAAGATCGTGAGCCTGTATGCAGTCAGCACGGGCGCGCCTCTGGGCAGCCTGCGGCCATTCTACTGCTCGGGAATGGGCAAGGCTCATCTGGCAGCATTGGCGCCGGCCCAGCGCGAGGCCCTGATCGGCCGCATGAGCTTCGAGCGCGTCACGGACCGCACGATCACCGACCCGACCCAGCTACGCTCGCAGCTCAATGTCTTCCGGTTGCGAGGCTATGCCATCGACGACGAGGAGTTCATGGAGGGGGTGCGCTGCGTCAGCGCAGCCGTGCCCGGCGATGGCGACGTCCCGATCGGAGCCTTCACGGTATCGGGGCCCTGTTACAGGATGACGCTGGAGCGCGCTCATCAGCTCGGACCCGAGGTTGCAACCGCAGCCCGGCGGCTTGGCGAGGCCGTGGGGCGGCGCGGCGGCACGCGTCCGCGTGGCCGGCCCGATGGCGGGGAGATGCCGCTCGCCTCCAGCGCCCGCTCGTTCCTTGGGAAGTCGCCGAGTTGGGATGCCGAGACCAGCTCCTTGCTCTGGCTGGACGCGCTCGCGCCCGCCATCATGCGTTCGCGCGACGAGGAGCCCACGGCTCCGCCCCGGTCGGAGGTGATGGCCCGGTTTACCTCGCCGGCGATGGCCCTGACGTCGATGGGCGAGGGGCGCTGGTTCGTCGCGACGGAAAAGGGCGCCATGACCGTCGACCGGGATGCGCGCTTGACGCCGTTGAGCCCCGAGCTGTCGCCGGAGGTGCTCGCCGGCATCACCTGCGCCTGCCACGGGCGCGATGGGCAGATCTGGCTCGGCGTCGGGGAAACATCGGCTCCCCAGATCCGTCCGGGGCTGTACCGTCTCATCGACGGTGAGGCCGTGCTGGAGGCCGAACTGCCGTCTGCTCCCACCGACATCCTGATCGATTCCTCCGGGCGTCATCTCTACGCCGCCCTCCGGGATGCCGGTGACATCGTCCGTTTCCGCATCGGACCGGGCAACGAGCCCGGGAGCCCGGAGCTGGTCGCGCGCGTCGATGCCCTGCACGGGCGCCCCATGGCGCTGGCTCTGGAAAAGCCGGATCATCTGTGGGTCGCGTTGTGGGATGGCTGGAGTCTGGCGCGGCTGCGGCGCGACGGCTCCGACACGCGGCTTCTGTCCTTGCCCGTGCCGCGCCCGACAGGGCTGACATTCGGCGGCCGCGATGGCGACCTGCTCTATGTCACCAGTGGCCGCATCGGTTTGACTCCGCAGCAGATTGCCGAGTCTCCGACCTCCGGCAATGTCTTCGCCCTCGACGGCCGCCTTCGCGCGGCCTTGCTGCGCTGAGCCGGGGAGCCGCCAAGTCTATCGCCAAGCTCAGGTCTCTCATCACGCTCAAGTCTATCATCTCGCTCAACGATAAAAGCCGGGAGACGACGCATGGAAGAACAACCGCCGACCGCCCTTCGCAACCTGCTGATCACGGGCGGGGCCGGCAATATCGGGCGGAAACTGCGCCGGGAACTGGGCGCCCGCTTCGAGCGCATCCGCATTCTCGATGCCGTGGCGCCGGCTGAGCTGGCTGCGAACGAAGACGCCGTGCTTGCCGATATTGGCGACATCGCCGCCGTCGAACGGGCCATGGAGGGTATGGCCGGGGTGATCCACATGGCGGGTGTCGTGCGCGAAGCGCCGTTCGAGGACATCTTGCAGACCAATGTCGTCGGCACCTGGAATGTCTATGAGGCTGCACGGCGTCAGGGCGTGCGCCGCGTCGTCTTCGGCTCCAGCAACCACGCCGTCGGCTTCTATCCCCGCACGCAGCGCATCGACGAGACGGTCCTGCCACGCCCCGACGGTCGTTATGGGCTGAGCAAATGCTGGGGCGAGTCAGTGGGCGCCCTCTATGCCGACAAATATGGCATTCGCAGCATGCATGTGCGGATCGGCAATGCCGCCGACATCCCCGGCAATGCCCGCACGCTCAAAATCTGGGTCAGCGGGCGCGATCTCGCCCAGCTCTGCCTGATCGGGCTGGAGCATCCCGACATCCACAACACCATCGTCTATGGCGTTTCGGACAATGCCGGCGGCTGGTACGACAATGCCGTCGCTCACGGCCTGGGCTACCGCCCCCAGGACCATGCCGAGGACTATACCGAGGAAGCGATGGCGGGAGAGGCCCAGCTGACGCATGAGCCGCCGGCGCTCTTTTTCCAGGGCGGCGGTTTCTGCTCCATCGAATATGCCGGCGCACCGGTTCCGCCACCTGCCTGAGGTGCGGCCCCCTGTGCGACCGACTTTTCCCCTCCTGACCGTCACGAGGCCGCCGATGCGCATCACCGATGTCCGGGTCACCCCGATCGCCTTCCGCGATCCGCCGCTTCTGAATGTTTCCGGCGTGCACGAGCCCTGGGCCCTGCGCAGCATCATCGAAGTGGAAGCGGGCGATGGCCATGTCGGGCTCGGCGAAAGCTATGGCGATCTCGAAACCCTGGCCAATCTCGGCAAGGTGACGCCTGGCTTGATCGGGCTCGATCCATTCGACCTGAACGGGCTGACGCGGGTCGTCTATGCGGCGGTCGGCGGCGATCCCGATCCCGGCCAGAGCTTCGCGCCTGCCGGCGACAAAGCCCGTGCCTCGGCGCTCGCGGCCTTCGAAGTCCCCTTACTCGATCTACAGGGCCAGCTGACAGGTCGCCCGCTCTACGAAATCCTGGGCGGCAAGCTGCGTGACCGGGTGCCCTACAGCGCCTACCTCTTCTACAAGTTCGCTGGGCATAAGGACGATCCCGGCTATACGGCCGATGATTGGGGCGAGGCGCTCAACCACGAGCAGATGGTCGAGCAAGCGCGCCGGATGGTGACGGAGTTCGGCTTCGGTTCGATCAAGCTCAAGGGTGGCGTGTTCGAGCCGGATTTCGAGATCGAGACGCTCCGGCACCTGCGCAAGGCGTTCCCGGATCATCCGTTGCGGATAGATCCCAATGGCGGCTGGTCGGTCGAGACGACTCGGCGCGTCATGCCGCAACTGGAGGGGCTGCTCGAATATCTCGAGGACCCCGCCCGGACGCTCGCCGAAATGGGGCAGATCGCGACATTCGCGCCGATGCCTCTAGCCACCAACATGGTCACGATCGCCTTCGGGCATATTCCGGAAACGGTTCGCCTGAATGCCGTTCAGGTCGTTCTGTCCGACCACCATTATTGGGGCGGCCTGCGCGCCACCCAGCATCTCGCCCATCTCGCCCGTGTCTTCGGCTTCGGGATCTCGATGCACTCGAATTCCCATATGGGCATCAGCCTAGCGGCGATGACCCATGTCGGAGCGACGATCCCGAACCTCGCCTATGCTTGCGACACACACTATCCGTGGCAGGTCGAGGAGGTGATTGAGGGCGGCAAGCTCCGGATCGAGAGCGGCTCGGTTGCGCCGCCAGATGGACCAGGGCTCGGCGTGCGGCTGGACCGCGCGGCGCTGAGGCGCCTGAACCAGCAATATCTCGCTTGCGGCATCCGCGTGCGCGACGACACCAAGGAAATGCGCAAATACCAGCCGGACTTCAATTCGGCGCGCCCGCGCTTCTGAAGCTGACTCACCGGGCTCCCGCGGGCGCGGAAGCCCGCAAGAGGCTCACAACTAAATACCGGCTCGCCCCTTACTACGAGCGATCCGGCTGTGAGCTGACACAGATTTTCCAAACTATCTTGCTGAATTATGAAGTAATAATCGTCGATATATTAGAGAAAAACCGGACAATCGAGGAATTATGTTGAAATTATTATGGATTTGATCTAAGCAGGCGGACACCGTCTTCGCTCCGGCCTCCTGCTCCTTCAGCATCCCGATGATCTGCTCTTCCGTGAACCGTGAGGGGGCGCATCGCCCGTCTCCATGAGCGACGGACTCTACTCAAATCTGGAGGGGAATCAGGGTCTCAGGTCATCGGGTGGGGACGCTAATCCACATAACGCAGTATGGAGCGCATCTGAAAACAGAAAAGCCTATGGACCGTTTAGGGGTAAAACCGCCGTCCCGTTGGCAAGCTCTCTTATTGGGCAGAAAGACTTCTACGTACGCGGGGAAACGCGCATCTTCAAGTGAAGCCTACTTCTTGCTTGACGGCATTGACGCAGCGTTGAAGGGGGTAGGGACGAGTGTGGCTGGTAGCCCGCCTCTTGACCTCACCCGGGGCGGTGGGTGACGCTGCGGAAAATCGGGGGGCTGCGATGAGTGAGGAAGAGACACCCCATGTGGCTGCAACGCCGAAGGGGAAGCGCCCACGGGCAAAGGGAACTGTCGCTAAGGCTACCGCTCCTAAAATGCCCGCAGGTCTGGTAGTCGCTAACATCAAGGACGTTGCGAAGAGGCTCAAGAACCGACCCGGCAGCAAGTTTAAGTAGCTCGGATCGCGCCCGTACATCCGCGGTCGCCCATCTCTAAGATGTGAACAGGTCTCATCCGCTGTTTGCGCCTGGCGATGACGTAAGGTTAGGTTCGCTTCGCGGGTAGCAGGGAGTCGTGCCAATGCTAATCGGCGATCGTGTTTTCAGCGTGTGGACGCGCACCGCTCTGGTGGCGCTGCTTTTGGCCGGCTTTATTTTGCCGATGGCTTTGTCGAGCCAATAGCCGCGCCGGCGGACAGCATTCTTAAGCACGAACTCGCGATCCGCTGCCCTAGGACCGGTCTGCCGGTCCCCACCGGCGGACACGAGAGCGCGTTTTGCTAACGTCGATCGCCCGCAGGACGTTGCTCAGATGCCCCGCCTGTGACGGGTCACACGTTTGGCAAATCCGGGAAGCTTGGTCCGACACCAGCAGCCGACGGCGTCGAAGATCAGAGCGATACTGAGTTGCTCTGATCGGCGCGTATCCCCTTGACCGCGCCGCCGGTGTCGAGTGACCTCGCGGCAAGCGGAGGTCAAATGAATATCTATTTCGTGGATAACGCGAGCAACCGGCTGATGCATTTCATGCTTGGGGGTGATCCCAAGCTATTCAAGGTAGGGGATCACGTTAACATCACAACCGACAAGCAGTTTTGACGCAAGATCGAGGCTGGAGGCATCATTACTGCTATCCGGCACAACATCGTCGATCTGAAAGACGAGGATGCGCAACATTCCGTATCGGTGCATCTGCAAACGTATTAGCCCTCGGCCAAGATCAACCAACCCCTTGCGGCTAGTGAAGGCACCCTTTGACGGCAAATAAGAACCGGCCCGTGTACGTACATCCGGTATCACGGGCCGGTTTTCGTCAGGCGGCATTCATGCGCCCCTTGCGCCGCTTCTTCCGCTGCGTCATCTTCCATTTAGGAGGACGACGCATGCGCGCCTTGCTGGTTCTGACAACACTCATCTTTCTTACCCCAACGTTTTCGCACGCGCAGCAGCAGCGTGGCAGCGAGAAATCACGCGAGGAGTGCAAGGATGAAGCCCGCCGCGTGCACAAGCAAGGACGAAACAGCCAAATGTCTCGCGACGAACGGCGGGCTATTCAACGCGATTACGTTCGCGCTTGCCGCGGGCGGGCGCCCAAAGCCTGAAGTCGCGGCTACTAACCCGGCCCGCTGGTACATCCGCAGTCGTCGGAGGGTTCGCGCTAGCGAACCGCTTATTCGTCTGGATCGCTTGCTGGGCCGCGCTAGTCGGCCCACGGCCTCGCAGCATGTCGTCCGCAATCTTGGCCTGCACGCTAATCATGACAGTGATATCGCCGTTGGACTCCTGGCCGGTCTCGACCTAGACTAAGCTTCAGAAGTCGCCCTGCGCGTCGGAAGCTGGAGTACCCCCGACACGGGGCGACTGGGCCACGATGTCTGTGACCTGCATGACGTCGGTTCTGCTGGCCTTTAGCGTGGTCTGGGCCGCCGAAACGCGACCGTACAGGGTGGCCAAGGCATCTAGCGGCGAGGCGTTGCGCTGTGCGCTCGCGAATAGCTAATCGAAGACACTGGCCGTGTCGTTGATCCCTGAAACCTTCAGCGTGTTGATGGTCTTGGTGTAGTCATCCGCGACCTTGCGGATATCGTTCAGCGCAAAGCCAACAGCGAGGCCCGCGAACAACCCGGCCACGCGCTTGCCGAGCGCATTGAAGGAAGCGCCTATGCCTTTTTCCATTTGGCTGGCGCGGTCTTCAAGCTGCTCGAAAATGCGATAAGAAGTCGCGCTTTGCTTCTTTAACTGATTTTCGAAATTATGCCTGAAATTTCTAAAATGACGCTAATTTTTTCGATGTCTACTGCCATAAAAATACCTTGTCGTAATCCTCAGAATCACTGAAGTGATTTGCCATCGTTCTCATTCGCAAAGAGAGAAAAAGAAATGTCAGAAAATAATCTGGAAGTGGTCGAGTTGGTTGCCGGTATCGTTTCGGCATTTGTGTCGCACAACAGCGTGCCGACATCTGAGCTGCCCGCGCTTATCGCCAGCACGCATGCAGCGCTCACAGGACTTGGCCAAGCTACCGCGCCGGGTCCCGAAGAAAAGGCTGTCCCGGCCGTTTCGATCAAGAAGTCGATCACGGCCGATTGGCTGATCTGCCTCGAGGACGGGAAGAAGTTCAAATCGCTGAAGCGGCATCTCCGGACCGCCTACGACATGTCGCCGGAGGCTTATCGCGCGAAATGGGGCCTTCCAAACGACTACCCGATGGTCGCTCCTGCTTATGCAGAAGCTCGCTCGAAGCTGGCTAAATCCATGGGCCTGGGTCAGCAGCGTCGGAAGACTATTGCGGCGCCAGCCGCTGCGAAGCGTAACCGGGCTAAGGTCTCAGCGTGATTTGTGCGCGGCGGGCGCTAGATGTGCCCGCCGCGGCTCTCCGTCTGGAGTGGACGGCTGCTTGGTGTGTGCTAAGGCGACCGGTCAATCAGGACCGGAACCGCAATGAGCCTCATCAAAGCCTACCAGATTGAAGTCACGTCCTCGACGTCGACTGATCGCCAAGAGTTCTTCGTCGCCGCCGCATCAGAGGAAGAGGCGATGACTGCGCTTGCTGTTAGCAGCATCCTCTTGCCTCAGCCGGTGCTGAAGCTGCAGCGCCGGCTCAGCGATTCAGAGATCGATATGCATCAGATCGGGCCGGATACGATTAAGCAGTGGATTTAGGTGTTGCTGCGGGGCGGGTTGGTCGCGGTCAGGCATTTTCTACCGAGTAGGATTTCTGGAGGCGGGATTACCGATACTTAGGTCCGGGATCGGGCGTCCAGAAATTTTTCTGGCGTCTTCGCGAGCAGCGGCGTCAGCACCAAAAGACCGCATGACTTTTGTCATACATTTTGGCATGCATACCCCCGTGACGACCCGCTCTCAGGACCGTATTTTTCGGTAGTTTCGCGTCGAAACGCCCCTTCCCCTAGGGAGCGCCATATAAATCAACCACTTCCGACATATTGATCAGCGGTGCCACAGGCTGGGTAAGTCACCCGGAGGAAGCCCAAAACCAGAGCGCACGCTCGGCCACCTCGCGCTGGTGCTTCAGGCGCTCGGCCTGATCG
This sequence comes from Allobosea sp. RIT-PG3_2, assembly GCF_057321085.1. Classification (NCBI taxonomy): domain Bacteria; kingdom Pseudomonadati; phylum Pseudomonadota; class Alphaproteobacteria; order Hyphomicrobiales; family Alloboseaceae; genus Allobosea; species Allobosea sp. RIT-PG3_2. The sequence continues at coordinate 7,471 of NZ_JBXWCA010000007.1, read as the reverse complement.
GGTCGACGGTAGCCACCCGCCGGGTCGTGGCCGCTGGCATCGACATCGAAGCGGGCAAGGCCGAGTTCCTGCTGGACGAAGGCGGCGGCGCTGTTGAGGTGGCGCCAGATCCGCAACTGCCGGCGCGTCGAGGCGACCGCCCGCTCAAGCGCACCATAGCGCACCAGCACGGCCCAGCCGCCCGGTCGGCCGATCACGGTCGCCCCCCGAACCGCCTGGGCCTCGACCAGATTGCGCACGGCGCGGCTGTCGATCATTTCGGGGATCTGGTCGAAACTCGGCATTGCGGCTCCGATCATTCAATGATGAATCACGCAACCATTGAATGAGTGCGGCACAAAAGCCAAGTCTGCGCCCTCGGCATGTTCCATAACATCCGTTGCGCGAATCCCGGATCTGACACTCTCGGTGTAAACGAGATGCTCTGGCTAATCACTCCGGTAGAGGAGGCGGCCCAATGACCCCGGAAGAAATCGAACACGAGCGCGCCCTAGAACGCGCCCAAGCGGCGCTGCCGCACCTGGGCAAAACCACGCTTGAAATCGCGATGACGCTTGAGGTTTTGATCGGGCAAGTCGTGGCCTCGGGCGCTCGCCAGGAGGATTGGCCCCTTGTCATCGAGGTCATAGCCGCACAGGCGCTTCGCCATGCGCGGAGTATCGCGGATGAGATCGTGGCGCAGGCGCATAAGGACTGGCCGAAAGAGCCGGGATCGGTCCTGTGACCCCTCTCGTGTGAAGGGAGCGGTCGGGGCAACGGAGCACTCCATGGGTAAGGGAGTGTGCGGAGCAGGCAGCGGGGCGGAGCGGTGCGAGAGAAGACTGCATCGCGTCTGACAAGGAATAACAAGGTTGCCAACCGCCCCCGGCCCGCTTCGCAATCATAACCTGAGCACAGCACAGGCTATGGGGCGAGGCAGCGCGCGTCGATAAATCCCCCCGGAGCAGGGGCAAGCAACCTTTTGGCGCAAAGCAACAAGCAGCGGACGCAACGCGCTCTAACACCAATGCAGCGCGCGGATTGCGCTGCAATTGCGCGGTCGGCTCAATGATGCCGATCATGTTCTAAAGGCGCTTGGCGGTGGCTCCCATGCGGCGGGAGGCACACAGCAAAACGCCACCGCTGAGGCTTGGCTGGGAGGCTGTGCAGCGGTGGCGTTCCTGCCGAGTCTCGGCAAATCGAGGTTAGGCCGGGCAAACGTCGCCGTCTACAAAATGTAGATAAGGCGTCACCATCGGCGCGACGGTTATACCGGGTGCAGGGGCTGGGAACGAAGCGCTACTGAGCCCCTTAAGCACCCATGAGCCGATTGATGATCCGCAACGAAGAGGAACTGCGCGCCGCCCTCGATCGCGCGCAGGAACTCATGGGCTTCACCAACGGCGGCAAGGGAACGAGATGGCGGCAATCGCCGACGCCGTGAAGGTCTACGAGGATTCGCTCGCCACGATGCGTGGCGATGGCCCTCCCTGAACCGGCGCCGGGCCGAAGTGCGTCCGACTAAGTCTGAGGCCACAGCGCGAAAAATCGTGATCGGGGCGGAGTATCAACTGGGGGATTTTGTCGATCTCCAGCGCAACTTTGCCGGTGCGCTCCGCCTGGCCCTTTCGAGATGATCCAGCTTTTGCCGAACTGTAATGGTGAGCAGCATTACTCCGTGCGCGGCCCTGACGGCGCCCTGCTCGTGATCGGCAGATGCGAAATCGACGACGCGCCATCGTGCGGTTTTGGCGAAGACACGCTGGCTGAAGGACCGGTACCTCCGCAAAAATAGGCCGAGCCAGGCTGAGGACGTGGGCAGGCCGCATCAGGATTTAGGTCAGCTCGAAGACCTCAGCGACATCGGCATCCTCGCGCAGGCCCTTGAACGACGCGTGTCGAAGCTTGAGGTCGTCGGTCCACGCACGGAACTCGACTTCCGCCACCAGCGCCGGCTTTAACCAGCGATAGGCCTGGCGACGCCCACTTCGGCTGATCGCCGGCTTCAGGATAACGAGTTCGTCCATCTGCTTGCGCACTGCCGTCGCGCTGGTGTGGCTGAAGCCGGTGCCGACGCTGCCGACATAGACCAGCTTGCCGGCTTTGCGAGCGGCCAGCAGCAGCCGGCCAATCCCGCCGAGTGCCGCGGTCGAGGGTTCGTATCCGATGATGGAGACTGGACGCACTTGATCTTGAGCCATTCGCCGCCCCGTCCTGATCGATAAGGGGCCGATCGGCGTTTGGCCATGATGCCTCAAGGCCCAGCTCGCAGGCGAGCTTGAGAAACGGAGCGCCCTCCGTGTTGATCTCCTGGCTGAGCCGGATCGAGCCGTGCGGCTGGGAGACGAGACCATCCTCCCACATCGCCCGGCGCTCATCGAGGCTGAGTGAACGGAGGTCGTGGCCGTTGAGATAAAGCAGGTCGAAGGCATAGAGCATCGCGCTCGCTGCCGAGCGCTTGCCGCCTCGCCCGCCAAGCGCCTTCTGGAGAGCGCCAAACCGATCTCTAAGCGAGTGATGTTTGTTGGTATCGCTCAACGACGCGTTTCCGCAGATTCTTCCTGTCTTCCACAACGGCAACCAGGCCCGCCACGATATAGGCGAGCTTCGCCCGCTCCTTCGCAGCATCCTCAGCGGCAACTGTAGGCCTGATTTCGTTCCACGCCGTCTCCAAAGCCGCCTGCGCCCGAGCCAGATCAACGGGGTCGTTCATCGATGAGAAGGGTATGGCTGCTTCCTCCGCCGCGACCGAACCTGAGGCAATCCCGGCCCCGGTTGCAAGATTTGATCCAAACGAGAAAGCCCGCGGCAAAAAGCCAGCGGGCGGAGACAGTCTCGAAACAAAAAGGGCGCCACCAGCTAAGGAGAGCCAGCGAGGGTCCCCCGCGGATCTACGAAATCGTTCAAATCAGCACCGAAAGGAACAAGTCGCGCCAAGAGCTGTTCTTGCGCGGGATGTGCCGGGCGCCACTTACGGACAGTCGCCCGATCTGTTCGAAACGCTCAAAGCGGCTGAATTATTGGCCAAGCGGTTGAGTGCTTCCGTCAAGCTCAGCCGCGAAGCGCCGGCCGCCAAAGAGCGGATCAGAGATCTATGGCCACGGGATCGAGCGCAATGGTCGGAGGAGCGTCTTGAAGAGTAGCGGAAAGCGTGGAAGCAAGTCGAAACTAAATAGCGTCCGCCGGGATTACTGCCCATGGAAGCAAGGATCAAATCGCGGGCTGACTATGACGCCGGGTTGGAGCCTATCCAAGAGCTAACTGGCGCCTTGGAAGGCACACAGAGGAGCGCTTACTGATTCAGCTTGTTCTTCATGTCGAATTTTGGCGCGCCAACCACCGGCTATAAGAACGCGTGTTTTGGCCGCTCCCGTGCAAGCAGACGGGAGCGGTATGTTTGAGAGGCGAGCGCTCCTGCGCGTCAGTCAGACAGCGGGGTCGATCCGAAGGCTGTCGTCGCGATGCTCGCCCCCGAGCGTCGCGGCCCAGGAAGCGGCCGCCGCCCCCAGCAGCAGCGCAGCCGCTGTGAGGAACGCGGTCAAAACAGCAATCCTGCGCGCACGCTCCGCTGCCTGCTTGGCGGTTTCCTTGGCCTGCGAGAGCCTCGCATAGGTATCGTCGATGCGCTTCTGCGCATCCTGCTCGCCGATGCCGGCGCGCGCAGCCAGTCGCGATACGAGATAACCCCGGTCGCCCTGCTCGATCTTGCCGTTCGCGAGTGCGTTGACGAGTATTCGGCTGGCTTCGTCGCGTTCCTGCGCCGTCGGCGGCTGCTGGCCGTTCGAACGCATGACGTTGTCGAGCGCCATGGCGAGCGGGTCGACATTCTGCGAAACCAGCGATGCCACGCCTGAGCTGGCGTTGCCGACGCCCCTGGCCGCCGTCTTCGCTGCGCCGAAGAGCGAGGAGGTTGCGACCACGGAGATCAGAAGCGCGCCGGTTGCCCAGACGAGCAGGCCATGGGTGGCATCGCGCACCTTACACTCCTCGCCATTGGCATCGAAGCTGGGGTGGCGCATGCGGCCTGCGAGATACCCGCCGGCCATCGTGGCTGAGGCCATGACCAAAAGCGCCCACAAGCCGCCCGCAATCGCCAGTGCGGTGGCGCTGGAACTCCTCTCGAAATCGGCGGAGACCATCGACAGCCCGATCGCCGAGCCGAAGACCGTCATGATGGTCGAGATGGCGGTGGCGATGACCGCGCCACCGAGGATCGGCCCCCACTGCACATAGGAGCGGTTCTCCTTGTTGACGCTCACAGGGGCAACGACAACGTCAGTTCCAGATATGGACATGGCGATTCCTATCGAAGACCGAGGAACGACAGGACAACGAGTACTACAACAATAAGACCGACAATATAAATCACGCCGTTCATTAGTGCCTCCTATGAAGTTATTCCGAAAGACTGATTTGAATTCCGGAAATCATTATACCTGGAAACCCGACAACACCCCGCCGCTGCTGAGGTGCAGGCAAAATGCGGTCCCAGCGATGGCGGGGATAGACTGAAGCCGGGTTTGAAACCCGGCTCCGGAAGATCTCGATCACTCGACGATATGAACGATGCGCCGGCTCGACGGCTCGACCAGCACGACATGGTTGTCGGTGTAAACGTAGCGATATTTGCTGACGTCCGGTCCCCAATCGGTAGGGGCCGCACGAAGCTCGACATCGGCCGGAAGGGTCGCGCCGACCGTGACCTTCTCCTTGACCATGACGGGCTTCACATTCTCCTTGACCACGTACTCTTTGATCCGGGTCTGCTCGGGTTGACCGATCGTGATCTGAGTGCTGGTCTGGGCAAAGGCGGCCGAGCTGGCGATAAGCGCAGAGGCCGCGACCATTCCAAGAATCGTGTGTTTCAATGATGGTTCCTCCGATTTACGCACCTTGGTGCGACGGGCCATCAACGTGGGCGCCTCATCTCAGTTCCTAACTTAAAAAAAGCAAAATCTGGCCATGACCGGCGATGCATCTTTGCTAGCGGCGGAAGCAAGAGGCCCGGTCCCTTTGGAGCTCCGAGCCGATGTCCGTCGTCGTGCGCAGGCGAACGGCCGCTACTGATTTCCCTGTCCTACGCGCCGATCGGACATTGCCGGCTCGCCTGGTGCATAGTTCCACTTCTCTTCCGGGTTCATACGGCCGATTGCCTGTACAGAACGAGGACTTTTCGCCTCAAGTCTTCCTCGTCTTCCGCGACGGCCACAAGCGCAGCCACGATATAGGCTAACCGCGTCCGTTGCCGCTGCTCAAACGCATCAGGAGTGCTCGACCTGACTTCGTCCCATACGGCCTTCAAAACTGCCTGCGCCCGAGCAAGGTCGACGGGGTCGTTCAGCGACGAGAATGGCATGGCTCCTTCCTCCGCTGTGGGGTGCGCCCGAAAATATAGGCAGTTGCATCACCCGCGCATTGATCTGAGACAAAAAAAAGCCCGCGGCCAGAAGGAAGCGGGCAGTTCACGTTAACAGTCGTGCGCCTGACCCTTGGATTGAAACCCTGGGCCCAATTGACGTGGGCCGCGCCGCTAAATGTGCCCCCGTTCGAATGCCGAGCCCCGTCAGGCTTCCGATGCCGAAGTTGAAAGGTGGGGTCTGCTGCTCGTCGGAGCTACCCACTTTGCGCGGTTGTGTCTTGCGGACGGCAGTCTCCTACAGTCTGCCATGGACGAACGGAATCCCGCAGGGGCTTTGCCGAACAGCCAAGACCAAGAGGGTCGCGGCCCGACCTTCTCATCTGCGGGAAGGTCGTCTTACCGAGGCAGCGCTGCGCTTGTAATTCTCGCGGCAAGTCTGCCCATCATGGCCTCGAGAGGAACTTTTTACGTCGATGCGCCGAGCCACCTCTTCCGAATGGCCCTCGGCGAGGCGATGCTGACGGGGAAGTGGATTCTGAGTTTTATCTGGCGAGCAGTGCTCCGCAAGCCGCGCGGAAATTGATCTTTTCCCATTGCATCGGCCACATCACCTTTCGCGTAGCGATAGATGATAGCCTGCTCTTAGCGCATTCACGCCGATGAAAGCTGCCCTGGCTCGCGCCGGTCAAGTCGGTTGATGAAGGCCGCGCACACGCCGGTTCAGGGTTCTCTCCGTGGTCAATCTATAGATCGCTTGCGTCAGATGGGTCGTCCGAAGTGGCCCCCGCAGTTGCCGTCGAAGGCACTGCATTTTCGGGGACGGCCTGATCCGCGCCATACGTCCCGGGGGGGACGCATCCGTAAAGTCAGTCGACCGGTCATGCGGCTGCGGAACTCCAACACCCTCGAGAGCTTCAACCCCACACTGTCGACATTTAAAAGAGCAAGTTTTGCGTCAGTAGGTGTCGTCGCCCCCTCATAGAGGTGATTCCTCGTCATCCTGTTTCCCTTGTTCCCCGGCCGGCAACGGTCTTCTCGGGAACGGTCTGCGGCCGTGAAAGGGCGATTTCGCCCTCCTCTGGCACACCGAGGCGCCGGAGCAGGGGCGCCCCTTCTATTCGACTGGCGCCCAGCTACTGTCGGGGTCGTAGCGGAGGAGGCGGTCCGCCAAGGCGCTGGTCTTCGAGCCGAGATTCTTCTGCAGGACGACGCCATTATGCCCGCAGATGAAGGTCATGACGCCGGTCTTGCCCCACGCGGCCGGCCAGGCCGCGAGGCCGAAGCCAGAGATCATGTTGCCGTTGATGACGTAGGAATGCGCGCCGCCGGGCGCCCAGGGTCCTTGTGCCTTCAGGATGCGAAAAAGGTAACCGCCATACGCCCGGTTCTCCTGATTAAGCAGCGCCTCGCTCAAGGCACCCTCGAGCGGGCTGACATCAGCCTGCCCGGTTCTTGGCCAGTACAACCCGTCCTGCGTGCCAGGTGTCGAGATGAGGTTCTGGGCATATTCGTGCACCTGATCGCCATCATGGTCCATGCGGAAATACTCGCGCTGGGCGCCGATATAGGCTTGGCAGGCCTCGATGGCGCGCAGTTCATTCGCGCCAATCGTGCGGTTGAGGATTTCGTCCCGCCCGGCTGCGATATCGAACATCCAGGCCTCGCCGCGCCGGACGATCGGAATCGGGAACTCGAACTTGCGTTTGCCGATCGTCAGGATCCGCGTCGCGTCGCCGCGCGGCGTCAGCGTGACGGCTTCCGCCGCAGCTTCGTTGAAGCGCTCGAGTCTCTCGCGGTCCAGAGTGGCGTCGCCGGTGCTCAGCACGTCGCGGGCCCCCAACCCGAAAATGCGATCAAGGACGCCGGGCGCGGGCTCGCGCGCCCGCGCCGCCTCGATCAGTGCACTGGACGCCGCATCGGGTGACGGGAAGCTCTGCTGGGCTGCGGCAGGGCCCGCCATCATCAGGACAGTGAGCGAGACCCGAACTGAAATCCAAGCGTGATGTGCCATGATCATGTCCCCCAATCAGCGCCGTCCGCCGCGACCGCCGCCGCCCCCGCGGCCGCCACCACCGCCGATATGACCGCCACCGCCGCGGCCTGCCGGCATGCTGATATGGCCGCGGCTGGACG
>NZ_JBXWCA010000006.1:0-364090 GCF_057321085.1 Allobosea sp. RIT-PG3_2 | reverse complement strand
TGTCACGCCCAACGTCATCATCGTCCGCCTCGTCGGCATCACCCTATTCGAGCCGGGGCAGGCCGCGGTACGCACCGAGTTCCAGCCGCTGATCGAGCGCATCGCCGCCGTGCTGGAGCAGGAGGGCGGCGCGATCAAGGTCATCGGCCATACCGACAACGTGCCAATCCGCACCGCCCGCTTCCCCTCGAACGTCGAGCTCTCGCAGGCGCGCGCCAAGGCGGTCGGCGACGTGCTGAAGACCAAGCTCAGCAAAGCGGATCGCATCAGCTTCGAGGGCAAGGGCGCCGACACGCCGATCGCGCCCAACACCGCCGCCGACGGCCGCGCCCAGAACCGGCGCGTCGAAATCCTGATCCAGCGTCAGGGCTAGGAGGCGCGCATGAACCTCGCCACCTGGCTCCGCATCCTCGCAATCCTCATCGGCGCGCTCGCGCTCGCGGCGCTGGTCTGGTTCGGCGGCCCCTTCCTCGCCTTCGGCGACGTCCGGCCCTTCGAATCCTTCTGGGTGCGCCTGCCCGTCGTCGTGCTGCTGCTGGTCGGGGCGTTCGGCTGGATCGCCTTCGTCGTCATCCGACGCCGCAAGGCGACCGCTGCGCTCTCCGAAGCGCTGGAGAAGGAGGAGACGACCGGCGACGGCGCCGCGATCTCCAATGCGATGCGCGACGCGCTGGCGACGCTCAAGAGCGCGCGCGGCAAGGGCGGCGGCGACTATCTCTACGACCTGCCCTGGTACGTCATCATCGGCCCGCCCGGCGCCGGCAAGACGACCGCGCTGGTCAATTCCGGGCTGAAATTCCCGCTCGCGCGCGGCGCAACGCCGGCCGCCGTCGCGGGCTCCGGCGGCACGCGCTATTGCGACTGGTGGTTCGCCGAGGATGCGGTTCTGATCGACACCGCCGGCCGCTACACCACGCAGGACACCGACACCAGGGCCGAGAAGACGAGCTGGTTCGCCTTTCTGGACCTGCTCAAGACCAACCGCCCGCGCCAGCCGATCAACGGCGTGCTGGTCGCGATCAGCGTCGAGGATCTGCTGACCTCGACGCCGGAGGAGATCGCCGCCCATGCCGACGCGATCCGCTCGCGCCTGCTCGAATTGCACGAGCGGCTGAAGGTCGATTTCCCGGTCTATGCCGTCTTCACCAAGGCGGACCTCATCGCCGGCTTCAACGAGTATTTCGGCGCGCTGACCGAGCCGCAGCGGCGCATGGTCTGGGGCCACACCTTCCAGACCGCCGACAAGACGCGCAACATGATCGGCGACGTGCCGCCGGAATATGACGCGCTGATCGAGCGGCTGAACGAACGTCTCTCAGACCGGCTGCAGGACGAGCACAACCCGACATCCCGCGCCCAGATCTTCGGCTTCCCCAGCCAGATGGCCACGCTGAAGCGCTCCATCGTCGACTTCCTCACCCGCGTCTTCGAGCCGACGCGTTACCACGCCAACGCGACGCTGCGCGGCTTCTATTTCACCTCGGGCACGCAAGAGGGAACGCCGATCGACCAGCTCATCGGCGCGCTCTCCCGCAATTTCGGCTCGGATCATGCCGGCGCCGCCGCCTTCTCCGGCAAGGGCAAGAGCTATTTCCTCACCGACCTCATCCAGAAGGTGGTGATCGGCGAATCCGGCTGGGTCTCGACCGATCTCGGCGCCGCGCGCCGCTCGACCATGCTGCGCATCGCCGGCTTCGCGACGGTCGCGATCTTGTCGCTCGCCGCGCTCGGCCTGTGGTGGACGAGCTTCTCGCGCAACAGCGACCTCATCACCGCGACCAATTACGGCCTGTCCGACTATCGCAGCGCCGCAGCCCCGGTCCTTCAGGAGACCACCGTCTCCGACCGCAATTTCAGCCGCATCCTGCCGCTGCTGCACAAGCTCCGGAACATGCCGGCGGGCTACGCCACCCAGAACGAGCCGACGCCGACGCTCGCCACCCTGGGCTTGAGCCAGCGCGACCGCCTGCAGAACGCGACCGAGATCACCTATCAGCAGGCGCTGGAGCGGATGCTGCGCCCGCGCATCATCTTCCGGCTGGAGGAGCAGCTCGAGGCCAATGCCAACAATCCCGGCTTCGTCTACGAGGCGCTGAAGGTCTACATGATGATCGGCGGCCAGGCTAAGATGGACCGCGACCTCGTCACCTCCTGGATGCGCCTCGACTGGGCCGAGAATCTATTCCCCGGCCCCGCCAACGCCAAGGGGCGCGAGGCGCTGGAGGAGCATCTGGCCGCGATGCTCGACCTCGACGAGGGCTCGGCCGAGCCGATGGTCAAGCTCAACCAGTCGCTGATCGAGCAGAGCCAGCGCACGCTGCGCCGCCTCAGCATCGCCGAGCGCGCCTATGAGCTGCTGCGGACGCAGGCGCGCAGCGAGAGCCAGAAGGACTGGGTCGCATCCCAGCGCGGCGGGTCCGATGTCCGCCTGGTCTTCGAAGGCAGCGGCGGCGAAGACCTCGACCAGATCCGCGTGCCCTATTTCTACACCTATGACGGCTTCCAGACCGCCTTCATCGGCCGGCTCGGCGACATCGGCGACCGAATAGAGAAGGAGCGCTGGGTGCTGGGCGAGAATGTCGACCAGCAGGCGATCACCGCCCAGTACGCGACGCTCTTCCAGGACCTGATGAAGCTCTATGCCCGCGACTATGTCGCCGGCTGGCAGCGCATGCTGAAGCGGCTGAAGCTGCGCCCGCTCAACGCCGACAAGCCGCGCTATGTCGCGCTCAGCGCGATCTCGGCGCCGACCTCGCCGTTCAAGCAGGTGTTAGAATCCCTGCGCGACGAGACACAGCTCACCAAGGAGCGCCCGAACGCGAAGAAAGCCGTGGCGCAGGCCGCCGCCGCTGCTGCGGTGCAGACGCTCGACCAGCGCGCGAGTCAGGCGCTCGGCCGCCTCGGCAGCAATCTCCCGCTTGCCGCGCCGGGGGTCGATCGCGTGCTTGCCGGCGGCACGGACCCGGCGCTGGGAGCCGATATCGAGGGCCAGTTCAAGCCCTTCCAGGTCCTCGTCGACGGCGATCTCGGCCGCCGGCCGGTCGACCAGCTCCTCCAGACCTTCTCAGAGATCAACCAGAATCTTGCCACCGCCGCGACCAATCCGGCGCAGTCGGCGGCGGCAAACGCCGCGCTCGTGCCGCTGATCGCGACCTTGCGCGCCAACTCCTCGCGCTACCCTGCCCCCTTCGACGGCATGATCATCCAGGCTGTCAACGACTTCGAGGGCGATGCCACCGGCGCGACCGTCGCCCTGCTCCGGCAGGCGCTGGCCGAACAGGTCACGCGCATCTGCACCGAGGTGATGAACAACCGCTACCCCTTCACCAAGGCCAGCACCCGCGACGTGCCGCTCGCCGATTTCGCCCGGCTCTTCGCCCCCGGCCAGATCATGGACAAGTTCTACAAGGACCGGCTGGAGCCCTTCGTCGACACCTCCAAGCCGCAATGGAGCTGGCGCGTCGACAGCCGCGTGGCGCGCGCGCTCTCGCCCACGACCTTGCGCGAATTCCAGCGCGCCAGCGAGATCAAGGACGCATTCTTCCCGACCGGCGGCAACCTGCCCTCCTTCCAGATGGTGGTGACCCCGACCGCGCTCTCGGCCGACGCCGCCAACGCCAAGCTCGAGATCAACGGCTTCACGGTGACCAGCCAGCAGGGCGTCAACACGCCGACGCCGGTGATGTGGCCGGGTGGGGGCGTCGGCAAGACGGCGATCACGCTGACGCTCGGCGGCGGCAGCGGCAATTCCGGCGGCATGTTCGGTGGCGGCTTCTTCTCCTCGGGCTCGCAGAATGCAGCGCAGGGCGAGGCCAAGCTCTTCGAGAAGGACGGCACCTGGTCCTTCTTCCGCCTGCTCGATGCCGGCTCGGTGCTGAAGCAGGGCGACAATGTCGGCTTCACGCTGAACGGCGGCGGCCGGCAGGTCGGCTATTCCTTCGGCGTCGGCTCGCTCAAGAACCCGCTGATCCTGCCGGCGCTGCGGGAAATCCGCTGCCCCGCGGGGATCTGACGCGGTGCCCTGCGGCCTTTTCGGCAAGCTCCCCGCCAAGCGCGACTTCATCGCGCTCAACGCCCCCGCAGGCTTCCTGGCCGTCTACGAGAAATGGCTGCAGGGCGGGCTAACCGCGAGCCGGCTCGAACTCGGAAGCCGTTGGCAGGAGGCCTATCTCAACGCCCCAATCTGGCGCTTCTGGCTGGGCGCCGGCCATGGCGGGCAGACGGTGGCCGGCGCCTTCATGCCCTCGGTCGACGGCATCGGCCGCTATTTCCCGCTGACCGTCTTCGCCGTGGCCGCGCCGGGCGCCGCGATCCCCCCGCCGGAACTCGATCCGCAGGACGGATGGTTCGCGGCGATCGAGGATTTCCTGCTGCAGGCCCTGGAACCCGATTCGAGCTACGAGGCCGTCGCACAGCGCCTCGCCGCGCTGCCCGTGCCCAACGACCATCACCTCACCGCCCCACCGCAGGACATGGTGCGGCTCTCGGACGGCACCATCGTCAGCGCCGCCATCTCTTCCGGCTTTCCCGAGCGACTGGCGGCGCTGCGCGTCGAGGATCATTCGCGGGCCTATGCCCATGCCTCATATCTCTGGACCATCGGCGGGCCGAATTTCGAGGCGCTGGCGCTGACCGGCCAGGCCCTGCCCGATCCCTATCTCTTCACCGGCCTGCTGACCGGACGCTTCGATGCCCATCTCGCAGCCGAGCGCGCCGGATAATGAGGGCGATGCCATGAACGATGCTCCGCGCGCGGCCTCCGATTTCGAGACCGGCTGCATCAGCCATACCGGCAAGGTCCGCAAGGCGAACGAGGACAACTTCCTGCTGCGCCCCGAAGTCGGCCTCTGGGCCGTGGCGGACGGCATGGGCGGGCACGAGAACGGCGCGCTCGCCAGCGCCACCGTCGTTGCCGCGCTGGAAGGCGTCGGCGCGACGAACTCGGCATCGGAGCTGCTCGCCATGCTGGAGGGCAGCGTGCTCGAAGCCAACCACACCCTGCGCGAGGAAATCCGCCAGCGCGGCGCGACGATGGGTGCGACCCTCGTTGTCCTGCTGATCCACCAGCGCCATTTCGCCTGCCTCTGGTCGGGCGACAGCCGGATCTATCTCGTCCGCGCCGGACGCATCACGCAGATATCACGCGACCATACCGAGGTGCAGGACATGGTAGATCGCGGCCTGCTGACGCCCGACGAAGCGAAGAACTCGCCACGCCGCCACGTCATCACCCACGCGATCGGCGTGCACGAAACGCCGGAGCTCGACCTCGAAAACGGCGAGATCGCCGATGGCGACGCCTTCCTGCTCTGCTCGGACGGGCTGACCGAGCACGTCGCCGATGCCGAGATCCTGCAGGCCGTCCAGGCTGGCGGCGCGCAGGCCGCCTGCGACACCCTGCTGGCGCTGACGCTGGAGCGCGGCGCGCGCGACAATGTCACCGTCGTGATCGTCCGCTATCGACAGGGCGCGAGCGAGAGAACACGCTGGATGCCGAACCGGCGCGCACCAGGGAGCCCCACGCCATGAGCGACGACTCCGAGCGCACCGTCTTCGCCCCGCGCGCCAATGCCCGCATCGGCACAAGGCTCAACGGCATCTACGAGATCGAGAGCCTGATTGCGGTCGGCGGCATGGGCGAGGTCTACAAGGGCCGCGCCATCCAGACCGGCGACGCCGTCGCGATCAAGATGATCCGCCCCGACATGGCCCGCGACGAGGCCGTGATCGCGCTGTTCCGGCGCGAAGCGGCGGCACTGCACAACCTCTATAACGAGGCCATCGTCCGCTATTACGTCTTCGCCATCGATCCGGTGAGCGAGTCGCCCTACCTCGCCATGGAGTTCGTCGACGGCCAGCCGCTCTCCGAGCGCATCAAGCAGCAGCCGCTGACGATCGAGGAAGCCGATGTGCTACGCCAGCGGGTCGGGCCCGGGCTGCATGCCGCCCATCGCCTCGGCATCGTCCACCGCGACATCTCGCCGGACAACATCATCCTGCCCGGCGGCGATCCCTCCCGCGCCAAGATCATCGATTTCGGCATCGCCCGCTCCAGCCTGCTCGGCGAAGGCACGGTGATCGGCTCCGGCTTCGCGGGAAAATACAACTATGTCTCGCCCGAGCAACTCGGGCTCCATGGCGGCGAGGTCACCGGCCGCTCGGACATGTATTCCTTCGCGCTGGTGCTGGCAGAGGCCGTCACCGGCCGCGCGCTCGACATGGGCGGCTCGCAGGTCCAGATCCTCGACAAGCGCCGCCGCCTGCCCGATCTCTCCGGCGTCGATGCCCATCTGCGCCCGCTGCTCGCACGCATGCTCGCGCCCGACCCCGCAAACCGCCCGGCCGACATGGCCGAGGTCGCCGCCTGGCAATCGCCTGCCGCCGGCAAGAAGGCGGCTGGCCCTGCCGGCCAGAAGACGCAGCGAAAGTCTCCGATGGCGCTCGTCGCGGGCGTCGCGATCCTCGCGCTGCTGGCAGGAGGCGGCTTCTACGCCTGGAAGAGCCTTCAGCCCGAACAGGCGGGCCAGAATGCCCGCCTCCCGAGCGCCGATCCCCCGCCTCTATCCGAGCAGCCTTCCGCAAGCGCCACCGCCAGCAACAACGCGCCATCGCTGACCGAAGCTCCGGCAGAGAAGCCGGCCCAGGCGGCCGCGCCGAGCACCACGGCCCAGACGCCCGCACCGCCGGTCGCGGCCCCGCAGCCCTCGCCACCGCCGCCAGTACCGACCCCGGCGCCTCCCCAGATCGCCACCAACGTCGAGACCGCACCACCGGCGCCGCCTGCGCGCCCGCCCGCAGCCGAGCCCGCCAAGTCTCCGCCGCTACCCGAGGTCAGGCCGGTGGAGAAACCGCCGGTCGCCATCGCAAAACCGCCATCCAGCCCGCCCGTGATCCAGCCCTCGACACAGGCGCCGCCGCCCCCGCAGACCGCCGCGCTCGCGCCGGAGCCTGAGCCGCGCACGCCGGCCGAACGGGTCGAGCGCTACGTTCGCGACTATGACGGCGGCTCCTGTTTCTTCCTGTGGCCTCTGGAAATCGGCGACCGCAAGGCGACGCTGGAAGGCTTCGGGAGCGCATCGGGCCCCTTCGTCACCTTCGACAATGCCTTCAAGGCCGCGCAGGGCTTCGAGGCGCAGATCAATTTGCGCCCCGTCACCAGCGCGCAGTGCCCGATGGTCGAGTTCCTGCGCCAGCCGGGCGTCGGCATCGATCGCTCTCCGCGACTGCAGATCGGCGCGTTCAACATGAAGAGCGGCGAAATCCTCAACGGCTCGGTGGAGGCCGGCGGCGGCCAGAGCCTCGATGTCGTGCTGATCGGCGACGACGGACTCGTCTACAACCTCGAAAGCTTCATGAAGCGCGAGGGCGGCAAGATCACCTTCAACCTCAAGCTCGAATCGACCGGCGGCGCGGCCCGCCCGCAGACTGTGCTCGCCCTCGTCAGCCAGGAACCGTTGCCCGCGCTCGCAGGCCCCAACCCGGCTCCTGCCAGCGAGTTCTTCGCCAATCTCAAGCTCGACCTGGCGCGCCAGCCGGGCAAGCTCGGGCTCGGGATCAAATATTTCCGGATCGAGTGACGGACAGGCGTCATTCTCGGGCCTGACCCGAGAATCTCAGGACCAGCGGGCTCTAGTTCCCGGACGCGCGAGTCAAGCCCCAGCATGACGGAGCATTCGGCTTCGGCCTCTCACTCCTCCCGGTACAGCACGCCCCATTCGTCCTGCCAGACGCCCGCCGCATCCTCGACGACGATCGGTGCCTGGATTTCGTTGGCGAGGCGGATGGCAGTGCGGAAGGCGTCCTTCGCCGCCAGCTCGTCGCTGACGAAATCATTGACGAGATGCCCGCCGGCCAGTTCGGCCGGGCAGAGCACCCGCCCGAAGGCCTCGCCGCTGCGCTCGCTCAGGCTGAGCGTGATCGCGTCGGGCTGCGGCTCGTCGACCTGCTCGAAACGGTTGGCCGGCATGAGCTTTCTCCTCATCGATGCCCGGGAACCGGGCGTGGCTGGCCGCAGGCGGGATCGCGCACGGCGGAAAACGTCATTTCTTCGGTTGCGGCCGGGCGATGCCCGGACCCATCGTCGGCCTGACCGCGCTGTAGCGGTCGAGCCTGACCTTGATCATGTCGTTGAACTTCTTGTGGACCTCGGAGACCGACAGCACCTTCGTCTCGCCGCCGGCATCGGCGTAGAAGATCGGCCGGTTGGCCTGGGCCGGCTTCGGCAGCAGCTCGGCCGCCTTGACGCCCGGCGTCTCCTCCATCGTCTCGATGAAGGTCTGCGCCGCATCCGGCCCGAGGAAGTGGATGAGATAGATCTCGCCGCCGGTGAGGTGGCGCCCCAGAGCGCGCTCCAGCCTCAGCGTGTCGCGCTTCAGCATCTCCGCCGCCAGCAGCGCCGAAACATAGGGTTCGCGCCGCATGTCGAGGATGCGCTGGCGCTCGTCGCCATTGCCGATCGTGAACTGCCTGCCGGAACGGCCTATCAGCTTGGCATCCGCGGCAAGCCCGTGCTTGGCGCCGAACTCGTAGATCACGCCGAGCCAGGTCTGCTCGATGAACTGGTAGAGGCCGGTCGCGGACGAGGTCTTCGCCTTCACCCCGGTGGAGAACGAGGACTCCTTGTCCGCCACCGCCATCAGCAGCGTCGGATCGGCGCCCACGACCTTGCTGGCGCGCACGATCGTATCGACCAGATGCCGGCGGATCTTGATCGGCCCGAAGGTCAGGATCTGGTCGGGATCGCCGCTGGAGATTTGCGGCGGCGGCTGCGGCGCTCCGCTGGGTGCGGTCGGCGCCGTCGGCACGCTCTGCATCTTCGGTGGCACCAGCAGGATGTTGGACGGCAATTGCAGCTGATTGACCGGCACCTGCTGCGTCGGCGCATCCCCCTGCGGCTTGATCGCCGCCAGCGAGGGATCGTTGTCGAGGGCGAACTGGGCCGCCTGCCGCGCCCCCTCCAGATCCTGCTCCACCGAGGACAGGATCAGCGAGGGCCGGGCCGGGCCATCCTTCAGCGCGGGCGCCTCGACCGCCGCGACCTCGTCCGCACCAGCCGGCATGGACCGCTCCGGCTGCTGCAGCCTTGCATAGGCGAGGCCGAGCACGGCCGCCGCCACACAGGCGACGCCCACTCCCACGGCTGCGATCGCCATGCGTCCGGAGAGGCCTTTCCGAGCCGACGAAACCGGATCGAGCGCTTCGCCCGCAGGCATTGCAGACGGCTTATGAGGATGCTTCGGAACGACGGCCGACGGTGGCTGAGCGGCGCCCTGCCGAGATGCAGGCGCAGCACGCGGGCGTCCGGTATCGGGGGTCTTCGCGGGAGGAGCCGCCCCCGCCCTCTCGGTTGCCTTCGCCGGCTGCGCAAGTTGCCGAGCCGGACCGGAAGCTTGCTCCGGTGCAGCAGAGGCGGCACTGTCCGAGACGAGGCGGCGCAGGCCCGCAAGCCAGGCTGCATCGTCGCGCTCGCCTAGCGTCGCAAGCTCGTCGACGAGCCGCTGCGCCGTCATCTGCGGCACGCCCGCGTCCCGCGCGATCATTGCGGCTGCACCCTTGGCGGGATGCTCCGTCACGGTCTTCAGGGCGAAGAACCAGAGCTGGAGCGGCGTGCGCCGGCTTTCCATCGGCGTGCCCGCCGCCGGATGAATCATGTAGTGGCAGTGGTTACAGGCGAAGCCGCGCAGCTTCGGGCGCATCTCGAACGAGGCGGCGCGTCCGCAGGCCGCGCAGGCCATGATCGTGCCGCCATGGCGCAGGCGCATCAATTCGGCGAGGCAAGCCTCCTCCGGAAACAGTGCCTGGAATTGCCGGAAGCGCTCGCTCATTCTGACGGCCCGCGCCTCATCGCCCCTTCCGCAAGGTTACGCCCCGCTCCACGGAGCGACAATCGTCATGCGCGCAGCAAAGCGAGGCGCGCGACATCCCTGAGATGCATCGCCACCTCTGCTGCCGTCGCCCGCTCCGGCAGGTTCGGTACGGCGACGCCGGCGGCCCGCGTCTCGGCCAGGAAGGCGTTCATCTCGTCGAGCAGCATGCGCTGGTCGCGCGAGCCGTCGAGCAGGCTGACGAATTTCCTTACCACGATGCTGTCGAGCTGAACGGTGCGGTGGCGCAGATCCGTCACTTCGAGGGCGGTCGCGGCCTGCCAGCGCGCGATCTCGCTTGCGGCCGGCTTCTCGCTGATTTCCGTCGTCAGCACCGGCGGCTCCAGCCGGATGTCGAGCAGCCCAGCCTTGAAGATCGCGATCAGCGCTTCCTCCAGCCGCCCGATTTCGTGGGCGCGATCGAGCCCCAGCCCATCGCCGACTTCGTCGCAGCAACGCGCGACCAGTTCGTGCCAGGCGATGCTGGCCGGCCAGATCGCGCTCATGACGCCGAGCGCCGCCTTGCACAGAGGCAGATCGACCGAGAGCCGAACCCCCTCGTCGAACTCGAAACGCTCGACGCCGGGCCTTGCATCCTCCGTCACCTGCTGGGCCAGCCGCGCATTGGCGGCAAGGTAATAGGGCCGCAGCGCATCGGGGCGGATGCCCCTTTGCAGGGGCAAATCGGCCCGGCACAGCAACGTCTCGCGAAACGGACGGCCGATCAGCAGATCGAGCGTCTGCTCGCGCCGCGCCACCTCCTCCACCGGAATCTGCGCCAGCAACTGCTGCGCTGGCCCCTTGGCGGCGCCGTAGAGGTTCGGGAACGAGGCCTCCGCCAGGAATTGCAGCCCGTGACGCTCCGCCGTGGACAAGACCTCGTGCAGAGCGAAGGCGCGCGCTCCGGGGTTCAGGTCGTCATGGTAGAAGACGTTGTCGGGAAGCTCGTCGATCTGCTTCAGGCGCTGGCGCAGCGCCGCGCCATGGAAGCTGTCGGGATCGCTGGCTTCGGCGACATCCTTGAGCGCCGCACGCGCCACCCGCACCCGCTCGCGCGGCTCGTCGATATCGCGGACCGCGTAGAGCATGACGTCCCGCGCCAGATCGCGCAGGCGACAGCCCGGCAGCGCGTTGTAGCTGACATAGGCGACGCCCTGCGGCGCCAGCAATTCGCCGAAGAGCGCGACGATGCGCTCCCTCACCGGATCCGGCACCCAGGAAAACACGCCGTGGACGATGATGTAGTCGAAGCGCCCGAGCTCGACCGTCAGCTCCAGGATATCACGCTGCTCGAATGCGACATTCGCAAGTCCGAGTTCGGCCGCGCTGGCGTTCGCCTGGCGGATCGAATCCCCGCTGAGGTCGATGCCGAGGAACTGGCTCCGCGGGTATTGCGCGGCCATCGGAATCAGGTTTCCGCCTCGCCCGCAGCCAAGTTCGAGTACGCGCATGGCGGATGGCAGGGCCGGGCTCATCCCATGGAAATGCGCGATGGTCGCCAACCGCGATGGATGAGTCTGGGAGAATGAATGGCCGGGATAGGCCACGGCGTCATAGGGATTGATCGCTGAAGCGCTCATGGCCGCCTGTCCGCCTCGGTTCGGACCATACCATCCCAGCGACCTCTCCGGCGCCTCCTTCATTTGAAGGAGCGGACGCTCCGGCTGGATTACACCCACTACGATCTCGGCAACCAGAAGCTGACCTTGCAGGACTATACCGGCCTGGCGCCGGGCCAATATGCGCTCATGCGGGCGCGCACCTCCGGCGATATCGTCAAGGCCGGCTTCAACTTCGGCTTCTGAAGCCGATGAGGACCGGGTAACACTGGTCCGGTCGCACCGAGCCGGGCCTCCCATATGCGCAGCAGCAGGATCATCCATGTCGTCGGCTGCCATGCGGCAGGCGAGGTCGGAGACGTCATCGTCGGTGGCGTGCAGCCGCCGCCGGGCGAGACGATCTGGGAACAGTCGCGCTTCATTGCCAACGACGAGACCCTGCGCAACTTCGTCCTCAACGAGCCGCGCGGCGGCGTCTTCCGCCACGTCAACCTGCTCGTCCCGCCCAAGGACCCACGTGCCCAGATGGGCTGGATCATCATGGAGCCGGCCGACACGCCGCCGATGTCCGGCTCTAATGCGATCTGCGTCGCGACGGTGCTGCTCGACACCGGCATCCTGCCGATGCAGGAACCGCGCACCGACCTCGTGCTCGAGGCTCCGGCCGGGCTGATCGAGATCAGCGCCACCTGCCGAAACGGCAAGGCCGAGGCGATCAGCCTGCGCAACGTCCCCTCCTTTGCCGCACGGCTCGACGCGACAATCGAGGTAGCCGGCCTCGGCACTTTGAGTGTCGACATCTCTTATGGCGGCGACAGCTTCGTCATCGTCGATGCCGCCCGCCTCGGCTTCGCGATCGCGCCCAATGAGGCCCGCGAGATCGCCGAGACCGGCATGAGCATCACCCGCGCCGCGAATGAACAGCTCGGCTTCGCCCATCCCGGCGACACCGCCTGGAACCACATCTCCTTCTGCCAGTTCGCCGCCCCGGTCGAGCGCATCGACGGCGTGCTGACCGGCCGCAACGCGGTGGCGATCCGCCCCGGCAAGATCGACCGGTCGCCGACCGGAACGGGCTGCTCGGCGCGGATGGCCGTGCTGCACGCGCGCGGACAGCTCGACGTCGGCGAACGCTTCGTCGGGCTGTCGATCATCGGCTCGCGCTTCGACTGCGAGATCGAAAGCCTCACGCGGATCGGCGAGACCCCGGCGATCATCCCGCGAATCACCGGCAACGCCTGGGTCACCGGCACCTCACAGCTCATGCTCGATCCCGACGACCCGTATCCCGCCGGCTATCGCCTCTCCGATACCTGGCCGAAACTGTGAAGCACGGCGTTTCGGCTGTGGAACGGCGCGGCAGCCCTTGACACCTGCCGGTGCGATAGGGAATTTGGCCGCTGATGCGGGTGTAGCTCAATGGTAGAGCAGCAGCCTTCCAAGCTGAATACCCGGGTTCGATTCCCGGTACCCGCTCCAGCCTTCCTGCATCGTCGCCAATATCGGCCGTGAGTACGGTCTTATTGCACCCCGGAATGGATGCAGCGGCTCATCGAGTTCCTTTCGGATCGGGCTTTCTGACCCCGCTGCGCGGCGGACAAACGGAATTCTCCCGGCAGACGGCCCGCCATGGCGCTTCCACCTACGGCCAGCCCGATCTTTGAAAAGCTGTTTCATTGACCGCAGCCCCCTTCACGGAAACAATCGAAGTATCGAGCGATATTCGTTTCGCTCCTTCGCGGGATTTGCTGGAGCAGCTTGCGCCGCGTCAACAACGCTAAAAGCACCACGATGAAATCGTGGGCTCCGAAGCACGGAGACACGCCGGCGATGCCGATGACATGCACGGTCAATTCTGTCGCGCCACTGCGCAGGCGATGTTCCTGACGGGGTGCCGGCGCGGCTGAGCGCCCGACCACTTCCTTTCCCGGTCTCGTTTTCCCTGCAACGCCGGCCTCCCGGCGAAGGAGGACTCATGTCCCGAGCCGACACCACCGGCAGCCCCGGAACGCGCCACCCGCCTTCGACCGCCACCAGCGGCGGCCAGATCGTCCAGCTGCCAAGGCGCGGCAGCCATCCGCCGATCCACCGGGCACCCGCGCCCGGTACCCCCGATCCGCAGTCCCCTTCAGAGGTTTCCATGGCGCTCGTCTCGCTCGCTTCCCAGGCCCCGCATGCTGTCGGCAGGTCGCCGGCGCGCGTCCAGCCGGCCCTCAACGAGCTGGGGGGCGAGTTCCGTTCGGCGCTGCGTCATCTAGCGGGCGGCGTCTCCGTCATCACCACGGGGCGCGGGGAGGACCGGACTGGCCTCACCGTGACGTCGCTGTCCTCGCTTTCGGCCGAGCCACCGACCGTGATGTTCGGGCTCAACCTGTCGTCCTCCACCTTCCCCGTGCTGAAGCGCCATCGCAGCTTCGGCGTGAACTTCCTGACCGCCGCGCAGAAGGAGGTCGCCGACCGCTTCGCCGGCCGCAACGGCGAGAAGGGCCCCGCCCGCTATGCCGAAGCGCGGTGGAACGAAGGCCGCACCGGAGCGCCGCTCCTCGAAGGCGCATTGGCCGCGCTCGATTGCGAGCTGGAAGAGCTGATCGAGCGGCACTCGCACGCCATCGTCATCGGACGGGTGCGCGAGGTCAGGCTCGGCCGCAACGACGCCGCTCTCCTCTACTGGCGCGGCGATTACGAGCGGCTCGGCTGGATGGCCGAGGAAGCCCGCACCGCGCTCGGCCTCCGCTCCCTCTGACACACTCCCACGGCATCCCGACATGACCTACAGCCTCAGCCTGCTCGACAAGAGCCCGATCCTCGAAGGCGAAACCGCCGTCGCGGCTCTCCAGCGCACCACGACCCTTGTCCAGACAGCCGAAAGGCTCGGCTATCGCCGCTTCTGGCTGGCCGAGCATCACGATTTCCCCGGCCTTGCCAGCTCGGCGCCCGAGGTGCTGGCCGCCTATCTGCTGGCGCGCACCCAGCGCATCCGCATCGGCACGGGTGGCGTCCTGCTGCCGCATTACAGCCCCTATAAGGTCGCCGAGATCTTCAACCTGCTGTCCTCGCTGGCGCCGGGCCGCGTCGATCTCGGTATCGGCAAGGCGCCCGGCGGCCTGCCTCTGTCGACGAAGGCGCTTCGCGTCCTGCACGACCCGGCGCGCGCGCCATCCTTCGAGGCGCTGCTGACCGAGCTCGACGCTTTCCTGACCGCGCCATCCGAGGCGCTCGGCCCACAGGAGAAGGCCCGTGCCTTCCCGGTGCCGCCCGCGACGCCGGAGCGCTTCCTGCTCGGCGCGAGCCCCGACAGCGGCCGCCAGGCCGGCGAGCGCGGCTGGCATTTCGTCTTCGCCGGACATCACAACGGCGACCCCAAGGCGATCGAGGAGAGCCTCGAAGCCTACACCAGGTCCGGCGGCTCATCCGCGCCGCTGCTTGCCGTTGCGGCCTTCGCCGCCCCGACCGCCGAGGAGGCGCTGAGCCTCACGGAGAACCATCGCGTCGTCCGGCTCACGCTCGACAACGGCCAGAACCTCAACCTCGGCAGTGAGGAGCAGGCGGCGGAATATGCCCGCCAGGCCGGCGCCGCCTCCTACCGCACCAAGATCCGCACGCCGCATGTCCTCGCCGGCACGCCCGAGCAGGTGCGCCGCGAGCTGGATGCCCTGCACGCCCGCTTCGGCATCGCCGAGTTCATCATTGAAACGCCGGGCGCCCTCACCGCCAAGCGACTCGCCTCCGTCACGCTGCTCGCCGGCGAGACGCCGGCGCTGGCGGCCTGATCCGCTCTTTTCGAAAGGACGCTCGCATGTCCCGCACCCGCCTCACCTTCGGCCTGATGCTCCAGGGCGCCGGCAGCCACATGAACGCCTGGCGCCACCCGAGCAACCCGCCGGACGCCAGCGTCAATCTCGACTTCTTCATCCGCAATGCCCGCAAGGCCGAGGAGAACGGCATCGCCTTCGCCTTCGTCGCCGACGGGCTCTACATCAACGACAAGTCGATCCCGCATTTCCTCAACCGCTTCGAGCCGCTGACGATCCTCTCGGCGCTGGCCACAACCACCAGCAAGCTCGGCCTCGTCGGCACAGTCTCGACCTCCTACAGCGACCCCTTCACCATCGCCCGGCAATTCGCCTCGCTCGACCTGCTCAGCGGCGGGCGCGCAGGCTGGAACGCGGTGACCTCGCCGCTGGAGGGCTCCGGCCGGAACTACAGCCGCCCGCATCCAGAGCACGCACTGCGCTACGAGATCGCCCACGAATATCTCGACATCGCCAAGGGTCTTTGGGATTCCTGGGACGACGACGCCTTCCCCCGCGACCGCGAGAGCGGCCGCTTCTTCGACCGCGAGAAGCTGCACGCGCTCAACTACAAGGGCCGCTTCTTCCAGGTCGAGGGTCCGCTCAACATCCAGCGCTCGCCGCAGGGCCAGCCGGTGATCTTCCAGGCCGGCGCCTCCGATGCCGGTATCGGCCTCGCCGGTCGCCATGCCGACGCCGTCTTCGCCAACCACGTCCCGCTCGAGGAAGCGCAGAGCTTCTACCGCAGCATCAAGACGAGCGCCGTCGCCCATGGCCGCTTGGCCGAGGAGGTCAAGGTCTTTCCGAGCGCCGGCCCAATCGTCGGGCGCACGCAGGCCGAAGCCGAGGAGAAGTACCGGGCGATCCGAGACCTGATCTCGATCGAGGATGCACTCGCCTATCTCGGCCGCTTCTTCGACCATCACGACTTCAGCGCCTATCCGCTCGACGCGCCCTTCCCGGAGCTCGGCGAGATCGGCAAGAACAGCTTCCGCTCAACCACCGACCGCATCAAGCGCAACGCCGCCCTGAAGGGCCAGACGCTGCGCGAGGCCGCGCTGGAAGCCGCGACGCCGCGAACGGACTTCATCGGCTCGGCCGAGGATGTCGCCGACAGGTTGATCGAGCGTGTCGAGACGCAAGCCGCCGATGGCTTCATCCTCGGCTTCCCGGTGATCGCCCAGGGTCTCGACGATTTCGTCGAGCTTGTCATCCCGGTGCTGGAAGCGCGCGGCGTCTACGACCGCACCTTGCCGGGCGCGACCCTGCGCGACCATCTCGGCTTAGGCCGTCGCGAGAGCCGCTACGCGGTCCCGTCGGATGCGCCCTTCACTCGCCGCGCCGGCTGAGCCGCCCCGCAACGATCTCACGGAAAGGCTCAGCCATGGCCGACGCATTCCTCTACACCACCCCGCTCGATCCGCTCGCCCAGCCGCTGGTCGAGCAGCTCACCTGGGAATACGCCAGCCGCTACGGCGACTATTTCGGCGAGGCGCCCGGTGCCGAGATGAGCCGCTATCCGGCCGAGCTCTTCGCCCCGCCGGACGGCAACTTCGTCCTGCTGCTGCGCGACGGCCGGGCCATCGCCGGCGGCGCCTTCAAGCGCTACGACGAGCGCACCGCCGAAATGAAGCGCATCTGGACCCATAGCGATTTTCGCCGCCAGGGCCTCGCACGTCGCATCGTCATCGAGCTGGAATTGCAGGCCGTGCGGCAGGGCTACGGCAGGATCTTCCTGACCACCGGCTTCCGCCAGCCGGAGGCCAAGGGGCTCTATCTGGAAACGGGCTACACCCCGCTCTTCGACGTCTCGGTCGATCCGGAGACTTACGGCAAGCTGCCTTTTGAGAAGGAGCTCTCCGTCGCGCCGGCTGCGCTGTCGCGACCGCCGGATACTCGCTCGTCGCTCAGCGCTGCCTGACGGCCCGCTCCCTCTCTCACAATAACAAGAGCCAGCCATGACCCTCGCCAGCGACTTCGCGGGCCTGCCCGCGCACGCCCAGACCCCGGCGCCGAACCGCGACTTCAGCCGCTACCGCATCGTTCCGGCTCGTTATCCGGCGCGCATCATCGGCACCATCTTCGCAGGCGTCGTGCTCTTCGCCGTCCTGAACTCGGTGCTTGCGAACCCGCGCTGGGGCTGGGACGTCTTCGCCGAATGGTTCTTCGCCGAGCCGGTGCTGGCCGGGCTCGGCCGCACGCTGCTGCTCACCCTGCTCGGCACGGTCTTCGGCTTCCTGCTGGGCACCGGGCTAGCGCTGGCGCGGGTCTCCGGCTCGCCGCTGCTCGCCTCGCTGTCCTGGGGTTATGTCTGGCTCTTCCGCTCGATCCCCCTGATCGTGCTGCTGCTGATCCTGAACAATCTCGGCTATCTCTACAGCACGGTCTGGCTCGGCATCCCCTTCACCGAGATCACCTTCGCCTCCTGGTCGACGACGCAGCTGATCACGCCCTTCCTCGCCGCCGTGCTGGGGCTGACGCTCAACGCTGCCGCCTTCTCCTCCGAGATCGTCCGCGGCGGCATCCTCTCGGTCGACCAGGGGCAGCTGGAAGCCGCTGCCGCGCTCGGCCTGCCGCGCCGCCGCCAGGTCTCGCGCATCGTGCTGCCGCAGGCGATGCGGTCGATCCTGCCGACCGCCTTCAACGAGGTCATCACCCTCGCGAAAGGCACCAGCCAAGTCTACATCCTCGCGCTGCCGGAGCTGTTCTACACGATCCAGGTCATCTACCGGCGCAATCTGGAGGTGATCCCGCTGCTGATGGTGGCGACGGTCTGGTATCTCGTCATCCTCAGCGTCCTCTCCTTCGTCCAGCATCATATCGAGCGCTATTATTCGCGTGGCGCCCTGCGCAACCCGCCCCCTTCGGTGATCGACAGGGCGCTGCGCTGGCTCGGCCGCAGCCGCGTCCCGGCAGCAGCAGGCAACGGTTTTGCCTCCCCGGCACAGGCGCCGGCCGCGAACGGGGCAACTTCGCTCTCCACGCTCTCCCGGCGCAGCGGCGGCGAGATCCGCATCAGCCACGTCTCGAAGAGCTTCGGATCGCTCAAGGTGCTCGACGATGTCAACCTCGCGCTGCGTCCCGGCAGCGTCACCGCGATCATCGGCCAGTCCGGCTCCGGCAAATCGACCCTGCTGCGCTCGATCAACCATCTGGAGCGGGTGGACGAAGGCTTCATCGCCATCGACGGCGAGCTGATCGGCTACCGGCAGGACGGCGAGACGCTGTACGAGTTGAAAGAGAAGGACATCCTGACCCGGCGCGTCGACGTCGGCATGGTCTTCCAGAACTTCAATCTCTTCCCGCACCTGACCGCGATCGAGAACATCGTCGAGGCGCCGGTGACGGTGCGCGGGCTCTCCCGCGAGCAGGCCCTGGCCGAGGCCCGCGAGCTCCTCGCCCGTGTCGGCCTGGCCGAGAAGGCCGATGCCTATCCGCGCCAACTCTCCGGCGGCCAGCAGCAACGCGTCGCCATCGCCCGCGCCCTCGCCTTGCGGCCGAAGGTCCTGCTCTTCGACGAGCCAACCTCGGCGCTCGATCCGGAGCTGGTCGGCGAAGTGCTCGACGTCATCAAGGAGCTCGCCCGCTCCGGCACGACCCTCGTCATCGTCACCCACGAGATCGGCTTCGCCCGTGAGGTCGCCGACCAGGTCGTCTTCATGGAAGCCGGGCGCATCCTCGAAACCGGCACTCCCGCCCAGGTCTTCGGCAATCCCCATCACCTCCGCACCCGCGAATTCCTCGCCAAGGTGCTCTGACCTTCCGCCCACGCCAGACAAGGAATCCGACCATGATCACGCGACGCGATTCACTGAGCCTCCTCGCCGGCGCCGCCTCGGCTGCCATCCTCCCCGCCCGCACTTTTGCCCAGCAGGCGATCGACCTCTCGCCCGAGCAGGCGGGACGTCCGCGCGCACAGATCGACGAGGCCGCGATCAAGCTCATCGCCAAGGACGCCAAGTTCGTGAAGGACGGCGTCTTCACGATCGCGAACACCGCGGGGCGCCTGCCCTTCGGCAGCTACGCCAACGACACCCGGACGATCATCGGCTCCGAGCCCGATATCGGCCAGCTCATCGCCGATGCGCTCGGCCGCAAGCTCGAGGTCCTGCCGACCGCCTGGGCCGACTGGCCGCTCGGCGTCACCTCCGGCAAATACGACGCCGTCATCTCCAACGTCACCGTCACCGAGCAGCGCAAGGAGAAGTTCGACTTCTCGACCTATCGCAAGGATTTGCTCGGCTTCTACGTGAAGAAGGACAACGAGATCGTCATCCGCGAGCCGCGCGACGTCGCCGGCCTCAAGATCATCGTCTCGGCCGGCACCAATCAGGAGCAGATCCTGCTGCGCTGGAACGAGGCCAATATCAAGGCGGGGCTCAAGCCGGTCGAGCCGCAGTATTACGACGACGACGTCGTGCTCTATCTCGCGCTCGAATCCGGCCGCGCCGACGCCTATCTCGGCCCCAACGCATTGTTGAGCTTCAAGGCGGCGCAGGAGGGCAAGACCCGGCTCGCCGGCAATTTCTCGGGCGGCTGGCCGGTTCTCGCGGAGATCGCGGTGACGACCCGCAAGGGCGCCGGCCTCGCCGACGCGATTACCCACGCGCTCAACGGCCAGATCAAGAACGGCAACTACGCCAAGGCGCTCGCCCGCTGGAACCTCTCGGCCGAGGCGATCGAGGAATCGCGCACCAACCCGCCCGGCCTGCCGAAAGCCTGATCGCCCGCGACCGGCCGCACTTTTTTCAAGAACTGGAGATCACCATGGTTCCGCGACGGACTCTCCTTTCGCTTCTCGTCGGTGCGCTCGGCGTGGCGGGTCTCTCGCCCGCCTTCGCCCAGCAGGCGCCTTTCGACCTCGGCCCCGAACAGACCGGCCGCATCCGCGCCGAGAAGGACCCGGCAGTCGTCGCCGCGGTCCCTAAGGGCTTCAAATTCGTCGAGCCCGGCATCTTCACGGTCGGCATCAGCCCGGGCGGGCCGCCGCTTGCGACCTATGCCACGGACGCGAGGACCGTGGTCGGAGCCGACCCGGACTTCGCCCAGCTCATTGCCGACAGCCTCGGCCTGAAGCTCAACCTCGTGCCGCTCGCCTGGGCCGACTGGCCGCTCGGCCTGACCTCCGGCAAATACGACGCCGTCATCTCCAATGTCGGCGTCACCGAACAGCGCAAGGAGAAGTTCGACTTCTCGACCTATCGCCAGGGCTTGCACGGCTTTTTCGTCAGGGCCGACAGCAAGGTCGCCAGCATCAAGGAGCCGAAGGATGCAGCCGGCCTGAGCTTCAGCGTCGGCGGCGGCACCAATCAGGAGCGCATCCTGGTCGAATGGAGCAAGAGCAACGTCGCCGCCGGCCTGAAACCGCTGGAACTGCAGCTCTTCGACGATGAAGCCGCACGCCTCGTCGCGCTGCGCGGCGGCCGGGTCGATGTCATCGTCCAGCCCCATGCCCAGCTCGTCTTCGTCGCCGCCCGCGACAAGGACATCAAGCGCGTCGGGACGCTCAGCGCCGGCTGGCCGCTGAAATCAGACGTCGCGATCACCACGCGCAAGGGCAGCGGCCTCGTCGATGCACTGACGCTCGCCACCAACAACCTCATCGCCAACGGCAAATATCGCCAGCTGCTCGCACGCTGGAGCCTCGAAGAGGAAGCTCTCGAACGCTCCGAGACCAATCCACCCGGCCTGCCCAAGTACTGAGCCTGCGCAAATACTGACATGACGAAACGACTGACATGACGAAACTCTCGATCAGGCAGATCGCCTTCCTGACTCCCGGCAACTACGACGATGTCGATCCGCGCGCCGGGCTCGAAGACACGCTCAGGCTCTTCGAGCACGGCGAGGCGCTCGGCTTCGACAGTGCCTGGGTGCGCCAGCGCCATCTCGAACCTGGCTTGTCCTCGGCGGCGACCTTTCTCGCCGCCGCGACACAGCGCACCAGCCGGATCGGGCTCGGCACCGCCGTCATCCAGATGGGCTACGAGAACCCGTTCCGGCTGGCGGAGGATCTCTCGCTGGTCGATGTCCTCTCCGGCGGCCGGCTGAACGTCGGGCTCAGCGCCGGGCCGCCACCCTTCGGCAAGCTGCTGGGCGATCGCTTCTTCGACGGTGATCCGGCGGCGATCGACTTCTCGCATGCGCGCGTCGCCAGGCTCGCGGCCAATATCGCCGGCGAGTGGCTCGGCGATCCCGAGACGCGCATCACCTCGGCCGCCGGCGAGCATCGGCCCCGGCTGCGACCGCATGCCCCCGGACTGCGCCAGCGGCTCTGGTATGGCGGCGGCTCGCTGCGCTCGGCGCGCTGGGCCGCCGAGACCGGTTTCCAGCTGCTCGTCGGCAACATCAACACCGGCGAGGAAACGAATGACTTCTTCGAGACGCAAAGGCGCCATATCGAAACGTTCCGCGAGCTTTGGCGCGGCGAAGGAACACCGCGCATCGCCGTCGGCCGGGTCATCGTCCCGCTCGACGGTGCCGATGCGTCAACCCGGCAGCGCTATCGCGACTACGCCGCCAGCCGCCATGCCCGCACCCTCGCCCCGCAGGGCGAGCGGCGGACGCTGTTCGCGCCGGATCTGGTCGGCACCGCGGCCGAGCTGATCGAAAAGCTCGCGGCTGACCCGATCCTGCCGCTCGTCGACACGCTGCGGCTGGAGCTGCCGTATAATTTCCGCATCGAGGATTACCGCCAGATCATCGGCGATTTCGCTAGGCTGATCGCTCCGGCGCTCGGCTGGCGCGGAGGAGCGGAGCTGAAGGGCGCCGCCTGACCGGTCTGGAGCGTCCTGACTATTCTCGGAACCGCGGCGTCATCCCGGGCTTGCCCCGGGAGCCGTCGGAGGGCTCCGAAGCCCCACGATGGATCCCGGATCGGCGCTGCTCTGCAGCTCGTCCGGGATGACGCCCGGTTTCCATCAGAACTCGCCCTGCCCTAGCGCTCCTCGATCGCGAGCACGGCGAAGGTGGCAAGCCAGTGCTCGCCCATATAATCGCCCGCGATATGAGGCAGCCCCGCATCGAGGTGACGCCGCGCGGCGTCCTTGATGATGGGGCGTCGCGCATCGTCCGGCGGCAGGGCCGCGGCGAGCGCGCCCCAGCACCAGGCGCGGCTGAGATTGAGGCCGTCGAGATGCGCGATCTTGCCGTCGGTGCGGTCGGTCACGGTCGCCGGCTTGAACAGGATCGCAGGCTCGCTCCGTGCAAGGTGCGGCAGGAAACGCTCGAACCACGGCAGGAACGCTTCCGGCAGCATCAGGCGGCGCATGCACTCCGCCTCGATCAGGGCGGATGACTGGAAGTCGTCGCCGCTCGGCTCGCCCCAGGCCGGGCAATCGACATCCGCCCCATACCAGCGCAGCGCCGTCTCGCGCAGCAGCGTCAGGAACGCGCCGTCATCGGTCGCCGCCGCATAGTCGGCAGCCATGCGCAGGCCGAAGGCCGTGTTGAAATGCGTGCCGACACGCACCGGATAGGTCGCGATCGGCAGGAAGTCACGGAAGCGCTGGGCGAAGACTTCAGCGAGCGGCGCCAGCGCCCTGCCCCAGCGGCCGTCGTCGAGCCCTTTCAGCTCCGCGGCGAGCTTTAGCAGCCAGCCCCAGCCATAGGGCCGCTTGAAGCCGCGCGCGGTCGGCGCGGCGAGATAGGCGCATTCGATCGCCACCTTGTCCACAACGAGCTGCGCGTCGAACAGCGCCCTGATCTCGGCGGCTGCTTCCATCTTCGGATAGCGCCGCAGCAGGCGGGCCAGCATCCAGTAGC
This sequence comes from Allobosea sp. RIT-PG3_2, assembly GCF_057321085.1. Lineage (NCBI taxonomy): Bacteria > Pseudomonadati > Pseudomonadota > Alphaproteobacteria > Hyphomicrobiales > Alloboseaceae > Allobosea > Allobosea sp. RIT-PG3_2. Next base: position 341,113 of record NZ_JBXWCA010000006.1, on the reverse strand, counting down.
TGTGCACGCAGGAGTGCCAGTCATAGCTCCCGTAGAAGACTGGATGGAGCTCGCTCGGCGTGCGCGCATCCTGCGGCCCGGCCAGCGTATGGTCCGGCTTGTTCGGATATTCCCGGCGGACATGGCCGAGCGCGATCCGGGCGAAGCGGACGGCAATCTCTTCGGTCAAGGCGGAAGCGGTCATGGCTTGGCTGTCTCCGGTTCGGCCCGGCGCATCAGGAAGGCGATCAGGCGTGGGGTCATGTAGATCGGAAACTGCGTCGCCGCGAAGAAAAGCGCCATCGTCGGCGAGGTCGCTGCTCCCATCGCGGACCAGACCAGCCCGACATTGCGGTTGCCGAGGGTCAGCCCGACGGTGAGGCGTTCGCCGAGGCTTCCGGGCGTCAGGACGACGCCTAGCGCCTGCAGCGCGAGGTTGCAGGCGAAGGCCAGCGCGACGCAGGACAATGCCAGCGCCGGGTCCGCCTCGATCTGGGCGCGCACCCCGGCCATCGTCGCGACTGCGAAGACCAGCAAGGCTCCGAAAACGGCTGCATCGACCGCCGCGCCGGTCCGGGCCAGCGCCCGCCTGGCGTAGTGGCGCAGCAGCCCTGCGACCGCTGCGGCTCCGGCGGTCAGGATGAATAGGCGCAGCGCCAGCTCATAGGGATCGAAACCGATTCCGCCGAGCCACTGACCGAGAAGCGGAACCGTCAGCGGCGCAAGCGCCATCGACAGCAAGGTCACGGCCAACGGCAGCGTTGGATCGAAGCCGAGCAGGCGCGCCACCGCCGCGTTTCCCCCGGATGGCGGCGCGCAGACGGAAAGCACCATCGCCAGTGCTAGGTCGGGGCTAAGTCCAGCGCCCCTCGCCGCCGACGTCACCAGCAACGGGCAGACCAGCATCACCATCGCCGGCAGGAAGAGCGAAAGGCGCGGCTGCCGCAGCGTGCGCAGAAAGGCGCTGCCGTCGACCCTGAGCAAGGTGCCGAGAACGATCACGAAGATCGCGACAGCCATGGCCGGACGCGCGGTCTCGGCCAGGGCCGGAAGCGCGATGCCGGTGAACACACCGAAGATCAGCAATGTCGGTCCGCGTGGGATGTAACGCGCAAACGGGAAGGACATCGCACCTGCCGGCAGACCGAGAAGCTCGGGGCAGATCTAGAGGCGAATAGAACATCGTTGAAATCGATTGTTTATATGACCATCATTGGCAGCATGAATTTAGCGGCGGTAGATCTCAACCTGCTCGTGGCGTTCGAGGCGCTGATCGAGGAGCGGCACGTCACGCGCGCAGCCAGCCGCATCGGGCTGGCGCAACCCTCGATGAGCAGCGCCTTGCGGCGCTTGCGCGAGCTGTTCGACGACGAGCTGTTCCTGCGCACCGCGACCGGCATGCATCCGACCGAGAAGGCCCTGGCATTGGCACGGCCGATCGGTGCCGCGCTCGAGCATATCCGGGGAGCGCTCGCGCCGCGGCAGGGTTTCGACCCCGCCACGTCGAAGCGGCGTTTCGTCATCGCCGTGACGGACTATGGCGATCTCGTCGTCGTGCCCGCTTTGGTCAAACGGCTGCGGCGGGAAGCTCCGGGCATCGATCTGGCCGTGCGGCCGATCACCGATGCGCGCGATGCCGTGGCAAGGCTGGAGCGGGGAGAGCTCGATGCGCTGGTCGGCGGCCACCTACCGGATTCGGCGACGGGCATGCGCCGGCGCCTGATCGAGGAGCGCTTCGTCTGCATCCGCGACGCTGCCCATGCCGCAGGATCGGCGGCGCTGAGCCTGAGCGACTACGCCGCCCTGCCGCATGCCTTGTTCTCGGCAGTAGGTGGCGACGGCCTACCGAGCGCGATCGATTCCGCGCTCGATGCGGCCGGGCTGAAGCGCCGCGTCGCCATCACCCTGCCCCATGTGGTGGCGGTGCCCTTCGCGGTGGCCGGGACCGATCTGGTGGCGACGATGGCCGAGCGGGTCGCGCGCCGTTTCGCGGCCGGCGCGGGCGTCGCGGTGTCGCCGCTTCCCTGCAAGGTCCCCGCTTTCGACATCGACCTGCTGCACGCGCGGCGCGCGCTATCGGACCCGGCCCTGCGCTGGTTCACGGATGCGATCGCCGCAGCCCCCGCCCCATAGGCGCAGCATCGCGACCAAGCTCACTCGATCTTCACATTCGCCTTCTGCGCCACCTCGGCCCAGCGCTTCGTCTCGGAGGCGATATGCGCGGTAAACTGCTCCTGGCTCGATCCGACCGGGTCGACGCCGAGCTTCCTGAGCTGCTCGATCACCGCCGGCTCCTTCATGATCGCCTGCGTCTCGATCGAGAGCTTGGTGACGATCTCCTTCGGCACGCCCGAGGGCGCGAAGAAGCCGTGCCAGGAGCTGGCGTCGTAGCCCGGAATGAACTCGGCCAGGGCCGGCAGGTCCTTGGCGACCTCCAGTCGCTTCGGCGTCGCCGTCGCGAGCGCCCTGATCTTGCCGTCCTGCACATGCGGCCAGGCGATGGTGATGTTGTCGAAGGTGATCTGGATCTGGCCGGAGAGCAGGTCCTGCGTCACCTGCCCGCTGGACCGGTAGGGCACATGCGCCATGTCGGTGCCGGTCGCGACCTTGAACAGCTCGGCCGCCATATGGGTCGAGGTGCCCGCTCCGGACGAGCCGAAGGAATACTTGCCCGGATTCTTCTTCAGAAGGTCGATCAGCTCCGGCACCGTCTTGGCCGGCAGGTCGATATTGACCATGAGGATGTTCGGCACGCTCGCCACCTGCGAGATCGGCGCGAAATCCTTGATGTGGTCGAAGGGCAGCCTGGCGTAGACGGCCGGGTTGATCGCATGGGTCGAGACCGTGCCCATGGTCAGCGTGTAGCCGTCCGCCGGGGCGCGGGCCACGGCGGCGACGCCGGTGTTGCCGCCTGCTCCGGCGCGGTTCTCGACGATGAATTTGCCGCCGAGGCGCGCGCCGAGCCGGTCGGCCAGGATGCGCCCGAGCAGGTCGGTCGTGCCGCCCGCGGCGAAGGGCACGACGATGGTCACGACCTGGCCGCCGGGATAGCCGCCCTGCGCGAAGGCAGGGCCTACCGCGGCCAGGCCAGCGGCAACCATCATCGTTCTGCGTGTGATACTCATTGGTTTCGTTCCTCCCGGAGGCGGAAATGCCGCCTTGCGCCTCATGAACGGGCGCTTGTCACGATCGATAGCACAGGATCGCCGTATTGAAATCTGAAATTTCAGATTGCCGTCGAAACCTGATTGTGCTGTTTGATTGCCGACGTTGCTGCGTGGAAGCCGGATCGCGCGGATTTCCGGCCTCGCCATCCTGGAAGGACGAATGCTGCAGGCCGCCATCGAACCCGTCGCGCCCGACCTGCTGCGCTCCCTGCGCGAGCATGTGCATGAGCGCCTTCGCCGCGCCATCGTCGCCGGGCGCTTCCGCGACGGGGAGCGCCTCAACGAGCGCCATCTCGCCGAGATGCTCGGCGTCAGCACCACCCCGGTGAAGGACGCGATCCGCAAGCTCGAGAGCGAAGGGCTGGTCCGAACCGAGGCGCGCAGGGGCGTCTTCGTCGAGTTCTCGGCCCGGCAGGCAATGGAGATGGCGCTCTGCCGCGCCGCACTGGAAAGCGTCATGGCGCATATCGCCGCGAACCGCCTGTCCCAGGGTGGCGAAGCCGAGCTCGCCAGGCTCGTCGCCAAGATGGAGCAGGCGACGGAGCACGGCGCGCTCGAGGATCTGGTCGCGCTCAACGAGGCCTTTCATCGCGCGATCCATCGCATCTCGGGCTGCCCCTATCTGGAGGGCCGCCTCGACGGCCAGCGCATGTATGACCATGCCCAGCGCATCGCGCTGCATTCGCAACCGGCCGAACGCCGCCGGGGCTTCGAGGAACACCGCGCCATCTATGTGGCGCTCGCGGCGCGCGATCCATCGCGGGCCGAACTCACGATGCGCCGTCACATCGTCCGCTCGGCGAAGGCCCATGTTCGGCTGGTCTTCGGCGCGTATGCGGAAGGACTGGACTATGACGAATGACAAGTTGCGGGCCGCGCTGCGCGGCATTTCCGGCGTTCATGTCACCGCCTGGAAGGCCGATGGCGAGGCCGACTGGGCGCTGACGGGCAGGATCGTCCGGCGCATCGCCGAAGCCGGCATCCACAACATCGTCTCGGCCGGCAATACCGGCGAATTCTACCCGATGACGACGGCCGAGGTGGAGCGCTCACACGCCGTTGCAGCCGAGGCCTCCGCCGGCAAGGCGCTGGTCACGGCGGGCATCGGCCGCTCCCTGCGCGAGGCGGTCGCGACGGGCAGGCTCGCGGCCAGGGCCGGCTGCGACGCCGCGATGGTGCACCATCCGCTCGACCCCTTCGCAGCCCCGCAATCCCAGGCCGATTACATCCTCGCCATCGCCGAGGCGCTGCCGCTCCCGCTCGTCGCCTATATCCGCTCCGACGCGATCGGCGTGAAGGACCTGATCCGCATCGCCACCCATCCGAACGTCGCGGGCGTGAAGTTCGCTTCCACCAACATGATGCTGCTCGCCGACTGCGTGCGCGAGACCGAGGGCACCTCGGCCAACTGGATCTGCGGCCTCGCCGAGGGCTGGGCCGCCCCCTTCTATGCGCTGGGCGCGCGCGGCTTCACCTCGGGGTTGATCAATGTCGTGCCCGAACGCTCGCTCGCCGTCTGGCGTGCGCTGGAGGCCGGCGACTACGAGATGGCCCGACGCGAGGTCGATGCCATCGCCGGCTTCGAGAAGCTGCGCACGAAATACGGCAACGGCGCCAATGTGACGGTGGTCAAGGAAGCGCTCGGCCTGCTCGGCACCGATGTCGGCCCGGTCCGCCTGCCGGGACTGCCGGAGCTCAACGAGGCCGAGCGCGCGGAGCTGCGCTGCATCGTCTCGGGCTGGGGTGCCGTGAAGGCCGCGGCCGAGTAGGCTCTCCGTCTTTCCGGGGCTTCGCGTAGCGAAGAGCCCGGAACCCATGAACACTGGCGGCGCAGGATTTGCGCTGCCATCGCCGCGCCCGTCCTCATGGCTCCGTGTTCATGGGTTCCGGGCTCGGCCCTGCGGGCCGCCCCGGAATGACCGAGAGGTTCGCGCGCCAACAACACCGGGAATTCGAGGAAACGCCCATGCCGACCCGCCCCCGCAAGACGCCCGAGACCCTGCGCAGCTGGCGCTGGTTCGGCGCGAGCGACCTGCGCTCCTTCGGGCATCGCTCGCGCGCGCTGCAGATGGGGTTCGGCCATGAGGAGTTCATGGGCAAGCCGGTCATCGGCATCATCAACACCTGGTCCGAGATCAACCCCTGCCACACCCATCTGCGTGACCGCGCCGAGGCGGTGAAGCGCGCGGTCTGGGCCGCCGGCGGTTTCCCGATCGAGATCCCGGTGATGTCCGTCTCCGAGCAATATCAAAAACCTACGACGATGCTCTACCGCAATTTCCTGGCGATGGAGACCGAGGAATCGATCCGCTCGCACCCGCTCGACGGCGCCGTGCTGCTCGGCGGCTGCGACAAGTCCACGCCCGCGCTGATCATGGGCGCCTGCAGCGCCGGCCTGCCCTTCATCTTCGTGCCGGCCGGGCCCATGCTGCGCGGCAACTGGGCCGGCAAGGTGCTGGGCTCCGGCGCCGATGTCTGGAAATACTGGGCCGAGAAGGAAGCGGGCAACATCACCGGCGACCAATGGAAGGACATGGAAAGGGGCATCGCCCGCTCCTACGGCACCTGCATGGTGATGGGCACCGCCGCGACCATGATGAGCCATGCCGAGGTGCTCGGCCTCACCCTGCCCGGCGCCTCCGCCATTCCCGCCGCCGACGCCGCCCATCCGCGCATGGCGGCAGCCGCGGGCAAGCGCATCGTCGAGATGGTCTGGGAAGACCTGACGCCCGACCAGATCCTGACCCGCAAGAGCTTCGAGAACGCGCTGACCGTCCACATGGCCGTCGCCGGCTCGACCAACGCGATCATCCATCTCGTCGCCATGGCCGGCCGCGCCGGCGTGCCGCTCACGCCGGACGATTTCGACGCCTTCTCGCGCAACGTTCCGGTCATCGCGAACCTGCGCCCCTCCGGCGATTTCCTGATGGAGGATTTCTTCTACGCCGGCGGCTTGCCCGCCCTGTTGAAGCAGCTGGAGAGCAAGCTCCACACCGATGCGATGACCGTCACCGGCAAGCCGCTGGCCGAGACGATCGCGCTCGCCAATGTCTATGACGACAATGTCATCCGCCCGCTCGACAGACCCGTATCGACCGCCAACGGCCTTGCTGTGCTGAAGGGCAATCTCGCCCCCGATGGCTGCGTCATAAAGCCCTCGGCCGCCGAGCCCCGCCTGCTCAGGCATTCCGGCCCGGCGCTCGTCTTTGAGGATTACGACGCGATGATGCGGGCCGTGAATGACGAGAGCCTCGACGTCACCGCCGACCACATCATGGTGCTGAAGAATTGCGGCCCGGTCGGCGGCCCCGGCATGCCCGAGTGGGGCATGCTGCCGATCCCGAAGAAGCTGCTGAAGCAGGGCGTGCGCGACATGCTGCGCATCTCGGACGCCCGCATGTCCGGCACCAGCTACGGCGCCTGCATCCTGCATGTCGCGCCGGAAGCCTATATCAAGGGGCCGCTCGCAGCGGTGCGGACGGGCGACATCATCAGTGTCGATGTCGAGGCCCGCAGCATCTCGGTCAACCTGACAGAGGCGGAGATCGCCGCCCGACTCGCGAACTGGTCTCCGCCCGATCGCGATTATCCACGCGGCTGGGGCAAGATGTCGGCCGCCCATATCCGCCAGGCCGACAAGGGCTGCGATTTCGACTATCTGGAAGGCACCGCCAAGGTGCCGGAGCCAGAGATCCATTGACGATGCAGGATATTCGCGACATCGGGCGCGTCGCCATCATCGGCGCCGGCCTGATCGGCAGCAGCTGGGCCGCGCTCGCCATGGCGCACGGGCTGAACGTCTCCGCATACGACCCCGCTCCCGGAGCTGACGAGAAGTTCCGTCAGGCGGTCGAGCGCGCCCGGCTTCAGCTCGCCGAGCTCGGCCTGGCCAACACCGGCCAGTACATCTTCACCCGCGATCTCGACGAAGCGCTGCACGAGGCCGACTTCGTCCAGGAAAACGGCCCCGAGAACGAGGCAATGAAGCGGGAGCTTCTGGCGCGTCTCGACGCCGCTCTTCCAGCGGACATCATCATCGCCAGCAGCACCTCGGCGCTGCTACGCAGCGCGATCGTCGCCGACTGTCGTGACAAGCGCCGCGTCATCGTCGCGCATCCGTTCAATCCGCCGCATCTCGTCCCGCTGGTCGAGATCGTCGGCGAGGATGAGGCGGTCGTTGCGCGAGCCGTCGCGTTCTACCGCAGCCTCGACCGGCGCCCGGTCGTTCTCCAGCGCGAGATGCCCGGCCATGTCGCCAATCGCCTGGCCTCGGCGCTCTATCGCGAGGCGGTCTATCTGGTCGAGCAAGGGGTGGCGAGCGTCGCTGAGATCGACGCCGCGCTCTGCAACGGCCCCGGCCTACGCTGGGCGCTGATGGGGCCGCACATGACCTATCATCTTGGCGGCGGCGAAGGCGGCATCGCCGGCTACCTCGCCCATCTCGGCCCGAGCCAGGAGCGCCGCTGGCAATCTCTCGGGAACCCCTCGCTCGGCCAGGAGGTTCAGCGCCGGATCGTCGACGGCGTCGCCGAGGAAACAGCGGGGCGTTCGATCGCGGAGCTGGAGGAGCGCCGCGACGAAGGGCTGCTCGCCCTGCTGCGCTCCCGCAAGCTCGTCAGCGAGTGAGCGTCACAGCTCGGCGTCGAAGGCGATGGCGTCGAAAGCCGCCCGCACCCGGCCGAGCGCCTGCGCCGTGACATAGGCATAAGCGCGCTCCGGCGATTGCACGAGGACGCCGCGATCGGCGCCCTGCACATTGATCTCCTGCGAGACGGAAAAGCCGACGCTCGGCGTCACCCGCATCGACACCGGCAATCCGATGCTCTGGCGCGACGCAGCGGCGCCAGCCTGATAGGCATCGATCAGCACCTGCCCGTCGGGGCGCCAATGATAGCGCCGGCACAGCATCTGCTCGACGGTGAGCGGGCGCGCCATCCAACCCGTGGCGATCCGGCCGCGTTCGAGCTTGATCCGCGCGAAGCTGACGGCGCCGGCGCTCGGAGATAGCCGGATCTGGAGCGCTCCCGTATCGCCCACGGCCGGCGTCAGCGTCAGCGACCGGCGGCCGGTGCCCGCAGCGATGGTGCCGGTCTGGCTGCCTATCGCGACGGAGAGACTGCCACCGGCCAACTCCTCGACTGACAGCGTCAACGGCAGGCCGGCGAAGGACGACAGGCCCCACAACGCCGGCTCGACCGGCTGAACGACGGCTCCGGAGCTCAAGGTGACGGTGAAGCCGCTGAGCGAGAGATTGGCGCCGCCCGTCGCGGCCTTCCAGCGATCGAAGCCATAAGCGCCCGCCGCCAACACCCCACCGGCGAAGCCACGCTGGTTGATCGCCATGTCGCCATTGACCAGCAGATTCTGCCCGCCGGCCCAGGGTGAGCCCGGCAATGCGACGCCGCCGGTCGCGCGGTCTATGGCGAGCGCATCGTGCCAGGCCGACCCATCCGCGCTGACCTTGACCCGGAAATCGTCGTCGCCGGCAAGGCCGAACTCGGCCCGCCCCGACCAGTTGCTCTGAAACAGCAAGCTGGCCGTATTGCCCGCGCCGGCCTTGTTCAGCTTCAGCCGGTGGTCGCTGCCCGCATGGTTGAACAGGCTGGCCTCGGACGAGACCACGAGCCGATTGGTTGCGTCGGCCGTCGCGTTCACGCCCCAGCGCTCGGCGCCGAGACCGCTGAGCGGGCTGGCGCGGCGCCATTCCGTGCCGGTCCAGAGATTGTGCTCGTTCTCATCGGCCACCCAGGCCTGCCAGCCGCTGCGCGGCGTCAGGAAGGTCCAGCCGCCATCCTCGAAGAGCGCGACCTGATCGGTGCGCCCGGCGAAGACACCGGTGCCGCCGGGTGGCACGATATAGGCGGACAGCTCTGTCGGGGAGGTCGGAGGGGCGGGCTGCGTCCGGCTGCCGACGACGAGATGGATCAGCGCGTCCAGGCGCATCAATGCGTCGTTATGGGTGACGTGTTTCTGCGCCTGGCCGGCAGCGAGCAGCGGCAGCGAAAGTCGGGGCGTATCAGTCATGGAGCCTCGCGGGAGGGGGCAGCGCCATGCTGCCGCGAGGCCGGATTATCCGGCGATACGGACCACCGGGGATAAGTCGGCAGCTTCAAGCGAAACGGCGCGGCCTCAGGCCTGCATGGAACCAGCTGATCAGCGAGTAGATGTCGTAGACCGGCAGCCCCGTCGCCGCCTGCACATCGGCGGCATAGGGCGGCATGTTCGTGCATTCGAGCACGATCGCGCCGACCTCGGGATGCCGTGCGACAAGGGCGAGCGCCGTCTGCACCACATCCTGCCGGGCGAGATCGACATCCATGTCGTCCTTCTCGGCCTTGATCAGCACGCGGAAGAACTCGCGTCCGTTCTCGGTCCCGGCGATCGGCGTATCGAGCGGCACCGCGGCCGCCTCGAGATGCGCCGGCGTCAGGCTCGCAGCCGAGACGGTGACGACCCCGACGCGCTTGCCAAGCGGCAACGTCGCCTGCACCCAGGGCACCTGCATCAGCGACGAGGTCGCGACCGGCACACCGACCGCCGCGGCAAGCTCGCGCTGGAACAGCGAGAGGAAGCCGCAATTGGTGGTGATCGCCTCGGCGCCGAGGCGGACAAGCTCGCGCGCAGCCTCGACGAAATCCGGCAGCAGCCCCGCAGCTCCCTTCAGCACAACCTTCTCGGGACTGGCCCCGCCGACGACGCGATAGAGCACCGGGAAGGGCCAGGTGGTGCCATTGCCCATATCGCCGGGAATACGCGGAAACCGCGCCTCCAGCATCAGTATGCCCAGCGGCACGCCGTAGATCGCCTTGCCGCCCCGCGCGATCCGCGCCGCCGAATCACCCACCATGAAACCTCCCCCGCTCCGGCCGGCATGTTATCCTCGCGCCGGCGCGCCAGCCATCAACTCCCGGGCGAAGGCGCCGCCGATCTCGCCTGTGCCATTGCTTCGCCGTTTTCACCCCGCCATAAGGGCGCAGCCGGGCCTCGGCGCGGCACGATTCTTCCAGTGCTGGCCCACATCTTGCTGAACGTCGCGCCAGCCTTCGGAGCTCCGGTTTGAACGCCTCCCTCGACAAGCTACGCCGTTGCGCCATCATCACGGGCTGGATCGCCCTGCTCGTGATCATCGGCTCGACGCTCTCGCCGATAGACGCCCGGCCCCATCTCTCGGAGCTGGGACCGGATGCCGAACGCTTCCTTGCCTATCTTGCCGCCGGTGCCTTGCTGACCTTCGCCTATCCGCGCCAGCGCTGGCTCGTGCTGCCCGGCCTGGTCGCTCTGGCGGCCGGTCTGGAGTGGCTGCAGACCCTGGAAATGTCCCGTCACGGCATGCCCCATGACGCGCTGGTGAAGATCGCCGGCGCTCTTGTCGGCGCCGCAATGGCAAGTTCTTTCGAATATATGGTCCGGCGCTTCCGCAGCGTCGCCTAAGCTTTGACCGCCCCGATGCCTCGATCCGGTTCAAACGCCGGCGGCATACGCTTTGCCACTTAGCCTTCATTACGGATCCGACGCGATGCCATGTTCCAAAGCGGGACATGCATCGGCCGCGCGGATCGGATCAGAAGGTTGGGATATGAGCGTCAACGATCTGGACGGTGCGCTGCTGGCGACGCCCCAAAGCCGCCCCCGACTCTGGCGGTATTGGCTCGGCCCCTCCACCGCGGCGAGCGACGCGCTCATCGTCGGCACTCTCGTCTATGCGGCGTCGGTCGTCTATCATCTCGCAGTCCAGAACGAATTCGGAATCGATGGCGCGACGCCGGAACTGGCGGCCATGCTGACGACGATCTTCGTCTTCATCAATCTGATGCAGGGGCGCTACCAGCTCGGCAACTACCTCTCGCCGCGTGGGCAGATCGCATCGGCCTTCGTCGTCTGGAACATCACGATGGTCGCGTTCCTGGCGCTGGTCTTCCTCGCCAAGATCGCCGATCACTATTCGCGCACCGTGATCCTCGCGACCTATCTCGCCGGCATTCCCGTCATCGCGCTGTCGCGCTCGCTTCTTGTCCAATGGGTCGCTGCGGGCAGCAAGGCCGGCCGGATCACGGCCGAGCGCGTCTTCCTGATCGGGCGTGAAGAGAACGTCATGTCCTTCGTCGCCCGGCACAAGCCCTGGCATGTCGGCTTCGCGATCGTCGATGTCGCGTTCCTGAGATCGAGCCAGGATGGCAATCCGGCGGACATGGCGGCCGATCTGGCCGCCGCCGCGGCGAATTGCCGGGCCAGGCAGCCCGATGCCGTCTTCATCGTCCTGCCCTGGTCCGAGCAGAAGACGATCGAGGCCTGCGTCGGCGCCTTCACCAATCTCCCGGTCGCCATCCATCTTGCGCCCGAGCCGATCATGGAGCGTTTTGAAACGCCGCATATCGTTCGCACCGGCTCGTTTTCGAGCCTGCGCCTGACGCGCCGGCCGCTATCGGGGGCAGAAATCACCGCCAAGCGCGCCTTCGACGTCGTCGCGGCCTCCCTGGGCCTCGTCCTGACCTTGCCGCTCCTCATCATGATCGCAGCCCTGATCCGGCTCGACTCGCCCGGCCCCGTCCTCTTCCGCCAGCGGCGCTATGGTTTCAACCAGCAGGCATTCCGCATCTTCAAGTTCCGGACGATGACCACCACCGACGACGGCCAGGTCGTGGTCCAGGCCAGGCGCAACGATGTCCGCATCACCAGGGTCGGCCATGTGCTGCGGCGCTACAATCTCGACGAGCTGCCGCAGCTCCTGAACGTCATTGCCGGCAATATGTCTTTGGTCGGCCCGCGCCCGCACGCGCTTGCCCATGACGTCGAGTTCCAGCGCAGGATCGCCAATTACGCACGCCGCCACAACGTCAAGCCGGGCATCACCGGCTGGGCCCAGGTGAACGGCTTCAGGGGCGAAACCGATACGGACGAGAAGATGGCCAAGCGCGTGGCCTACGATCATTGGTACATCGACAACTGGTCGTTCTGGCTCGACGTCGCGATCCTCTTCCGGACCGTCTTCAGCCGAAAAGCCTTCGCCAACGCGCGCTGAAGCCTTCCGAGCGTCCCGCCCGCTCCTCGGAAGAGTCGCTTCTCTCAGGCGAAAAGACGCCAGATCGCGCGCCCGAGCCATGCGACCCAGCCGAGCGTGAGCGCCAGCACCGCGACGATGGTGCCGACGATCAGAGACCGCCCGACGATGAGGCTCGCGATGCTTTCATGAATATCGGCGCCGTTGTCGTTCGCCGCCTGCGGCGCCCGATCCGGGCCGGAGATGCGAAATGGCACCGGAATTGGCTGCACGCGCTCTGGTCGCATGACACTGGCTCGTAGCGTTAAAATTGCGTTAACTCGATATGGTCGAAGATGACTGAAATCGATCCGCAAAAAAAGCTCAAGGTAAATTTCCGGTCAAGTTTATCGCAACGCGGTTAACGCTGCGGCATGCCGCGTCGGCACGCAAGCGCCGCGCCCAAGACCGCCGCGGGCAAAAGCTTACTCCATGACGATTGCATGATCGTCGGCCGGCGCCGCCTGCTGGCGCGGCGTGCGCAGCAGCGCCAGGAATGGCAGCGCGGCAAGGCACAGGATCATCAACAGCTTGAAGTCGTCGATGTAGGAGATGATCGTCGCCTGGCGTGTGACCACCTCGTCGAGCGCGGCGCGGCCGGCGAGCTTGAGCGGGTCCCAGGCCTCCCTGATTGCCGGGATGTCGAAGATGCGGTTGAACGGCGTGACGTAGTTCGCGATTTCCGCGTGGTTCACCTGCACGTTGCGGGTGAGCAGATAGGCCACGAGCGAGATGCCGACGCTGGAGCCGATATTGCGCGACAGGTTGTAGAGGCCGGTGCCGTCGCCACGATATTCCGCCGGCAGCGTTGCGAAGGTGATCGTCGTGAGCGGCACGAACAAAAGCCCGAGCCCCGCCCCCTGCAGGAAGCCGGTCAGCATGATCGTCTGCTGCGAAACGTCCGGCGTCCAGCCGGACATGTCGTACATCGCCCAGGCGCTGACCAGCAGGCCGGAGCCGAGCAGGATGCGCGTATCGACCTTGCCGATCAGCTTCCCCACCAGGAACATGCAGGCCATGGTGCCCAGCCCGCGCGGCCCCATGACGATGCCGGCCGTCACCACCGGATAACCCATCAGCGTCTGCAGATAGGGCGTCATCAGCGCCAGCGACGCCAGATAGCAGATGCCGACGATGAAGATGAAGATCAGCCCGACGCAGAAATTGCGGTCGAGGAAGAGCCGCGGCTTGATGAAGGAATTTTCTGCCGTGAAGGTGTGCACCACCAGGATGTAGAGCGCCGCGACGCAGACCGTCGCCTCGACGATGATCTCGAACGAGTCGAACCAGTCGAGCTGGGCGCCGCGATCGAGGAAGAGTTGCAGCGAACCGATCGCGATGCTGAGCGCGCCGAAGCCGATCCAGTCCAGCTTCGCCGCCGCGCTCGACTTGGTTTCCGAGACGAAGATCGAGACGCCCGCCAGCGCCAGGATGCCGAGCGGCAGGTTGATGTAGAAGACCCAGCGCCAGGAGATGTTCTCGGTCAGCCAGCCGCCGATCACCGGCCCCAGCACCGGCCCGACCATCACCGAGACGCCGAACAGCGCCATCGCCGAGCCGCGCTCCTCGGGCGTGTAGATGTCGAGCAGGATGCTCTGCGACAGCGGCACCAGCGCCGCGCCGAAGAAGCCCTGCATCAAACGGAAACCGACGATCTGCGGCAGCGACTGCGCGGCGCCGCACAGGATCGAGGCGACGACGAAGCCGATGATCGCCACGGACAGCACGCGCTTGCGCCCGAAGCGGGAGGCCAGGAAACCCGAAGGCGGCGTCATGATCGCCGCGGCGACGATGTAGGAGGTCAGGACCCAGTTGATCTGGTCCGCGCTGGCCGAGACGCTGCCCTGGATATAGGGCAACGCGACATTGGCGATCGTCGTGTCCAGCGCCTGCATGATCACCGCGAGGATGACGCAGGCGGTGATGGCGCCGCGGTTGGCGACCGGGGTCACCGCCGCGGCGACGGCGCTAGCCATGGTTGTTCTCGGTCTTCTTGCTCATGCCGAAAGCCGAGCCGATGAAATCCGGCAGGCCGCGCGCATGGCCGGTATCGATGTCGAGCGTCACGCTCATGCCTGCGCGCAGTTGCGGCCGCTCTGGCGGCGTCTCGATCTTCACGCGCATGGCGATGCGCTGGACGACCTTGACCCAGTTGCCGCTGGTGTTCTGCGCCGGCAACAGGGAGAAGCTCGCGGCCGAAGCCGGGCTGATGCTGTCGACCGTGCCGCTCCAGCTCGCGCCCGGATAGCTGTCGACATAGATCTCGGCCTTCTGGCCCGGGCGGACCCAGGTCAGCTCGGTCTCCTTGGGATTCGCCTGGATCCAGACATGGTCGGTGGAAACCAGACTGAAGGCGTTGGTCGCCTCCGCCAGATATTGCCCCTTCTGCAGCGAGGGCACGTTGGTGACGATGCCGTCCATCGGCGCGCGCACCACCGTGTGGTCGAGCTGGCGGGCGGCTTCCGCGCGGGCGGCGACGGAATCTCGGTAGCGCGGGTGTTCCTCTACCTGCGCATCGGGCTTGCCGTTCAAATTGGCGGCGATGCCGGCGAGCTGGTTTTGCAACTGCACCAGCTTCTGCTGCGCGCCGTCGAGGTCGTGCTTGGCCTGGTCGTAGGTCGCCTGCGACGCGACGGACTTCGTGGCGAGGTCCTGCTGGCGCTTGAACGCGGTCTGGTAGAAGGCGATGTCGCTCTCGGCCTGGGCAATCTGGCTCTGCATGCCCTTGTAGCTCGTCTTCAACGCTTCGAGGTCGTTGCGGACCACGCCGATCTGCGCATCCGCCCGTTCGAGTGCGAAGCGGAACGGCTTGTCGTCAAGCCGGAAGAGCGTGTCGCCGGCCTTCACCGGCTGATTGTCACGGACATCGACCTCGCTGACGATCCCGGCGACATCGGTGGAGAGGCCGACGATATCGGCCTGCACATAGGCGTTGTCGGTCGACATCACCTGGCCGCCGCTCACATAGTAATATCCGCCCGCGATCAGTGCGATCGGCAGCAGCGCGAACAGGACCTGGCGCTTGCGATTGCGCGCGGGACGCGCTGCCGTAGGCGCGGACGCGATGACCGGCGCGGCCTCGGACGCCTTCGCGACGGGCGCGGATTGCTGCGCCCCCTTCGCGTCCGCCGCGCGGCGGATCTCGGTCACATTGTCGCGTGGCTCAGGCTCGGGCACGGTTTCCATGCCTGCTTCGGTCTTCCTGACGGCGTCATCCATTGCGGGCCTGCCCTTCGGCCGCCGGCGACTGGCAGGCGGCTGCGAGATTCGTCTTCATGGTTTCGAGGAGGTCGAGAAGCCGCGCCCGCTCCGCTTCCGGAATGGCGCCGAAGGCTTCGGCCCGGGTGATCTCGCCGAGGCCCCGCATCTCGTCGAGCTTCGGCCCCGCCTTTTCCGTCAGATAGAGCTGCCAGACCCGCCGGTCGGTCGGATGGGCCTTTCGCTCGACAAGCCCGCAGCCCTCCAGCTTGTCGACGATCCGGCCGACCGTGATCGGCTCGACATCGATGAGCTCGGCGAGCGCCCCCTGCTGGATGCCGGCATTCCGGTCGAGATAGGCAAGCACCTGCCATTGCGAGCGCGTCAGCCCGGTGTCGCGGGCGTTCTGCTCGAAGCGCTTGCGCAGTAGCCGCGCAACGTCGTGCAGGAGGAAGCCCACGGTCGGCGGCGGCTTGGTAGGCATGCTTGTCATAAGCATGTATATAATATTTTGATACAGCTATGTGCAACCGCCTGGGCCGCAACCCTCCGTCGCTTCACTTGCATTGCCAGCGCAGACATGCGGCGACTACGCTTTGCCAATCGGAACATTGCCGGCGAAGCGGCCGGAATGATCCGAGCGAGGGGGATAAGCAGTCGTGACGCGTTGGATTCGCAGGCAGTTGTCGTCGCTGTCGGGCGTAGGATTGGTTCTGGGAACGCTGCTTTTCGCAGCTGCTCTGACGCCGACCCTCGTGCCGCGCAGCTATCTCACGCAGGGCGCGCTCGCCGGCATCTGCTTTGCGATCGGCTATGGCCTCGGCGTGCTGTCGCGACAGCTCTGGCGCTATCTCGAACTGCCCAAGCCGTCCGACCGACTGCGGCGGCCAACCAATGCCGTGGCCCTTCTGCTGTCCCTGCTGATCGCACTGCTCTTCCTGTGGAAGGCGGCGGAATGGCAGAACTCCGTCCGCGCCGTCTTCAACCTGCCTCATCTGCCGAGCTCGCACCCGACCAAGCTCTGCCTCGTGGCGTTCGCGACCTTCGTGCTCGCGCTGGTCATCGCGCGCCTGTTCAAGCGGCTGGCCGGCTGGCTGGTCGGCATCATCAGGCGTTTCATACCACCTCGGCTCGCCACAGCGATCGGCGTCGGCCTGGCAGCGCTGCTGTTCTGGTCGCTGGCGAGCAACGTGCTGGCGAGCGCGGTCTTCCGCGTGCTGGATTCGTCCTATCGCGAATTGGATGCCCGGCTCGAACCCGAGCGTGCGCAGCCGACCGATCCCAAGAAGACCGGCAGCCCGGCCTCCCTCGTCAGCTGGCGAGAACTCGGCCGCGCCGGCCGCGAGTTCATCGCCGCCGGGCCGAGCGCCGAACGAATCGGAACGCAGACCGGGCATCCTGCCCAGGAACCGATCCGGGTCTATGTCGGACTGCGGGGCGCCGAGACGCCGGAGGCGCGCGCGAAGCTGGCGCTGGAAGAGCTCAAGCGCGTCGGCGGCTTCGCGCGTTCGACGCTCATCGTCGTCACGCCGACCGGCACGGGCTGGGTCGACCCCTCGGCGATGAACGCGCTCGAATATCTTCGCGATGGCGACGTCGCCAGCGTCGCGGTGCAGTACTCCTATCTCAGCAGCCCCCTATCCTTGCTGACCCAGCCCGAATACGGCGCCGAGACCGCCCGCGCGCTCTTCCGCGAGATCTACCGCCACTGGACGGCGCTGCCACACGATGCGCGTCCGAAGCTCTACCTGCACGGCCTCAGCCTCGGGGCGATGAACTCCGAGAAATCCGCCGAGCTGTTCGAGATGATCGGGGACCCGATCGACGGCGCGCTCTGGAGCGGCCCACCCTTCGAAACCCCGGGCTGGCGCTCGATCACCGAGGCCCGCAACCCCGGGACGCCGCAATGGCTCCCGGAATTCCGCGACGGGCGCGTGGTGCGCTTCATGAACCAGAACGGACCGACCGTCCCGGCGGATCGCCCGTGGGGGCCGATGCGGCTGGTCTATCTCCAGTATGCGAGCGATCCGATCGTCTTCTTCGACTACCGGGATGCCTACCGGCAGCCGGCCTGGATGCAGTCGCCGCGTGGCCCCGACGTTTCGGCCGAGCTGCGCTGGTACCCGGTCGTCACCATGCTGCAGCTGGCGCTCGACATGGCCGTCGCGACAAGCACCCCCATGGGCTACGGGCATGTCTATGCGCCGGAGCACTATGTCGAGGGCTGGACGGCCGTCCTCGGCACCGGGCGCTGGTCGGCGGAGCAACTGGCGGCCCTGAAGCAGCATCTGGCGGCGCAGGCCAGAGCTCCGGCCGGCGCGGATGCATCCAAGGACAACGCCTATGACAACAGGGGCGGATAGGGTTGCAGACGAGCACAAGCATAATTGGGGCTTGATCCCGATCGCGTTTGCGGCTGTGCTGTCGAAATCGCTACCGTATCTCTGGCCAGGGGGCCGCCAGGACGCCGATGAACGCCGAGCGATCAGCCGCTGCAAGGTCGATCGCCCGGCAATGCTCCTTTAGCCATCGCGCAGCCGCTCGCCTGACACCACGACGCATCGCTTCGACTTTGACTGCACCGTGATGGAGGACCGATGAGACAGATTGGGTTTAGGGCCGGCGGTGCTGGTTTCGGGGTCGCGTCTCTCGGTGGGAGCGTTCTGGTGGCGCTGCTGCTGGCGGGCTGCGGCGGTGGCGAGGGGCTCTCGCCCCTGGCGAGCGCGACGCAAAGCGCCCCGGCACCGACCAATGTCACCCGTGACGCCCTTATAGGGCGCTGGGGGATCGCCTCCTTCCACACGGAGAAGGACCGCAAGCGCACCGAGTCGGAAGCGCGGGCGCAGTGCAACCAGCCCTACACGATCGCCAAGGGTGCCGGCGACGGGGTGATGATGCATGTCGCCGATGACCCCAAGCCCTATGAGCTCAGGCTCAAGGCCGGGGCTGGCGGCAGGACCTTCCTCGGCTTCGAGGCGCCGGCAGGCGACCCGCAGGACCGCGAGCTGCTCTCGGTCAAGCCGAACGAACTGGTGATGCGCTTCGTCGATCCCGATGCGCACCGGCGTTACGGCACCTTCATCTTCATCCGCTGCCGCTGACCGGAGCTGACGAGACATGATCCTCTCCCGCAAGACCCTTCCCGGTTTCGTCGCGGCCGGATTCGTTGTGACGGCCCTGCTTGGCGGCGCCCTGGCGCAGCCTCGCCCGCCTGGCGCGATGAAGGAGACGATGGAGATCGGCGACGAACCCGGCCGCGTCTCCACCGAGGAGGTCAGCATCACCGACGGACCCTATGCCCGCCAGATGGTGCTGTTCCGCTCCAGCGAGCCGGCGGGCACGGTCGTGATCCATTCGGGCGAGCGTTTCCTCTACATCGTCCAGGGCAATAACCGCGCCCTGCGCTACGGCATCGGCGTCGGCCGCGAGGGCTTCACCTGGTCCGGACAGGTCCAGGTCAGCCGCAAGGCCGAGTGGCCGGACTGGCGCCCGCCGCCGGAGATGCTGCAGCGCCAGCCCTATCTCCCGCGCTTCATGGCCGGCGGCCCCGGCAACCCGATGGGCGCGCGCGCCCTCTATCTCGGCTCGACGGTGTTCCGCATCCACGGCACCAACCAGCCCGAGACCATCGGAGAGGCGATCTCGTCCGGCTGCTTCCGGCTCGCCAACGGCGACATCGTCGATCTCTACGAGCGCGTCCCGCTCGGGACCAAAGTGATCATCCGCCACAAGGCTACGCTGTGACCGGCGCCATCGGCAGCCACATCCTAAGGGGGAAGAATGCGATGTCGAAGGCCTCATGGTTTCGCCTGCCCGGCCTTGCTGCCGGAGCTGCGCTCGCAGCCGTCCTCGTCACGCCGGCGATGGCCGGCACGCTCGATACGGTGAAGCAGCGCGGCACGCTTCAATGCGGCGTCAGCGAGGGCGTGCTCGGCTTCTCCGCCAAGGACGCGCAAGGCAACTGGAGCGGCTTCGACGTCGACTTCTGCCGCGCCGTCGCAGCCGCGATCCTCGGTGATCCCGGCAAGGTCGCCTTCACGCCGCTCTCCGCCAGCGAGCGCTTCGACGCGCTGAAGGCCAGCAAGGTCGATCTGCTCGCACGCAACTCGACCTGGACGCTCGGCCGCGAAGCGGAGCTGGGGCTCGCATTCGCGGGTATCACGTATCATGACGGCCAGGGCTTCCTGGCGAAGCGCTCTTTGAAGGTCGACAGCGCACTGTCCCTCGACAAGGCGAAGATTTGCGTCGAGGCCGGGACGACGACACAGCTCAACCTCGCCGACTTCTTCAAGGCCAATTCCATGACCTATGAGGAGAAGGTGTTTCCGAGCGCAGCAGAGGCCTTTTCAGCCTTCGAGGGCGGCCAATGCGATGTGCTGACCCGCGACCAATCGGCCCTGCACGGCGAGCGCGTCCGGCTGGCAAAGCCCGCCGAGGCGATCGTGCTGCCGGACGTGATCTCGAAGGAGCCGCTCGGACCTGTCGTGCGCTCGGACGACTTCCCCTGGTTCAACGTGGTGAAATGGGTGAACTTCGCCCTGGTCAACGCGGAGGAACTCGGCATCGCCACCGCCAATGTCGACGAGGCCCTGAAGTCGCAGAAGCCCGATGTGCGTCGCTTCACCGGCGCCGAAGGCGGCTTCGGCAAGGCGATGGGGCTTGATGCCAACTGGGCGGTCCGCGCCGTCAAGGCGACCGGCAACTACGCCGAGATCTACGAGCGCAACCTCGGCACCGGCTCGAAGCTCGCCATCCCGCGCGGCCTCAACCAGCTCTGGAGCATGGGCGGCGTGCTCTACGCTCCGCCGCTCCGCTAAACGCCGGGCGTCTCGGATAGCTCGATCGGGCGTCGCCGAATCTGGCGACGCCGTTCCGGCGCGGGGTCCGAAAGCCGATCGATATCAGATCTTTAGGGGAGAGGTGGTGGGGGAAGCAGGACTCGAACCTGCGAAGGCATAGCCAGCGGATTTACAGTCCGCCCCCTTTGCCGCTCGGGACATTCCCCCGCCTGCGCCCTCGATCGGCTCAGCGAGCCGAGGGCCACCGATATGTCACTTTCGCGACGACCGGCAGGCGCGGCCGGACTTATGGTGACCGGGCCGCGCCCTGTCAACGGCAAAACGACCGGAGGCGCGAATTCGTTGTGAGGCGCCCATGAGCCGGAATTCGCTCAGGCCGCGGTGCCGAGACGCTTCAGCATGAAATCGATGCGGGCTTCGACGCTGTCACAGGGCAATTCGACGAGATCGTAGCCAAAGCGCGGATAGGTCCGGGCCATGGCCTCGCAGGCCCGCTCGGCCTCCGCGAAATCCTGCCTCCGCTCCGCATCCTGCCCGAAGATGTCGCGCCAGGGCGGAGCGATGAAGACGGTGCTGCGATAACGGAAGCGCTGCGCCGCCTCCTCGAGAGGCTCAGGCACCGGCAGGCCACACAATGCGAGATAGCCTGCTATATCGGGCAGGCCCCGGTCGAAGAACACCAGCCCGGCCTGCCGGCGCGCTTCGTCATGACTGCGCAGATCCGCCGCGAGCATCAGCCCGGCGAATGCAGCACGGTCTTTCCAGGGCAATCCCTCGCCGCCGATCGCTTGCTGCTCGCGGATGATCGCCCGGCCGGCCTCCGGCCGTGTGGCATGTCCGAGCCCCGCCAGCGCCTCGATCAGCGTCGTCTTTCCCGATCCGGGCCCTCCGGTGATCACGATCAGCCGGTCGGTCTCGCTTGTCATGATCTGTCCTTTCCTCTGAGATCCATCCTGGGAGATCCGCCTTGTTCGGGCGCTTCGCACTGGCCAAGCGCGCCGCGCCATGGCACGGCAATCCGGTGAATTCTGGAGAATGCGATGGCCCCGCCATTTCGCCCGAAACAAGCCCGGCCCGCGGGCGGCAGACCCGGCAACGCCCGCCGCACCGGTGCCCCGCCGCCGCATCGCCCCGGCGACATCGACGAGGCCGTGCTCTATGGCGTCCATCCCGTCGTCGAGGCCCTGCGCAACCCGCAACGCCATCACCGGCGCCTGCTCGCGACCGAGAACGGGCTGCGGCGCCTGGAGGAGCAGGTCGGCACGCTGCCGCTCGAGCCGGAGATCGTGCGCCCTTCCGAGATCGACCGCCTGCTGACGCCCGATTCGGTGCATCAGGGCCTCTATCTCGTCTGCGATCCCCTGCCCTCGCCCGAGCTCGACAGCCTGCCGGACGATGCGGTCGTGCTGGCGCTCGACCAGATCACCGATCCGCATAATGTCGGCGCCATCCTGCGTTCGGCCGCGGCATTCGGCGCGGCAGCCGTCATCGTCACCATCCGCCATTCGCCGGCCGCGACCGGCGTTCTCGCGAAATCGGCCTCCGGAGCCTTGGAGCATGTGCCGCTCATCGCCGTGCGCAATCTCGGCGATGCGCTGGACACGCTGGGCGCCCGCGGCTTCCTGCGCATCGGCTTCGATTCGGATGGCGATGTCGCGTTCGACGATGTCGCGCTGCGGCGCCCCCTCGTCATGGTGATGGGCGCCGAGGGCAAGGGCCTGAGACAGCGCACGCGCGAGCTTTGCGACCATGTCGCGCGGCTCGAAGTGCCCGGCGCGATCACCAGCCTCAACGTCTCCAACGCCACGGCGATCGCGCTCTATGTCGCGAGTCGCCAGCCCTGACAGCCGTCAGCGGCGCGGCACCGTCAGCAGGAGCGCGCCCGTCTCGGCATGCGCGAAACGGCTGCGTGCACCGTCTCGCGCATCGTCGGCACCGGCGATCCGGATGACGCGAGCGGTTGGACGCGAGCGCGGGCCCTCGAGACGATAGATCGTCGGCTCCGGCGTGGGCGAGGGCCGGATGCCGGCTCGCGGCATCAGGTTCTCGAAGGCGTATGGATCGATCGGCTTCGGTGCCTCGGCCTGCCGTTCGATGACGGTGACGCCGCCGGACGCCGTGTCGAAACCGGGCCAGGCCCAGGGATAGTCGAAGCCGCCCCAGCCCAGCTGGCGATGATGCCGGCCATAGGCCCTGCGATCCGCACCACGCCAGGGCCGGACGCCCGGGTGAGGATGGGCGAGGCCCGGCCGCCCGTGGCCAATGCCGACCGGCGCTGCGGGCCCGAAGCTGCGCCCGGCCGCGAACACGCTCGTCGACAGCGTGGCCGCGACGAAAAAACTGCAGGATAGGGTGATGGCAAGCCGCGGCATCGCGCGTCTCCTCGACCGCATCTCGTCAGGCCTCCCGAAGCCGAGTATAGTGGGTTTGCGCGTGCAGGAAAGCCACTGCTTTTCCACAGCTAACCGCCTCTCCCCGCCCCGCCGATAGTCTTAAGACGAACGGTGCAAGACCAAGTGCTTGATTGCCCTGCGACAATCAGGCGCGCAAACCTTCGGTCCAGGCTGGCATGGCAGGATTCGTCCTCCGGCCGGCAGCGCGCTCATCGCCACGTCAGAAACGCGAGACGCGCGGAACGAAGCGGCCGGGACATCCCGGCTTGGAAATTTCACCAGGGGAGACAAGCGCCATGAGCATGGCATCGCAGACATCGGGGTCGGCCGCAGCGCCGCGCCCGATGACCAAGGAAGAAAGGAAGGTCATCATCGCCTCGTCGGCCGGAACGGTCTTCGAGTGGTATGACTTCTACCTGGCAGGCTCGCTCGCCGCCAACATCGCCCAGACCTTCGTGCCCGGCGACAACGACACGGCGAAGTTCATCTTCGTGCTGTTCGGTTTTGCCGCCGGCTTCGCGGTGCGCCCGTTCGGCGCGCTGTTCTTCGGCCGCCTCGGCGACATGATCGGCCGCAAATACACCTTCCTCGTGACGATGACCGTCATGGGCCTCGCCACCTTCGTCGTCGGCCTGCTCCCGAGCTTCGCGACGATCGGCTATCTCGCGCCCACGGCCTTCATCATCTGCCGCCTGCTGCAGGGCCTCGCGCTCGGCGGCGAGTACGGCGGCGCCGCGACCTATGTCGCCGAGCACGCCCCGATGGGCCGCCGTGGCTTCTACACCTCCTGGATTCAGACGACCGCGACGGTCGGCCTGTTCCTGTCGCTGATCGTCATCCTCGGCCTGCGCCTCAGCATGTCGCCGGAGGCTTTCGCCGCCTGGGGCTGGCGCATTCCGTTCCTGCTCTCGATCATCCTGCTCGGCTTCTCGATCTGGATCCGTCTCCAGCTCGCCGAATCGCCGGCCTTCGTGAAGATGAAGGAAGAAGGCACGCATTCGAAGGCGCCGCTCCGCGAGGCCTTCGGCAACTGGGAGAATGCCAAGATCGGCCTCATCGCCCTGTTCGGCGGCACCGCCGGCCAGGCCGTCGTCTGGTACACCGGCCAGTTCTACGCGTTGTTCTTCCTGACGCAGACGCTGAAGATCGACGGCACCACCGCCAACCTGCTGATCGCGCTCTCGCTGCTCGCCGGCACGCCGTTCTTCATCCTCTTCGGCTGGCTCTCGGACAAGATCGGCCGCAAGCCCATCCTGCTCGCCGGCTGCCTGATCGCGGCGCTGACCTACTTCCCGCTGTTCACGATGCTCGCGAACACGGCCAACCCGAAGCTGATCGCGGCCACCGACAACGTGAAGCTGGTCCTCACCTCCGATCCGGCGCAGTGCGGCACGCTCTTCGACCCCGTCGGCGTGCGGACCTTCACCAAGCCGTGCGACGTCGTCCGCCGTACCCTGGCCACCAACTCGATCCACTACGATCTGGTGCCCGGACCGGCCGGCTCGCCGCTCAAGGCGACCATCAACGGTGCGGATGCGCCTGTCGGCGCTGCCGAGCTCGTCGCCGCCGCCCAGACCGCCGGCTATCCGAAGGCTGGTGACGCCACGATCCTGAAGACGCCCTCCATCGGCCAGGTGCTGACCGACGGCCGCGCCATGAAGGCAGTGGGCATCCTCTTCGTGCTCGTCCTCTTCGTTACGATGGTCTACGGCCCGATCGCGGCCCTGCTGGTCGAACTCTTCCCGACCCGCATCCGCTACTCCGGCATGTCGCTGCCCTACCACATCGGCAATGGCTGGTTCGGTGGCTTCCTGCCCCCGACGGCCTTCGCCATCGTGGCGGCCAGCGGCAACATCTTCTCCGGCCTGTGGTATCCGATCATCGTGGCGCTCGGCACCTTCGTGATCGGCCTGCTGTTCCTGCCGGAAACCAAGAACCGCGACATCCTGAAGTGATCATCGCCTGACGGCGATCCTGGCCCCGCCTCGGTTGAGGCGGGGCTTTTTCGTTTTAAGTACCCGGAAAGTCGGGGGGAGGCCGAGCATCGCGCTTGCCCTCGGGGCCATCCG
The DNA here is from genome assembly GCF_057321085.1 of Allobosea sp. RIT-PG3_2. NCBI lineage: Bacteria > Pseudomonadati > Pseudomonadota > Alphaproteobacteria > Hyphomicrobiales > Alloboseaceae > Allobosea > Allobosea sp. RIT-PG3_2. Next base: position 316,471 of record NZ_JBXWCA010000006.1, on the reverse strand, counting down.
CTGATAACCGCTGCACCGATTGCTTGCGCCGTCCGCGAGCGATCCGGTCCAGCCCCGAAACTGGACGCCACGGCGCCGGCGTAGCACAGCGGTAGTGCAGCGGTTTTGTAAACCGAAGGTCGGGAGTTCGATCCTCTCCGCCGGCACCAGCCATCCTTCGGGTAACCGACAAGCATCGCGTCGAGGAAGCGGGAATGGCAAAGCGAACGAAATCCAAAGCGCTCGACACCGAGTTCACCATGTTCGACGTCGTCTATGAGGATGGCTCCCGAACCTCCAACCGGCGGGTGCCAACCGCATTGCTCGGCGGCCTGGATGGGGACGAGCCTGCGCGCTCGACGATCATGGAACAGGACCAGGCGATTTCGGAGAAATCCGGCAAGCCACCCTTGGCAATCGCGACCATCATGAGGTCGGGCAAGGCGGTGGTCGAGCAGGATAACCGCAAGGATGACCGCAAGAAGCGCTCGGCATAATTGCGGGCTCCCAGTCGCGATGCGACCAAACAGGTTGGATCGATCTGCCTCGGCATCGGGAGCACCAGCGAGCCCGCCAGCCGGTACGGCCTCTTCCTGGCCAAGCATCAGCTTCCGCGTCACCCGAAGATGGCCTCGCAGCTCTCGCTGTGCGGGCCGTTCGGTCTCGACCAGCTTCCTCGCATAGCCCGACAGGCGCCCACAGGCCCCTGGAAGCGCGTTAGCGAAGTTGCACCTTCGAGAACTCGTCGCGCGTTTTCTCGCGGCCGCGCGAAGATTAGAGCGCATCTCTCCCTTTAAATCGCGCGCGATGATCTGCTCAACGACAGAGCGCCCTTGGTCGGTCCCGCCCGCCTCGATCGCCCGTCCCCTCGCCCCGTAGGAGATGGATGTCTATCGCGCGCCCTTCCCGACTCGCGAAAGCCGGCTTCCGGTCTGGCGCCTGCCAAATGAACTGCCGATCGAGCGCAAGCCCGCCGATGTCTGGGACCGGCTGAGCGAGGCCCATCGCGCGCTCGCGGCCTCGACCTATCGCAAGGTGCTTTTCGCGGGCGAGCCCGGAGCGCTGGTTTCGCCGGCTTTCGGTGCCGCCTTCGCCGCAGGCCTGACGAACTGCAAGTTCGTTCTGCTCGGGGCTGGGCGTCACTATCTTCAGGAGGATCACCCCAAGGCCATCGCCGACAAGGTCGCCAGCGAGATCAGATCGATTACCGCGATCACCGGTCCGCTTGCTGGCGTCGCAGCTTGAGCTGACTGTGTGGGGCACTGCTGGGCAGGATTGACATCCATCCTGCTCTGGGAACGTTTTGGCGGGCGGAACGGTTATCCGCCTCGCCAGGCCCGGAGGCTTCGATGAAGGTCATCGCTCTCACGCTCGCTCTTGTGCTGAATGCGGGGATCGCGACCGCCCAGTCACGCCCCTCGACCGTCTCGCGCCCCTGCGCTGCGAGCCAGAGGGACGTCCAGACCCAAGGCGCCATCGTCCTCGGCACGGGCGGCTTCACCTATGACCGCTTCGTTCGCGACCGCAGCTTCTGCCAGTTCGACGAGGGGCTCGACCCGGCCTGGGTGCCGAGCCGCGACCGCGACGCCTGCTTTGTCGGCTATCGCTGCAAATCGCAGTCGCGCTGGTTCGATTGATCGCTGCGCCGCCGGCGGAACCTGAGCCACCAATCAACGTTCAGTGTTTGGGGTGACTGCCTTTTCGGGGGGAGGTTCGCATGCGCCGTTCTCTGCTCGTCGCCGCGTCCATCGCACCATTGCTGCTAGCCAGCGCCACGGAGACCTTGTCGCAACCTCGTTACGGAGGCGGCGGTTTTCGTGCCGGCGGATTTCATGGTGGCGGGTTTCATGGCGGCGGGTTTCATGGCGGCGGATTTCGCACCCATGGAATCGGAATGAGAGCCTATGGGGTGCGCCCCGGTTTCCAGGGCTACGGTTCCGGATGGCGCGGCGGATGGGGCGCGCGAGGCGGCTGGTACGGCGCCGGCTTTTATCCGCGCCGCGCTTGGGGCGGGTATTACCCCTACCGGCGCTATTGGGGCGGCGGCTATTATCCTTATTGGGGCGTGGCGTCCGGCCTCGCCACCGCAGCGGTGATCGGCGCCGCGGCCTCCTACCCCGCCTATGGGTATCCTGCCTACCCGGCTTACGAGGTTCTCCCCGCGGCAAGTGGTGGCCAGTGCAGCACGCCGGTGAAGATCTGCACGCTCTATGAGCCTGCTCCGCTCGGCACAGGCTGCTCCTGCAGGGTTCCCGGAGGCCGCGCTCGCGGCAGTGTCGAGCCCTGACCGGTCGGCTCGAACCCGCCTGCAACGCCGGCCGGAACAGATGGCTGGCCGGCAAGCATCATCCTGGGGTAGATGTCGGGTCGACAGAGCCGCCATCCCGCGGCCTCATCGCTGCTCGATCCCTATGCGAACCGGAATGGACGACCGGACTCATCTCCTGACATTGGCCGCGCGCTGCGAGACCTCCAGCAAGCCCACAAGGGAGCTGGATGCCGATATCTATGAGGCGCTCGGCTACATCGTGCGGCGCAAGCCGACGCGGCTTGCCACGCGCCGCACGCCGGCCGGCGGCATCTATCAGCACGGTTCCTTCTGGAAGACGCTCGGCGCCGTCAGCGCCGATATCGACGTGGCCGTTTCCCTGCTGCGGCAGAAGGCCCCCAGCTGGAGCTGGAGCCTGCAATGCCTCGCCGGCGATGATCCCATGGCTTTCCAGGCCCTGGTCGCCGATTGCTCGGGCCATGGCGTGATGGGTTCTCTCGCTCTGTGTGCGGCCATGCTGCGCGCCCTCGCCCGTCGCGAACCCGTTGCGCGGGCAGAAACGGAAACCGACCAGCTAGCGGCAGCGCCCGCATCGGCTTCCCGCCTCACGGAAACTTGACCCATGGGCAGATCATGGCGGTTGAACAGTCACTTCCCCTCGTTAGTTTGCCTGTGACTTGAGGGGAGAAAACCATGCATGACGTCACTATTTCACGCCGCGCCGCCATCGTCGGCGCGGGTGCTCTCGCTGCCGCTACGACCCTGGACCTTCCCGGGGTTGGTCTGGCCCAAGCCCAAGGAGTTCCCGTGAACCAAGCTCCCGGATTCTACCGCTACAAGGTCGGCGACATCACGCTGACCGCGATCAATGACGGCTTCGGCAAGCGCCCGCTCGAAGGCTTCGTTCGCAATGCCGAGCTGGCCGACGTCAAGAAGGCGATGGAGCAGGCCTTCCTGCCGCAGGATGCGCTGAACATCACCTTCACCACCCTCGCGATCCAGAGCGGCGGCAAGCTCACGCTGATCGACACCGGCAACGGCGATTCCGGCGCGCCGACATCCGGCAGCTGGATGACGAACTTCAAGGCCGCCGGCTTCGATCCGAAGGACGTCTCGACCGTGGTGTTCAGCCATTTCCACGGCGACCACATCAACGGCTTCCGGCTGAAGGACGGCAGCGCCGTCTTCCCGAACGCGGAAGTGATGGTGCCGGCCGCCGAATGGGCCTTCTGGATGGACGACGCCAAGATGAGCGCCGCCCCGGAGGCCATGAAGGGCGCCTTCGCCGGCGTACGGCGCGTCTTCGGCCCCGTCGCGAAGGATGTGAAGCAGTTCGAGCCGGGCAAGGAGATCCTGCCGGGCCTGACTCCGATCGCGGCGCCCGGCCATACGCCCGGCCACACCGTCTTCGCGCTCACCTCCGGCAACGGCAAGCTGATGATCATGTCGGACACGACCAATCATCCCGCGCTCTTCGTGCGCAATCCCGACTGGTCGGCGGTTTTTGACATGGACGGCCCCCAGGCCGCCGCCACCCGCCGCAAGCTGCTCGACATGGTCTCGGCCGACCGGATGCAGGTCGCCTTCTACCATGCGCCCTTCCCGGCCGTCGGCCACATCGCCAGGGACGGCAAGGGCTTCGAAATGGTGCCGGTGCAGTGGAGCCCGGCAATCTGACGGGCTTCGCCTCAGTCCTTTCGATCGAGGCCGGGCACCCAGCCCGGCCTTTTTCGTCCGAGGCTGCCGTTTTGAGACGGAACCACTCCGTCATTCCGGGGCGGACTGAAAGACCGAGCCCGGAACCCAGAACCGATGCCGCCTATCGCAAGCATGACCATCGCCGCGCCTTCATCACCGAGGGCACCGGTTCTGGGTTCCGGGCTCATCGCTGGCGCGATGCCCCGGAATGACGGCGCGGTTCCGTCCATAAACGGCGGGCTCGGGCGGGTTTTATCATCGGCGGAGTCTCGCGGCCTGCGCCCCGGTCGTGTTAAGCCTGCGCCCATGCCGCAAGGCCTGCCGCTTCAGGACACGCTATGACCGAACGTTTCGGCGCGATCTCCTTCGTCGCCAGCGATACCCCTGAAGCGCGGGCAGCGCTCGCCAAGCTGGTCGAGCGCTATGGCAATGCCGCTCCGGCCGAGGCAGACGTCGTCGTCGCGCTCGGCGGCGACGGGCTGATGCTGCAGACGCTCCACCGCTTTCTCGGAACGGGCAAGCCGATCTACGGGATCAATCGCGGCTCCGTCGGCTTCCTGATGAACGAATTCAAGGAGCGCGGGCTGCGCAAGCGGCTTGAAATGGCCGAGCGCAGTGTCGTCCACCCGCTCTCGATGGAAGCGGTCGACCGCAACGGCGTGACGGTGCAGTCCAAGGCGATCAACGAGGTCTCGCTGCTGCGCCGCTCCTACCAGGCCGCGAAGCTGCGCATCTCGGTCGACGGGCAGGTGCGGCTTTCGGAGCTGATAGCAGACGGGCTTCTGCTGGCGACGCCGGCCGGCTCCACAGCCTACAACCTCTCGGCCAACGGGCCGATTCTGCCGCTCGATGCGCCGCTGCTCGCGCTCACGCCGATCTCGGCCTTCCGGCCGCGCCGCTGGCGCGGCGCGCTGCTGCCGGACCATGCCAAGGTCTTCATCGAGGTGTTGGAAGCCGACAAGCGGCCGGTCAGCGCCGTCGCCGACCACACCCAGATCGACGAGGTCAGCTCCGTCTCGATCGAGATCGACCGCGATGTCGATCTCGTCATGCTGCACGACCCCGGCCACAGCCTGGACGAGCGCATCCTGCGCGAACAATTCGGCTACTGAGACCTCGTCTCAGGCTGCGTCGCGCAGGTCGCCGGCTTCGAGCTCTATCAGGAAGGATGGATCGGCCTCGATCAGCAGGGCGAGCGCCGCGTCGTCGGCAAGCGAATCCGCCATGGCCTTCGCCTCCTCGCGGGCAGCCTCCGCATCCATGCGCCGCAGCAGCGCCATCAGCGCATCCGCTTCCGGCCCCGCCATTCCCTCGCAAGCGATCAGGACGTCGCGCAGCAATTCGCGGTCGATGCCGTGCCGCGCGCTGCCGGCATCGAAGCCCCGCGCGTTGAGGGCGAGGATCGCGGCGATGAAAGCCAGTTCGAGCGCTGCCGGCAGCCCGGCCTTGCGGCAGAGCGCCTTGAGCCCGGCGCCACGCCGGTCGCGCAGCAGCGCCGCAACCCGGGCGGCCGGCAGGTCCGACAGCGAAACGAAGGCGGCTTCGGCCAGCGCCGGCTCGCCACTGAGCAGCGAACGCAGCATCAGGCCGGGCGTCAGCCGGCCGGTGGCCCGCAGGACCTCGACGATCGCCGGCGCGTCGGTCGCCTCGCCGCCGGCGGCAAGCGCCACCGCGACTCGCTCGGTCGATTCCCGCGCCAGCCTTGCGCTGCGCTCAGGCGTCAGCCAGCCGCATCCCGCGACGAAGCTCGCCAGCGTCTCGGAAACCCTGGCCGCGATCGCCTGCCGCAAGCCGGCGGGAAGATCGGCCCGCTCCAGCAAGGCCTCACGCAGGCCGCCGCTGTCGCCGAAGCGTTCGACGATACGTTCCAGCGAGAAATCGGGGATTTCGGCGGTGCGATTGCCGGCCAGCGTGACCAGCGCCTCCTCGCAGCCGACCTCGGCCAGCGCCGCACAGACGCTCACCGGCAAGCAACGGCGCATCGCGATGGCGCGTTGCGCCAGCGTGTCGCCGACGGCGGCGGCATCGACGAGGTCGGCCTCGGTGAGCACCGGCGAATGCGCCAGCACCAGCGCCGCGACATCGCCCTGATCGGCGATGAGGCCGAGCGCCAGGTTGCGCGGCGTGCGCATCGACGGCGCCATTTCCTCGGCGATCGCCCGGCGCACCAGCGGCGAAGGATCGTCGATCAAGGCGATCAGCGCGGTTTCGGCTTCGTGACGATCCTCATCCGACATGCCGGACCGCAGATAGGCGCCCGCCAACGCGGCGGCTCCCGCAGCGCGCGCCTCGGCCGGCGCCGTGCGAGCCCAGAGCAGGAAACGGCGAACGATCATGCTCCGCCTCGCCGGGTCATGAAGGAGGAGAGATCGAGCGGCGCGCGGCGGGCCTTGCCCACGGGCTGTGGCGCGGCGGTAACCGTGGATGGCGACAGCTCGCTCGGCCGCGAAGGCGGCAGCGGCGCACTGACGACCTTGCCGGCATCGACGTGCATCGCGCTGGCGGCTGAGGCGTTAGCGTCCGACGCCGTGTTCGCATCGCTCTGGCCAGGGCGCGGGAAATAGCGCTCCCCGCCCGCGAGCGACGCCATGCGCGTGCCGCCCTGGATCGGCGTGGTCCAGAGATTGGCGACGGCTTTCGAGACCGGATCGCGCGAACCGCCCGTCGAGAACAGGCCGACCAGCCCCTTTGCCCGGCCCGGCCGCAGCGCGGCAGCGATCTCGACCTCGGGAATATCGCCCTGCCCCGATTGGGCGCCTTGTGTGGTGGTGGCGGCGACCTGCGTGCTGGCATGGCTTGCGGCCAGCACCCCGTAGACCTCCTGGACGCTGCGCGCCCGGCCCGCCTTGTCGTAGAAGATCGAGCGGTTGGCGGCGGCGGCCTCGGGAAAATCCCTGGCCGCGACCCGGCTCGGATCGCTGGCGGCCGTCCGGATCAGGTCGGAGGCGCCGCGCGCACCCAGCACATGCGCCATATAGAGCTCGCCGCCCTGCGGCGAGCGCCCGAGCGCGCCGGCCAGCTGGTCACGATTCTTTTGCGTCAGGGCCCCGGCCATGACGGCGGCGACCTGGGGATCATTGCGCAGCTGCAGGATCTTCTCCCGCGCCGCCGGATCGGAAACGGTAAGCCGCCCGCCGCTCTCGGAGATGGCGTCGGCATATTGCGAGAGCCCCTGCTTCGGGCCTTCCTGCTTGACCATGGAAAGCCAGGTCTGCTCGATGAATTGGAAGAGCCCCGTGGCGCTCGATGTCTTCGCCTTGGCGTCCGGCTCCAGCGAGGATTCGCGCTGCGCCGTCTTGAGCAGATAGTCGAAGCCCGCACCCGTCTTTTCGGCGCCCTGGCGAATGGCGCTGACGACCGGATTGGCGGGCTGCGCGTCGCGGCTCTGCGGCGTGGTGAAGAGGAACATCGAGACCTTCGGCATGCAGCCGCCGCGCAGCGCGGAAGCGCAGTCCGAAGACTGCTCCATTATGGTAAGCGAACCGTTAAGATGCCCTGCAGGAGCTTAACGCCACGCTTTCCGCTTCCCTCCCGGCGGGCGGCATTCTACGACTTCTCGCGCCGGCTCAGCGGCCGGCCTTTGCGAAGGCGGAGGCGTCTATGGCGGATGTGGTGCGTCACAAGCGTGGCGGGATCTATTTCGAGGATTTCCAGGTCGGCGCGGTCATCGAGCACGGCCTGACGCGCACCGTCACGCAGATGGACAACATGTTGTTCTCCAACATGACCCTCAATCCGCAACCCCTTCATATCGATGCGCATTTCTGCGCGACCGAGACCGAATGGGGCAAGCCGCTGATGAACTCGCTGTTCACGCTTGGGCTGATGATCGGCATATCCGTCAACGACACCACCGTCGGCACCACCATCGGCAATCTCGGCATGACCGATGTCGGCTTCCCCGCCCCGCTCTTCGAGGGCGACACGATCAACTGCACCACCGAGATCGTCGCCAAGCGCGAGTCGCGCTCGCGGCCCGATGCCGGCATCGTCGATTTCCTGCACAAGGCCTACAAGCAGGACGGCACGCTCGTCGCGCAGTGCCGCCGCCAGGCCTTCATGCGCAAGCGGCCGGCACCCGCCACGGTCGCGGTCTGACCCGGATGCGCTCGCTCCTGTTCGTGCCGGGCGACAGCCCCAAGAAGCAGCAGAAGGGCCTGGACAGCGGCGCCGACGCCCTGATCCTCGATCTCGAGGATTCCGTCGCGCTCGACGGCAAGCCGCAGGCGCGCGAGATCACCCGCGCCTTTCTCGATTCGGCACGCGCGCTGCCGAAGCGCCCGCTGCTGATCGTGCGCATCAACGGCCTGACCACCGGAATGAGCGAGGCCGATCTCGACGCCGTCATGCCCGGCGCACCGGACGCGATCATGCTGCCGAAATCGGAAGGCGGGATCGATGTCGGCCATCTCGCCGCCAAGATCGCCGTGCGCGAGGCGGAGTCCGACCTCCCCGACGGCGCGACGCGGATCCTTCCCATCGCGACCGAAAGCGGCAAGGGCATCTTCGGCCTCGGCAGCTACGCCCGCTCCTCGCATCGGCTGATGGCGCTGACCTGGGGAGCCGAGGACCTCTCGGCCGATCTCGGCGCCGAAACCAACCGGCTCGAGGACGGCTCCTATACCGACCCCTACCGCCTTGCCCGCGCGCTCACGCTGTTCGGCGCGAGCGCCGCGCAGGTCGACGCGATCGATACCGTCTTCACCAACTTCCGCGACGATGCTGCCTTCCGGGCCGAATGCCTCGCCTCGCGGCGGGACGGCTTCACCGGCAAGATGGCGATCCATCCGGCGCAAGTCGCGCCCATCAACGAGATCTTCTCGCCCTCGCCCGCTGCGCTCGCCAAGGCCGAGCAGATCATCGCGCTGTTCGAAGCCAATCCCGGCGCCGGCGTGATCGGCCTCGATGGCGAAATGCTGGATCGTCCCCATCTGATCAGGGCGCAGCGGCTCGTCGCGCGCGCTCGGAAACTGGCTGAATAAACAGCCGGAGGCGATTCGAATGACTCAGGTTTTTGAAGTTTCAGGCATGCATTGCGGCGGCTGCGCCTCGCGCGTCCAGCGCGCCGCCACGGCGCTGGCACCGGGCGCGACGGTAACGCTAGACCCGCCGCGCCTGACCCTGCCCGAAGGGACAGCCCTCAACGCAGAAACGATCAACAAGGCGCTGGCGGAACTCGGCGACTATCGCGCCAAGGGTCCGCTGGCGCAGGGCTGAAGCCAGTCGACACAGAGCGTCATGCTCGGGCTTGACCCGAGCATCTCACGCGGAAGGAGGCTCCGGTGCTCTCGCATCCCGAGATTCTCGGGTCTGCGCTTCGCTCCGCCCGAGAATGAACGCCCGCGCGACGGCTGCCCTAGCCGCCCGCCGGCCGCTGGATCGAGAACAGGCTGGTCACCTCGGCATAATCGGCATAGCCGCAGCGCGCGATCGGGTTGGCACCGGCCGTGTCGAAGCGCCCGTCCTTGACGAAGGCGTCGTCGACGAAGGTACCCACGACCTGCCCCAGCACCATCCAGCGCGGCACGGCATTGCCGTCGAGATCCTGCAACTGCTGGATCGAGAGCAGCTTGCATTCGAGCGCAGCCGGCGTGCCGGCGACGCGCGGCGGCTTGACGAAGCGTGACGGCGCCATCTCCAGCCCGGCATGAGGATACTCGCTCTCGCCCCGCGGCAGCGGCGCCGAGGTCAGGTTCATCGGCTGCGCCAACGCCCTGGTCACCAGCGAGCAGGTGAACTCGCCGGTTTCCTCGATGAAGGCGACGGCGTCCTTCTTGTTCTCCGATGAGAACATCACGATGTTCGGCCGCGACGAGATCGCGTTGAAGAAGCTGTAGGGCGAGAGATTGACCTCGCCCTTCGCGCTCAGCGCCGTGATCCAGCCGATCGGCCGCGGCGCCACGATGGCCTTGAACGGGTCGTGGGCGAAGCCGAGATCGTCTTTCGTCGCCGAGTAATAGGTCATGTCAGGCCCCGTAATAGCTGACGATGTCCGACATCACGGGCCGGTCGCGATCGGTGATCGGCGCCGTCGGCGTGCCGATATGGATGAAGCCGGCCATCCGCTCGTCCTCGGCCAGCCCGAACTCGGTCAAAACCACCCGGTCGAACGAGAACCAGTTCGTCAGCCAGGAGCCGGCATAGCCCATCGCATAGGCGGCGACGAGCATGTTCATGCAGACCGCGCCGGCCGAGAGCTCCTGCTCCCAAAGCGGGATCTTGACGTGCTGGCGCGCCCGCGAGACCACGGCGACGATGACGGGCGCGTGCAGCAGGCGTTTGCGCTCGAATTCGACCTGATCGTCATTCGCCTGCGGATTGCGCTCGCGGAAGACGCGGGCGACCACCTCGGCCGCCTCTTCCCGGGCAGCGCCCGTGAAGATGACGAAGCGCCAGGGCGCGAGCTTGCCGTGATCGGGCACGCGGGCGGCGATCGCGAGTAGCTCGTCGAGTTGCGCCCCTTGCGGCCCCGGAGCGGACAGGAACTGCGGCGGCACGGAGCGACGCAGCTTGAGCAGAGAGAGCGTATCGGTCATGAAACATCCTGACGATGGCGATGGAATTGACCTATTCCTTCGCCATGATGAGGACAAGCGAACCTGCTCCACCATCGCCGCAGGGCCGCCGAGGACGAAAAGCATGCTTGAATTGGATGGTTTTGAAGCTGGTCGCCGCTTGGCCGGCGTCGTCTTCGCCGTGGCCGTCCTGTTCTCGCCGGCTTCGGCCCAGACACCGACGCCCGATACCGGTCCGGGTGCCGACGCCCCGGCACCAGCCGCGCCCGGCTCTGCGACCGCCCAGTCACGGCTCGCCGTCACGGCCCAGTTCGCCAGCGATCGCAAGCCGATCCGGTCCGGCTTGAACTGGCGTATCCTCAGCGAGACCGTCGACGGTTCGTCACCCCGGATCGTTGCGCGCTCCACGGAACCCGAACCGAACTTCGCGCTTCCGCCGGGCAACTACATCGTTCACGCCGCCTACGGCTTTGCCAGCGGCACCAAGCGCGTCAGTCTCGGGCCGCAAGGATTGCGCGACCAGGTGCAGATCAGCGCCGGCGCGCTGTCCCTGGCAGGGTCGATCGGCGACGCGCCGATATCCGCCGGGCAGCTCTCCTTCTCCGTTTTCGTGCCGTTGCAGGGCAATTCGGAAGGCCGGCTCGTCACCAGCGGGGCCAAGGCCGGCGAGGTCATCCGCCTGCCCGAGGGCACCTATCACGTCGTCTCCACCTACGGCGATTCTAACGCCATCCAGCGCGCCGACGTGAAGGTGGAGACCGGCAAGGTCACAGAGGCGACGCTCCATCACCGCGCCGCCAAGGTCACCTTGAAGCTCGTCGCCGCCGCTGGCGGCGAAGCCTTCGCCGGCACAGCCTTCAGCGTGCTGACCCCCGGCGGCGACGTCATCCGCGAGGCGATCGGCGCCTTTCCGCAGGTGATCCTGGCCGAGGGCGATTACGTCCTGATCGCCCGGCAGGAGGGGCAGGTCTATTCGCGCGACTTCAAGGTCGAATCCGGCAGCGACCGCGATATCGAGGTGCTTGCGAAATGACCCCCCGTCATGCTCGGGCCTGACCCGAGCATCTCGGAAACCAGCGCCTTCTCCGCGGGAGATTCTCGGATCTGCGTTTGGCTCCGCCCGAGAATGACGCGCCCGGCTCAGTTGGTCGGTTTCACGCCCGGCGCGACCGTCTCGATCCGGACATTGCCGATGCCCGAGACGATGCCGTCGGCGAGGCGCAGGCCCAGGCAGCGATAGCCGGCATCGACCAGATGCAGCCCATCCATGCCGAGGAGCTCCTCCGGCGTGAACTGGCGCGAATTCGACCAGCCCTTCATCAGCGCATAGCGTGGGAAAACCGAGACGCCCTGCTCCTGCGCCGTCTTTGTCAGCACGGCGCGATACTCGTCGTAATGCGGGTAGCGACCCTCGCGCGGCAGCCACGGCAGATCCATCAGGATCATGTCAACCCCCGCCGCGCGCGCCTTGCCGATGCCCTTGCTCAGGATCTTGGCGAGCTTCTCCTCGCCGATGTCGCGGATCGCGTCGTTGATCACGGTCTGCCAGATCACGATGGCCGGCTTCTCGTCGATGACGTCCACCTGCATCCGTAACAGCATGTCGTAAGCCGACTGGCCACCCACACCCTTATTGACGACCTTGACCTCGGCTCCGGGCAGGCGGCGCCGCAGTTCTGCCTGCAGCACGGCCGGATAGCTCTTGTCCTCGGCGCTGGCGCCGGAACCGGCCGTCGCGGAGGAACCGAGCGCCACGACCGTCAGCCGGCCGGTTTCCTGCAGCGCCTTGCGCGCAGCCGGCAGGCTCGGCTGGAAAGCCGGCTTGGCCGCATCGATCCGGCAGCGGGCATCGGCCGGTGCCGGCATCGGCACGCCGGCGGCGAGGGAATTCAGCGCGAGGAGAAGGAAGGCCGCGGCGCCTGCGCGCCACGTGCCGGGGTAGGCTCGGCGCTTGCGCCGCGTTTCGTGATCGAACGGTACCACGACAGGAAAATCCCTAAGCCTGTCAGCACTGTAACGCCGGCGGTGCAGATCAGCAACTGAACGTCCAGAGCGAAGGACGTCTCCGCCAGCACGATCTGGCCGATGATCGACAGCACGATCCCGACACAGAAGACATGGAGGGAGTTCTGCCCGGCGCAAGCCAACGCACGCCCAAGCGCCGATTTCGCCATCGCGCCACCGGCCGGCAGCCAGCGGATCGCGAGCCAGCTCAGCGCCCCGACATGCATCAGCCGGGTCCAGGCGAGGTTCGTCTTGTCCGAGCCGAGCTGGACGGAATCGACCCAGTCGCTCAGCGCGCCGATTCCGGTCGGATTGCCGGCCGACGTCTTCACCACCCAGGCGAAGAGAATGAACGCGACTGCCACGACATCGAGCCAGACCAGCCGGGGCAGGCCGACACCGAGCTGCGCCGCGCGGCCGATGATGATTCCCAGCGTGAAGACGACCTGCCAGGCGAATGGGTTGAAGAACCAGATCCCGGCATTGCCATTCGGCAGGTTGAGCTCGAAGGCGAGCGCCGCCTGCCAGATCGCCAGCGAGACGGCGAGCGTCAGCAGCGGGCTGATCCGCACGGCGTAATAGATCGCCGGAAACAGCGCGAGGAGCACGATATAGAGCGGCAGGATATCGAGATAGGACGGCTGATAGGTCAGCGTCAGCGCGCCGATCAGCGCCTCGACCGTGTCGCGGAAGAAGGGCTGGATGTTGATCGCCTCGATATAGAGCGGGTTCTGCGTCTGCGTCACGGCCGTGGCGACGACGCCGCAGACGATGATGAACACCGCGATATGGGCGATGTAGAGCGTCCAGAGGCGCCCGCCGAGCTTCAGCGCCGCGACCGGGAAGCCGCGCTGCTCGATCAGCCCGCCATAGGCCAGGGTGGCCGAAACGCCGGCCAGCAGCACGAAGATATCGGCCGCGTCCGAGAAGCCGAAATTATGCGGCATATAGGCCGATACGACGTTCCCGGGCATGTGGTTTATGAAGATGATCAGCAGCGCCAGCCCGCGCACCACGTCGATGCGCGCATCGCGGCTGCCCCTCGAACGCGCCGTGCTTTCGGCCGGCTGGCCGAGGAGCAGGAAGCGCCTGAAGGAGGAAATGGACGACACGGACGGCTGTCCTTCAGCAGGCTAGGACGGGCTAGTGCGGAACGCGGCGGCCGATCGCGGGTTCCCCGCCGGCGGCCCCTCAAGATGAACGTTCCCTGTCGAGATCGTTCATCTGCCGTTCATATAACCGAAGGGGAGTCGCGTCACGCGGTGCATTGTCACAAGCGCGTGTGGCGGACCATCAGCGCGCTTTGCGGCAGGGTTGGGACGAAGCGTCGACGACACGGCAATGTGATGCCGGGCCTCAGTCGAAGCCCGTGACGCTCGAAGACAAAATCCCGGGCTTGACCCGGGATCGATGCCGGAGCACGGCCGGCAAAGGTTCAGGAATGGATCCCGGATTTCCGCTTCGCGGCGTCCGGGATGACCCTCGCTTTTACTTGAATGCAGCGCGCTCTGGACGCTGTCGGCCGGCGCGGTCTCAGTATGGCGGCTCGGCGTAGACCGGCTTGCCATCGATCAGCAGGCGCTTGATCGCCGCCTCGCCGGATGCGGAGACGCCAGCGACGACCTCTATACGGGCCTTCTCCGTCGTCTCGATTGCCTTGCCTTCGCCCTGGGGCACGAAATAGCTCTCGAGCCCATAGGCGATACGGAGTCGGTTGCGGTTACCGCTGCAGTCGAAGGCGCCGTCGGCATTGGTGGCGCAACCGCCTGTCGCGGTCACGCGCCCCGCGATCACGACCGCATCGTTGCTGTTCTTCGGCCAGTCGCGCGAAACCCCGGTCGCCCGGGCGAAGCCCTGCTCGTCGCGCCCCAGCGTCACGAAAACGGTCTCCCCGCGCCGATAGGGCTGCGTGCCGTCCTGCCCCGCCTCGACCGTGCTGATCGGGTAGGCGAGCACGACATAGTCGCCGCGGAAGAGATCGCGCGGATCGACCGGAACAGTCTTGAGACGCACCTCCGCGCCGCCACGCAGGATGCGCGCCCGCTGCTCGACGAGCGCGAGCAATGCGAGCCCCAGCAGCAACACAGCCGCAATCGCGCGCCAGAGGAGCGGTATCCTCGTTACGATCGCGTCGGCCGAGAACAGGCGCATCATGCGGCCTCCTTCTCGGCGGGCGGGTTCAACCGCGCGAACAGGCGCCGCGCGCCGGAGGCGACCGCAAGCAGAGCCGCGCCCGCGACGAGGAAGAACAGCGACTGGTCCAGCAGCGTGCCAATCGTCTGCCAGAGCAGGATCAGGATCGCGACGCCGAACAGGATCGAGCCCGCCATCACCAGCCGCCTGACGCCTCCGGCCGCACCTGCCACCATCAGCGCCGTCGCCGAAAGCAAGACGAGGCTCGCCACCGTGATCTTGCCGGCCATGCCGATGGCGCTGCCGCTCCAGAACACGGCGGGTACGAGCAGCGCCAGGACGAGCGCCGCCGCCAGCGGCCAGGTGAAGCGTCGGTCGCGCGCCGTCGCAGCCGCCAGGACCGTCAGCGGAACTGCAACGGCATAGGCGTAGAACACGAACAGGAAGGCACGCCCCGCCCGCGCCTCGTCATTGTCGAGAATGCGGACCAGCTCGAAATTCAGGCAGAGCACGAGCCCAAGCAGGCCCCATGGCAGGCAGGCGGTCAGCAGGCTGGGGCCGCCGCGATCGAGCGCAATCGCACCCAGCGCCACATAGAGAGCCGATACCGCCAGACCATAGGCGAGCAGGCCGTAATCGAAGCGATCGAACAGTTGATAGCCAGGGACCATGCCGATCCAGAGCGCCCCGGCGAGCACGACGAGATGATGAATCAGCCGGTTGCTGCGCGAGAGGGCCAGCCAGAGCGCCGGCAAATAGAGGATGAAGAAGCCGAAATGGGCACCGTCGCGCGCCTCTTCCCAACGCCCGCCGCTCCAGGCGCAGATCGCCACGAGTGCAATCGCCAGCGCCCCGCTCGACCGCATCAGGAATGAGGCAGCGAGCCCGCCGAGCGCGATCAGCACCGCGCCGCCCGGCCAATCTGTCGGCAGATGGTACATCTGACCGACCAGCGCGAGCCCGGCGGCGAAGATCAGCACGCCACAGGTGACGGCCGCATCGCTGCCACGCGGCGAACCGCCCCGCTCAAGCCGGAACGCAATGGCGAAGCACGCCACGATGCCCGCCAGGATCGCCCCGAGTTTCGCCAGCCGTGGGATCGCCTCCCAGTTCGCCGCGACGAAAGCCGCTACGCTCGATGCGATCAGCAGGCCGCCGAGCAAGCCGAGCAGTGCCGGCAGACGGAAGCCGCTGTGCTCGCTGGCGACGGAGCGGCGGATCGCTCCGGCGCTGTCGGCGTTGAGCAGGCCGCCATCGACCCAGCGGATGAGATCGGCCTCGAGCCGCTTGCGATAGGAACCCGTCAGCATCGCCGGCAATCTGGCATGGTCGGAGCGGAATTAGCTAGAGAGGGAATGTCGAGCGAGCGCGCATCACCGCATCCTTCTCCCCTTGCGGGAGAAGGTGCCGGCAGGCGGATGAGGGGTCTCGCGACGCCCGCCGCGAAACGAACACCGAACTTCCAGAACCTGTGCGCCCCCTCATCCGGCCCTCCGGGCCACCTTCTCCCGCAAGGGGAGAAGGAAAGGCGCAGAAGCTTCACGCCGCCCTGACTGCCTGCCGGCGCGCCAGATCCGGCGCCAGCGCCTCCCGCGTCAGAGACGCAATCGCCTCGGACAGCGTCATCACGGTCTGCGCCTGGCTGCCGAGGCGGCGGATCGTGACCGTCTTTTCCTCGGCCTCGCGCTTGCCGACGGCCAGGATGACCGGGACCTTGGCGAGCGAATGCTCGCGCACCTTGTAGCTGATCTTCTCGTTGCGGAGATCGGCGCGGGCGCGCATGCCGGCTCCGAGGAAGGCCATCGTCACCTCCTCGGCATAGGCATCGGCGTCCGAGGTGATCGGCGCGACGACGACCTGCTCGGGCGCCAGCCAGAGCGGGAAATGCCCGGCATGGTGCTCGATCAGGATGCCGGTGAAGCGCTCCAGCGAACCGCAGATGGCGCGGTGGACCATGACCGGCTGCTTCTTCTCGCCATCGGCACCGATATAGAAGGCGCCGAAGCGCTCCGGCAGGTTGAAGTCGACCTGCGTGGTGCCGCACTGCCAGTCGCGGCCGATGGCGTCGCGCAGGACATATTCGAACTTCGGCCCGTAGAAGGCGCCCTCGCCCGGATTGATCTCGGTCTTGATCCGGTTGCCGGACTGGCGCGCGATCTGCTCCAGCACCTTGGTCATCACGTCCTCGGCATGGTCCCAGAGCGCGTCGGAGCCGACGCGCTTCTCGGGCCGTGTCGAGAGCTTGATGACCAGTTCCTCGGTGAAGCCGAAATCCTCGTAGACCGAGAGGATCAGATCGTTGATCTTCAGGCACTCGGCGGCGAGCTGCTCCTCGGTGCAGAAGATATGCGCGTCGTCCTGCGTGAAGCCGCGCACGCGCATCAGCCCGTGCAGCGCGCCTGATGGCTCGTAGCGATGGACATTGCCGAACTCGGCAAGCCGGATCGGCAGGTCGCGATAGCTCTTCAGCCCGTGCTTGAAGATCTGGACATGGCCCGGGCAGTTCATCGGCTTCAGCGCGAAGACGCGATGGTCGCGCTCGGCGTCCTGCGGATTCTCGAAGGCCGCGGCGGACTTAACCGCGAACATGTTGTCCTGGTACCAGCCCCAGTGCCCGGAAGTCTCCCAGAGCGACTTGTCGAGGATCTGCGGCGCGTTCACCTCCTCGTAGTCGGCGGCAAGGCGCCGGCGCATATAGGCAATGATCTCCTGGAACAGCCGCCAGCCCTTGGAGTGCCAGAACACGACGCCCGGCCCCTCCTCCTGGAAGTGGAACAGGTCCATCTCCCGGCCGAGCTTGCGGTGGTCGCGCTTCTCCGCCTCCTCGATCTGCCTGAGATAGGCGTCGAGGTCCTCCTGCTTCGCGAAGGCCGTGCCGTAGATGCGGGTCAGCATCGCGTTGTTGCTGTCGCCGCGCCAATAGGCGCCGGCCGTCTTCATCAGCTTGAAGGCGTTGCCGACCTTGCCGACCGAGGTCATGTGCGGGCCGCGGCAGAGATCGATCCAGTCGCCCTGCGCATACATCTTCAGCGTCTGGTCGGCGGGAATCGCATCGACCAGCTCGACCTTGTAGGCCTCGCCCTTCCCGGCGAAGAAATCCTTGGCCTTGTCGCGGCTCCAGACCTCCTTGGTGAAGGGTTTGTCACGCGCTATGATCTCGCGCATCTTCTTCTCGATCGCCGGGAAGTCCTCCGGGGTGAAGGGCTCGTTGCGGGCGAAATCGTAGAAGAACCCGTTCTCGATGACGGGGCCGATCGTCACCTGCGTGCCCGGGAAGAGTTCCTGCACCGCTTCGGCGAGGACGTGGGCGGTGTCGTGCCGGATCAGTTCGAGCGAACGCGGGTCTTCCCGGTTCAGGAACTCGATCTTCGCGTCGGTGGTGATCGGATCGGCGAGATCGACGACCGTGCCGTCGAGCGCCATGGCGACGGTGCGCTTCAGGAGCGAAGGGGAAATGCCCTTGGCGAGTTCAGCCCCGGTGATGCCGGAGGGAAATTCGCGCTTGGCGCCATCGGGAAATGTCAGGGAGATCGTCATCGATCGGATATCCTGCTCACTCGGGGATACAAGCCCCGTAAGACAAGGCCGGCTACGGATGTGAAGGGTGCGTTCCGCCGCCCGTGGCCGGTTCGGCGGCGGAATCGAAAGCCGCCGGCACATTTGTCCTGCGCCAGCGGCCATAGGCCCACGGCCTATACCACCTCGCGCCCGGCGGCAATTCCTCGCAGACGATGTCGATGCCGCTCGTGCCCCATGGGTTGCAGCGGCATATCCGCGCGCATCCCATCCATCCGCCCCGCCACAACCCGAAGCGCAGGATCGCCTCGTCGGTATAGGCGGAACAGCTCGGCCAGTGCCGGCAATGGCGTCCAACCAGCATGGACAGGCTGAGTTGGTAACCACGGATCAGGATATGGGCGAGCCTGCGCGGTAAAAGTGCAAGCCGGCGCAGGCGCGAAAATCTTTGCTTAACAAAGAGACGCTGGAATAGATCATCTACGTCGTTTCGTTCAGCCGTCACCAGAACCGCTTCCCCTCGCCTGATTCCGGAAACATGATGCCCGCCGTTCGCTTTCGCCATGCCCTGCTCCGCCAGGCCCCCCTGCGCCAGGCTCCCCTGCGCAATGCCCTTGCGGGTCTCGGACTGGCGTTCAGCCTCGTGCTTTCCGTGCCGGCATCAGCCCAGCAACGGCCTTACCTCCTCTGGCTCGACGGTGCCAAGCTCGATGTCGCCCATCTCACCGGGCTGCCGCCGGCGCAGAACAGCCCGGAAGCCAAGGCCGAGTTCGAGCAGGTGCAGCAGCTTTCGCTGAACCGGACGCCCGAGCGCGAGAAGCAGGCGATCGCCGACCAGCGCCAGGGCCTGGTGAACTTCCTGAACGGCATGGAAACCAGCTATGTCGACAACACCCATCGCGAGGTGCGGCTGCTGTTCCGAGAGGCGCAGGTCGAGCTCAGCATCCTGCTGAAGAGCGTCCATCGCCTCACCAGCCGCCCGCGTCCCTTCCAGCTCTGGGCCAAGGTCCGCGTCAAGCCGTGCCCCGGCGCGCGTCCGGAAGGAACCTCCTTCCCTTCGGGCCATGCAGCGACGGCTGCTCTCTATGCGGAGCTGCTCAAGGCGGCCGTCCCCGACATGGCGGACAAGCTGGAGGAGCGGGTGAAGAGCTATGACGAAAGCCGCCTGATCTGCGGCTTCCACTATCCCAGCGACCTCGTCGCGGGTGACAAGGTCGGACGCGCCGTCGCCAAGGCCCTGCTGGCGGAGCGTGCCTTCAAGTCGCGCTTCGACGAGACGATCCCGGAAATCAAGGTCGCCTTCGGCATGAAATGATCAGGCGGCGGCCTCGCGCCGCCGCGTCTCGATCTGGTCGATCGCATCCACGACCGCGTCGAAGGTCAGCATGGTCGAGGCATGACGCGCCTTGAAGTCCCGCACCGGCACGAGCACGGCGAGATCTGCCCATTTGCCTTCGGGCGGATCGGCGTTCTCCTTCAGGATCGCGCGGGCCTGTTCGCGCACCTGCCGCAGTTCCTCCGCCGTCGAGCCGATGACGTGGCCCGCCATGATCGAGGAGGAGGCCTGCCCGAGCGCGCAGGCTTTCACCTCATGGCCGAAGCCGGTGACGACATCGCCCTCCATGGTGACATCGACTGTCACGGTCGAGCCGCATAGCTTCGAGTGAGCCCGCGCCGTGGCGTCAGGAGACGGCAGGCGCTGCAGCAGGGGGATGTTGGCGGCAAGCGAAAGGATGCGCTTGTTGTAGACGTCGTCCAGCATGGCTTGGTCCTAGAGCACGCGCCGATCGGCTTGCAGCGCAAGCTGATCGGACAACGCGTTCTCTATTATGGTTCAGAGACGGATTCACCGATCAGGTTGAACAACCTGATCGGATCCGGCTCTGGCGGCTCTGGAATGACCGGCTCGGAGATCCAATATAGGGTTGATCGCCGTAGAACGGGAGGGCATGGACATCCCTCCCGCCGCAAGGCGTGAAACTTGTCGCAACGGCCTCGTGGCCGCGGCCGCCCGGTCGCAGCGCGGGGCTCCTATCGTCCCAACGGGAGGCACCACATGATCCCTGTGGTTAAGTCCTTGTCCGTCGAGGGGGCCGTCAGCCCCTCCGCCGACAAGTTTCTGGTCCGCAAGCCCACGCAGGAAGAAGCAGAGGCCGCCGTCCGCACGCTCATGCGCTGGGCGGGTGACGATCCGTCGCGCGAAGGCCTGTCCGATACGCCCCGCCGCGTCGCCAAGGCCTACAAGGAATTCTACAAGGGCTATGGCGAGGATCCGCATGACATCCTCGACCGCGTCTTCGAGGAGGTCGAGGGCTATCAGGACATGGTCCTGGTCCGCGACATTCCGTTCTATTCGCATTGCGAGCACCACATGGTGCCCTTCGTCGGCAAGGCGCATATCGGCTACTACCCCTCGAAGGGGGTAGTCGGCCTGTCCAAGCTCGCCCGCATCGTCGACGTCTATGCCCGCCGCCTGCAGACGCAGGAGACGATGACCGCCCAGATCGCCGACGTGATCGAGGAGGCGCTGGAGCCGCGTGGCATCGCCATCCTCGTCGAGGCCGAGCATATGTGCATGTCGATGCGCGGGGTGCAGAAGCAGGGCTCCTCGACCATGACCTCGCAATATCGCGGCCTCTTCCGCAACGATCCGGCCGAGCAGGTCCGCTTCTTCACCATGGTGAAGTCGCCGGGGCTGTGACCCCAGGTTTGGCCGGGCACCACCCTTGCTCTACAAGGCGCGTCGCATGACGCGCCTTTTTCGTGATGGAACCGAGATGAGCCTGTTTCCCTCCGCAGCCGACAAGCATGCCCTCGAGGAGGGCACGGTGCTCAGCCCCCGCTTCGACGCGAACGGCCTGGTGACGGTCGTCGCTACCGAAGCGGACAGCGGCGCGGTGCTGATGGTCGCCCATATGAATGCCGAGGCGCTGAAGCGCTCGATCGAGACCGGCGAAGCCTGGTACTGGTCGCGCTCGCGCCAAGAACTCTGGCACAAGGGTGCGACCTCCGGCCAGATCCAGACCATCGTCGAGATGCGGATCGACTGCGACCAGGACGCGCTATGGCTCAAGGTGAAGGTCGGCGGCGACGGCGGTTGCTGCCATACCGGCCGCTGCTCCTGCTTCTATCGGGTTAAGCCGCTGCGGGAAGACGCGGAGAGGCCGCTCCTCATTTGCACCTGATACTTGTGCGCATCGGCAATGCTGCTGCTGCGCCTTCACGGTCCCGTCAAATCCAGGCGATAATGACCGCCGATTATGCCGTTCACCTTTCGCTCATCAGCTTCTGAGATTCTCTGTCCCTGTGGAGAGAACGGTCCATGCTGTGGAATGGCGTTGCACGGCGAGCCTTTGGCCTTGGCGGGGGTGGTGCCGTAATGAACGACATGCGCTCGATCAACGGGCAACCGGCAGCCGTCAGACCGAAGATCGGCCTGGCGCTCGGCGGCGGCGCGGCGCGCGGCTGGGCTCATGTCGGTGCCATTGAGGTACTGGTCGAAGCCGGTTTCGCGCCCGATGTCATCGCGGGTACCTCGATCGGCGCCGTCGTCGGCGGCTGCTTCGCTGCGGGTAAGCTGCCCGCGCTGACAGAATTCGCCACCAGCCTGACCAAGCGCCGCATCGTCGGCCTGATGGATTTCCATATCGGCGGCGCCGGGCTGATCGCGGGCGGGCGGCTGAAGCGCCTGCTCGACCAGCATCTCGACGGCGTCCGCATCGAGGACCTATCGCATCGCTTCGTCGCGATCGCGACCGAGCTCGGCTCCGGCCACGAGATCTGGCTGACGCATGGCCCGCTGGTCGAGGCGCTCGGCGCCTCCTATGCCCTGCCCGGCGTCTTCGACCCGGTGAAGCTCGGCGGCCGCTGGCTGATGGACGGCGCGCTGGTCAACCCGGTGCCGGTCACGGCCGCGCGGGCGCTGGGCGCCGACATCGTGATCTGCGTCAACCTCAACAACGATCTGTCCGGCCGCGGCACGATCATCCAGAACCATGGCTCCGATCCCGACGAGCTCGTGCCCGAGCTGGAGGTGCGGCCCGAGCCGCGCTGGTATGACGGCATCAGCGGGGCGGCCAAACGCGTGCGCAACATCGTCGGGCGGCCGGCCGAGAATCGCCCCGGCCTCGCCGGTGTGATGATCGAGGCGTTCAACATCACGCAGGACCGGATCTCGCGCTCGCGCCTGGCCGGCGATCCGCCGGACGTGATGATCGGCCCTAAGCTCGGCCGCATCGGCCTGTTCGACTTCCATCGCGCCGACGAGACCATCGAGCTGGGGCGGCAGGCGGCGCAGCGTGCGCTCGACGATATCGCCGCCCTCGTCGCCGCCAGCCATATCGTGCCCCAGGGCTGAGCCGGGGGCGTTAAGGCACGTCAGGCCATCGCGATGTAGTCGCGCATCGCCTGGCTTTCGGCCTCGATCGCCGCGACGCGATACTTCACCACGTCGCCGATCGAGACGATGCCGGTGACGCGTCCGTTTTCGACGACAGGGACATGGCGGAAGCGCCCCGTCGTCATGATCTCCATCAGCTCATCGACGCTGGTTTGGGGCCGGCAAGTCACGACCTTGGAGGTCATCGAGCGCGAGACGGCGCTCTCCAAAGCCTCGCCACCCTGCTCGCCGAGAGCGCGGATGATGTCGCGCTCGGACAGGATACCGACGAGCGCACCGTCGCTCCCCATGACGACGACGGCGCCGATGCGCTTCTCGCTGAGCGTACGGATCGCTTCTGCCAGCGTCCGGTGCGGCTGCACCGAGATGACCTCGCGCCCCTTGCCGCTCAGCAGCTGCTCGACATTCATGGAAGGTCCTCCTCGCAGGCGCGCCGTTGCCGACGCGCGGTTCCGCTGGAACCCTGCGAGCTTACCGGCGGACTCACGACGCCGGATCGGCTCGAAGAGTGCTTCGCAATGCTGCGAGTGTGGGGGAAGAGACCGGTGCAGGCAAGGCTTGCCGGCGATCCGCCACAACTATCCCGCCCGGTTTTCGGCAGCGGCGCTCAGCGGCGCAAGGCACCCCGGTCGAACATCGGAAAAAGCAGAAGCCCGACCACGAATCCCCCGATATGGGCTTCCCAGGCGATGCTCGTCTCCTCGCCGAAGATCGGCACGAGACCGGCCCCGAACAGGATGTTCGTCGCGAACCAGATGCCGATGAACAGCAGCGCCCGGGAATTGCGCCAGAGCTGGCCCAGCGGCTCTGCCGGGATCGCACGGACGACCTCGTCGTTCCCGAGTTCGCCAAAACGCAGCCCCGGCGCGAAGACGAAGCGGATCGCCGCCGCCGTCGCACCGGAAACGCCGGCGGAAGCCCCGACCAGCGGCAGCACGTCGAGATCGCGCGAGAACCAGTGCAGCAGCGCGCCGCCGATCGTCGAGAGCGCCATCAGGTTGAGGAACCGATTCGGTCCGAGCCGTCTTGCGACCGGGCTGCCGAAGGCGGCGAGCCAGACCGCGTTCGAGACCAGATGCAGCCAGGAGCCATGCAGGAAGCCATAGGTGAGCAAGGTCCACAGCCGGACGCCGCCATCGGCCAGCAGCAGCCGCACGAGCTGCAGCCGCTCGACCACGTCCTGCCCCGCCGTCGATTGAGCCATCGCTCCGACGACGTCCTCGAGCCGTCCGGGCGAGAGCCACAGCGTCAGCCGCGCCGGCACGAAGGCCAGCCACGACATCAGCACGTAGTCGTCATAGTCGGAGAGCAGCGACCTGCCGGCCTGGACCAGCGCCAGGGCGGCGAGCAGCCAGACAACGACGGGAGGCAGGTTGAGGGCGGGCTCGCGCGCCGGCCGAGGGGGATCTTGGAACGCCATGGCGCGTCACACTTGCCGAAGCGCCCATGCGGCGCAAGCAAAGGCTGAGCGCCGTGCAACGAAAAAGGGGAGAGGCTCGCGCCCTCCCCTTTTCCGCCGGCTGTGACGCCGCCCGGTTATGCCGGCCGGCATGGTCACGCCCCCTCCACCTCGCTTGCGCACATGACTCGATGCCCGCGAATTCCGAGGCATTTGATACGCATTCTAGCGATCTTCCACAAAGGCAAGGTTTGATTAACCCTAACAATCCCCGTTGCCTCGCCCGACTCAGATGGCGGTGGCAAGACGGCATGGCGAATGCGTCCTCGATCTTCCGAGAGAACGATTCGTCCCTCTTTCGAACGGTTCTGCGCCATTCTCGGTCGCTGCACCGTTATCGGGGACAACCGGCAAATGGGCGCGGGATGAAAAACACGAGCACACGTCTGGTTTTCGAGTATTGGGACGCGCTGCGCGGCGAACGGGCCGCGCCGGAGCGCGGCGAGATCGAGCCCGGAGCGTTGCGTCATGCCCTGGCCGATACCTTCGTGCTGGAGAACGAGCCGATCGGCCCGGTCTTTCGGCTGGCGGGTACCCGCCTCTGTGCGCTGGTCGGGCACGAACTGCGCGGGCGCGCCTTCACTGCGCTCTGGCCGGACGTCGAATCGCAGGGCGACATGCGCCGCCTCGTCCAGACCGTGATGGACGAGAGCGCCGGCGCCGTCGCCGGTCTCTCCGGCGAATCCAGAAACGGCGCGCCGATCTATCTCGAGCTGCTGCTGCTGCCGCTGCGCTACCGCGGCCGGACCCATGCGCGCGTTCTCGGCGCTCTGTCGCCAGCGGTCTCGCCGGATTGGCTCGGCCTCGACACCGTCGAATCGATGCGGATGATCTCCTTGCGGATGCTCTGGCCTGCCGCGGCCTCGCGTCCGCCGCCGACACCGCGGCGGGCGGAGCCGCCCCGCCTCGTCGTTCTCCCGGGCGGCCGCGCCTGACCGGAACGATCCGTTAACCAGAACGCACCTAGGATCGGCCGAAATCCAGGTCGGTTCTTGATGTTGAGCGCGCTCCAAACGCCCCGAACGGCTGCCTTTCCTGCCGAACGCAGGCGGCATCACCGTATGAAGGTGGTGCTGCTGGGTCGCTATATGCTGCCCAACCGCATGGAATATCCCTGCCAGACACTCGACATCTCGCCGGGTGGCGTGCATCTCGCCGCCCCTGCCAAGGCGAAACCCGGCGATCGCGTTATCGCCTACCTCGAACATCTCGGTCGGATCGAAGGCACCTGCGTCCGTACGACGATGGAAGGCTTCGCGATGACCATCACCGCGACCAGCCGCAAGCGCGAGAAGTTCACGGCCCAGCTCACCTGGCTCGCCAATCGCGAAGAGCTCGGCCTTCCCGAAGACCGCCGTCACGAGCGCGTCGTGCCGCGCAACCCGCGCTCGGTGCTGACCATGGACGACGGCTCGGAGCATGTCGTCCGCATCGTCGACATCTCGCTGTCCGGCACTGCCTTTTCGAGCGATCTCGACCTGCCGACCAATACGCCTGTGCGGATCGGCTCGACGCCGGCGCGCATCGTCCGCCGGTTCGATGGCGGCTACGCGGCGGAGTTCCGCTTCCCGCTCTCCGCCGATCTGCTCGACGAGAACCTCGAGCTCTGAGGGTCGGCCCCGGCCCGACTCTTCCCCAGCGAATCCCCGACAGCTTCCAAAACTCAGTTGCCCTAGCTCGCGGCGTGCCGTGATCGCTGAAGCGTGCCGATTATGCGCGGAATCATGCCGTCATCCCGGGCTTGGCCCGGGATCCATGCCGGAGCGCGCCCGCACAAGGTTCAGGCATGGATCCCGGATCTCCGCTTCGCTCCGTCCGGGATGACCAGCCTTCTAAAGCCTGACGGTTGCCGGCAAGTCGGCCCCCTTGGCGCGCAATCGCTGCCTGAGCGCTGCAAACGGGAGCGCGCAGCGCTTTCCGGCGAGCATCGCCCCCCTTAACCGATGCGTAGGTTAATCATCCCCTACAGACCAAGAAAGAATTAACGGTTAACATATCGTTCCACGATCGATACGAATCGTTACTTCCTCGTTTTGGCAAGATTGATGCTGATCTATTCTTCGCCGAGTGCGGGGCCGAATACATAAATTTGTACGTTTCCATTTCAACCGGAATCCATTTGCCAGCACGCATCGTCAGCCCCGGGACAGAAAGGGGACGACATGCTCTCTCGACATCGCAATCTGATTGGTACCGCGCTGACTGCTCTGGTCATCCTTGGCGGAGCAGCTTCCGCCAGCGCTCAAGGCTCCGCCGGCATCCCGGTCGCAAGCGCGCCGGCCGATGCTTCCGGCGACGCCCGTGCGCCCTACGCCTGGACGGATTTCTGCAAGCGCTCCCCGATGGAGTGCCGCACCGATACCCGGGAGCCCGAGCGGATCGAAATGACCGCAAAGCTCTGGAAGACGATCGTTGCCACCAACAACAGCGTCAATCGCGAGATCGAGGCCGTCACCGACGACGAGCATTGGGGTGTCGTCGATCGCTGGGACATCCCGACGGACGGCAAGGGCGACTGCGAGGACTATGCGCTGCTGAAGCGCAAGCGCCTTGCCGAAGCCGGGCTGCCGCGGCGCGCCATGCTGATGACGGTGGTCATCGACGAGGAGAATGCCGGCCATGCCGTGCTGATGATCCGCACCGATCGCGGCGACTTCGTCCTCGACAACAAGCGCAACGCGATCCTGCCGTGGAGCCAGACCGGCTACGTCTACGTCAAGCGCGAGTCGCAATACCGCACGGGCTGGACCTCGCTCGGCGGCGCGCAGACCCCGACGGTCGCCTCGGTGCAGCGTTGATGAAGGTTTCCGCGGCCACGGATCGGCTGCGGCGATAGGACGGCGAGGCTCGGTCACGTCCCCACCCACCCGTCCCCAAGGATCGGGTTTCGCCAGGGCCGGCTTTCCTCCCCGGAAGGCCGGCCCGCTTCTTTTTTAACCGTCAGTCCAGCCGTTCGAGCCCGGCTGCGAATTGCCGCCAGCGCTGGACATAGGCGTTTGCCGAAGCGGTGATGCCGGCCGCAGCCTTGTCGTCCAGCGTCCGCACGGCCCGCGCCGGCGAGCCGACGATCAGCGAATTATCCGGAAACTCCTTGCCCTCGGTCACCAGCGCATTCGCGCCGACGAGGCTGTTGCGGCCGATCTTCGCACCGTTCAGCACGGTCGCGCCCATGCCGACCAGGCTGTTCTCACCGATGGTGCAGCCATGCAGGATGGCGCGATGGCCGATCGTGCAGCGGGCGCCGACCGTGAGCGGGAAGCCCATATCGGTGTGCAGCACGCAGCCTTCCTGGATGTTGCTGCCCTCGCCGATGCTGATCCACTCATTGTCGCCGCGCAGCACGGCTCCGAACCAGATCCCGACATCCGCGGCGAGGCGCACACGTCCGATCAGATGCGCGTCGGGCGCCAGCCACCAGGCGCCGTCGCCGGGCACCTCCGGCCTTGTTCCATCGAGCGAATAGAGCGGCATGGCAGTAAACCTTGATGCGTCAGCTGCCCGAGGATTGCAGAGGATCGGCCCCCGCCGTCAAGCGCCGGCCATATGCAGCAGGTCTAGCACCACCCGGCCGGACGCCATGCTCCAGACCGACGCCGTCATGCTGGCGAGCATCACGAACATGAAGGGGCGCCCTCCGACCTGCCGGCCCTGCACCGTGTTGCGCAAGATCAGGAAGGGCGCGCTGAAGACGACGACCGGCACGCTGGCCACGGCCGCGAACCCGCCCATCTCCAGCAGCTTGAAATCCGCCCGATGCGCAGTGAACAGCTCGAATGCGCTCGCCAGCAGACCCGCGAAGGCGAAGCCGATGAAGAGCGACTGGAGCGCCTCGAGCGCGGCGGGCTGAATGGTCAAGGCGCGGTCCCTCCCCGGAACGACGCGCGGAACCTGCCGCATGGTTTACGAAGAGTGAAGACAAGTCTTCACCAATGGTTAACGCTACCGGCCCGGTTATGGTTTACGCGGTGTTAAGCGGGCGGTGATTCAGTGGTGCAAAGCCGATCCGAGAGTACCCGGAATGACCGCGTCCCTGTCCCATCACCGGCCTGCCCAGCAGGCCGCCCATCTAACGTCGATGGTCCGCATGCGCCTGCAGCGACCGCCCGCGCCGCTGCCGCGGGCCGACGGGGCCCTGCTGAAGGCCGCGCTGACGATCCTGGTGGCCGGCGCGTTGGGGACGGCGCTGGCGATTTACCTCACCCATCGCCGCGTCGAGGAACCCGCAACGTTGCAGCCGGCCCGCATCGGCAATGTCGCGCTGATGATCCCGAAGGATTTGACCGGGGTTGATGAGGACGACGACACCAGCCGGCTCGTCGGCATGGCGCGACTGCGGCTAGATTGGCCGAGCCTCGGCCCGGCCCAGCCGCAGCATCGGAAGCGCCTGCTGATCACACTGAGCCCGCCCGACAAGGTCAACGAGCCGGCCCGCCAGCTCGCGACCTATGCCCGCTTCCTCACGCCCACCGTCTGGTCGAACCCCGGTGGCCTCGTCGTGCGCAGCTTCCGCAAGGGCTCGCCCTATGAAGGCGACGAATTCTATGTCTCGGTGCCGGACGGCAAGGGCTTCGCTGCCCGCTGCCCCACAGAGACGGCCGCCAATCTCGACGAGCCCTGCCGCATCACCTTCCAGCACCGCGGCATGGACGTGAATATCCGCTTCCCGCGCAGCATCATCGCAGACTGGGCGCTGATGCTCGGCGGCGTACGCCGGACGCTCGACGGGCTGATCCGCTGAATTCAACAGGTACGGGACTTCCTGGCATCCTGCGCAGCCCTCATCCTGAGGAGCCGCGCAGCGGCGTCTCGAAGGATGCTCCAGACGGTTCCGGAGCCTCCTGGAGCATCCTTCGAGACGCGCTCGCCGAGCGCTCCTCAGGATGAGGGCTGACAGGGAACGTCAGCCTTCGAGATCGACGTCGAGGATCGCCATGGTGAAGTTGAAGGAGCGGTCGCCGTCCTCGTCGTCGACATGGATGATGCCGATGAACTCTTCGCCCAGATAGACCTCTGCCGAGTCGGTCTTCTTCATGCGGGCGCGCACGCTGATCGCGTGGTTGTTGAAGGTGCGGCGCAGATAAGCCTCGAGTTTGGCGAGTTCTGTCTTGTCCACGGTAAGGTCCTTTCGATTGGCCGGGAGCGATGCCACGGCGGGCCGTGAAGGGCAAGCGAAAGCAGCCGCTACGGGCATGACGGCCCACCGCCCGCGCCGCTTGCCGGACGCCTGCGGAATCGTGCCATGTTCTCGCCCTGCCGCAACCCTGACGGACCCCGACGATGAAGCCGTGGCTAGCCCCCGCCCTCGCCTATGTCGCGAGCTGGCTCGAATTCCAGCGTCGCCACCACGATCAGCCCGGCTGCGCCGTCGCGATCGCGAGCGGCAGCGAAATCGTGCTCGAAGCCGCCTTCGGCAGTGCAAATATCGAAACCGGCGAGGCGCTGACCCCGCGCCATGGCTTCCGCATCGCGTCTCATTCCAAGAGCTTCACCTCGGCCGGCATCCTGCGACTGGTCGAGGACGGACGGCTGCGGCTCGACGACAAGGTCGGCCGCTTCATCGACGGGCTGCACCCCGAGATTACCGCCGCGACCGTCGGCCAGGTTCTTTCCAACAGCGCCGGCCTGACACGCGACGGGCGCGATAGCGGCCAGTTCTTCGACCGCAAGCCCTATTGCAGCAAGGCGGAACTGCTGGCCGACCTCTCGGTTGCCCCGGCTTATCCGGCTTCGCAGCGTTTCAAATACTCCAATCACGGTTTCGCCCTGCTCGGCCTCGTCATCGAGGCGGTGACGGGGCTGAGCTACAGCGAATGGATCACGGACGAGGTCGTCACGAAGGTCGGACTGCTCGAAACCAAGGCCGATATCGAGCTCTGGGGCCACAGGCCGATGGCGAAGGGCCATAGCGGCACGCAGCCTCTCGGCCGGCGCGTCGTCATCCCCGCCGATAATCCCGGCCACGCCATGACCTCGGCCGCCGGCTTCGTTGCCACAGTGGCGGATGTCGCGCGCTATTTCGCGCAGCTCTCGCCGAAGGCCGAAACCAGCATCCTGTCGCCCCTGAGCCGCCGCGAGATGACGCGCCGCCTCTGGCCAGACGACGAAGCCAGCCTCGGCCGGCATTACGGGCTCGGCACGATCTCCGGCGGCGAGGGCGATTGGCGCTGGTTCGGCCATTCCGGCGGCTTCCAGGGTTTCATCACCCGCACCGGCGTCTTCCCGGAGCAGGATCTCACCATCTCGGTCCTGACCAACGCCATCGACGGCCTCGCCCATCCCTGGCTCGACGGCGTCGCCCATATCCTGAAGACCTTCGCCGAACGTGGCGCCCCGCCGGCGGAGGCGCAGGACTGGTCCGGGCGCTGGTGGAGCATCTGGGGTGCCGGCGATCTCGTTCCGGTCGCCAAACATGTGCTGGTCGCCAACCCGGCCCTGTTCACACCCTTCCTCGATGCGGCCGAGATCATGCTCGAAGCCCCGGATCGCGGCCGCATCACCCGCGCCTCCGGCTTCAACAGCCCCGGCGAGCCGGCGGAGCTGCAACGCGATGGCGCTGGCGCCGTGCGCTCGGTCCAGCTCGGCGGAGCACATTTCGTCGACGAGCAGGCGATGCGCGCCGAGATGCTGGCGCGCTACGTCGGGAAGGCAACGGCCTAGCCGCACTCGCCGGCGATTGGAGCCGAGACCAACGCGCCACGCATTCGCCGCCTTCGCACCGCACCTTCAGGCGCGAGGGCTGGCTGATGCGCATGATCGCTCCACTCGCCCTGGCGGCTTTGCTGTCTGTGGGGGCGACACGCGCACTCTCCCATCAGTCTCCAAGCGGCTGGGAATACCCATTCTACTGCTGCTCCGGCGCGGATTGCGCGCCGATCGAGGCGGAATCCGTGCGAGAAAGTCGAACGGGTTTCATCGTGACTATCGCCCCCGGAGAGCATCCGATGTGGCCGAAGGAGCGGCGCGCTTCCTTGAAGCTCGAGATTCCCTACGACAAGGCTACGCCAGCCCCGGACGGCCACTGGCATCTCTGCATCAACGATGCCGGCGAGCTGCTGTGCTTCTTCGCACCGGCCGGAGGTTCGTGATCGTCACCGAGCCGCCAGGAGTCTTTGCCTAACGCATGAAATGCAGCTCGCGGAACCGGGCGCGGAATGCAGTCACATCCTTCGCCACCGCTTCAGCCGGGCGCGAGCCGTTGAGTCCTTCGGCGATGTACCCGGCCAGTTCCGGCATGTCGGCCGCCGTCATGCCGAAGCGGACGATCTCCGGCGTGCCGAGCCTGAGCCCGTTCACGTCGCCCTCGACCGCCGGCAGCGGCAGGCCGATACCGCAGGAGAGGATGTTGGCGGCGCGCAGCCGCTTCGCCGCCGCCTGCCCGCCGCCATAGGCGGCCGCCTCGATCGCGAACTGGTGAGAGGTCGTCATGCCGCGGTCGCGCGCGAAGACCGGCACCTGCCGCTCGGACAGCGCCTCGGCCAGCGCCTTCGCCGTCTTCGCCATCTCCTGCGCATAGGCCCGGCCATGCGCCTTCCAGTCGAGCAGCGAGACCGCGAGCGAGGCCGATTTTGCCGCGTCGAAATTGGCGGTGAGACCGGGATAGGCGATGGCGTCGAGCCGCTTCGCGACGTCGGCATCATTGGTCACGATCAGGCCCGAAGGTGGCCCGCCGAGGCTCTTATAGGTGCTCATCGTCATCAGATGGGCGCCCTCCTCCAGCGGCTGCTGCCAGCCATGGCCGGCGATCATGCCCGACATATGCGCGGCATCGAACAGCACGAGCGCGCCGACCTCGTCGGCGATCGCCCGAATCTCGCGGATTGGATGCGGGAACAGGTTGAGGCTGCCGCCGATCGAGATCAGCTTCGGCCGGAGCCGCAGCGCATCGGCCCGCAGCCGCTCGATATCGACCGTATAGTTCACCGGATCGACCGGTGCCGGATGAGTGACGATGCCGTAGAGCCCGGCCGCCCCCGCGCGGTGATGGGTGACGTGTCCGCCGATCTCGCCCGGCGGCGCGATGATGCAATCGCCGGCCTTCGCTGCGACCATGAATGCATAGAGATTGGCGATCGCGCCCGAAGGCACGCGGATCTCGGCATATTTCGCACCAAAGACCTCGGCCGCAAGCTCGGCGGCGATGATCTCGATCTGCTCGATGGCCTCCAGCCCCATCTCGTATTTGTCGCCGGGATAGCCGAGCGAGGGCCGCGCGCCGATCCCGGCAGAGAGCAGCGCCTCGGCCTTTGGGTTCATCACATTGGTGGCGGGGTTGAGGTTGATGCAGTCACGCTCATGGATGATGCGATTCTCGGTCGCCAGCGCCTCGATCCGCGCGGCGATCGCATCGAGCGGCTGGCTCGCCGTCTCGCCCGCGATCTTCAGCACATAGTCCTCGCTCGCCTGCGGAACCCATTCGCGCCTGCCCAGTGCCGTCATCCCCGTCTCCCGAACATCTGCTGTTGCGTGCCGGCATAACAGCGGTTTGCAGACGCTTGCGCAAACGAGTATTGCTCGCTCGCAGGCTGAGAAAACCTCAACCTCGGCCCGGAAATCCGTCATGCCCGTCAAGCCGCCCCGCCCTCGGCTGCCCTCGCTCAACGCCTTGCGCGCCTTCGAGGCAGCCGCACGGCTGGAGAGCTTCACCAAGGCGGCGGATGAACTCAGCGTCACAGCCGGGGCTATCACCCAGCAAATCAGGCAGCTCGAAGCCGCTCTTGGTTTCCCGGTCTTCCGCCGGCTGGCTCAGGGCGTCGCGCTCACCGAAGCCGCGCGAGAAGCCTTGCCGCGGCTGACGCGCGGCTTCGACATGCTGGGCCAGGCCGTCCAGGCCCTGCGCGAGGCCGAGCCGAACCGGCCGCTCGCCATCGCGGCCCTGCCCTGCATCGCCCAGCTCTGGCTTTCGCCACGCCTCCCGGCGCTCCATCGCGCTTTTCCGGATCTGCAGATTTCGGTTGCCGCGATGGAAGAGCCGCCCGATCCGCGCCGGGAGCCCTACGACCTCTCGCTGTTCTACAGGGAAGCCGCCGAAGCCGGCGCCGTGCAGTCAGGCATCGACGCCATCCTGCCGGTCTGCGCACCCGCCATCGCCGGCAGGCTGGCCTCACCGGCCGATCTCGCGGGAGAGACGCTGCTGCACGATGCCGTCTGGCGCGGCGATTGGGCCCGCTGGCTCGCCTTCGCGGCGCCGGACGCGAAGATCGATGCCGGGCGCGGCCCGGCCTTCTCGCTCTACAGCCTGGCGCTGGATGCCGCCTTGTCGGGCTCGGGAATCCTGATGGGCCGGATGAGCCTCGTCGCGCCTCATCTTGCGGCGGGCCGGCTTGCCGCCCCGTTCCGGCAGGCGATGCCAACGCCTGACAGGCTGACGCTGGCGCCCGCCATGGGCCCCGGCGCGCATGCGCGCCGGCTGGAGATCATGGAATGGCTCGCGCGCTCGGAGGAAGGCGGCGTTCAGATATAGGCGCCGCAATCGCCTTCGAGGATCTGGTCCATCGAGCGCGAAGGCTCGGCACAGCCGGCCTCCCCGACGACCTTGGCCGGCACGCCCGCCACCGTCTTGTTGCGCGGCACAGCCGCCAGCACCACCGAGCCCGCTGCGACGCGGCTGCATTGGCCGACCTCGATATTGCCGAGGATCTTGGCGCCGGCGCCGATCAGCACGCCCTTGCGGATCTTGGGATGGCGGTCGCCGCCCTGCTTGCCCGTGCCGCCCAGCGTGACCGCATGCAGCATCGAGACATCGTCCTCGATCACCGCCGTCTCGCCGACGACCAGGCCCGTCGCATGGTCGAGGAAGATACCCTTGCCGATCTTCGCCGCCGGGTTGATGTCGGTCTGGAAGACCTCGGAGGAGCGGGCCTGCAGATAAAGCGCGAAATCCCGGCGATCCCGCATCCAGAGCCAATGCGCCAGGCGATGGGCTTGCAGGGCATGGAAACCCTTGAAGAACAGCACCGGCTCGAGCACGCGGTAGCAGGCCGGGTCGCGGTCGAGCACGGCCATCACGTCGGCACGCATGCCGACCCCGATCGTCTCGTCATCGGCCATCGCTTCGGTGAAGCCCTGCTCGATCAGGTCGGCCGTCACGGCCGGATGGCCGAGCCGGGCCGCGATGCGATGGGCGACTGCGCATTCGAAGCTCGGCTGGTTCAGCACGGAGGCGACGATCAGCGTGCCGAGCGCCGGCTCGGTGGCGACGGCGGCCTCGGCCTCGTCCCGCAGGCGCGACCAGACGGGGTCGAGCCGGTCGAGGCCAGTTGCAGGATCCCGTGCTTCCACGGCGGAGCGCCCTGACGGCATGATCATTCTCCGGAGATGGTCGTTCGGCGGAAGGACAGCCTAGCCCTAAGCTGGCACCCGCACCAAAGGTCAAGCCGAACGAAGTTGAATCGAAAAGCGAGGCGGCGGAATCAGTTTTTCAGGGAACGTCGACAACACATTGGCGTCGCCTGCTTTTCCAGAGCGCCTCTATTCGCCCGGGACGTTCTCACAAACGCGCGAGAAAGTCGAGAACGGCCTGCTTGTGGCTCTTGTCGCCGACGGCGAGATTGTGATCGCGCCCCTCGATCGCAAAGGATTCCGCGTCGGGAATGAGCTTTGCCAGCTCCGGACCGGAACCGGAAACATCGTCCTTCGTGCCGACGCTGATCAGGGTCGGCATGGCGATCTGCCCGACCTGCGCGGCGGTCAGCGTCTGGCGCGAGCCGCGAATGCAGGCCGCGAGTGCCCTGAGGTCGCTCTTCGTCTGCTCTGCGAAAGCCCGGAACATCCGCTGCATCGGGTCGGTCAGCTCGTCGAGCGACGGTGCCTCCATCGCATCGGCGATGCCAAGCGGCAGCCCCACGCCCTCGACCAGATGGATGCCGAGCCCGCCGAGCAGCAGCGCGTCGAGCCGGCGCGGATGCGCCAATGCCAGATGCGCCGAGATGCGCGCGCCCATCGAATAGCCCATCACCGCCGCGCGCGGGATGTCGAGATGATCCATCAGCCGGCGGACATCCTCCGCCATGATGTCCGACGAGTAAGCCGCGGGATCATAGAGCTTCTCGCTCTGACCATGGCCGCGATCGTCGAGCGCGACCACGCGATAGCCGGCATGGGTCAGCGTCTTCGTCCACTGGGTGTTCACCCAATTCGTCATGTGCGAGGAAGCGAAGCCATGCACCAGCACAACGGTCCGATGCTGCGAGACGTCGCCCGTGGGCGCGAGGTCGATATAGGCGATCTTCACGCCGTCGGAGGAGAAGCTCTGCATGCGGATATCGAGGTCGGACGATTGGAAGGGGTCACTCATCCCTGCCATGGCGAAGCCGCTTTGGGTAGCCGCTGACGCGCAGCTTGCTTATGAAACGTCGCCATGAGCCAGACCGCCTCAAGCGCAACAGTCGTCTCCCCCGCAGACACCCGATCGCCGCGCTTCGCCTTCGTCGACATCGCCCGCGGCGTCGCGCTGCTGGCGATGTTCGTCTACCACTTCTCCTATGATCTCTCCTTCTTCGGACTGATCGAGACCGATATCGTCGCCGAGCCCGGCTGGCGGCTGTTCGCGCGCTGCATCGCCGGCTCCTTCCTGATGATCGTCGGTTTCAGCCTCGTGCTCGCGACGCAAAAGGGCCTGAACCGCCGCGCCTATCTGAAGCGCCTCGCCATGGTCGCCGGCGCCGCCGCGCTGGTCACGCTCGGCACCTGGTTCGCCTTGCCGGGCAACTTCATCTTCTTCGGCATCCTCCACCACATCGCGCTGGCGAGCCTGCTCGCCCTGCCATTCCTGCGGCTGCCTGTGGTCGTCGTGGCGCTGTCGGCAGTCCTGGCCTTCGCCCTGCCACGCTTCATCGCTCACCCGCTGCTCGACGCACCTTGGATGTCCTGGCTCGGCTTCTCGCGCGCGCCATTCCAGACGGCTGATTTCGTGCCGGTCTTTCCGTGGTTCGGCTGCGTTCTGACGGGTATCGTGCTGGCGCGCCTGCTATTGCCGCGCCTTGCCGCTACGGCTTTCGCCCGCTGGCGACCGACCGCGCGACCGGTGCGAATCATCGCCTGGGGCGGGCGCCACAGCCTGCTCGTCTATCTCGTGCATCAGCCGCTCTTCATCGGTTTCCTGACGCTTGTGGTCCAGTTCGTGCCGCCGCCTTCGCCGGGCGAGCGCGCCTTCCGGGCCGAATGCCAGCGCAGCTGCGGTCCCGATGTCCCGCAGCAGCTCTGCCGCGCCGTTTGCGCTTGTACGATCGACGGGCTCAAGCGCGAGAAGCTCTGGCAGAAGGCGCTCGACGACCTGCTCTCGCCGGAGGAAGGCACACGCGTGGCCGAACTCGCCCAGAGCTGCCTGCGCGAGCGCTGATGCGAATCCCGCACTGGCGTCCGGCCGGCTGACGGGATAGGTTGCGCGCGAATTCCAGGCTTTCGAAGAGCGACGACCATGGCCGCGACAGGCATTCCGCATTTCCACAACGATCCCGGCGTCGCCGTCATCCATGTCGGCGCGCATGAGTTCATGTGCATCGGCGCCAAGCCGCCCTTCGACCATCCGCATGTCTTCCTCGACATGGGCGCGGACCACGAGATCATCTGCCCCTATTGCTCGACGCTGTTCAAATACGAACCGTCGCTCAAGGGCTCTCAGTGCAATCCCCCGGAATGCGCCTATCAGGACGCCGCCAAGGCGGCCTGATAACTTACCCAATTCGTCGATGGCGCGGGTTCCTTTCCTTTCGACCGCTCATCAAAGGCATCGACCCCGTGTCCGCTCCTCATTTCGTCATCGCCGGCGCCGGCATCGGCGGCCTGACCATGGCGCTGTCGCTGGCGCGCCGCGGCATCGCCTCCACCGTCGTCGAGAAGCGCACCGGCTTCGGCGAAGCCGGTGCAGGCCTTCAGGTCACCTCGAATTCCGGGCGCGTGCTCGACGCGCTCGATCTCGCTTTGCCGCTGAAGCGCGTCAGCGTCTCCTCGCATGGGCTGATGATCCGGCGCTGGCGCAGCGGCTCGGAGCTGCTGGAAATGCCCTCCAGCCCGGAGCGCATGCCGACGCCGTTCCGGATGCTGAAGCGCAGCGATCTCCACACCGTCCTGCTCGACGCCGCCCGTGCCATGCCGAATATCCGCCTGCTGGTCGGCCGCGGCGTGCAGGAGGTCAGCCAGAGCGAGAACGGCGTCTCGGTCACGATGAGCGGCCAGAGCGGCACTGGCGAGACCATCCAGAGCCTCGGCCTGATCGGCGCCGACGGGTTGTGGTCACGCGTCCGCGATCTCACCGGCGATCCCTCGCCGCCGGTCTTCACCGGCTATGAAGCCTGGCGCGCAGTGGTGC
This sequence comes from Allobosea sp. RIT-PG3_2, assembly GCF_057321085.1. Lineage (NCBI taxonomy): Bacteria > Pseudomonadati > Pseudomonadota > Alphaproteobacteria > Hyphomicrobiales > Alloboseaceae > Allobosea > Allobosea sp. RIT-PG3_2. Next base: position 279,193 of record NZ_JBXWCA010000006.1, on the reverse strand, counting down.
CGGCGCGAGCCGTCGACAAGCCGCGGGTGACGCTCCATCTTGGCCCGGGCCGGCATGCGGTGCATTACCCCGTCGACGGCGGCAAGCAGATCAACATCGTCGTCGTCCGCCAGGCGAAGGAAGCTCGCGAGGGCTGGTCGCGCGACGGCGAGCGCCGGATCGTGACCGAGCATCTCGCCGGCGCCTCACCGCCGCTGCGAGAACTCACCGGAGCTGCCGAAGGCTGGCAGGTCTGGTCGCTGTTCGACCGCAAGCCGGCGGCCATGGCCCAAGGCCGGATCGCGCTGATGGGCGACGCCGCCCACCCCATCCTGCCCTTCCTGGCGCAGGGCGCCTCGCTCGCCATCGAGGACGCCGCAGTGCTGGCGCGGCTGCTTGCCGAGAAGCTCGGCAGCGAAGGCGCAGCCGGCGTGCCGGCGGCGATCGCGAGCTATGCCGCTGCCCGCGCCAGGCGCGTCGCCCGCGTGCAGGAGGAAAGCCGCGGCAACGGCCGCAGCTACCATCTCGGCTGGCCGCTCAGCATCGCCCGGGATTTCGCGCTGAAGCGACTCGGACCCGAGGGGCTGCGCAACCGTTACGGCTGGCTCTACGATTGGCGTGACGAGGGCTGATCTCGCCATCGCCGCATTTCATCCCTATCTCTCCCTGCGGGAAGGAATGAAAACGACATGATCCGCGTCAACCTCTACGACCAGCTCAACGGCCGCACCCGCGCAATGCCGCGCTGGGCCGCATGGCTCGCCATGGCGGCGAGCTTCGTTGTCGGCATCACCCTGTTCCTGGTCGCCGCCAGCCTGGCGCTGATCCTGATCCCCATCGTCGCCATAGCCGGCGCGATCGCGGTCTGGCGTCTCAAGGCCAAGCTGAAGGCGGCGGGCTTCGACCGTGGCGGCCCCTTTGCAGGCAGGCCGCAGCCGGCGGAACGCATCGAGGTGATCGACGCCGAATACCGCATCATCGAGCCGGACGAGCCACGCCGCTGACGGCTACGCCTCGATCCGGCTGACGAGGATCTTGTCGATCCGGCGACCATCGAGATCGACGACCTCGAAGCGCCAATGCCCCTTGTCGAAGGTCTCGCCGACATTGGGGAGGTGGTTCATCTCGGCCAGAATGAAACCGGCGACCGTCTGGAAATCGGCATCGCGCGGCATCTGGATGCCGAGCTCGTGCGAGAATTCATCGACCTGCATCCAGCCTGCGACGAGGTAGGAGCCGTCCGCCCGCGTGACGATGGCCGGCTCGTCCTCCTCTTCCTCCTGGAAGGCGCCGATGATCGCTTCCAGCACGTCGCCGGGCGTGATGATGCCCTCGAAATGGCCGTACTCGTCGAAGACCAGCGCCATGTGCACGCGGCTGGAGCGGATCTCGCGCAGCACATGCAGCGAGTCGGCAGTGTCCATCACCACCGGTGCTTCCTGCACGTGCTGGCGTAGCTGCTCCGTATCGCCCACGGCGAGGAAGTCGATCAGGTCCTTCATCAGGACGACACCGATGATCGAGTCCGACTCGCCGTCCTGGACGGGCAGCCGGGACCGGCGGCTCGCCTTGAGCTGCTCGCGCAACTCTTCAGGAGGGTCCGACAGGTCGATGACCTCGACCTCGCGGCGGGGCGTCATCAGGGCGCGCGCCGAGCGGTCGGCGAGGCGCATCACGCCCGCGATCATCTCGCGCTCGTCCCGCTCCAGCACGCCGGCGGTCTCCGCCTCGGCGATGATGGTGCGCACCTCCTCCTCGGTGACCCTCTCCTCGGACTCGCCCTTCTGTCCGAGCAAGGCGAGCACGGCCTTGCCGGAGATATCGAGCAGGAAGACCAGCGGCGCGCCGACTTTCGACATCAGGGCCATCGCCGGCGCCACGCGCGCAGCCACCCGCTCGGGATCGCGCAAGGCGACCTGCTTCGGCACGAGTTCGCCCAGGATCAGCGAGAGATAGGTGATCGCGACCACGACGAGGCCGACGCCCAGCGTGTCCGAGACCGAGGGCGAAAAGCCGTGGGTGCCCAGCCATTCGGAAAGGCGCGCGCCGAGGGTGGCGCCGGAGAAGGCGCCGGAAAGAACGCCGACAAGCGTGATGCCGATCTGAACGGTGGAGAGGAAGCGGCCGGGATCCTCGGCCAGGCGCATCGCCGTCGTGGCGCCCTTGTTGCCCTGGTCGCTGAGGACCTTGAGGCGTGCCGTCCGCGACGAAACGACGGCGAGCTCCGACATGGCGAGCAGTCCATTGATGACCGTCAGCGCCACGACGACCAGGATTTCGGTTAACAAAACCAATCCGTTTGCTGCGAAGCTGCAACATTTGGCAGCTCGCTTCGAGCCCCCTTATAGCGGATCGTTGCCCCAACGCGATGGGCGCGACGAAAGATTTGTGAGCGAATGATGACCAGGCCCACCTTCTGGCAGCCGACACAAGCGGATCAGGCGGGAGGCGATCGGCGCTGCGAGCCCCGGCCACCCAGCGCAACCGCGACGCGATCCTTCCCATCTTGCGAGACATGCTGCCGCCTTCCGGGCTCGTATTGGAGGTCGCAAGCGGCTCGGGCGAACACATCGTTCATTTTGCCGAGACCCTGCCCGCGCTCTCGTTCCAGCCCAGCGATCCGACGGCCGATGCGCTGGCAAGCATCGCCGCCTGGGCGCGGGAGTCAGGGTTGGGCAACATTCTGCCGCCGCTGATGATCGACGCGAGCGCGCAGGAATGGCCGATCGCTTCAGCCGACGCGATCCTCTGCATCAACATGATCCATATCGCGCCGTGGAAAGCGGCGGAGGGCCTGTTCCGCCAGGCGGGACGCCTGCTGAAGACCGGCAGCCCGCTCTATCTCTACGGCCCTTATCGCCGCTCCGACCGTCCCCTCGAGCCCAGCAATGCCGCCTTCGACGAAAGCCTGCGCAGCCGCGACCCTGAATGGGGCCTGCGCGAGATCGGCGATGTCGCGGCCCTGGCTGCTGCAAATGGTTTCGGCGCGCCGGAGATCATCGAGATGCCGGCCAACAATCTCAGCCTCATTTTTCGGAGGGCCTGAGGCTCGCAGCCGCAAGCGCGGGTCAGCCTGACCCGTGCATGCACCTGCGCCGGCTCAATCTCGCATCCACGAACCGCCTAGACGGTGGCGCTTGTGAATCGTCGCAATGTCGGTTTGGTGCGGACGGCGGGACTCGAACCCGCAAGCCTTTGAAGGCGCAAGATTTTAAGTCTCGTGCGTCTACCAGTTTCGCCACGTCCGCGAGCGCGACAGCGATAGCGGGCGGGCTCGATGCGCGCAAGCCTCTGCGAAGCGGTCGAGAACGATCCTAGTGCGGGCGCGCCGGCTTGTACCACTCGACCCCGTCGGGATCGACATAGAGCCCGGGCTTGACGTCCGATCCGATGCTCTTCTCCTCCATCGGCACGCGCATCGTGTCGTCGCGGTCGCCGCGCTTGACATAGGTGCCGGAGGGCTGCCCGGCATGGCCATGGGAGCCACGGCCGACGCTGCTCGTCAGCCCGATCACGCCCTGCCTGCCCGAGACCTTGTCCAACAGCTCCGTCACCGGCCGTCCGACGAAGGCGACCTTGGTGCCGCCCTCGACGACCGGCAGCGTCGTCCGCCGCGCGGCGCCCTCGCCCGTCACCCTGACGCCGACGAAGCGCGGAACATAGGTCGCGCCGCCCTTGCCGAAGGATTCCCAGCCGCCGGCAGAGACGATTTGCGCCCCGCAGCGCTTGTGGCTGCGCTCGCATGCAGCGCGCGAGGCATAGCGCGGCGCGCGCTGCTCGAATTCGGCCCTGGCGTTGCGATAGGCGAATTCGCATTGCTCCGCCGTCAGCAACCCGGCCGCGATGCACTCGTCGCGGCGCACATAGGTGTTTCCGGGAGCCTGGGCAGCGAGATCGGCAGGGTTCGCGAACGACAGGACAGGTGCAAGCGTGGCGACGCGCAGCGTGGCGAGAATCGAGGCAGGGATCATCATGCGATGCAACAACATTACGATTGTGGCTTTACAGTAGCGAGCGTCGCGAGGCCGCAAGCTCGCGCGTCGCGCCATAGTCGATCTTGCCGTTGCCGAGCACGGGGATGGCCTGAGTCACCAGGATCGCACGCGGCACCCATAGCTCCGGGAAGCCCTGCTCCTTCGCAGCCTCCTGCAGCGTCGCACGGTCCGCGTCGGGCTTCTCGGTGACGAGGATCAGCTGCTCGCCCTTGCGCGCGTCGGGCAGGCCAACGACGACATGGTTCTGGTCCGGCCAGAGCTTGGAGACCATGGTCTCCACAGCCGCCAGCGAGACCATCTCGCCGCCCAGCTTGGCGAAGCGCTTGGCCCGGCCCCGGATCGCGACGAAGCCGTCGTCGAGCACGACGATATCGCCGGTATCGTGCCAGCCCCCTTCGGGCGGGATGACGCGGCCGGGCTGTTCGGGGTCGAGATAACCGGCCATGATGTTCGGTCCGCGCACGGTGAGCCGCCCGCCTTCGTGGATGCCCTCCACCGGCTCCAGATTCGCTTCGATGCCGGGCAGCAGCTTGCCGACCGTGCCGTCGCGGATGGCGGCCGGCGTGTTGACGGCAATGACGGGCGAGCATTCGGTGCAGCCATAGCCTTCGAGGATGGTCGTGCCGTAGGGCTCCCACATCCGCCGCGTCTCGGCCTTGACCCGTTCGGCCCCGGCGACGACGTAACGCACGCTGCCGAGATCGTTCCGCTCTGCAGCGCGGGCATATCCTTGCAGGAACGTGTCGGTCGCGAGCAGGAAGGTCGCCTTCGTCTCGCCGATCAGCTTCGGCACCTGCTTGTAGTGCAGCGGGCTCGGATAGAGCACGACCTTCATGCCGTGCAGCAGCGGCACCATCAGTCCCGCCGTCAGTCCGAAGGAATGGAAGGCCGGCAGCGGGTTCATGAAGACGTCCCGCTCCGAGATCGCCCCGCTGGCATGGGCGAAGACCTGCCGCGCATTCGAGACGATATTGGCATGGCTCAGCACCACGCCTTTCGGCGTGCCCTCGGTGCCCGAGGTGAAGAGGATCACCGCCGCCTCGTCGGCTTGCGCTTCGTAGGAGCGATGGGCGAGCCCCGGCACCAGGCTCTGCAGCGCGCCGAGCGCCTTGTCGAAGCTGGTGATCTGCTTGCGGACATCTTCGAGATAGATGACGCGGCGCCCCTCGCCCAGCACCGCGATCTCGTCGTCGAGCTTGCCCTGGTCGACGAAGCGGCGCGAGGTGACGATGATCTTGAGCTGCGCCAGTTCCGCCGCCGCGCGCAGGTTGCGGACACCGGCGGTGAAGTTGAGCAGCGCCGGCACACGACCATAGGCGATGAGCGAGAACAGCGTCACCGCCATGCCCTGCATGTTCGGCAGCAGCACGCCGACATGCTCGCGCGGCGACGTGAACGCCGCCAGCTTGCGCCCCAGCACCAGCGCGCCCAGCACCAGCCGGCCATAGGTGATCGGCTGGCGTTCGGGGTCCTCCAGTGCGATGCGGCTCTTGCCGTGCCGGGCCGTAGCCTCGAGCAACGCGCGAAAGATCGTGATCCGCGCGGCCGCGGCGTCGAAGCTGGTGGCGGCCATGTCTGGCTCGTCTCCCGGTCGGCGTTTCCCCTGCCGGTCAAACTAATGAGATCGGCTTGGGTTTCAATGTCCGGGACAGGCGTGATGCTCGGGCTTGACCCGAGCATCCCCAAAACCAGAGCTCTCTCGTCACACCGGTGCTACCCGAAAGCGCCGATCTCGTGCTGGATCGCGCCGGAAATCTCGCGGATCAGCTCGAACTGCGCCAGCATCGGTGCGAAGACGTCGCGATGCAGCGCCTCGTAGGTGCCGCCCTCGCGCGGGCCCGGCGGCTCGCCGAAATCGAGCCCGATGGTCGGGTCTGGATCGCGCGGGAAGATGGCGGCCATCTGCGCGAGGCAGGCGGGCACGTCGAGGCGCAGCAACCTTTCGACGAAGTCATCCCGCGTCAGCCCCGCATGCGGGCGGAAATCCGGAATATGGGCGAAGGCGAGCCAGATCCGGTGGATCGCCGCCAGCCTGAGCGCATGCAGCGCGATGAGCCGCGCTGGCATCTGGGGGACATCGTCCGCCGCGGCGCGGAGCTTCAGCGCATCGGCCGAAAGCCGCCAGAACAGGCGGCGCAGCGCCGGCGCCAGTTCCAGCCGCGACAGCGCATCGGCAACCGCCAGCAATTCGTCGCGCCGCCCTTCCCTCACCGTCCGGCGTGCCCGGTCGAACCAGCTGCCGGGGTCGAGCGAGTCGAGATAGGCGCGCAGCACGTCGAGGTCGCTATGCGCCATCGCATGGGCCGCGAGGCGGTAAGCCCGGTCGAAGCGGTCGGAGCGTTCGCGCATCGCGCGGAACAGGTCAGGCGAGCGCGAGGCGGCATGGCCGACGCCGTGCATGCTGTTCGCCATCCAGCCGAGCTGCTGGAGGATGGCGTTGTTGGGAATGGCGCGCAGCTCGCGCGGATGGCGGATTCGAGTCGGCCCACCGGCATCGCTCTGCCGGGCGGCCGGGCGCGAGCCGGTCTTGTCGAGGAGCGAGGGTCCGAAGGTCCCGATCAGTGCGGCATAGCCGGGGTCGTCGACCAGCGCGTTCATCTCTTCGCGCACGGTCTGGAAGAACTCGCTGGCGAAATCCGGCTCGTCATAGATCGGATCGTCGATGCTTTCGACAGGCGCGAAGACCGCCTCGGCGATACGCCCGACCGTTGCGCCCGCGAGCTGCGGCGTGCCGAACAGGAGATATCCGTCGCTGCCCTGGAAGCTCGTCTCGCGCACCGTCCTGATGCCGGCCTGCGCGAAGGCCTGCCGGGCGAAAGCGGGGTCGAGATAGGCCAGCCGGTCGGCCAGGCTGTCGGGATGGGCGCCCCGGCCGACCGACTCGCCATGCGTGTCGAAGATCACCAGTTCGACATCGTCGAGCTTGTAGCGGGCGAGCAGCTCGCAGATGCGGATGCGCAGCCTTTCGACCCAAAAGGTCGAGGCGACCTGCCCGATATAGCGCCCGGAATCGGAATAGCCGAACTGGATGCACAGCCGGCCATGGCGCTTGAGATAGTCCCGGAAATGCGGGCTGCGCAGCGCCTCGTCGATGATGCGCGGCCCCTGCTCCAGCGCGTCCGACGTCTCGAATAGCGGCGAGATCTCGACGAGATCGGCAATGCCGAAGCGGCTGGCGAGCCAGAGCGCGCAAAGCAGCGTGTAGCCGGTCTCGGTCTCCGCAATCAGGAAACGCACCGGCTTCGAGCCGTCGAGATGCTTCACGATCTGCGCGATCGTCATCATCATGCGCGCCGCCGAGGCACGCTCGGCCGCGAGCGCACCGAAATCGACCGCGACCGGCTCGACCTTGCCGAGCGCGGTATTGGCGGCGGCGAGAAAGGCCCGCCTCTGCGCCGGCTCGCCCGGCTCCTCTTCCAGCGGGATCACGGAGCGCAGCGCGTTGTGGAGCTGCGAGGCGTTGAGCCGGAAATGCGGCAGCGCGATCGAAACGCCATGGGCAAGGCATCCGGCCCGGATCAGCGCCAGAGCGAGCCTGGTCTCTTCGTCGGACGCCTCGGCCAGCGCAGCGTCGAGCGCTGCGATCAGGCCTGAGGCCTCCGGCAAAGCGGTCTCGCGCTCATGCACGAGCGCAAGCGCGAAGGCCTGCAAGGCCTGGAGCGAGGGCTGCGTCCCGATCGGCGGCGCCAGCGCGAGCTGCCTCTCGACGGCCGCGAGCGCTTCGCCGACCAGCCTGCGTACGGCTTCCGTGGCGGGAGCCTGCGGCAGTTTTTCGAGAATGCGCGCGAACTGCCCGCTCTTCGATTCCAATCGGTAGCGCAGCGTGTCCCACCAGCCGATATCGGTGCGCCCATCCGTGTCGCAGCCGACCCAGGAGGCCAGCGTCACCGGCTTCGGAGCGAGCTTCGTCCAGTCCTCGGGCCAGCGTGCACGCGCCACCGCGAAGAACGCAGCATTCATCCGGTCGATAGCGTCGCGGGCCTGGCGCACCGCAAAGCGTGCCTGCTCGAACTCGTCCTGCAGGGTGATGCGGCCATCGGGGCGGAAGCTGAGGCCGGGCTCGTCGACAACGGCGTCGCCCTGCGTCCCGCCGGAAGCGAGGTCGGCCAGCGCATGGCAGAGCGGGCGCGTCATGCCGAAGGTCGGATGCGCCGTGAACACCGCGGCGAAACGCGCCCGCTCCAACTGCTGCCGGAAATCCGCGAAGCTGGCGGCCTTGTTCGCCAGGCTCTCGGCCAATGCGGCGAAGACGGCCGCCTCGTCCTTGTCGAGCCCGACATAGCGCGAGACCCGCCCGGCGCGCTGCCGCAGCGCCTGCCGCCCGAGATGGCGCACGAGTTCGCCCGCTTCATCGACGCTCAATTCGCCCCGGTCCATCAGCCGGGTCAGCCAGAGCGTCACCCGCAGCACCGGATTGCCAAAGGGGTCGTCGCGGGAATCGCTGCGTGCCTGCTCGATGCGGGTCAGCAGCTCCGCGGCAAGCGTCTCGATCCCGGAATCCGGCCGATTATCCGTCGCGATCGTCACGGTTATTTCCCCTCCCGCGCGTCCCGTGCTTGCAACCACGAATTCGCATGCGCGGCCATCTCGTGTTGCATTGCATCATCGGACGACGATCACCGCAAGCGGGAACAGAAGCCACCCTTCGGATATTTTTACCCGGATCATATTGCGCGATGAAAAAGACCCGGGTAATAGGGTGGCCGAGCAAGGAGCCCTCATGTCCAACAATCCCTCCAGTGCCTGCACCGCCTTTCGCGGCTCCAGCCGCCTCGCCAGCGGTTCGCTGCTCGATGTCGCGCTCGCCGTGAAGGCGGCACTGGCAGCCGATCCCACCGCATCCATCCTCACCTTCGACGACACGACCGGAAAGGTCGTCGATCTCGACCTGCGCGGCAGCGATATCGAAATCGCTGCGCGCCTCGGTGGAAAGCTGCCGGAAGCCAGCTCTGAGGCGCCGCGCGGCCGCGGCAGGCCCAAGCTCGGCGTCGTCGCCCGCGAAGTCACTTTGCTGCCGCGCCATTGGGACTGGCTCAGCCAGCAGCCAGGCGGTGCCTCGCAGGTCTTGCGACGCCTCGTCGATGATGCCCGCCGCAACGATGGTGGACGCAGCCAGGCGCGGGCAGCGCAGGCCGCGGCCTACGCCTTCATGTCGGCCATGGCGGGCGATCGCGAAGGTTTCGAGGAAGCCTCGCGCGCCCTCTTCGCCGGCGACGGCCAGCGTTTCGCCGAGCACAGCCGGACATGGCCGGAAGATATCCGAACCCATGCGGAAAAGCTGATGACAGGCGCGACCGGCCAGCCGTTGGACTGAATGGGATGAGGGCGGCACGCCGGGGCGGGCTGCGCGCAGCGCCATTGCCGTGACCTCAGCCGAAAGGCATAGCGGCGCCACCGCGCTCGCCGCGCCCTCGCCTCTCAAGTCACGACAAGGCCTCCACGACATGACCTCCCGCGCGCAATGGCTCGGCATCCTCTGCGGATTGCTGACCTCAGTGATCTGGGGCGTCCAGGCGGTCGTATCGCGGCACGCCATGCTGATCGACCTGACGCCGGCCGACGTCACGATCCTGCGCTTCGCCTCGGCTGCCGCCGTGCTGCTGCCGTGGGCGCTCCGCAACATGCGCCCCTTCCCGGTCGGCTCGCTCGGCTGGCCGCGGGCTGGGGTCATGGCGCTTCTGATCGGCCCGCTCTACAGCCTGATCCTTGTCGGCGGCGCCTATTTCGCGCCGGCCCTGCACTCGTCGATCATCTCGCCCGGCCTGATCCCGGTCTTCACCGCGCTGCTGGTCTTCCTCGTCACTGGCGAACGCGCCGGGCGGATGCGGATGGTCGGCCTGGGCATCATCGTATTGGGCATCGGCATCTTCTCGCGGGATGCGCTGGCGGTGACGCCTGCACGGCCCGATGCCTGGATCGGCGACCTGCTCTTCGTGCTGATCGCCCTCCTGTGGGCGATCTTCGGGCTTCTCGCCAAGCGCTGGGGTGTGAGCTCGCTCGACGTCACCGCCGCCTCCTGCCTGCTCTCCGTGCCGCTGCTCGTGATCGTCGCCCTTGTGCTGCCCGTCCACATGATGCGGGCGCCCTTCGCCGAGCTGCTGCTGCAGGCGGTCTATCAGGGTGTGCTGGTTGGCGTGGTCGCGCTCTACCTCTACGCCCGCACCGTGGCGATGCTCGGCGCGGCGAAGGCGACATTGTTCCTACCGCTGGTGCCGATTGCGACCGCCACCTCCAGCGCGCTCTTCCTGGCGGAAAGCCCCTCGCCGACCGAGCTTGTCGGCATGGCGGTGGTGGTCACCGGGATGCTGGTCGCCTTCCGCTCGCCCTCGGTCGGTTGAGCCGCGGAAGCGCAGAAAGCGCCGTCAGTCGGCCGCCGCAGTAAAGCGGCCGGGAAGCTCAGCCCTGATGCCCCTTGGCAATGGGCTCGACATAGGTGAGAGCCATGTCCCAGGGGAAATAGATCCAGGTGTCCTGGCTGACCTCCGTGACGAAGGTGTCGACCGTCGGCACGCCGGCGGGCTTGGCATAGACCGTGGCGAAATGCGCGTTCGGCAGCATCTCGCGCACGACTCGCGCCGTCTTGCCGGTGTCGGTCAGGTCGTCCACGACCAGCACGCCCTTGCCCTTGCCGTCGCCGATCGCCTTGATGTTCGGCGCGATGTCCTTGAGCACCTTGAGCTCGGTCTGGTTGCGATAGTCGTGATAGCTCGCGACACAGACCGTCTCGATCATCCTGAGACCGAGTTCGCGGCAGATGATCGCCGCCGGCACCAACCCGCCACGGGTGATGCAGACCATCGCCTCGAAGGGGCCCTTGTCGGCGAGGCGCCAGGCCAGCGCGCGGGCATCACGATGGAACTGGTCCCAGGAAACCGGGAAAGCCTTGTTCGAGGACGGTTCGGCCATGGCATGCGCTCCGGGCTGATCGCGGCGCGAAGAACGCCGGTTTCCGACCGAAAAGCCTATCGGCGCGCGCCTGACAAGAGGCACGCGCCGAACATCCCCAGGCGAAGCCCTTTATTGCGGCTCAGAATTCAGCCCAGCCATCCGCTCCGCCGCCGGAAGCCACCTTTCGGCCGCGCAGGGGCGACCCGGCAGAAGGCACCGCGCGCAGCATCGGAGCTGCGGCATGAACAAGCTGTGCCACAGGCCTCGAATACTCGCCTCCGAGCCGGAAGGAGCCGGCCATCGTGCTCAGAGCCTCGGTCTCCTGCTGGAGGTCGCGGGCGACGCGGGCGCTCTGCTCGGCCAGCAGCGAGTTCTGCTGGGTGATCTCGTCCATATGCGCGACGGTGCGGGCCATCTCGTCGATGCCGTTGGCCTGCTCGGTCGTCGCCTGCGAGATCTCGCTGACGGTCGAGGCCACCTTCGACGCGGCGGTGACGATCTCGCGCAGCGTCGTGCCGGCATCCTTGACGAGCCCGACGCCAGCTTGAATCTGCTGCGTAGAATTCGCGATCAAGGCCTTGACGCCATTGGCGGATTCACTGCAGCGCGCGGCCAGCGCCCGCACCTCCGTCGCGACCACTGCGAAGCCCCGCCCGGCATCGCCGGCCCGCGCCGCCTCGACCGCGGCGTTGAGCGCCAGCAGATTGGTCTGGAAGGCGATCTCGTCGATCATCGAGATGAAATACTATATAAAAGCAATGATCCGTGTGACGATTAGGACATACCGTACAGCACCGGAGCCAAAAATAAGAAAAACTGCAACTTACTGAAATAATATTGGTATTCGTCATGATTTGGATTTGGATTTTTCAATCGCAATCATAGATTTCACGTCGGCTATCGCCGCTTCGAGTTTGTCTGCTTCGCGGGAGCGGACGACGATATTCGTGTCGGGCCCGGTATCCGACCAGAACGGGTAGGAGCCGATCGAAACCGCTGGATGGGCCTTGGCGATCGCCGCCAGCGGACCGCCAATATCGCCCTCGCGCAGGCCGGCCTGAACCGTATCCGACAGGACCTTCGTCCCCGTCCGCAATGTCGGGGCGACGACATCCAGCATCGCCTGCATGATCGCCGGAACGCCGGCCATCACATAGACATTCCCGATATTGAAGCCGGGAGCCTTGGAGATCGCATTGGCGATCAGTTCGGCCCCGGCCGGAATGCGCGCCATCCGCATGCGCGCCTCGTTGAGATCGGCCGGCGAGAAACGCTCCGACAGCATCGCGACCGCGCGCGGGTCGTAATCGATGGAAACGCCGAAGGCGGCCGCGACCGCATCGGCGGTGATGTCGTCATGGGTCGGCCCGATGCCGCCCGTCGTGAAGACATAGGTGAATCGAGCCCGCAGGGCATTCAGCGCCGCGACGATCTCGTCGGTAACGTCCGGGACGACCCGAACCTCGCGCAGCTCGATGCCGATATTGGTGAGATACTCGGCGATATAGCCGATGTTCTTGTCCTTCGTTCGCCCCGACAAAATCTCGTCGCCGATCACCAGGATCGCGGCCGTGACGATGGCGGCTGACGGGCTGGCTTCACTGGTGGTCATCGCGGCGCTCCTGGCTCTCGATACAAGAGCTAGAGCATCGGCCCGAAAAGTGGAACGCGGTTTTCGGGGAAATGCCGATGCGAAAACAACGGGCTAAGACATTGTCGCGCGCCGCCCGGGCAGCGCGGCGAACGCCCCCCCGACGATGCAACGCGATCGCGCTGCTCAGGCGCGCTTGCGTTCGAAGACCAGATTGAGCCGCGTCTGGGCGACAAGCTTGTAGCCGCTGCGCGTCAAGAGCCCCGCGAGGTCGCTCTGCCAGCGCTGGCGGGAATCCTCGATGATGACGAAACCGGGCCAGAGTGACTCCGGCGCATCGCGCAGGAACGGTTCGAGAATGATGTCCTCGGCCCCTTCGACATCGAGCTTGATCGCATCGATGCGCTCGTAACCCTCGCCTTGGACCAGCGCCAGCAGCGTCATGGCCGGCACCCGGACCGCTATCCCGGCGCTCGAATTGAGGATGCGCACGCTCGACTCGCCGCGATTGGTCTGGTCGATGAACAGGGTCAGCTCGCCGGGCTTGTCCGCCAACGCGCAGGCCACCGCCTTGACCGTCCCGAAAGGATTCTGGGCGATATTGAACGCGAGCCGCGCGAAGATCTCCGGCTGCGGTTCGACTGCGAGGATCCGCGCGCCGCGCCCCGCACGGGCGGCAACGAACAGGGAATAGGCGCCGATATTCGCGCCGACATCGATGAAGGTGAAACCGTCGCGCAGCCGCGCGGCCAGCATCTCGCGCTCGACCGCGTCGAAATATTGCGGCGTGAACAGCACGCGCTTCTCGCAGACATTGCCGTCCGGATAGAGGCGCATCTTGGCGCCGAGCGCCTCGATATCGACCGGCGCGCCATTCAGCGAGCGCAGGCCGAGGCGGCGCAACGCATAGGCGATCTTGCGCCCGAAGAAAGAATCGGAGGCCGCACGCGTCCGCGCGATGATGCGGGCGAGATAGGCTTTCGGAGCGAAGGCGCCGTAGGGCCGCTCTTCCGCCTGGGATTGTTCGATGATCATGGCCATTGCGCCAGCCTGATACACCTCACAGCGCCGCTGCGCCAGCCATCTCCCCGCTTGCGGCCCAAAGCTATGCAGCGTCCGCGAACTGCCCGAAGATCGTTTCGAAGACGGGCGCGATCTCTCGGAAGACATCGATCAGCTCCGGATCGAACTGCCTGCCAGGCTCGCCGAGGATGACCGCGACGGCCTCCTCGTGAGACATCGCCGCCTTGTAGACGCGTTCCGTGACCAGCGCGTCATAGACGTCCGCGATCGCCATCAGCCGCCCCGTCAAGGGAATGGCCTTGCCGGCGAGCCCCCGCGGACAGCCGGCCCCGTCCCAACGCTCGTGATGCGTGAAGGCGATATCCTTGGCCACCTGCAGGAACGAGCTCGATGTGCCGAGATGCCGCTCGGCATTGACGATGGCCTGCCGCCCGAGTTCCGCGTGCGTCTGCATGACGGCCCGCTCGGCCTCGTCGAGCCGCCCCGGCTTGAGCAGGATGCGATCGGGAATGCCTACCTTCCCGATGTCGTGAAGCGGCGCGGATTTGAAGAGCAGATCGATGATCCCATCGTCCAGCTGATCCGCGTACAGCCCGCGCTCGCAGGCCGCCCTCGCCAGGGCCCGCAGGTAATGCTGCGTACGCCGGACATGGTTCGCGGTCTCGTTGTCGCGCGTTTCCGCCAGCGAGGCCATGGCCAGGATGATGGCGTCCTTCGCCCGTTCCGCCTCCTCCAGCGCGACGGACAACGAGTTCACCAGCGCGATGTTGGTCATGGCGACGGCGGCGCTGTTGGCGATCCGCCTCAGAGTCCGGATCACCTCAGGCGCCGGGCGATGGCAATGCGCCCAGTAAGCGCCGATCGCAGCGACAGGGTCTTCGTGCCGCACCGGCACCATGACGAGGCTGCGCACGAAGGTTGGCCGATAGGCAGCATGCGGAATGCGATCATCCGCGTAGATGTCCTCGATGACGACGACCTCACCGCGCTGCATGGCCCAGCCGGAGATGCAGGTCTCCATCGGAAAGCGCTGGCCTTTCCAGAGCGGCGTGATCGCGTCCTCGTCGGCGTAGTAGCAGCGGCCGCTTTCACGCAGGACGAAGCTGATGCCGTCCGCTCCGGTCAGCCCGCGCGCGTTGCGGCGCACGACGCTCATGACCTCCGCGATGCCGCGCGCCATGGCGAGATCGAGAACCAGGGCATCGAGCGCGCTCGGCGCATCATCCCCGTAATAAGCGAACGACGATGTTCTTGCCGGCGCGTGCATGGATCGAGAGGCAGTCGAGCGGATCGAAAACGACGAAAGCATTACCATGACAACGTAATGAAATTCTGAACGCAAGGGCATGTTTGGCGCGCACCTACGTCAGCCGCAGGTGACCTCGACACTGGCGCGGCAGCTCGGCCTCCGCCGATGATGCAAGCGGCTTGCACGCTCCGCCAAACGCAATAGATATGTCGGCAAGGAGTTTCCTGGGCGCGATGACATTCGAAGACACCATCGGCCGGTCGCGCTCACGCGAACCTGCCATCAAGATTCATGGCCCCGAGGCTTTCGCGGCCATGCACAAGGCCGGCCGGCTGACGGCCGAGGGCCTCGACATGCTCGGCTCCTACGTCAAGCCCGGCGTCACGACCCAGCGCCTCGACGATCTCGCCTTCCAGTTCGCCATGGACAACGGCGCCTACCCGGCGACGCTGTTCTATCGCGGCTATACCAAGTCGATCTGCACCTCGATCAACCATGTCGTCTGCCATGGCATCCCCGACGACAAGCCGCTGCGCGAGGGCGATGTCCTCAACATCGACTACACGCTGATCGTCGATGGCTGGCACGGCGATTCGAGCCGGATGTACGCCGTCGGCGAGATTTCGCGGAAGTCCGAGCGGCTGATCGAGATCACCTATGAAAGCCTGCTGCGCGGCATCAAGGCTGTTCGAGCCGGCGCGACCACCGGCGACGTCGGCTTCGCCATCCAGCGCTATGCGGAAGGCGAGCGCTGCTCGGTGGTGCGCGATTTCTGCGGCCACGGCATCGGCCGTCTCTTCCACGATGCGCCGAACATCCTGCACTACGGCAGCCCCGGCGAGGGCATCGAGCTGAAGCCGGGCATGGTCTTCACCATCGAGCCGATGATCAACCTCGGCAAGCCCGGCGTGAAGGTGCTCTCCGACGGGTGGACAGCCGTGACGCGCGACCGTTCGCTCTCCGCCCAGTTCGAGCATCAGATCGGCGTCACGGAGACCGGCTGCGAGATCTTCACGCTCTCGCCTGGCGGCCTCGACAATCCGCTCACCGCGCGATGAGTGTCGGCACCGGCAAGGGGCCGCGCAAGGTGCCCTCGCCTGCCGCCTTTGCCGAAGCCGCCGATGCAAAAGCCGCGACGCCGCATTATCACGGCCATCGCGACCGCTTGCGCGCCCGTTTCCAGGAAACCGGCGCGGAAGCCCTGCCCGATTACGAGCTGCTCGAGCTGCTGCTCTTCCGCTCGATCCCGCAGCGGGACGTCAAGCCGCTCGCCAAGGAGCTGATCCAGCGCTTTGGTTCCTTCGCCGAGGTGCTGGGCGCCCCGATCACCCGCCTGACCGAGGTCAAGGGCGTCGGCGAGGGCGTGGCGCTCGATCTCAAGGTCGTCGCGGCCGCGTTGCAGCGCATGGCGAAGGGCGCCGTCTCGAAGCGGCCGGTCCTGTCCTCATGGTCGTCGGTGCTCGACTATTGCCGCATGGCGATGGCCTTCGCGGAGCGCGAGCAGTTCCGCATCCTGTTCCTCGACAAGAAGAACGCTCTCATCGCCGACGAGGTGCAGCAGACCGGCACGGTCGACCACACGCCGGTCTATCCGCGCGAGGTCATGCGCCGGGCGCTGGAACTCTCGGCCTCCGCCATCATCCTCGTCCATAATCACCCATCCGGCGACCCGACGCCCTCGGGTGCCGATATGCGGATGACCCGCGAGCTCGTCGACATCGCCAAGCCGCTCGGCATCGCCATTCACGACCACATCATCGTCGGGCGCGACGGCCATGCGAGCTTCCGCAGCCTCGGGCTGATCTGAGCCCTGTCGCCCGTCTCGTCGGAGGCCAGAGCATGTCGCAGCTCATCGTGAAGCGTGTTTACGACCCACCCCTGCCGAGCGACGGCATGCGAATCCTGGTCGATCGCCTCTGGCCGCGCGGAATCGCGAAGGACAGGATCGAGATGTGGCTGAAGGATATCGCGCCCAGCGATGTTCTCCGGCATGAGTTCCACGGCCATCCCGACCGCTGGGACGAGTTTCGCGCCGCCTATGCCGCCGAACTCGGCAGCGCATCGGCGCAGGCAGCCCTCGCCACGCTGGAGGAGAAACTGGCGCAAGGGCCGGTGACGCTGCTCTATGCCGCCAAGGACGAGACCCGGAACAATGCCGAAGCCTTGCGGCTTTGGCTGGAAGAACGTCCCAGCGCAGCCAAAAACCGCTAGAAGGCGCCATTTCCCGAAAGCTCGAAGGCGGCAGCGCCTGGTATCGCTGACCGGGTCCTCTTTGCCGGTCCTGCCGAATACGCCGGAGCCCCACTCAATACTGCCTAGGAAAAAGGCAGACCCGACCAATTGGGCATCTTCCTCCCCCCTTCCCGAACGCCAGCGAATGCGCATAGGCTGGCCGAAAAGGGGAAGAGGGCCGCATGGTCGCATTCGATGAAATGACCGGCTCGGGCACGGAACTGAGACCGGCCTATGAAGCTCTCGACCGCTGGCTCAAGGAAGCGCCGCCGGAGACGCTGGCCCTGAGGCGCAGCCAGGCGGAGCTGTTCTTCCGCCGCATCGGCATCACCTTCGCGGTCTACGGCGACGAGGAATCGACGGAGCGGCTGATCCCTTTCGACATCATCCCGCGGGTCCTGACCAAGCCGGAATGGACCAAGCTCGAAGCGGGCCTGCGCCAGCGCGTGACCGCGCTCAACATGTTCCTGGCCGATGTCTACGGGCCGAAGGAATGCCTGAAGGCCGGCATCATCCCGCCCGATCTGGTCTATCGCAACGCCTGCTACCAGCTCGAAATGGTCGACTTCAAAGTGCCGCACGGCATCTACTGCCACATCGCCGGCATCGATGTGGTGCGCGTCGACGCCGACACCTTCTACGTGCTGGAGGACAATGCCCGCACCCCGTCCGGCGTCTCCTACATGATGGAGAACCGGGAGGTGATGCTCAGGCTCTTCCCCGAGCTCTTCTCCACGCATCGCGTCGCGCCGGTCGACAACTATCCCGACCAGCTGCTGGCGACGCTGCGCTCGGTCGCGCCGCGCAGCGCCCCATCCGACCCGACGATCTGCCTGCTCACGCCGGGCCAGTACAATTCGGCCTTCTACGAGCACTCTTTCCTGGCCGACAAGCTGGGCATCGAGCTTGTCGAAGGCTCGGACCTGCTGGTCAAGGACGACGTGGTCTATATGCGGACCACGCAGGGGCCGAAGCGCGTTGATGTGATCTACCGTCGCATCGACGACGACTTCATCGACCCGCTCGTCTTCCGCGGCGATTCCGTGCTCGGCGTCCCCGGCATCATCGGCGCCTACAAGGCCGGCAACGTCACGCTGGCCAATGCGGTGGGCACCGGCGTCGCCGACGACAAGGCGGTCTACAGCTACATGCCCGAGATCGTGAAGTTCTTCACCGGCGAGGAGCCGATCCTGAAGAACGTCCCGACCTTCCGCTGTCGCGAGCCCGAAGCGAACGCCTATGTGCTCGACAATCTCGAGAAGCTCGTCGTCAAGGAGGTCAACGGTTCCGGCGGCTACGGCATGCTGGTCGGCCCGCACGCCAACAAGGCGCAGATCGAGACCTTCCGCCGCAAGCTCAAGGCGAGCCCTGAGGGCTTCATCGCCCAGCCGACGCTGGCGCTCTCGACCTGCCCGACCTTCGTCGCCTCAGGCGTGGCGCCGCGCCATGTCGACCTGCGCCCCTATGTGCTGTCGGGCGCCAACGGCATTTCCTGCGTGCCGGGCGGGCTGACGCGCGTTGCGCTCAAGGAAGGCTCTCTCGTCGTCAATTCGAGCCAGGGCGGCGGCACCAAGGACACCTGGGTTCTCGACGCATGACCGACGCTGCCAGCCAGACCATCATGACCCCGCAATCGCCTGCCACGCTGCGGAAAGGCACTCGCTGATCATGCTTTCGCGTACCGCCGACAGCCTTTACTGGGTTTCCCGCTATGTCGAGCGGGCCGAGTATCTCGCCCGCATCCTCGACGCCACCACCCGCCTGACCAACCTGCCCTCGACCTATGGCGGCGCCGGCACGGAATGGCACAGCGCAGTGTCCACCGCCGGCTGCGAGGACACCTTCGCCCAGGCGTATGGCGAGGCGAACGAGCGCAATGTCTGCGACTTCCTGACCTTCAACCCCGACAACCCCTCCTCCATCCGCAACTGCCTGGCCCAGGCGCGCTCAAATGCGCGCGCGGTCCGCACCGCTCTGACCTCGGAGATGTGGGACGCGCTGAACAGCGCCTGGCTGGAGCTGCAGCGTTTCGAGAAGAAGCGCATGGACCGCGAGGAGTTCGCCCGCTTTCTCGACTGGGTGAAGAACGTCTCGCTCGTCTTCGACGGCTCGGCCTACCGCACCATGCTGCGCGACGACGGCTACTGGTTCTCGCGGCTCGGCGTCTATCTGGAGCGCGCCGACAACACGGCCCGCATCCTCGACGTCAAATACCATGTGCTGCTGCCGGCCAACGAGCAGGTCGGCGGCTCGCTCGACTACTTCCAATGGACCACGGTGCTGCGCGAGGTCTCGGCCCTGACCGCCTATCACTGGGTCTATCGCGAGGCTGTGAAGCCGATCCTGATCGCCGATCTGCTCATCCTCAACCGCCGCATGCCGCGCTCGCTCGCCGCCTGCTACGAGAACATCTCGCGCTTTCTCGACCATCTCGGCGATGCCTATGGCCGGCAGGGCCAGGCCCAGCGCCAGGCGCGCAAGACGCTGGGCAGCCTCAGCAATACCCGCATCGACGATGTTTTCACGCACGGGCTGCATCAGTTCATCGAGGAGTTCATCACGGAGAACAATCGCCTCGGCAACACCATCTTCGAGCAGTATCTCCAATGAATCGCTTGCCTGCTCGCAGGCCGGCGGCCAAAGAGCGGTTGCCGTAACCCCGTCCGGACCGAACCATGCGGATCAGGATTTCCCACGCGATCAGCTACGACTATGCCGAGCCGGCGCGTCACATCACGCAGATCCTGCGGCTGACCCCGCGCGACCATGACGGCCAGCACGTCATGTCCTGGCGCATCGAGCCGAACGTCGACGGCCGTCTGCGCACCACGCAGGACGCGCACGGCAACATCGTTCACAGCTTCTACGCCGAAGGGCCGATCTCGTCCCTCGGCATCCGCATCGACGGGCTGATCGAAACCATCGATCTCGCCGGCGTCGTCCGTGGCGGCCACGAGCGGGTTCCCTGTGACGTCTACCTGCGCGACACGCTGCTGACCGGCCAGGACGAAGCGCTCCGCAACTTCGCCGACGAAGCCGTGCAGGGCGCCGCCACGCCGCTCTCGCGCATGCACGCGCTGATGGCTGCGGTCGAGGAGGAGATAGCCTGCGTCGACGCCAGCGGCCGCACCGGCGTCGGTGCGACCGCCGCCTTCGCGGCCAAGGAGGCGATCGCGCAGGATATCGCCCATGTCTTCATGGCCTGCGCCCGGCATCTCGGCGTGCCCGCCCGCTACGTTTCGGGCTATGTGGCGCAATCCGACGACCTGCCGCACGGCAACGGTGCCCATGCCTGGGCCGAAGCTTACCTTGAAGACTACGGCTGGATCGGCTTCGACTGCGCCAACGGGCTGTGCCCGATCGACACCCATGTCCGCGTTGCCGTGGGGCTCGACTTCACAGACGCCGCGCCGGTCCGCGGCTCGCGCCAGGGCGGCGAAGGCGAAAACCTCAACGTGCTCGTCAGCGCTCAGGAAGCCGAAGGCCGCTTCGCCAACCAGTGATCGTGCCCTCCACGGGAGTGCCGAAGATGCAAGGACAAGTCCCGTGACCTATTGCGCCGGAATCCTCGTGCAGGATGGCCTCGTCATGATCGCCGACACCCGCACCAATGCCGGGCTCGACGACATCTCGACCTTCCGCAAGCTCCACGTCTTCTCCTGGCCGGGCGAGCGGAGTTTCGGCCTGATGACCGCCGGCAACCTCTCGATCACCCAGTCCGTGGTGAGCTTCCTCAATGAGGGCCTGCCCAATTCCGAGACCGGCGAGATCGACACCCTGCAGAACGCCAGCTCGATGTTCCGCGCCGCGCAGCTCGTCGGGCGCTGCATCCGCCATGTACGCGATATCGACGGCCCCGCGCTCGAGGAGGCGAGGGTCAAGTTCGACATATCCATGCTGTTTGGCGGCCAGATCAAGGGCCAGCCGATGCGGCTCTTCATGGTCTATGGCGCCGGCAACTTCATCGAATGCGGCGCGGACGCGCCCTTCCTCCAGATCGGCGAGCATAAATACGGCAAGCCGATCCTCGACCGCGCGGTGACCTTCAAGACGCATCTCTACGATGCCCTCAAGGTCGGCTTGATCTCGATGGATTCGACGATGCGCTCCAATCTCGGCGTCGGTCTGCCGATCGATCTCATGGTCATGCGGCGCGACGCGGACGATCTGGAGCTCAACCGCCGCATCGAAGCCGGAGAGCCTTATTTCCACGATCTGCGGGAGCGCTGGTCGGCCGCCCTGCGCGCGGCCCATATGGCGATCCCGCGCCCGCCCTACGCCCCTCCCGAGCCTTGACGCGCTCGAACGGCAACCGGATGTCAATAATTGCGGCGCTAAGTTGTCGGGCAAGACCCGCCTTGGATAACGCATGTTCCAACCGTTTGCCGCGAAGATGACGAACGCGGGCTCCTCCGCTCGTATGTTCGCGAGCACGGTGGTGACTCTCGGCTGTGCTTTCCTGCTCCTGATGGCCGCCGGCATCGGCGTCGTCATCGCGATCACGCGCGAGGCGAACCGGCTGGAGGCACAGCGCCAGGCGGAGCGTGTCGAGACCGCCTTCAACGCCCAGATTCGCCTCAATGAACTGAGGCTGGAAGGGCTGGTCACCACCGGCGAACTGCCGGAAGCGTTGGAACAGACCGACCCGAAACCGGCGCTGCAAGCCGCTTTCAGGCGCTTGCGCGGCCAGCTTGCCGATTTCGACGGCGCTTATATCGCCTCGGCGAATGGCGTCGTGCTCGCAGGTATCGATACCAACGCGCCGTCCGGCCGCTCGGGATCGGGCGGCCTGCGCCATCTCGAAGCGTTTCTACGCGGCACGAAGGGGCAGCCGGTCGCAGCCATCGGCGAGACGCTTCTTCCGCAGTTCGGAGCGACGCGCTCGACGGTCATCAGGGACGGGGACGAAACCCTGATGCTGACGATCGTCGATCTCGCGCGCGTCGTGCCGTTCAGCGCCACGAGCGCGCGGGAATCGCTCTCGCTCATCGCCTATCGTCACATATCGGAAGGCCTGCTCCCGGAGCTGGCAGAGCGCTATCGCGTTGCCGATATCCACCTGGCGGCCGCGCAGCCGAGCGACAGGCTGACGGGACTGGCCTTGCGCGCCCCGGACGGCACCGTCAGCGGTTGGCTGACCTGGACGCCGGCCCGCCCCGGCGACGTCATGCTCCACCGGTTCCTCTGGGCTTTGATCGCAGTCGCCCTGCTGTTCTCGGCGATCTTCGTTTTCGTCGTCCAGCGCCTGCGCGCCGCCGCCGGGGAGATCGAATTGCGGGAGCGCCAGATCCAGCGCCTTGCAGGGCAGGATGAGCTTTCGCTCCTGCCGAACCGGCGCAGCTTCGACCTGACGCTCGATCAGACCCTCGCCGATCTCCAGCAGAACGGCACGGGGCTCGCGATGATGCTGATCGACCTCGATCGCTTCAAGGCCGTCAACGACACCTATGGCCACACCGCGGGCGACGAATTGATCCGGCAGGTCGCGACGCGGCTCGCGGGCGCGACGCAGGCCACGGACACGGTCGCGCGCATCGGCGGCGACGAGTTCGGCATCATCCAGACGCAAGGCGCCACGCCTGCCAGTTGCACTGCGCTCGCGGAGCGCATTCTGGCGCGGCTCACCGAACCCTTCGTCGTCATGGGAATCGAGGTCACGATCGGCTGCTCGATCGGCATCGCCATCGCCCCGCGCGACGGCGCCGATCGCGAAGCGTTGCTGAGACTGGCGGATATGGCGCTCTACGAGGCCAAGAATGGCGGCCGCAATCGCTTCTCCTTCTTCGAGACGCAGATGAACCGGTCGCTGCAGCTCAAGCGCATGGTCGAGGACGACCTGCGCCGCGCCATCGAGAATGACGAGCTGACGCTGCACTACCAGCCGCAGGTCTCGGTCGACGGCTCCACGATCGTCGGCATCGAGGCGCTGGTGCGCTGGCCTCACCCGGTGCACGGCATGATCCCGCCCTCGGACTTCATCGCCATCGCCGAGGAGCGCGGCCTCATCATGCCGTTGAGCGAGTGGGTGCTGCGGCGGGCCTGCACGGAGGCCCGGCGCTGGACCGGGATTCGGCTGGCCGTCAACGTTTCGCCCATCCAGTTCCGCCACAAGGACTTCGTCGCCAACGTCATCCGCATCATCGAGGAAACCGATTTCGATCCGGCGCAGCTCGAGCTCGAATTGACCGAAGGCGTGCTGATCGAGGATGCCGATGCGGCGGAAACCGCGATGATGGACATCCGCGCTCACGGCGTCGGCCTGGCGCTCGACGATTTCGGCACGGGCTATTCGAGCTTGATCTATCTGCGGCGCTTCGCCTTCGACAAGATCAAGATCGACCGCTCCTTCCTCGAATACATGGAAGCGACCGGGGAATCCGCCATCCTCGTCCATTCGATGGCACATCTCGGCCGGGCGCTCGGCCTGCGCGTCTGCGCCGAAGGCGTCGAGACCGCCGAGCAGCATCGCTTCCTGCAGGCGATCGGCTGTCACGAATTGCAGGGCTTCCTGTTCTCGAAGGCCGTGCCGGCCGAGGAGATCGATCGGCTGCTGGATCTCGACAACCCTTTTGCTGAAATCCTCGTCGCCGCCTGAAATCCGTCTTCAGAGCATTTTCGAGCGAAGCGGACACCGGTTCGCGTGAAGAAAATGCGATAAGATCAAAACCTAGAACAGCAGTTCGTGGATGCCGCTGAAGATCGCGTAGGCGAAGCCGGCGCTGAGCAGCAGCCCCGCCGCCCCGAAGATCGCGCCGATGATCATCAGCAGGCCGTCGCGCTCGACGAGGCCGAGCCCGACGAGGCAGACGGCAAGGCCGAGCGGGATCTGCCCGATGAACGGCGCCGCGACGATCAGCCCCAGCGCCAATACCAGGATGACCAGCCCCAGCACGGGAATGGCGTAGGGGCTGCCGAGCATCGTCAAGCGCGGCTTGGAGAAGCGTTCGAGCCGGATCAAGGCCGGAAGCGCCCGCTCGACGGCACGGTTGAGCTCCGGCTTGCCGATGCTGCGGGCGAGTAGGGCCTTCGGTAGCCATGGCATTCGCCGGCCCATCAGCATCTGCAGCGCGACGAAAGCCAGGACCAGGCCGCAGACCAGCGGGATCGGCGGCGGCATCGGCAGGCAATTCGGCAGGCCGAGCAGAACGACGAGCAACGCATAGGCCCGGTCCTGAAGCGCGGCGATGATCGTGCCGACCGCGATCCGTTCCCCGGGCAGGCCGGCAAGCGCCGTCAGAAGTCCGGAGGTGCGCAGGGAAGATGACAAAGGGACAAAGGCCGTGCCGAAGCGGGAGCGCCCGCGTAGCACGGTCGGCCGCTGGCCAACAAGCACGCCCGGCGCAGGCGTTCAATGCCGGGCGGTCGGGGCCAGCCTCTTGCGCGGCCGTTCAATGCAGCGTCAGCACGCCGTTCAGGCTGCGGATCTCCGCCGGCCGGATCAGGCGCGAATGCGCGACGGTGACCGAATGAAGCGGTCCATCGAGCTCGCGCCGCCAGAATGCGAGGAAATCCTTGAGCACCGGAAAGCGCGGCGCCACGTCGTATTGCTGCCAGATGAAGGTCTGCAGGACGCTGCGGTGATCCGGCATGCGATACAGGATCGTCGCAGTCGTCAGCCCATAGCCTTCCAGCTGCTTGATGAAATCTTCCGAGACCATCGCCACCTCCTCTCCTGATACGGAATGAAAGCTTTGCCGGATGCGTCGAGCCTGCTCCCGCTTGGTTAACAAAGGCTTGCAAGTCTACTGCCAAACTGC
This sequence comes from Allobosea sp. RIT-PG3_2, assembly GCF_057321085.1. Taxonomy (NCBI): domain Bacteria; kingdom Pseudomonadati; phylum Pseudomonadota; class Alphaproteobacteria; order Hyphomicrobiales; family Alloboseaceae; genus Allobosea; species Allobosea sp. RIT-PG3_2. The sequence continues at coordinate 254,479 of NZ_JBXWCA010000006.1, read as the reverse complement.
TGCAATCCCAATGCATGACGCGGGCCAGCACCTGCGGCGTGGCGGGGGCGTGCGTGGCGTATGGGTGGGGCAAGGCCGGTTTGGCCGGGTTGGCGATCGTCTTCGCCGCCGCTGCGTTCGATTCGGCCAGAGCGGAAGAAGACGAGGACGAGTATTCGCCTATTTCCATGGTGATATTCGGCTCGATGGAAGCGGGCCCGACCAAGACCTTCGTATCGGTCGGCATGAAGCGTGCCATCGGGGGCGGAATTGCCGATAGTGGCTTCCGGCTCTTCCTGAAGGCCGGAGGATCGCAGGAACAGACGCGGCGGTCCTCTCCTCACGGCACCACCTACAAGGCCGAGTCGCAGGCGATGCTGGGCTATGAATGGCGCATCCGCGACAGCTTTCTCGCGGTGTATGCCGGCTCCGACACCGAAAGCGAGCAGCGGATCGAAACCTTTGGTCCCTCGCTGGTTTCGACCCGCTACGGCGCCCGCCTCCAGGCCGATCTCTGGGCCGTGCCTGCCGATGGCATGATGCTGCAGGCCAATGCTTACGGCTCGTCACTCAACGGCCGGCTCTGGGCCCGCCTCGCGCCCGGCTGGCAGATGCCTGCCGGCTTTTATCTGGGTCCGGAAATCGAAGCCTATCGCGAGCGCGATTATCGCAAGCTGCGGCTCGGGCTTCATCTCACCGGCCTGCGTTTCCTCGGCCTCGAATGGCGCCTGTCCGGCGGCTGGCAGAATACGAGCGACCGGCCTTCGGAGGCCTACGGCACGCTGGGGCTGCATTGGCTGCGCTGAGGCATTTTCGAGCGAAGCGGACACCGGTTCGCCTGACGAAAATGCGATGAATTATCCCGAGCTCAGCTCTGCAAGGCTCGCAAGGCCTCGGGCGTATCGACATCGATGGCGATCGCCGGGTCCTCGAACGCGACCTCGACCACCCGCTCGCCGGCCTCGTCGAGCAGCCGCCTCGCACCACGATCTCCCGTGAGAAGCGACACCGCCGGAAAGATTTGCCGCGCCAGCAACACCGGATTTCCGCGCTGGCCGAACAACGTCGGCACCACGGCGAGAGCTTCGGGTCGCATCGTATGGGCTGCGACGAGTTGCTCGATGACCTGGGGAGTCACATTCGGCATGTCGCCGAGCGAAACCACCGCGCCCTGGACCCCATTCGGCAAGGCAGCGATTCCAGACTTCAGCGAGCTTGCGAGACCTGAGGCGTAATCAGGATTGTACACGATCCGGACCGGCAGATCCGCCAGCGCGGCGGTAACGGCGTCCCGTTCATGGCCCGTGACGACGAAGACGGGTGAAAGGCCGGCCTCCAGCTGGGCCTCAGTGGCGTGACGCAGGATCGGCTTGCCGCGCAGCGGCTGCAGCAGCTTGTTCCGGGCCCCCATGCGCGTCGACAGCCCGGCGGCAAGGACGATGCCCGCGACCGAGCCGCCTTCGCTGTGTCCGGGCGCACGTGGTTGCGGCCGCGAGACGATTTCCATCAGCAGCCCGCCGACGCCCATGCGCTGGACATCGGCCTTCTCCACCCGGATGCCGGCAAGGCTGCGCTGCAGCACCCAGTCGAAGCTGTTCTCCTTCGGCGAGCGGGCACAGCCCGGCGCCCCGATCACCGGCTTGCCACCGAGCCTGCCGAGCATCAGCAGGTTGCCGGGATCGACCGGCATGCCGAGATGCTCGACCTCGCCACCAGCTTCCACGAGCGCTTGCGGAATGACGTCGCGCCGGTCGGTGATGGCCGAGGCGCCGAATACGACGATGATGTCGGCCTCGCCCCCCGCCTGCTCGGCGATTGCCCTCGCCAACGGCTCCGGCTCATGCGGCACGCGCTTGTCGGCCGACAGAATGGCCTGCGCCGGCGCCAGCCGGTCCTGCATGATGCGCAGCGTCTTATCGACGACGCTCGGCTTCAACCCCGGCAACAGGGTCGAGATCACCGCCACCCGGGACGGGCGATAGGGCGCGATCGCGATGGCCGGCCCATCGCCGAGCGCCGCGAGCGCCTCGGCCACCCGCGCCTCGGCCACGGCGTAGGGAATGATCTTCACCGTCGCGACGAGTTCGCCCACGACCACCGCCTTGAGCGCCGGCAAGGTCGCGACCGTGATCGCCTCGTCCACCATGTTGAAGGCATCGATGGCCGCGACGTCGAGCCTCAGCACGCCGGCCGTGGCCGCGAACAGGTTGACCCGGCCGGTGAAGGGGGCTTCGGCGGCGATGGCCTCGCCGACCATATGCGAGGCCAGCCGCTCGGCCGCGGCATTCTCGCCGATGTCGCCGGTTTCGAGCCTGACGGCGACGATCTCGGTGATGCCGGCCTCCTGCAGCCGTGCAGCGAGGTCCGCGGTGATGGTCGCGCCTTTCTTCACCGTCGTTCCGCCCGCGCGGATGGTGTGCGCGGCGATGCAGCCGACGGCCTCGGCGCTGGCGACCGGTCCGAATTTCATCGCCTTCGCCTCTCAGGCCGGCTTGCGGCGTGGGCCGCGCAGGGTCGCGACGATCTCGGCGAGGATCGCAAGCGCGATCTCGGCCGGCGAGACCGCACCGATGTCGAGCCCGATCGGCGCATGGATGCGTTCGATGGCGGCGGCGTCGAAACCGGCCGCCGTCAGGCGCTCGACGCGCTTGGCATGCGTCTTCCGGCTTCCGAGTGCGCCGACATAGAAGCAGTCAGAGCGCAGTGCAGCCTCCAGGCCGGGATCGTCGATCTTGGGGTCGTGGGTCAGCGCGACGAAGGCGGTGTAGCCGTCGAGGCCAATCCGGCCGATGGCCTCCTCCGGCCACTCCGCCAGCAGCTCGGTCTGCGGAAAGCGCTCGGGCGTGGCGAAAGCGGTGCGCGGGTCGATAATGACGAGGTCGAGATCGAGCGTCTTCGCTATCGGCGCCATCGCCTGCGAGATATGAACCGCGCCCGTCACGACGACACGCGGATGCGGGGCCTGCACGGTCAGGAAATACGAGGCGCCCTCCGCCTCCATCATGCCGCTCTTGCCCATCCGCAGCTGCCGTTCGAGCGGCTCTGCCAGCGGATCGCCAGCGATATCCGCCTGCTTGACGAGGCGCTGGCTGCCGCTGGCGAGATCGGTGACGAGGATGGTCGCGCGACGCGCCTGCCGCTCGGCATTGAGCGTCGCGAGGACGGAAAGATCCACGCGGCTCAGCCCCTGTCCGTCGCCAGCTTCAGGCCCAGCCCGATCATCAGCGAGCCGCCGATCCAGCGCCCGAAGGCGAAGCCGGCCTTCGTCTTCTTCATCGCGCCCACGACGAGGGAGGCGCCGAAGACGGTGACGAGGTCAGCCGAGGAAAAGGCGAAGTTCACGATCGTCCCGAGGATCAGGAACTGCACCCAGACCGGCAGCGAACCAGTGGGATCGACGAACTGCGGCAGCAGCGCGATGAAGAACAGCGCAACCTTCGGGTTCAGGACCTCTACGATCAGGGAATCGAGGAGCGCGCGCTTCACCGTCTTCGGCGGCAAAACCGGCTGGTCGGGCGCGCCGAGACGCGAGCGGATCATGCCGATGCCGATCCAGATCAGGTAGAGCGCGCCCGCGATCTTCACCGCCACATAGAGTTCCGGCACATGCTTGAACACGGCCGAAAGACCGAAGGCTGCGGCGAAGACATGCAGATAGCAGCCGAGATGGATGCCGAGCATCGCCATCAGGCCGGCCTTGCGGCCGTGGCTGATCGTCTGGGCAGCGGTGTAGAGCAGCGCCGGCCCCGGAAAATAGGCGACGAGGATCGTCACCGTCGCAAAGGCGATCAATGTTTCCCAGGAGGCCATCTCAGTTCACCTTCTCGACATAGACCTTGATGCGCCCGCCGCAGGAGAGGCCGACCTTCCAGGCCGTCTCGTCGGCGACGCCGAACTCCAGCGTCCGTGCCTTGCCGTCGGCGATCACGTCGGCGGCCTCGGCGACCACAGCGCCCTCGACGCAGCCGCCGGAGACCGAGCCGACGAAATTGCCTTCGCCGTCGATGACGAGATGCGAGCCGACCGGGCGCGGCGCCGAGCCCCAGGTCTCGACCACCGTCGCGATCGCGACTTGCCGGCCGGCGCGGCTCCAATCCTCGGCGGCACGCAGGATGTCGGTGTCGGTGCTGATCATGGCCCGTGCCTGTTGCGGATGACGCGGAAACAAATTCGATCTTATGCGCCAATGCCCCGTCGCCGTCGAGCGAGCCGGGCACGGCCGTTATGTGAAGCTGACATATGTGCTAGCGCTCTGCCGAGTTCAAACGCCCTTCCCTCTCCAGACCCGAGGAAACCATGGCCGCAACCGGCCGCCGCGATGGCGTGGTCCTGCTGCACGGCATCCTGCGGCGCGCGGCTTCCATGAAGCTGCTCGAGCAGGCGCTCGCCGGCGAAGGATACCGCGTCCTCAATCTCGACTATCCCTCGCGCCGGCAGAGCCTGTCGGAGATCGTCGAAGGCCTGTCCGGCGCCATCTCCGCCTTCGAGGCTGGGCTGGACGGAGAGCTTCATTTCGTCACCCACTCGATGGGTGGGCTGGTCGCACGCGCCTGTCTCAACCGCTTCCGCCCGGCGCGGCTCGGGCGCGTCGTAATGCTGGCGCCCCCGAACGAGGGCAGCGAGATCTCCGACCTGCTGGCGCGGAACTGGTTCTATCGCAGCGCTTTCGGCCCGGCCGGCGAGCAATTGACGACACGGCGCAGCGAGGAGCTGTGCCAGTTGCTCGGGGCCGTCGATTACCCGCTGGGCGTCATTGCTGGAGACCGCTCGTTGTATGTGTTCGCCTCGCTGGTCCTGCCGGGGGCCAATGACGGGCGCGTCTCGGTCGAGCGGACCCGCGTCGCGGGCATGGCGGACCATATCGTCCTGCCGACGAGCCACCCCCTGATCATGCGCGATCCGGAAGCTGTGGCCCAGACCATCTACTTCCTCCAGAACGGCCGCTTCAGGCGCTGAGCGCCGGCATCTGCGCCCGCTTCAGCCACAGGCGCGGATCGTTCTCGCGTCCCACCTCCTGGGAGAGCGCCGCGCAGAGATCCGTCATCGCCGCGAGGTTGTGGATCGGCCGGAACGAATCGACATGCGGCAGCATCGCCCGGATGCCGCTCGCCCGCGCCGCGAAGGCCTCGTAGCGCAGCAGCGGGTTGAGCCAGACCAGTTGCCGGCAGGACCGGTGCAGCCGGTCCATCTCGAAGGCGAGGCTGTCGTCGAGATGCCGTTCCAGCCCGTCGGTGAAGAGCAGCACCACAGCCCCGCCCGCCAGCACGCGCCGCGACCAGACGCGATTGAACTCGTGCAGCGCGGTGGCGATGCGCGTGCCGCCCTCCCAGTCCGGCGCGGCCTTGCCGGCGAGCGCCAGCGCCTCGTCGGGGTCGCGCGCCCGCAGCATCCGGCTGACATTGGTGAGCCGGGTACCGAAGACGAACGAGTGAACCCGGCGCCGCTTCTCGGTGAGCGCATGCAGGAAATGCAGGAAAATGCGCGAATATTCCGCCATCGAGCCGGAAATATCGACCAGCGCCACGATCGGCGGATGAACCTCCCGCCGCTCGCGAAAAGCGAGATCGATCGAACCGCCCCCGCCCCTGAGCGATTGGCGCAAGGTCTGGCGCAGATCGACATTCCGGCCGCGCGCCGTCGGCTTGAACCGGCGGGTGGTGATGCTGTCGTCCGGCAGCCGCAACTCGGCGATGAGCTGCTTGGCGCGCGCGATCTCGGCCGCGCTCATCTGGGCGAAGTCGCGCGACTTCAACATCTCGCGATCCGAGACGGTGAGCCGCGCCGTGAGCTCGGTCAGCTCGGCGGGCGGCTCGTCGTCGCGTGCCGGCGGCGCGAAGGCCTCCGCCACGCGCAACGCCCCGGCCTCGGCCTTCTCGGGCTGTCTGTCCCCGGCAGGCGAGGTCGGCGTCATCTGCGCCATGATCTTTTCGATCAGGTTGCGCCTGCGCCAGAACAGCCGGAACGCCTGATCGTAGATCGCGCTGTCCTCGTGCTTCTTCACGAAGATCGCATGCAGCGCCCAATAGACGTCGTCGCGCTCGCCGAGCGCGCCTTCGGCCAGCGCCTCCACGGCCTCCACGACAGCGCCCGGCCCGACCGGCAGCCCCGCCATGCGGAGGGCACGGGCGAAATAGGCGACGTTCTCGGAAAGCTTGCCGCTCATCGCTGCCCGCCTGACTTCAACTCCGCGTCTCGGTCATGAACACCTTCTGGACGATCTGCCAGCGGCTCTCGATCTTCAGGAGCGAGAGCAGATCGGTGAAATAGCGCGGCGGCATCTGGCACTTGACCTTGACCAGCGCGAGCGTCGGCCCGACCAGATCGATCGTGAGGATGTGGTCGTCGCGCTGCAGCCCGGCGGACTTCGGCGCGGGCCGGTTGCGAACGGCCTCGAGCCATTCTTCGCGCGGCACGATCTGGATCGTCCCGTCCTCGCGCGCCGTGGTGAGCGCGCTGGTCGGATGGAAGACATGGGAGAGCTTCTCGGTATCGCCCTCATAGAGCCCATCGAGATAGGTCCGCACCGTCGCTTCCACCGCCTTGATGTCCGCGTTCATGGCATCCTCCTCACGCTCTGCTTCGGCGATTTATACGAAAGACAAGCCCGTCAGCGGCCGACCTCGGCCTTGGCCTGATCCAGCAGCTCCTTCACCTTGGAACCCTGCATCGCCTGGATATCGTCCTGGTATTTGAGCAGCGCGCCCAGCGTATCGGAGACGATGGCCGGGTCGAGCGCGACCGCATCGAGCTCGACCAGCGCCGTCGCCCAGTCGAGCGTCTCGGCCACGCCCGGCGCCTTGAACAATTCCTCCTTGCGGATCGCCTGTACGAAACCGACCACCTGCTTCGAGAGCTTCACCGGCGCGTCGGGCACCCGCGCCTTCAGGATGGCGAGCTCGCGGGTGGCATCGGGGTAGCCCACCCAGTGATAGAGGCAGCGGCGCTTGAGCGCGTCATGGATCTCGCGCGTGCGGTTCGAGGTCAGGATCACGATCGGCGGCTCGGCGGCCTTGACCGTGCCGAGTTCGGGGATCGTCACCTGCGCATCGGCCAGCACTTCCAGCAGGAAGGCCTCGAAAGCCTCGTCGGTGCGGTCGAGCTCGTCGATCAGCAGGATCGGCGCCCCGCCCTCCTGCGGTTCGAGCGCCTGCAACAGCGGGCGCTTCACCAGATATTTCTCCGAGAAGATGTCGCCTTCCAGCCGCTCGCGATCCTCCGCGACGCCGCCGGCCTCGGCGAGGCGGATCGCCATCATCTGCCCGGCATAGTTCCACTCATAGACCGCGGAAGCAAGGTCGAGCCCCTCATAGCATTGCAGCCGGATCAGCCGCCGGCCCAGGCCCGCTGCCAGCACCTTGGCGATCTCGGTCTTGCCGGTGCCGGCCTCGCCCTCCAGCAGCAGCGGCCGCTTCATCCGGAGCGCCAGGAACAGCACGGTCGCGAGCGCGCGGTCGGAGACATAGCCCTGGCTCTGGAGCAGGGCGAGGGTCGCGTCGATGGAGGAAGGCAGAGGAGAGGACATCAAGACACAAATCATGCCCGGGGCTACCCCGGGCATCTCTCGGGAATGAACGGTCAGCTAGGCTTGGAAGAGATGGCCGGGTCAAGCCCGGCCATGACGCATGGCAAAATGGCGCTGTCGCCGCTACTTTCCCGTCGCCTGTGCCACGGCCTCCTTGGCCATGACGCCGATCAGATGGGCGCGGTACTCGGGGTCGGCATGGATGTCGCCATTGATCCCCTTCGCCGTATGCTTGAGACCGTCGAGCGATTTCGGCGCGAAGCGGGCCTTGAGCGCGACCTCGGCCTCCGGCCAGCGGAAGACGCCGCCCTCGCCCGCGCCGGTCACCGCGACGCTGATATCGCTGCCGCGCTTGGCGACGAAGACGCCGACCATCGCATAGCGCGAGGCCGGGTTGCGGAACTTGGCATAACCCGCCTTCGAGACCAGCGGGAACGAGATCCTGGTGACGATCTCGCCCTCTTCCAGCGCCGTCTCGTAGAGCCCGGTGAAGAACGCCTCGGCGGAAAGCTTGCGCTGGTTGGTGATGATCGTGGCGCCGAGCGCCAGCAGCGCGGCGGGATAGTCCGCGGCCGGGTCGTTGTTGGCGACCGAGCCGCCGATCGTTCCGCGATGGCGCACATGCGGATCACCGATATGCCCCGCGAGATAGGCCAGCGCCGGGATCGCTTCCCGCACCTCGGCCGAATCCGCGACCTCGGCATGGGTCGTCATCGCGCCGATGACGATGTTGCGGCCCTTGCGCGCGATGCCCTTGAGATCGGCACAGGCGCCGAGATCGACGAGAGCGGTCGGCGCGGCCAGCCGCTGCTTCATCGTCGGCAGCAGGGTGTGGCCGCCGGCCAGCAGCTTGGCGTCCTCCTTCTTGGCGAGCAGCGTCGCCGCCTGCCGGGCGCTGGTGGGCTTGTGATAGGTGAAAGCGTACATTTGCTTGTCCTTTCAGCTCACTCGGCCGCCAGGCGGCTGATCGACTTCTGCGCCGCGCGCCACACCGCCTGCGGCGTGGCGGGCATCGCGATGTCCTCATGGCCGAGCGCGTCGGTGATGGCGTTGATGACGGCGGGCGGCGAGGCGATGGCGCCGGCCTCCCCGCAACCCTTGATGCCAAGCGGGTTCGACGGGCACGGTGTCACGGTCATGCCGACATCGAAGGACGGCAGATCGTCGGCGCGCGGCATGCAGTAGTCCATGAAGCTCGCCGTCACGAGCTGGCCGTCGCTATTGTATCGGGCGCCTTCCAGCAGCGCCTGGCCGATGCCCTGGGCGATGCCGCCATGCACCTGCCCCTCGACGATCATCGGATTGATGACGTTGCCGAAATCGTCGACTGCGGCCCAGCGCTCGATGGTGGTGACGCCGGTATCCGGATCGATCTCAAGCTCGCAGATGTGGACGCCGGCCGGGAAGGTGAAGTTGGTCGGGTCGTAGAATGCCCCCTCCTTCATTCCCGGCTCCAGCTCCTGCCCGTTGAACTTGTGCGCGACATAGGCCTGCAGCGCGCAGGAGCCGAAATCGAGCTTGCGGTCGGTGCCCTTCACCGAGAAATGCCCGTCCGCGAAGTCGATATCGGCCTCGTCGGCCTCCAGCACATGGGCGGCGACCTTCTTGCCCTTGGCGATCACCTTGTCGAGCGCCTTGAAGACCGCGGACATGCCGACCGCGCCGGAGCGCGAGCCATAGGTGCCCATGCCCATCTGCACTTTGTCAGTGTCGCCATGGATGATCGAGACATTGTCGATCGGTATACCGAGCCGGTCCGAGACGAGCTGGGCGAAGGTCGTCTCATGGCCCTGGCCATGGCTGTGCGAGCCCGTCAGAACCTCGACCGTGCCAACCGGATTGACCCGGACCTCCGCCGATTCCCACAGGCCGACGCCCGCGCCGAGCGAGCCGACCGCCGCCGACGGCGCGATACCGCAGGCCTCGATATAGGACGAGAAGCCGATGCCGCGCAGCTTGCCCTTGCGGGCTGAGTCGCGCTTGCGCTTGCCGATCCCCTTGTAGTCGATGATCTCCAGCGCCTTCTTCAGCGAGGCCGGGTAGTTGCCGGCGTCGTACATCATGATGACCGGCGTCTGGTGCGGGAACGTCCTGATGTAGTTCTGCATCCGGAACTTGGCCGGGTCCTTCCCGAGCTGGCGCGCCGTCACCTCGATCAGCCGCTCGACCACGAAGGTCGCCTCGGGGCGCCCGGCGCCGCGATAGGCATCGACCGGCGCGGTGTTGGTATAGACCGCATCGACCTCGCAATAGATCGCCGGGATGTCGTACTGCCCCGACAGCAGCGGCGCGTAGAGATAGGTCGGCACCGAGGAGGAGAAGGTCGAGAGATAGGCGCCGAGATTGGCGGTGGTCTTGACCCTTAGGCCCAGGATCTTGCCCTCCGCGTCGGTCGCGAGTTCCGCATGGGTGACGTGGTCGCGGCCATGCGCGTCGGACAGGAAGGCCTCCGTCCGGTCTGCCGTCCACTTCACCGGTCGGCCGACCTTCTTCGCGGCCCAGACACAGACGGTCTCCTCGGCATAGATAAAGATCTTCGAGCCGAAGCCGCCGCCGACATCCGGCGCGATGACGCGCAGCTTGTTCTCCGGCGCGATGCCGATGAAGGCCGAGAGCACGAGCCGCGCCACATGCGGGTTCTGGCTGGTGGTGAACAGCGTGAAGACGCCGTCGCCCGCATCGTAGTCGCCGACGGCCGCGCGCGGCTCCATCGCATTCGGCACCAGCCGGTTGTTGACGAGGTCGAGCCTGGTGACGTGCTTGGCGGCCTTGAAAGCCTTCTCTGTCGCGTCCTTGTCGCCGAGATGCCAGTTGAACACCGTGTTATCGGGCGCCTCGTCATGGACGACGGTCTTGGCGCCCGCCGCCGTGGCGGTATCGACCACCGCCGGCAGTTCCTGATAGTCGACCGTGATCGCCTCGGCGGCGTCGCGCGCCTGCGCCAGCGTCTCGGCCACCACGACGGCGACATGGTCGCCGACATAGCGCACCTTGCCCTGGGCCAGCGCCGGGTGCGGCCCGGCGCGCATCGGCGAGCCATCCTTGTTGTGGATCATCCAGCCGCAGATCAGGCCACCGATCTTGTCGGCGGCGAGATCGGCCCCGGTGAAGATGCCGAGCACGCCTGGCATGCCGGCGGCGGCCTTGGCATCGATCGACCCGATCTTGGCATGCGCATGGGGCGAGCGCAGGAAATAGGCGTGCGCCTGGCCCGGACGATTGACGTCGTCGGTGTAGCGCCCTTGGCCGGTGATGAAACGATGATCTTCCTTGCGGCGGACTGCGGCGCCGATTCCGGTGACGGACATGGTGTTCCCTCCTCGCACGGCACCTCTGGCGGGCGCCTCACTGCATGGAACGCAAAGACAGACGCGAAACCCGAGCCCATGGGCGCGGGCAGATGCTTCACTCGGCTGCGCGGCGTGGGGCCTCACGGTCCTTCAGCGATCCACCGGCCATGGCTTCGGCCCCGGCGGCGATCGCCTTGACGATGTTGTGGTAGCCCGTGCAGCGGCAGATGTTGCCGTCGAGGTCTTCGCGGATCGTCTTCTCGTCGAGATGGTGGCCACGCCGGTTCACGATGTCGATCGCCGACATGATCATCCCCGGGGTGCAGAAGCCGCACTGCAGGCCGTGATGCTCGCGGAAGGCCTCCTGCATCGGATGCAGCGCACCGTCCTGCGCCAGCCCCTCGATCGTCATGACGGAAGCGCCGTCCACGGAGACGGCGAGCATCGTGCAGGATTTCACCGCCTTGCCGTCGAGATGCACGAGGCAAGCGCCGCACTGGCTGGTGTCGCAGCCGACATGGGTGCCGGTCAGTCGGAGATTCTCTCGCAGGAACTGCACCAGAAGGGTGCGCGGGTCGACATTGGCGGTGACGGCCTTGCCGTTCACCGTCAGCGAAACAGTGGTCATGAGCACATCTCCTGTGACCCGTCTCTGATGCCCGTCCATCCCCCCTGGGCCTGGATCGGGCTGAGCCCTTCGGATTGCTTCGCCCCATCGGGCAGCTTTTCCTTGGAATAGCTCAAAAATGAGTGTGGACCCGCACTTTTTCCGGGTCAAGCCGGATGCGCTTTGAGAATGCCCTGCGTTTCCAGACGAATCCCGGCCGTTTTCAATCCGGAATGCAACGTGCCGGACTTTGGCAGGGGTTTTGGGGCATTGGAGATTTTTTAAGGGTATTCGCGCAGTTTCGGCGCTCGTGCCCGCTTTTCCGGTTACGAACGAGGGTTGCAGCTTGCCCCTGATGATGGAACAGATTCAGCGTAGGCTGCACGCCATCGGCTATGGCGAGAAGCAGCGAGCGCGCCTCCGCCTCTACCGGCCGATCGTCGACGACGTGATCGACAAGCTGGTCGTCGCCGATTTCGAGCGCGCCTTCACCATCCACAGCGATCTGCACAAGAGCGTCGCGCCCGTGGCTGAGGTGCTCTATCCGGCCTCTGCAGCGCATTTCCGCCTGCTGTTCGAGGGCGATCTAGACGAAGCCTATATCGCCTCGATGGAGCAGCTCTGCCGGCTCGAGCGGCAGGCGAATGTCCGCGCCAGGGCACGCGCCTCAAGCGCATTCTCGCTCGTGCGCGAGCTGTGCCTGGAAAGCCGTCGGCGTTCCCTGTTCTCGCCCCGGCAATTCGCCGAGGATCTCTTCCTCATCGAGCGCATCCTGACCTACGACGTCAACACTGCGATGACCGTCAATCAGGAGCTTGAGGAAGACGACGCGCGCCGACGTTCGGCCGCACTCGACCAGGCGGCCGTCACGTTGCGCAGCCGCATCGGCAGCCTCGACGACACGATCAGCGACGCCGTCGAGCAGTTCGTCTCGACTGCCGCCGAGACCGGCCGCACAACGGCCTTCATCAAGGACACGGTCGGCAAGGTCGCCAGCGCTTCGGTGGTCGTGCGGGAAAAATCGATCCAGACCGCCGCAGCGACGGAGGAGATGTCGGCCAACATCGCCGATATCGGCCAGCGCGCGCGGCAAAGCCTGTCGATCACCCATCAGGCCGTCCTCGATGCCGGACAGATGAACGAGGCCATCGCCCGCCTGCGAGAGGTGACCGGCAATATCGGCAAGGTCGTCGGCATGATCGCCGACATCGCGGCGCAGACCAATCTCCTCGCCCTCAACGCCACGATCGAGGCGGCTCGCGCCGGCGAGTCGGGCCGCGGCTTCTCCGTCGTCGCCTCCGAGGTGAAATCGCTGGCGACGCAGACCGCGAGCGCAACGCAGGACATCGCCGGCCAGATCGCCGAGCTCACCGCGAGCGCCGAGGCCTGCAGCGCCCATGCGGCAGCGATCGCCGCCACCGTCGACGCCATCCGGCTGGATTCGGAGGCGATTTCGGAAGCCGTCACCCAACAGAGCAAGGTCACCGCGATGATCGCGCATGACGCTTCACTGGTCGCTGACAGCTCTGATGCCGCGATCGAGAGCGCCAACGCCGTCAACGACAGCCTGGACATGACGCAGGTCGCGCTGGAACGGGCCAATGCCGCCGCGGCGGATGTCGCCCTTCAGGTCGGCGCGGCCGAGACGGCCGTCGCCCAGGCGCTGGACGCGCTGCGCAAGGCTTCGTGAGGCGAAGGCGTCAGCCCTCGCTGACCGCCTTGGCGAAATTGGCGAAGAACTCGTCGGCCAGCTTCTTCGAGACCGAATCGATCAACCGCGAGCCCAGCTGCATCAGCTTGCCGCCGACCTGAGCCTCGACCTCGTAACGTAGCAGCGTCTGGCCGCCCTCGGCATCGCTCAGATGCACCCGCGCCCCGCCCTTGGCGAAGCCGGCGATGCCGCCCTCGCCCTCGCCGGCGATACGGTAGCCGTTCGGCGGATCGAGCTCGCTCAGCTCGACCTTGCCCTTGAAGGTCGCCTTCACCGGCCCGAGCTTGATCTTCACCACCGCCGAGAGATGCGTGTCGTCGTCCTTGCTGAGCTGGTCGCAGCCGGGAATGCAGGCCTTCAGCACCTCGGCATCGTTCAACTTGGCCCAGACCACCTCTTTTGCCGCGGGCAACGTCGCCTCGCCGCTCATCGTCATCGCCATCATGCATCTCCCAGCTCTGCAGCCGCAGCTCGGACGATCACGGCCGGCGCGGTTCGAAGGCTATCCAGTTCCCTATCCATGGTCGCAAAGCGCCTGCCTGCACAAGAGGCGGGAGAACCGGCAGCTGCTACCGGGGCGACACCAGTGCCTCGCCTAGGCCGGCGCACAGCCGCCGCACCTTGCCGACCACTTGGCGCGCCACGCAAAGCATGCTCGTGCCGAGCCGAAGTCCGGGCGCTGCCGAGAAATCAAACCGACCGGAACTGCCGGTCGCGATAGATCAGGCCGGCACCCTGCCCGGCCCCGGCGATGCCCACGACCTCGCCGATCAGGATGCGGTGGCTGGCGATGTCGTAAGTGGAGACCAGCCGGCAGTCGAAGGCGGAAACCGCGTCGAGCAGGACCGGCGAGCCGGTTGCCAGCGTATCCCAGCGCGCCGTCATGAACCGAGCCTCGCCGTCGATGCCGCGCCGGCTCGCGAAGATCTCGGCAAGCTCGACCAGATCGGCCGGCAAGGTGTTGATGCAGAAGGCGCCGCTCGCCTCGATCGCGGCCAGCGTGCGGCTCGTCCGGGCGATGCAGGCGAGCACCGTCGGCGGCGAATCCGACACCGAGGCGATGGCAGTCGCCGTCAGCCCCGTCCGGCCGTCCGGCCCCTGCGTGGTGACGACATGCACCGCGCTGACGACCTGCGCCATCGCATCGCGGAAGGCAGTTGCATCCGGACGCTCCAGAGCAGGCGGCAAGGGGTGAACGGTCTTCGTCATGGACTCGGTCGGCTCGATGTTCCGGATCAGACGGATAGGCTGACGATGTAGAGGCTCGGGGCCCCGAACACCAGACGCAGCGGCGTCGGAATGAGGGGGCGCTCCGTCCATAGATATATCAGGGTCAGCAAGAAGCTCGCCCCTATCGACCGAGCATCACCAGAAGACCTTTGCGGAGATGCGCCATCAGGGCGTCGCTTGCCGCCATGGCCGCGGTGGAATCCGCGCCGGCAATCGCTTGGGCGAGCCCGCCATGAAGCAGCGCGGCAGGCACGAGGTCGTCCTGTCGTTCGAAATAATACCAGGCGCGCCGGATCAGCGCCTGCAGGGGCTCGACGGCGCGAGTGGCATAGGGGCTCCGCGCCGCCTGGCCGACCAGCGTGTCGAGTTCCTTGTCCAGCCGCATATAGCCGGCGGCATCGCCCCCCTCGGCCGCCTGCCGCATGGCCTTTGCCGCCTCCACGATCGCCATGCGTTCATCCGGACCGGCGCGCTTTGCCGCCTCGCCTATGACAAGGCGCTCCAGAACCTCGCGCGCATCGAGCGCGGCGATGATGTCGATGGCGCTGATATCGGCGACGAGGACGCCCTTGCGCGGGAGGATCTCGACCATTCCGTGCTGCGCCAGCCGGATCAGGGCCTCGCGAACCGGCGTGCGGCCGAGGCCGACGAGATCGATCAGCTGGGCCTCGGTCAGCCCGGCGCCGGGGCGCAGCGAAAGCGTCACGATCGCCTCCTCCAGCCGCCGGTAGGCGATATCGGAGAGGCTTTCTCCTGCCTTGGCGCCATGCCCCGCGCCGCGCTTCGCCTCGTCAGCCGCCTTTCGCTTCATCACGTCCCCATTCGCCGCCGCGGCAGCTTGACCGTTGTCGCGAGCTTGATATATCAAAAGAGATATATCAAGCTCGGTGGGCATTGGCGGCAAACCGCCTTGGGACAAATAGGCCGGCTCATTCAGGCGGCATCCGATAGGCGATGCGGGCGGAACGCCGGCCGACGCTCTGGTGAGGAGACTTCTGGATGGCCTTCGCCTGCTCGATTCCCGCCATGCCGACCGTCCAGCAGGACGACGAAACCGTCAGGATCACGCGTTGGGATTTCGAGCCGGGCGCGGTGACCGGCTGGCATGAGCATGGCTGGCCCTATTTCGTGGTGATGCTGGTCGCCGGCACGCTGCGCATCCACAACGGCACCGAGGTCACGGACGTCCCGTTGGCGCAAGGCCAGTCCTATATGCGCCCGGCCGGCATCCGCCACGATGTCATGAACGGCTCCGATCATCCCATCGCCTTCGTCGAGATCGAGGTGAAGCAGCCTTCCGCCCTGAAGGAGCTCGCTCGCTCATGAAGGTCGCGATCGTCGGCGCGGGCATCGTCGGCGTCGCCGCCGCCCACGCGCTCCTCGACGAGGGGCACGAGGTGCTGATCGTCGAGCGCGAAGAGCCGGCCTTCGGTCCCTCGCGCGGCAACGCCGGCTGGATCGCCCATACCGACATCCTGCCGATCGCCAGCCCCAAGGTGCTGCGGCAGGTGCCGAGATTCCTCGCCGATCCGCTCGGTCCGCTCAGCATCCGCCCGGCCTATCTGCCGAAGCTGCTGCCCTGGCTCGCGCGTTTCGTGCTGGCCTCGCGGCCGCAGGCCTATGAGCGCTCGATTATCGGGCTCGCCGCGCTGCAGAAGCTCGCCTTGCCGGCCTGGCTCGCCCGCACTGAACGCACGAAACTCTCCCACCACATCCATCGCAAGGGCGGGCTATACGTCTTCGACGATGCCGGAGCGCTGGCCGCGGCGCGCAAGGTCGCGCAGCGACAGGCCGCCTTCGGGATCAAGGTCGAGATGATCGGCGCAGACGAACTGCGCCAGCTCGAACCTGCCCTCAAGCGCGCCTTTGTCGGCGCCGCCTTTCACCCCGACGCCGCTCATATCAGCGACCCGCATCAGCTCACCCTTGCCCTGTTCGAAGCGGCGCTGGAACGTGGCGCCGTCTTCGAGAAGGCGGAGGTCGGCAACGTCTCGCTGGGTGAGCGCCCTGCCCTGATCGGCCCGGATGGCTGGCAGCGCGTCGTCGATCGCGTCGTCGTCGCGGCCGGCGCCTGGGCGAAGCCATTGGCAGCCGCGCTCGGCGATGCCGTCCCGCTCGACACAGAGCGCGGCTACAATGTCAGCTTCCCGGGCGTCGCCGGTCTGCTGTCGCGCCCGGTCGGCTTCGAAGGCCACGGCTTCGTCGCAACGCCGCTCGACTCAGGCTTCCGCATCGGCGGCGCCGTCGAGTTCGGCGGGCTCAAGGCGCCGCCCAACCATGCCCGCACACGCCGCCTCTACGACAAGGCGGCCGGTCTGATCGACGGGCTGCCGCCCTTCGACAGCGGCAAGCTCTGGATGGGCTTCAGGCCGTCCCTTCCCGATTCGCTGCCGGTCATCGGCCCGGCGCGCCGGAATCCGCGCGTCATCTATGCCTTCGGCCACGGCCATTACGGCATGACGCAATCTCACGCGACGGCAGATCTCGTCGCCGCCCTCATCGCCGGAAGGCAGCCACCGATAGATCTCTCTCCCTTCAGCGCCACGCGGTTCTGACATGACGACGCCCGGCCCGATCATTCACATCAATGGCTGGCCGGGAACGGGGAAGCTGACGATCGTACGCGAACTGGCCAGCCTGCTTGGCGCTCGCCCGCCACGCCGATTGTCGAACGAGCATGGGAAGGTCCCTGGCAGCCCAACCGGCATCTCGAAAACCTATCTCGCGAGCTTGTCTGGCCTCTGGCGCACAGCGGCAGGCCGCGCAACACGCAATCATCATGCGCCAAAACCACGCTACGGCGCAGAGTATTCTGCACAATTTCGAGGCGTTTCGTTCGTAATTGCTTTTGACAGAAATTTGGCGCGGAGCGATTGTCGCTGGCGCAAGCCATTGGTAGCTCTGCATGGAAATCGCATCCCGCATGCGTCAGCGTCATGCTGATGACGAGAACGGGAGCTGGTTCGAGGGGTCGGCGTCGTCAATGGAAGTCTTTCTGCAGCAGCTCATCAACGGGCTGACACTGGGATCGATCTACGGTCTCATCGCCATCGGCTACACGATGGTCTTCGGCATCATCGGCATGGTGAACTTCGCCCACGGCGACATCTTCATGCTCTCGGCCTTCATCGCGCTGATCTTCTTCATGCTGATCACCGCGGTCGTCGGCACCGGGGCGGGCATGGTCATGCTGGCGCTCGTCCTCGTCCTGGCACTGGCGATGTTCTTCACCTCGCTGTGGAACTGGGCGATCGAACGCGTCGCCTACCGGCCGCTGCGCGGCTCCTTCCGCCTCGCCCCGCTGATCTCGGCGATCGGCATGTCGATCTTCCTGATGAACTTCGTGCAGGTCGTGCAGGGCCCGCGCAACAAGTCGATCCCGCCGCTGCTCAACAAGTCGATCACCCTGATCGATAGCGCGACCTACTCGGTGCAGATCTCCTACAAGCAGATCGTCATCATCGTGACGACGGCGGTGCTGCTCGCCGCCTTCTGGTACATCGTCCAGAAGACGCCGCTCGGCCGCGCCCAGCGCGCCTGCGAGCAGGATCGCAAGATGGCCGCCCTCCTGGGCATCGACGTCGACCGCACCATCTCGATCACCTTCGTCATGGGCGCCGCCCTCGCAGCGGTCGCTGGCGTGATGTACCTCGTGCTCTACGGCGTGGTGAACTTCGCCGACGGCTTCACGCCGGGCGTCAAGGCCTTCACCGCGGCGGTGCTCGGCGGCATCGGCTCGCTGCCCGGCGCCGTGATCGGCGGGCTGCTGATCGGGCTGATCGAAGTCATGTGGTCGGCCTATTTCACCATCGACTACAAGGACGTCGCCGCCTTCGCCATCCTGGCCATCGTGCTGGTCTTCATGCCCTCCGGCATCCTGGGCCGTCCCGAAGTCGAGAAGGTCTGACGCCATGGCGAAGCAACAGACCACGGCCACGGCCGCGCCCGGCCGCGATTTCAAAGCCGCCCTCAAGGAGGCCGGCTTCGCCGCCTTCGTCACGCTCGGCCTGTGCATCCCGATCGTCGCCTGGGGCACGCGCCAGAACATGGACAACGTGCTGGTGCTCGATCCGCGCTGGGAGGCTGTCGCCTGGGCGGTCGGCATCGTCTTCGTCGGACGCCTGCTGGTGGCGCTGCGCCAGCAGGGACGCAAGGAAGGCAAGGCCACCGTCCGCATCCTGCCGCACGGCACCATCGCCTTCTTCCAGCGCCATTCGCGCGCCTTCTCGCTCTTCGGCCTCGGCTTCCTCGTCACCTTCCCGGCCATCGCGGTCGGGCTCGCCGGCTGGGGCGGCGCGCTGAAGTGGATCGACAATTTCGGCGTCCAGATCCTGATCTACGTCATGCTCGGCTGGGGGCTGAACATCGTCGTCGGCCTCGCCGGCCTGCTCGATCTCGGCTATGTCGCCTTCTACGCCGTCGGCGCCTATTCCTACGCGCTGCTCGCCAAGAATTTCGGCCTGTCCTTCTGGATCCTGCTGCCGATGGCCGGCATCCTCGCCGCCTTCTGGGGCATGCTGCTCGGCTTCCCGGTGCTGCGCCTGCGGGGCGACTACTTGGCCATCGTGACGCTGGCCTTCGGCGAGATAATCCGCCTCGTCCTGGTCAACTGGACCGAGTTCTCGAACGGCTATGCCGGCATCTCCGGCATCCCCCGCCCGACCTTCTTCGGCATCCCCTTCACCGCGGCGGATAACGGGTTCGCGGCGACGTTCGGGCTCGAATTCTC
Source organism: Allobosea sp. RIT-PG3_2 (assembly GCF_057321085.1). Taxonomy (NCBI): domain Bacteria; kingdom Pseudomonadati; phylum Pseudomonadota; class Alphaproteobacteria; order Hyphomicrobiales; family Alloboseaceae; genus Allobosea; species Allobosea sp. RIT-PG3_2. The sequence continues at coordinate 235,411 of NZ_JBXWCA010000006.1, read as the reverse complement.
GCCGCTCTACCGAACGATCTTCCTCTACTACGTCATCCTCTGTCTCGCCCTGCTGACCGCCTTCGTCACGCTGCGGCTGCGCCGCCTGCCGGTCGGGCGCGCCTGGGAGGCCCTGCGCGAGGACGAGATCGCCTGCCGTTCGCTCGGCATCAACACCACCAACACCAAGCTCACCGCCTTCTCGATCGGCGCGATGTTCGGCGGCTTCGCCGGGGCGTTCTTCTCGGCCCGGCAAGGCTTCATCTCGCCTGAATCCTTCGTCTTCATGGAATCGGCGGTCATCCTCGCCATCGTCGTCCTCGGCGGCATGGGCTCGCTCTGGGGCTGCGCCATCGCGGCGATCGCGATGGTCGGCGGCACCGAGCTGCTGCGCGAGCTCGAATGGATGAAGCAGATCTTCGGCAACGACTTCGACCCGACGAAGTACCGCATGCTGATCTTCGGCTTCGCCATGGTCGTGATCATGATCTGGAAGCCGCGAGGCCTGATCTCGACGCGCGAGCCCACCGCCTTCCTTGCCGAGAAGAAGGCGATCTCGGCCGATCTCGTCCAGGAGGGGCACGGCTGATGGCCTCCACCGCTTCCCACGGACGGGCCCTGCTCGAGGTCGAGCAGGTCACCATGCGCTTCGGCGGCCTCACCGCCGTCAACGCCCTCTCCTTCGCCGCCCGCAAGGGCGACATCACGGCGCTGATCGGCCCCAACGGCGCCGGCAAGACCACCGTCTTCAACTGCATCACCGGCTTCTACAAGCCGACGCAGGGCATGATCTCGCTCAACCATGACGACGGCTCGAGCTACCTGCTCGAGCGCATGCCGGACTTCCGCATCTCCTGGAGGGCCAAGGTCGCCCGCACCTTCCAGAACATCCGCCTCTTCGGCGGCATGACCGTGCTGGAGAACCTGCTCGTCGCCCAGCACAACCCGCTGATGGCCGCCTCGGGCTTCACCTTCCTCGGCGTGCTCGGGATCGGCGGCTACAAGGCCCGCGAGAACGAGGCGATCGAGAAAGCCAAGTTCTGGCTCAACAAGATCAACCTCACCCATCGCGCCGACGACCCCGCCGCCGACCTGCCCTATGGCGACCAGCGCCGTCTCGAGATCGCGCGCGCCATGTGCACCGATCCCGTCCTGCTCTGCCTCGACGAGCCGGCCGCCGGCCTCAACCCGCGCGAGAGCCTCGAACTCAACAACCTGCTGCTCTCGATCCGCAAGGACCTCGGGACGGCGCTGCTGCTGATCGAGCACGACATGTCGGTGGTGATGGAGATCTCCGACCACGTCGTGGTGCTCGACTATGGCACCAAGATCGCTGACGGCACACCCGCCGAAGTACAGGCAGACCCGAAGGTCATCGCCGCCTATCTCGGCGTCGACGACGAAGAGGTCGAAGTGGTGGAAGCGGAGGTCGGCATCTCGTGACTGTGGCCCAGCCTCTCCTCGCCGTCCGCGGCGTCAAGACCTATTACGGCAAGATCATCGCGCTGAAGGGCGTCGACATCGACGTCAACGCCGGCGAGATCGTCACCATGATCGGCGCCAACGGCGCCGGCAAATCCACCCTGATGATGACGATCTTCGGCAGCCCGCAGGCGCGCGAAGGCTCGATCACCTATGAGGGCCGCGACATCACCAGGATGCCGAGCCACGAGATCGCGCGTCTGGGAATAGCGCAGTCCCCCGAAGGACGGCGCATCTTCCCGCGCATGACGGTGTTCGAGAATTTGCAGATGGGCGCCGCCGTCCGCAACTTCGCGCATTTCGACGAGGACCTCGAGAAGATCTGCGTGCTCTTCCCGCGCATCAAGGAGCGGCTGCAGCAGCGCGGCGGCACGCTCTCGGGCGGCGAGCAGCAGATGGTCGCGATCGCGCGCGCGCTGATGGCGCGCCCGAAGCTGCTCCTGCTCGACGAGCCTTCGCTCGGCCTCGCCCCGCTGATCGTGAAGCAGATCTTCGAGGCGATCCGGGAGCTCAACAAGACGCAGGGGCTGACCGTCTTCCTCGTCGAGCAGAACGCCTTCCACGCGCTGAAGCTCGCCCATCGCGGCTACGTCATGGTCAACGGCGTCATCACCATGAGCGGCTCGGGCAAGGAACTCCTCGCCAACCCGCAGGTGCGCGCCGCCTATCTCGAAGGCGGACGGCATTGAGCCCCGGCGGCCGGACGATGCGCCGGCCGCTGCAACTTTTTGATGAGAGACGGCTGCACGCCACCCATGCCATCGCTGTGGTGATGTCAGCCGCTTCCAAAGCCGAATGAAGCCGGGAGCAAGAGATGCAGGGCATCCTCTACGAAGAACCGACGGTCTGGCTCTTCCTGCTGGTCACGGTGATCATGGGCGGCTGGCTCGCCTGGATGTCCGGCCGCGCCATCGCGCTGACCTGGCGGCCGAACTGGCAGCTCGTCGTCTACATGCTGATCCTCGGCCTGTTCGTGCGCTTCATCCATTTCGCGCTGTTCCAGGCCACGCTGCTGACGCTGCATTACTACATCGTCGACACCATCGTGCTGCTGATCTTCGGTTTTGCCGGCTGGCGCTACAACCGGGCGAAGCAGATGACGCGGCAATATCACTGGCTCTTCGAGCGCACCGGCCCCTTCGGCTGGAAACCGCGCGCCGGGGCCGAAATTCGACCAGAATTGCTCTGAAGAGCTCACGAGCTTGTCGCGTGACACACCATCGAAAAAGCGCAAGACTGCGGCTTCCGGTGGCGAAAACGCGCCGAGACGGGCGGACCGTCCAGCCCGTTGATCAATCATAGAGGGGAGTTGCATCTCATGAAGAAACTGCTGTTGGGCGGTATTGCGCTTGGCGCGGTCCTCGCCATGTCCGGCGTGGCCAATGCGCAGATCAAGCTCGGCGTCGGCGGCCCGATCACCGGCCCCAATGCCGCGTTCGGCGCGCAGCTCAAGAACGGCGCCGAGCAGGCGGTCGAGGACATCAACGCCGCTGGCGGCGTCCTCGGCCAGAAGATCACGATCTCGGTCGGCGACGACGTCTCCGATCCGAAGCAGGGCGTCTCGGTCGCCAACAAGTTCGTCGGCGACGGCGTGAAATGGGTCCTCGGCCACTTCAACTCCGGCGTCACCATGCCGGCTTCGGAAGTCTACGCCGAGAACGGCATCCTGATGATCTCGCCTTCGGCCACCAACCCGAAGATCACCGAGCGCGGTCTGTGGAACACCTTCCGCACCTGCGGCCGTGACGATCAGCAGGGCAGCGTCGCTTCGGCCTATCTGCTGAAGAACTTCAAGGACAAGAAGATCGCCGTCGTCCACGACAAGACGACCTATGGCCAGGGCCTCGCCGACGAGACCAAGAAGGGTCTCAACGCCGGCGGCGTCAAGGAAGTGCTCTATGAAGGCGTCAACGCCGGCGAGAAGGACTTCTCGGCGCTCGTCTCCAAGATCAAGGCAGCCGGCGCCGACTATCTCTACTGGGGCGGCCTGCACACCGAAGGCGGCCTGATCGTGCGCCAGATGCGCGACCAGGGCCTGAAGACTGTGCTCGTCTCGGGCGACGGCATCACCACCGACGAGTTCGCCACGATCGGCGGCCCCGGCGTCGAAGGCACGCTGATGACCTTCCCGCCGGACCCGCAGAAGCGTCCCGAGGCGGCCGCCGTCGTCAAGAAGTTCGAAAGCAAGAACTTCAAGCCGGAAGCCTACACCCTCTACAGCTACGCCGCCGTCCAGATCATGGCGGAAGGCGCCAAGCGCGCGAACTCCGTCGATCCGAAGAAGATCGCCGAAGCGCTGCATGGCGGCCAGCCGGTCAAGACCGTGATCGGCGACATCGGCTTCGACAAGAAGGGCGACATCACCCGCCCCGACTACACCGTCTACACCTGGAAGAAGGGTGCCGACGGCAAGATCACCTATGTCGAGAACTGATCTCGACGGCTGATACGGCCTGATATGAAAGAGCCCGCTCCGGACCGTCCGGGGCGGGTTTTTCTTAGATAGGCGACGGTGGCGCGGCGCCTGCGATGAATGTCCGCTAGGGGTGAAGGCCGAAGTGGCACACACAAGTGGCGATGTAGGTGTTGATGCCGTTCGCATCAGGTCGATGGTCGTCGGCGATGAGCGGTCGGTGCACGACATCCACAGCGCGTGCCTGACTCAAACGTTGTCGACGCTCTATTCCCCTGAACAGATCGCGGCTTGGATGCAGGGCCGGACGCCCGAGGGATATCTGAAGGCTGCGACATCCGGCGAGATCTTTTTCGTCGCAGAGACGGTCTCGGGCATAATCGGGTTTGCTTCATGGGAAGATGACGAGCTTCTGGCCCTCTTCGTACATCCGGATTTCCAGGGGCGCGGTGTCGGTTCGCAGTTGTTTGAAGCCTGCATATCGGACGCCATAGCCTCGGGCTCCAGCATCACTCGCGTGAAGGCGGCAAACGGCGCGGTGGCATTTTACGCCAATAGGGGATTTGTATCCGTCGCTCGGGGGAGCGTCGTAAAACACGGCGTCACGATCGAGGACACGCGTATGGTCATCGATCCAGTTCGGTTGGCGTCCCCTCGACGCGAACCGAACTGGAGAGGCTGATACGTCCGCGACGGGTGGTTTGCGGACCTTTGACATGCATAGTTTTTGTTTGCTGGCCGCGCCAAGCGTCGAGCGTTCCGGGGCTCAAGATGCAGCGGTGGCGTAAATATCTCATCATAGCTGCGGTCGGTCTGGTCGCTGCCTATTCCGGCTATCTGCTCTTCTTCGCGGCCTTGCACGCTGCTAACGAGCATATCAGTCGGTGCTTGGACAATTCTGCGCCGCAGTATCTTGTCGATGGTGAGCAGCGACGTCGCGAATGCGGCAACGAATGACCGCATGGGGTCGCAAGCGGGCGTCATGCAACGTCTGGGGAACCGACCCTGACCACGCGCCGTTGGTCTGTCGCCCAAGACGACGAGAACCCGGGATGCGCGAGATCACGATGAAACTGTCCGGTGGCTGCAACTGCGGACAGGTCCGCTACGAACTCGACGGCGAGCCCATCCGCGTCGGTATCTGCCATTGCGAGAACTGCCGGAAGGAGTCCGGCTCGGCCTTCTCCTTCTTCGGAATCTGGCCCAAGGTCAGCGCGATCCTGTCCGGCGAACTCAGCTGCTGGCAGAGCCGTGCGGGCGGCGATCGCTTCTGCCCGAAATGCGGCTCATCGCTGTTCTGCTGGAACGACGAGTCGGATGAGATCGAGATCAAGCTCGGCACGCTGGACGGGCCGCCCAGCGCGCTGCTGCCGGCCTATGAACTCTGGACCATCCGCCGGGAGCCGTGGCTGGCGCACCAGAAGGGCGCGGAGCAGCATATGCGTGATCGGCAGGATTCCAGCGCCTGACCCGGTCTGGCGCACTCATGACACGGACGGAAGCCGGGTCTGTGGATCCCGTCCACGGAAAACGGGCACTCAGGCGTACGCCACCCAGCCGCGGAACGCGAACCCCGCATAGAACAGGCTGACATCCCTGAACCCCGCTTCGCGCAGAAGCTGCTCGTCATCTTCGGGAGACAGGATCGGCAGGCGCGCGCCGATCATGGACCGCGCCTTCTGCGCCTGCGTTGGGTCGATGCCGGAAGTGGCTGCGAAGGCGGCATAGCGTGACAGCCAGAGATCGCGATCACCCTCTTCTTGCGGAAAACTGAAATGCGCGACGGCGAAGGGCGCACCGGGCTTAAGGCGCCGGCGGACCTCTCGAAGCGTGCGCAGGCGCTCCTCGCGCTCGACGAAGTGCAGGGTCAGGATGCAGGCCGCGCCATCGAACGGCCCCTCGGGCGCGATGTCGATCAGGCCATGATGCAAATCTGCGCGGGCAGCCAGCGGTCCGAGCGTCAGCCGCGCGAGATCCAGCATCTCGGCTGATGGATCGACACCGTCGAAGCGCCAACCGGGCCGGGCTTCGGCAAACACCTTGATCTCCAGGCCGCCGCCCGCGCCGAGCACCAGGATCCGCGCGTCATCCGGCGCCCGCTCCGCGAGGAGAAGCGTGACCATGCGCTGCAGATCGGCAAAGCCGGGAACTTGGCGCGGAGGGCCTTCGGCATAGCTGGCGACGGCTTGCGGATCAGAGAATGCATCCATGCGAAGGGTCTCCGGTCCGGCGGCGCATCTCGCGGCTATTCGAGAAACGTCGAAGCAGTCTTACTGAATCAGTTTCTGCGGAACCACGCTCAAGCTCTTGAGAAAGCCCGCGAAACGCAGCAGGCCGTCCGGCCAGGGGCCATGCCCGGACTCACTGTTGAGATGGCCGCTGTCGCCAGCGTCGACAAACTCCGAGCCCCAGGCTTCGGCCAATTCGCGAGCCTCGTCCGACGTGCAATAGGGATCGGTGGCGCTTGCGATCAACACCGAGGGGAACGGCAGCTTCTGGCGGCGATGCGCGATGAAATCCGGCCCCATGCCCGGAACCGCTCCCTTCGCCTTTTCCGAAGCCGGCGCGACCAGGAAGGCACCGGCGACCTCACCGGGATGCAGATGCTCCGCGGCAAAGGCGACGGCACTGCAGCCGGCCGAATGGGCGACGAGCACGACCGGCCTGGTTGCGCTGCGCACGGCCTGGACGATCCGGTCAGCCCAGAGATGGCGGGAGGGCTTGTGCCAGTCCGCCTGCTCGACGCGGCGCGCCGTCTTCAGGCGGGTTTCCCAGCGGCTTTGCCAGTGGTCGGGCCCGGAGCCCGACCAGCCAGGAATGATCAGGATATCGACGTCGGAGGATTTCATCAGGCGTAGATAGCCCCGCCGACGCCGAAGTCCAGCCCGTCAGCTCTCGCCGAATACCCGGCGGAAGATCGTGTCGACATGCTTGAAGTGATAGCCTTCGTCGAACATCGACTTGAGTTCGGAAGCTGCGAGCTTCTCCGCCACGTCCTTGTCGGCGAGCAGATTGGTCAGGAAGTCCTCGCCGTGCTCCCAGGTGCGCATCGCGTTGCGCTGGACCATGGAATAGGAATCCTCGCGGCTGGCCCCGGCCTGCGTCAAGGCGAGCAGCACGCGCTGCGAATTGTGCAGGCCGCCGAGCCGGTCGAGGTTCTTGCGCATGTTCTGCGGATAGACCAGCAGCTTGTCGACGACGCCGGTCAGCCGCGCCAGCGCGAAGTCGAGCGTCACCGTCGCATCGGGGCCGATCATACGCTCGACTGACGAGTGCGAGATGTCGCGCTCGTGCCAGAGGGCGACGTTCTCCAGCGCCGGCGTGACCATGCCGCGCACGAGGCGCGATAGCCCGGTCAGATTCTCGGTCAGCACGGGATTGCGCTTGTGCGGCATCGCCGAGGACCCCTTCTGGCCCGGCGAGAAATACTCCTCGGCCTCGTAGACCTCGGTGCGCTGCAGATGTCGGATCTCGGTCGCCAGGCGCTCGATGCAGGAAGCGACGACGCCGAGCGTCGCGAAATACATCGCATGCCGGTCGCGCGGAATCACCTGCGTCGAGACGGGCTCGACGGTCAGGCCCATCTTCGCGGCGACGTATTCCTCCACGCTCGGATCGATATTGGCGAAGGTGCCGACAGCGCCCGAAATCGCGCAGGTCGCGATCTCCGCCCGCGCCGCGACGAGGCGGGCGCGGCAGCGATCAAACTCGGCATAGGCCTGGGCGAGCTTCAGCCCGAAGGTGACCGGCTCGGCATGGATGCCATGCGAGCGGCCGATGGTCGGGGTCAGCTTGTGCTCGAAGGCGCGGCGCCTGATCGCGGCGAGCAGCGCATCGACATCGGCGATCAGGATATCGGTGGCCCGCGCCAGCTGGACCGAGAGCGTGGTGTCGAGGATGTCCGACGAGGTCATGCCCTGATGGACGAAGCGCGCCTCCGGTCCGACGATCTCGGCCAGATGCGTCAGGAAGGCGATGACGTCATGCTTGGTGACGCGTTCGATCTCGTCGATGCGCGCGACATCGAAAACGGCATCCCTGGCCTTGGCCCAGATCGTCGCGGCAGCTTCCTTCGGCACGACGCCGAGCTCGGCCAGCCGGTCGGTCGCATGCGCCTCGATCTCGAACCAGATGCGGAAGCGGGTCTGCGGCTCCCAGATGGCGACCATCTCGGGGCGGGAATAGCGCGGGATCATCGCAAGCCTTTCATACAATGCGCGCCGTCATCCCGGACAAGCCGCGAAGCGGCGCCGATCCGGGATCCATCGAGAGGCATCGCGCCCTGTGATGGATTCCGGGTCTACGCTTCGCTCCGCCCGGAATGACGGAGCCCTTTCAATTCAAACCCACGCGCCGCGCGCGGCTTCCGCCGCCTTGCGGATCGCTTCGATATTGCCGGCATAAGTCGAAGGCCCGCCCTTGAAGACGGCGGAGCCGGCGACCAGCGTGTCGGCGCCGGCCTTGGCGACCAGCGGCGCGGTCTCGGGCGTCACCCCGCCATCGATCTCCAGCGCGATCGGCCGGTCGCCGATCAGCGCCTTCACCTGAGCGACCTTCTCGACCACCGAGCGGATGAAGCTCTGCCCGCCGAAGCCGGGATTGACCGTCATGAGCAGGATCAGATCGACATCCCCGATCAGTGCCTCGGCCGCGCTCGCCGGCGTGCCGGGGTTGAGCACGATGCCGGCCTGCTTGCCCTGAGCCTTGATCGCCTGCAGCGTGCGGTGCGGATGCGGGCCCGCCTCGACATGGAAGGAGATCAGGTCTGCGCCCGCTTTGGCGAAGGCTTCGACATAGGGGTCGACGGGCGCGATCATGAGATGCACGTCGAAGAACTTTTTCGTATGCGGGCGGATCGCCTTCAGCACATCGGGGCCGAAAGTGATGTTGGGCACGAAATGCCCGTCCATCACGTCGCAATGGATCCAGTCGGCGCCGGCCTCGTCGATCGCGCGCACCTCTTCGCCCAGCTTGGCGAAATCGGCCGAGAGGATCGAAGGAGCGATACGGATGGAGCGCGTCATGGCCGGGGGTTTAGCGCCCCGGGACGCCTGCGGCAATCAGGCGGAGCGCAATTTCACCGGAAAGGACAGCCTTCTATCGGCTTCCGCGATCTCCGCCACGACTTGCGCGAAGGCCGGGCGTAGCTTCAGCCGCGCGAACCATCCGGCCAAGGCCTCGAAGCCGTCGAGCGAGGGGCCACCAAGACGGCGGACGAAAAGCACGCTCATGAACAGGGCGATGTCCGCCAAAGAGAGCCGGCCGCCGAAGAATTCGCGGCCCGCCAGCTTCTGTTCCAGCACCTCGTAATGCCGCAGCAGCTCCTCCTCGGCGATCAGCGCATCGGCCTCTTGCGCGATGCGGCGGTCGCGGTCCGGCGATGGCGGCGCCGTGCGGTGCATCAGCGGCCTCAGCGCCTGGAACATGATCTCGTCGCCATAGAGCTCATCGAGACGGCAGCGCGCCCGGTCGACGGGTGAGTCCGGCATCAGCTTCGGCTCGGGATAGGCTTCGTCGAGATACTCGTTGATCACCGTTGAATCGTAGAGCACGAGCCCGCAATCGCTGAGCACCGGCACCTGCCGCTTCGGATTGAGCGCCAGCACCTCGGGATGCCGTGGGTCGTACCCGGTCGTCTGGTTGAACGGCACCATGATGCGCTGGAAGGACAGGCCTTTTTCCTTCAACGCGATCTCGACCTTGCGCGAGAACAGGCTCAGCGGCCCGGAATGGAGTGTGATCATGGCGCGGCTCTCCTGCGACGTCCAAAGCCTCGCAGGGCCCCGCGTCAACGCCCGTCAGCAGCTTCCCGGCGCCGGATACGGGCCGCGACACCGCCCAGCAGCCAGGGCAGCAGGTAGATCGGGAACTGCGCCAGCGCGAAGAACAGAAAGGTCGTAGGCGAGACGCCGGCGCCGAGCGCCGCGACCAGCAGCCCCATGTTCCGCTGCCCGGTGCCATAGCCGATCATGAAGCGTTCGGACGCCGGCAGCCGCCGCAGCACCAGCCATGCCGACAGGAGCCCCGCCGCCGAGACCGCGAAGACGCAGGCCAGCACGAACAGGACGAGCCGGGGATTGTCGAGCGCGGCGCGCGTCACCCCATCCATCGCCGCGATGGCGAAGATGAAGTACATCAGCACCCCGAAGCCATCGAGATTGGCCTTCATCGCCCTGATCCGCTCGACGCCGAGCCAGGACCGCAGCGCGAAGGCGACGGCCATGCCGCCGCCGATGAAGATCAGCAGCCTGAGCGCCAGCACCCAGCGGTCGAGCGGCACAGCGGCCCCCGCGAGCAGTTCCACCAGCAGCGGCGCGACGATCGGACTCACGATCGTGGTGACGATGACGCTGGCGATGATCAGCGACGGCTCGAAGCCGTAGAGGATCGCGACAGCCGGCGACGACATGATCGGCGGCGCCGCGCCCATGATCGCCAGCCCGAGCACGATGCCCGGATCGAGATTTTCCCGCCCGACAATGAGCAGAGCCCCGCCGATGATCAGCACCGGCCCGGTGACGAGCCATAGGCAGGCCGCGGCGAGCTTGGCTGGGCGCCGTAGCAGCCGGGCGGTGACGCCGAGGTCGACCCGCATGAATACGACCGTGGTGAAACAGAAGATGGTGAAGGGCAGTACCGGGCGGGCCGCGGCGGAGAATTGCGGCAGGGCGAGCCCGAGAAAGATCGAGAGCGCGAACCCCTGGGTACCGTAGCGCCCGAGCCAGGCGAGCGCGGCGGCGAGAAAGGCGGCAGGACGCATCGGCACGGCTCTGGAATCATTCGTGAAAGAGCCGCACACTGGCCCATGGCGGATGAAGCGTCACCTGCCTGCCAAGCGGGGCGGTTCTGCGTCGGCATAAAATTGCGCCTGAATCGACCAAAGACTGCCTGAGATCATCGACCGGAGCGAATTGGCGCAGAATTTGCGAAAGATTTGGCCATTCGACGCAAAATACGGTCGCGCCGCTGACAAGCCGCCGCAAACCGGTATTTTTGCAGGGAAAAGCGTTGGCAGGAGCAAGTCATGAAGGTGGATACGATCGTACTCGGCGCCGGGATCGTCGGCATTTCGGTCGCGCTTCACCTGCAGAAGGCCGGGCGCTCGACCCTGCTGGTCGACCGGCGGGGACCTGGCGAGGAGACCAGCTACGGCAATGCCGGCCTGATCCAGCGCGAGGGCGTCTACCCCTACGGCTTCCCGCACGATTTCGGCGCGCTCATCCGCTACGCGATGAACAACACCATCGATGCGCATTATCATTGGCAGGCCATCCCGAAGCTCGCGCCCTTCCTGTTCTCCTACTGGATGCATTCGCGCGCCTCCCACCATGAGGCGATCGCGCATAAATACGCGACGCTGATCGAGCATTGCGTCACCGAGCATGATGCGCTCGCGCAGGAAGCCGGCGCCACCGAACTCCTGCGCCGCAACGGCTGGATGAAGGTCTTCCGCACCGAGCAGCAGCGCGACGAGCGCCTTGCCGAGGCTGCCCGCTGGCACCGGGAGTTCGGCCTGAACTATCGGGCGCTCGACATGGCGGCGCTCAAGGCCGCGGAGCCGCATCTCGATCATTCCAGCCTAATCGGCGGCCTGCACTGGACCGACCCGACCACCGTCATCGATCCGCTGGGCCTCTCGAAGGCCTATGTCGCGCTCTTCGAGAAGCTCGGCGGCAAGCTCGCCATCGGCGATGCGACGACGCTGGTGCAGAACGGCACCGAATGGAACGTCACCCTCGCCGATGGCACCAAGGCACAGGCGAAGGACGTCGTCGTCGCGCTCGGCCCCTGGGCCGACATGCTGACCAACAAGCTCGGCTACCGGTTGCCGCTGGCGGTGAAGCGCGGCTACCACATGCACTACAAGCCTCAGGGCAACGCCGTGCTCAACCATCCGGTGCTCGACACCGAGCGCGGCTATTTCCTGGCCCCGATGCAGCAGGGCATCCGCTTGACCACGGGCGCGGAGTTCGCCGATCGCGACGCGCCCAAGACCCCGGTTCAGCTCGCCCGCGCCGAGCCCATCGCCAAGGCGCTGTTTCCGCTGGGCGAGCGCCTCGACGCCGAGCCCTGGCTCGGCCGCCGCCCCTGCACGCCGGACATGATGCCGATCATCGGCCCGGCACCGAAGCACAAGAACCTGTGGTTCTCCTTCGGCCACGCCCATCACGGCCTGACGCTGGCCGCCGTCACCGGCCGCATGATCGCCGAGATGGTGAGCGGCCAGAAGGTCTTCGTCGATCCGGCGCCGTTTGCGCCCGCGCGGTTCATTTAGCCAGTGCCGTCATTCTCGGGCCGCGCCTGCGCGGACCCGAGAATCTCTTCACGGAAAAAGCGCCCTCCTGCACGAGATGCTCGGGTCAAGCCCGAGCATGACGCCCGGCGGATAGCCGGTCTGCACTGAGCCCCCTCGCCTCGCTGCGCCCGGCCTGTCACGATCCGGCTCCCGATTCTTGACCGAGACCTCGCCATGGCCCTCGCCAAACCACCCGTCCAGGACAATGCCTATGCCGCCGCGCTCGCGCTGCTGGACCGGGTGCCGCTGATCGACGGCCATAACGACCTGCCTTATGTCATCCGCAAGGATGCCAGGGCGAAGGGCGACGTCGCCGCCTATGGCCTCGACAAGGTCCATGCCGAGGGCGACACCGATATCCCGCGCATGCAGGCCGGCAAGCTGGCCGCCCAGTTCTTCGCAGCCTATGTGCCGCCGAAGCAGGCCCGGCCCGCAGGTTTCGCGCTCGCCCAGATCGCGCTGATGCGCGACATCCTCAAGCGCCATGCCGATGTCTTCCGCCCCGGCCTGTCCGCGGCGGACGTCGAAGCCGCCAAGGCCGAGGGCCGGATCGCGCTGTTCATGACCATCGAGAACGGCACGGCGCTCGACAACGAGCTCGACGCGCTCGATGCCTATTACGATCTCGGCGTGCGGCTGATGACGCTCTGCCACAACGACACCACCGACTGGTGCGATTCCGCCACCGACGCCCCGCGCCACAACGGCCTGACCGCGTTCGGCAAGGACGTGCTGCGCCGGATGAACAAGCTGGGCATGGTCATCGATCTCGCCCATGTCGCGCCCCGCGTGATGCATGACGCGCTCGACGTCTCAAGCGCTCCGCTGGTCTGGTCGCACTCCAACGCCTTCTCGCTCTGCGACCATCCGCGCAACGTGCCCGACGACGTGCTCGATCGCGTCGCCGGCAATGGCGGCGTGGTCATGGCGACCTTCGTGCCGGACTTCATCAGCCAGGCCTCGCGCGACTGGCACCGTCCGGCCAAGGATCAATACGGCAAGACACCCGATGGCATGGACTACGCGAAGGTCGAAGCCGAGATCGCACGCAACACCGGCCCGCGCCCGAAGGCGACGCTGGTCGAGTACTGTGACCATGTCGAATATCTCGCCAAGCGCATCGGCCACGACCACATCGGCATCGGCTCGGATTTCTTCGGTTGGGTCAATCCGGACGGGCTCGAGGACACCACGACCTTCCCCTCAGCGATCGCCGAGCTGATCCGCCGCGGCTGGTCGGAGGAGAATCTCGCCAAGCTCGCGGGTGGCAACACGCTGCGGGTGCTGCGCGCGGTCGAGCAGGCGGCGGGCTGAACACCAAGTGTCGTCATGGTCGGGCTTGTCCCGACCATCCACGTCTTTTCTTGTCAGGCGCGGGGTTCAAGACGTCATGCTCGCCACAAGGGCGAGCATGACGTATGAGCTGCCCATCGCGCCCGACCGTCCTGAGCGCGATGTAAGCCTCACCGCAAAGACAAGACCTGACCTCCCCATGACCGGTTCCGGCACCGACCGTACCCGCCCGGCCCTCCACGGCCCCGCCCCCATCGTCATCCTGGTCGAGCCGCAGCTTGCCGAGAACATCGGCATGTGCGCCCGCGCCATGGCGAATTTCGGCCTGTCCGAGATGCGCCTCGTCGCCCCGCGCGACGGCTGGCCCAGCGGTGGCGGCCTCAAGAAGGGCGCGACGGCAGCGGCCTCCGGCGCGACGCACATCCTCGAGAACGCCCGCCTCTTCGCCAGCGCGGCCGAGGCGATCGCCGACCTCAACTACGTGCTCGCCACCACCGCCCGCGAACGCGGCCAGATGAAGCGCGTGCTGACGCCGGCCGAGGCGATGCCGGAGGTCGCGGAGCGTGTCAGCGGCGGCGAGCGCGTCGGCATCCTGTTCGGGCGCGAGCGCATCGGCCTGACCAACGAGGAGATCAGCTTCGCCGATGCGATCCTGACCTTCCCGGTCAACCCGGCCTTCGCCTCGCTCAACCTCGCCCAGGCCGTGCTGTTGAACGGCTACGAGTGGTTCAAGACGACGGGGGGCGAACCGCCCTTCCGCGAGAACAACCCCTCGCCGCCCGCGAGCCGCGCCACGATCCTCTCGATGTTCGACTATCTCGAAGGCGAGCTCGACCTCAGCGGCTTCTTCCCGGCCGGCAAGAAGCCGGTCATGACCGCCAATCTGCGCGACATCCTGCACCGGCTCGACATGACCGAGCAGGAGGCCCGGACGTTGCGCGGCGTCTTCAAGTCGCTGGTCGAGGGGCCGAAGAAGGCGCGCCTCCTGGCGCGGCAGGCCGAGACGCCGGACCAGTCAGAAGAATAAAAAAGCCGGCCCCGAAGGGCCGGCTTGTCTGGTCCGGGGGGTCTCGAAACGCCCGGTCAGAACTGATACTTCAACGTCGCCTTCACGGTGCGGCCCGGCTCGCTGTAATAGTCGCGGGCCTGCGCCAGCACCCCGGTCGGGACGTTGACCGCGTCGAAGTACTTGCGATCGAAGATATTGTAGACGCCGATCTGCAATTCAAGGTCCGCGATCTGCGGCATCGGGCGCCACCAGGCCGAGGCGTTGAAGATCGCGTAGCCCGGTGCCCGGAAGCCCTGAGCGCTACCCGTCGTCGCCGCGACGTCGTCACGCTTGCCGGCGAGTTTGGTCGAGACTTCGGCGCCCCAGTAATCCGTGCCGTAGGCAATCGCGACAATGCCCTGCACCGGCGGAATTGAGTTCAGGAAGGTGTTGTCGGTCTTGTTCACGCCGCGCGTATAGGCGAAGGAGCCACGCACCAGCCAATTCTGCGCGAAGGCGTACTGGCCGTTGATCTCCACGCCCTGGATCTCGGCGCGGGGAATGTTGCGGAAGCTGACGACGCCACCCTGTGGGTAGAGCGCGCTCAGCGGCTCGACCTGAAGCTGCTCGATGAAGTTGTGATACTTCGTGTAGAAGTACGTGATCGACCCGCCGAGCTGCTTGTCGCCGAGGCGGACGCCGACATCGATGCCGTTGCCCTCCTCCGGACGCAGATCCGGATTGCCCCTGCGCAGATAGGTGCCCGGCCCGCCGAAGCGGCCATATAGCTCATTGGCCGTCGGCGCACGGAAGGTCTTCGCCCACTGCGCGAAGAAGGTAACGTCCCTCACCCCGGGCGCGTTCTTGAGGATGTCGTATTCGAGGCGAACGCGCGGCGACCAGCCGGTATCGCTGGACGACGGCGGCAGAGCGGTCGGACGCGAGCCGCCGGCGAAGAAGGCCGGCGTGTTCTGCGGCACTTCCTCGTACCAGTCGAACCGGACGCCGGGCGTGATGCGCAGTCGATTGTCGAGCATGCCGATCTCGTCATGCGCATAGATGCCGACAAGCTTGCCATCGACCTTCGGCTGGTCGGCCTGATTGGTGTGCAGGTTGTTGCAGGTCGTGAAAGCGCCGGTATAGAGGCCCGAGGGGGGCTTGGCTGGGCAGTTGTCAACGCCCGAGGAGAACTGCTCGAGCGTCGACATGCGCAGTTCGGTGCCGACCAACAGGCGATGCGACAGCGCGCCGGTCTGGAAATTCTTGATGACATGGCCGTTGAAGCCGTAGGCGTTCTCATCGTTCTCGTTGTCTCGCACATGCGGCCCGATGATGGTGGTGTAGCGCCAGGCATTGACGAGATCGTTGCGCTTGAGGCGCTGCCAGTAGGCAACGGCATGGGCCTCGTCGAAGAACGACCCGGGCACCTTGTAGTCATAGGTCAGCGAAACGCGGTTGCGCTCGACATCCTCGCCGGTCTGGTAGGAGCCGGGGCGGAAGTTGCCGGTCAGCGACACCGTGCTGGTGCGGGTCTGCACCCGGTCGGCGCGCTTGAAGAGCTCGCCCTGAATGCCGAAGCGGTGATCCCCGACCTGCTGGTAGAGCTTGGCGAGGAAATTGTACTGGTTGAAATCGGACGGGTTGGGAGCCGTGCGCGCTGCACCGATCGACTTGTTGGTGCCCTTGTTGTCGATCTCATGTCCGTCGCGGAAGCCGCCCTGCAGCAGGACGGAGGTGTTGCCCATCTTGGCCGCAGCCGCCGCACTACCGAACCACGCCCGGTCCGTGCTGTCGTAGCCGGTCTTGGCCAGCGCGCCATAGGAACGCCCGTTGCGGAGCAGGTCCTCGGGATCGAGCGTGCGCACTGCCAGCGCGCCACCGAGCGCGCCGCTGCCCAGCGTGCTGGCGCCGCTGCCGCCGCGTAGCAGGTCGAGCGTCGACAGCGAATCGAAATCGAAGGCGTTCTGCGCGCCACGATTGACGCGAGTATCGATGATGAAGGGCTGGCGGATGCCGTCGATCGTCGTCAGCACGCGCGCGCCGTCAAGGCCGCGGATGTTGAGCGAATTGGTCTGGCGGTTGAAGGTGATGCCGGCTTCGACGCGGTTCGAGAGGTCCGTCAGGCTCTGGATCTGCTCGCGGTCCAGTTCCTGGCGTGTCGTGCGCGTCGTCGTGGGGCCGCTCAGCAGCGCGCCGCCGGGCACGCCCTCGCCCTGCACATTGATCTGGTCGAGCACGACCGGGGCATCGCCGACCAAAACCGGCGCTGGCGCCGCCTGGCGGGTCCGTTGCTGCGCCTCAGCGGATGAAGCCAGAAGCACCAATGCCAGGCTTCCAAGCGCCACGCCGCCGCGAAGCCGACCGGAAAGATACCCCATCGCCCGTATCCCGTCCTTGCCGCGCGGCGGTTGAGCCTGCGCAGCAATTTAAAATGAGTAAAAAGAAGGCCCTATACGCTCGAATAAGGCCGATGGACCGATATTGATCGTAATGGATACTGTCAATTATCGAGAAAGATTCAGCAAAACAATAGAGGCGTTCTAATAAAGAACTATTCCAATGTAGAACTGCATCGTTTCTTCCGGGCGACATCACGCATCGCTCCCGAGGTCGTGATCGCCGAAGTCATGCCTGCCGCCGCTCCGGCCATTGCAACGTCGCCGACAGCGCGCATTGTCCTGTCATGAATTCCCGCCACACCAGAACGACCCGCCGCAAGCTGCTGACCGGAGGCAGCGCCATGGCCGCCGCTTTCGCCATCTCCGGCCGCAGCTCTGCTGCGACGGATGCCGATATCGTCATCGTCGGCGCGGGTGCGGCGGGTATCGCGGCCGCCCAGGCGCTGCGCGCAGCGGGACGCAAACCGATCGTTCTGGAGGCGCGCGGCCGCGTCGGCGGGCGCGCCTTCACCGATAATTCGCTTGGACCGGCCTATGATGCCGGGGCGATGTTCATCCATTGGGCGGAGCGCAATCCGTGGGTCCAGATCGCCCGCGAGCTCCGCATCGAGACGGCGGAGGAGTCCTGGGGCGGTGGCTTCCGTGTCTTCGCCAACGGACGCCCCATGGCGGATGCCGATCGTCGCCGCCGGCGCGATACCTTCAACCAGATCGACCGACGGCTTGAGACTGTCGATCTCGCGGCACGCGACATGTCGATCGCGGAACTGCTCGGTGACCTCGGGCCCGACAGCGCTCCCGTTGCGGCATCTGGCTTGCTGCTTTCGATCGGCGAGGAATCCAGCCGGATTTCGGCCCGCGACTATCAACGCCTCTGGTCGGGCGACGATCTCGTCATTCCCTCCGGCTACGGCGATCTCGTCACCCGCTCAGCCGCCGGCCTGGATATCCGGCTGAACGAGCCCGTCGAAGCGATTCGCTGGGACGGCCCCTCTGTCACCGTGACTTCACGCTCGGGCGAGTTGCGCGCCAATGGCTGCATCGTCACCGTGCCGGTCGGCGTCCTCAAGGCCGGCGCTATCCGCTTTACCCCGGAATTGCCCGCCGCGACCCGCGATGCTCTCACGGGCCTGCATATGGGCGCGCTGACCAAGATTGCGTTTCGGGTCGAGGGCGATCGTTTCGGCCTCACGCCGGGGGCGAGCCTGCTCGAGGCCGGAGCGCCCGAGCGCATGATGAATTTCGACATGTTCCCGGACGGCAAGGACATCGTCATCGGCTATTGCGGCGGCGACTATGCACGCAAGCTCTCCGAAGCCGGCACGCAGGAGGCGCGCGCCCATGTCGTCGACCTGCTCGCGACGATGGTCGGCGCCGATTTCCGCAAGGCGGTCAAGGCGGTGTCCTTTCCGGCCTGGTGGACCGACCCCTTCTCGCGGGGCTCCTATTCCGTCTGCGATCCCGGCCACGAGAACGCCCGGGAGGCGCTTGCCCAACCCATCGGCGGCCGGCTCGTCATTGCCGGCGAGGCGACTGCGGGCGGCGGCGCCATGACGGTCGGCGGCGCCACGCTGGCCGGCCGGGCTGCAGCAACGGCGCTCGCGCGGCTCAAGGCCTGACGACAGGGTTTCGTCCCTCTAAAGGATCAGTTCCCAACTCTGCCCGACCAGATGCTGGCCGAAGGAATGGTGCGTTTCCTCGGCCACCAGCCGAAAGCCCTCCGCGAGATAGATCGCGCGCGCGGCATGGAGGATATCGTTGGTCCAGAGCACCATGCGCGTATAGCCCGCATCACGGGCGAAGCCGATCGCCTCGCGCACGAGCGTCTTGCCGAGCCCCAGCCCCTGCGCCCGCCTCTCGACCAGCACGAGCCTGAGCTTGGCCGTAGCCTCATCCTCCTGCACGACGAAGGCCGATCCGGCCGGCGCGCCACCCAGCTCGGCGATGAAGCAGCGCTCGCGCCCCGGCTTGAAATCACGCAGGAACTTGGCCGCGATCTCTGCGACGAGTGCCTCGAAACTCAGATCCCAGCCGTAGTCCTCGGCATAGAGCCGACCATGGGCAGAAATCACCCAGCCGATATCGCCAGCCCGATGCTCGCGGATGACGGGTCCTGAACGGGCTTGCGGCTCGGATGAGAGAAGGCCCTGCGCCACGTCGAGCGCATCGACCAGATTCACCTGCTGCGAGGGGCCGAGCCGGGACAGAATCGCTCGTGCCTGCGTATCGGAAGCCTCATCCAGCACAGCGAAGAACGCCCTGCCCTCCGCGGTCAGCCGCAACTGCCACGCCCGCCCGTCTGCCGATGATCGGCTGCGCTCGATCAAGCCCTGCGCCGCAAAGCGCTTCAGGATGCGCGAGAGATAGGCCGGATCGAGATCGAGCGCCTTCGCCATCTCCGCCGCCTGCCAGTCGTCGCGCTGCGCCAGTTCATAGAGCACGCGTGCCTCGGTCAGCGGCACGCCGGAGCCGTGCAGGCTGCTTCCGAGCGCGCCAACCCAGCGGGTATGAAAGCGATTGAACCGGCGGATCGCCGCTACGGCAGCGTTTTCGTTGGAGTCCATGGCTCACCTCCGCAGCCGGAATCAGTCAACTTAGTGGACCAAGTCAACTAAATTCAGGACACCAATGCAGGGCATCGTTGACTCTCCTTTAACCGGTCTCTGGCGGAGTCGGATTTTGACGTCTCGCGGCGCTGACATGCAGGTCGATCTTCTCGCTGGAACGGAATACCGCCCCCTTGCGGTCCCGCGCCCCCAACCCACCATCCTCGTCTTCGATTCCGGGCTAGGCGGCCTCACCGTGCTGTCGCGGACGACGCAGGCCTGTCCCGGCGCGCATATCGTCTACGCTGCCGACGATGCCGGTTTTCCCTATGGCCGGCTCGGCGAGGATGAGCTCGTCGCTCGTATCCTCGCGGTGATGGAGCGGCTCGTCGCCCGCTATCACCCCGATCTCGTCGTCATCGCCTGCAACACGGCCTCCACGCTGGTGCTGCCGGCGCTGCGGGCGCGCTTCGCCATCCCCTTCGTCGGCACGGTGCCAGCGATCAAGCCCGCAGCGGCGGCGACGCGGAGCGGCATGATCTCAGTCCTCGCCACGCCGGGCACGGTCGCCCGCGTCTATACACGCGAGCTGATCGAGACCTATGCCGGCGCATGCCATGTCACGCTCGTCGGCTCTACACGGCTTGCCGGCCTGGCCGAACAGGCACTCCGGGGCGAACCCGCCGATGACGATGCCCTGCTCGCCGAGATCGCGCCCTGCTTCGTGGAGTCGGGCGGGCGCCGTACCGATGTCGTCACGCTGTCCTGCACCCACTACCCGCTCGTCCTGGAGCGGATGAAGCGGCTCGCGCCCTGGCCGGTCGAATGGATCGACCCCGCTCCGGCGATCGCGCGCCGCGTCGTTAATCTCCTCGGCCCCGTTGCCGAGGGCCCCTGCCCGGACGCAACCGCCGTCTTCACATCGGGCGCCGGGCTGAGCGGCCCGCTGCGGATCGCGCTTGCCGGCTATGGTCTGGCGCGCATCGCGATCGAGCCCGTGCCGCTGGCAAACTGAGCCCTCGGCACGCCACTGCACCGGCCGCCGCACCCATTCGCGTTTGACAAATCAGCCGGCGCATGGTTCTAGAGCGCCGTCGCGCGGCTCCTGACGGGGCCGCGTGGCTTTTTCCGCACCCGTGATCCACTCACTTCAGAGTCGGATCTGTCGCCCCGGAGACGGGGACAGGAGGGCGCGGTCCTCAACTCGCGAACCATAGAGGACACGCGATATGTCGAAGCGCCATGAGGCGAAGTACAAGATTGACCGCCGTCTCGGTCAGAACATCTGGGGCCGTCCGAAGTCCCCGGTCAACCGTCGTGAATACGGCCCCGGCCAGCATGGCCAGCGCCGCAAGGGCAAGCCGTCCGACTTCGGCACCCAGCTGCGCGCCAAGCAGAAGCTGAAGGGCTATTACGGCTCGATCTCCGAGAAGCAGTTCCGCCGCTACTACGCCGAGGCGATCCGCCTCAAGGGCGACTCGGGCGAGAACCTCGTCGGCCTGCTGGAGCGTCGTCTCGACGCGGTGATCTACCGCGCCAAGTTCGTGCCGACCGTCTTCGCCGCCCGCCAGTTCGTCAACCACGGCCACATCACCGTGAACGGCAAGCGCGTCAACATCGCTTCCTATCAGGTGAAGCCGGGCGACGTGATCGCGGTCAAGGACAGCTCGAAGCAGCTCGCCATCGTGATCGAGTCCGCCGGCCTCGCCGAGCGCGACGTGCCTGATTACATCGACGCCGACCACACCAAGTCCTCGGCCACCTTCACCCGCACCCCGACCCTGTCGGACGTGCCCTACGCGGTGCAGATGGAACCGAACCTGGTCATCGAGTTCTACTCGCGCTGATCCGGCTGCGGCCTACTGGTCGCACATAGGCAAGTTTTGGGGGATGGCAGGTTTCTGCCATCCCTTTTTTGTTGCGCATGATCCTGCTGCGTTCGACGCGGGACAGCCGCCTGTTATTGAGCAACAGGCGCGGCTTTCCTCACTGCCCGATGCCGGTGAAGACCACGAGCGTGGATCTTGTTCAGAATGCCGAGATCGGAGCGCGGATATCTGCCCAGCCTTGTTGTCGGGCTGCTCGCTTCCCTGGCGACACTACCGGTCGCTCGGGCCGAGGTGCGGTTCGGCGGCGGTGTCCGTATCGGCGGCCATGATGTCTCGAACCGGACAGGCACGCTCAGGCGCCGGGCGGTCGTTCATCCCTGAGATCGGGCACCAAGCGGCCCCGGCTGCATCTGGCGCTCGGATGACAGGGGCGGAAGGGTGAAGGCCTGTCGTCTGCGCCGGATCAGATGATCGCGATGAGACCGCATCGCCTAGAGATGCGAGCCGACCTCGTCGCGGAAGAAATAACAGCCCACGCCGACGCAACCGATCAGGATCGACAGCGCGTAGGGCCCGAAGAGGCACACGACAAAGACGGACCCGATGAAGGCTCGCATCGCCCATGCTAACCACGTCTGCTTCATGGCTAACCTCTCGCATCGCATTTGCTGACAAAGCGTAAATGGCGACCTGTGAACCCAACCTGAATGGATATGGTGAATTCGGGAAACCCCATTCAGATCCGTGCGTTAGCAAGTCCGGCGAAAGCAAGGCAGCTTCACGATCGACGTTTGCCTTCGGCGTGGGATGCCGTAGCGTCGTCCTCCCATCGAGAGGAGATTCGCATGAAGAGAGCCCTGCTCATCGCGTTCGTCCTGGGCTGCACCGCGGGCGCTGCTCAGGCACAGAGCTGCAACCTCCAGGCTTCCGACAAGAAGCTCGCCGGCGCAGCCAAGACCAGTTTCCTCACCAAATGCCAGAAGGACGCGACCGCATCCTGCGACAAGCAGGCGGCCGACAGGAAGCTGGCCGGCGCGGCCAAGGCGAGCTTCACCAAGAAATGCGTGACTGACACGGTCGGCGGCTGAGCCACTGGAAGCCCTCGAATAGCGGCATCGCATCTGCTCGGAAAGGCAGTGGCCCGCCCGGTCAGTGCTGACGCTGCTCTCCCAGGTGGCGCCGCTCACCGACATCAGGCGCGCCAGCCTGGAGACGATCCGGTCGGATTCCTTGCGATGGGCCGCCTTGCTCATGAGCTGGGCGATAATCTCGCTCTCGTCAGGAACGGCGTAAGCTGGACGGCCTGGATAAACATACGGCTGCAGCTTCATGGCAGGCAGCGGCGATCGCATGAAGATACGCCCCCGGGGCGAGCCGGGGGCGTGATGTCGTCAGGGTTCGGGATCGATCGCCGAATACCGGCGGGGTTTACTCGTCGTCGTCGGAGCCGCCCCGGTCGCGACGGTCGTCCCGGTCGCGCCAGCGGCGCGGCCCGCGATCATCCTCGTCATGCTGCCCGCCGCCGCGCCAGGCGCGCATCTCGCGGAAGCGCTCCTGTCCTTCCGCCATGGCTTCGCGCACCGAACGGCGCAGCACCGTCTTCTGCTCGTCGCTAAGCGTGGTCCAGAGCGGGCGAACCGCATTGGCCAGCTCCTTCGATCGGGCCGCGCGCTCGCTCTGCCGGGCGGCGGCTGCGTCGAGCCGCTCCATCAGATCGGCATGGCGCAGCTTCTCGCGCTCCTCCCGCATCGCCGTCCATTGCTGGACACGCTGCTCGCTGCGCTGTTTGACGAGCGCCTCGACCTTGTCGAAAGCTGCCGTCTGCTCGGGCTTGAGCTTGAGGTCCGTGCGAACCCTAGCCAGTCGCTCGTCGAGACGCGCCTTGGCGCGCTCGGCGCGGCGCTCGCGCCATTCGGTCCGGCGCTGCTCGCGGGTCTCCGAGCGCTCCTGTTTCTGGTCGCCGCCAGCCGGCGGGACCGGTTGCGGCTGTGCCAGGGCGAAGGTGCCGGCCAACATCGCGATCGACGACGCGGCGATGAGAGCGATGGGTTTCATGGGAATCTCCCTTGAGGCAGTCCAGTCGGTATGTCGCTCAGCGGGTCTCGAGGCCGATTGGCGATGGGGTCAGCCTGCCCCCCGCTGTCTGACCCGGCAATGGCCCGAAGATGAAAAGATCGTAATGTGACGACAACGCGCGCCGCGCGATTCGGTTCGCCATCGGACGTCCCATGCATAACCTCATCACCGATGTCCGCGGCGTCCTCGTCGGCCATGCAGATGACGCAACGGCAGCGACCGGCGTGACCGCAGCCATATTCGAACGCCCGACGATCGCTTCCGCCGCCGTGCTCGGCGGCGCACCGGGCACCCGCGACACGGCGCTCCTCCTTCCCGAGATGACGGTCGAGCATGTCGACGCGATCGTGCTTTCCGGCGGATCGGCCTGGGGGCTGGGCGCCGCCGACGGCGTCATGAGCTGGCTGGCGCGCGAAGGGCGGGGCTTTCCGGTCGGCGCCTTGCGCATCCCGATCGTGCCGCAAGCCATCCTGTTCGACCTCGCCAATGGCGGCGAGAAGCGCTGGGCGCGCGGCGAAGGCGAAACGCCCTATCGTGCGCTGGGCGCGCGCGCAGCCGCGGAGGCCTCCACCACCTTCGCACTGGGCACCGCAGGCGCCGGCTTTGGCGCCGCGACCGCCAATCTGAAGGGCGGCATCGGCTCGGCCAGCGCCCGCGCCGCAACCGGGCAGATCGTCGGCGCCCTCGTTGCCGTCAACGCCGTCGGCACCGCCACGATTGGCGACGGCCCGCATTTCTGGGCGGCTCCTTACGAACGCGGCGATGAATTCGGCGGGCTTGGCTGGCCGGCGACGATCACTCCGGCCGACACGGCCCTGCGCTTCAAGGGCGGCACCGGGCAGAACACGACGATCGCGCTGGTGGCCACCGACGCGGTGTTGACCAAGGCACAGGCGCGCCGCCTCGCCCTCGCTGCCCATGACGGCCTCGCCCGCGCCCTTCGCCCGGCCCACGCCCCGCTCGACGGCGACATCGTCTTCGCAGCGGCAACCGGCTACAGCGGCGCGCCATCTGATGCCTTTGCCCTGACCGAGCTCTGCACCACCGCGGCCGATGTCCTGGCGCGTGCAATCGCTCGCGGCGTGCATGCGGCGACGGCCCTGCCCTTTCCGGGCGCCAAGCCGGCATGGCAGGATCGGTTCCGCAGCTGAGAGACTACAACCATCGCGAGCAATCCGGCTCACAGAGCTTGTCGAGGTTACGAAATCGCAAGCCTGCTCCCGCAACCAGGCGGCCGACGAGACGATCGCCGCTGCCGGCAACATCGACATCGTCAGCCGTGTCGCCGCCGAGACCGACGAAGCCGCCAGCCACATCGCCGACTCCGCCGACCAGCTCTCCCTGCAGTCGTCGCATCTCGACGCCGAGGTGGCGCAGTTCCTCGGACGCGTCCGCGCCGCCTGAAGCGGCCGGTTTCAAGCCCGGCGCGAATGCGCTATGGCGAGGCCATGTCCACAGACGATTTCCTCGCCCGCTTCGGTTCGCCCGGCGCCAGCCAGCCGGATCCCGTGGCGGCCGCCCAGCAGGCCATGCGCAACCCCCTGCCCGCGCGCTTCTACAAGGAAGCCGGCGTGCTCGAGCGCGACGGCCTGTTCCATGTCGCGCTCGACGGCAGAACCGCCCGCACGCCGGCCCGCAAGCCGCTGGCTGTCGGCTCCCGCGCTGTCGCCGAGGCCCTCGCAGCCGAGTGGGAGCAGCAGATCGAGCGGATCGACCCGGCCCGGATGCCTCTGACGCGCCTCGTCAACTCGGCGCTGGACGGTGTCGAGGATCAGCAGGAAGCCGTTCGGGCGGAGATCGTGCGCTACTCCGCATCCGATGCGCTCTGCTATCGCGCCGGTGAGCCAGAGGCGCTCGTGACGCGGCAGGATGAAGTCTGGCAGCCCATCGTGAAGGGCGTCGAGGCGCTGATCGGCGGGCGCTTCATCCTTGCCGAAGGCGTCGTCTTCGCCGAGCAACCGGCCGAGACGCTCGCTGGCGTTGCCCGGCAGGTCGAGAAGATCCCGACGCCCGTCGCTCTGGCCGGCGCCCACAATGTCATGACCCTGACCGGCTCGACCATCGTTCTGCTCGCTCTCGCGAACGGGCTGATCGATGCCGAGGCTGCCTGGCAGGCGGCGCATCTCGACGAGGATTATCAGATCTCGGTCTGGGGCCAGGACGGGGAAGCGGCCGAGCGCCGCGCGATCCGCCGGCGCGAATTCGATGCCGCAGTGCTGTTGCTGACGAAGGGTTGAGCTTTCGAACAGGCAGGGGTCGGATCGTCGTTCGATCGCCCTGATGGAAAATTGAGAGGTGGCCACATGGCAATGGGTCCGGCCGCAACCTCACCCGACGGATATGTCGCCGCGCTGGCGGGCTGGCAGCGCGCCCTCGTCGAGCATCTGCGGCAAGGCGTACTGGCCGCGGCCCCGGTCGAAGAGCGCATCAAATGGACCCATCTGGTCTATTTCGCCAACGGCCCCGTCCTGCTGATCCGCGCCGAGGCGAAGCGCGTGCTCTTCGGCTTCTGGCGCGGCAAGCGTCTGCAACAGATCGCGCCACAGCTGAAACCCGGCGGCAAATACGAGATGGCGACCTGGGAGCTGCACGAAGGCGATTCGATCGCGCCAGACACCATAGCCGCTCTGGTGACGGAAGCCGTCCGTCTGAACACCGAACTGGGTAACCCGGCGGAGCGATCGGCATGATGCCGCTCCGCGCTTGAGCAAATGTCGTAATGGACTCTGGCGGTCGCGCCGCTTAAGCCGGCTTCGAGACGCGATTTCCGCCCGGAGCTTGCCGCCATGAAGGACATCCTCGAACAGCTCGAAGACCGTCGCGCCGGCGCGCGATCGGGAGGCGGCGAACGGCGGATCGACGCGCAGCACAAGCGCGGCAAGCTGACGGCTCGCGAACGCATCGAGCTTCTGCTCGACAAGGACTCCTTCGAGGAGTTCGACATGTTCGTGCAGCATCGCTGCGTCGACTTCGGGATGGAGAAGGGCGAAAAGATACCCGGCGATGGTGTCGTCACCGGCTGGGGCACGGTCAATGGCCGCACCGTCTTCGTCTTCTCCAAGGACTTCACCGTCTTCGGCGGCTCGCTCTCCGAGACGCATGCCCAGAAGATCACCAAGATCCAGGACATGGCGCTGAAGATGCGCGCCCCGATCGTCGGCCTGTTCGATGCCGGCGGCGCCCGCATCCAGGAAGGCGTCGCGGCGCTCGGCGGCTATGGCGAGGTCTTCAAGCGCAACGTCCAGGCCTCGGGCGTCATCCCGCAGATCTCCGTCATCATGGGGCCCTGCGCCGGCGGCGACGTCTATTCGCCGGCGATGACCGACTTCATCTTCATGGTCCGCGACACCAGCTACATGTTCGTGACCGGCCCGGAGGTGGTGAAGACCGTCACCAACGAGACCGTCACCTCCGAAGAGCTTGGCGGTGCAAAGGTCCACACCTCCAAATCCTCGGTTGCCGACGGCTCCTTCGAGAACGATGTGGAGGCGCTGCTGCAGGTGCGCCGCCTGATCGACTTCCTGCCGGCCAACAACACCGTCGGGGTGCCGGAATGGCCGTCATTCGACGTGCCCGATCGCGTCGACATGAGCCTCGACACGCTCGTCCCGGACAACCCTAACAAGCCCTACGATATCAAGGAGCTCATCCAGAAGACCGTCGACGAGGGCGACTTCTTCGAGATCCAGGAAGCCTACGCCAAGAACATCGTCACCGGCTTCGCGCGCATCGAGGGCCGCACCGTCGGCATCGTCGCCAACCAGCCGATGGTGCTGGCCGGCGTGCTCGACTCCGACGCCTCGCGCAAGGCCGCACGCTTCGTGCGCTATTGCGACGCTTTCGAAATCCCGATCGTCACCTTCGTCGACGTTCCCGGCTTCCTGCCGGGCACGGCGCAGGAATATGGGGGGCTGATCAAGCATGGCGCCAAGCTGCTCTACGCCTACTCGGAATGCACCGTGCCGCTGGTGACGATCATCACCCGCAAGGCCTTCGGCGGCGCCTATGACGTGATGGCCTCCAAGCATATCGGCGCCGACGTCAACTACGCCTGGCCGACGGCCCAGATCGCGGTGATGGGCGCCAAGGGCGCGGTCGAGATCATCTTCCGCGGCGGCGACGCCGAGACCATCGCGCGCCAGACCAAGGAATATGAGGACCGCTTCATGTCCCCCTTCGTCGCGGCCGAGCGCGGCTATGTCGACGAGGTCATCATGCCGCACTCGACGCGACGCCGCGTTGCCCGCGCGCTCGCCATGCTCAGGACCAAGAACGTCGAGCGGCCCTGGCGCAAGCACGACAACATTCCGCTGTAAAATCACAGGGCGCGTCATGCTCGAGCCTGACCAGAGCATCTCATGCCAGAGCCTCTTTCGGCATGAGATTCTCGGGTCTGCGCTTCGCTCCGCCCGAGAATGACGCCCGGGCGCATTGCCCTCGGGCATGACTCGCACCGGATAATGGTCTAAGGCGGCAGCCATCCTCTGATCTGCCCTGCCCGGATGCTGTTCAACTCCTTCGCTTTCCTGCTTGCCTTTTTGCCGCTGGCGCTCGCGCTGCACTGGCTGGCCGAGCGCTTCGCGCCGCGCTGGCGGCTGCCGGTTCTCGTCGTGCTGTCCTTCGCCTTCTACGGCTATTGGGACTGGCGCTTCCTGCCGTTGCTCGCTCTCTCCATCGGGCTGAACTGGCTGATCGCTGAGGCCTTTCAGAAGACCAAGTCGAGCGGGCTGATCACACTGGCGATCGTGCTGAACCTCGCCGTCCTCGCAGTGTTCAAGTACTTCAACTTCTTCGCCGATCTCGCTGGAATGATTCCCGGATTGCCGGCGCCGAAATTCGATATCGCGCTGCCGCTCGGCATCTCCTTCTTCACCTTCCACCACATCATGTACCTGACGGATCTCAGGCGTGGGCAGGCGCCGCGCTACGATATCGTCCGCTATGCCCTCTACATCGCCTTCTTCCCGCAGGTGCTCGCCGGCCCGCTCGTGCGCTGGCGAGAGATCATGCACCAGCTCGACGAGCGGCCCTATCAGCGCCCCGATGCTGCCGAGCGAATCGCACGCGGCCTGATGCTGCTGACCTTCGGCTTGGCCAAGAAGGTGCTGATCGGCGACCCGCTGGCCGAATACGCCAACCCGGTCTTCGCCGCGGCGGCAGCGGGAAAGGTCGTCAGCATGGCCGAGGCCTGGCAGGGAACGCTCGCCTTCACCTTCCAGATTTATTTCGACTTCTCCGGCTACACCGACATGGCGCTCGGTCTCGCTTTGCTCTTCGGCATCGTCCTGCCGCAGAACTTCGAGGCGCCCTATCGCTCGCCCAGCATCCAGGATTTCTGGCGGCGCTGGCACATGACGCTGTCGCGCTTCCTGCGCGACTATCTCTACATCCCGCTAGGCGGCTCGCGCAGCGGCCTGCCGACGCAGATCTGGGCGCTCTTCGCCACCATGGCCCTCGGCGGCCTCTGGCATGGCGCGGGCCTGACATTCGTCGCCTGGGGCGTGGCGCATGGGCTCGCGCTGATCGTCGCCCTGTTCTGGCGCCGGGCCGGGCTGCCGATGCCCGCCCTGCTTGGCTGGCTTCTGACCTTCGTCTTCGTGATGTTCTGCTGGGTGCTGTTTCGCGCTGCGAATTTCGAGGCCGCGCTCACCATCTACAAGGGCCTGATCGGCCTCGCCCCGACAGGGACGGGCTTCAAATGGCGCGCCCTCGTTCCGGCCGCTGCCTTCGCCATCATCGGCCCCACCGCCTGGAACCTCGTCCACAAGCTGCCGCCGGCGCGCTGGCTCGCCATTCTGGCGGGGCTCCTGTTCGTCATCATCCTGCTGAAGATCGGCGAAGACGCCAATTATGAGTTCATCTACTTCCAGTTCTGAGCCGGCCGGCGCGCCCGCTCAGGCGGCGAGGTGGACGAGCTTCATCGCGACGCTGCTCGTGGCGGCAGCGCTGTTTTCGGTCGCGTTCCTGGCGGTCGCCTTCCTGCTCGACCCTTATGATTCCGGCCGCACGCCGCTCAAACTGAAGGAAGGCGTGCGCCCGCAAGGTCCGCGCACGGCTCTCGCCAGCCGTGGCCGCGATCCGCAATTCACCGGCGCGATCTTCGGCAACTCGCATATCCAGCTCATCTCGCCGGATGAGTTGCGTATGCGAACCGGCATCCCCTTCGTCTCGCTGATTGCGCCCGCCACGACGCCGAAGGAGGTTCTGGCGACAGCCGACTGGTTCCTGCGTCACCATCGTGCCCCCGCGGCGAAGGCGCTCGTGATCGGCATCGACAATTACTGGTGCACCGCGAATCCCGCCCTGCCCAATGAGAAGCCCTTCCCGTTCTGGCTGCTGAGCCGCGGCCTGCCGGACTATGTCGGCGGCTTGATGCGCTTCGATCTGCTCGAGGAACTCTCGCGCCGGATCACCTATCTGACCTCGCGCAAGGCCGAACGCGCCCCGCCCGACGGATACTGGGATTACGAGGCGAACTACCGCGCGCTGGGCTACGACACCAACCCCGAGATTCGCGCCCGGCTCGAAAAGCGCCAGGAAACCGGCGGCGGCAATATCGACGGCCCCTTTCCGGCCGCAGCCGCGCTGGAAAAGCTCATGAGCACCGCATCGGCCGAGACCGCGCTGATTCTGGTGCGGCCACCCGCCTATGCCACGGCGCTGCCTCAGCCCGGCGCGCGCGATGCTGCGGCCGATGCCGCCTGCCGCACAGCTTTTGCCGATCTGGCGGCACGCCGGCCGCGCACGGCGCTCGTCGACTGGCGCACCGACAGGCCTGAATTGCACGACCCGAATCTCTTCTTCGATCACACGCATTACCGCCAGCCGATCGCCCGGCTGGTCGAGGCGGATATCGCCCGCGCCATCCAGACGCTGGATTGAGGCTTATCCGGCTTGAAATCGGGCTGGAACCGCCCTTTTGCCGGCCGAAATCACGAAGCGGTTGAAGTCATGTCGGAAGCGATTGTTCCGCTTGAAACGGATCGCTATAAGGACGCGAAATCGGCTCACCCTCCCGCGGCAAAGCCGAGGGGCGCGTGAGCGGACAACTCAGAGAGCGCGCCCATGTCGAAGCAGATCATCCTCGATGCGGATTATAAACCGAGCGATGACGAGCCGTTCATGAACGATCGTCAACGCGAGTATTTCCGCGGCAAGCTCCTCGCCTGGAAGGATGAGATCCTGAAGGAAGCGAAGGAGACCCTCGTCACGCTCCAGAGCGAGAGTGAGAATCACCCCGACATCGCCGACAGGGCTTCGTCCGAGACCGACCGCGCCATTGAGCTGCGCGCCCGCGACCGCCAGCGCAAGCTCATTGCCAAGATCGAAGCCGCCATCGCCCGGATCGATGACAATTCCTACGGCTATTGCGAGGAGACCGGCGAGCCGATCTCGCTGAAGCGCCTGGAAGCCCGTCCGATCGCCACGCTCTCGCTGGAAGCGCAGGAGCGCCACGAGCGCAACGAGCGCGTCTTCCGCGACGATTGAAGCGCACCGGCCGGCCGCTATCCGGAAAGCCCCACGCCTTAAGTCGTGGGGTTTTTTGTAGGAGAGGCATGAGCTTCGCCTCACCCCCCGTCTTTTCCCGAGAACAGCCGTTCTCGTTCGGGCACGACGGCCGGCTATCCCCAGACCACGCGTCCATCGCCTGACGAAGACATGCCATGAAATGCTCGAATGCGAGCGCGACCTCGTTCGAGCTAGGATGCGGCGCGTAAGACAGCGCCGCCTTGCGCGGCAGTGGCGCTGCTTTCAGCGGTATTCTCTTAGGGAAGCGCGGCGGCTCCTACTAGATT
The DNA here is from genome assembly GCF_057321085.1 of Allobosea sp. RIT-PG3_2. Lineage (NCBI taxonomy): Bacteria > Pseudomonadati > Pseudomonadota > Alphaproteobacteria > Hyphomicrobiales > Alloboseaceae > Allobosea > Allobosea sp. RIT-PG3_2. The sequence continues at coordinate 204,314 of NZ_JBXWCA010000006.1, read as the reverse complement.
TTCCTCTTCCGGCTTTGCCTCCCTTGGCGTCAATCCGCTTTCTTCTCGCGGCTCCGCTTTCCAGGCTCCGAATCCGCCGCTCTTGAGAAACCGACGACCCGTCCATAAAACTCTGGGTTGCACATCGGAAGTCAGTCCAGACTGCCGGATTGCAGGGGCCAACGGCATGTTCGACCTCGACGCACCGGCAGAGAACATCGGCGTCCTCACGAAATGGCTGGCGGGTCAGCACCGGCCCGAACATCTGTATAGAGGGCAGACGAAGGACTACCCCGTCATGGTGCCGTCCATTTTTCGGCCTCTGGTGGCCGATCTCTCGGACGCTTCGCCCATCGCCAAGATCGATGCGGGCCGGCTCGGCAATTTTGCTCCACAGGCCGCAGCCCGGCTCGAGATGCTGAATCGCGTTATCGGCATAGCCGGCATTGGCCTCGGCAATATCATCGCCCAGCAATATGGCCTCACCTCCGAGTCTCTCGACGTTACTGAAAGCATCGATATCGCGAGCTTCTTCGCGACACGTCGGTACCCGAGCTACACTCACGTGGAAGATGGTATCGGTGTGATCTACCGTTTCGACTCCAGCGCGGGGCGGCGGTTGCGGTTTCCATTCACGCTCTCGAATCTCGATGACCTTTTCGAGCGCGGAAAGTCCGACGCAGGCTTCTTCGACTTCTTCGTCAAGAAAACCGAAATGGACCGCATTTTCGATCGTGATCGATGGTTCGGCTTCCAAGAGGGGGAGGAGAAAGTCGTATCCGCGATATCGTTCGCGACGAGTTGGCAGGACCTCGAAGAAGCGATCGACGCGCGACAGGCCGACCTTGCACGGCCGGGCCAAGCCGCGACAAGCCAACTCGCCCGCACGATAGACGCACTGGATTGGGGACGAACCCGCTTCGCCGCCCAGCGAGGCGGATTCATACGTCCCGCGATCTTCTGGAATTCCCTGGTCCCGAAGGACTACAGCCTCATCAACACACGCCAGGAAATGGCGCGCGCCTATGGCGGCGTGTCTCTCCGGTTTGACGGGGGATCAGATGAGCAGGGACCCATCAACGCTTTGCCGCTCATTATTCCGTCCTCGGCGATCAAGCAGACCATCGTAGGAGTCGAAAACCTTCGTTCACGTGCAGACTGCCAGGCCTTCTTCTTCCAGCATGGGCCGAGACGTGCTGCGCCCGTTTTCCGGCGGGGTCTTTGGCCCGAGCCATCGGAAGATCCCCTCTATGGCGAGCTTTGGAACCTCGCCATTCGAATGCTGATCCGTCGCCATTTTCCAAACGACATACCGCCGGTCGACGACCCCGATCACGGGCTGCTCGACCGCGGGTACCGCGTGGCAGGCGAGAAAGCGACCCGCGACGCGCGTGAGATCGAGGACATCTACCGCGGGCAACTCGAGGACGCGGAAGAGGCAATCGCAGCTCATGGGCCGACATCGACACGTTACGCGGCCAAGGGTTGGGCGTTGTTTCAGCTTGGCCGGCGCAGGGAAGCGCTGAGGGCTCTCGCCGAGGGCCTGCGCGCTGACCGGACCGATATCGATCTGCTCATAGGCTTGGCCGAGCTTCTCCGGGCGGCGAACAAGCCGAGATGGGCGGGGAAGGTCATCGAACATGGCGGTCGGATCGATCCGGACAGTCTTCGCGTCATCGAGGCTCTCGCAGACGCGCAGATGGACGCGTTAGATTTTGCCGGCGCTGCGGGCACGGTCGATCGCGGCTTGGCCCTTGCGGATGAAAGCCTGGACTGGCGAGAGCGAGCTCGGTTCGTCGTCCTGCGGATCGCGCTGGCGGAGCTTCTCGGCGAACAGGCGCTTTCCACACAGTTGCGCGATGTTGCTCGGAAGGCCGACATCGACATCGAAGAAGCCCATGAGCTTGTCCTGAAACTGCGTGCGCTCAAGGCGCGATCAGACAATGCGGGCGCCGGCCCTCAACAATGAGGAGCGGTGCGGCGAGAGCATCTTTATCGTTCGATGGAAAAGCCCCGCGTCGGGAGAACGCGGGGCTTCGGGCCGCCTGCTTGTCGGCTTGGGGAGCGTGGCGGGCGGCCGGGGCTGTCGGCGGCTCGGGAGAGACCGCCGGCCGAACCGGCGCGGAGACAAGGGGGAGCGTTCCGCGCCGTCCGGGTTCCGGAAAAGGGGTTAGAAGGGCAGCAGGATATCCATGACCTGCTGGCCGTAGCGCGGCTGCTGGACATCGGTGATCTGGCCGCGGCCGCCATATGCGATGCGTGCCTGGGCGATCTTGGTCGACTCGATCGTGTTGTCCGATTCGATGTCCTCGGGCCGGATCACGCCCGCGACGATCAGCTCGCGGATCTCGAAGTTGACGCGGATCTCCTGCTTGCCCTCGATCACGAGGTTGCCGTTGGGCAGGTTCTGCGTGACGACCGCCGCGACATTGGTCGCCAGGGTCTCGGAACGGTTCACCGAGCCGGCGCCCTCGCTCGACCCTTCCGAATCCAGCTTCAGCAGCGAGGACGACTTGGCCCCGTCCGGCAGGAACTTGTCGAGCTTGTTCTCGAAGCCGAAGGTGTTGTCGGCGCCGAAATCCTCGCCGTTCTTGCGGCTGCGCTTCGTCGTGTTGTTGAGCTGGGCCTTGTCGGTCACCTTGACCTTGACGGTGACGAGATCGCCGACATTGCGGGCGCGCTGATCCTTGAAGAAGGCGCGCGATCCGGTGCGCCAAAGCGAGTTCGGCGCATAGGAAGCGTGCTCCATCGCCGGCATCGGCATCTGCACCGGCTTGTAGCCCTTGGCGGCGGTCGGATCATCGACCGGCGACAGCGTCGGCGCCTGGCCGACATTGGCGAGGCGGTCGCCGATGCCGCAGGCGCCGAGCGAGGCGGTGAGCATCAGCAATGCGGAGAGCTTGGCGAGACGATGCGCGTACATGGCGGTTTCCATGGCTGTCACTGGGCGCTTGCGATGCGGCCGGCGGCGGAGGGCTGGACGGAAACCCGCCCGGGGCCGCTGACCTTGCCTTGCAGCACGCGCTTGGATTGAGGATTGGTGACGGAGACGACGTCGCCCATCGCGCCGGCCTCGCTGGCCCGGCCACGGAGCGTGATCAGCAGCCCCGGCGCCTCGTAGACGATGGTGACGAGGTCGCCCTTGGCGACGATCTCCTCGCGCTGGACGTCGCCGTTGCGCAGCGGCACGCCGGCGAGCAGGGCCCGGCGCGCGACCTTATCGATGGCGGCGCGGGCGTCGCCGATGATCTCGCCGCCCTGCCCGTCGCGCGGGCGGCGCTCGACCACGACATCGTCCTTGCCGAGCGTCTCGCCGCGGGTGATCAGCCGCTTCGGCACGACGACCTCGACGGTCTCGACGAGCTGGCCGGAGATGCGCAGCGGCTTCAGCCGCATCGCCATGCTGCCGGGCACCGCAAGCCGGGCCTGAAGACGGCGCGAGCGGGCATCGAAGGAGAGGTCGAGGACGCTGACGTCGCCCGTGAGTTCGGGCTCGACCGCGATGGACGGAGCCCCGCCATCGATCGACAATGCGAAGACACGGGCATCGACGCCGAAGCGCTCCTGCAGCCCGACCTTTACTGCCGCCTCGAGGTCCGAGGCGGTGATGCGGCGCGCGGTGCGGGTCACGACGACCTGTGCGAAACCCTGGCTCTCCAGCTCCGAGACCTCGCGGACGATGCCGGCAGCGCGGGCGGCCTCGACGATGCGCGCCACCTGGATGGTGCCGGTCTCGCCCAGGCCCGGTGCCCGGAAGGCGGCGGTCGCGGCGGCTTCGCTGGCGAGGCCCGGAATGAGATCGCCGAAGGTGACGAGGTCGCGCGCCAGATTGATCTCGGGACGCAGTTGCAGCTTGCGCGGCAGCGTGGCGGCGGGAGCCGCGGCGGATGCGGCAGCGGACGCGACCGGCGCGGGTTGCGGATGATGCTGGCTCTGCTGAGGCGCGGCCAGCGCGGTGGCGCTCGACAGCAACAGCGCGGCGAGGGAGAGGCGGATCATGATGCAAAGCCCTCCGTCAGCCACGGAACATCTGGGTCGTCGCCGACATCATCTGGTCGGCGGCAGTGATGACCTTGGAATTCATCTCATAGGCACGCTGCGCCGCGATGAGGGAGGAGAGCTCCGTCACGGCCTGGACGTTGCCCTCTTCGAGGTAGTTCTGCTGCAGCGTGCCGAAGCCCTCGCCGCCGCCGAAGCCGTCGATCGGCTGCCCCGACGCTGCGGTCTCGATGTAGAGGTTGTCGCCGATCGACTCGAGGCCGACCTTGTTGACGAAACGCACGAGCTGGATCTGGCCGAGCTGCTGCGGTGCAGTCTGCCCCGGCATCATGGCTTCGACGATGCCCTGCGCGTTGATGCTGACGCTGGTGGCGTTGTTGGGCACGGTGATGCCGGGCTCGACCTGATAGCCGTCGCGGGTCACGAGCTGCCCTTGCGAGTCGAGGTCGAAGGAGCCGTCGCGGCTATAGGTGGTGCGGCCGTCCGGCATGCGGACGCGGAAGAAGCCCTCGCCGCGGATGGCGAGGTCGTAGGGCTTTTCTGTCGGGCTGATATTGCCCTGCGTCATCACGCGGCCGGTCGAGACCGTCTTGACGCCGGAACCGATGAAGGTGCCGGCCGGGACCTGCGTGTTCTGGTCGGAGGTCGCCGAGCCGGCGCGCCGGAAGTTTTCGTAGAGCAGATCCTGGAAATGGACCTGCTGGCGCTTGTAGCCGGTGGTCCGGACGTTGGCGATGTTGTTGGAGATGACCTGGACGTTCATCTCCTGGGCCATCATGCCGGTAGCGGCTGTCTGCATGGCGCGCATCGTGCTGGCTCCTTTCCGCTATCAGGCCTGCTGGTCCGCCAGGCGCGTGATCGCCCGGCTGCGCAGCTCATCGGATTTGCTGATCATGTTGGCGACGCTCTGGTAGTTGCGCTGCACCTCCATCAGGCGGGTCAGCTCGACCACGGCCTTGACGTTCGAGCGCTCGATCGCGCCGGGCTCGAGCCTCGCCTCGGGGCCGGCCGCCTGGGCGGCGACCGTCGAGGAGAACAGGTTGGTGCCCTCGCTGACCAGCGCGGCCGGATTGGCGAAGCGGACCTGACGGAGCTTGCCGCGCGTGCCCTGGTCGCTGCTCACAGTGCCGTCGGCGGCGATGCGCATCGCAAATTCGCTGGAGCCGAAGGCGATCGGGCCGGCTTCGCCCATCACCGGCAGCCCGGTCTGGGTGACGAGCCGGCCTTGCCGGTCGATGCTCAGCGATCCCGCCCTTGTGTAGCGCTCGCCGTTCGGCGTCTGCACGACGAGGTAGTTGTCGCCCTTCAGCGCGACGTCGAGCGGGTTGCCCGTGAGTTCGACCGCGCCCTGCGACAGGTCGAGCGGCGTGCCGTTGTCGATGACATAGGATAGCGGCCGATCGGTCGGCTTGAACGCATCCGCCTTCGCGACCGGCATGATGAATTCGTTGAAGCGCGCGTTGCGTGCCTTGAATCCATTGGTGCCGACATTCGCCATGTTGTTGGCGATGACGTCCAGCTCGCGCGCCAGGGCCACCTGGCGCGACAGGCCGATGAGAAGCGCGTTCTCCACGGCTCAACTCCCGATCATGTCCCGCGGCAACCTCGACGCTCCCCAGCGCAGTCGCCACGGCAGACTCCCCGCAATCGCCGTGCCAGCATGGTTAATTTCAACAAGATATTGAAATCAAAAAGATTATCCTTCTGGAAGGAGCACTCGAAAGCCCGGCACGACCTGCAAAAATCGGCAAGAACGACCCGGCAAATTCTGCCGCCCTTAACGACGCGTTAACCGTGATTGGCGAAGGTGAGCCATGGACGGCAGAACGCCGCCCGACGGCCGGGATGCGGAAGAGATGGCGAAGAAAGCCAAGACGGAAGAAGGCGCCTCAGGCGAAGCGGCGCCGAAGAGCAAGAAGAAGCTCTTCATCATCGGCGGCGTCGTGCTGCTGGCCGCGGCCGGCGCAGGCGGCTGGTTCTTCCTGAAGAAGCCCTCTGCCGAACAGCTTGCCGCCGCCGAAGCCGCCAAGCCGAAGAAGCCCGCCACCTTCCTCGAGATGAAGGACATGATGATCGGCATGTCCAATGGCGGCCAGCAGGACCGCCAGCCGGTGATGAAGATCAAGGTCGTGCTCGAGATCGGCGATGTGAAGGTCTCGGAAGAGGTCAAGCCGCTGCTGCCGCGTGTCGAGGACGCCTTCCAGGTCTTCATGCGCGAACTGCGCCCCTCCGATCTCGAAGGCTCGGCCGGCATGTACCGGTTGAAGGAGGAGCTGCTGCGCCGCGTCAACCTGACGGTCTACCCGGCCAAGGTCGACGCCGTGCTGTTCAAGGAACTGCTGGTGCAGTGAGCCGGGATACCCTGAGCTCCGGAACGAGATGACGGCGGAACGATGAGCACCGAGCGCGACAACCCCGCACTGGCCGACGAGCCGCTGACGCCGGAAGGCATGGCGGCCGGCTGGACCACGATGCCTGATATCGTCGAGGAGGATGGCGAGCAGGAAGGCGGTACCGACCGCCTGATGTCGCAAGAAGAAATCGACACGATGCTCGGTTTCTCCAGCGGCGACGACAAGGATGGCCGCAACGGCATCCAGGCGATCGTCGATTCCGGCTCGGTCGCCTATGAGCGCCTGCCGATGCTCGAGATCATCTTCGAGCGTCTCGTGCGCCTGCTCTCGACCAGCCTGCGCAACTTCTTCACGGACAATGTCGAGGTCACGCTGGAGAGCATTCGCTCTGTGCGCTTCGGCGACTACATCAACTCGATCTCGCAGCCGGCGCTGCTCTCGGTGTTCAAGGCCGAGGAGTGGGACAATTTCGGCCTGATCACCATCGAATCGGCCCTGACCTATTCGGTCATGGACGCCATGTTCGGCGGCAAGCGTGGCCAGCCGGCGCCGCGCATCGACGGCAGGCCGTTCACCTCGATCGAGATCCGCCTGATCCGCCGCGTCATCGGGCTGGTGCTGAGCGACGCGGAAGCTGCCTTCAAGCCGCTTTCGCCCGTGAGCTTCACCGTCGACCGCGTCGAATCCAACCCGCGCTTCGTCTCGATCTCCCGCCCCGCGAACGCCGCCATCCGGGTCGAGCTGAAGTTCGACATGGAGGGGCGCGGCGGCGCGCTGCACATCCTCCTGCCCTACGCGACCATCGAGCCGATCCGTGAATTGCTGCTCGAAAGCTTCATGGGCGAGAAGCTGGGCCGCGACCCCATCTGGGAGAACCATCTCGCGACCGAAGTCTGGCAGGCCGATGTCGACGTCACCTGCGTGCTGCACGAGACGCAGATGCCGCTGAAGCGCGTGATGAAGCTCGAGATCGGCGACACGCTGATGTTCGACAGCCGCCCGGACTCGACCGTTTCTCTGCGCTGCGGCGACTTCATCGTCACCGAAGGACGGATCGGACGTGTCGACGACAAGATCGCCGTCCAGGTGACCAGTCCGCTCCGGCGTTCGAAGACGACGCTCGCCGCCTTCGACAGCCTCGCCAGCCATCTCGGCGCCACGACCTGAGCAAGGATGCCATGACGATCAATCTCATCGCCGACGTGCTTGTCGCCAGCCTCCTGGTCGCCACCATCATCACCTGCTTCATCCTGACCAGGCGTATCGAGCGCCTCAAGGCAGACGAGGCCGGGATGCGCCAGACGGTTGGTGCCCTCATCACCGCCACCGACAACGCCGAGCGCGCCATCGCCGGTCTCAAGCACACGCTGGGCGACTGTGATCGCACGCTGGAAGAGCGCCTGCGCACGGCCGAGCGCTACGCCGCCGATCTCGCCGCCCAGGTCGAGGCCGGTCAGGCCGTGATGGAGCGCATCGGCCAGATCGTCAGCGCCGCCAGTCTCGTCGGCGCCAAGTCAGGCCCGGACGCCGCACAGGCTGCCGAGCCGGTGCCTGCGCCCGTCTCCCGCCTTGAAAGCGCTGCACAGTCCGCCGCGGCCATCCGCGCCCGCGCCGCCCGCCGCCTCGAGGAACAGGCTGCGTGATCGAAAGACCCCGCCTCCTGCCGGCAGTGATCCTCGGCGCCATGGGACTCCTGGCGCTGAAGCTGCTTGCCTGGACGGCGGAGCCCGCCCCCGGCAAGATTCCGCCCGATCCCCCGGTCTTCGCCAATGCCGCCGGCGGCAAGCCCAAGGCGGAGAAGGAGGTCTGGGGCCTGGCGAAGATCATCGCGCGCGCCCATGCGCCGGACTTCTTCGATCCCGAGACCACAGGTTCCGTTCCAGCTCCCGACCCGAAGAAGGAGCAGGAGAAGAAGGACGCCGAGGCGAAGGCCGAGGCCGCCCGCGCCGCCAATCCCAACAACAAGGCCGGCATCATGAACGGCACGGCCAAGGCCGTGTCGCCGTCGGAGAAGGCCATCCTCGAACGGCTCGGCGAGCGCCGCGAGGAACTCGACAGCCGCATGCGCGAACTGGAGATGCGCGAGCGCCTGCTGGATTCGGCCGAGAAGAAGCTCGATGGCCGCGTCGGCGATCTCAAGACCCTCGAGGACAAGGTCACCCCGGGGGCGAAGGCCGCTGTCGAGGAGACGAAGGCGATCAAGAACCTCGTCATCATGTACGAGGCGATGAAGCCGAAAGATGCCGCACGCGTCTTCGACAGGCTGGGTCTCGAAGTCCTCGTCCCGGTCGTCCAGCAGATGAACCCGCGCAAGATGTCCGAAGTGCTCGCCGCGATGTCTCCGGAACGCGCGGAGAAACTCACCATCGCGCTGGCGACCAGCGGCCGCATGCCGAGCTTCGAGCGCGTGGCGAACGAAGCCGCCCTGCCCGGCAACGAACTGCCCGCGATCGCCCCCGCTCCGCAGCGCTAACTCCTCGAATTCCGGTCGCCCGGACCGGCCCTGTTAAGGGCGCGTTATGGTTGACGCGCTAGCGTGCCCGAGGGCCGTTGCGTCTGCCGGATGCGACGGGCCCGCTGTTGCGTTGGGTCGAGTATTCCGGTTTGCCTTTGTCGCGTTCCCTCGCCTTCGGTATCGGGCTGGCCGCTCTCGCGCTCGCCGCCGGCCTCGACGCGCCCGCGCTCGCCGCCGGCGCGACCTTGCGCGGCGAGACGATGCCGGCGGGCTTCGGCCGCCTGTCCCTTGCCTTCGAGGAGCCGACGCAGACCCGCATCCGCGTCGCAAACGGTGTGCTGATCGTCGCCTTCGGCAGCCCCGTGCAGGTCGATGTCGCGCGCATCGCCCGCGACCTGCCCAACTATGTTTCGGTCGCCCGTATTGATCCCGACGGGCGCGGCATGCGCTTCGCCCTGACCCAGCCCTACAAGGCGAATCTGATCGAGGCCGGCGACAAGGCCTTCATCGATTTGCTGCCGCAGAACTGGGCCGGCGTGATGCCCGGCCCCCCGCCGGAAGCCATCGCCGAACTGACCGAGCGGCTGCGTCTGGCCGAGGCGAAGGCGAAGGCCGCTGCGCGCCAGCCGCCCGCGCCACCGGCCGTGCTGACGATGCGCTCGGCCAGCCTGCCGACGCTGGAGCGCCTGATCTTCAAGGCGCCTTCCGAGACGAATCTCGCCAGCGAGCTTTCGGACGGCACGCTCAAGCTCGTGTTCGACAAGCCGATGAATGTCGAGGCGGCCGAGATCCGCACCGCCTTGCCGCCCGACGTCGCGCTCGCCGGGCTGGATGCCGGCAAGGAGGCGCTGACGCTGACCCTCTCCATCCCGAAGGAGTGGCAGGTCCGCACCTTCAACGACGAGACCGGGCTGGTCGTCGACCTGCTGCGGCCCGCCAAGACGGCAGCGCTGTCGCTCCCGGATATCGACAAGCCCCAGCCTCCCGCCGCGCCGACAGCCGCCCCGTCCTCCGCCGGACCTGCCGCGAAGCCTGCCGCCGCTCAGCCGGCCACGCAACCGGCCGCGCCCGCCCCGCAGCCGGCGGCCGCGACGATCGCTCCAGAGCCGCCTCCGGGGCCCGTCGCCATCACGGCCGAGGATAACCGCCTCGATTTCCGCTTTCCCCGCCAGACCGGCGCCGCAGCGTTCCTCGACGCCGGCCTGATGACGCTGGTCTTCGATACCCGCGACACCATCGATCCCGCCCGCCTCACCGGCTTGCTGCCGAAGCTGATCGAGGACAGTTCGGTGAGCCGCGAAGGCCGGATCACGCTCGTGCGCCTGCGCCTCGCCGGCCAGCCGCTCGCCCGCTTCTTCGACGACGGCAACGCCTGGTCGCTCGATCTCGGCGGGGATGCCGGCAAGGCCGCCGCCCCGGTCGAGCCGCAGCGCAGCATGGACGAACGCGGCCAGACCATCGTCGCCGTGCCGCTCGCCGGCCTGACCGGTATCCATTGGCTGGAATCCGGCCCCGCCGGTCTGCCCGTCGCCGTGGCCACCGCGATCGGCCCGGTGCATCTGACGCCGAAGCCCTATCAGTTCGTCGAGTTCGGCCTGCTCCAGACCGCGCAGGGCCTTGCCGTCCAGCCGCGCTCGGACGATGTCGCCGTCCGGGCCGGCACGGAGCAGGTCCGCATCGGCCGCACCGGCGGTCTCAGCGTCTCGCTCGACGTCGCCGAGCCCGCCAGGCAGCAGGAAGCGAAAGTCGAGAAATCCGAATTGCCTCCGCTGCTCGATGCCGATGCCTGGGCGAAACTGCGCCTCGGCAATCTGCGCGACCGAGCCCGAGCGCTGATGCTCGACGTCACCGACGCTTCGCGCGGCCGCAAATCGGAGGCGCGGCTGACGCTCGCCCGCTTCTACGCCGCCAACGGCATGATGCCCGAAGCCGCTGGTCCGCTTGGAGCGATGCTGGCCGACGACACGGCCATGCGCGCCAACCGGGAGGCGCTTTTCCTGAAGGGCGTCGTCGCTGCGCAGATGCACCGCAATCAGGATGCGATCGCCGCCTTCGATGCCGAGCCGATCAAGGACGACATCGAGACCGGGCTCTGGCGCGCCCTGGTCGAGCAGCGCCTGAACCGGAACGCCAAGGCTCTGGTCGGCTTCCGCAGGGCCGAGGCCACGCTCGACCGCTACCCCGCCGATCTCCAGGGCGAGTTCCGCGAGGCGATGGCGCGGGCCGCACTCGCCATGCAGGACATGGGCATCGCCGAGCGGCAGGTCCAGGCGCTCGCGGACATGCCGCGCGGTAGTTTCGACCAGGAGCGTCTCGCCTTGCTGCAGGCCATGCTGGACGACGCCAGCGGCCGGCCCGAAGCGGCGATGAACGGCTACAAGTCACTGTTCGAGGCCAAGAGCCGGCCCGTCGCGGCGGACGCCCAATTGCGCGCTGTCAGGCTGGCCGACGCCGAGAAGCGAACCGATCTCAAGCCCGAGGAGGCCATCGCCCGGCTGGAAACGGTCTCGGTGATCTGGCGCGGCGGGCGGCTGGAGATCGAGGCGCTGGCCGAGCTCGGCCGGCTCTATGGCGACCAGCAGCGCTGGCGCGACGCTTTCATGGTTGCGCGCCGGGCGAACGAGAACTTCCCCGACGATCCGCTGACCCGGCGCATGCATGACGAGACCGCGCAGCGCTTCGCCGAGCTGTTCAGCGGTTCCGGGCTCGGCAACCTGCCCCGGATCGAGGCCTTGGCGCTGTTCTACGACTTCAAGGAATTCCTGCCGATCGGCCGGCGCGGCGACGAGATCACCCGCCTGCTCGGCGACCGGCTTGTCGAACTCGACCTGCTCGATCAGGCCGCCGAGATCCTGCGCTATCAGATGGATCGTCGCCTGAGCGGGGCTGCCCGCTCCACGGTCGCCGCCCGGCTCGCGATGATCGACCTGATGAACGGCAAGCCGGCCGAGGCCGTCCGTGCGCTCAATGCGACCCGGCTCGTCGAACTGCCCGCCGACGTCAAGCGAGCCCGGCTGCTGTTGGAAGCCAAGGCGCTCTCCGATCTCTCCCGCACCGATCAGGCGTTGGAGATGCTCGAGAGCGAGCGTGGCGTCGAGGTCGACCGGCTGCGCGCCGATATCTACTGGACCGGACGCCGCTGGCGCGAGGCCGGCGAGGCCTATGAGCGCCTTCTGGACGAAAGCTGGCGCGGCGACTCAGGCCTGACGGACCCCGAGCGCGCCGACGTGATGCGGGCCGGCGTCTCCTATGTGATGGCGAACGAGGCTTTGTCGCTCGATCGGCTGCGCAGCAAGTTCGCGCCGAAGATGGCGCGTAGCGCGGATGCCCGGACCTTCGCCTTCGTCACCGGCGCCAATCGCTCCCGCGCCGCCGACATCCGCGAAATGGCGCGCGCCACCGCCAATGCCGATACGGTCTCGGAATTCCTGAAGGCCTATCGCGAGCGCTATCCCGGCCTCTCGGCCGCGATCCGCAAGCCACCGCCGCAGCCCGACACCCTGCCCTCGCCTGCGCAGGGCGCGACGGCAGACCCGGCGACGCCGCAACGCAGCTGAGTTTCCCGTCATGCTCGGGCTTGACCCGAGAATGACGCGCTTTGCCTAGCCCGGCCCGGAATTCGTATCCTCGCCGCGCGCCCTGGCGCGCAGCACGAATTGCAGGTTGCGGATATAGACGAAGACGCCGAAGCCCTGCCCGAGGATGAAAACCGGGTCGCGCCGGTAGAGCGCATACATCAGGAGCAGCGCGCCGCCACCGATCGAGAACCACCAGAAGGTCATCGGCACGACCGAGCGCCCGGCCTTCTCGCTCGCCAGCCACTGCACGACGAAGCGCATGGTGAAGAGGCCCTGCGCGACGACGCCGAGCAGCACCCACCAGTCGATTTTGTTGACGAAGACATCGTGGAAATAATTCCCGATGGTCTGCTGCAGGTCGATCAGCATCACATCGTCTCCGAGATGATCTGCGGCACGCGCTTGCGCCGCCGGATCAGCCACCAGACACCGGCGAGGTCGAGGATGCCGACCCAGAGCCGGTCGAAGAAACCGTAATTCGAGACGCCCGTCAGCCGCGGCCGGTCGCGCACATCGGCATGCAGCACCTGATAGCCCTCCCGCGCCATCAGCGCCGGCATGAAGCGATGCAGCGCATCGAAGTAAGGCAAAGCGAGATAGGCCTCGCGCCGGAAGCACTTCAGCCCGCAGCCGGTGTCGCGCGTATCGTCCTTGAGCACGCGTCCGCGCACGCCATTGGCGATCTTCGACTGCCAGCGCTTGAAGCCGGTATCCTTGCGCCCGACGCGCTGGCCCTGCACCAGCCCGGCATGCAGCCCGCCCTTCTGCAGGGTCGCCACCATCTCCGGCAGGAAAGAGGGGTCGTTCTGGCCGTCACCGTCGAGCGTCGCCACGATCGCCGAGCGCGCATGGCGCACGCCACTGCGCACCGCCGCGCTCTGCCCGCAGGATTGGGCATGGGTGACGACGCGCAGCCAGGGCCGCGTATGCGCCAGTTCCGCGAGCGCATCGGCGGTGCCGTCGGTCGAGCCGTCATTGACGTAGACGACTTCGAAGGGGCCGATCGCCGCGCAGGCCTTCTCGATATCGGCGACAAGCGGCGCGATGTTGCCGACTTCGTTGCGTACGGGCACAACGACGCTGAGCAGCGGGTGGGAAGAGGTTTCGGTCAAAACGGCATCATCCGGAAAAACGGCCCGCAAACTGCGTCAGCTCAGTCGATAGGGCAAGGGTTTCTCAACCCGGCTCCCTGGCGAAGACGGCGATATCGAGCCTGCGGCCGCCATTGAGGTTGAAGCCGCGGATCGTCGTGAGCAGGCGCGGCTTGACCGGCTGCGACGCAATCGCGGCTTCGAACTCACCCGCGTAGCGCTTCTCGACCAAGGCGACGCGGCAGCCGGGCTGGTTCAGGAAGGCGGCGGCCTGCTCGCCGCTGGCCGCCATGGCGAGATTGGTGCCGGTCAGGAAGACGAGGCTCGGCTCGCGATAGCCCAGCGTCAGCACGGCCGGATCGGGACAGGCTGCCCGAGCCGCCTCGGCGAGCCGCGGCGAGAGCTTGAGCGAGCGCAGGCTTTCGATGGCGAAAGGATAGACCGAAGCCGTCAGCAACAGGCTCGCCAGCACGCAACGCCAGAGCGCGCCCTCGAGGTCGAGCCGCCCGAACGCAGCGATGATGCCGATGGCCACGGCCAGCACCAGCGCGAAGCCGGGCAGCGCCAGCCAGGGCAAGGTCTGGTCGAGCGTCCAGTTGCCGTAGAGAATGACGCCCATCAGCGCCAGCGGCACGATCAGGACGAGGCAGGCCGTCGCCACGGCACCGCGCCGGTAGCGGTCGATGCCGCCATTGATCACCGCCAGCAGCAGCAGGGCCGTGATCGCGGGATAGAGCGGCAGCACGTAATGCGGCAGCTTGGTCGGCACCGCCTCGAACACCAGCCAGGACGGCACGATCCAGGCGATCAGGAACAGGATTTGCGGCTCCCTGCGCCTGACCCAGGCGAAGGGCACCGCCATCGCGGCGAAGGCCGCAGCCGGCCAATAAGTCGCGAAGAAGACGAGGAGATAGAGCCCCGGCGGTCCCCAATGCTTCTCCTGCCCCTCGGAGACCTTCCCGAGCATGTCCTGCCCGACGCTCTCGGCAAAGAAACTGCCGCCGGTCTTGAGCATGATCGCGACGAACCAGGGCAGCGCGACGACGAGGCAGAGCAGCAGCCCCGGCCCGAAGCGCAGCGGCTTCAGCCAGCGGAAGGAGCGCTGGCTTGCGCTCAGCACGAGGATGGCGAGCCCCCAGACCATCGGCACGATCGGCCCCTTGATCAGAAGTCCCAGCGCCGTGGCGCCCCAGAACACCAGCCAGTTGCGCCGGTCCGGCACGAAGGCGAGCGAGCGCGTCCAGTCGAGCCAGGTCCGCGCCAGCGCGCCCATGCTGGCGACGGCGCAGGCGGCGAGCACGGCGTCGGTCTTGGCGATCCGGGCCTCGACGCCGAGCAGCACCGCCGCCGCCATCAATGACGCACCGAGCAGCGCGTAGCGCCGCGCCAGGAAGGCGAGCAGCGCCCAATAGCTCAGCAGCACCGTCGCGATCGCGCCGATGAGCGAGGGGATGCGATAGAGCCAGACCTGCGTGCGCGCCTGCGGCACGCCGAGCGCCTCGCCGGCCTTCACCGCGGCACTCTGCAGCCAGTAGATCCCGACCGGCTTCTTGTGGCGGGCTTCGTCCTGGAAGCGGATATCGACGAAATCGCCGGTCTCCAGCATCTGCTTGCTGGCCTGCGCGAAGCGCGGCTCGTCGCGGTCGAGCGGCTGCAACGTGCTGAAGCCCGGCAGGAAGGCGGCGAGCGAGAGCAGCAGCAGGAACGCGCAGACGCGCGCATGACTGGCCGTCAGGAACGTCGTCAGCCGGTCGATCGCTGGCGTGAGCGAAAACATCATCCATCCTCGCGGCCGTCGGGCCGCGCTCATGTCGAAACCGGCATGGCCGGGAACGCCGCGGGGATGCCGGGCCTTTCGGGCACGATCAAGGCGAACCGCGGCGGTTTACGCTGCGGGGCGCGAGCCGGCAAGCATAACGACCCATGCCGCACCATCCCGCTCGTGACACGACGGCGAGATCTAAGGCCAGGGGCGGCGGTTGCGGCTGCTGTTTCGACCGACCCGCCTCCCTCGTCGCCCTTCGACGATCGCGGTGGCGGGCGCCACTGCGGAGCGCTATCGAGAAACATGGCCGCTTCGCGTTCGCTCCTGCCGTATCTGAAGACCACCGCGCTCGTCGCCCTGGCCACGGCACTGGCTGGCATCGCCGTCTGGTTCGCCCCGCTCGACAGCGTCTCGGCGATCTACATGCTGCCTGTGCTCATTGCAGCGGTGCGCTACGGCACCGGCCCGGCAGTCATGGCCGCCTTGCTCGGCGCGTTGATGACGACGCTCTTCTATCCGCCGCTCTTCAGCGTCCTGGTGTTCGAGCCGCCGCAGATCATCGACCTGACCACTTCGCTGGTCGTCGCCCTCACCGTGGGGCAGCTCGCCGGCAAGCTGAGGCGGCAGATGCTGCAGGCGACGGAACGCGAGCAGACGATCAGGCGCATCTACGAACTCAGCAGCACGCTCGCAATCGCTGCCGATGTGGAAGCGGTTTATCGCATCGTTGCCGAGCAGGTGTCGCAGGCGCTCGGCAGGCCGGCGGCGCTGTTCGCCATGTCCGGGCCAAGCCGCCTCGCGACGGTTCATTCGCCGTTCGCTCCGGACAACACCGAAGCCCTGGCCGTGCGGGCCAGGGAACTTCTCCTGAAGGCGCCCGGCCCGTCGTCGACGCTGGCCGTCGAGCTGCCGGACGGCGGACACTGGCTGCTGTGCCGGCTGGCGGGCACGGACGAAGCCCGCGCGGTCGTCGCGGTCGAGGTCGGCACGTCTGGCGACACCCTGGAAGGCCTTCCGGAGCGCCTGCAGACTGTCCTCGCCGAAGGAAACCGTTCGCTCGAACGGCTCGGGCTCTCCCGGATCCTGGAGGAGCGGCGCCTGCGGCAACGCACGGACGCCTTACGGGACATCCTCGTCGAATCGGTCTCGCACGAGCTGCGCACGCCGCTGGCCGGCATCATGGGGTCGGCCAGCGTGCTAGCGACAGCTCCGGGGCTCGACGACCAGCCGGAGCTTCTGGCCTTGGCGGGCGGAATCGAGCAGGAGGCCGGCCGCCTCGACCGGCTGATCCAGAATGTTCTCGACCTCGGGCGCATCCGCGCAGGCGCGCTTCAGCCCCGGCTCGACACGGTCGATCCGCTGGACATCGTCAACAATGCGCTCGATCTTGCTGCGAGCCGCCTGCACGGTCATACCGTCCGGCGTGAATTTGACATGGAACTGCCCCTCGTCAGCGTCGATCCGGTGCTCGTCGCCCAGGCATTGGTGAATGTGCTGGAGAACGCCGCCAAATACACGCCTGCGGGCGGGACGGTCGCGGTTTCCGCGGCGAGGGAAGACGATGCGATCATCCTCGCCATCCGGGACGAGGGCGCGGGCCTCGCCTCGGGCGAGTCCGACATGATCTTCGAGCGCTTCCATCGGGGCGATCGCCATGCCGACATCGCCGGCGGCAGCGGTCTGGGCTTGACGATTGCGCGCGTTTTCGTCGAGGCCTGTGGCGGGCGCATTGCCGCCACGAGCCAGGGGCCAGGATTGGGCACGACCATACGGATGGTCCTGCCGGTTGCGGAAACGGGGCAACGTGACCTTGATGACGAGTGATACGGCCGCCACGACGAACCTCGCGACGGGGCCGCTCGTCCTCGTCGTCGATGACGAGGCGCCTATCCGCCGCTTCCTGCGCACCGGGCTGGAGATGCACGGCTTCCGCGTGGCCGAGGCCGAGACGGCCCGGCAGGCCCAGGAAGAGGCCGTGATGCGCCAGCCCGATCTCGTCGTCCTCGATCTCGGGCTCCCCGACGCCGATGGCGCAACCGTGGTCGATGCGCTGCGCGGCTGGTCGAAAGCCCCGATCATCGTCCTGTCGGTGCGCAAGTCGGAAGCGGAGAAGGTCAAGCTCCTGGAGAGCGGCGCCGATGACTACATCGTCAAGCCGTTCGGCATGGCGGAACTGCTGGCGCGGGCCCGCGTGGTGCTCCGGCGCGCCGTCCGCCAGGAAACGACGGAGCCCGTCGTCAAGGCGGGCGGGCTGTCGATCGACATCGCGCGCCGCCTCGTCAGCCGCGATGGGACGACGATCATACTTTCGCCCAAGCAGTTCGCGCTGCTGCGCATCCTCGCGGTCCATCACGGCAGCGTGCTGACCCACCGCCAGCTGATGCGGGAGCTTTGGCCACAGGAGCCGGACGAGGACGTCCAATACCTGCGTATCCTGATGAAAAAGCTGCGTAACCGCATCGAGCCCGATCCGGCCCGGCCAGCCTACATCGTCACGGAGCTTGCCGTCGGCTATCGCCTGCGCACGCAGGAACAGCTCATAGCCGCCGGCTATGTGGCGGCTATGGATTGAGCAACAACCCGTCATGGAACGGCTAAGCCCGTAACTGCTAGCAGCGGCGTTCGGGGAAGAAACGTCGTCGCCGTGGGGGCTCATGTTCAAGCTTTGGCTTGCGATTGCGACCATTGGCGCCATGGCCGGCGCCGTGGCGATCGCCTGGTATTTCTGCCGGCAGCTGATGCCGCTGGCGCGGCTGATCGACCGCCTCGGCGGCGGGCTCGGCGTCATCGCGAGCTGGCTCGTGCTGCTGGCCTGCCTGGTCAGCGCCGGCAACGCCACGATCCGCTACCTGCTCTCCTATAGCTCGAACGCCTGGCTCGAACTGCAGTGGTACATGTTCGCCGGCATGGTCCTGCTCGGCTCGGCCTATACGCTCAGGGTCAACGAGCATGTCCGCGTCGACCTGTTCTACGGCTCGGTCTCCGATCGGACGCGGCACTGGATCGACCTGCTCGGCGGCGCGGTCTTCCTGCTGCCGATGTGCATCGTGATGATCTGGTTCACCTGGCCGTGGTTCGTCCAGTCCTGGACGCTGAACGAAGCCTCCAACAATGCCGGCGGCCTGATCCGCTGGCCCGTCATCCTGCTCCTGCCCGTCGGCTTCGTGCTGATCCTGCTGCAGGGCATCTCCGAGATGATCAAGCGCGCCGCAGCGCTGCGCGGCTTCCATCAGCACGAATACGCTTACGAGAAGCCGCTGCAATGATCGACACGATCCGCGCCAATCTCGGCCCCATGATGTTCGGGGGGCTGATCGTCTTTCTGCTGATCGGCTATCCCGCCGCCTTCTCGCTCGCGGCCGTCGGCCTGTTCTTCGGCTTCATCGCCATCGAGATGGGGGTCATCACCCATAACTACATGGGCAACCTGACCTTCCAGCTGTTCTCGATCATCTCGAACGACCTGCTGCTCTCGATCCCGTTCTTCACCTTCATGGGCGCGGTGCTGGAGCGCTGCGGCCTGGCCGAGGATCTGCTCGACTCGATCGGCCAGCTCTTCGGCAGCATCCGGGGCGGCCTGTCCTATGCCGTCATCTTCGTCGGCGCGATCCTCGGCGCGATCACCGGCACGGTCGCCGCCTCGGTCATCGCCATGGGCGTGATCTCGCTGCCGGTCATGATGCGCTACGGCTACGACATGCGCCACGCCACCGGTGTCATCGCCGCATCGGGCACGATCACCCAGCTCATCCCGCCTTCGCTGGTGCTCGTGGTGCTGGCCGACGTGATGGGCAAGTCCGTCGGCGACATGTATGCCGGCGCCATCGGCCCCAGCATCGTGCAGGTCGCGCTGTTCTGCATCTGGGTGATGATCCTCTCAATCGTGAAGCCGGCCGCAATCCCGGCCTTGCCGCCGGAAGCCCGCACGCTCCGGGGCTGGGCGCTGGTCTGGAAGTGTATCCGCGGCATCGTCCCCTCCGCCGCCCTGATCTTCCTCGTGCTCGGCACCATCTTCATGGGCCTGGCGACGCCGACGGAAGCCGGCGCGATGGGCGCGGTCGGCGCGCTGGGGCTGGCGGCGCTGTATCGCACGCTGAGCTGGAAGCTGACCTACCAGGCGATGTCCTCGACCATGCGCATCACCGCCATGGTCACGATGATCCTGATCGGCGCGCGTGTCTTCAGCCTTGTCTTCCAGGGCGTGGGCGGCGGCAAGTGGATCGAGCACATGCTCACCGGGCTGCCGGGCGGTCAGGTCGGCTTCCTGTCCTTCACCATGGTGTTCGTCTTCTTCATCGCTTTCTTCCTCGACTTCTTCGAGATCGCCTTCATCATCATCCCGCTGCTGGCGCCGGCGGCGGAAAAGCTCGACATCAACCTGATCTGGTTCGCACTGCTGATCTGCGCCAACATCCAGACCTCGTTCATGCACCCGCCCTTCGGCTTCGCGCTGTTCTACCTGCGCGGCATCGCCCCGCCGACGGTGAAGAGCCGCGACATCTATCTGGGTTCGATTCCCTGGATCGTGCTGCAGCTCATCCTGGTCGCGCTGATGATCGCCTTCCCGCAGATGGTCACCTACTGGCTGGATAAACCGGTGACGCTCGATCCGGCAGCGCTCGAAAAACAGCTGAATTCGATGCCGTCCTTCGGCACGATCGAGCTG
This sequence comes from Allobosea sp. RIT-PG3_2, assembly GCF_057321085.1. NCBI lineage: Bacteria > Pseudomonadati > Pseudomonadota > Alphaproteobacteria > Hyphomicrobiales > Alloboseaceae > Allobosea > Allobosea sp. RIT-PG3_2. The sequence goes on along the minus strand of NZ_JBXWCA010000006.1, from coordinate 184,427 downwards.
CAGGGGCTGACGCCGCCCAAACCGTGAGACGCCGCGCCGAATGGCGAGCGATCGGCGCGCTGCAAAGCAACCAATTCTGAAGAGGCGATCGAGCCCGGCCGCGCGCGGCGGCGGCACGGAGCGGCGTCCCTGCCAGCGATCAGCCGAAGCCGGCGCCCCCGCTCAGGACAAGCGTTGCGCCGCTAGGCGAGCCGCGAAGTTCCGGTCGAGCCGGAGGACTCCTCGTTCAGGCTTCTGCTCTCGGGCCTCGGACAGCCAGCAGCATCGCGTAACCGAGCATGCCGAAGGCGACGATGCCGAGGAGGTTGAGGGCAATGTCGATCTTCATGGCGTGGCCCGTACGGTACAAGGTAATCGTTCCTTAACCGCGCTCGATGGGCCGCGCCAGATCATATGATCTGATACTTACGTCACGCTCTCTGTGGCCAGTTTGAAGGCGTAGGCCAGCGCCGCGAAGCCGATCAGCCCCAGCATGCTAAAGATGTCCATGTCGTCTCCTCGGTGTTCAGCCGGGAGCATGGCCCGCAGGCCCTAAGATTGGCGGATCGATTTCATTCGAATTTTCTGTAATCGCGACGCCCGCCGGATGGGTGCGGACGTGGAATTCCACTGACAGGCGACGATGCTTCTTACCGTTGATAGCGGAGGCGCAAATCAGAATGACGCGCCGGCGCCTCGTCGGAATACCTCGTCGAACAACGAGAATTCCGGAATGAAATCAATGGCGAGCCCGGCTGGATTCGAACCAGCGACCAGCAGCTTAGAAGGCTGCTGCTCTATCCATCTGAGCTACGGGCCCGAGAGGCGAAGGGAAAGTCCCCGCCTGTCGTCTTCAATGCGTCCACTGACCGACGCGGCTATACTTGAAATTATCGGAGTAGGAGAGCGCGCGGCGTTTGGCCTCCTGAGGCTTCTCGACCCGGAAAGGGATGCCGTTGCGCGTGGCGTAGGCGACCGCGTCCTGCTCGTTGTCGAACCAGAGCTTGAGCTGGCTCTTCATGTCCGAGGATGAGGTCCAGCCCATCAGGGGCTCGATCTCGCGCGGCCGCTCCGGCTCGTATTCGAGCAGCCAGCGTTCGGTCTTGGCAGTGCCGGACTGCATGGCGGTGCGGGCCGGGCGATAGATGCGTGCGGTCATGAAAGCGCTCTGCCGTCACCAAATCTCGTGCAGCTCGCGACGCGAACCGCTTCGTAGATTTGGAACGATGGTCGGGGCACCAGGATTCGAACCTGGGACCCTCTGCTCCCAAAGCAGATGCGCTACCGGGCTGCGCTATACCCCGACGAACCATTCCAAACGTTGCGGTTCGCTATCATGCCACGGGCCAGACCCGCAAGCGAAAGCCGTTGACTGAGGATCGATCAACGCTTGAAAAGCGCGTGCTCGACCTTGTCGCCCGGCTTGAGCCCGAGCTGCTTGCTGACGCCACCGTTGATCTCGAGCACCGACAGCACCGGTTCCCCGGATGGAATCGTGCGGGTCGAGAGCGGTTCCGTCCGTTCGGCGATGCGCGCGATCGTGCCATCGGCCCGGATGAACAGCATGTCGAGCGAGATATAGGTGTTCTGCATCCACATCGCGACCGGCTCGCTCGCGCCGAAATCGAACAGCATGCCGCGATCCGCCGGCATGTAGTTGCGGTACATCAGCCCTTTCGCGCGCTGGTCCGGCGTGCGCATCACCTCGACCTGCAGAACGTGGCGCGTGCCGCCGCTGACGATGACGAGCGATTCGAGCCCCGAGCCGGCCGCGGCGGGCTGGCTTTGCGCCGCCGCCGGCACGAGCGCGATCAAGGCAAAAAGAACAGCGGCGAAAGCGGTCTTGACGGTATACATCGCGTCCAACTCCATGGCGGCCATCGCCGCGTGTCAGCTCTAGGTGCGGCCGATGGCGAATCTTCGGCAGATGGCCGCGCCGTCTGTCTTCCGGTCAAGTCTTTCGTCATCATATGAATGCGGGATGCCGCTTCCCGTCGCATGACGGCTTTCTTTCGCCATCGGCTTGCGGCAGTTTCGCCCGGCCAAAGAAGCAGGAGATCTGAATGACCGTTGCGCGCCTTCGTCGGCCGATGCACCTCACTGGAACGGCCCTGACCGCCGTCCTCATCGCCTTCGCATCGCCAGTGTGGGCCGCCGATTTCCAGCTCGACAATGTCCGGATCGATCTCGGCAAGCTGGTGATCAATGCGCCGAAGATCGCAATCAAGGGCTCGACGCTGGAAAAGGACGCCTTCCTCGCGCTGTTCAGCGGCAACGCAGGCGATTCGGCAGCGACGCGTGCGGGCCGGTTGACCGCCAGCGAGATCAGCGCGCCGGAGTTGACGCTGGTGCAGACGGTCGGCGACCAGAAGCAGACCACGACCTATCGCGACATCCGCTTCACCGACATCCGCGAGGGCAAGATCGGCCACGGCGAATCGGCGAGCGGCTCGATCGCCGCCGACGGCGCCGCTACCGGCCCGATGAAGGGCGAGCTGAAGCGCACCGCCTTCGACGCGTTCGATCTGCGCCAGAGCGCGCGCGTGCTGACGGAGAAGGCCGCGCCGGGCACCCAGGAGCCGATGCTGCCGCTGATCGGTAATTTCGAGCAGGACGGCTACAGCCTCGACATGGGCAAGGCCGGCAAGATGTCGCTCGGCAGGACCACCGGGCGCGGCTTCGCCGCCAAGGTCGGGCCGGAGCCGCTGCTCGAGGTCATCAGCCAGCTTGCCGCCGCCTCCGAGGAGCTTGAGAAGAAGGATGGCGACAAGGCTGGCGGAAGCGATGCCAAGCCGGCTGGGAAGAGCGACGCCGAGAAGCGCCTCGGCCTGTCCATGCTGTCGCTGTTCGACATGTTCGAATACGGCAGCGGCGAGGCGCGCGACTTCGTCATGACCGTCTCGGCCCCGCCAAAATCCGATGCCAAGCCCGGCGCCAAGCCCGACACGGTCGACATGAAGATCGCCCGCATGGCCTTCGGCGAGAGCACGCCGGCCAAATCCGGCTTCGCCCTCGAAGGTTTCCAGTTCAGCTCGGGCCCGGCCAAGGGCGGCGTCGATTCGATCAGCTATTCCGGCTTCTCCTTCGCACCGGTCATCCGCGAGCTGCGGGCAGCGCTGACCGAGCCTGACAAGCCGCTCGACGAGGTCGATTTCCGCCGCTTCATCCCGACGATCGGCACGGTCCGCCTCGCCGGCATCTCGATCGATGCCCCCCCGGTCATCACCGGCAAGGACCCGATCAAGATGTCGCTCGGCACCTTCGAATTGAAGGCCGGCGAGCAGCTCAACGGCATCCCGACCAGCATCGCACTGACCATCGACAAGCTGGTGACCCCGATCGTCGACACCAGCGGCAATCCCGCCGCGAAGGACATGATCGCGATGGGCATCCGCTCGCTCGATCTTTCGGCGAAGCTCGACCTCGCCTGGGAGGCAGCGAAGAACGAGATCGCGATCCGCACGCTGTCGCTCGGCAGCGCCGGGCTCGTGCAGCTCGATGCGTCCGGCACCCTCGGCAACGTCACCAAGGACCTGTTCTCCAGCGATCTCGCCCTCGCCCAGGTCGCCATGCTCGGCGCGACGGCGCGCAACCTGCAGGTCAAGCTGCAGAATTTCGGCCTTGCCGAGAAGCTGATCGAGAACGAGGCGCGCAAGTCGAAGCGCAAGGTCGAGGACGTCCGCCAGCAGTTCACGATGGTCGCCAGCCTCGGGCTTGCCGCGATCCTCGGCCCGTCCGACGCGGCCAAGACGTTGACTGCCGCCGTCGCGCGCTTCGTCGCCAAGCCCGGCACGCTCAATGTCTCCGCGAGCGCCAAGTCGCAGACCGGCCTCGGCCTCGCCGACGTCATCACCATGACCGAGCCGACAGAGATCTTCGACAAGATCGACCTCAAGGCCGATGCTCAGTGAGCTAAGCATTTTCAAGCGAAGTGGATGCCGGTTCGCGTGAAGAAAATGCGACCAACTGATGACCGCGTCGCGCCCGAAGATCGCGACTGGCGCCCGTCCGCCCTGCAAGCCTGGTGGGCGGGGCTGTCATCCGTCCCGCGCGGCTGGCTGCGCAAGCGGCTGAACCCCGACAATCAGACCCGGCTGCATCTGGCGCATCTCATCGCCCGGCGGCCGGGCCAGTTCGTCGCCGGCGCCTATACCTATGGCCGGCCGAAGGTGCGCTTTCCGGAAAGCGGCGCCAGGCTCGCCATCGGCCGCTACGGCTCGATCGCGGACGGCGTCGAAATCCTGCTCGGCGGCAACCACCGGCTCGACTGGGCGACGACCTATCCCTTTCCGGCCCTGCCGGGCCTCTGGCCTGAAGCCGCGAGCACGACCGGCCACGACACGACGCGCGGCGACGTCCTGATCGGCCATGACGTCTGGCTGGGATCACAGAGCATGATCCTGTCCGGCGTCCGCATCAGCCATGGTGCCGTGGTCGCGGCGCGAGCGGTGGTGACGCGCGATGTGCCGCCCTACGCGATCGTCGCCGGCAACCCGGCGCGCCTCGTCAGGCTGCGCTTCGACGAGGCGACGGTCGCAGCACTCCTCGAAACCCGCTGGTGGGCGTTGCCACGCGAGGAGCTCGTTCCGCTCCTGCCGTTGCTGATGAGCGAGCGGACCGAGGCGTTCGTCGCCGCGCTCAGGAGCCGCGCAGCAGCCGGCGCTTGACGCCGAGCGCGGGTTTCTCGACCAGGAACCACGACAAGGCGGCGATGACGACGGTCGCGGCGAGCGACGGCCAGAGCAGCGCGACAGCGCCAAGGCTCGGGAACAGCGCGTGCAGGGTCTGCTGCACTGGCCAGCCGTAGAGATAGACACCGTAGGACAGGTCCGCCGGCGGCTCGAGCGAGCGGCGCGTCAGCGCCGGTGCGAGCGCGAGCACCAGGGAGCCCCAGGCCGTGACTAGGTAGAGCGCAGCCTTGTAGAGCGGGGTGAAGCCTAGCGGCAAGAGCGCGAGCACGGCGAGCACCAGCAGTGGCAGCGAGAGCGTCACCCGCTCGCGATAGAGATAGATCACGCCGCCTGCGAGAAAGATCAGCGGCAGGCGAAGCGCGGTCTCCAAGCCCTTAGATCCATGGGGCGCCAGCACTTCGCGCAGGACCACCGCCAGCGAGAGCACCACGAGGGCCGCCAATGCGATCCGCGGCTTTGCCAGCAGCCCGGCGATGCCCGCGACGAGCACGCCCAGATAGCACAGCGTCTCGTATTTCAGCGTCCACACCGTTCCCATCGGGAACTGCAGCGGGTTGCCCTCGAATACGCCTGGCAAAGCGGCGGCGCTCTTGAAGGTGGTCAGCGTCGCGCTGATGAAGCGCCAGAGTCGTGGGTCGCTCAAATAGGCGGCCTTGTCGAGCGTCGTCATCAGCCCGCCGATCAACAGCGCCACGACCAGCGTCGCCGCGATCAGGCCGGGCGCGATCCGCAACAGGCGCGCCAGCACGTAGTCGCGCCAGCCGCGGCGCAGGAAGCTCATCGTGACCAGAAAACCCGAGATCGCGAAGAAGCCGTTGACCGCATGCTCGCCCAGCGTGAAGCCGGTGGTCTGGAACCAGGGCTCCTGCTCGACCCGTCCATCGGTGACGCTGAAGGCATGCGAGATCACCACGGCCACCGCCATCACCAGCCGCAACAGCCCGAAATTGTTGTGCGGATGAGCGAGCGCCTCGGCGACGCGCGGGGCACGCCCGATCATGGCAACATCTCCAGCCCCTCATGCGCCAGCGCGGTCTCGCCCCGCCGCCAGGCCCGCGCGCCCGCGACCGAGCCGGCATGTGCGTAAAGCTTCTCGCGGTTGAGAAGGAGGCCGTAGCCCACCGCCTTGCCGAGATTCTCCAGCATCCGGATCGGGCTGGGCTCCGTCAGGCCGTATTTGCGGGCGATGTAGCGCTCCGACCAGGCGAGATGCCAGCGCGCCTTGAAGCGGCGTTGCGGCGACGGCGTGCTTGAGCGGCCACGACCATGCCGCGCCTCCGCCTCGTGGACATGGATCAGCGAATGGCCGGCATCGCGCATGCGCCGGCACAGATCGTCATCCTCGTAGAACAGGAAGATCGCCGGATCGAAACCGCCAAGCGCCATGAACAGCTCGCGCCGGATCAAGAGGCAGGCGCCCGAAAGGAAAGGCAGGCAGGCATCGCCCTCCGGCACGGCCATGGCCCCGCTGCGGTTGAGATGATCAGGCGAGAGCAGCGAGCGCGGCTGCAGGAAGATCCGCCCCGACGGCTCGACGATGCGCGGCGCCAGCATGCCGGCATCGGGATAGCGCTCTGCGGCGGTAAGCAGGGCCGCAGCGGCACCGGTCCCCAGCTCCAGATCCGGATTGACGATCAGCACAAAGGGAGTTTCGGCTGCCGCGATACCGATGTTGTTGCCGCGCCCATAGCCTTCGTTCCGGGCATTGGCGATGACGCGCTCGCCGCGTTGTCCGGCGATAGTCCGGCTCTCGTCGCCGCTCGCATTGTCGACGACGATCGCCGGCACGCCCTCCCCCGCCAGCGCATCGAGGCAGGCGGGAAGGACCTCGGCGCTGTCATAGCTGACGACGATGGCGGTGATGGCGGCGGCGGGCATCGCGGCCTTGTGGCCTCGTCATGTCGCCGGACGCAAGCGAATTTCAGAGCACGCCACGTTTCCAAGGCAACGCGCCGTCATTCCGGAGCGGCCTGAAAGGCCGAGCCCGGAACCCAGAATCGATGCCGCCCGTCATGAAGCAGTCTCTTCCCCGCGCCTTGCATGGCCGAAGACATCGGTTCTGGGTTCGGGGCTCAGGCCTGCGGCCTGCCCCGGAATGACGGCGCGGGTCCGTCGATAAACAGCAGGCTCTAGAGCGTGCTGCTTTTGCACGGAATCACGCCGTCATCCCGGGCTTGACCCGGGATCCATGCCGGAGCGTTGCCAATCAAGCTTCAGGCATGGATCCCGGCTCTTCTCTTCGCTCCGGCCGGGATGACCAGCCTTTCCACCAAAACGCAGCAGGCTCTAGCGGCGGGCGAGCGTGCCGATCTCGCCCTGCACGCGCTCGCGCTCGCTCGCGTCGCAGCGATGCGGCGCCTTGTAGGATTTTACCGCGTAGCCGGCATTGGCATCGACGAAGCGCTGGCGATCCTGCCGGTCGAGCCGGGCGATGATCCGGCTGCGGTCGACACGCAGGCCGCAATCATAGGCGCGCGAAACCGTCGCGGCGGCATATTCGACAGTGCCGGGCAGCGGCCCAGCCGCGGTCGTGCAACCAGCAAGGCCTATGAGCAGAAGCCCGGTGGCGAATGGCTTGAAGGTCGTCATGGGCATGGCAGCGGCTCAGGAGGCGTCGAAATTTCCGGCGCGGATGCGGCCCATACGCTCCTTCAGTTCGGCCCGTTCCTCGGCCGTGCAGGGCTGCGGGCGGACACCCTGATTGATCGTCTCGGCTTCGGAGACGCTGATATAGGCCGAGCGCGCCGCGGCCAGCTGCTCGTCGCTCGCCCCGCGCGCCTTCTCGGCCGAGAGGAAGCGATCGAGCGTCGCACGCTGCGGTGTTCCGGCCCGGCAGGCGCTCGCCCGCGACACCGTCGTCGCCAGCGCCGAGGCGCGTCCGGCGCTGGTGTCGGCATGGCCGGCGACGCAGGCGCCGAGCGACAGCGCAAGGAGGCAGGCGAGCGGAAGCGCCCGCCCGGTAGGCAGAGAGGCCATCGATGTCAGCCGTTCTTCTCGGGAGCGTTGATCCGCAGATGCGCCTCGCGAAGCTGCTTGGGCGACGCCTCGGCCGGTGCCCCCATCAGCAGGTCGACCGCCTGCTGGTTCATCGGGAACAGCGCGACCTCGCGCAGGTTCGTCGCGCCGGCCAGCAGCATGATGATGCGGTCGATGCCGGCCGCCATGCCGCCATGCGGCGGGGCGCCGTACTGGAACGCGCGATACATGCCGCCGAAGCGCTCGACCACCGTCTCCTCGCCATAGCCTGCGATCTCGAAGGCCTTCACCATCGCCTCGGGGCGGTGGTTGCGGATGCCGCCGGACGCCAGCTCGTAGCCGTTGCAGGCAATGTCGTACTGGAAGGCCTTGAGCGAGAGCGGGTCTTCCTCGGTCAGCGCCTTCAAGCCGCCCTGCGGCATCGAGAAGGGGTTGTGCGAGAAATCGACCTTCTTCTCGTCTTCGTTGTACTCGAACATCGGGAAGTCGACGATCCAGGCGAAGGCATAGGCGTTCTCGTCGATCAGCCCAAGCTCGGAACCGACCTTGTTGCGGGCGTTGCCGCCAAACTTGTAGAACTTCTCCGGATCGCCTGCGACGAAGAAGCAGGCGTCGCCGCCCTTCAGCCCCATCTGCGCGACGATGGCAGCGACCCGCTCCGGCCCGATGTTGTTGGCGATCGGCCCCTGGCCCTCGCCGTCTTCCTTGATCATCAGGTAGCCAAGACCCGGCTGCCCCTCACCCTGCGCCCAGGAGTTCATCCGGTCGCAGAAGGCTCTGCTGCCGCCGCCCGGCGCCGGGATAGCCCAGACGCGGTTCTTCTCGCCTTCGAGGATGCGCGCGAAAACCTTGAAGCCCGAACCGCGGAAATGCTCGGAAACGTCCTGCATGATGAGCGGGTTGCGCAGGTCCGGCTTGTCGGAGCCGTATTTGGCGATCGCCTCGGCATAGGGGATGCGCGGCCAGTTGCGGGTGACGGATTTGCCCTCCGCGAACTCCTCGAACACCCCGGTGATGACTGGCTCCATCGTCGCGAAAACGTCCTCCTGCTCGACGAAGCTCATCTCGACGTCGAGCTGGTAGAACTCGCCGGGCAGGCGGTCGGCGCGCGGATCCTCGTCGCGAAAGCAGGGCGCGATCTGGAAGTAGCGGTCGAAGCCCGCCATCATCAGGAGCTGCTTGTACTGCTGCGGCGCCTGCGGCAGCGCGTAGAACTTGCCGGGATGCAGGCGGCTCGGCACGAGGAAGTCGCGCGCGCCTTCCGGCGAGGACGCGGTCAGGATCGGGGTCTGGAATTCGGAGAAGCCCGAATCCTTCATGCGGCGGCGCATGGAGTCGATGACCTTGGTGCGCAGCATGATGTTGTTGTGCAGCTTCTCACGACGCAGGTCGAGGAAGCGGTATTTGAGGCGGGTATCCTCGGGATATTCGAGATCGCCGAAGACCGGCAGCGGCAGTTCGGCCGAAGGACCGAGCACCTCGATCCCTGTCGCGAAGACCTCGACCGCACCGGTCGGCAGATTGGCGTTCTCGGTACCGGCGAGACGGGCCTTGACCTTGCCGTCAATGCGCACGACCCATTCCGAGCGCAGTGTCTCGGCATCGGCGAAGGCCGGAGAATCCGGATCGATCACGACCTGCGTCATGCCGTAATGGTCGCGCAGATCGATGAAGAGCACGCCGCCATGGTCGCGGATACGATGGCACCAGCCGGACAGGCGCACGTTCTGGCCGATGTCGCTCTCACGGAGCGCGCCGCAGGTGTGGGAACGATAGCGATGGAGGGTCACGGGATCGGTCTTTCGGAAATGCGTCGGGTGCCGGCGCGAACGCCAGCCGAAACTTGAGGCTAACCACACGCGCGGGCGCGGAATGTCAAGAACGCCCGCGACATGCGGCCTCGCTGTCTGCTAAGAGCCGAAAGCCATGCATCTGATCTCCGACACCGCTGAACTCTCCGCCGCCTGCGATCGCCTTGCCGCCCATCCCTTCGTGACGGTCGACACCGAGTTCCTGCGCGAGACGACCTATTATCCGAAGCTGTGCCTGATCCAGCTGGCTTCGCCGGAAGAGGCGGTTCTGGTCGACCCGCTGGCGCCGGATCTCGATCTCGCCCCCTTCTTCGGGCTGATGGTCAACGACGCCGTGGTGAAGGTCTTCCACGCCGCCCGGCAGGATCTCGAGATCGTCTGGCTGCTCGGCCGGGTGCTGCCCGTCCCGCTATTCGACACGCAGGTCGCCGCCATGGTCTGCGGCTATGGCGACTCGGTCGGCTACGAGCAGCTCGCCAACGACCTCGCCAAGGCCCGCATCGACAAGTCCTCGCGCTTCACCGACTGGTCGCGGCGCCCGCTGACCGAGGCTCAGTTTTCCTATGCCGAGTCGGACGTCACCCATCTCCGCGATATCTACCTCGCGCTGCAGGCCGATCTCGATGCCAGCGGCCGCGAGAGCTGGGTTGCCGAGGAAATGGCGGTGCTGAGCTCGCCCGGGACCTACGAGGTCAAGCCGGAGAATGCCTGGCTTCGCCTGAAGGGCCGCGTCCGCAAGCCGCGCGAGCTGCCGGTCCTGATGGAGCTCGCCGCCTGGCGCGAGCGGGAGGCGCAGACCCGCGACGTGCCGCGCCAGCGCGTGCTGAAAGACGACGCGCTGATGGATATCGTCCAGCGCGGCCCGCGCACCACGGAAGGGCTGGCGGAATTGCGCTCGGTCCCCAACGGCTTCGAGCGCTCGCGCAACGGCGCCGAGGTCCTTGCCGCGATCGAACGCGCCGCGGACATCGATCCGAAGACCCTGCCTCGGCTGGAGCGCGAGCGCGGCCGGCCGACCAACGGTGCCGTGCTCGACCTGCTCAAGGTGCTGCTCAAGGCGGTTGCCGATGCCGAGCGCGTCGCGCCGAAGATCATCGCCACCAGCGACGACCTGGAGGCCATCGCGTCCGACGAGCTTTCGGACGTGCCCGCGCTCAAGGGCTGGCGGCGGGAAGTCTTCGGCGAGAAGGCGCTGGCGCTCAAGAACGGCTCGCTCAGCCTGCGCGTCCAGCGCGGTCGTGTCGTGGTGAGCTGAAGGACTCGGCCGAACCTAAATAGAGCGCTACATAGGTCTAAATTTCGTGCTATATAAAACTCCTGCTTCAGGATAGCCGGAGGTCGGACCATGCAACGTGTCGAAGCGGAGATCGCGGTCAGCGTTTCCGATCTCAAGAAGAATCCGACCGCCGTCGTCGCCGGCGCGCGGGGCAACCCCATCGCGATCCTGAACCACAATCGTGTCATGGCCTATATGGTACCCGCCGAGACCTATGAGGCGATGATGGACGCGCTTGACGATCAGGCACTCATAGAGGTCGCCAAGGCGCGGGCGAACGAGAAGAGCAAGCCCGTCAGCCTTGACGACCTATAGGCTCGCATTCCTGCCCTCGGCACGGAAGGAGTGGGACAAGCTTGGCGCGACCCTGCGCGAGCAGTTCAAGAGGAAACTGGCCGAGCGGCTGATGAATCCTCGCGTGCAGGCCGATGCTCTTCACGGCCTGCCCGACCATTACAAGATCAAGCTACGCGCCGCCGGCTACCGGCTGGTCTACCGTGTCGAGGACGAAGAGGTTCCGATCGTCGTCGTCGTGATCGGCAAGCGCGAACGGTCGCGGGTCTATGAAATCGCAAGGAAGCGCTGACGACCCTGCTCGTCACCCCCCGACGCCGTAGCTCTTGACCAACGAACTGGTCACCAGCCCCCAACCGTCGACCAGCACGAAGAAGATCAGCTTGAACGGCAGCGCCACCGTCACCGGCGGCAGCATCATCATGCCCACCGACATCAGGATCGAGGCGACGACGAGGTCGATGATCAGGAAGGGCACGAACAGCAGGAAGCCGATCTCGAAGGCACGCCGCAGCTCCGAGATCATGAAGGCCGGCACAAGCACCTCGACACCGACATCCTGCGGCTGCTGCGGCCGCGGGCCCTGCGACATGTCGAGGAAGAGCGACAAATCCTTCTCGCGGACATGCCGGAGCATGAAGGTCTTGAAGGGCACCACGCCGCGGTTATAGGCCTCCTGCGGCTGAATCTGCCCCGCGACCAGCGGCTGCACCGCATTTGTGTAGGCCTCGCGCAGCGTCGGCGCCATGACGAAGCCGGTCAGGAACAGCGAGAGCCCGATGATCACGGCATTCGGCGGCGCGGTCTGCGTGCCCAGCGCCGAGCGCAGCAGCGACAGCACCACCACGATCCGGGTGAACGACGTCACCATGATCAGGATCGACGGTGCCAGCGACAGCACCGTGATGACGGCGATGAGTTGAAGCGCCCGCTCGGCGACGCCTCCGCCTTGCCCGAGATCGAGCGACAGCGTTTGCGCCAGCGCCGGGCTGGCCTGCAGGGTGAGCAGCACCATCGCAGCCAGCGCGGCGCGGCCGTATCGATAGCGTCTCACGGGTCTGGAACTGGGTGTCACGCGCGGCCGTCGCTACGTCCGACTCACGCGATCGGACAGCACGAAGCTAGTCGCGCGAAAACGCCGCGCAACGGTTGCGCGGCGCCTGCAGGCCAGAGGCCCGACATTCCTGTTGATGGTCGCCGCCGCCAGACTGGCGACAGCCTTCAGTCCGCTATCCGCTCAGGATTTCGCCTTGGGATCGCGCCCAAGCAGACGAGCGAACTCGGCTTCGATGGCATCGACCGAGAACGGGTCGATTTCCTTCGATTCCGTCTCGGCCGGCTTGTCGGCCTTCGGCTTCGCCTCGGGCGTGGGCTTCTCGACGGCGGCAAAGGCTTCATCGAGTTCGTCAGTGTCGATGAGCGACGCAGACTCGCCGGGCACCGGCTTGGCCTCGACGGCAGGCTCGGGAACGTCCGCCGGCTGTGGCTCCGGCTTGGCCGGCTCCGAGACCTTCGCCTCGGCGGGCTTGGGTTCGGGCGTATTCACTTCAGCAGCCTTGGCTTCGAGCACCTTGGCTTCGGATGCCTTGGGCTCCGGCACCTTGGGAACGGGTGCGAAGGCCGTCGGAGTCGCACGCTCCGGCGTCAGGCCAAGCGCAGCCGCCAGCTCTGCCTCGACGTCGCTGGCGAGCATCGGCTGGCGCGGCGCAGGGGCAAGGGGTGGGGTCGGCGTCGGGATGGGCGCAGGCTCCGGCTTGAACTCGGTCTTCGGCTCAGGCCTGGGTTCCGGCTTGAACTCCGGTATCGGTGGCTGCGCCACGTGCTGGAACGGCTCGAGGGCAGGCTTCGGCGCTTCGACGATGGGCTTCTCGGCAGGCTTGACCGCTGCGGCGGGCGATCTCACCGGCGGAGCCATGCTTTCCTGCGGGGGCTCGCCTGGAAGATTGGCGGGGCGCACGGCCGAGAAGGGGCGCTTCAGCGCCTCCTCGAGCTGGCGCGTCATGTCGTCGAGCTCACCGGCGCTGACGGCCGGGGCCGGAGCATGCTCGCGTGCGAAGCTCGGCGCCGGCCCGGTCGTGACGGATGTCACCGGCAGCGGCGGCGGAGGCGCCACAGGCTTTGCTGGTGCCGGCGGCGGTTCCGAATCGGGGAAGCCGAGAGCAGCGGCAACACCGGCGCTGGCTGCTGCAGCGGCGGCAATGTCGCCGTGAGCCGAGGACGGGCGGCTCGGCAACGGGGGCAGGACATCGGGCGCTTCGACGATCGCGCCGGCCTTGCGGACATCCTCGCCGGTTCGCAGCGCGGGCTCGGCCGGAGGAACGAGCGTGTCGAATGGCGGCAGCGGGCGGTCCGGCATCGCCGTGTCGACGTAGCTCGGGGACGCCGCCCTGCCCCCGCTGCGCATGATATTCGTCTCGACGACGACGTCGGAGGCGCCGCCAATCATGACGAGGTGTTCGATGTTGTCGCGCCGGATCAGTACGAGCTGCCGCTGGCGGTCGAGATCGTAAGTGTCGACGACGCCGAGCCGGGGTTGGCGCTGGCGCCCCCCGGCCTGGCCCCGCAGGCGCAACCGGCCGCCCTGGATCTGTCGCACGAAAAGTCCGAGCAGGGCGAGAAGTACAAGGATGACGACAGAGGCGACGATCACCTTCTGCGCGGTCGAGAGTTCCAATCCGAACAAGCTCTGCAAGGTCTGCCTCATCTTCGACGACGGCCTCGGGCGGCCGAAGTTCCGCACGAGGTTCAACACCTTGGCTATAGCATAACGCTTTCACTATCGGGAAACATGGTGAACGCGTGGTTAACCGGACCTGCGAAATGCAAGGAGGTTAACCCGCTGTTAACCATGAGCCCGGCAGGATTTGCCTAGTAACCGGCAGCGGAACGAGGGGCTGGAGCCATGGCGAATGACGGCTTGAGCATCGGCGGCGGCCTGATGCAGGCGCTGAAGCTGCGCATGCAATACCAGCAATCGCGCCAGAAGATCCTCTCCGAAAACGTCGCCAACGCCGACAGCCCCGGCTTCCGCCCGGCCGACCTCAAGCCGCCGAGCGCCGACCCGGCTCGCGCCGGCGTCGCGCTTGCCCGCACCAGCGTCGGGCATATGAGTCTGTCCACAGCCAATGGCGGCTTCGATGGCACCGGCGCCCCCCGCTTCGAGACCACCCCGAACGGCAATGCCGTGAACCTCGAGGACGAGATGCTCAAGGTCGCGCAGAACCAGTCCGACTACCAGCTGGCCGCCTCGCTCTACAGCAAGGGTCTTGGCCTAATGAAGATCGCGATCGGCAAGGGTCGCTGAGTCATGGACCTGATCAAGAGCATCGCCATCGCCGCCTCGGGCCTGCGCAGCCAGTCCGGCCGGATGCGCGTCATCTCCGAGAACATCGCCAACGCCGATTCCGGCCCCGAGCGCGCCGGCGCCGACCCCTACCGCCGCAAGGTCCCGACCTTCCAGCGTCATTTCGACCGCAGTCTCGACGCCCAGCTCGTCGCGCTCGGCAAGGTCCAGCGTGATCAGAGCGCCTTCAAGGTCAAGCACGAGCCGGGCAACCCGGCCGCCGACGCCAAGGGCGACGTCGCGATGCCCAACGTCAACTCGCTGGTCGAGATGGTCGACATGCGCGAGGCCCAGCGCAGCTACGAGGCCAACCTCAACCTGATCTCTTCGACGCGCCGGATGATCCAGCGCACCATCGACATCCTGCGCGCCTGAAGGGTTAGCACGCCATGGCCACGTCCAGCTTCGCCGCGGGCGCCTATGCCTCCATCCAGGGGATGGGCGCCGGAAATCTGATGCGCAAGCCGCCCGCACTGGGCGGCGCGGAAGCTGGCGGGCCGGATTTCTCCGCTCTGCTTGGCAAGGCGATCGACGCCACCGCCGATGCCGGCCGCAAGGCCGACACCCAGACGGCGAGCGTCGCCGGCGGGCGGGCCGACATCGTCAATGTCGTGACCGCGGTCGCCGAGAGCGAGGCTGCGATCGAGACGCTGGTCGCGGTGCGCGACCGCGTCATCGCGGCCTATGAGGAAATCATGCGGATGCCGGTCTGACGGCCGGGAAACCCAACAAACCTATGCACACAGCGATCGGACGAACATCATGACCTCCGGAGCCATTCTCGACGTCGCCCGCGACGGCATCGTCGTCTTCCTCAAGGTCGGCGGACCGCTGATGGTGATCGCGCTCGTCGTCGGCCTCGTCGTCTCGCTGGTCCAGGCGCTGACGCAGATCCAGGAGCAGACGCTGGTCTTCGTTCCGAAGATCGTCGCGGTCTTTGCCGCGCTGCTGCTGTTTCTGCCGTTCATGGGTGACGCGCTGGCGGGTTATATGGGGCGAGTCGCCGTCCGAATCGCCACGGGCGGATGAGCCTGTCGCGACTGCAGCCGGCCCTGGCCGGAGCAGCCTCGCGGCACCCGCGCTGGCGTAAGGGTGCCTGCGGCACGATGCAGATCGCGATCCTGCCCGAGCTCAGCGCCATTTTCGTGCTCGTCTTCGCGCGCGTCGGCACGCTCGTCATGCTGATGCCGGGCATCGGCGAGCGCTTCATCTTCTCGCGCGGCCGGCTCTCGCTCGCCTTTTTCATCGCGCTGATGATCCTGCCCGTGGCGCGCCCTTCCCTGCGTATCCCCGCCGACATCTCCGGCGTCGTCACGCTCCTGATCGGCGAATTGCTGGTCGGCCTGATCATCGGGGTCTGCGCCCGGCTGGTGATGGCCTGCCTGCAGACGGCCGGCACGCTCGTCGCGCAGACCATGGGCCTCGGCTTCGCCATGACGGTCGACCCGACCGGCGGCATGCAGAACCCGTCGATCGGCAACTTCCTGACCATGCTCGGCATCACGCTGGTCCTGACGACGGACCTGCACCACGTCGCCATCGCCGCGATCCACGAGAGCTACCGCCTGCTGCCGCCCGGCGGCGTGCCCGATCTCACGGACATCCTGACGCTCGCGGTGCAGTCGGCGGCGCGCGGCTTTGCCCTGGCGATCCAGATATCGGCGCCCTTCCTCGTCTTCGGCCTGCTGTTCAATCTCGGGCTGGGCGTGCTGGCGCGGATGATGCCGCAGTTGCAGGTCTTCTTCCTCGCCGTGCCGGCCTCGATCATCGGCGGCATGCTCGTCCTGCTCGTCGTCGTCAGCGTGATGATGAGCGTCTTCCTGAACGATCTCGGCGCCTTCCTGCGCCAGTTCACCGGCAATTGAGGGCGCCATGTCCGAAGATGCCGAAAACGAAGACAGGACAGAAGACCCGACACAGCGAAAGCTGGACGAGGCCACCGACAAGGGCGACGTACCCAAATCGCAGGAAATCGGCACCTTCTTCGTGCTCAGTGGCTTCACCCTCGCGTTGCTGGTGGCCGCCGGCTGGTCGGCCCGTGACGCCATGCTGTCGTTGCGCTCCTTCCTGATGAACGCCCATCAGGTTCCCTCCGATGGCGCAGCCTTCATGCAGGTCACGCGGCAGGGCGTGCTGACCGGCTTCATGGCGCTCGGCATGCCCTTCGCGTTCATCCTCTGCGCCGGGCTCGTGGGCGCCATGCTCCAGCACAAGCCGCTCTGGACCTTCGAGCCGCTGATGCCGAAGTTCAGCCGCCTCTCTCCGATGGCCGGCGCCAAGCGCATGTTCGGCAAGGAAGCCTGGGTCAACTTCGCCAAGGGCCTCGCCAAGACGGCGCTGATCGGCGCCGTGGTCTGGTTCACGCTCTGGAACCAGCACGACCGGCTCGAAGCCTTCGTGCAGATGAACGTCGCTGCCCTGATGCCGGCAACGCTCACGCTCGCCATCAAGCTGATGGGCTCCGTGCTCGCGCTCTTCGCCATCGTCGCCATCGGCGACTTCGGCTGGCAGCGCTTCTCCTGGTATCAGCGCCAGAAGATGACGAAGCAGGAGCTCAAGGACGAGTTCAAGAACTCCGAAGGCAATCCCGAGATCAAGGCCAAGCTGCGTCAGATCCGCTCCCAGCGCGTGCGCAAGCGCATGATGGCGGCCGTGCCGAAGGCGACCGTGATCATCACCAACCCGACCCACTTCGCCGTCGCCCTGCAATACGAGCCCGGCATGGCCGCCCCGCTCTGCCTGGCCAAGGGCGTCGACACCGTGGCGCTGAAGATCCGCGAGGTCGCCGGCGAGCATCGCGTGCCGATCATCGAGAACCCGCCGCTGGCGCGTGCGCTCTATGCTACCGTCCGCATCGACGAAGAAATTCCTGTCGAACACTACCAGGCGGTGGCGGAAGTCATCGGTTACGTCTTGCGCCTGAAGGGTCGGCGCGCCTAACTCGGCACGGATGCGAAGGAAGGTTGGCCGCGAATTTTCGGCGCGGCCGCAAGGGAACGGACTTCACCGCATGAGCGGCACCACGGCGACCACAACGATCGATCGCTCCGACAAGCCGGGCCATATCGGCGTCATCCTGCTGGTCGCGGGCCTGCTGGTCGGCGCCGCCATCGCGCTCGGCTTCATCGCCAACGAATGGGCGCAGCCGCTCATCCTCGGCCTGCTCGCCATTCTCTCCGTGGTCGGCGTCTTCGGCCTCTTCGCCTTCGCCATCGGCCTGGTCCAGTTCTCCGGCCGCGCCGCCCGCAACGACCTGACCAAGACGATCGTCGACGCCGCCGATGAAGGCATCGTCGTGACCGAAGGCGAGAACGACATCGTCTACGCCAACGAGACCTACCTCGCGCTGGCGGGCGCCACCGGCGCGAACGACATCAAGCCGGTCGGGCGGCTGCTCACCGGCCGCGCCGATGTCTCGGAGGCGATCTACCGGCTTGCGGCCGCAGCCCGCGAGAACCGCCGCCTGATCGAGGAGGTCCGCCTCGAGCCGGCCCTGAACGGGCGCGGCGAGGTCGGCTGGTACCGCGTGCGCGTCTCGCCGGTCCGTCGTGAGGCGGGCAATGCGACGCTCTGGTCGGTCACCGACATCACGCCTGAGCGCGAGCGGCAGGAGAACGCCTTCCAGGAACTCCAGCACGCGATCGACTATCTCGACCACGCACCGGCGGGATTCATCTCGATCGATGCCGATAGCGAGGTCTCCTACCTCAACGCCACGCTGTCGAGCTGGCTCGATTTCGATCTCGCCCGCTTCGGCTCGGGCGGCCTGCATCTCGACGACATCTGCACGCCCGCCGCCGCCGCGCTGATCCAGGCGATCCGTGGCCAGCCGGGCGATGTCCGCGTCGAGGTTCTCGACGTCGACCTGAAGCGCCGCAACGGCGCGCCCCTGCCCGTGCGCCTGCATCATCAGGTCGCGTTCGGGCAGGATGGCCGGGCCGGCCCCTCCCGCACGCTCGTCCTCAACCGGGCCTCCGGCGAGGCCGGCATCGACGTCGGCAGCGATGCCGAAGTCCGTTTCGCCCGATTCTTCCACTCGACGCCGATGGCGATCGCGACCGTCGACAAGACCGGCGCGATCCTGCGCTCCAACGCGGCCTTCGCCCGCCTGACGCCGGCCGGTGCCCAACCCCAAACGATCCACGATCTGGTCGCGCCAGAGTCCGGCCTCGAACGCGCCCTCGCGGAGGTCGTGGACGGCAGCGCCGGCGTGAACCCGCTCGACCTGACGCTCGCCGGGGAGGATGGCCGCTCGGCCAAGCTCTACCTCACCCCCGTCGCGGCCTCGGAGGACGGCGACGGCGAGCGCGCCATCGTCTACGCGCTCGAGACCACGGCCGAGCGCAAGCTGCGCGACAACATGGACCAGGCCGGCAAGATGCAGGCGGTCGGCCAGCTCGCCGGTGGCATCGCGCACGACTTCAACAACGTGCTGCAGGTCATCATCAACGCCTCCGAGTTCCTGCTCGCCAGCCACCGGCCGACCGACCCGTCCTTCCCGGACATCATGCAGATCAAGCAGAACGCCTACCGCGCCGCGGCGCTGGTCAGGCAGCTGCTCGCCTTCTCGCGCCGCCAGACGCTGCGCCCGCAGGTGCTGGAGCTCGGCGAGGTGCTCTCCGATCTCTCGCTGATGCTGAAGCGCGTCGTCGCCGACAAGGTGACGCTCGACGTCCGCCAGGGCCGCGACCTCTGGCCGGTCAAGGCCGATCTCGGCCAGCTCGAGCAGGTCATCGTCAACCTCGCCGTCAACGCGCGCGATGCCATGCCCAATGGCGGCAAGCTGACGGTGCGCACCCGTAACGTCGCCCGTGAGGACTGCGTGAGCTTCGGGCATGCCGCCCTGCCCACCGACGATTATGTGCTGCTCGAGGTCGAGGACAGCGGCACCGGCATCCCGCAGGAGCATCTCGACAAGATCTTCGAGCCCTTCTTCACCACCAAGGAAGTCGGCAAGGGCACGGGCCTAGGCCTCTCGATGGTCTATGGCATCGTCAAGCAGACCGGCGGCTACGTCTTCGTCGACTCCACCGTCGGCAAGGGCACGGCCTTCCAGATATTCCTCCCGCGCCACGTCCCGAGCCAGGAAGAGATCGCCGCCGAGGCCGCCGCCAAGGAAGCGCCGAAGAAGCTCGCTGCCGATCATACCGGCGCCGGCGTCATCCTGCTGGTCGAGGACGAGGACGCGGTGCGCGCGCTCAACGCCCGCATGCTGGTGTCGCGCGGCTACACGGTCCACGAAGCCGCCTCCGGCGTCGAGGCGCTCGACATCTTCCTGAAGAACGACGGCCGGATCGACCTCGTCGTCTCGGACGTCGTGATGCCGGAGATGGACGGCCCGACCCTGCTGGGCGAGCTGCGCCAGCGCAACCCGAACACCAAGGTCGTCTTCGTCTCCGGCTATGCCGAGGAGGCCTTCCGCAAGAACCTGCCGGAGGGCGAGAGCTTCCACTTCCTGCCCAAGCCCTTCACCATGAAGCAGCTCGTCGAGACGGTGAAGGCGGCGATGGGCTGAAAGGCCCCCTCCCATGGAACGTCATTCTCGGGCGAAGCGAAGCGCAGACCCGAGAATCCGAGGCAGAATAAGGCGCAGAACCGCTGCGTCATCCCGGACAGGCGGCGAAGCCGCGCAGATCCGGGATCCATCGAAGAGCGCCGAGCCCCATGATGGATCCCGGCGCTACGCTTCGCTGCGGCCGGGATGACGAGGCGGTCCTGCGCCTGCTCCTACAAGAGATGCTCGGGTCAAGCCCGAGCATGACGGCTGACCTGGCTCAGTGCGCCGCCGGCACTGTACTGGCATCTTTGGCGTCACGCCCGGCCAGCGCCCCGACCCCGAGCAGCGCCAGGATCGTCACCGCGGCCGAGAGGCTGAGATAGTAGCCGACATAGGCGAGCCCCTTCTCCGTCGCGAGCCAGGTCGCGACATAGGGCGCGAGCGACGCCCCGACGATGCCGCCGAGATTGAAGGTGAGCGAAGCGCCGGTATAGCGCACCGCCGTCGGGAACATCTCGGCCAGCGCCGTGCCCAGCGGCCCGTAGGTGAAGCCCATCAGCGACAGGCCGACCACGAAGAAGGCGAGCACGCCGAGCGTGCTGCCCGAGCCGAACAGCGGCTCCAGCAGGAAGCCGAAGATCGCGATGCCCAGCGTTGTCGCCAGCAAGGTCTGGCGGCGGCCGAAGCGGTCCGCCAGCACCGCCGAGACCGGGATCGTCAGGCCGAAGAACACGACACCGATCATCTGCAGCGGCAGGAACTGGTCGCGCGAGAAGCCGAGCTTGGTCGTGCCCCAGCTCAGCGAAAACACGGTCATCAGGTAGAACAGCACGAAGGTCGCCAGCGCCGCGAAGGTGCCGCAGAGCAGCGCGAGCTTGTGCTCGGCGAAGATGCTGACGAAGGGCACCTGCACGCGCTCATGCTTCTCCATCGCCTTGCGGAAGGCCGGCGTCTCGCTGATGCGCAGACGGACATAGAGCCCCATGAAAACCAGCAGCGCGCTGGCGATGAACGGGATGCGCCAGCCGAAGGTGAAGAACTGCTCGTCGGTGAGGAGCGCATCGAGAGCCAGGAAGCTGCCGGTGGCGCAGATGAAGCCCACGGGCGCGCCGAGCTGCGGGAACATGCCGTACCACGCGGATTTTCCGGGAGGCGCGTTTTCGGTGGCAAGCAGCACCGCCCCGCCCCATTCGCCGCCGAGCCCGAGGCCTTGCCCGAGCCGGCACAACGCCAGCAGCAGCGGCGCCAGCACGCCGACCGCGGCATAGGTCGGCAGCAGGCCGATCGCGACGGTCGAAAGCCCCATCGTCATCAATGCGGCGACGAGCGTGGCCTTGCGGCCGATGCGATCACCGAAATGGCCGAAGATCGCCGCGCCGATCGGCCGCGCGAAGAAGGCGATGGCGAAGGTCGCGAAGGACTGGAGCATGGCGGTGGTCGGATCGCCGCCCGGGAAGAACAGCTTCGGGAACACGATCACCGCCGCCGTCGCATAGATGTAGAAGTCGAAGAACTCGATCGTCGTGCCGATCAGGCTGGCGAGCAGGATGCGGCGCGGCGAGTTCAGGGCGGCAGGTGCAGGGGCGGGAGACACGTTGGCAACTTTCGCGAATAAATGCGGAAGCCGGGCGCAATAACAGGAAACGAAAGGCCGCGGCATGGGAAATGCCATGGCTTGATATGCATCAAACGCATAATAGAACGAGAACAACTATTGGTGTCAGCTCCATGAGCATGGCGCGACCATTACTCGGCTCCTCCTGACACAAACTGACAGAAGGAACAAAAAAAGAACTTGCTGCCTGGAACAAAGCGTGACCATCCTCCTGTCAAGACGCATTGAGATGTCCCCGTAGCCCTGCCATAAGGAGCCCGAACCGTGAATCAGGCAAATCTCAAGCTCGTGGAAGGCTCCTCGATGGACAAGGCCAAGGCGCTCGATGCGGCGCTCTCCCAGATCGAACGCGCCTTCGGCAAGGGCTCGATCATGCGCCTGGGCAAGAACTCGCCCTCGATCGAGATCGAGACCATCTCGACCGGCTCGCTCGGCCTCGACATCGCGCTCGGCGTCGGCGGCCTGCCCAGGGGCCGCGTGATCGAGATCTACGGGCCGGAATCCTCGGGCAAGACCACCCTCGCGCTCCACACCATCGCCGAAGCCCAGAAGAAGGGCGGCGTCTGCGCCTTCGTCGATGCCGAGCATGCGCTCGACCCGATCTATGCCCGCAAGCTCGGCGTCAATCTCGACGATCTCCTGATCTCGCAGCCCGACACCGGCGAGCAGGCGCTCGAGATCACCGACACGCTCGTCCGCTCCGGCGCGATCGACGTGCTCGTGGTCGACTCCGTCGCCGCGCTCACGCCCCGCGCCGAGATCGAGGGCGAGATGGGCGATGTCCAGCCCGGTCTGCAGGCCCGCCTGATGAGCCAGGCGCTGCGCAAGCTCACCGCCTCGATCTCGCGCTCGAACTGCATGGTCATCTTCATCAACCAGATCCGCATGAAGATCGGCGTGATGTACGGCAGCCCGGAGACCACCACAGGCGGCAACGCACTGAAGTTCTATGCCTCTGTCCGCCTCGACATCCGCCGCGTCTCGACGCTGAAGGAGCGTGACGAGGCGACCGGCAACCAGGTTCGCGTCAAGGTCGTCAAGAACAAGGTCGCGCCGCCCTTCAAGCAGGTCGAGTTCGACATCATGTTCGGCGAGGGCATTTCCAAGGTCGGCGAGTTGATCGACCTCGGCGTCAAGGCCGGCATGGTCGAGAAGGCAGGCGCCTGGTTCTCCTTCGACAGCCAGCGCCTCGGCCAGGGACGCGAGAACGCCAAGACCTTCCTCAAGGCCAATCCCGACATGGCCGCCAAGATCGAGGCCACGATCCGCCAGAACTCCGGCCTGGTCGCCGACCGCATCCTCGACGAAGCCACCCCGGGCGCGGACGATCTCGACGAAGGCGAAGCCTGAGAAGTCCAGTTTCGTCCTGCTCGGCCTCGACCCGAGCATCTCCTGCAAGAGATTCCCGGGTATCGGCTTTGCCTCGCCCGAGAATTACGTGCTGAGAAACGCGGGCGGCCTTCGGGTCGCCCGTTTTCGTTAGCAGATGAGGCCTTGCGGCCTGTGCGCTGCAACCAGCTTTCTGGACAGGGGCGAGCCGCCTGACTAGAACCGGTCGTTCCCGCCGGGCGCACCCGGCCCTTTGCCCGTGTTGAGAAGCGCAAGAACCGATGAGCGGCGTCAACGATATCCGGTCGACCTTCCTCGACTACTTCAAGTCCAACGGCCACGAAGTCGTGCCGTCGAGCCCGCTCGTGCCGCGCAACGACCCGACGCTGATGTTCGCCAATTCGGGCATGGTGCAATTCAAGAACGTCTTCACGGGCCAGGAAAGGCGCCCCTATTCGCGCGCCACCACCGCCCAGAAATGCGTGCGCGCCGGCGGCAAGCACAACGACCTCGACAATGTCGGCTACACCGCGCGCCACCACACTTTCTTCGAGATGCTGGGGAACTTCTCCTTCGGCGATTATTTCAAGGACCAGGCGATCCATCACGCCTGGACGCTGGTCACCCGCGAATTCGGCCTCCCCAAGGACAAGCTCATCGTCACCGTCTATTCCGAGGACGACGAGGCGCATGCCCTCTGGAAGAAGATCGCCGGGCTGACCGACGACAAGATCATCCGCATCCCGACCTCGGCCAATTTCTGGCGCATGGGCGACACCGGCCCTTGCGGCCCCTGCTCCGAGATCTTCTTCGATCACGGCGACCATATCTGGGGCGGCCCGCCCGGCTCGCCCGAGGAAGACGGCGACCGCTTCATCGAGATCTGGAACCTCGTCTTCATGCAATACGAGGAGGCCGCGGGCGGCGTCCGGACCAACCTGCCCCGCCCCTCGATCGACACCGGCATGGGCCTGGAGCGCATCGCCGCCGTGCTCCAGGGCACCCATGACAATTATAACATCGACCTGTTCCGCGCCCTGATCGGCGCCATCGCCGACCTGACCTCGGTCGATGCGGACGGACCGATGAAGGCGAGCCATCGCGTCATCGCCGACCATCTGCGCTGCTCGTCCTTCCTGATCGCCGATGGTGTGCTGCCGTCGAACGAGGGCCGCGGCTATGTGCTGCGCCGGATCATGCGCCGCGGCATGCGCCATGCGCAGCTGCTCGGCGCCAAGGAGCCGCTGCTCTACAAGCTCGTGCCGGCACTGACCCGCGAGATGGGCCGCGCCTATCCCGAATTGCTGCGCGCCGAGGCGCTGATCACCGAGACGCTGAAGCTGGAAGAGACCCGCTTCCGCACCACACTGGCACGCGGGCTCACCCTGCTCGACGACGCCTCGAAGGATCTGACCGCCGGCCAGAGCCTCAAGGGCGACGTCGCCTTCACGCTCTACGACACCTATGGCTTCCCGCTCGATCTGACGCAGGACGCGCTGCGCGCCCGCGAGATCACCGTCGATACGGAGGGCTTCGATGCAGCCATGCAGCAGCAGAAGGCCAAGGCGCGCGCCGCCTGGGCCGGCTCCGGCGAGGCCGCGACCGAGACGCTCTGGTATCCGCTGCGCGACAAGCTCGGCGCTACCGAGTTCCTCGGCTACGACACCGAGACCGCCGAGGGCGTGGTCACCGCGCTGATCCGCGACAACGCCGAGGTGCAATCGCTCAAGGCCGGCGAGAGCGGCTTCCTGCTGGTCAACCAGACGCCGTTTTACGGCGAGTCCGGCGGCCAGGTCGGCGATGCCGGCCTGATCAAGGCGCCGGGCACGTTGGTCGAGGTCGGCGATGTCCAGAAGAAGCTCGGCGATGTCTTCGCCCACAGCGTCACCGTCAAGGAAGGCGAGCTCAAGCTCGGCCAGGCCGTCGAGCTGATCGTCGACCATGACCGGCGCACCGCCATCCGCGCCAACCATTCGGCGACGCATCTGCTGCACGAGGCGCTGCGTCTCGTCCTCGGCGACCATGTCGCGCAGAAGGGCTCGCTCGTTTCGCCCGATCGCCTGCGCTTCGACTTCTCGCATCCCAAGCCGATCAGCGACGAGGAGCTGCGCGAGGTCGAAGAGATCGCCAACGCCATCGTGCTCAGGAATGAGCCGGTCACGACCCGGCTGATGAGCGTCGACGAGGCGATCGAATCGGGTGCCCGCGCCCTCTTCGGCGAGAAGTACGGCGATGAGGTCCGCGTCGTGGCGATGGGCACGAATCCGGCAGGCCGGGCCTATTCGGTCGAGCTCTGCGGCGGCACCCATGCCGCACGCACCGGCGATATCGGCCTCGTCAGCATCGTCGGCGAAGGCGCCGTCGCGGCCGGCGTGCGCCGCCTCGAAGCCATGACCGGCAACGGCGCGCGGCTCCGCCTCAACGAGGAATCGCGCCTGCTCGACGGGCTGGCAGGCCTGCTCAAGGTTCCGGCTTCCGAGGCCGGCAACCGCCTCGCCGCCCTGATCGAGGAGCGTCGCAAGCTCGACCGCGAACTGACCGAGGCTCGCAAGAAGCTCGCCATGGGCGGCGGCGGTGCGGCCGAGGATCCGGTACGGGAGATCGCCGGGGCGAAGCTCCTGGCCCGCGCCGTCACCGGCATCGAGATGAAGGATCTTAAGAGCCTCGCGGACGAGGCCAAGGCCCGCGTCGGCTCCGGCGTCGTCGCCATCGTCGGCGTCGCCGATGACGGCAAGGCCGGCGTCGTCGTCGGCGTCACGCCCGATCTGACCGAGCGCTTCGACGCGGTCGCGCTGGTGCGCGCGGCGTCCGAGCAGCTCGGCGGCAAGGGTGGCGGCGGCCGTCGCGACATGGCCCAGGCCGGCGGGCCGGATGGCAGCAAGGCGCAGGCCGCGCTCGACGCCGTCGCGGCCGCGATGGGCTGATGACGGCCGGCGGGCAGCGCCAGACCGGCGCCCTCTCCCGCCGTGCCCTGCTGCTGGCGGCCGGCCTCTGGCCGGCGCTCGCTGCGGCACAGACCAGGCCGACACCGCGCAAGGCCGAAGGCCCCGCGCTTTCGGCGGCGCGCACCATCGTCGCGGGCGCGCCGCTCAGCGTCTTCCTGAGCCGCCCGCCGCAGGGCGCCCGCCTCGCCATCGCCCGCCCGGATGATCCGGATGCCACCGCGATCGTCGTGATCGAACCGAGGAACACGGTTCCCGTGCTGCCGACGCCCGGCTTGGCCGGAACCTACGAGCTGCGCCTTACAGTCGAGAAGGATGGCGCGCCGGCCATCCTGTTGCGCCAGCCGCTCGTCACGACCGAGCCGAGCGCTACGCTCGCGGCGCCTGCGCGCGTCAGTCGGGGCCAGGGATTGCCGGTCCGAGGCATCGGCCCGAACGGCGAACTCGACC
Source organism: Allobosea sp. RIT-PG3_2 (assembly GCF_057321085.1). Lineage (NCBI taxonomy): Bacteria > Pseudomonadati > Pseudomonadota > Alphaproteobacteria > Hyphomicrobiales > Alloboseaceae > Allobosea > Allobosea sp. RIT-PG3_2. The sequence continues at coordinate 158,224 of NZ_JBXWCA010000006.1, read as the reverse complement.
GCGTCGCGCTGGTCTTTCCCGATGCGCCTGTGGATGCGGAAGGGCCGCGCTTCTTTCCGGCAGAAAATGTCGAGGCCGTGCTGGAGGCGCCGGACCAGCCCGGCATCTACGAGTTGCGCTATGTGATGAACGCGCCGGTTAGCGGGCTGCGCATCCTCGCGCGCCATCGCGTCATCGTGGAATGACGGGATGTGGGCTCTGCCCCGCAAAGGCGCTCGGGCTGACAAGCCGGGCTCCTAGAGCTTGCTGCGCGTTCTTCGAAACGCGGGTCGTCCCGGACAGAGCGAAGCGGAGATCCGGGATCCATGCCTGAACCGCTATCGGCAGCGCTCCGGCACGGATCCCGGGTCAAGCCCGAGATGACTGCGTGTCTCCGTGAAAGGTCGGCAGGTTTCAGCCCATCGCCTCGCGCTTCTTCAGCAGGTCGTTGAGCAGATCCTGCTGCTCGTTGAGCCGCGTGGCGAGGCTCTCCTCGACGGCAGCGCCGGATGCACCGGTCGCCTGCTCCATGAGCTCGGAGATATTCTTCCTGGCGATGGCGATCCGGTCGTCGAGTTCCGAGGCGTTCTCAGGCATCTTTGCTTCTCCGTATCCGCCGGTCGCCAGAGGATTGCTGCCGGCTCGAACAGCATAACGCTACCGGTCGGGATAAGGTTCGCCGTTCTTGTGTAGGAAGCGTCCGTCAGCGTTGGCGCTGATCATATCGACATCGGAACAGGTGGTCACGTCGGCGGGCCAGCGCGAGCCCACTTCGAGATAGACCGCCGTCGCATCCGAGCGATTGATCAGGTGATGGCCGTTGCCGCTGTTCTTTGGAAAGGCGGCACAGTCGCCGGCGCGCAACAGCGTCTCGCCGTCGTCCTCGACAAGAACCAGCTCGCCCATCAGCACATGCACGAACTCGTCCTCATGCGAATGCCAGTGGCGCTGCGAGGACCAGCCGCCGGCCGGCAGATGCATGAGGTTCACGCCGAAATCCTGCAGTCCGCCGGCATTGCCCAGCCGCTGCCTGACCCGCTTCGCACAGGGTTGGTCGAAGGGCGGCGGATAGCCCGCACCTTTTACCTCGGGCACGACGGCGAGATCGATCTTCGGCATGGCGTGCCTCCGGCGTTCGTCTCCCACAAGGTCGGTGAGCGATAACGCCGAGCCGACCCGCACGTTCCGAGTGGCTCAGTCGCCGACAAAAAAGCCCGGCCTCGCGGCCGGGCTCCGATGATATCTGCAGGAAAGGCAGCCTCAGGCCGCCATCGCCTTGCGCATGTTCTCGCTGACCTTCTCGAGGAAGCCGGTCGTCGAGAGGAACTTCTGGTCGGGACCGACCAGCAAGGCGAGGTCCTTGGTCATGTCGCCGGCCTCGACCGTATCGACCGTGACCTTCTCGAGCAGGCTCGCGAACTTGGCGAGCTCGGCATTGTTGTCGAGCTTGGCGCGATGGGCGAGGCCACGGGTCCAGGCGAAGATCGAGGCGATCGAGTTCGTCGAGGTCTCCCGGCCCTTCTGGTGCTCGCGGTAGTGGCGGGTCACCGTGCCGTGGGCGGCCTCGGCCTCCACGGTCTTGCCGTCCGGCGTCATCAGCACCGAGGTCATCAGGCCGAGCGAGCCGAAGCCCTGCGCCACGGTGTCGGACTGCACGTCGCCATCATAGTTCTTGCAGGCCCAGACATATCCGCCGGACCACTTCATCGCCGACGCCACCATGTCGTCGATCAGGCGGTGCTCATAGGTGATGCCGAGCTTGTCGAATTCGGCCTTGAACTCGGCCTCGTAGATCTCCTGGAAGATGTCCTTGAAGCGGCCGTCATAGGTCTTGAGGATGGTGTTCTTGGTCGAGAGATAGACCGGGTACTTGCGCATCAGGCCGTAGTTCAGCGAAGCCCGGGCGAAGTCCTTGATCGACTCGTCGAGGTTGTACATCGCCATGGCGACGCCGGCGTCGGGGGCCTTGAAGACCTCCTTCTCGATCACCGCGCCGTCCTCGCCGACGAACTTGATCGAGAGCGTGCCCTTGCCCGGGAACTTGAAGTCGGTCGCGCGATACTGGTCGCCATAGGCATGGCGGCCGATCACGATCGGCTGCGTCCAGCCCGGCACGAGGCGCGGCACGTTCTTGCAGATGATCGGCTCGCGGAAGATCACGCCGCCGAGGATGTTGCGGATCGTGCCGTTAGGCGACTTCCACATCGACTTGAGATTGAACTCCTTCACGCGGGCTTCGTCCGGCGTGATGGTGGCGCACTTCACGGCGACGCCATGCTTCTTGGTGGCGTTCGCGGCGTCGATGGTGACCTGGTCGTCGGTCGCGTCGCGGTTCTCGACCGAGAGGTCGTAATAGTCCAGCTCGAGGTCGAGATACGGGAAGATCAGCGTGTCCTTGATCTTCTGCCAGATGATGCGGGTCATCTCGTCGCCGTCCATGTCGACGACCGGGTTGGCGACCTTGATCTTGCTCATGCGATGATCCCTGTGCTCTCCAGATAGAACAATCCGAAACCGCAGCATTTTGGCCGCGGTTCGCGGCTGGTCGCTTCCTAGCGGGTTCGGGGCCGAGGGGGAAGCGCCGCTTTTGGGCAATGTGCGCCGCAGCCGGCTATGCTGCACTGCCGCAAAATCGGCACCTTCCCACCCTAGCCTGACCTACCGCTCGTCATAGCGACAGGACGAACGACGTGTTCAGATTCATCATTGCCGGCAACGCCGCGATGCCGCCGGCCGCGCTGCTTCTCGCAGTCATTTTGCTCCCGGGTGCGGCCTCCGCTCAGGCCTCCCCGCCGGATGCCGTGCAGCTGCCGATTCCGCGCGCGGCCTTGCAGGATCTGGACGCCGACGAAATGGACGCCGCCCCGCCCACTGCGGGCGATGCCGACGCGATCGTCTTCAATCCGGCGCTGGCCGCGATCGGCCGCGCGAACGCAGCCTCCGGCGCGCATCTGCGCGCCCGCACCCCCATCCCCGTCGACATTGTCCGCAACGGTTTCGCCGCGCGGCAGGATACGATGAGCGCCGCCCAGGATCGCTCCGTCGGCTTCAAGCTCGGCAAGGATGTCTTCTCGCTCTCGACCACGCTGTCTGCCCCGGCGAGCGTGGGCGCGACGCGCGATGCGCGGCTGAACTGGCGGCTGGCCCAGCCGGTCGGCTCGGGAGCGGGTTTCATCTGGGGCATCGCGACCGGCGGCGGCAGCTCGCTCTACTCCAACCCGGAGCAGATCGGCGAGGCGCTGATCGGCTACCGCCAGGAACTGCTGCCGCATCTCACGCTGACATCGCAGCTCGCCATGGCCGGCAATTACGTCTTCGCGCCGGGCGATGGCCTGCATTCGGCGCTGACCCCGGAGATGAAGCTCTCCGTCGATCTCGCCAAGCTCGCGGACCTGCCCTGGCAGACCTCCTTCGATGTCACGCTGGCGCGCAAGCTCCCGCTCGTCGCCAGCGATTACGAGACACGCGGCCGGGCCATGCTCTCCCTGAAATACGAGTGGCGCTGACGCGCCCGGCCGTGGCGACATGCCGGCCTGCGGGCAGCGCCCTTTCCCACAGGTGCCTGCCGCACTAGCCTCCGGGCCATGACACACTCGACTTCGACCAAATTCGCTCTCGTCACCGGCGGCACGCGCGGCATCGGCGCTGGCGCCGCCCGCTCCCTCGCCCAGGCCGGCTACGAGGTCCTGGCCACCGGTTTGACGGAGGAGGAGGTCGTGGCGGCTCCCGCCCATCCCGCCATCCGCCATGCCCGGCTCGACGTGACGCGCGACGATCAGGTCGGCGCCATCGTCGCGGCCTGTCCGCGCCTCGATGCGCTCGTGAACTGCGCCGGCATGATCCAGCGCGGCGGCAAGGAATTCGAGATCGACGCCTTCCGCCTGACGATCGAGGTCAACCTCAGCGGCAGCATGCGGATGTGCCTCGCCGCAAAGGACAAGCTCGCAGCCAAGGCCGATGGCAAGGCAGGTGGCGCCATCGTCAACATCGCATCGATGCTGACCTTCCATGGCTCGGCCTTCGCGCCGGGCTATGCGGCCTCGAAGGGCGGTATCGGCCAGCTCACCAAATCGCTCGCCGCCGCCTGGGCGACTGACGGCATCCGCGTCAACGCCGTCGCGCCCGGCTGGATCGAAACCGAACTGACAAGGCCGTTGGTCGAGGACGCCGAACGCTCCGCCCCGATCCTCGCCCGCACGCCGATGGGCCGCTGGGGCCAGCCCGGCGACGTCGGCGGCGCCATCGCGTTCCTGCTTTCGGATGCGGCGCAGTTCATCACGGGCGCGATCCTGCCGGTCGATGGCGGCTATCTCGCAGTCTAGAAAACCGATCCCGCTCAAAGGGTTCGGCGAAAGCGTTGAATCAGATTGAGCACCACTTGAATCAGAAGATCAGCACGGGAGAGACGCCATGAACACGACGAGCCCGATACCCGTCGCAGCCACGCAGGAAGAGCGCTGGACGCCCTATCGCCACCCGCAGCCGAAGGAATCTCCGCCAGAGCTGATCGTCCCCAACGTCATCCCGACCGACGAGCGCGTCTGGGTGCCGGTCGACGACAATGTCTGGTTCCGCCCGCTGCTCCTGTGTGTTTCGCGCGGCTACTGGATGAATCTGCTCAAGGTCCGGCGCGCCGGCGTGCTCTCGCGCCATCGCCATCCGCTGCCGGTCCATGGCTATGTGCTGAAGGGCAAGTGGCGCTACCTGGAGCATGACTGGATCGCGACCGAGGGCTCGTATGTCTACGAGGCGCCGGGCGAGACGCATACGCTGGTGGTCGATCCCGATGTCGAAGAGATGATCACCATGTTCCAGGTCAATGGCGCGATGATCTATGTCGACCCGGACGGCAAATGCCTCGGCTACGATGATGTCTTCACCCGCATCGACAAATGCCGTGCCCACTACGCGCAGAACGGGCTCGGCGCGGAGTATGTCGACCAGTTCATTCGCTGAGCCAACATTTGCTTAAGCGTCATTCTCGGGCGAAGCGAAGCGCAGACCCGAGAATCTCGTGACGGCGAATGCTGGTTTCCGAGATGCTCGGGTCAAGCCCGAGCATGACGCCATTACCGCTTCAGCTTCGCCAGCTCGACGGCGGCGCGCAGCTCGATATGGGCCAGCACCTCGTCGAGGCGCGGATCGTCGGTCGTCTCGCGCCGCAGCGCCAGCGTCGTGCGCAGGCGATCGAGTTCGGAGGGTAGCACGCGGCCGGCGAGCAGCGCCGCCTTGAGCCGGTCGAGCCCGTCGAGCAGATCGTTCCCGCGGCGAGCCTGCCGGCGCTTGCGCTCCTGCGGATCCTCCTGCGCCTGCACGGCCAGCAAAGTATCGAGCGGCCCGGTCGCGCCGACGCCGGCACTGCGGGTCGCGGTGGCCGAATCCTCTGTCGGAAGCGCGAAGGAGGCGCCGCTCGAGCGCCTCGCGGAACTGGCCGGGCCGGCATTCGAGACCGGCGCGCGCTGGTCGATCCTGATCATGGCGGCCTTGTGTGAGAGTAGCCCAAGCCTCGCTCGGCATGGTTAACAGCCGGTAAATAACCCGGCAGAAACTGCCGCCCCGGCAGGAAGCGCAGCCCGCGAAAGCCTGCCCCGAGGATGCTGCAAAACTCCAAATGACTGACAAACAAGGCTTTTCAATTTTGACCCGAATGGCACGCGGCTCGCAAGGGACGGTGGACTTGAACCTGTCCCCTGGTGCCGAAGCATGTTCCGCAACTCCGCCCTGACGACGCTGCTGAAGCCGCTGGCCGCCCTGCTGGCCGTGGCAGTCGGCCTGTCGGCACAGCCGGTGTTCGGGCTGTCTCGGATCAAGGATCTCGCCGCGGTCGAGGGCGTGCGCACCAACCAGTTGCTCGGTTACGGCATCGTCGTCGGCCTCAACGGCACGGGCGACACGCTGAACAACACGCCTTTCACCAAGCAGTCGCTGCAGGCGATGCTGGAGCGCCTCGGCGTCAACACGCGCGGCGCCAACATGCGCACCGCCAACGTCGCCGCCGTGATGGTCACCGCCAACCTGCCGCCCTTCTCGACGCAGGGCACCCGCGTCGACGTCACCGTTTCGGCGATGGGCGACTCCAAGTCGCTGCAGGGCGGCACGTTGCTGGTCACACCGCTGCTCGGCGCCGATGGCGAGGTCTACGCCGTCTCGCAGGGGCCCGTGGCGATCTCGGGCTTCTCGGCCGAGGGCGACGCCACCAAGATAACCCGCGGCGTGCCGACCGTCGGCCGCATCGCCAATGGCGGCGTGGTCGAGCGCGAGATCGATTTCGCCCTGAACAAGCTCTCGACGCTGCGCCTCTCGCTGCGCAACCCGGACCTCACCACGGCCCGCCGCATGGCCGCCGCGATCAACGACTTCGTCGGCGGCGACTCGGCCGAGCCGACCGACCCCTCGACCGTGGTCCTCCAGATCCCGCCGCGCTTCAAGGGCAACATGATCCGGCTGCTGACCGATATCGAGCAACTGCGCATCGAGCCCGACCAGCTCGCCCGCATCGTCATCGACGAGCGCTCAGGCATCATCGTGATGGGCAAGGATGTCCGCGTCTCCACTGTCGCGGTGGCGCAGGGCAACCTGACCGTCACCATCAGCGAGACGCCGCAAGTCTCGCAGCCCAACGAATTCGCCCGTGGCCGGACGGTGGTGACGCCGCAGACCAGCGTCAAGGTCGATACCGGCGGCGGCAACAAGCTCGCCCTCGTCAAGGAAAGCGTGACGCTGGCCGAGCTCGTCGACGGGCTCAACGCGCTGGGCATCGGCCCGCGCGACCTAATCTCCATTCTCCAGGCCATCAAGTCGGCAGGTGCGCTGCAGGCCGAAATCGAGGTGATGTGATGACTGCTGCCCTCGCGCTTCCCGCCGCCAACCTCGCCCTCGGTATCGCCGGCAAGGTCGCCAGCGGCATCGCCGATGCGCTCGATCCAGCCAAGGCCAAGGCGAAGAAGCAGGCCGACGACTTCGAGACAATGTTTCTCGAACAGATGACCGACCGCCTGACTGCCAGCGACGGCACCGAAGGTCCGCTCGGCGAAAACGGCACGGGCGGCGGCATCTGGCGCTCGCAGCTCAGCCAGCAATACGCCAAGCAGATCCAGAAGGCCGGCGGCATCGGCCTGTCCGACCAGATCATGCGCGACCTGATCAGCCTGCAGGAAAAGGCTGCCGGCGGGGCACAGAATGTCGGCGGCTAAGTTGATCCTGGATGAGAGGCCGCGCGTCGCCGATGCGCTGAGCGCCCGCGCGCTGGTCGAGGCCGTGCTCGAGGCGCTGGGTTCCCTGTCGCATCTCGTCGGCGAGGAGACCGAGCTCGTCCGGGCCGGCCGCCTGCCGGAGGCGATGAGCCGTGAGCCGCGCAAGACCGAACTCGCCGGCATCTATATGCGCGGCGTCGAGCAGGTGAAGCTCAATGCGGTCGCACTCGCCCGCTTCGTGCCCGATCAGGTGAAGCGCCTGAAGGAAGCCCACCTCGCCTTCCAGGGCCTGATCGAAACCAACCAGATCGTGCTCGCGACGGCCCGCGCCGTCTCCGAATCCGTCATCCGCGACCTGGCAGCCGACGCCAACAAGCCGATGCGCGCCAACGGCTACGGCCCCGCGGCCTCGGTCGGCGCCGGCGCCTTCGCCCGTCCGAATTCCGGCCCGCTCGTCGTCTCGCGGCGCCTGTAGCCAGCCTCCCCCAGCCCGGCTCTCCACGATACTTTCCGGCGCGGCTGCGTCGGAAACCCTCAATATTTACCTAACTTCCTAACGGCGGATTCAATCTTTTCTGTCATGTTTTCATCGTCGGGCAGGTCTGTCCTGTTACCGGCGATCGACGAACGCGGCGCGACGGTGCCGTGAAAGCTCCAGAAGGAGTGGCTGTGGAATTTGGCAACGCACCCCGGATCGTGGCCGCGCCCGGCGCGCCGGCCGTCACCCGTTCCGACGTCACCGCCCAGCCGGGCAGCGTCGCCGTCGATCTCCCGCCCGAGAAGACCGTCCAGTCGGCATCCGCCGGAGCGGCCGTTAATGTCGAGGTCCGGGCCGAGGCGCGCGATGCGCAGAGCCGCGCGAACGGGGAGCGCCGCGCCTTGATCAATGATCAGAACGGGCGCGCCGCCAATCGCACCGTCGACGAAACCGTCGAGCGCAAGTTGATCATCGACCCGCAGACCCGCGCGATCGTCCTGCAGAAGAAGGACCGCGAAACCGGGGAGACGGTCTCGCAATTGCCGGACGAAACCCTGCTGAAGCTGCGCGCCTATTCGCGCGAGCTTACAGAGCGGGCTCGCGAAGCCGAGGACACCCGCCATCAGGTCGAGCGCACGGCCTGACGTCTTCCCTCTTCCTTACCGCTCTTGAACACACCGCCCGCGCCCCTGCGCGGGCGGTTTGCGTTTGAGCTAAAGCCTGACTCTCCTGGCACCGCGAGCCGTTAGCGGGCGCTTAACCATAGCCCTACAAGGCCGGCCCTCTCTGCAATTCGCCCGCTGAAATTTACCGGTTGTTACCGGCTGGGCCGCCAGGGTCGCCCCGTCCTGGCCAGAACGGCCGGGGCGCCAGAAGGCACCATACCAGAAGGTAAAACACAGATGGCCGTCTCTATCTCCTCGGGCGTTCGCGCCGCTCTCTCGTCCCTGCAGTCGACCGCCGCCCAGGCCCAGGCCTCCCAGTTCAAGCTGGCGACCGGCAAGAAGGTCAACAGCGCAGTCGACAACCCCGTCAACTACTTCACCGCCGCTTCGCTCGATCAGCGTTCCAGCCAGCTCACCGGTTTGCTAGACGGCATCTCGAACGGCATCCAGACCGTCCAGGCCGCTTCCAAGGGCATCGACGGCATCACCAAGCTGGTGAACTCGCTCCAGTCGACGATCAAGCAGGCCCAGTCGGACGCTGCCCAGAACCGTCCGACCAAGGCCGGCACGGCTATTGCCACTGCGGCCGAGCAGGTCGCGACCTCGAAGAGCCTGAAGGACGTCGCCCTCGACAAGAAGATCGTCGACGACAACCTCGCCGTCGCCAACGACGCGACCGCGACCTACGCCGGTAACCTCGGCGTTGCCGACGACGCCGACGGCGTCCGCGCTGCGATCTCGATCAAGGCCGGCTCGACGACCTACACCGCCTCGTTCGACGCCAAGACCGCCACGGTCCGCGACGTCGTCAACGAGATCAACAAGTCGGGCATCGCCACCGCCTTCGTCGACGAGAAAGGCCAGCTCAACGTCAAGGGCACCGGCTCCGACAACGTCGAGTTCGGCTTCGGCACCGCCGCCGTGACCGCCGCCGCGCCGGGCGCTCCGATCCCCTCGGAAATCACCACCGCCAACGACGCCGCGGTCACCGCTGCCGGCACCGGCGGCAGCAACACCGCCATCGGCTTCCTGGCGGCTGACGCCACCACGCTCGGCGCGATCAAGGGTCAGAGCGTCACCTCGGCGGTGCGTTCGAACCTGATCGATCAGTACAACGACCTGCGCGGCAAGATCGACGACCTCGCCAAGGATGCCAGCTTCAACGGCGTCAACCTGCTGAAGGGCGACCGTCTCTCGATCCAGTTCAACGAGAAGGCCGGCAAGAACCAGACCAAGCTTGACATCCAGGGCTCGGACGTCACGTCCGACAACCTCGGCCTCGTCAAGGCTGGCAACACCACGCTCGCCGGCCAGGTCAACTTCCAGAACGACACGGATCTCGAGAACGCCACGCAGTCTCTGACCGGCGCCCTCACCTCGCTGAAGTCGCTGTCCTCGACCTTCGGTGCGAACCTCTCGGTCGCGCAGACCCGTCAGGACTTCACCAAGGACATGGCCGACGTGCTCAGCACCGGTGCCTCGAACCTGGTGAACGTCGACGCCAACTCGGAAGCTGCCGGCCTGCTCGCGCTGCAGACCCGTCAGCAGCTCTCGCAGACGGCTCTATCGCTCTCCAACCAGAGCGAACAGGCGGTCCTGCGTCTGTTCTGATCTTCGGTCCGCAGAAGCGGATCCACCCGCAGAACGCGGGACGAAGTCAAAGAGCGGCGGAGCTACGGCTCCGCCGTTTTCGTTTCGGCGTAGGCGATTGCATCTGCACCCGCGATTAACTTTTTATTATCCTTAACGAGTGATGATCTCCCCTGAAATCAGGTTGCATCGCGCCGGAATTGCGCGTTCAGGGGACCGAAGATGGCCAGCACGATCCTTTCCAGCGGCGTTCGCAACAACCTGCTGACGCTCCAGCAGACCACGGCGCAGCAGAGCGTGATCCAGAACCGCCTCGCCACCGGCAAGAAGGTCAATTCCGCGATCGACAACCCGGTGAACTACTTCACCGCGCTCTCGCTGAACGATCGTTCCAGCCAGCTCACGGGCCTGCTCGACGGCATCTCGAACGGCATCCAGACCATCCAGACCGCCTCCAAGGGCATCGACGGCATCACCAAGCTGGTGGGCTCGCTGCAGTCGACGATCAAGCAGGCCCAGGCCGACGCGGCCCAGAACCGCCCGACCAAAGCCGGCACAGCGCTGGCGACCGCCGCCGAGCAGGCGGTGACCTCGAAGAGCCTGAAGGATGTCGCGCTCGACAAGCGTCTCGTCGACGTCGCTGGCGGCACCGCTGCCACCGCTGACGCCGCGACCGCCACAAGCTCGGGCGACCTCGGCCTCCCAACCGACGCCGATGGCGTGCGGATGGCGATCTCGATCAAGGCCGGCTCGACGACCTACACGGCCTCGTTCGACGGTGCGAACACCACGGTTCGCGACGTCGTCAACGAGATCAACAAGTCGGGCGTCGCCACTGCCTTTATCGACGAGAAGGGCCAGCTCAACGTCAAGGGCGCGGGCTCTGACGATGTCCAGTTCGGCTTCGCCTCGGTCGGCGTGACCGCCGCCGCTCCGGGTGCGCCCACCCCGGCGGAAATCGCCACTGCCAACGCGGCGGCCATCACCGCCGCCGGCACCGGCACGAACAACACCGCCATCGGCTTCCTGGGCGCCGACGCCACCGCCTTGGGTGCGATCAAGGGCCAGAACATCACCTCAGCGGTGCGTTCCAACCTCATCCAACAGTACAACGATCTGCGTACGCAGATCGACCAGCTCGCCAAGGATTCGAGCTTCAACGGCATCAACCTGCTGCAGGGCGACCGCCTCTCGATCCAGTTCAACGAGAAGACCGGCCAGAACCAGACCAAGCTCGACATCCAGGGTTCGACCCTGTCCGCTGATAACCTCGGCATCAGCCAGGCGATCAACACCCAGCTCACCGGCTTGGTCAATTTCCAGAACGACAATGACCTGGACAAGGCTGCCTCGGCCCTCACCGGCGCGCTGACCTCGCTGAAGTCGCTGGCCTCGACGCTGGGCTCCAACCTCTCTGTCGCGCAGACCCGGCAGGACTTCACCAAGGAACTCGCCAACGTGCTGACCACCGGCGCGGGCAACCTGGTGCTGGCCGATCCGAACGAGGAAGGCGCGAGCCTGCTGGCGCTCAACACCCGCCAGCAGCTCTCGCAGACCGCGCTCTCGCTGGCGAACCAGGCCGACCAGGGCGTCCTGCGTCTCTTCGGCTGACGCTTCCGCGATCGCCGCCCTCCCCTCGCCAGAAGGCAGCACAGACATGGCCCTCAAGGTCGAGCTCAAACCGCGCGAACGGATCATCATCGGCCAGGTGGTGATCCGCAACGACGAGCAGCGCACGCGCTTCTTCATTGAGGGCGACGCCCCGATCCTGCGCGAGAAGGACATCCTCACGGCCGCGACCGCGGACAGCCCGGCCAAGAAGATCTATCTCGCCATCCAGCTGATGTATCTGGCTCAGGACCCGACGCATCAGCACGAGACCTATTTCCAGCTGGTGCGCGATTTCATCACCGCGGCGCCCAGCGCTTTGCCGCATGTTCATGAGATCAATAACCGCATTTTAAGCGACGACCTCTACAAAGCTCTCAAGGCGGCCAAGAAGCTGATCGGCTACGAAGCGGAATTGATCGAGAATGCAAAACGGGTTTAACGCCTACGCCGCCGCTGCCAAGACAGCTCAATCCGTCGTTTCGCCTCGCGAGCTCGAAGCCTCCCTCCTGATCAAGGCCGCCACCCGGCTCCAGGCCGTCGCCGACGACTGGAGCATGCGCGAGCGGGAGCTGGACGAGGTCCTCACCTATAATCGCCGCCTCTGGACGTTGCTGGTCTCGGCCGTGATCGCCGAGGACAATCCGCTGCCGGTCGGCATCAAGCAGAACATCCTCGGCCTCGCGAATTTCATCTTCAACCAGACGTTCCGGATTTCGTCCGATCCGCAGCCGCAAAGTCTCGGAATCCTCATCAACATCAACCGCGACATCGCCGCCGGCCTGCGCGGGCGCTGAAACGCCCCGGCCTGAGGGATCGCTCGTTCCAACGAAAAACGCCGCCCCGAAAGGGCGGCGTTTGCTATTTGCGCTGCTTGCGCAGTGCTCAGAGGAAGTTCGTCAACGACAGCTTCGAGAGCATCGACGTCACCTGATAGCTCGCCTGCAGCTGCGTCTGCAGCGCCAGGATCTGCGTCGCGACCTCTTCCGTCGTGACGTTCTCGATGCCCTCGAGCGTCGTGGTCAGATAGCCCTTGGTGGCCTGGTGACGTTCCTTGGCGCTGGCGAGCGCCGTCTGGGCCGAGCCGAATTCGGTGATGATCTCGGCAGGCTTCTGCGTGCTGCCGCCGAAACCCAGCTTCTCGCTGACACGCGATGTCATCGCCTCGTAACGCGCCTGCGAATTCGTGTCGCCGGCCGGGTAATTCTCTGCCGACATGATCGCGAACTGGGCGAGGCCGACGCGGAAAGCCTCCTCATTGGCGCGGGCACCCGTGCCGACGATCTGCCCCTGGTCGATCTGCACCGTGGCCGTGCTGCGCGCCGGGTCTGCCCCATCGTCACCGCGATACCAGATCACCGTCGTGGCCGCCGCGCCGGCATTGGTCGGCGGCAAGGTCGCGGTGTCGAAAGGCGGTCCCGGAACACGCTTCGGCGGGTTGCCGAGGCTGCCGGCGAAGAAGTCCTGCGCCGCCACCTGTGAGGAAGCGGCCGAAAGCGTCGTCTTCGCCTCCTTGCCGAGCCCCGCCGCGATCGAGGCGCGCAGATTGGCGGCCGTCGCGTTCGCATCGGCGCCGATCTCGAAGGAATCGGTGTCCGAACCCGTGGTGCCCGCCGCACGGGCCGTCAGCACCACCTCCTCCTGCGTCCCGTCGGGCAGGTTGAGCTTGATCCGCACCGTGTCGCCGGCCACGGGCTGCGACGCGACATTGACCGCGACATCGGCCGGCGGGCCGGCATTGAAGGTCGTCGTCATCGCGGCCGTGCTGCTGGAGGCGCCGGCGATCTTGAAACCATAGGGATGAACCGTCGCTTCCTCGGCGATGGTCGCCGTCGCGCCGGTGCCGCCCGTCGTCAGCCGGCCGAGGCCGGAGCCGAGATCGGCCTGCCGGCGTTCGTCGATCAATTGCTTCAGCCCGGCCTTGCCGGCCCCGTCCCCGTTCATGATCTCGCCGAAGCCGGCCGTCGGTTGGGTGTCGGAGGTCTTGCCGGAGAAGAGGTAGCGGCCATTGACCGCGATGTTCAGCAGGTCGAGCGTCTGCTTGAACTTTTCCTCGGCCAGGACCTGCGGCGAGGAACGGCCGCTGGCGCTCGGCACATAGCTGTTGGAGCGCGTGTCGTTGCGGGTTTCGCTCGCGAGCTTCGCGAAGTTCTCGACCGATGTCGTCTGCAGCTTCACGTTCACATTGCTGAGCTCGATGCCGCTCAGCCAGGAATCGATCGTCGAGACTTTGGCGTTCAGGTCGAGGCTGACGCGCCGGTCGATGCCGAGGTCGCCATAGCTGGTGCTGCGCTTCTTCGTGTCGAGCTGGCGCTGGAGATCGTCGAACTGGGCGCGGGTCGAGGCGAACTCGTTGGGCTTGGCTGTGCGATAGGCACCGGTTCCATAGGAGGTGATGGTCATGGCGGGCTCACACTCTCAGCAGCACGTCCATCATCTCCTTGACGGTGGAGATGATGCGGGCATTGGCGGCGTAGGCGGTCTGCAGCTCGATCAGCATGGACATCTCCTGATCGACATTGACCTGCGCGGTCGCTTGAAAACGGCTCTGGATCGAGGCAAGCGCGACCTGCTGGCCCTCGTCGAGGCGCTGGGCCGCCTCGACCGCCTGTCCCTGCGACGAGACCACGCGCTGGACGAAGTTGGCCATCGTCGTGCTGGAGGTCGCGCTGTTGCCGTCGAGCCCGACCGCATTGGTGAAGGAGCGCTGGCTCTGCGTCAGCCGCTCTAGCATCTGCTTGGGCCGGGTCGCGTCGCCCTGTGCCGTCGGGGGCGAGGTGTTGTAGACGGTGAGCAGCGAGCGATCGGCCACGAGCGCCGGGTTGATCGCGATCCGCCCCGCGAAGCCGACGGTCTGCGAGCCGCCTTCATAGGAGCCGGTGAAGGGCGTCCCGGCCGAGCCATCGACGAAGAAGGGCAGCTCCGGCGTTCCGCCGGCCGATGACAGCGCCGTGTTCGTCGGCCGCGAGGTCAGGCCGAGCACGTCGCGCGTGCCCGCGGCGCCGTCGTCGACGATGCGTAGGGTGGAGCCCGTGTTCGAGACCGTGAAGCCGCCACCCACCGCGGCCTGGATCTGGGCCGCGACCGAAGCCGGACCGCCGGAGAAGTCGATGCCGATGACGCGATTGTTGGCATCGCCGCCGGCCGATGCCGGCAGCGGCAGCGAAGCGGCGGAATCGACCCTGACGAAGGTGAAGCGCTGCGTCTGGCCGCCCGGCGTCGCCTTGTAGTCGAGCGTGACCGTATTGCCGGATTGCAGACCTGCCAAATCGACATCGAAGCCGGAGGCGGCGCCCGCCGTCACGGCCGTGCCGGCGATTTCGCGGTCCGAGAGCGCCTTCGACATCTGCGCGGCGATCTCGTCGAGCTGGGCCTGCGCCTGCACCAGCGTCTTGTCGCGCAGCTCGATGTTGGCGGCGATCTCGCCCGAGCGGAAGATCTTGTTGGCGATCGCATCCGAGGCATTCCCGGATGCGTCCTTCATCGTGATCGTGCCGACCCCGCGCTTCGCCGGGTCGATGTTCCACTGATCGTCGGGCCCGAGCCCGGCATGCTCGTCGAAGCTGAAGGTGACGGCCGGCTTGCCGTCGAAGAGCTGCGTGCCCGAGCCGGTGACGACGCTGATCGAGCCGCGCGCATCTTCCGTGGTCTTGATGTCGATGTATTGCGACAGCTCGGACAGGATCAGGTCGCGCTGGTCGCGCAGGCTGGCGGTCGCGCTGTCGTTGGGGCTCGCGACGATGCGCGCATTGACCTTGGTCAGCGCGCCGAGCAGGTCGTTGACCTTGGTGACGCCGTTGGCGATGCCGCTCTCGGCCTGGCTGCGCAGTGCCTGCACGCCGTTGGAGAGCGTATTGAGCTGCCTCGCGAGCTGCGTGGCGTTGTCGATTACCTGCGAGCGCAGGCTGTAGGAAGACGGGTCGTTCTGGAGCGCCTGCAGCGCACCGGTGAACTTGCTGAAGATCGTGTCGAGCGCCGTCGCGCTGCCAGGTGCGCCGTAGAGCTTGTCGAGGTTCGACATCGCGCTCGCCCGCGTCGAGGTGTAGGCGGCGCCCGAGGACTCCTGCCAGAGCTGGTGCTGGACGATCTTGTCGAGCAGCCGCTGCACCTGCGTGTTCTGCACGCCGATGGTTAGCCCGGACAGGCTGTCATTGGTCGAGACCGACCGCCGGACATAGCCCGTCGTCCCCGCATTGGCGACGTTCTGCGAAACGACGCCGATGCCGACCTGCGTGGCGTTGAGTCCGCCGATCGCCGTATTGAGGGAGGTACTCAGACCCATCGCCAACTCCTGTCGCTAGCAGCGGCCCTCCTGGGCCGCGCCGACCTTGCCGAAACGGCTCAGCGGATGATGTTGAACACCGCGCTCAGCATCTCCTGCGCGGTGGTGATGACCTTGGTGTTGGCCGAATAGGCCTGCTGAGTGACGATCATCTTCGAGAATTCGTCGGCGATGTCGGTGTTCGACTGCTCGACGCTGCCGCCGACGAGCTGCGAGGTGCCGAGGCCGATGATCGGCGGGCCGGATTCGATCGTCTCCTCGAAGGCGCCGCCATCGAGCCGCTTGAGCGAATTGTCGGCATTGAAGCGCGCCACCGAGAGCTGGGCCAGCGCCACCACCTGGCCGTTGCTGAACGTGCCGATGACCTGCCCTTCCGCTGAGACGGAGACGCGATCCAGCGTGCCGGCGGTGTAGCCGTCCTGGCGGATGCTGCGGGCGTCGATCTGGCCGCTGACGTCGCCGTTCTGGGTCAGGCCGTTGCCGCCCGTCGTCAGGTTGATGCCGGTGATCGTCGTGCCGCCGATCGTCATGGTCGGGATCGGGATGTCGCCGCTGGCCGGGTTGGTCATCTGCCCGGTCGAGCCGAAGGTGACGCTGACATTGGCGTTGCGATAGGCGACGGCGGTGCCGGTCGCGCCGGTATTCTCGGCGACGAACAGGTTCCAGGTGTCGGTCGTCGCCGGCGGGCCTGCCGAAGCGTTGGTGGTCTTGGCCCAGCGCAGCTCGACGCTGGTCGCCCGGCCAAGCTGGTCATACACCGTGACCGAGCCGCCCGGGATCGAGCGGCTGAGGAAGTTCGTCACCTCGCTGCCGACGACGATGCCGGTGCCGCCCTGCGTGGTCGAGAGCGGGTTGCTCGCCGGGAACGCGGCAGGGCTGAGCAGTTCCGAGCCCGGAACCGTGCTGTCGGCATTGTTGGTCTTCGGATAGGCCGGGATGTTGGCGCGGTACTCGATCGAGGTCGTCGCCTTGGCCGGGAATTGCTCCTTGGTGATGCGCAGCACCTCGGGCTGGGTGCCCACGAGCTGGCCGGTCACCTGGTCGATCTTCAGGCCCTTGAGGTAGTAGCCCGCGCCGTTGACGAGATAGCCGTTGGCGTCGAAATCGAAATCGCCGCGGCGGGTGTAGAGGTTCTGGTTGGCGAACTGGGTGTTCGCGCCGACGCCGCTCGCCCGCTGGTCGACCACGAAGAAGCCGTCGCCGTTGATCGCGACGTTGGTGTCGATGCGGGTGGCGTTGAGGTCGCCCTGGATCGAGTTCGTGGCCTGGCTGAAGGCCGCGACGGAGCCGGCGATTTGCCGGTTCAGCGCCGCATCCGGCACCAGATCGGCGAAGGTCGTGTCGACGCGCTTGTAGCCGGTCGTCCGCGAATTCGCGATGTTTCCGGAGATGTTCTCGAGCGCATAGGACTGCGCCGTCATCCCCGAAACCGCCGTCGTCAGCGCACTGAAAACACCCATGGAACCCTCACCTCGACCGGCCGCCCCCCAAGGGCTGCCACAACTCGAGGCCTGATCTGCACGGCCCATGCCATGCGAGTGTTCGTTTAATTTCAGAGGGTTATATCGTTTACGAAGGGTTTTCGGACACTCTTGACCGGGCAGATTCGCCCAGGCCCGGCAGATTCTGCCGGGCTCAGCCGTCGGAGTCCTTGCTCCCGCGCCAGGAGGCCAGATCGCCCGCGACTTCGGCCAGCGTCGGCGGCCTCGCTTCGACGAAGGGCAAAGGCCGGCAGACCTCGAGCGCCGCGAGCCCGATCCGGGCCGTCAGCATGCCGTTGATGACGCCTTCGCCGAGCTTGGCCGAAAGCCGCGCGGCGAGCCCCTGCCCCACCACCTGCTGGATCACCGCGTCACCCGCCGCGATGCCGCCGGTCAGGACGAGATGGTTCAAGACCTGTCGAGCCAGCCGCAGCAGGCCGAGCGTGCCCGGCCGCCCGGCATAGATGCCGGCGATCGAGCGCAACAGCCGCGCGCAGGCGACCAGTACGAAGACGACATCGACCAGCGCGCGCGGGCTGACCGCCGTGACAAGCGAGACGCGCCGCGCCGCGATCGCGATCTGCGCCTGCGCCATCGCATCGAGCGGCGTGAGCAGGCTGCGCTCCGCCACCGTCAGCATGTCACGCGCCGCGAAGAGCTGCGGCAGCGCCTCCTGCAGCGCCGCGCGGCCTTGTGCCGTCTGCGCGCGGCCTTTGTAGAGCCCGACGAGTTCCTCCGCGATCGCCCTGCCCTCGTCCGGCGTTCCGCCCACAAGCGCCAGGATCGCGCGCTCGCGCAGGGCTTCGACCTTCCGCTCGCGCAGAATGTCGCGGAGCACCCGCGCCAGCATGACGAGGAGCGCCAGCGCGGCAGCGGCGGCACAGGCCAGAGCCGCATAGCCGAGCGCCGGATTCTGGCTCATCAGCGACCGAATCGTGTTCTCGACCCAGACGCCGGCCGCCAGCGCCAGGAAGCCCGAGAGACCGGTGACGAAAAGCGTGCCCCATGAGAAGCGGCGCCTGGCAGCGGGCGCCACCACCGGCTCGACGGCATCGATCGGCTCGCTCTCGGGCAGGATCGCGACCTCGCCGCGGCGAAGGGCTCCATCGTCGACAGCCACAGCGTCCGCGGCCTTGTTGCCGAGAAGGATCGCGCGCGGTGCCTTGCTCATGGGCGCAACCTCCTCATGCCAGCCGGTCCCCGATCAGGAACTCCAGCGCACGGTCGAGGCGGATCTGCGGCGGCGGCTTCGATCGCCCGCCTGCGTCGGGCTCGACCAATGGCGGCCTGAAGCGCGGTGCCCTGACCTGCCAATGCGCCTTCTGGTCGAAGATCGCCTCCGGCCGCTCCGGCAGATCGCCGGGAAAGATGGCAGCCTCAGTGAGGCCGTCGAAGACCTGCCCGTCGATCTCCTCGCCGGCTTCCGGCACGCCGGCGATGGCCGGCAGTTCCTCGCGACCCTGCCTGATCCGCACCTCATGCGTCGCGCGCACGGCGGCAAGCGCCATCGCCTCGACGCGCGCGCCCGCACCCTGCGCCCGCCCCATCGCCCGCCCGACCAGATGCGACATCACCGCCGCGAGCCTGTCATGGCTGCTGTGGTGGATATGGTCGGCCTTGGTGGCGGCGAACAGCACACGCTCGATGCGCGGCGCGAACAGGCTCGACAGCCAGGAATTGCGGCCGACCGAGAAGGCGGCGAGCGCCTGCCCCAGCGCCGTTTCGAGATCGGCCAGCGCCGGGGCGCCGGCGTCGAGCGCGGCGAGCACGTCGACCAGCACGATCTGCCGGTCGAGCCGGGCGAAATGATCGCGGAAGAAGGGGGTTACGACGACGCGCTTATAGGCCTCGAAGCGCTCCGCCATCAGCCCGGCGAGTGTGCCGGGCTGCGGCTCGTGGTCATGGCCGAGATCGAGCGGCGCAAAGGTCAGCGCCGGCGAGCCTTCGAGATCGCCCGGCATCAGGAAGCGCCCGGGCGGCGTCACCGCCACGGCCTCCGGATCGGCCCGCAACCGCGCGAGATAGTCCTTGAACACATCGCTCGCGGCCTCGGCGGCGAGTTCGTCCGGCGGCCCACCCGGGTCGCGCTTGGCCAGATCGGCGAGCCAGGCTTCGGCGGCCGCGCGCCGGTGCGGCTTGCGCGCATCGGCCGCGGCCTGCGCCGACCAGCTCTTGTAGTCCTGCCCGATCAGGGCGAGGTCGAGCAGCCATTCGCCGGGATAGTCTACGATGTCGAGCGTCAGCGTCGCCGGCCCCTTGAACCAGCCGGCGGCGCGTTCGTAGTCGATCTCGACGCGCAGCTCCGCGATGCGCCGCGTCGATTCCGGCCAGCGCCGATCCCGCCCGTTCATGGCGGCGCGATGGGCCTCGTAGGGAAAGCGCGGCACTTGCGGGTCGGGCTGCGGCACCAGCCGCACGCGGGCGATCCGGCCTTCCGAGGCCGCCTTCAGCACCGGCAGCTTCGCCCCCTCGATCAGGTTCTGGATCAGCGCCGTGGTGAAGACGGTCTTGCCCGAGCGCGACAGGCCGGTGACGCCAATCCGCAGGCGCGGCCGCGCCAGGCCGAGCAGGCTGTCTCCGAAAGCCAGCGCCGCGTTGCGGGCATTGTCGAGATAGGAGAGGTCGCTCACGACGCCGCCGGCATCACTCGTCGGGCCCTTCGCCGAGCGAAGCCGGCGTTACGAAGCGGTCGAGCCGCCCGCCGCGCGCGGCCACGTCGCCCCAGTCGTCGACCGCGAAATCGAGCACCGCGAGGCCGCTGGTCGGGTATTTCTGGCTCATGCGCGCTGCCGCGTATCGGTCGCCATGGCCCGTGAGCAGCGTCGCGAGTTCGGCGAAGCCGGGATTGTGGCCGACCATCAGCAGGGTCCGGACATTGCCCTCGATATCCTGCACCACTTCCAGCAGCCGCTCCATCTTGGCCTCGTAGATGCGGGGCTCGAAATGCATCGGCGGTTTTTCCGGCAGCATCGGAACGACGAGCTCCCAGGTCTCGACGGTCCGCCGTGCCGGCGAGACCAGCACAAGGTCGGGCAGCAGCAGTTCATCGGCGAGATAGCGCCCCATCACGGGCGCGGCTTCATGCCCGCGCGTGGCGAGCGGACGGTCGCGGTCGGCCACACCGGTAGGCCAGTTCGACTTGGCGTGGCGCAGAAGCATGAGGCGTCGCATGGGAAGAACCTAGCGATGCCGTGCAGGATTTGCGAGGGGTCAGCCGCCGTCGATTTCGGCGTCCGGCTCGTAGCGCAACAGATCGCCCGGCTGGCATTGCAGAACCACGCAGATGCGCGCCAGCGTGTCGAAGCGCATGCCGCGCACCTTTCCCGATTTGAGCTGCGACACCTGCTGCTCGGTCAGGCCGATGCGCTGGGCGAGTTCCTTCGAGCGCATCTTGCGACGCGCCAGCATGACATCGAGTTCGACGACGACGGGCATGGCGTTGCGTTACACGAAACTTTGATTTTCGTCCGAAAGCCGGATCGCTTCCCTCCGTGAAGCGAGCGAGCTCGCGAAGCTGCCGACCATGACAGCTCCCGGGCGCCGCTTCAGCGTGTTCAGGCTGAGCGAGAGCGACGCCATCCGCATCGGCGCCTTCCGGGAAGAAATGTTCGTAGGGCCGCAGAACAGCGGCAATCGCGGCAGCTTGGCCCTGACGGCCTAAAAGGCCTGCCGGCTCGGCGACCTCTCGGGCAAGCCGATCCTGATGACGAGCTATCTGAAGACATCCGAGACGCAGGACTATGTCCTGCTGACGCGTGATGTCGACCTCGGCGAGGCTGTCCGTGCGGTCGCGCCGGGGGTCGATCTGGCAGCGGCGATCCCGCCCTGCGAAACCGTCGCCGGCCTCAGCGGCTCTCGCGCCGCGCCATGAAGGCGAGCTTCTCGAACAGCGAGACGTCCTGCTCGTTCTTGAGCAGCGCCCCGTGCAGCGGCGGGATCAGCTTGCGCGGATCGCGCTCGCGCAGCACCTCGGGGCCGATATCCTCCGCGACGAGCAGCTTCAGCCAGTCGAGCAGTTCGGAGGTCGAGGGCTTCTTCTTCAGGCCCGGCACCTCTCGCACCTCGAAGAACAGCCTGAGCGCCTCCTCCATCAGCCGCTTCTTGATGCCGGGGAAATGCACCTCGACGATCTGCTGCATCGTCTCCGCATCGGGAAAGCGGATGTAGTGGAAGAAGCAGCGGCGCAGGAAGGCGTCCGGCAATTCCTTTTCGTTGTTGGAGGTGATGATCATCACCGGCCGCTGCGCCGCCTTGATCGTCTCGCCGGTCTCGTAGACGTGGAATTCCATGCGATCGAGTTCGAGCAAAAGGTCGTTGGGAAACTCGATATCGGCCTTGTCGATCTCGTCGATCAGCAGCACGGGCCGGACGGGCGAGGCGAAAGCCTCCCACAGTTTGCCGCGCTTGATGTAGTTGGCGATGTCGGACACGCGGGGATCGCCGAGCTGGCTGTCGCGCAGGCGGCTGACAGCATCATATTCGTAGAGGCCCTGCTGAGCCTTGGTCGTCGACTTGATGTGCCAGGTGATGAGCGGCGCGCCGAGCGCGGCGGCGATCTCCTCGGCCAGCACGGTCTTGCCGGTACCGGGCTCGCCCTTGACCAGCAGCGGACGCTCAAGCCGGATCGCGGCATTGACGGCAACGGTCAGATCCTCGGTCGCGACGTAGTTCTCGGTGCCGGAAAAGCGCATGGACGATCCTTCTGAGCGAACCGGCGGACGCTAGCCCATCCTGCCTCGGGCCGGAAACCGCTTTTGTCGACGCGGATCGAGACCTCCGGCGTAAAGCCTCATCAGGCAACGCGAATTTCTTTCCGCCGACGCGATTCCAAGGTTGTGTTGCGCCGCCGCGAACCGCAAGAATTATCGGCATACCTCACTTCTCGAATCGTAAGGTCAGGCCTTGGCCGGAACAGTCGATCCTTCCGCCTATAGGGACGTCGTCGTCGTGCTCGCGACGGCGGGCGTGATCGTGCCTCTCGCCAAGAGCCTCAAGGTCAATTCGATCATCGCCTTCGTCGCATGCGGCGCCCTTCTCGGCCCCTTCGGACTGGGCGGCCTCGTGTCGAAGGTTCCGCTTCTCGGCACGGTCACCATCTCGAGTCCGGAAGCCCTGGCCGGGCCGGCCGAGTTGGGCGTCGCCTTCCTGCTCTTCGTCATCGGGCTGGAATTGTCCTTCGAGCGCCTGATGACGATGCGGCGCCTCGTCTTCGGCCTCGGTCTCGGCCAGGTCGGGCTGAGCGCCGCCGCGATCGGGCTCGTC
This sequence comes from Allobosea sp. RIT-PG3_2, assembly GCF_057321085.1. Lineage (NCBI taxonomy): Bacteria > Pseudomonadati > Pseudomonadota > Alphaproteobacteria > Hyphomicrobiales > Alloboseaceae > Allobosea > Allobosea sp. RIT-PG3_2. Next base: position 135,686 of record NZ_JBXWCA010000006.1, on the reverse strand, counting down.
GCCTATGCCGTCGGCCAGCCGGCGGCGGCCGCCCTCATCATCGGCTTCGGCCTCGCCCTCTCCTCGACCGCGATGGTGGTCGAACTTCTCGCCGCCAAGAAGCGGATGACGACCTCGGCCGGCCGCGCCAGCTTCGCGATCCTGCTCTGCCAGGACCTCGCGGTCATCCCTCTGCTCTTCCTGATCAGCGTCCTCGACGCGCAGAACGGCACGGGTTCCCTGCTCGCGGGCCTCGCGCAGGCGTTCATCCAGGCCTTCGCTGCGATCGCCACCATCATCGTCATCGGCCGGCTGGCGCTGCGGCCGCTCTTCCGCCTCGTCGCCTCGACCGGCTCGACCGAGAGCTTCATGGCGGCGACCTTGCTCACCGCGCTCGGCACCGGCCTGATCGCGGCGACGGCCGGGCTCTCGATGGGGCTGGGCGCCTTCATCGCCGGGCTGCTGCTCGCCGAGACGGAATTCCGCCGCGCCATCGAAGTCACCATCGACCCGTTCAAGTCGCTGCTGATCGGCGTCTTCTTCATCGCCGTCGGCATGAGCGTGAACCCGGGGCAGATCGCGGCACATCCCGGAGCGATTCTCGGCGCGTCGGCGGGTCTCATTCTGGTCAAGGCGGCCATCACCTTTGCGCTCGCCCGCCGCTTCCGGCTGTCCTCGGCGACCGCGCTCGAAACCGCGCTCATGGTCGCGCCCGGCGGCGAGTTCGCCTTCGTGCTGCTCAATGCCGCGACGGGTGCGAGACTGATCGACCAGAGCGCCACCAGCATCGTTCTCGCCGCCGTCTCGCTGACGATGGTCGCGCTGCCCTTGCAGGCCAGGATCGCCCGCAACCTCGCCCAGAAGTTCGCGCGGCCGGTCATCCTACCGGACGAGGCCTCCGTGCTCCCGCCCGACGACCATGCGCCGCGCGCCATCGTGGTCGGCGGCGGGCGCGTCGGCCGGCTCGTCGCTTCGATGCTGGACGAGCACGGCAAGTCCCACATCATCATCGATTCCGATGCCTCGCTGATCACGACGCAACGCCGGGCCGGCCGCCCGGCCTTCTATGGCGACGCGACCGAGCCGGAGTTCCTGCGCCTCTGCGGTCTGGAAGATGCGACGGCGCTGATCGTGACGATCGACGGCTCCCGCGCCGTCGATGCAATCGTCCAAGCCGCCCGCACCCTGAGGCCCGACATCGTCATCGTCGCCCGCGCCCGCGACGCGGCCCATGCCCGCCATCTCTACGAGATCGGCGTCAACGATGCCGTGCCGGAGACGATCGAAGCCAGCCTGCAGCTGTCGGAGGCGGCGCTGGTCGGGCTCGGTGTGCCGATGGGCCTCGTCATCGCCTCGGTCCACGAGCGGCGCGACGGCTTCCGCGCCCAGCTCAAGCCGGCAGGCGCCGCGACAGCCCCCGCCGTTCCACGCCACGCCCGTTCGCGAAGGCTGTGAAACTGGACGGCGACACCGCGCCCGCCTCGCGCGGTACATAACCCGCCTGCTGCGCCACCCGCTTGATATGCCCGTAGAACTGCGCCGCGCTGTGCGCCCAGCTATGGCGGGCGGCGAGTTCCAGGCAGATCTCGCGCGGTACTCGCAGCGCCTGCATGGCGGCACTGCGGAGATCCTCGTCCAGCACGCCAGCGTCGCTGCCGGCGAAGACGTCGCGCGGCCCCTGCACCGGGAACGCCGCGACCGGCAGTCCGCTTGCCGCAGCTTCCAGCAGCACGATGCCGAAGGTGTCGGTCAGGCTCGGGAAGACGAAGACATCGGAGGAGGCGTAGATTCCCGCCAGTTCCTCGCCTTCCTTGATGCCGAGGAAATGCGCTTCGGGATAGGCGCGCTGCAGATCGGCCCGTGCCGGCCCATCGCCGACGACGACCTTGCTGCCCGGTAGGCGCAGCGAGAGGAAGGCGTCGAGATTCTTCTCGACCGCCACGCGTCCGACACTGAGGAAGATCGGCCGCGGCAGGTCGAGCAGGCTCTGCGGGCGCGGATGGAACTGGCCGAGATCGACCCCGCGCCCCCAGCGCACCAGCTGCTGGAAGCCGTGCTGGCGCAGTTCCTCTTCCACCGTCGCTGTCGAGACCATCACGGCTGCGGCGGGACCATGGAAACGGCGCAGCAGCCCGTAGCTCCAGCTCTCCGGAATCGGCCAGCGGGCGGCGATGTATTGCGGAAAGCGGGTGTGGTAGCTCGTCGTGAACGGGCGCTTCTGGGCGAGGCAGACGGCGCGCGTCAGCCAGCCGATCGGCCCCTCCGTCGCGATATGGATATGATCCGGCGCGAACTCCGCGATGCGGGCGGCAAGCGCGCGGCGCGTCGCCAGCGCCAGGCGGATATCGGGATAGCTCGGCAGGCCGATCTGGTGGAAGCCTTCCGGTGTCAGCGCCTGCGCGGTCACCCCGAAATCCGGCGCCGCCGCGATCATCCGCTCCAGCGAGCGGACGACCCCGTTGATCTGCGGGCGCCAGGCATCGGTGGCGACGAGGACGCGCATCAGCGCGCTTTCCGTTCAGCCGTTTCCGGCCGAACGCCAAGAATGCGCGCCAGCTCAAAAGGCCCGAGCTTGCTCCGGGCCGCCTCGACCAGTTCCGGCACGGCGACCGGGCGCACCGGCACGACGACCGGCGCGGCGGCCTCGCCCCTCAGCCGGTCCTGCGGCCAGCGGATCAGCTCGAAACGCCCGTCATGGTGCTCGACGAACGCCGTGCAGCTTTCGACCCAGTCCCCAGTGTTGATGTAGGTCAGCCCTTCGATCTCGCGATGGGCCGCGTGGTGGATATGGCCGCAGATCACGCCGTCGGCATGGTGCCGGCGCGCCTCGGCGGCAAGGCAGGTTTCGAACTCGCCGATATAGTTCACGGCGTTCTTGACCTTGTGCTTGGCCCAGGCCGAGAGCGACCAGTGCGGCAGCTGCAGCCAGCGGCGCACCTTGTTCAGCGCCATGTTGAGTCCGAGCGCCAGCGTGTACGCCCAGTCACCCAGCAGGGCGAGCCATTTGGCGTTGCGCACGACGAGATCGAACAGGTCGCCATGGATGACGAGCAGGCGCTTGCCGTCGGCGGTCTCGTGGACGATGTCGTCGACCAGCGTGATGCCGCCGAACTGCAGGCCGGTGAAATCGCGCAGGAAGTCGTCGTGGTTGCCGGTGACGTAGATCAGCTTCGAGCCCTTGCGCACCTTGCGCAGCAGCTTCTGGATCACGTCGTTATGCGCCTGCGGGAAATACCAGCCGCTCTTCAGCCGCCAGCCGTCGATGATATCGCCGACGAGATAGATCTGCGGCGCGTCGTAGGCGCGCAGGAACTCCAGGACGAGATCGGCCTGCGCCCCGCGTGTCCCCAGATGCAGATCCGAGATGAAGATGCTGCGGACCTGCTTCGCGTCGTCCTCGTCGCCCATACCGGACAGCCCCTGCTGTTGCGATGCTCGGGGCGTGTGTCTGATTTGCGTTGCGCTTTGATGACGGCGAGGCCAATCCATGGTCTGGGTGAGGGCCTCGAAAGCCTCCCTGCTCATCGGAGAACGCAATGGATCTCGGAATCGCCGGCCGTACGGCCATCGTCTGCGCCTCCAGCAAGGGGCTCGGCCGCGGCTGCGCCGAAGCCCTGGCGGAAGCCGGCTGCACCGTCGTGATCAACGGCCGCAACGCCACGACCCTCGAGGCCACCGCAAGCGCCATCCGCGCCGCGACCGGCGCGACGATCATCGCCGTCGTCGCCGATGTCTCGACCCGCGCCGGACAGGACGCCCTGCTCGCCGCCGCGCCCAACCCCGACATCCTCGTCAACAACAATGGCGGCCCGCCGCCCAAGCCCTTCCGCGACGTGACGCGCGACGGACTGCTGGAAGGCGTCGTGCAGAACATGGCGACGCCGCTGGAGCTGGTTCAGCGCGTCATCGACGGCATGATCGAGCGCCGCTTCGGCCGCATCGTCAACATCACCTCCGCGAGCGTGGTGACGCCGCTGACCGGCCTCGACGTTTCCTCCGCCGCCCGCGCGGGCCTGACCGCCTTTCTCTCCGGCGTGGCCCGCGAGGTCGCGCATGCCAACGTCACCATCAACAACATCCTGCCCGGCGTGTTCGACACCGACCGGATCAAGACCGCGACCACCAAGGTCGCCGAAATGCAGGGCATCAGCATCGAGGAGGCCACGAAGAAGCGGCTCGCCGCGGTCCCGGCCGGCCGCCTCGGCACGCCGAACGAATTCGGCAAGCTCTGCGCCTTCCTCGCCAGCGACCATGCCGGCTACATTACCGGCCAGAATTTCCTGATCGACGGGGGCTCTTTCCGCGGCACGTTCTGAGCCGCGCGCCGCGGGCTTGGCGGGGTTGCAGAGTTCACGCTTCGCCGCCCTGCCTGGACATGGTCTAAGCACAGGAACGGTTTCGCTCGAAACCGTTCCTGCTCCCCTGGCGCACCGTTCCGTTGTCCCCTTTTCTCGGCATCACCCTCAAGCTGGTTTCGGCACTGGCCTTCACCCTGATGTCGGCGGCGATCAAGTCGATCTCGACGCGCTATCCGACGGGTGAGATCGTCTTCATCCGCTCCTTCTTCGCGATGATCCCCCTGCTCATCTGGCTGGCCTGGCGCTCCGAGCTGCCGGCGGCGCTGAAGACGAGCAATCTGCGCGGCCACCTCAAGCGCGGCATCATGGGCTCGACCGGCATGTTCTGCGGCTTCGCGGCGCTGCAGTTCCTGCCCTTGTCGGAAGCGGTGGCGATCGGTTACGCCGCGCCGCTCGCCGTCGTCATGCTCGCCGCGCTCGTCCTCAAGGAACGGGTCCGCATCTATCGCTGGAGCGCGGTGGCGATCGGTTTCGTCGGCGTGCTGATCATGCTCTCGCCACATCTCGGCGCCGGCGCCCATCCGATGGGCACGGGCTCGGCCATCGGCGCCGCGCTCGGCCTCGCCGGCGCCTTCTGCTCGGCCTTCGCCTCGGTCGAGGTCCGGCTCCTGACCCAGACCGAGCGCACCGGCGCCATCGTCTTCTACTTCATGCTGCTGACCAGCCTGCTCGGCTTCTCGACCATCCTGCTCGGCTGGAACATCCCCGATCTCCAGGACGCCCTGCTGATGGTCGTCATTGGCATCCTCGGCGGGCTCGGCCAGATCCTGATCGTGCAGGCCTATCGCTACGGCGATGCCTCGCTGATCGCGCCGTTCGAGTACTCGACGATGCTCTGGGCCGTGGCGATCGGCTGGTTCTGGTTCGGCGAATGGCCACCGATGACGATCCTGATCGGCGCCTTCATCGTCATCACCTCCGGCATCTATGTGATCCTGCGCGAACGCCAGCTCGGCCTCGCACGGCGCGAGCAGCGCGAGGTCGGCCCCAGCCGCATAACCTGACGCCCGCATGGGCATTGTTCGCTTGTTCAAACGATCGTCCGCCGTTACAAACGACACATCAGTCGAAACGGGGCCGGATGCATGGGAATCGAGACGAAAGAGCGCGGCGGGCGGGAGCTTGAGTCCGGAGCTCAGGTGATCTCGGGCCAGCTCGGCAAGACGATCCAGCGCCTGCGCAAGGCCTATAATTTCTCGCTCTCCGATCTCGCCGAGCAGTCCGGCGTCGCCAAGTCGATCATCAGTCAGATCGAGCGCAACGAGACCAACCCGACGCTGGCGACGATCTGGCGGCTCTCGCAGGCGCTCGACATCTCGATCGAGCGCGTGCTCTCCAGCGGCGAGGAAGAGCCCTTCATCGACAAGACCACACGAGCCGACACGCCGATCCTCGTTTCCGAGGACGGCAAGCTCAGGCTCGCGATCGTCGGCTGGATCAAGACGGTCGAATGGCTGCAATGGTACGAGGTCTCGTCCGAGCCCGGCGGGGAGCTCGACTCCGAGGGGCATCAGCGTGGCTCGATCGAGTCGCTCTCGGTCACCGCCGGCGAGTTCGAGGTCGAGGTCGGCGACATCGTCCAGCGCGCCAAGGCCGGCGAGACGCTGCGCTACCGCTGCGACCGCCGCCACGTCGTCCGCTGCGTCGGCAACGAACCCGGCCACGCCCTGATGGTCTGCATCCTCAAGGCGGCGGTGATGGAGTAGGCAGACGCTCCGCTCCCATGCACGCATCTTCCCGCCCGCGCATCGCGCGGGCGTTTTATATTCGAGGGGCAACGGAGCGCTGCGAGCCGCCGGGCGCGGGATTTGCTCCTCCTCTCGATCAGCCGGCGACGCGAACGCCCCCCGCCAGATAGACCGCGACAACGTTGAAGCAGGCCTCGACCAGCCGGGCGCGAAAGGCCGACGCAGGCCCTCGGCCATGCAACGAGAGCCTCGCGCCCGCCGGACACAGATTTGTCAGGCAGGCCGCAAAGCCGTCTGCAGCAAGCCGACTGCCGCCCTCTTGAGACGCCACAGCGCGTAGAAGGCTCGATAGCCGATCACGCTTTCAAGCTTCGCAAAAGGCGAAATATCAACCCTGCGCCAGTATGGCGTCATCTTCAGGTATCTGACGAAAAATGAGGAGCGCGGTTTTTTGTAGTCAGCATTCCATGGTTTGTACTTGCCGTCATAGTGCACGATGAAAGGGCTGTTCCTGGAAGAGACCCATTCGGCACGGCTGTAGGCTGGCGCAACCCATCGCTCCGGAAGCAGGGAGGTGGACACCTGGTTCCAGCGCTGATCAAGGCGGAACCAGTCATCGAAGAGGACTGCGTTGAGCGCGCCTTGATCGAGAAACTGAACGCGGTCCTTGTGCTCGGCGAGATAATGAAACACGCGCTCCGACACGTTACGTTCTCGCCAGAGCTTCAGATTAATGACGAGTACACCGCTTTGAAAATAGCGGTTTGATGGCGGGATGCCGAGCTCGGCATAGTTGAACACAACAGGATCGGATTCCGATGTCGACGACGTATCCAATGCCGGTGGCGCATCCAGCTTCGAGGATACGTAGGGATACCAAACGTTCGATACAGCCGAAATCGCGAATTCAGGGTTCGCTGCATCGCTGAGCGAAGCGAGGTCCGCCAGGACGACGAGATCGCAGTCGAGATAAATGACCTGCTCGCAGTCGGCCGGCAGGACATGGGGGGCCAGCAGTCGCGAATAGGCGTCTGGCGAGATGTACTTCAGATCCCCTTGCGAGAAAAACGCCTCGAAAGAAGAGAGATCGACGGGCGACCAGTGGAAGGTGATCTCGACCTTCTCGCGCGCCATCTCGCCGATCACCCGCTCTAGCTCAATCTGCGCAGCAGCCTCGATATCGGAGGTCAGAACATGGATATGCAAGGGCCGATCTGATTTGTAGTTGCATACTACTGACGTCAACATCACGGTGAGCGGCATGATATACCGGGTATTGGATGCGCAAAGAAGGTGAACATCTTCCTTTCCAGCCACTATTCACCCTCCCGAAGATTTGGCCCGACGGGGTAAGTCTAGTCCGAGCCAGGAGAAAGGATAAGTCGATGCGAGGCACTCAAAATAGGGAGCGCCATGCGCAAAGGTGGCATACGACTGCGACCAGCGGCGTTCGCCAAAGCTAGCTTTGCCACTCTCGCGACGGCGCTCGATCGAAGCGCTCTCGGTCACCGCAGGAGAATTCGAGGTCGAGGTCAGCAACATCGTCCAGCGCGCCAAGGTCGGCAAAACGCTGCGACCGCCGCCACGTCGTCCGCTGCGTCGGCAACGAACCCGGCCACGCCTTGATGGGCTGCATCTCAAGGCGGCGGTGATGGAGTAGACGGACCGCAATCGGCCGCCTGTTCCATCAAGGCAGTAACCGATCGCGTCCCATTCCACAAAGCCGCACTCCACCCCCTCGCATGTGCTGCATCGACGTTGGCCTGCTTATCGTCGATGAAGAATATATCCGAAGGAGAAAAGCCGCTTTTTGCTTCTACCGCGCGAAAGAAGCGCTCATCGGGTTTGGCGCAACCAAGCTCTGCCGCGTAGTGCATATCGTCGAAGCTGCGCTTCAGCTCCAGCCCGTGCCAGATGTGCCGGGCTCGTTGATGCTCCTGCACCGTGGCGAGGTGAAGCTTCACTCCGGCTGACCTGATCGGGTCAAGTTGCGCAAGCAGGCTATGATTGAGGTGAGCATCGTTTTCGAACCAGTATCGCGTTAATGTCTCCGCGCTGAGATGCGGCGCGATCTCGGCAAGTACCGGTTCGAGACGCGCTCGCAGATCGGCGCGTCCCAGAATGATGTCTTGCCAGTGCGGCTGGAAGAAAGCCGCATGCAACAGCTCGCTTGACAGGTCGAGGTCGCGTTCGAGATGCGCCGACCAGCCGCGGGGATCGGGATGCACGATTACGACTCCGTCGACGTCGAGCATTAAGGCCTTGAAGCGCATCCTCCGATGATAGGGCGAATGCTTCTTTTCACCGATAGCGGCCTCTGCGCCCGGGGGTTGTTCCAGCCGGGCTCTCCTCACTTCGCCTGCGGCCGTGCCGGCCCTTCAACCGGCGGCAGCGATTTCAGGTATTCCGCCATTGCCATTCGGTCGGCGTCGGGGAGTTGCGCGATGTTGCGCACCACTGCCGCCATCGTGCCGCCGACATTGTCGAAGCTCGGCGTGAAGCCGGTCTTCAGCAGCTCCGCGATCTCTTCCTTCGACCATTTGGCGAGGCCGTTTTCGGACTGCGTAATATTCGGCACCCAGCCCTTACCTTCAGGATCGGGGCCGCCAGCGAAGCGGGTCGCCGGGATGATCGCGCCGAGCGCGTTGCGAGCCGAGTGGCATTCGGCGCAATGGCCGGGGCCGTTGACGAGATAGGCGCCGCGATTCCACGCCTCGCTCTTCGCCGGGTCCGGACGGAAGGACGCCCCTTCGAAGAACAGCAGCTTCCAGCCGCCGACCAGACGGCGGATGTTGAACGGGAACGGCAGGTCATGCGCCGCCGCCCGGCCCTCGACCGGCGGCAGGGTGCGGATATAGGCGAAGAGATCGGCCAGCGCCCGCGGCGGCATCAGCCGGTAGGAGGTGTAGGGGAAGGCTGGGTAGAGATGCTGCCCCTTCGGCGAGACGCCGGCCGCCATCGCATCGACGAAGTCCTGCACACCCCAATTGCCGATGCCGTCGCGCGTATGCGGCGAGATATTCGGCGCATGGAAGGTGCCGAAGGGCGAGGCGAGCGCGAGCCCACCGCCGAGCCGGAGCTTGTCGTCCTGCCCCGGCGTCGCATGGCACGAGGCGCAACCTCCCGCCGCGAACAGCAGCTTGCCGTTCTCGATATCCGCCGCCGGCAGCGCGCCGACCTCCGGCGAGGGCGAGACCACTCGCGGATCGGTCAGGACGTAGAAGCCGGCGAAGGCCAGCGCCACGAACACGACGAGGGTCACGAACAGGCGGCGCAGCAACAGCATCGGCATCTCCACAAGGCACGTCCGCCAGATTGGACGGGCCGGCGTCTCATCGGCAACCCTCAAAACGCAGCAATTCCAAACTGATCGTGACGATCTTCCATAGAACCACGCTGCCGCCCGGCAAAAGGCGTCATTCTCGGGCGAAGCGAAGCGCAGACCCGGGAATCTCATGACGACAAGGCGCTGGTTTCCGAGATGCTCGGGTCAAGCCCGAGCATGACTGCGAGGGAGCAGCCAAGGCTGCCTCGGTCACGAAAAAGCGGGCGGCCATCACTGGCGCCCGCTTCGGTGCACGTCACAAGTGGCCGGGTCGGCCTATTTCTTGACGCGATAAGCCTCGTGGCAGGTGCCGCAATTCTTCGTCGCCGCACCGAAGGCCGGGCGAAAACCGTCGAGGCTGGTGACGGCGGCGCCCGCCGCGGCGTCGGCCTCGAACTTGGCAAAGGCCGCCTTGAACCCGGCCTGATCCTCCCAGATCTTCGGCGAAGCCGTGGTCTCGCCGGTCTTGGAATTGTCGGGGAACAGCCCCGGCACTTTCTTCGCCGCGTCGGCATAGGTCTTGAAGACGGCCTGCGCCTTGGCAGCGTCGAAGGGAACGTCTCCCTTCGCAATGGCCGCGCCTTCGCGCGTCGCGGCGCCGATCGCCTTCATCGCCTGCTGGCGCTCCGCGATCGGGTTCGACTGCGCCGTCACGGCGGAGAGGCCGAGCGCAAGGCCGGCGAGCACTAAAGCAGTGCGGATCATCCCTATCCCCTTTGAGGCAAGCCGGCGCCGGACGACGCCGTTTTGAACTCTTCCAGATCAAACGATGATCGCGACGTAAGCCAGTCGCTTTTGCGTGAACGGATTTGCACCTGCGCAAACCCGCCCTTGCATCAAAGCGGATAGCCCGCTTCCTTGAGCGCGTTGAAGACCTTGAGCGGCGTCGCCGGCATGTCCATGGCCTTGATGCCGGCAGCGCGATCGAGCGCATCGACCATCGCGTTCATCACCGCTGGGCAGGCACCGATCGCCCCCGCCTCGCCCGCGCCCTTCACGCCGATGGCGTTGGTGACGCAGCGGACATTGCGCGTCTCGAAATGGAAGTTCGGGATGTCGATCGCGCGCGGCAGGGCGTAATCCATGAAGGTCGCGGTCAGCATCTGCCCATCGGGATCGAACCGGATTTCCTCCATCAGCGCCTGGCCGATGCCCTGCGCTGCGCCGCCATGCACCTGTCCCTGCAGCATCAGCGGGTTCAGCGTCACGCCGAAATCGTCGACCACGACATAGTTTAGGATCTCGGTCGCCCCGGTGCCCGGATCGATCTCCAGTTCGCAGACATGCGTGCCGTTCGGATAGGTCGCCTCCGGCGGCTGCCAGCTCTGGTGCACCTTGAGCAGGGCTGGAGACGCGCCCGGCAGCGCGGCGATGGCCGCGAGGTCGAGCGCCTTGTCGGTGCCGACGATCCTGACCGCGCCATCGACGAGTTCGAGATCGCCGACCGCCGCCTCCAGCTTCTCCGAGGCGAGCTGCTTGAGGTTGTCGGTCAGGATTTCGGTCGCCTTGTTGAGCGCCGCGCCGCCGACGGGGATAGAGCGCGAACCGCCTGTGCCGGAGCCCGTCTCGACGCGATCGGTGTCGCCCTGGATCACACGAATGCGGTCCATCGGGATGTCGAGATGCTGCGAGACGAGCTGGGAGTAGGCCGTCTCATGCCCCTGCCCGTTCGACTGCGTGCCGATCAGCACGGTGACCGTGCCGTCCTTCTCGAGGATCACGGTCGAGCTTTCCGGCCCGCCGCCGCCGCAGGCCTCGATATAGCAGGCCAAGCCGATGCCGCGGATCCTGCCGGCCTTGGCCGAGGCCTTGTGGCGCGCCTTGAAGCCCTTCCAGTCGGCCACGTCCATGGCGCGGCGCATATGGCCCTCGAACTCGCCGGAATCGTAGACCGGCCCGGTCTGCGTCTTGTGCGGCATCTCTGTAGGCTTGACGAAGTTCTGGATCCTCACCGCTTCCGGCGTCTTGCCGGTCTCGCGCGCGATGGCATCGACCAGCCGTTCGATCAGATAGGCCGCCTCCGGGCGCCCCGCGCCGCGATAGGCGTCGACCGGTGTCGTGTTGGTCAGCACGCCGCGGAACAGCACGTGCACGGCCGGGATGCTGTAGCAGCCCGGCGTCATCGTCGTGCCGACCCAGGGAATGAAAGGCCCATATTGCGAGAGATAGGCGCCCATCTCGGCCGAGAGATCGACCTTGAGGCCGATGAACCTGCCCTTCGCGTCGAGCGCCATCGTCGCCTTGGCGAGATTGGCCCGGCCATGCGTGTCCGCGAGGAAATGCTCGTTGCGGTCGGAGACCCAGCGCACCGGGCGCTTCAGCTTCTCGGCCGCGATCATCGCCAGCGGATATTCGCGGTAGAGGAAGATCTTGGTGCCGAAGCCGCCGCCGACATCGGGCGTCACCACGCGGATGCGCTTGGGATCGACCTTCAGCACATAGTTCGCGATCAGGTCGCGCATGCCATGGCTGCCCTGGCTGCCCAGCGTCAGGGTCCAGCGCTTCTCGGCCTTGTCGTATTCGGCGATGCAGGCGCGCGTCTCCATGTAGTTGGAGGCGAGGCGGTTGTTGACGACGGTCAATGAGACCGTGCGCGCCGCCTTGGCGAAGGCCTGCTCGGTCTTCTCGCGGTCGCCCTGCTCGGCTTCGAAGGCGACGTTGCCCGGCCGGTCCGCCCAGACCTGCGGCGCGTCCTCGGCCAAGGCCTCTGCGATGCCGGTCACAGCCGGCAGCGGGCCCCAGTCGATCTCGATCGCTTCGGCCGCGTCGCGCGCCTGCGCCAGCGTCTCGGCGACGATGAAGGCCACGGCCTCGCCGACATGTCGCACGGTGTCGGTCGGCAGGACCGGGACCGGCAGCGGCTTCACCATCTCGCCGGAGGTGGTCTTGATCACCCCCTTGCAGGGCAGGTCGCCATAATCGGCCACGTCCTTGCCGGTCAGGATCAGCTTCACGCCCTTCAATTGGCGGGCGGTCCCGGTGTCGCCGATCGTGAAGCGGGCATGGGCATAGGGAGAGCGCAGCACGAAGGCGTGCAGAGCCCCTTCCGAGGCGATGTCGTCGGTATACCGGCCCGTGCCGGTCGTCAGGCGTTGATCCTCGACCCGCCGCACAGGCTGGCCGAAACCGAATTTCATGGGACGCATGAGGCATATCCTCAGTTAGGGTCTGTACGCACTATGGACGCTGTTCTGATCGGGCCAAAACGGCCGACGCCCAGGAGGCGCCCGATGCCTCAGGCATCGGGCAAGGGACCGACGCAGCCATCGGCCGTTTTCGCCCGACCCCGAAGGGGCGCGGGCCTTTTGGTCGGCTGCGGCGTCGCGCGGCCTTGCAAACCGGGCGGTTTGCGGCGTCCACGCTCCTGGCCGCCGACCAAAATGCCCAGCGTCAGAGCAACGTCCATAGTGCGTACAGACCCTTGGTCTGATGAAAGACTGGAACAGAAACGGCGCTACGTCAGCCCCCGGCACGTGGCGCGGGGGCTGCGTTCAGCGCATTACTCTCAGCGCGCGGTCCGGATTGCCGTCTCCGAGAGCGAGACCATGGTGTTATAGTTGTTGACGATCCAGTTCGCGTCGCTCGCGGCGCCACGCCGGACATCGCCCTTGCTCTTGGCCAGCTTGTCGCTGAAGTCGCGCAGCTTGCCGAGCCAGGAGCTCGCCTGGCTCTCGATGAAGGGCACGCCGGACGGGTTCTTGTCCTTGAACGCGTCCATCTCGCGCACCGCGCCGGCATAGTCGGCGATGGCGGCATTGAAGACCTTCAGGTCGACGACCGGGCTCTCGTTGCTCGGCATCAGATCCATCACGGCGCGCGCATTGATCATGATGTTGCGCACCTGCCAGCGCGCCGAGCGCCCTTCCCGCTGCTCGACCGAGGCAAGCTCGCGCTGGTCCAGCCCCTTCTTGTAGACGCGCATCAGCGCATCGAGCTTGGCCCGCTCCTCCAGGAAGGTCTTGGCGGCCGGCACCATCAGCGCGTGCAGCCTCTGCCCCTCCGCGAGGTTGTCGTCGCGATAGTCCTTGCGGTCGTAATAGCGCTCGGCCCGGGTGATCGACGGCGCCAGCTCCTGATAGGCCTTGATGTAGTTCCCGACGGTGGCGTCGATCGCCGGCAGCTTCGGCTCGCGCGCCATCGCTTCCTCCGCCTTCTTGATCTCGCCCGCCACGTCATAAAGGCTGTAGAGCCCGTAGGTGATGTAGCGCTCCTTGCCGGTCGGACCCTTCTTCATGTCGACCCAGCTCGCATAGCGCTGCCAGGACTGGATCGCGCGCAGCGTGCGGTTCATCAGCGCCGTATAGGCGTTCGACTTGGTGATCGCGGCCTGGAGATCCTCGTCCCCCGCCTTGCTCGCGCTGCCGGCCGGGACGGTCGCGGCCGGCTGGGCCAGGGTGGCATTCGGCGCGGCAAGAAGGGCGGCGGCGGCGCAGGCAGCGCCGAAGAAGAACGCTCGGGTCAACATGGTCCGATCCCTGGTAGGCGAAATCTCGGGAGAGCGCGGCATGCGCCGTCAATCCTGCACGACCGGCTCGCCATGCATCAGCCAGTCCTTGAAGCCGCCGGCATAATGGCTGTCGATGTCTAGACCGGCCGATTGCGCGAATTCCAGCGCCCGCCGTGAGCGCACTCCGGCGGCGCAGGACAGCACGAGTCGCTTGCCCGGCTCATTCGGCAGATCCGCCGGGTCGAACTGCGAGAGCGGCCGCGAGACCGAGCCGGGGATATGGCCGGCGGCGAATTCATACGGCTCACGGACATCGACGAGCAGGATCGAGCCGTCGCTCAGGCCCGCCTTGATGTCGTCGATGTCGAGGTCGTTCACGATCATGGGCAGCTCTTTCGCGCAGACTCGTCGTACCGCCCAGATAAGGCGGCGCGACGGCCATGGCCAGCGCGAGGCGCTCCGGGAAACCGAACAAATGAAAACAGCCGCGGGACCGGCCCGCGGCTGCGCCGATGCGAAATCCTCAAGCCTTCGGCGGGATGCGCAGGACCCAGCCGGGCTGGATCAGGTCGGGGTTCTTCACCGGCGGCGTGTTGGCCTTGACGATCTCGGTATATTTCGCGCCCTGGCCCTTGCCGTAATGCTCCTCGGCGATCTTCCAGAGCGTGTCACCCTTCTTCACCGTGTAGAACACGGCGGCCGGCGCCTCCTTGTTGACGGCGAGGTCGGATTCGACCTGCGCGACGCCGGTGGTGTTGCCGAGCGCAAGGATGATCTTCTCCGCCTCTTCCGTCGAAACGGCCTTGCCGGACACCTTCACCTTGTCGCCGTCGATCTGGATATTGACGTCGGATGGCAGGCCGTGCCCCGCCAGTTCCTTCTGCAGGTCATCGGCGGTGGCCGCCTTCGCCGCGCCCGATCCGAAGATCTTGGCGCCGGCTTCCTTGATGAAACTGAACAAACCCATGGTATGCCCTCCTTGTCTCGGGTGACTATCAAGCCCTGTCGTGGCGTCGCACGCAAGCAGCCGACGTTTCTAGAGAGACGGTCGCGCGCGACAGCCCGGCGAGAGGGCTCTTCCCTGCCCGCCCGGCGACTGGCAAGAACGCCGTATCGAAACGGGAGTTCCCCATGCTGACCCTCGCCCAGGCCCAGACCATCCTCCAGGCAGCCCTCGCCCACGGCGAAGCCAATGGCTTCAAGCCGCTCGCCATCGCGATCCTGGACTCGCGCGGCGCCCAGAAGGTCTTCGCAGCCCAGGACGGAACCAGCCTGAAGCGCGGCGAGATCGCGCTCGGCAAGGCTCATGGCGTGATCGCGCTGGGTATCGGCTCACGCGCGCTGCACAAGATGGCGCTGGACCGGCCCTACTTCGTCGAGGCGGCGACGCACGCCGTCGGCGGCTCGCTCGTGCCGGTACCCGGCGGCGTACTGATCCGCTCGCCCGAAGGAGCGGTTCTCGGCGCCATCGGCATCTCCGGCGACACCTCCGACAATGACGAAGCGGCCGCCTGCACGGGCATCGCGGCAGCCAGCCTCAGCGCCGATACGGGGGCCTGATCCGCGTTTTTGCACTTGTCATCCGGCCATCGAGGGCTCATCTCCTCACCGTCACCAGGTTCGTTAAATCGGACAGTTTGGACCGGATCGAAGGTAGATCATGAGCGAAACGGCTGCCGCCAACGAGAATGAGGTCATCACCACCGACGTCGTCATCATCGGCGCCGGTCCGTGCGGCCTCTTCACCGTCTTCGAACTCGGCCTGCTCGACATCCGCGCGCATCTCGTCGACATCCTGCCCAAGGTCGGCGGGCAGTGCGCGGAGCTCTATCCGGAGAAGCCGATCTACGACATTCCGGGCTTCCCGATGGTGACGGGCCAGGCGCTGGTCGACAATCTGCTCGAGCAGATCAAGCCGTTCGGGCCGACCTTCCACCTCAACCAGATGATCGAGACGCTGGAGTCGACAGGCACCGCCGCGGCGCCGCGCTTTCGCGTCGTCACCGATGCCGGCACGGTCTTCGACACCAAGACGGTGATCATCGCCGCGGGCGGCGGGTCCTTCCTGCCGAAGAAGCCGCCGATCCCCGCCATCGAGACCTATGAGAACGGCTCCGTCTTCTACGCCGTGCGCAAGATGGAAACCTTCCGCGGCCGCAACATCCTGATCGTCGGCGGCGGCGATTCCGCCCTCGACTGGACGCTCAACCTCCAGCCCATAGCCAACCGCGTCACGCTGATGCATCGCCGCGACGATTTCCGCGCCGCGCCGCACTCGGTCGAACAGATGCGCAGCCTCGTCGCCGAGGGCAAGATGGACATGAAGCTCGGCCAGGTCACCGGCCTGAAGGGCGCGGACGGCAAGCTCGAAGCTGCCATCTGCCGCGGCACCGACAACGAAACCTTCGAGATCGCCTGCGATACGATGCTGCCCTTCTTCGGGCTGACGATGAAGCTCGGCCCGATCGCCGACTGGGGCCTGAACCTGCACGAGAACCTGATCCCAGTCGACACCGAGAAGTTCGAGACGAACGTGCCCGGCATCTTCGCCGTCGGCGACATCAACAGCTATCCGGGCAAGCTGAAGCTCATCCTCTCCGGCTTCCACGAGGCCGCACTCTGCTCTCAGAAGGTCCACCGCTACGTCTATCCGGAGAAGCGGCTGACCTTCCAGTACACGACCTCCTCGTCGAGCCTGCAGAAGAAGCTCGGCGTCGCCTGAGCAGGCCTCTTTCGGGCAGGTACGATCAAGCCGCGGCGTAGGCCGCGGCTTTTTCATTGTGCCGTGATGTCGCTCGGGATGTGAGCAGCAGCCGTCCCGCTCCGCGCCGGCGTATTCTGCGCCGGGGCGAGGCCGAGCGAATTGCGCACGCTCTGAGACGGACCGGCCAGCATCGGCCCCTCGCCCGGCGCGGTGACGATCTGAGGCTCGTCATGCATCGGCGGCAGCGGGAGATTATCCTCCGGCTCCTGCGGCTCAATGCGCGCCTTGAGCTCGGCAAGCGCGCCCGACAGCGGCTGGAAGCTGAAGCGCACCTTGTGCGTGCCGGCCGGAACCTGCACGGCGCGGAACAACACGTTCGCCTTTAGGATCTCCGTCTCGACGCCGTCGACCTCGGCCTTCCACCAGGGGTGCCAAATGTCGTTGAGCACCACGAAGCCGGCTGAAGGCGTCGTCACCTCGATCTCGACCTCGGCATTGCGATACCGCGTCAGCTTCACATCGGCCTGCACCGCGACCGGCCCTTCCGCCGCCACGACCGGCGGCTCGACATCGAGCAGCACGGCCTGCTGCGGATCGGTCTCCGGCCAGCGGCCCGAGAGCTTCATGCTCTCGAAATCGGCGAACTGCCAGCCGCCGACGAACTGCACGCGCGGCAGCGCATGCGGGTTCTCGTAGACATAGCCTTCCTTCGTCCGGGCGATCAGGTTGAGATCGCCGCCGCGCAGCGCATGGTCCACCTGGTCGATCGGGACCGGCGAGGCGATGTAGCGGAGGCCCAGCAGGTTCGCGAGCCGGCAATGATAGGACGGGAAGAGCGGCGTGAACTTGCGCTCTGACGGCGAGGCGATGCCGTCGCGCGTGCCCACCGCTTCGGAGAAATCCTCCAGCCGCAGGGGGTTGTAGCCCAGCGTGTGGTCGAAGCCGTGGACCATGCCGGCATTCGGCCATTCGAAGCCCAGGCCGAGCAGCTCGACCCGGTCGCGACGCGGTGAATCGGCCGTTTGCGCCGTCAGATGCTTCAGCAGCGCGATGGTCTCGTTCTTCGTGCCCGGCTGCAGCACGTCGTAGAGCTGCGGCGACAGGGCCGTGGATTCGTTGGGGCCGTTGTTGACGCCGAGGTCGGCTGCCACCACGCCCGTGACGAGGATAGCGGCCGCGGCCGTGCCGAGCGCGCCGCGCCAGCGCTGCAGCATGAAGAAGGCGCCGCCCGCGACCGCGAACCAGCCGATCGCCAGCGCCACGGGCTTCCAGGCATCGCCGAGATGCCCCTCGCCGCGCGACACCAGAAGCGCAACCGCCAAGCTTGCGAGAACGAGCCCGGCACCGATGAGGAGATCGCGCCGGAACGAGGTGCCCGCCTCGGCCGTCAGGATGCGATGCAGCACATAGCCCGACAGCACCGCCGCCAGCCCACCGATCAGGAAGGTCGCATCGGCCGGCCGGCGGAACACCTTGATGCCCGGCAGATAATCATAGGCGAACTGGAACAGCGGCGTGTAGCGCCCGAGCGCGAACAGCACCATGAAGGCGAACATCAGCGTCAGCGGCCGCACCGCCTTGTCCCAGAGCCAGCCACGCGTCAGCCCCGGCGCCAGCAGCAGCAGCAGCGGCAGTGCGCCGAAATAGACCTGCCCCATATTCTGCGACAGGAAGAGCTCCTTGGCCCATTGCGGATTGTTGTACGGGCCCCAGAACTCGACATTCGGGTCCTTGGCGCCGAACAGGTCGCCGATGAAGGCGGTCAGCAGCGAGACCGGATGCAGCGAGCCGCGCCCGGCTTCGGTCAGGTCGATCTCGGGCCGGGTCGTCGCCTCGGCGAAGAGCCAGGTCCAGATCAGCGGCAAGGCGATGACGGCGAGCCCCGCGACGCTGGCGGCGGCGATCGGCAGCAGGCTGGTGCGGAAAGCGGGCCAGCCGCCCGAAAGCCAATGCGCCACGACCATGCCGAAAAGCACATAGCCGCCGAGCAACGCGACCTGATCGGGCTCGAGCACCATCAGCCCGGCGGCAAGCCCGGCGAAGACGCCGGAAAGTATCGACGACCGCTGCAGCATGCGCGCCGTCAGCCAGAAGGCGATGGCGAAGAAGGCGAGGCTGGCGATCTGCCCGACATGCTGCACCCGCCAGGCGGCTGAGGCGCCGAAGGCGAAGACCAGCGCCGCCATCAGCCCGCCCGCCGGATGCCAGTTGCGATCGCGGAAGAACACGATGAGCGCCAGTCCGCCGGCCAGGAGATGCGCCAATATATAGGCGTCGACCTCGCGGAAGCTCGGTGAAGGCGAGAGCAGCGCCAGGAGGATCGCGGGCGAGAAGATCAGCGATTGCGGATCGGCGATCTGCGGCGAGCCGCCGAAGACGTTGTGGTTCCAGAACGGCGATTGGCCGGAATGGAGCGCGTTCGCAAGGAACTGGACCTGTGCCTGGAAATGCGCCTTCGCATCGAACGGAATCGTCACCGAACCCGAAAGCCAGGGCCAGCACAGGACCACCCATGCCACGACGAAACCCGCGGCCGCCAGCAGGTAGCCGGCGCCCCTTGCATCCAAACGTCTCAACTGGACCCCCACGGTCCTCGGCACGAACGGTCCCGTTCTGGGATCCTGTCTTCAGCCCTGTCAGTGGACTGACGATGCTGCGGCGCACCTGAACCGAATCTGAACGCGATCACGCATCCGTGAGCACGGCTGAGGACAAGCTGAAGAAAGACCAAAGGGGATGCGCCTGCGCGCCGATGTGTGATGGAGCCGCAGCGTCATCCCGGACAAGCTGCGAAGCGGCGCAAATCCGGGATCCATCGGAGGGCTCGGCGTTCCGCGATGGATCCCGGGTCAAGCCCGGGATGACGCGCGGTTCCTTGCGAACTCCCTGTGCTAGCGCCCGGCGGCGAGCCAGCCGGCCAGCACCTTGCGCTCCGCCGGTGTCATGCCGGAGAGGTTGTTCGGCGGCATGGCGTGCGTCATCACCGCCTGCATGCGGATGGCGCGGGCATGGGCGGCGATCTGCTCCGGCTCGTGCAGCAGCACGCCTTTCGGCGCGATCTGGATACCGGGCCAGGACGGCTCGGGCGCATGACACATGGCGCAACGCCCGGCGACGATGTTGGAGACCTCCACCGGCGGCAGCGTCATGCCCGCCAGCAGGAAGGGCTTGCCCGCCTCGCGCGGCTTGAGGCCGAGCTGCTCGCGCCCGCCCGGCGAGGACGACATCGCCACCCAGAAGGCGAGCCACAGCGCCAGGATCGCCACCGCCCAGCACCACCAGGGCGATTTCGCGTGGTTGGCGTGGCGGACGTTGAAGAAATGCCGGATCAGCGCGCCGGCCACGATCACCAGCGCCACCAGCAGCGGGATCGCAGTCGAGTTGGCGTAGGTCACCGGATAGTGGTTCGACAGCATCAGGAACAGCACCGGCAGGGTGATGTAGTTGTTGTGCGTCGAGCGCTGCTTGGCGGCCTTGCCGTATTTCGGATCGGGTTTCTCGCCGGCCGTCAGCGCCGCGATCACCTTCCGCTGCCCCGGCATGATGTTGAAGAAGACGTTGGCGGTCATGATCGTCGCCATCAGCGCGCCGGTATGGATCAGCGCGCCGCGCCCCGAAAAGACGCTGGCGAAGGCCCAGCTCGCCGCCACCACATAGCCGAAGCCGACGAGCCCGAGCAGGACGTCGTGCTTGCCGAGCGGGGACTTGCATAGCAGGTCGTAGATCAGCCAGCCCGCGACCAGCGCCGCGATGCCGATGGCGCCGGCCGCAAAGGGCGAAAGCTGCATCACCGCCGGGTCGATCAGATAGAGCTCCGACTGCGCGTAATAGACCCAGACCAGCAGGAAGAAGCCCGAAATCCAGGTCCAGTAGCTCTGCCATTTATGCCAGGTCAGCTCGGCCGGCATCACGGCCGGCGCGACCATGTATTTCCGCATCTCGTAGAAGCCACCGCCATGCACCTGCCAGGCGCGCCCGCCGGTGCCGGGCGGAATGTCATCGGCCGGCTTCAGCGAGGCGTCGAGATGAATGAAGAAGAAGGAGGCGCCGATCCAGGCGATCGCCGTGATGACATGGAGCCAGCGCAGCATCATGCCGCCCCATTCCATCAGATAGGCTTCCATCATCGGCGGTCACCATCCTCGATTCGGCCGGGCCGGCGCGACGCGCCGTTGGAATTGGCCTTCCGGCAAATTACGGTTGAGGCAAGCCGGCATGCAAGTTGCTGGCCTCGACACGCGAACCGACGGGAACCGCGACATGGCTGGGCTGACGACGCATATCCTCGACACCCATGGCGGACAGCCCGCCGCCGGGGTCGCGATTTCGCTGCGCCGCGTTAGCCCGGAAGGCAGTGAGACGCTCGTCGAGACGCTCACCAATGCCGATGGCCGCACGGACGCGCCACTGCTCACGCCCGAAGCGACCCGGCCCGGCATCTACGAGATCGACTTCGCGATCGGTCCTTATTTCCGCGAGCGCGGCGTCACGATGGCTGAGCCCGCCTTCCTCGATGTCGTCACCGTGCGCTTCGGCATCTCGGAGGTGACGCGGCATTATCACGTCCCGCTCCTCGCCTCGCCCTATGGCTATACCACCTACCGGGGAAGTTGAGTTTACCAACCCTCCGCCGTCATTCCGGGGCGGGCCGAAGGCCCGAGCCCGGAACCCAGAAACGATGCGTTTGCACGGCAAGCGCGTCGGCCGAAACAGCTTTGCTTGAGAGGGTATCGTTTCTGGGTTCCGGGCTCATCGCTGCGCGATGCCCCGGAATGACGGAGAGTTTCCGCATCAAATAGAGTGATCTAGCATCATCGTCTGAATCGAATTGTGGGCAGCCGCACATGACCACCACCGCCTATCCGCGCGACCTCAAGGGCTATGGCCGCACCCCGCCGCACCCGCACTGGCCGGGCGAGGCGCGCATCGCCGTCCAGTTCGTCATCAACTACGAGGAAGGCGGCGAGAACAACATTCTGCATGGCGACGCCGCTTCGGAAGCGTTCCTCTCCGAAATCGTCGGCGCAGCGGCTTGGCCCGGCCAGCGCCACATGAACATGGAGTCGATCTACGAATACGGCTCCCGCGCCGGTTACTGGCGGCTCTGGCGGATGTTCACTGAGCGGAACCTGCCCGTTACGGTCTTCGCCGTGGCCAGCGCGCTCGCCCGCTATCCCGAGATCGTCGGCTCGATGCAGGAGGCCGGCTGGGAGATTGCGACCCACGGCCTGAAATGGATCGACTACCGCGATGTGCCGAGGGAGCGCGAGCGCGCAGACATCCTCGAAGCTATCCGCATCCAGACCGAGCTCACCGGCGAGCGCCCGCTCGGCTGCTATCAGGGCCGCACCTCGCAGAACACGATACCGCTGACGATGGAGGAAGGCGGCTTCCTCTACACGGCGGATGTCTATGCCGACGAACTG
This sequence comes from Allobosea sp. RIT-PG3_2, assembly GCF_057321085.1. NCBI lineage: Bacteria > Pseudomonadati > Pseudomonadota > Alphaproteobacteria > Hyphomicrobiales > Alloboseaceae > Allobosea > Allobosea sp. RIT-PG3_2. Next base: position 113,759 of record NZ_JBXWCA010000006.1, on the reverse strand, counting down.
CCCTACTGGCTTGCGGGACCGCAGGGCCCGCAACTCGCCGTGCCCTACACGCTCGACGCCAACGACATGCGCTTCGCCACTCCGCAGGGCTTCAACAGCGGCGACCAGTTCTTCGCCTATCTGAAGGACACCTTCGACACGCTCTATGCCGAAGGCGAGACCGCGCCGAAGATGATGTCGGTCGGCCTGCACTGCCGCCTCGTCGGCAGGCCGGGCCGCGCCGCGGCGCTCACCCGCTTCCTCGACTATGTGAAGAGCCACGAGAAGGCCTGGGTCGCGACGCGTCTCGACATCGCCCGCCACTGGGTCAGGACACATCCTCCGGCCGGCGGCTATGTGCCCTCGAAACTGCCGAAGGCCCTCTTCGTCGAGGTCTTCGGCCGCGTCTGGGAGCATTCTCCTTGGGTCGCCGACGCGGCCTACGATGCCGGGATCGGCACGGCGCAGGACACTGCCGAGGGGCTGCATGCGGCGATGGTCGCCGCCATGCGCAAGCATTCGCCGGAGCGCCAGAAGGCCCTGCTCAACGCCCATCCCGATCTTGCCGGCAAGCTCGCGGCGGCCGGCGAGATCACGCCGGAATCGACGCAGGAACAGGCCTCGGCCGGGCTCGACCGCCTCACCAGCGACGAGCGTGTCCGCTTCACGGCGTTGAACGAGGCGTACAAGGCCCGTTTCGGCATTCCCTTCATCATGGCGGTGAAAGGCGCGACCAAGGCCCAGATTCTCGCCGCTTTCGAGGAGCGGTTGAAGAACACGCCCGAGCAGGAATTTGCGACGGCACTGACCCAGGTCGAGAAGATCGTCCTGCTCCGGCTGAAGGAGCTGCTGCCCGCCGATTGAGGCTGTTCAGGCCGCCCGCTCCAGCCGAAGCGCCGGAACGCGCGAACCGACGCGCTTGAGATCGGCGACGAAGCGGGCATATTCGCGCCGCTTCGCCTCCTCATCCGGCAGGCGCAGCAGGAAGGACGGGTGCACGGTGGCGACCAACGGCGTGCCGTCGTCCAGGACCAGCTCCCGCTCGCGCGCCTGGGCGAGAGGGCCGGCATGGCCGGTGAGCGAGCGCAGGGCCGTCGCCCCGAGAGCGACGACAAGCCCGTGCTTGACGAAGCCGCGCTCCAGATCGAGCCAGAACTTGCAGGCCTTGATCTCGCCGACATTCGGCTTCTCGTGGATGCGGCGCTTGCCGCGCAACTGGAATTTGAAGTGCTTCACCGCATTGGTGACATAGGCGCGCCGCCGGTCGAGCCCGGCTTCGGCCAGAGCTTGATCGAAGAGCCGCCCAGCCAGCCCGACGAAGGGCCTGCCGGCAAGGTCTTCCTGATCGCCCGGCTGCTCGCCGACGAAGATCACCGGCGCGTCGAGCGGCCCCTCCCCGAACACGACCTGCGTCGCATGGCAATGAAGCTCGCAGCGGGTGCAGCCTTGCGCGACTGCCGCCGCATCCTGCCATGACGCGATCGCGGCTTCGTTCGCCGGCTGATCCGCTTGAGACGACCGCCGCTCCTGCCTGATATGTCGCTCCGGAGGTTCTGTCGGAGTGCGCATCACCATCTCCTCCGCCCGCCGGTTCGCACTGGCGATCAAGGGAGCAATCAGTTCGGCCTCGGGTAGGTTCCGCCAATACTTCATCGGCATCTCGGCCCGCATCGCCCTGACCTTCAAACGCGCGGGATTGAAGATGCTGGCGTAGTAGGTGCGCCAGTAATCCTCCATCCGGTCGTCATCGGGAACCTCGGCTCGCCGGGCCGGTGGACCGTGCAGCAGCGTCTCGCCATCCCAGTGAAGCGAGCCTTGCGGGGTCAGGATCGACCAGCACATCGCCGCGAAGCGCGCGGTGAAGAAGGTGGCGGCGGGCGCCAGGATGAAATGCTCGGGCTCGAACCAGGCGACGAAAGGGCCGTCCTCGCACGCCCCGGCCACCGCCCGGAAGCGGACGAAAGCCGTCATCTTGTGAAGGTCGCGCCGCACCGAGCGCGCCATCGCCTGCGCCCGGGCGACATCGGCATCGACGCTGTCGTCGAGCAGCGCCGGCTCCTGCTGCAGGCGCAGCAGCATGCGGTAGAGCAAGGCGAAGCGGCCACCGTCCCGGTGGCAGATCACCGTCTCGGCCAGATCAAGGAAGCGCCTGGGCACCGTGAGATCGCAAGGCTGCGCCTGCGCCGGTGCCAGCGCATCCCCGGCTCCAAACAGGCCGCCCCCGCCTTCGCCCCAATTCCATTCCACGTCCTCGGGCGCTGCGCCCGCCTGCGCCAGCCGGCGCGCCTCGGCACGCCAGCCTGCGAAGTCGGCGGGCCCTGAAAGCCGCGCCGCGATCATGCGAACAGTGAGAGCTGCTGCGGCCGCGGCGACAACCGCTCCCGCAGCCCTTCACGGTCGAGGCTCCGGCCCGGAGACCATCCCTCGGCTGCGATGAAATGGCGGATGGTGGCGAGCGAACGCGTCAGCCGCCCGACATCCTCAAGCCTCAGACGCCGAAAGCGCCGGGAGGTCAGGATGCGGTCGACGCTGCGGGTTCCGAGCCCCGGAACGCGCAGCAGCGTTTCGCGGTCGGCCCGGTTGACGTCGACGGGAAAGCGCGCCCGGTGTTTGAGGGCCCATGCGAGCTTGGGATCGATGTCGAGGTCGAGCATCTCCCCTTGCGCGATGATCTCCTCGGCCTCGAAGCCGTAGAAGCGCGTCAGCCAATCGGCCTGGTAGAGCCGATGCTCGCGCATCAACGGCGGCGCGATGAGGGGCAGTTGCCGCGAGGCGTCCGGGATTGGGCTGAAGGCGGAGTAGTAGACCCGCTTCAGCCCAAAGCTTCCATAGAGCAGCGCGCTGCGCCTCAGGATCGTCCCGTCGCTCGCGCCGTCGGCCCCCACGATCATCTGGGTGCTCTGCCCGGCAGGCGCAAAGGCCGGCGCCTTCGCGCTCGCCTCCCGTTCCTCTGCGGCCTCCTCGATCTTCAGCTTGAGCCCGCCCATCGCGCTTCGAATGGCGACGGCGCTCTTCTCCGGCGCAAAACGCGCCAAACCTGCCTCGCTGGGCAGTTCGACATTCACGGAGACCCGGTCTGCGAACCGCCCGGCCCGCTCGATCAGCTCCTGGCTGGCGCCGGGGATCAGCTTGAGATGGATGTAGCCGCGGAAATCATTCTGCAGGCGCAACGTCTCGGCGACGCGGACGAGCTCGGCCATCGTATAGTCGGGAGAGCGGATGATGCCCGAGGAGAGGAAAAGCCCCTCGATGTAATTCCGTCGATAGAAGCTCAGCGTGAGCTTCACCACCTCCTCCACCGAGAACCGGGCGCGGCGCACATTGCTCGACGAGCGGTTGATGCAGAACACGCAGTCGAAACTGCAGAAATTGGTCAGGAGGATCTTGAGCAGCGAGATGCAGCGGCCATCCGGCGCATAGGAATGGCAGATGCCGGAACCCGTCGTCGAGCCCAGCCCGCGACCGTCGCGGGAATCGCGCCGCGTCGTGCTGCTCGACGCGCAGGACGCGTCGTATTTGGCGGCGTCGCTCAGAATCTCGAGCTTCTCCATCGTGGTGAGCTGAGCCATGGCGTTTCCTTATGTTCACTATTTGTTCTATCAGACGGCTTCCGCCTCTGGCAAGCTTTGTCGGCAGCGGGAACCGCGTCGCGCGGGCGGGCGTTGTTCGGCGGAAACCCCATGGAGTGTCCGGTGTTCCGCCTGCTGCTGGTCATCATCATACTGGTCGTCGGATACGACGCCGTCGTGCATCAGGGCGCCTACACGCGTGACGCCTGGAACAGCATCGTCCGGCTGACGAGTGCGTCGGTCGAGGGCGCCAAGGAACTCGGCGAGCGCGCACGCAACTGAGCGGCCCTCGGGTGGCTCAGGCGGCCGCCCTGCCCTCGACGATTCCCGCAATCGCCTCCAGCATCCGCGTATCGTCCCCGGCGAGCCCCTCCATCGCAGCCATGCGCTGGATCACGGTCGCGGCGATGGCTTCCTCCACCGTGTCCTCGGCATAGGCGTAGAAGATCGTCGCATGCTGGCCGTCTCGATGGCAGCGCCCCTCGATCTGCTGGAGCTGGATCGCGCTGTGGCGCATGTCGTGAACCACCAGCGCCCGCTCCCGCTCCCCGCCCGGCATCTCGCCGCGATGCAGCGAAATCGATTCGGTGACGGTGAAGATCACCGCATCGAGCTGCCCCGTCTGGAAAGCGATGCGCGTCTCCTCGTTCTGCGTGCCCGAATGTCCTCCGTTGATCTCGGCCGTGCGCCAGCCGCGCCCGCGCAGCGTCTCGGCCAGCATCGCGCTGGTTTCGAGGAAGGCGACGGAGATCGCGACCTGCTCGTCATTGCCAAGCAGGTCTTCGCAGAAATCCGCGGTACCGGGGATGCGCAGCAGGCTCGCCTTCTGGCGGAAGCGCAGATCGGCCGCCCAGCCCTGAGGCTTGCGCGTCGAGCCGCCGGCGAGGCCGAGTTCCTTGCGGAACTCGCGCCATGTCGCGTCGTAGAGCTTGCGCGAGGCGGTATCGAGCGCGACGGGAGCAAGCTCGCGCTGCACCTCCGGCCAGCCGGCGATCTCCTCCGGCCGGCGCCGCAGCCCAATGGCGTTCGCGCCGCGATAGAGCAGATCGGCCATCGCCTTCCGGTCGGCCTCGTTCGGCTCCCAGCTCCAGTTCTTCCAGCGGCCCTTCGCCCGGCCGATCTTCAGCCGCTTCATCAGCAGGCGGAAGCCGTCGAGATCGGCTGATGGCATGCCCGCCGCCTTGGCCAATAGCGGCGCGAGATAGGACAATTCATGCGGGGACTGGCCTGCGGTCGCGCTCATATAGATCGTGAAATCGGCAGCCTCCGCCATTTGTCGGCATACCAGCCCCTGCTGCGAGTTGGGGTTGCGGATGCGGTGCGCCTCGTCGATCACCACCAGCGGCCAGGTCCGCTTCGGCTTGCCGTGCTTGGCGATCTCGTTGTTCTTGGCCCGCGTCGAGCGCTTCTTGCTGTCGGTGGGCGGCGCGAGCAGCGACTTCGTCTTCTCGAAATTCATCAGCGTCACCCGCTTCGCCGGCAAACCCGACAGCGCCATTGTGCGCCGCCATTGCGGGATCGCGCCCTTCGGGCAGATCACCAGCACCTCCTCTTCCGGCATCGCCGAAAGCGCGAGCCAGGCCGACAAGGTCTTGCCGAGGCCCGTCAGGTCGCCGAGCAGGAAGCCGGCCGCGCCCTTGGCCCGCGCCGCGAGGATCGCATCGCGCGCGACGATCTGGTGGGGATGCGGGACAAAATTCATGGGAGGGCAGCGCGGATTCCGTTCATCGGGCACGCCATGCCCGTTCCGCTCTCTTGGCACTGGCGCGCCACGGCGTCCACCGGCACTGTGCCGGCCTCGAATCCGGGAGACCCAGACAGATGACCCGCGCGCAGGCGATCGCGAAAGCACAGGATTGTTTCGATTCAGGCCGGCTCAAGAGCGATCTTGCCCGCCTTATCGCGATGCCGACCGAAAGCCAGAATCCCGATCGCGCCCCGGTGCTCTCGCAATATCTCGACACCGAGATGCGCCCACTGCTGGAATCGCTCGGCTTCACCTGCCGCGTCCTGACCCATGCCAAGGCCAAGGGCCCCTTCCTCTACGCCGAGCGTATCGAGGATGCAGCCCTGCCGACCATCCTCGGCTATGGCCATGGCGACGTGATCCGCGGCCTCGACGCGCAATGGAGCGAAGGCCTCTCGCCCTGGGCGCTGACCGAGCGTGACGGCCGCTGGTACGGCCGCGGCGTCGTCGACAACAAGGGCCAGCACCTGATCAATCTGAGCGCGCTCCGCGCCGTGCTGGAAACGCGCGGCAAGCTCGGCTTCAACGCCAAGTACCTGATCGAGATGGGCGAGGAATCGGGCTCGCCCGGCCTGCGCGAGCTTTGCGAGGAACAGGCGGAGCTGCTCAGGGCCGACGTGCTGATCGCCTCCGACGGCCCGCGCCTCAACGCCGAGCGGCCGACGGTCTTTCTCGGCGCCCGCGGCGTCATCACCTTCGATCTGCAGATCACCGCGCGCGAGGGTGGCCATCACTCCGGCAACTGGGGCGGCATTCTCTCCGATCCCGCCATCCAGCTCGCCCACGCCATCGCCTCGATCACCTCGCCGACCGGCCAGATCCGCATCCACGAATGGGTTCCGAAGGAGCTGCCACCGGCCGTGCGTCGCGCCGTCGCCGATTGCGAGATCGACGGCGGACCGGACGGCCCGACCATCGATCCGAACTGGGGCGAGCCCGGCCTCTCGCCCGCCGAGCAGGTCTTCGGCTGGTGTTCCTTCGATGTGCTGGCGATGAAGTCGGGCGTGCCGGAAACGCCGGTCAATGCGGTGCCGCCGAGCGCCTGGGCCCGCGTCGCGCTGCGCTTCGTCGTCGGCATCGACCCGCGCGACGTCGCGCCGGCGCTGCGGCGCCATCTCGATCGCCACGGTTTCCCGATGGTAGAGATCATCATGCCCGGCACCGAGCGCTTCGGCGCGACACGGCTCGATCCGGACGATCCGTGGGTCGCCTTCACGATCGCTTCGATTGCCGAGAGCACCGGCAAGAAGCCCGCGCTCCTGCCCAATCTCGGCGGCTCCCTGCCCAACGACATCTTCGCCGAGATCCTGAAGCTGCGCACGATCTGGGTGCCGCACTCCTATCCAGGCTGCTCGCAGCATGCGCCGGACGAACACCTCCCCGTCGCCATCGCCCGCGAGGCGCTGACGGCAATGGCCGGGCTCTACTGGGACATCGGCGCGGGAAGCACGCCGCCCGTCTGAGGCTCACTCCTGCGGCTGGCGCGGGTCGCGTCCCGGCGGCAGGTCGATCGGCGTCGCCGGGGGCGCCTCCGGCGGTGCGTTCGGCGGCAGTTCCGGTGGTGGCTCGGTCGGGATGCCCTGCGGCTCCTCGTCCGGCGGCGATTCGACCGGCGGGGCCGGCGGCACGTTGCCGGGTGTCAGCGGCGGCACCTCTGGCGGTGGGTTCGGCACGGCCGGCGTATTGCCGGGGCCGGCTTCTAGGCTGCGATTGAATTGCATCATGCGGAAACTGCCCTTTCAGGACAGCAACGCCGCAGTCGCCGAAAGGCTCCGCCCGATCGAAGCAGGCAGGGCTACTCCCGCTGGTCCGCACCTCGTTTTTCGTCTTTCGGCAGCGGATGCCGCGCCTGGATCCAGCTCTCCAGCGAGTGATCGAGCGCGAGCAGGACGAGGGCCAGCACCGTGGCGGCAAGCGTGACGAGCCAGTGCCCCAGCCCGGCGGCACATCCCAGCGCAGCCGTGACCCAGACCGCCGCCGCCGTGGTCAGGCCGTGAGGCATCATGTCGTCGTTGCGGCGGATGATCAGCCCGGCGCCGAGAAAGCCGACGCCGGTCAGCACGCCCTGCACCACGCGGCTCGCCGCATCGGGATGCAGCGCCTCGCTGAACAGGCTTGCAGCCACCGCAGTCCCTAGCCCGACCAGGCCGAAGGTCCGGATGCCGGCGCTCTTGCGCTGGACAGTCCGCTGCCAGCCGACCGCCACGCCCGCCGCGAGCCCGGCAAGCAGCCGAAGAAGCAGTTCGAGTTCCGCCACGCTGCTGCTCGCTCCGCCTTTAATTGGGGGCCAACGATAGCACAGCCGCGAAGCCGGCGAAGATGCCGCGTCGGCCGGTAACGGCAACAGGCCACGACCGGGCTGCTGCGCCCCAGGCGCCAGCCGCTCGCCTCAGCGAAAGTACGATCCGGAGATTTTCAGGAAAACCGTGGTGGGTGATGTAGGGCTCGAACCTACGACCCGCTGATTAAGAGTCAGCTGCTCTACCAACTGAGCTAATCACCCATACGCCACGAAGCGCCGCCGTTCGGCGGCGTGGACCGCGTCAGGCAGGGGGCGTGTAGCAAAGGCCCTGCCCCCTGTCCACCCGTCCATGACAGTTTTTTCAAGGCTCGCCCGAAAACACGGGCGAGCCTGTGGATGGTCAGGCCGCGCGGCGGTTCAGCAGGTGATAGAGCACGATCGCGCCGAAGGTCGCGGTGCCGATGCCGCCGAGCTCATAGCCGAAGATCGGCAGCTTGAGATCGCCCGCGCCGAGGATCAGCGCGGTCGCGACCGTGATGAGGTTCTTCGGCTCGGAGAAGTCGACCCTGTTCTCGACCCAGATCCGGCCGGCCGTCGCGGCGATCAGGCCGAACACCACGACCGCAAGGCCACCGAGCACCGCGACGGGGATCGTGCCGATCACCGCGCCGAACTTCGGCGAGAAACCGAGCAGCAGGGCGATGATGCCGGCCGCGACGAAGACCAGTGTCGAATAAACCCGCGTCACCGCCATCACGCCCATGTTCTCGGCATAGGTCGTGACGCCCGTGCCGCCGCCCGAGCCGGCGATCATGGTGCCGAGACCGTCGGCAAAGAAGCCGCGGCCGATCAGGTGGTCGAAGCTGCGCCCGGTCATCACCGAGATGCCCTTGATGTGGCCGAGATTCTCCGCGACCAGGATGATTGCGACCGGCACGATCAGGGTGATCGCCTTCATCTCGAAGACCGGCGCCACGAATTGCGGCAGGCCGAACCAGGCAGCGGCGCCGACCTTGCCGAAGTCGATCGGCGGCGCACCGAAGCTGGCCGCCGAGATCGCATAAAGGATATAGGCCGCGAGCCCACCGATGAGGATGGGCAGGCGCTGCGGCAGCCCGCGCCCATAGACAGCGACCAGCGCCACCGAGACCACCGTGAACAGCGCGATCCACTTTGTGTACGGGCTGGCCGAGATCATGCTGATCGCGACCGAGGTCAGGTTGAGGCCGATCGCGGCCACGACCGCACCGGTGACCACCGGCGGCAGCAGCTTCTCGATCCAGGCCGTGCCGACGCCCTGCACGATCAGCCCGATCACCGCATAGACCGCGCCGCAGGCGATGATGCCGCCGAGCGCCACGCCGATATTCGGATTGGGGCCGGAGCCGGCATAGCCGGTCGCCGCGATGACGACGCCGATGAAGGCGAAGGAGGAGCCGAGATAGCTCGGCAGCTGCCCGCGCGTGATGACGAAGAACAGCAGAGTCGCGATGCCCGAGAAGAAGATCGCGACGTTCGGGTCGAAGCCCATCAGCACCGGCGCGAGCACCGTCGAGCCGAACATCGCGACGACGTGCTGCATCCCGGCAACGACCGTCTGCCCGGTCGGCAGCCGCTCGTCCGGCATCACCGCGCCGGAAGTCTTCAGGGTCCAGTTCGGAAAATAGCCCATCATATCGCTCCCCAGGGCCGCCGGGGGAGCGACCGCACCGGAAGAGCAGATGAGGGCAAGATGCCGGCCAGCGCCAGATCGCGGCGGCGTCATCCACCGGAATCAGGGGACGAAAGCGTCATGCTCGGGCTTGACCCGAGCATCTCGTGCCGAACGAGGCTCCGGCGCCTTCGCGTCCGGAGATTCTCGGGTCGGCGCGATGCGCCGCCCGAGAATGACGGCGGGTGGCTCTTACTCCGCCGCCTGCGCGTGCAGGCGCCCGCCCCGCGCGATCAGCTTGTTGAGCGCGGCCAGATAGGCCTTGGCCGAGGCCACCAGCGTATCGGGATCGGCACCGCGCCCGGTGACGGAGGAGCCGTCGCGCGCGAGCCGTACCGTCACCTCGGCCTGGGCGTCGGTGCCCTCGGTCACGGCATGGACGTCGTAGAGCTCCAGCGCCACCTCATGCGGCACGATCGCCTTGATCGCGTTGAAGACGGCATCGATCGGCCCGTTGCCCTCGGCCTCCTCGGTGACGAAGCGGCCGTCGACATTGAGCTTCATCGTCGCGCGCTGCGGGCCGCGCGTGCCGGCGATCACGGTCAGCGATTCCAGCTTGATGCGGTCATGGGCGGTGGCGATGTTCTCGTCGACCAGCGCCTCGATATCCTCGTCGTAGACGTGCTTCTTGCGGTCGGCCAGCGCCTTGAAGCGGGTGAAGGCGTCCTCGAGCTGGTTGTCGCCCAGATCGTAGCCCATCTCCTTCAGCTTGGAGCGGAAGGCGGCGCGGCCGGAATGCTTGCCCATCACCAGCGAGGTCTTGGTCACGCCAACCGATTCCGGCGTCATGATCTCGTAGGTGGACTGGTTCTTCAGCATGCCGTCCTGATGGATGCCGCTCTCATGGGCGAAGGCGTTCCGGCCGACGATCGCCTTGTTGTACTGCACCGGGAAGGAGCAGGCGGTGGATACCGCCTTGGACACGCGCATCAGATGCGACGCATCGATGCCGGTCTCATAGGGCAGGACGTCGCCGCGCACCTTCAGCGCCATCACGACTTCTTCCAGCGAGGCGTTGCCGGCCCGCTCGCCGATGCCGTTGATCGTGCATTCGACCTGACGCGCGCCGCCCTCGATGCCGGCCAGGGAATTGGCGACGGCCAAGCCTAGATCATTGTGGCAATGCACCGAGAAGATCGCCTTGTCGGCGTTGGGCACGCGCTCGCGGATCGACTTGAACATGAAGCGATATTCGTCCGGCGTGGCGTAGCCGACCGTGTCGGGCAGGTTGATCGTCGTCGCACCCGCCTTGATCGCGGCTTCGACCGCGCGGCAGAGATAGTCGATCGGCGTGCGCGTGGCGTCCATCGCCGACCACTCGACATCCTCGACCAGGTTGCGGGCCTGCGTCACGGTGGCGGTGATGATCTCCAGCACCTGCTCCTGGCTCTTGCGCATCTGGTGCTCCAGATGGATCGGCGAGGTCGAGACGAAGGTGTGGATGCGCGGCTTCACGGCATGGCGCACGGCTTCACCGGCCCGCGCGATATCGATGCTGACGGCGCGGGCAAGGCCGGCGATCGTCGCGCGCTTGGTGCGGCGGGCGATCTCGGACACGGCCTCGAAATCGCCCTCCGAGGCGATCGGGAAACCGGCCTCGATGATGTCGACGCCCATGATGTCGAGGGCTTCGGCAACCTCCAGCTTCTCCTCGAAGGTCATGGTGGCGCCGGGGCACTGCTCGCCGTCGCGCAAGGTGGTGTCGAAGATCAATACGCGGTCTTTGGCGGAGCCCGTCTGGGTCGGATTGGTCATGGTCTGCTTCCGGTGTCGGTGCGCCGCGAGATCGGAAAAGGCGGGCGCTGGGTTTGCTGTCGGCGGTTCTCGTCACTCCCCTGAGCGCCCAGGCAGCATGCCCGGCCGGCCCTCAGGGGCAGCTAAGGAGAAGAAGGCCAAGAAGCGAGAACGGAGCACGAGCGAGGGGAGCGCAAGCGCGCATGCCGACGAGCTGCGCAGCGGCGCAGTCCTTCGTCAGGTCATGGCGGGCGGTCGAAACCACGGGCGTTCCTCAAATCGACGGGACAGGATGTAACCGAAAGCGCGGGCGAAGCGCAAGCATATGTCTCATGCGTCGCGAAATAACGACGGTCGCCATCTGTGGATTATCATCGCAGCGCGCGATTCGGCCGCCAATCGCGCTCCGCGACGGCCAGGCTGAAAACACTCGGAGTCACGCGCCGATGATGCGTTACGACCGCCCTGACATGGGGCTCGCCTTCTGCCTCTCCGGGCTCGCCGGCTTTGTCGATGCTCTCGGCTTCCTCAGCCTCGGCGGATTCTTCGTCTCCTTCATGACCGGCAACACCACGCGCCTCGGCATCGAGTTGGCCGGGCGGCATGCGGGTGGCATCGTCCTGGCCGCGACGATCCTCGGCCTCTTCGTCCTCGGCGTCGTCTGCGGCTCGCTGGTCAGCCATTTCGGCAAGAGGCAGCGCGAGGCGGCGGTGCTCGCCTTCGTCACGCTCGTGCTGATCCTCGCGGCCGGTCTCGACACCATCGGATTCGGCACAGCCGCAGCCGGCGTTCTCGCCCTGGCGATGGGCGCGGAGAATTCAGTCTTCCAGCGCGACGGCGAGGTCACGATCGGCCTGACCTACATGACCGGCACGCTGGTGAAGATGGGCCAGCGCCTCGCCGGCGCCCTGCTCGGCGGGCCGAAGCTCGCCTTCCTGCGCCATTTCGCGCTCTGGCTCGGCTTGCTCAGCGGTGCTGTCGTTGGAGCCGCCGCGCATAGCCGGATCGGCCTCGACGCAATCTGGTTGGCGGCGGCGGGGGCCGGCTTCTTCACCGTCGTCGCCCTCTTCATGCCGGATCGGGGCTAACCCCCCGGCCCATGCGGGACGCCTTTGCCCGCGGGATGGAATCGGTCATGGTTCCGGCTCGAAGATACGGAGCCTCCCCGATGCGCGCCACACCGATCCTCGCCGCGGCCTTCGCGGCGCTGCTGCTGTCTGCCTGCCAGACCTCGACGGTCAGCGCGCCCCCTGCCCCGCGGCCTGAGCAGGCCGCGCCCGGCGTGACGCCAAGCACCTTCCGCATGCCCTCGGGCACCGGCTGCTCCGGCGAGGTCGAGCGCTTCCAGGCCGTGATGGACAACGATCTCGCCACCGGCCACACGACCAAAAGCGTGCATGACCGCGTCAGCGGAGAGATCTCCCGTGCCCGCTCGACCTGCTCGGCCGGCAACGACGCGGGTGCGATCAGCCAGATCCGGGCGACGAAGACGAGGTTCGGCTATCCGGGCTGAACTTTGCGCGTCATGCTCGGGCTTGACCCGAGCATCTCGTAAACCACCGCCTTCTCGTCACGAGATTCTCGGGTCGAAGCTTTGCTTCGCCCGAGAATGACGCCCTGGCCTACGCGGCCAGCCCCCGCTTTTCGAGCAGCGCATCCGGCGTCGGCAGCCGGCCGCGGAAGAGCGTGTAAGCCTCTGCCGCGTCGCGGGTGTCGCCGGCCGAATAGATGTAGCGCTTCAGTTTCTCCGCCACCTCGGCTGAGAACACGTCGCCGGTCTCGGTAAAGGCGTTGAAGGCGTCGGCGTCCATCACCTCGGACCAGAGATAGCTGTAATACCCCGCCGAATAGCCGTCGCCCGAGAAGACATGGGTGAAGTGCGGCGTGCGGTGGCGCATGGTGATCTCGTCGGGCATGCCGATGCGCTTCAGCTCCGCCGCCTCGAAGGCAAGCGGATCGACCTCGGCCGGCGCCTCCAGCGAATGGAAGGCGAGATCGACCAGCGCAGAGGAGGTGTACTCCACGGTGGAGAAGCCTTGATTGAACGTCTGGGCCTTCTCGATCTTTTCGATCAGCGCTTCCGGGATCGGCTCGCCCGTCTCGGCATGCAGGCAATATTGCCGCATCACATCGCGCGTCAGGAACCAGTGCTCGTAGAGCTGCGACGGCAGCTCCACAAAGTCGCGCGCCACCGCCGTGCCGGCGAGCGAGCCATAGGTCACATCCGAGAGCAGACCGTGCAGAGCGTGGCCGAACTCGTGGAAGAGTGTGCGCGCGTCGTCGATCGAGAGCAGCGCGGGCTTGCCCTCGGCCGGCTTGGCGAAATTGCAGACATTGACGATGATCGGCCGGGTCTCGCCATCAAGTTTGCGCTGGCCGCGGAAGGCGCTCATCCAGGCGCCCGAGCGCTTCGAGGAGCGGGCGAAATAGTCGCCGATGAACAGCCCGATATGCCGGCCGCTCGCCGCTTCCGTCACCTCGAAGATGCGCACATCCGGGTGATAACCGGCAAGTTCCGGCCGTTCCGCAAAGGTGAGCCCGAAGAGCTTGCCGGCGACATCGAACGCCGCCTGCCGGATACGATCAAGCTGCAGATAGGGCTTCAGCACGGCCTCATCGAGCGCATAGGTCTTCTGCCGGACCTTCTCGGCATAGTGGCGCCAGTCCCAGGGGCGGATCGGCCCGTTCTCGCCCTCGTCCTGAGCGAGCGCCGCAAGATCGGCAGCCTCGCGCGCCGCCCGCGCCTTGGCCGGCTTCCAGACCAATTCCAGCAGCCCGCGCACATGCTCCGGTGTCTTGGCCATGGCATCGTCGAGCTTGAAATGCGCGAAAGTCGCATAGCCCAGAAGCTTCGCCTTCTCGGCGCGCAGCTTCACCATCTCGGCGACGATGGCGCGGTTGTCGCTCTCGCCGCCATTCTCGCCGCGCTTGCTCCAGGCGATGAAGGCTTCCTCGCGCAGGTCGCGGCGGGTCGAGAAGGTCAGGAACGGCTCGATGATCGAGCGCGACAGCGTCACCGCATGCTGGCCGGGCTTGCCGCGGTCGGCCGCCGCGCGCGCCATCGCAGCCTTGACGAACTCCGGCAGCCCGGCCAAGCCCGCCTCGTCTTCGATGAAGAGCGCATAGGAGGATTCGTCCTTCAGCACGTTCTGGCTGAACTGCGTGCCGAGCCCCGCCAGCCGCTCGTTGATGGTGGCGAGACGCTTCTTGTCGTCCGCGCCGAGCTTCGCGCCCGAGCGGATGAAGCCCTTGTAGGTCCGCTCCAGCAGCCGCGCCTGCTCGGCATCGAGTCCAAGCTTGTCCTGTCCGGCGAAGACCGCATCGACGCGAGCAAACAGCCCTTCATCCATCATGATCGCCGACCAGTGCCGCGAGGTGATCGGCGACATCTCGCGCTCGATCGCCTGCAGCGCCTCGTTCGTGTCGGCACCGGTCAGGTTGTAGAACACGCCGCCGACGCGGCTGAGTGCCCGCCCTGCCCGCTCCAGTGCCTCGATGCTGTTGGCGAAATCGGGCGCGGCCTTGTCCGCAACGATCGCCGCGATCTCGCCCTTGTGCTTGGCGAGCGCCGCGTCGAAGGCCGGGCGGATATGCTCGGGCCTGATCGCGCCGAAGGGCGGCAACCGGAACGGCGTCTCCCAGCGCGTGGCGAAGGGGTTCTCAGCCGGCAGAGGCAGGGCTTCGGGATAGGCGGTCTCGGCAGAGTTCATCATATCGCTTTCGAAAAGCCGGGTGGATCACTCGCCATCGAAGATATGCGCGAGATAGCGGCGCATGAAGGGCGGCATGTCGAGCTTTTCAGTCTCGGGCAGGCTGCGGACGATCACGATGTCGGCGAGTTCCTCCTCCTCGAGGTCCTTCATCCGCTCGATCATCAGCGCCCGCGCCTCGCTCGCCGGCAAATCGATCGCGACCTCGCGCATGAAGGCGATGCGCCCGTGCTCGATCACCGCGGTCCAACCGCCGCCGACGCTGAGCTCCTCGACGCTTAAGCCTGTTTCCTCGCCGAGTTCCCGCGTGACGCTGCCGGCGAGGTCGAGCGTACGGTCGGGGCGGACATCCTCGCGGTCGGGCGTGCCGGCGGCGAAATAGACCTTGCCGGCATTGGCGGTGTGATCGCCCATCTTGCCGCAGAGGAAGGCGCCGTCCTTGGCCCTCAGCGCCGCCATGGCGAAGCCGTTGCGGATGACGGCGCCCGGATGGCCCGCATCGCGCCAGCTCATGAAGGCGGCATAATCGGTCTCGAAATAACCGGCCTCAAACACACCGTCGCGGATCGCTGCACGATGCTGCAGCATGATGCGCCCGTTGAACATCGCCGGCTTTCCGGCGCTGATCTTCGCCCAATGCGCTTCGATCGCCTCGGCGTTCTCGCGTGCATAGGCCCAGTCATAGGGCTCGACGCGGGCATCGACGCCGGTCAGCCGGACGATCGTGCCGTTCTCGACGCCGTCACTCACAGAAGCACGCCCTCGCTGACGACGATGGCCGAGCCGCCGATGCGGGCCGAAACCAGCGCGCCGTCCCGCACGCTCAGTTCCAGCGTGATCTGCGATGGCCGCCCCATCTCGTAGCCCTGCTCGATGACGAGGCGATGGTCGCCATCGGCCGGCTTGTCATAGGCCATGATCGCGCCGGCGAAGGCGGCGGCGGCGCCACCCGTGGCAGGGTCCTCGCCGATGCCCGTTCCCGGCCAGAACATGCGGACATGGAAGTCGTGCCCGGTCTCCGCCGTCTCGCGGCCGTAGAGATAAGCCCCGCCTGCCCCGAATGCCGCCTGCCAGCGCGCAAGATCGGGGCGTGCACGGCCGATGGCATCGCGTGTCGCCACCGGAACGAAGTGGAAGGACACGCCTGCCGAATAGACCGCCGGAGCATGGTTCTCGAAGCCGATCTCGCTGGCATCGAGGCCGAGCGCCGCGGCCAGCACCTCCGCCGCAGCCGCCTCTCCCACCCGCTCCGGCAGGCGCGGCAAGGTGAAGACGGCGTGCCCGGCATGGCTGCCTTTGACCTCCACGGCGCAAGAGACTGGACCGACCTTCTCCTCCAGCACCAGCAGTTCGGCGGGCCGCCCTTCGGCATCGTCGGTGAGCGCGAGCCAGACAGCCGTGCCGACCGTCGGATGGCCAGCGAACGGCAATTCGCCGCCCGGCGTGAAGATGCGCACTAAAGCGCGATGCCCGGGCTTTTCGGGAGGCGAGACGAAGACCGTCTCGGACAGGTTGAACTCCCTGGCGATGGCCTGCATCGCCTCGGTGTCGAGCCCCTCCGACTGGAGCACCACCGCCAGCGGATTGCCGGTATGGCGGCGCGTGGTGAAGACGTCGAGCGTGACGAAGCGGCGTTTCATCGGGTCATCCTGCCGGGATTTCGAGATCGCTCGTGAGCGGGCAATGGTCGGACGCCTTCGGCCGGTCCCAGCCGACGCGCGGATAGCGATCGGCGCACGTCGCCAGCCGCGCCATCGAGCGGTCCGGCTCGCGCGGATCGAGCGGCACGCGGTACGGCAGGCCGCGCCGGATCATCTGCATCGGCGGTGTCGGATTGGCCGCCGCCAGCGAAGGCGAGAGCAGGATGTGGTCGAGCGGCATATGGCTGTCGATCAGCCTCTCCTGGTTCTCGGACCAGTAGCGCCGGAAATGCGTCCAGCGCTCGTGCAACGGCAGCGTCTCCATCGGCTCGACGGCGAAATCGTCGAGCAATGGCTCGATGCCGCTGTCGCCTTCGTCGACCACTTCGGAGCGCGGGCCAAGCCCGTGGCGGTAGCCGTTGAGATCGCCGAGCACGATCCAGTTCGCCTCGCGCCAGCCACCGCCGAAGCGTTGCTGAACCAGCCATTTGACCGCCCGCGCCTCGGCCCGGCGCACGGGCAGCGTCATCTCCCGCCCATCCTCGCGGCCATTGTTCATCGACTTGAAGTGGCAGCCGAACAGGCTGAGCCGCCGTCCGTCGAGGGTCAGTTCGACCTCCAGGCAGTCGCGCGCGAAGACCTTGCCATGCGGGCCGATGCCGAGCATGGCGAGCTCGCGGTCATGCACGCCGGCCTCTGCAAAGGTCAGCTCCTTGTGCGAGCGAACCGTGACCTGCCCCAAGAGATCGCGCCGCGCCGCGAAGCCGATATCGATGTTGCGCCGGTCGTTGCCGTCGATCAGCGTGAAATGGCCGTAGCGGTGGTCGGCGATGCGGTGGACGTAGTTGGCGAAGAAGGCCTGCAGGCTCGCCAGCGAATCGACCTCCTGTAGCATCCACAGATCGGCCTGCGCCTCGGCGATGGCGAGCGCCGTCATCTGGCGTTTGTCGTCTTCCAGCGCCACCGCGAGCGAGCGCTCCACCGCGTCGCGCTCGTCGGCGCGCGGGAAATGGAACAGCGACATCGCGGCCGCCGTCTCGGTGCGCCCGCCCGGTTCGAAGCGGTGGCGGGTCAGTAGGTTCTCGACGTTGAAGGTGCCGACGCGCAGCTTCATCGCGACGCCCCTCCCCACCGCCAGCCATCCTCCCCGAAGCCCTCATCCTGAGGAGCGCCGCAAGGCGCGTCTCGAAGGATGCTCCAGGAGGCTCCGGAAACATCTGGACCATCCTTCGAGACGCCGCTTCGCGGCTCCTCAGGATGAGGGCTGGTGAAAGGACCGGCCACGAGCGTCAAATCGCTTCCGGTTCGAAGACCTGCGAGGGCGTGACGAACTCGTCCTGCGCCGCCACGGTCAGGATCTCGCGCGAGCCCGCCTCCTTGGTGCGCTTCAGCAACCCGTAGATCGAGGACGAAGCCTTCCAGAGCGCCGAAGCGGCTGATTCCTCGCGCAGGTAATGGGTGAAGAACAGCGCCGCGATGGCATCGCCCGCGCCATTGACGCTGACGTCGAGCTTCGGCGTCCGCACCCGCCAGCTGCCGGTGGCGTCCGCCGCCATCAGGTCGATGGAATCGCCCGGCGTCTCCTCGGTCACCAGCGAGGTCACCATCACCACCTTGGGCCCGGCATCGCGCAGCGCCTCCACGGCGCGGTGCGCGTCGGCGAGGGTCTTGATCTCGATATCGGTCAGCAGCTCGAGCTCGAACTGGTTGGGCGTCACGATATCGGCGGCCGGCACAGCCTGCTCGCGCATGAATTCGGGGATGCCCGGCCGGACGAAGACGCCGCGGCCGACATCGCCGATCACCGGGTCGCAGCAATAGAGCGCCTTGGGATTGGCGGCCCGCACCTTTTCGACCGCGGAGAGGATCGCATGGCCGATATCGGCCGAGCCCATATAGCCGGAGATCACGCCGTCGCAATTGGCCAGCACGCCGCGCTCGGCAATGCCTTCCATCACCTCGTCGATCATGCCGCCGTCGAAGACGCGGCCCTTCCAGCTGCCATAGCCGGTGTGGTTCGAGAACTGCACCGTATGGATCGGCCAGACATCGACGCCGAGCCTCTGCATCGGGAAGGTCGCGGAGGCGTTGCCCACATGGCCAAAGGCAACGTGGGACTGGATCGAGAGAATATTCATGGTCCGAAGCGATACCCCGTTCGCGATAGGCCCGCGAACCTAGCGGCTCCCGCGCGTGGCGCAAATCGAAAGCGGTGATGGCTGCGATCAGCCCGGCATCAAGCGCTCGAAAGCCGCGCCACGCCGGCCGTGTCGGTGAACTGGGTCACGCTCTTCAGCTTGCCGTCGGCGATGGTGAAGATATCCATGATCTCGAAGGAGCCGCTGCGCCCGGTCGGCCTGCATTCGACATCGGCGCGCCAATGCAGCGTCGCCTTGTCGCCGTCGACCGTCAGCGCCAGTTCCTCGATATTTTTGAAGACATAGGTCGCGATCAGCCCGGCCATCTGCTCGCGGACGGCGGAGTGCCCATCCGGCTGCGCGAAAATTGCGGCCGCTTGCGGCCCGCCAGCCAGCCGATAGCTGCAGTCAGGATGCATATAGTCCATGAGGGCTTCGAGATCGCCGCGGTGACGGGCGGCATAGGCATCGCGAATCAGGGCTTCGACGGCGGCGCGCTCGGTCATCTCGCCTCTCCTTGCGTCAGCACCTCAGTCTTGCGCTGCCGCGGCTGCGAGTCCAGCGCGGTGCCGGAACGGTCATTCCCGCGGCGCGACCTGCGCCATCGTCGTGGCCAGCACGTAGCGCAGCCCCTCGGGCTGATAGTCCAGCGCGACCTCGCCATGGAACTTCTGCGCCATGACGCGCTCCACCAGCCGCGAGCCGAAACCCACCCGACGAGGTGGGACGACGAGAGGCCCGCCGCTCTCGGTCCATTCGAACCGGAAGGCATCCTCGCTCTGCGGGCGTCCGGTCGACCAGCCGATCGCGACTTCGCCGGCTTCGACCGACAGCGCGCCGTACTTCATAGCATTGGTCGCGAGCTCGTTGACGGCAAGCGCCAGCGTCATCGCCTGATCCGCCGGCAGCTGCAGCGGCGGCCCGCCGATTCGGATCGTGCCGAGGCCGGCGCGATGCGGCGCCAGCGCCCCTTCGACCACCGCGCGGATCGGGGCGCTGCTCCAGCTCGACTGTGTCAGGATCGAATGCGCTTCCCCAAGCGTCGCGATGCGCTCGCTCAGGATCGATTGCGCCTCCTTGAGCGTCTCGGCGGAACGGAAGGTCTGGCTGGCGATCGCGGCGATCATCGCCAGCGTGTTCTTCATGCGGTGAGCGAGTTCCGCATTGAGCAGGCGGCCGTTGCGCTCGGCCTGCATCTTGCCCGTCGTCTCGATCACCGTATCCATCATGCCGAGAACCCTCCCGGCCTCGTCGCGGATCGGGCTGTAGCAGAAGGTGAACCAGACCTCCTCGGGATGATCATAGCGATTGATGGTGAGCGGGAAGTCCTCGATGAAGGTCGCCTCGCCGGCGAGAGCCTTGGACACGATCGGGCTGATCTCGTCCCAAACCTCCAGCCAGACCTCCCGGAAGGGTTGCCCGAGCGCCGATGGCTTGTTGCCGAGAATCGAGCGGAAGGCATCGTTGTGGATGGTGATCAGCTCGGCGCCCCAGGCGAGGCATTTGGGGAAGCGCGAGTTGACCATCATGCTGACGGCCGTCTTCAGCGCAGCCGGCCAGTCGCCGAGCGGCCCGAGCGGTGTCGCCTCCCAATCATAAGCACGGATGGCGGCGGCCATATCGCCACCGCCATCCAGAAAAGCCGTTTCGCCGTTCAAGCGACACCCCCAGCGCGAATCCGCACAACATGCACCGAGCGCGGATCGTGCGCGACGTCAAATCACGGTCCGATGCCTAGGCAAAAGGATGGATCGTCACGCCGCGTCCGAAAGGACGCATGGCGATCCATCCCGGGTGCAGGACGTCAGGAGCCGGAAGCCGCCTTCTTGGCGAAGGTGTCGATGAAGGTCTTCGACAGGTCGACATTGGAGTTGGTCAGCTCGGGATCGAGCAGCTTCAGCGAATCGTACATGCTCTTCATGCCGTCAAGCGTGGAGATGCCGGTCCGCGAATAGCTCTCCTGCGAGTTCTTCACCGCCTGGAGGTAGAGCGGCTTGTCGCCGAGCAGATACTCTTCCGGCACCAGTGCCGCGACATCCTCGGGCTTCGCCGTCTCCAGCCACTTCAGCGACTTCATCAGCGCGTTGACCAGCTTCTGCGTCGTCACCGGGTTCTTCTCGGCGAAGTCGTTCTTGAGATAGAGCACGGCCGCCGGGTTGGCGCCGCCGAACAGAGCCTTGGTGCCGGCCTCGGTGCGCGTGTCGATCAGCGAGACGATATCGCCGTCGGCTTCGAGCTTCGAGGTGACCGGGTCGAGATGCGAGATCACGTCGACCTGCTTCTGCTTGATCGCGGCGACCGCGCTCGCGCCGGCGCCGACGCCGATGATCGCCGCGTCCGTCGCCTTCAGCCCGGCCTTGACCATGGCGTATTGCGCGGTCAGCGCGGTGGAGGAGCCCGGCGCCGTCACGCCGATCTTGAGGCCCTTGAAGTCCGCTGCCGACTTGACCTTGTCGGCGAGGTCCTTGCGCACGGCGATGGTGATCGCCGGGAAGCGGCCGAGCTCGATCACCGCCCGGATGTCCTGCCCCTTGGCCTGCATGCGGATGGTGTGCTCATAGGCGCCGGTCACGACATCGACCGAGCCGCCGACGAGGGCCTGCAGCGACTTCGCGCCGCCGCCGAAATCGTTGATCTCGACG
This sequence comes from Allobosea sp. RIT-PG3_2, assembly GCF_057321085.1. Classification (NCBI taxonomy): domain Bacteria; kingdom Pseudomonadati; phylum Pseudomonadota; class Alphaproteobacteria; order Hyphomicrobiales; family Alloboseaceae; genus Allobosea; species Allobosea sp. RIT-PG3_2. The sequence continues at coordinate 92,647 of NZ_JBXWCA010000006.1, read as the reverse complement.
TCGAGGCCCTGATCCTTGAAGAAACCCTTCTTCTCCGCGATGGTGAGCGGAAGATAGTAGAGCAGTTGCTTGCCGCCGACGCCGAGCGTCAGCTTGGGCTTCTCGGCGTTCTGGGCGACGGCATGGGACGCCGCGCCGAGCGCGGTCGAAAGAGCGAGCGCGGCCAGCGCGCCGCGGCGGGACAAGAGCATGGACATTCCTCCGGTTTGGATCCTGCTGGCGCTTCTGACGGGCGCGCATTCCCCGGGAACATAGGCTAGATTGAAGCGCGGGAGCAACAATCCCGCACCGGCGACGAGGCCGGAGCCTCCCGGCCTGTCCACGCATGTCTACCTGCTGCAACGGCAAGGCGAGGGCCGCCCGTGAACGAAGTGCGCATCGCGATTTTCGTCTTCTTCTGCCTGACCGCGGCTTCGCTGGGCGCGCTGTTCTCCTACCAGCGTCTCCCGGAGCATCAGCGGTTGGACGACACGCAGAAGGTCCTGCATCTCATCGCCAACATCTTCGTCGTGATGACCTCCCTCGTCCTGGGCCTGATGATCACTTCGGCGAAGAGCAGGTTCGATGGGGTCAACCAGGACGTTCACAGCTACGCCACCGAGTTGATCCTGCTCGACCGGATGCTGTTCCTCTATGGCCCGGAAGCCGGCGAAACCCGCCAGAAGCTTCTCGTCTATGCCGAGCGCGCCGCGAATGGCCACTGGACTGCCGAAGGCGGGCTTTCGGACAAGACCTCCGAGCGAATGATCGAGGATGTCGGAACCGGCCTGCGCACCCTCGAACCGAACCGCGATCCTCAGCTCTCGATCTGGAACGACATGCGCGAACAGTACCGCAAGGTGCTGGAGTTGCGCTGGAGTCTGGTGGAACAGGCCGAGGGCTCCCTGCCACGGCCGCTGATGCTGATGGTCGTCGCCTGGCTGGTTCTGATCTTCGCGATCTTTGGATTCCGGGCGCCGCGGAACGCCGTGGTCGTGACGGGTTTCGTCGCTGCCGCGGCCCTGATTGGCGGAGCGATCTATCTGATCGTGGACATGGATGTCCCCTTCGAAGGGCCGATCCAGGTCTCGCCCGCCCCCTTGCAGCGAGCCCTCACCGAGATGCGCCGGTAAACCCGGATTGCTTGTTGCGTTTCGGCCGCCAGATCGCCGGCATCGCGCACTACACTATCTGGACTGGATCGCGGGCGCGGACATCGGCATCATGAAGGCTGGAGGACGCCCTGATGTCACAGAAGGGCTACAACCAGTTCTGCCCGGTCGCCAAGGCCTGCGAGGTCATAGAGCCGCGCTGGACGCTCCTGCTTCTGAGCGAGATGCTGGCGGGCTCGACGCGCTTCAACGAGATCGGCCGGGGCGTCCCCGGCATGTCGCCGACACTGATGTCGCGACGCCTGAAGGAGATGGAGGAGCGCGGGCTGATCGTCCGCTCGGAGCATCCGGCCACGGGCGAGATTCATTACAGGACGACGCCTCTCGCCGAAGAGCTCGGGCCGATCATCAAGGCTCTGGGGAACTGGGCGCATCGCCACATCGATGCCGAGGTGACGCTCGACAACCTCGACGCCCGCCTGCTGATGTGGAACATGCGGCGCAAGATCGACATCAGTGCGCTGCCGCTCGCCAGGCGCACGGTGATCCAGTTCATCTATCCCGAGCTTTGCGCCGCCGACCGGAACTTCTGGCTGATCGTGAAGCCGGGCACGCCCGTCGACCTCTGCTCGACCGATCCGGGCTACGACGTCGATCTCTTCGTCACCGCCAAGCTCGAGGCGTTGACCGCGGCATGGATGGGCCATTCCAGCCTGAAGAAGGAAATCGAGCAGGAACGAATTTCGCTGACCGGCGACACACGCCTGGCAGCGTCCATCGAGCACTGGATGGTGCGCAGTTCCTTCGCCGCGGCCTGAGCGCGAACCACAGCGCTCCAGTTTCTGTATCGGGATCGCTACAGAAACTACACTATGGCCGCCCGGCCTCCTGTCGCACGATCAATCCCGCTGATCGGCATCTCCGTTGGCATCATCCTGCGCGCTGACGGACCGTCCTTCGCGACGACGCCTTTCGGCAGGCCGGCACAGCCGGCGTCGATGGCTTCCCACCACATGACAGCGCATGAGGCAGAACCATGGATGAGACACTCACGATGACTCCCCCGCCCGCCGCAGCGACGCCCGATCTCGCCGCAGTCAAGGCCCGCCAGCAATCGACCTGGGCATCGGGCGATTACGCCGTCATCGGCACGACCCTCCAGATCGTCGGCGAGAATCTGTGCGAGGCCGTCGATCTGCGCAGCGGCGAACGCGTTCTCGACGTCGCCGCCGGCAACGGCAACGCGACATTGGCCGCCGCCCGCCGCTGGGGCGACGTCACCTCGACCGACTATGTCCCCGCCTTGCTGGAACGGGGCCGCGCCCGTGCCAAGGCCGAGGGCCTCGACGTGACTTTCCAGCCGGCCGACGCGGAGGCCCTGCCCTTCGCCGATGCCAGCTTCGACGTCGTGCTCTCGACCTTCGGCGTCATGTTCACGCCCGATCAGGAGCGCGCCGCCTCGGAGATGATGCGGGTCTGCCGGCCCGGCGGACGGATCGGGCTGGCGAACTGGACGCCCGAGAGCTTCATCGGCCAGGTCTTCAAGACAATCGGCAAATACGTCCCGCCCGCGCCGGGTGTCCGGTCGCCGGCGCTCTGGGGCACGGCCGAGCGCCTCAAGGAGCTGTTCGGCGCCGGTTCGCCGTCCTGGAACGAACGCCACTTCACCTTCCGCTATCGCTCGCCAGCCCATTGGCTCTCGGTGTTCCGCACCTGGTATGGCCCGGTGCAGAAGACCTTCGCGAACCTTCCCGAGGACAAGGGCCGCGAGCTCGAGCAGGACCTGCTCGCCCTGATCGGTCGGCTCAATATCTCCGGGGACAGCACGATGGTTCTACCGAGTGCCTATCTGGAAGTCGTCGTGACCAAGCGCTAGGCCAGCCACAGGCGGGAAGGCTACAGCGAAGCGACGGGTTGCCCGTCGCTTCGCCCTGCAGGGCTACAACGGTCCGTCGCTCAGCCCGCCGGCACTGCGGGAACGAGGCCGTGGCGAAGCATGAGCTCCTTCACCGCGACAGGATCGGGCGGACCGCCAGCGCCCAGCAAGCCGGCGATCTCGCGAAAATAGCCGGGCCCGAGCACGCCGGGCGACAGGATGCAGAGGCAGCTCGCCGCCTCGTCGCTGTCGTTCCGGAAGCCGTGGACCACGCCGCGCCGGATGAAGGCCGACTGCCCCTGTTGAAGAGCGACATCCCGGCCGTCGATCGTGAACGTCAAGGTCCCGTCGAGACCATAGACCGTCTCGTCCCAGCTCTCATGATAGTGGGGCACCGGGACCTTCACCTTCGGAGCCACGGTCATCCGAAAGACGTCGATGCTGCCCTCGGTCTCATCCTTGTCGTACAGGAACTCCAGCAGCAGCCCACCCATCCTGATCGTTTCGGCCACCGGAACCTCCCCACCCGCGCGTGATGATGCGACCCTAGCGAACTGACGTTGCGGAAGCCACCGTTTCCGTCCCGCCTCCGTCGCGTCAGGCCGTCGTCGTCGAGCTCTGCCCGGGACGCCAGACCAGCAGCCGCTTCTCGACCAGCGTCACCAGCGCGTCGATGGCGATGACGAAGATCGCCAGGATCAGCATGCCCGAGAAGACGCCGGTGACGTCGAAGACGCTCTCGGCCTCGTGGATCTTGTAGCCGAGCCCGGCGGACGAGCCGAGATATTCGCCCACGACCGCGCCGACCAGCGCGAAGCCGACCGAGGTATGCAGCGAGGAGAACATCCAGGTCAGCGCCGACGGCCAGTAGACATGCTTGAAGAGCTGGCGCTCGTTCATGCCGAGCATGCGCGCATTGGCCAGGATCGTCGGCGAGACCTCTCGCACGCCCTGGTAGACGTTGAAGAACACGATGAAGAAGACGAGCGTGAAGCCGAGCGCCACCTTCGACCAGATGCCGAGCCCGAACCAGAGCGCGAAGATCGGCGCCAGCACGACGCGCGGCAGGGCGTTCGCCGCCTTGATGTAGGGGTCGAACACCGCCGAGAGCAGCTCGCGCCGCGCAAAGGTGAAGCCGAACAGGATGCCCGCGAGCGAGCCGATGACGAAGGCTAGCACCGTCTCGGTCAGCGTGATGCCGAGATGCCAGTAGATGTCGGCGCTGGTGAGTTGCTTGAAGGTACGCGTCAGCACCGCGACCGGCGTCGAGAAGAAGAACTGGATCGTTTTGACGTCGCCGAACAGGCTCGTCGTGGTCACCACATGCCAGATCAGCAGGAAGGCCAGCATCACCAGCACCTGGAGCGAAAGGAGCTTCACGCGCTTCATGATGCGTCTCCCCCGACCAGCTCGCGCCCCTCGCCCATCGCATAGGCCTTCTGCACCTCGACGCGCAGCGAGGTCCAGATATCGCGATGGATCTCGTGGAAGGCCTTCTCCAGCCTGATGTCTGCGATGTCGCGCGGGCGCGGCAGGTCGACCTTGTAATCCGCGACGATCCCCGCCGCCGGCCCGGCCGACATCACCACGACACGGTCGGACAGCGCGATCGCCTCTTCGAGATCGTGCGTAACGAACATCAGCGCCTTGCGGTCGCGCGACCAGAGATCGAGCAGGAGATTGCCCATGATCTGGCGGGTCTGCGCGTCGAGTGGACCGAAGGGCTCGTCCATCAGCAGGATCTCGGGATTGCGGATCAGCATCTGGGCGAGGCTGACGCGCTTGCGCTGCCCGCCCGAGAGCATGTGCGGGTAGCGATCAACGAAGGTCCGCAAGCCCACGCGCGCCAGCCATTCGCGCGCCCGCTGGTCCGCCTCGCGCTCCGGCACGCCCATGGGCTCGAGCGCGACCTTGACGTTGTCCAGCGCCGTCTTCCACGGCATCAGCGCGTCCTGCTGGAAGAGATAGCCGGCGCGGCGGTTGAGACCCACAAGCGGCTTGCCGAAGATGCCGACCTTTCCGGCCGACGGCGAAAGCAGCCCCGCCGCCGCGTTGAGCAGCGTGGACTTGCCGCAGCCGGTCGGCCCGACGATCGAGACGAACTCGCCGGGATGGACCTTGAGGTCGATCCCCTTCACGGCCTGATAGCGGCCTCCATCGGCGAGATGGAAGGTGATGTCGATGCCGCAGAGCGCAACGGCCGGCTCATCCGGCGACATCGCTCCTGCCCCCGCATGCGCCTGCGGGCGATCCTGCAACTCCATGAAACCCGTTTCCCATCGACCGCCGTCCCGGCGGTGCCGTCAGCTTGTTCTGCGTTGCGGAGATTAATAGGCGATCAGTCCGCGAAGGCAACGCCGTCGCGTGGTGCGGCCGCGCGTCGCTTGCATCGATCCGCCGCCACGGCCATATGCCAGAACCGATCCGTGCCAAGACCGATCTGCGGGAGCTGAACCGAACGCCATGGCCGACCTCGAACAAGCCATGCACGCGCTCGTGGAGTTCATGCGCATCCACCAGCAATGGGCGATCCCGATCGTCTTCATGGTCGCCTTCGCCGAATGCGTCGCGATCCTGTCCTGGCTGGTGCCAGCGACCGTGTTCTTCACCACCTTCGGCGCCGTCGCGGGCGCTTCCGGCCTCAATCTCGTCCCGCTCGCGCTCGCGGCTTCGCTCGGCGCCGGCAGCGGCTTCTGGGTGTCGTACTGGGCCGGCCTTCTGCTCGGCCCGCGCGTTCACGACTACTGGCCCTTCACCAAGAACCCGCAGCTGCTCGATCGCGGCCACGCCTTCTTCGAGAAATGGGGCATCGCCAGCATCCTGATCGGGCACTTCTTCGGGCCGCTCAGGGCGGTGATCGCGATCGTTGCCGGCATCGTCAACATGCCGTTCTGGCAGTTCCAGCTCGCGAACTGGCTCGCCTCCTTCGCCTGGGGCTTCGGATTGCTCTACGGCGTCGGGCGGGTCAGCGAGTTCTTCGCGCGCTGAAGGCGCCGGGAACCTGACTGCCCGGTGAACGCGGCATTGTGCGGCCGTTCAATTCCAAAGGCGCCTATTCGCGTCGTCGCATCGCGGCACGCCACTTTCATCGGCGAGCCCGGCGCGACACGCCGAACGGCCCTGAGCCGCCGGCGTCGTCCGTCGGCGGGACCCGGCCCCCGGCGGATGCGATGATCCGGGCCGACCCTGTGAGGTCCATGCCATGACGATGTCCCGTTTCCTGATCCCCCTCGTCGCGCTTGCCGCCATGGGCGGTCAGGCTTTCGCCCAGACCGCGACGCAGCCTGCGCCCTCCGCCAAGCCGGCAGCGCCCGTCACCGCGCCTGCCGCTCCCGCTGCACAGGCAGCCCCGGCAGCCAAGCCGGCAACCCCTGCCGCCCAGCCCGCCGCGGCGCAGGCCAAGAAGATCAATATCAACACGGCGACCGCCGCCGAACTCGACACGCTGAAGGGCATCGGCGAGGCCCGTTCCAAGAAGATCATCGAGGAACGCGGCAAGGCGAAATTCAAGGATTTCGCCGATCTGGTGAAGCGCGGCACCCTGCCGTCGAATGTCGAGGCCGAGATCAAGGACAAGGTCACCTTCTGATCGGCTTCGGGCACAGCGGAAAATGGAACCGCGCGGCCGCGCTGACTTATCAGGCGAGGCCGAGCACGACGGCGAGCATCATCGCCAGCGACAGCCCCAGCACCACACGGATGACTGCAGGCGTTTCAAGGATTCGCAGAAGTTCCATCGCAGCCTCCTCTGATGAGCGGGCAAACACGAACGACCGACGCAAATCTCAATAGGCAAACATTTCGAGCGCGATCCACGCGACCACGGCGAGGACTAGCCCGGAAATCAGCACCGTCAGAACCGGCCGTCCGAGGAAGCCCTGCCGCGCCTCGACTGGCGTCTCGACGGCCGGGCTGGCATCGCTATGATCGTCGGCGCGCATCGGCGGCACCGGATCGCCACCGCGAAGCTGCTCGACATCCTGCGGCGGCACTCTGGGTCGGGTATCGACCGTCATGACCGTCTCCCTGCGTTCAGCCGGACAGAAGACCGGCACCGCAACGGAAACGCCCGCGCATCAGGAGGGTTCCTGCCAGCGCCCGAAAGAAAACGGGCGGCAGCCTTACAGCCACCGCCCGCAAACAGAAAGAACCTTTGATATCAGATTGTTGCAAGTCATTCCGGAATCAGATCCGGAACGACTTGAATCAATCCGGGAAGTCCGCGCCTTTGACGTCATTCTCGGGCGCCGCGAAGCGGCGACCGAGATTCTCTGCCGAAAAGTGCGCCCTTCCTTCACGAGATGCTCGGGTCAAGCCCGAGCATGACGGGTGTGAAAGGCCTCGGTTCTTCGCCTTGTCGACCAGGGCCTCTGCCTTGATCCCAAAGGCCCGGCGGAAGCGGGGCCGTCGCGGAACAAAAGTCCCGGATCGATCCTCAGTTCTTGGTCTTGTCGACCAGCGCCTTGGCCTTGATCCAGGGCATCATGTCGCGGAGCTTGGCGCCAACTTCCTCAATCGGATGGGCGGCGTAGCGGGCGCGGGTCGCCTTGAACGAGGTCTGGTTGACCTTGTTCTCGAGCATCCAGTCGCGCGTGAACTTGCCCGACTGGATGTCGGTCAGCACGCGCTTCATCTCGGCCTTGGTGTCGGCGGTGATGATGCGCGGGCCGGTGACGTACTCGCCGAACTCGGCGGTGTTCGAGATCGAGTAGTTCATGTTGGCGATGCCGCCCTCATAGATGAGGTCGACGATCAGCTTCACTTCGTGCAGGCACTCGAAATAGGCCATCTCGGGGGCGTAGCCGGCCTCGGTCAGCGTCTCGTAGCCGGCCTTGATCAGCTCGACCAGGCCGCCGCAGAGCACGACCTGCTCGCCGAAGAGATCGGTCTCGCACTCTTCCTTGAAGGTCGTCTCGATGATGCCGGCGCGGCCACCGCCATTGGCCGAGGCGTAGGACAGGCCAAGGTCATGGGCGTTGCCGGTCGCGTCCTGGTGGATCGCGATCAGGGTCGGCACGCCGCCGCCGCGCTGATACTCGGAACGGACGGTGTGGCCGGGGCCCTTAGGGGCGACCATCAGCACGTCGAGGTCCTTGCGCGGCTCGATCAGGTTGAAATGGACGTTGAGGCCGTGCGCGAACAGAAGGGCAGCGCCTTCCTTCATGTTGCCGTGCAGCTCGTCGCGATAGATGTCGCCCTGCAGCTCGTCCGGGGTCAGCATCATCATGATGTCCGAGACCTTGGCGGCCTCCGACGGGGTCATCACCTTGAAGCCGGCTTCCTCGGCCTTCTTGCGCGTGGCCGAGCCGGCCTTGAGCGCGATGATGATCTCCTTGACGCCGGAATCGCGCAGGTTGAGCGCATGGGCGTGGCCCTGCGAGCCGTAGCCCACGATGCAGACCTTCTTGCCCTTGATCAGGTTGATGTCGGCATCACGATCGTAATAAACGCGCATGGGTGTCTCCTTTGTCACGCGTTGGACTTGTCCCGGCCCGGATCGTTCTGTGCCGTGCCGTAGAGGGTGAAGAACTGCTCGGCCGCGCGCTCCGCGTCGCCCGTGATCTCGGCCTTGCTCAAGGTCAGCGTATCGCCGAGCAGGAGCCGGATCTGGACGTCGCGGCCGGCGAGGCCGAAGAAGGTGCGGAACGCCGTCTCGGTATCGTCGAAGGCCAGCAGCCCAGCCTCGCGGCCCGCATCGAGCACGGGCTTCAGTCGCTCGCCGATGGCGAAGCGACCATTCGCCAGCACGATCGAGCCGAGATTGCCGTCGCGTGAGGCCGCCTGGCTGATGCCGATGCGGTTGAGCGCAATCGAGGTCGGACTGGCGATGACTTCGAGCCAGTTCGCGGCGAAGCGCTTCAGGCTCTCGCGCAGCGCGCCGGCATCGAGCGTCTGGCGGTCGAAATTGCCCGCCCTCACCTTCGAGGCCTGCCACTGCACCGTCGCGGTCAACAGGCCGTCGCGATCACCGAACCATTTGTAGAGCGTTTCCTTGGAGCAGCTCGCACGCCGCGCCACGGCGGTCATGGTGAGGCCACTGCCCTTCTCGACCATCAGGCTCAGCACGGCATCGAGCACGGCTTGCTGGCGCGCGGTCAGCGCCTCGCCTTGCGTCTCTGCGGCAGCCGGCGTCATGGTCGGTAGAAATCTCCAGTACCGTACGTTACGGTTCAGGCATCTAGCGCAGCCACAGATCGCGGGCAAGCGTTATTCGGGGTGGCGGCGCGCCAGAGAAGAATTATCTCCGGAGTTCGATGGCCTGATGAACGGAGAGACCTATGACCTTGCCCACCGCCGCCGATATCGTCGCTTTCTGGCGCCAGGCCGGGCCTGAGAAATGGTTCGCCAAGGACGAGGCCTTCGATGCCGAGATTATCAGGCGCTTCCTGCCCGCGCATGAAGCCGCGGCGGCGGGCGAGCTCGCCGATTGGGAGGAAACGCCCGAGGGCGTCTATGCCCTGCTGATCCTGCTCGACCAGTTCCCGCGCAACATGTTCCGCGACAGTCCGCGTGCCTTCGCCACGGACGCGCAGGCCCTCGACATCGCGGGGCACGCCATCGCAGGCGGATTCGACGAAGCCTATCAGGCACCCGAGAAGCGCTTCTTCTACATGCCCTTCATGCACTCCGAGAAGCTGGCGGATCAGGAGCGCTGCATCGCGCTCTGCGCCGCGGCCGATGACCCCGAAGGGGTCAGATATGCGGAGGTCCATCGCGACATCATCCGCGATTTCGGCCGCTTCCCGCATCGCAATCCGGTGCTGGGGCGCGATACCACGGCCGAGGAAAGGAGCTTCCTGACCGAGGGCGGTTTCGCAGGCTGAAGCTCATTCAATCAGCCCGGGAAACAACCCGTCATCCCTGGCTTGGCCCGGGATCCATCGTGGGGCGCCGCGCTCTGCAATGGATCCCGGATCGGCGCCGCTTCGCGGCTTGTCCGGGATGACGGCGGGTTTCCCGATCTTATCCTGTCAACCCTGCTGGCTCGCCATACGCTGCAGGAAGATCGCCGCGATCGTCAGAAGGAAACCGACCCACCATAGTGGCGAGCGCAGACTCGAACCGCTGCCGAGCGGCTCAGCCTTGGCCCGGCCGGACAGGCGCAACAGCACCGGGCCGGCGAGGCAGAGAAAGCCGACGACGCCGAGCCCGAGCGCGATCAGGCTGAGCTGGTCGGGCCTCAGCGCCATCATCACATCGCCTCCGGCCCGCGGCTCATCGCCGCGATGCCGGTGCGCGAAACTTCCGTGAGGCCGACCACCGTCATCATCTTGATGAAGCGCTCGATCTCCTCGGTCGAGCCTGTCAATTCGAACACGAAGGAGGTCAAAGAGGCATCGAGCGTCCGCGCGCCGAAGGCCGAAGCCAGCCGCATCGCCTCGACGCGATGCTCGCCCTTGCCGACCACCTTGATCAGCGCGAGCTCGCGCTCCAGCGCCTCGCCCTGCTCGGTCAGGTCGACGACCCGGTGCACCGGCACCAGACGGTCGAGATGCGCCTTGATCTGGTCGATCACATTGGCGGTGCCCGAGGTCACGACCGTGATGCGCGAGATGTGCTTGTCATGCTCGGTCTCGGAAACGGTGAGGCTCTCGATGTTGTAGCCGCGCCCCGAGAACAGCCCGGCGATGCGGGCAAGAACGCCCGGTTCGTTGTCGACGATCACCGCCAGCGTATGGCGGGCGACCGGCTGGGACTTCGGAGCGTTCGGGTAATGGCTGGCGGGCTTCGACATGACGGACCTGCAGGCGGGTTGGAGCGAAAGATTGGCGGAGAGTAAGATTCAGGACTGGCGCAGATCGACGAGGGCGGACTCGTCCACCTCGTCATGGGCTACGATCCAGGGCTCGTCGAGCGCGGCCGCGAGCCATTCGCGATAGGCCGGCAGCGCTAGCACAGCGCGCATGTAGTCCTGCGAAACCGGATCGATGGCGATGCCATAGGTGTCGAGGCGGGTGACGACCGGCGCGTACATCGCGTCCGCCGCCGAGAAGGCGCCATAGAGGAAAGGCCCCTCGCCTGCCCCGCCGAAACGCTCGCGCGCCTGCCGCCAGATGCCGGTGATCCGCTCGACATCGCGGGCCACATCCGCGCCGCGATCACGCGCCGCATAACGCTTGCCGAGGTTCATCGGGCAGGCGCCGCGCAGCGCCGTGAAGCCCGCATGCATCTCGCTGCAGGCGGCGCGGGCCTGGGCGCGGGCGGCGGGGTCGCTCGGCCAGATGCCTGCATCGGGATGCGTCTCATGGAGATACTCGATGATCGCCAGCGTCTCCCAGACCGCGAGATCGCCATCGATCAGCGTCGGCACGGTGCCGCCGCTGCCCGGCGCCTCAGCGAAGACGGTCTGCTTGAAGCCGGGCTCGTCGAGCAGGACGAGCTTCTCCGAAAAGGCGATGCTCTTGACGCGCATTAGCAGCCAGGCCCGGAGCGACCAGGACGAATAGCACTTGTTGCCGATCAGCAGCTTCATGCGGCGACGCTCTCGGTTTCGCCGACGAAATCAAGCGCCGCAGCGACATGCAGCGCGGTGGTGTCGAAGACGGGCATCGCGAAATCCGCCTGCGAGACCAGAAGCCCGATCTCCGTGCAGCCGAGGATGACGCCGTCGGCGCCCTCCTCCCGCGCCGCACGCTCGACGATGGCGCGATAGCGCTCGCGCGAATCCGGCTCGACGCGACCGCGGCACAATTCCTCGTAGATCACGCGATGCACCTCGTCGCGCTCCTGCGGCTGCGGCACCAGCGCCTCGACGCCGAAGGCCTTCAGCCGGTCGCGATAGAAGCTCTGCTCCATGGTGAAGCGCGTCGCCAGCAATAGCGGCCGGCGCGCGCCGGAGGCGAGGATTGCCCGCGCCGTCACATCGGCCAGGTGCAGGAAGGGTAGCTTGGTCGCGGCGGTGATCTGGTCCGCCACCTTGTGCATGGTGTTGGTGCAGAGCACGAGGCAGGAGGCACCGGCGCGCTCCAGCCGCCGCCCGCTCTCGGCCAGCGCCGCACCGGCTGCCGCCCAATCGCCCTGCGCTTGCATCTCGGCGATGCCAGCGAAATCGACCGAATGCAGCAGGACATCGGCCGAGTGCAGCCCACCCGAGCGCGCCCGCACGCCTTCATTGAGCAGCCGGTAGTAGACCGCGGTCGATTCCCAGCTCATGCCGCCGATCAGGCCAATGGTATTCATGCTGTTCCCCTTGCCGTGCCGCCAGCGTCATTCTCGGGCGGAGCAGAGCTTCGACCCGAGAATCTCTTTCAGAGCGAAACGCCCTTCGTCCTGAGATGCTCGGGTCAAGCCCGAGCATGACGATGCCTCGTCAAACGAGCTGCTTGCCCTTGGCGTCGATGATCTGGCCGGTATCGCCTTCGAAATCGGGCAGGATCATCTCGTTATGCGCCTTGCCCGATGGGATCATCGGGAAGCAGTTCTCTTCCTTGGCGACGACGCAATCGAAGATCACCGGCTTCGGCGTATCGATCATCTCCATGATCGCGGCGTCGAGTTTGGCCGGGTCGTCGCAACGAATGCCATGGCCGCCATAGGCCTCGGCAAGCTTCACGAAGTCCGGCAGCGACTGCGAATAGCTCTCCGAATAGCGCCCGCCATGCAGCAGTTCCTGCCACTGGCGCACCATGCCCATGTATTCGTTGTTGAGGATGAAGATCTTCACCGGCAGCCGGTACTGCACCGCCGTCGACATCTCCTGCATGTTCATCAGAATCGAGGCTTCGCCCGCGATGTCGATGACCAGCGCCTTCGGGTGCTTCATCTGCACGCCGATCGCCGCCGGCAGGCCATAGCCCATGGTGCCGAGCCCACCGGAGGTCATCCAGCGGTTCGGCTCCTGGAAGTGGAAGTGCTGCGCCGCCCACATCTGGTGCTGGCCGACCTCGGTCGTGATGAAGGGATCGCGGTCCTTGGTCAGCTGGTAGAGCCGCTCGATGGCGTATTGCGGCTTGATCACCGTGTCGGACTGCTTGTAGGCGAGGCTCTTGCGGCCGCGCCAGCCCTTGATCTGCGTCCACCAGGCGGCGAGCGCGGTCTTGTCGACCTGCGCACCGGTCTCACGCCAGATCCGGACCATATCCTCCAGCACATGGGCGCAGTCGCCGACGATGCCGATATCGATCTTGACCGTCTTGTTGATCGAGGACGGGTCGATGTCGATGTGGATCTTCTTCGAGCGCGGCGAGAAGCCGTCGATCCGCCCGGTGATGCGATCGTCGAAGCGCGCGCCGATATTGATCATGACGTCGCAGTCATGCATCGCCAGATTGGCCTCGTAGGTACCGTGCATGCCGAGCATCCCGAGCCACTGCTTGTCCGCAGCCGGGAAGGCGCCGAGCCCCATCAGCGTCGAGGTGACCGGGAAGCCCGTCAGCCGCGCCAGCTCACGCAGCAGCGCCGAGGCGTGCGGACCCGAGTTGATCACGCCGCCGCCGGTGTAGAAAACCGGCTTCTTGGCGCCGGCGATCAGCTCGACCGCGGCCTTGATCTTGTTCAGGTCGCCCTTGACCACCGGGCGATAGGTCTTGTGCTGGTTGTCGCGCGGGCGGGTATAGGTGCCGGTGGCGAACTGGATGTCCTTCGGGATGTCAATGACGACGGGACCGGGCCGGCCATTGGCCGCGACGTAGAACGCCTCGTGCAGGACACGCGGCAGGTCGTGGATGCTCTTCACCAGGTAGTTGTGCTTGGTGCAGGAGCGGGTGATGCCGACCGTGTCGCATTCCTGGAAGGCGTCCGAGCCGATCAGATGCGTCGGAACCTGGCCGGTGATGACGACGAGCGGGATCGAGTCGAGCAGCGCGTCGGTCAGGCCCGTGACCGCGTTCGTCGCGCCAGGGCCGGAGGTCACGAGAACGCAGCCGACCTTGCCGGCGGTCGAGCGGGCATAGCCTTCGGCGGCATGGACGGCGCCCTGCTCGTGGCGGACGAGCACATGCTTGACCTTGTCCTGCTGGAAGATCGCATCGTAGATCGGGAGTACGGCCCCGCCGGGATAACCGAACAGGTGCTCGACACCCTGGTCCTGAAGCGCGCGGACGACCATCTCGGCGCCGGTCATCATCTCGCTCATAACGCTCTCCTGAGGCTGATCTACTGGTCTGTCTGGGGATTTAGGCAATAAAAAAGGCCCTCGGAGGGGCCTGGGCGTGCGCTGGCGTCGGGGACGCCCGGTTGTTAAACCGGCCCCTACCAGCGCACCTGTACGATAATAAGCTTGCGCATCGCGCGTTCGATCCTTGGCGGAAGTTGCGGAACGCTAGCGGAGAGCGCCCAGCCGGTCAAGCGCCAACCAACATGGTTACCGGTCGGTCTGCGGCGCACCCGAAAATCAGGTGCCGTAACGGAACGATTTCTCAATCCGCCGTCCCTAGGATTCGCGGCGCTCGAACCGGGACGGACATGTACTACGAAGTCCATAGCGAGAATATCGCGGCGCGCAGCCATGCCCCGCAGATTGCAGAGATCCTGCGCCGCTTCGCCTCGCGCTACCGCGAGGACGGCCCGGTCGCCTATGAGGAATTCACCGCCGAGATCCTGCCCCTTTTCGGCAAGGATCTGATGATCCTGGAACCCACCGGCGACGGCGACTATTGCTGGCTTCACTTCGGGCGCGAGATCGTGCGCTATTCCGGCGCCACGCGCCTCGGACAGCGCGTCTCGGACATGCGTCCGCAGGTCGCCCGCTTCACCATCGCCGCCCTCGACCAGGCGTTGGCCGAAGATCGGCCGCTCTATACCGTGCACCGATCGAGCGGCACGGTACGCGTCGCCCTGTGGGAGCGGCTGCTCCTGCCGACGCTTGCCCAGGACGGCCGTCGCTACGTCATTGCCTTCGCCCGGCCGCTGCAGTTCCGCGAGGACCTGCTCAACGCCGTGCTCGAAACCTCACCCAGCGGGATCGTGGCGTTGCGCGCCATCCGCGACAACGCCGGCCGGATCGAGCAGGCCGTCATCGTCACCGCCAACAAGCGCGCCGCCGTGCTGAGCGGAAGCCCCGAAGCCGAACTCCTCGACACCGATGGTCGCGAGAGCCTGCCCTTCCTGTCCGATCTTTCGATCTGGCAGCGCTGCGTCTATGCGATGAACCTTCAGCGTGCCGACGTGCTGGAGACATCCTTCACCCAGGAGGGCAAGACCCTCTGGCTGAGGATCGCCATCGCTCCGCTGGGCGACGGGCTGCTGCTGACGCTGACCGACGTCACCGATCTCACCGTCGCCAACCAGACCCTGCAGCTGCGCGCGGCCACGCTGGCGCTGGAGATCGGCCGCGAGCGCGCGACGCGGCGCGCCCTCTCCGAGGAGATCGGCCACCGCGAGGAACGCGAGCGCGAGCTGCGCCGCCTGGCCGAGACCGACCCGCTCACCGCGCTGCTCAACCGCCGCTCCTTCACCGAGAAGGCCAACGCCGCCATCGCGGCAAGCGAGGCGGATGGCAGCGATATCGCGCTGATCATCGTCGACCTCGATCATTTCAAGCAGGTCAACGACAGCTATGGCCATCCGGCCGGGGATGCGGTGATCCGCGCCTTCGCCGATCTTCTGCTCGGGCAGTTCCTCAACGAGCACAATCTCGTGGGACGCTTCGGCGGCGAGGAGTTCGGCATCCTGTTGCCGGATTGCGACCTGGCCTCTGCCGCGTCGAGCGCCCGTCAGATCCAGGACACCCTGCTCGCCCGTTCGATGCCCGTCTCCGAGACCTTGGCGCTGCGGGTGACCGCGAGCCTCGGCGTCGCCGCGCGCGATCGCGGCGAGACCCTCGCATCCCTGACGGGGCGGGCGGACCAGGCGCTCTACCGGGCCAAGAACGAGGGGCGCAATCGCCTCGGCTTGGCCCCGCCGGAAGCAGTCGCCGCCGCAGCGGCCGCCGCCTGATCAGATTGCGAGCGCCTCGCAGGCGACATCCAGCGCTTCGAGCGGCGCGACCGCCCGCCATCCCGTCATCTGATGCCGGAACCATGTCACCTGCCGCTTGGCATAGGCGCGCGTATCGGCCTGCCCGCGCCGGATCGCCTCGGCAAGGCTGATCTCGCCGTCGAGATGAGCGATCAGCCCGGGGACGCCATGCGCCCGCATGATCGGCAGCAGCGGATCGAGCCCGCGCGCCTTCAGCCGCACGACCTCATCGAGCGCGCCGGCCTCGATCATCTGCTCGAAACGGCGGTCGATCTGCTGCCGCACCACCTCCCGCTCGGGATGAACGAACAGGCGTAGCAGCTCGCTCTCGCCGAGCGGCCCGGGCTCGCGTTCGCCCTGGAAGCTCGCGAGCGACCGCCCCGTCGCCCGGAAGACCTCGATCGCCCGCATGATCCGCATCCGGTCGCTCGGCTTGAGCCGCTCCGCCATCGCCGGATCGCAGGCGGCGAGCTCGGCATGGAGCTTGGCCGTGTCGAGCCCGTCGGCATGGGCACGAAAGCCAGCCCGGACGCTCTCGGGAACAGCCGGCATCGCCGAGAACCCCTCCGTCACCGCCTTGAAGTAGAGCCCGGTGCCACCGACGAGGATCGGCAGCGAGCCGCTAGTCCGCAAGTCGTCGAGCAGCTTCGCCAGATCGGCCGCGTAGCGCATCGCCGAATAGTTCACGGCGCCATCGACATGCCCGTAGAGACGATGCGGCACCATCGCCTCCTCCGCCTCGCTGGGACGCGCGCTCAGGGTGCGCAGGTCGGCATAGACCTGCATGGAATCGGCGTTGACCACGGTGCCGCCGGTGCGGCGCGCGATCTCCATCGCCAGCGCGGACTTGCCGCTGGCGGTCGGACCTGCGATGAGCACCGCCCTGAACTGTCCTTCGGCCTGCCCCACCCGGTCCTCACATGCTCGTCGCCACACTCGTATCCGCCCACGGCCAGGCGCTGGTCGGCGAAGCACTGCTGGCCCGCCTTGCCCGCACCGTTCCCGGCACCGTCCGCACGGCCGTTCTCGACGGCGCGGTCGCTGCCGACCTCTTCGCGGAAGCAGCCGATGCACGCAAGCTCGAAGCCGATATCGGCGCGGAGCTGGATGGCGCGGCGATCGACATCATCGTCCAGCCGGCGGCGACCCGCCGCAAGGCGCTGTTTCTGGCCGACATGGACTCCACCATGATAGGCCAGGAATGCATCGACGAGCTCGCGGCCTATGTCGGCCTCAAGGATCTCGTCGCCGGCATCACCGAGCGGGCCATGCGCGGCGAGATCGCCTTCGAGCCGGCTCTGCGCGAGCGCGTCGCACTGCTCAAGGGCGTGCCGCTATCGGTCGTCGACGAGATCATTCGGGACCGCATCACGCTGACGCCGGGCGGACGCGAACTCGTCCGGACCATGCGCGCGAATGGCGGCTATACCGCCCTCGTCTCGGGCGGGTTCACGGTCTTCACCGGCCCGATCAGCGCCGCGATCGGCTTCGACGAGCACCGCTCCAACGTCCTGCTCGCCGATGGCGGCATTCTGCGCGGCGAGGTCGCCGCTCCCATCGTCGGCATGCAGGCCAAGCTCGATGCGCTCGTCGAACTGCGCACCCGCTTCGGGCTGGCGCCGGAAGCGACTATGGCCGTGGGCGACGGTGCCAATGATCTCGCCATGCTCGGCGAAGCCGGGCTGGGCGTCGCCTTCCGCGCCAAGCCGGCGGTCGCGGCCGCGGCCGGCGCCAGGCTGAACCATGCCGATCTCACCGCCCTGCTCTATGCCCAGGGCTACACCGGCAGCGAGATCGTCCGCGCCTGATCAGTCGACGATGAAGAGTTTCGCGCCGGTCTTCGTCGCGGAGCGATGGGCCTCGGCGCCATCGGCGACCTGATAGCTCATGCCGGCCTTGAGCGGCATCACGCGGCCATCGGCGAGCGTGGTGTCCATCTCGCCGTCCAGGCACAGGATGATGTGACCCTTGGAGCACCAGTGGTCGGCGGAGTAGCCGGGCGAGTACTCCACCATGCGCACGCGGATGCGGTTCTCCTCCGGGCCGAAATACTGGACGCGCCAGATCGCCTCGCCGCTGTCGCCGGCATGGCGCTCGGGAGCGATCGTCGACCAGTCGGTGGTGACGAAGGGAATGTCACTGATCTTCATCGGGTCTCTCCCGGCTTGTCCGGTCTCGGGATGCCGGTCACTCGACAGGCTCTAGCCCTGCCGCGGGCCGTTGCGCCAGTGCGATACCCGGCCCCCGGCCTGCGATGGCGGCATGAAAAAGGGCGGCCCGGTTGGGCCGCCCTTCGAAATCTCCGGCCTGGATCGTCTCAGTTCATCGAGACGGCGACGAAGCGAACTTCGCCCTGCCCGTTCGAGACGAGCAGAAGGACGGACTTCTTGCCTTCCTTCTTCAACGCATCGAGCCGCTTGGTCACGTCCTGCGGCGCGTTGACCGGCTCCTGACCGACCTCGACGATCAGCTCGCCGACGAGGATGCGCTTGTCGGCGGCGTTCGAATTGGCGTCGACCTTGGTGATGATCACGCCCTTGAGGCCGTCCTTGATCGAATAGCGCTTCTTCAGCTCGTCGGTCTGCGGCGAGAATTCGAGGCCGAGCGCGCTCGTCACCGCGGGCTTGGCAGGCTCTGCCGCCGGCTTGTTCGCCGAGGCCGACTGCACCTTCTCGCCATCCTCGAGGCGGCCGAGCTTGACCGTCTTGATCTCTTCCTTGCCCTTGCGGATCACCGCGATCGGCACGTCCTTGCCGACCGGCGTCGCCGCGACGATGCGCGGCAGGTCGCGCGAATCCTTGACGTCCTTGCCGTCGAACTTGACGATCACGTCGCCGGTCTCGAGCCCGGCGGGCTTGGCAGGGCCCTTCTCGTCGATGCCGGCGACAAGCGCGCCGCGCGCCGTGCCGAGCCCGAGAGCCTCGGCGGTGGCGTCATCGACGCTCTGGATGCGCACGCCGAGCCAACCGCGCCGCGTCTCGCCGAATTCCTTGAGCTGGTCGACGACGTTGGTCGCCAGCGTCGAGGGCACGGCGAAGCCGATGCCGACCGAGCCGCCCGTCGGCGACAGGATCGCCGTGTTGATGCCGATGACCTCACCGGCCATGTTGAACAGCGGGCCGCCCGAATTGCCCTTGTTGATGGCCGCGTCGGTCTGGATATAGGTGTCGTACGGGCCCTGGCTGATGTCGCGGTTGCGGGCCGAGACGATGCCCGACGAGACCGAGCCGCCGAGCCCGAACGGGTTTCCGATCGCCATCACCGGGTCGCCGATCCGCATCTTGTCGGAATCGCCGAACTTGACGGCGGGCAGCGGCTTGTCGTGCTTCACGCGCAGCACGGCGAGATCGACCTTGGTGTCCTTGCCGATCACCTCGGCCTTGAGCCGCAGGCCGTCGTTGAAGATCACGGTGATCTCGTTGGCATCGCCGACGACGTGGTTGTTGGTGACGACGATACCCGAGGGATCGACCACGAAGCCCGAACCGGCCGACTGCGAGCGGCGCTGCTGCGGCGCCTGGCGCTCGCCCTGCTGGTTGCGGCGGTTGAAGAATTCCTCGAACAGGTCGCCGAAGGGCGTGTCGGGGCCGAGCTGCGGCAGCTGCGGCAGGTTGCGGCCCTTCTGATCGTTGGTGGTGACGGCCGCGATGTTGACCACTGCCGGCATGACCTTGTCGACGAGGTCCGCGAGCGAAGTCTGCCCTTGCAGCAGCGGCGTGTTCGCCTGCGCGTGCCCCGGCGCCAGCACCGGCGAGGCCAGCAGCGCGAGACCGGCGACGCCGGCAGCGAAGGCGATGCGGACGGACCGGACTGCGGGAACGGTTTTCGATGCCATATGGATCCTCATGTCGGAAAGATGCGGGCTGATCGATGCAAGCCAGTCGCGCCCGATGATTGAACTCCGAAATGCGGCGGAAGGGCGACGCACGATCATGTCATCGAACACGATCGCGTGCCAGTTCCGCAAAATCTACCGGTTCAAGCCTACCAACTGCCCCGCGCGGCCCATACCAGGACCACGCCCAGAACCGCCGAGCCGATGCCGATCAGCCGCATCCGGTCCACCGGGGTTTCCGCCGCGCTGCGGAGGGCATCCTTCGCCAGATGCGGGATCGCGGCGAAGAGGATGCCCTCGATGGCGAAGACCAGGCCGAGCGCCGCGACGAAATCAAGCATTCGCGTCGCTCGCCATGATCAGGGACGTGCCGGCGCGGGCACGGCAGGCGCCGCCGGGGTTCCGGCCTGGCCATCCTGACGCTGCGCGTTCGGTCCGTTGAAGAAGCGGAAGAACGGCGAATCCGGCGTCAGCACCATCCGGGTATCTCCTGGCTTGATGCTGGCTTCATAGGCCTGCATCGAGCGGTAGAAGGAGAAGAACTCAGGATCCTTGCCGAAGGCTTCGGCGAAGACCTTGTTGCGTTCCGCCTCGCCCTCGCCTCGGATCTCGTCGGAGCGCTGCTGCGCTTCGGCGACGATCACGGTCGCGTCCCTGTCGGCCCGCGCCCTGATCTCCTGCGCCTGCTGGCCGCCGAGCGCGCGGGCTTCCGCCGCCTCGCGCTGGCGTTCCGTCTGCATGCGCTGGAACACCGCCGCCGAGTTCGCCGCCGGCAGATCGACGCGGCGCAGCCGGACATCGACCACCGTCATGCCGAAGCGCGCCGCCTCGCGGTTCACGTCGTCGCGGATGCGGTTCATCAGCCGCGAGCGCTCGGTGCGCACCATCGCCGTGAAGCTCGCTTCCGCCAGTACCGAGCGGACATTGCCGTTCACGATCGAGGCGAGCTGCGAATTGGCCCGCGGGATGTTGTTGACCGCCTGATAGAAGCGCAGCGGATCGGAGATCCGGTAGCGCGTGAAGGCATCGACCACGAGACGCTTCTGGTCCGAGGCGATGATTTCCTGCGACGACAGGTCGAGGTCGAGGATGCGGTTGTCGAGCAGCGTCACCGTCTCGACCGGGGCGAACCACTTGAAGTAGAGGCCCGGAGCCGTCTTGACCGCGCGCACCGCGCCGAGCCTGAGCACGATCGCCGACTGCGTCTGCGAGACCACGAAGGTGCAGGCGTAGAGCACGACCGCGACGGCGGCGACGACGACCAGCGCGGCCGCGCGAAGGAAGGAGCCGTTCATCGGGTGGCTCCCTGCTGACGGGCGCCCGGGACCTGACGGCCCGCATTGAGCTGATCCAGCGGCAGATAGGGCACGACGCCCTGCCCGCCGACCGGGTTGTCGAGGATGATCTTGTCGGTGCCGCCCATCACGCGTTCCATCGTCTCCAGGAACAGACGCTCGCGCGTCACGCCCGGAGCGTTCTTGTACTGCTCGTAGACCGCGTTGAAGCGGCTCGCCTGACCACGGGCTTCGGCGACGGTCTGCTCCTTGAAGGCCTCCGCCGCCTGCACGAGCTGGGCCGCCCGGCCGCGCGATTCCGGCACGACGCGGTTGGCATAGGTCTGCGCCTCGTTGCGCAGGCGTTCCTGGTCGGCGCGGGCCGCCTGGACGTCGCGGAACGCGTCGATGACCTGCTGCGGCGGGTCGACCTTCTGCAGCTGGACGAGGCGGATCTGCACGCCGGCATTATAGCCGTTGAGCGTCTCCTGCATCAGCTGGCGCACCTCGTTCTCGATCGCGCCGCGATCGGTCGTCAGCACGGGCTGGATGTTGCGGCGGCCGATCACCTCGCGCATGGCGCTCTCGGCCACGGCCTTCACGGTTCCCGGCGGGTCCTGGATGTTGAAGACGTAGTTCTCGGGCGCGGCCGGGTCGATCTGCCACTGCACGATGAAATCGATGTCGACGATGTTCTCGTCGCCGGTGAGCATCAGGCTCTCTTCGGTCACGTCGGTCTGGCGCGCGCTGCGCACCGATTCCACGGTCCGGAAGCCGACCTCGGTGGTGATGACGTTCGTCACCTGGGGCTTGATCACGTTGCCGATCGGATAGGGCCAGTTCCAGTTCATGCCTTCGCCGGTCTTGCCGGCGAAGCGGCCGAACACGACGTTGAGGCCGACCTCGTTGGGGCGGACGAAATAGACGCCCGAACCGAGCCAGATCAGGATCAGCGCGAGAAGGCCGAGAATGAGCCCGCGCCCGCCGATATTGCCGCCCGGAACAAGGTTCTTCAGCCGGTCCTGGCTGCGCCGCAGGATCTCTTCGAGATCGGGCGGGTTGCCGTTGCCTCCGCCTGAGCCGCCGCCCCAGGGGCCTCCGCCGCCGCTACCTCCGCGCTGGCCCCAGGGTCCACCCCCGCCGCTGCCACCGCCGCTCTGATTGCTCCAAGGCATTCTCGAGCCGTTCCCTTCCGTTCCGTAGAGGCCGAGCCATAGGCGAATAGCGGCCGCTTGTCAGCGCCTTCGGCTGAAGGCGCTGGGCTGAGTTGGTCATGGGCCACGGATTCGTCAACGGCGCAAGCCATTCATCGTGAACGGAAAGCGGCGATCAGCCGCGCCTGTGATGGGTGACGAAGGTATAAGGATGCTCGTTATCGGCATCGGCCGGATGGGGCTCCTTCGCACCGGGAAGGAAGGCGTAACGCTCCCAATCGGGAAAAAGCGCGTCTCCCGGGGGCTTGGTGTGAACCAGCGTGAGCTCGAGCCGATCAGCCAAAGGCAGCGCCTGCCGGTAGATCTCGGCGCCGCCCGCAACAATGACGGAATCGGCTCCGCTCGCGGCGGCGACCTCTTGCCCGAGCGCCAGCGCCTCGTCGAGCGAATGCGCGATCCTGACCCCTTCGGCCGAGAAGCCGGCATCGCGGGTCAGCACGATCGTCTCGCGCCCCGGCAATGGCTTGCCGATCGAGAGGAAGGTCTTGCGCCCCATCAGCACGGGGCGGCCGAGCGTCAGGCTGCGAAAGCGCCTGAGGTCCGTCTTGAGCCGCCAGATCAACCGGTTGTCGTCGCCGATCACGCCGTTGTCGGCGATGGCTGCGATCAACACGATCGGACGTTTCTCCATGGCTTCAGTCCTCCGCGCCCAGCTGACTGAGCGCCTCGCCTTCCAGCCGCTTGACCGTCCACTCGTCCTGCGCCCTGGCCCCGATCGCGCGATAGAAAACGCGCGAAGGCTCGTTCCAGTTCAGCACCCACCAGGCCAGGCGCGGCAGTTTCTCCGCGACGCAGCGGCGCGCCAGCCCCGCGATCAGCCCCTTGCCGATGCCGCGTCCACGCTGGCCAGGCCTGACGTAAAGGTCCTCCAGCCAGATGCCGTGGCGGCCCGAGAAGGTCGAATAGGTGTAGAACCAGACGGCGAAGCCGACCGGCTCGCCCTCCCATTCGGCGATGTCGCAGAAGGTTCGGGGATTCGGGCCGAACAGCGCCGCGTCGATCTCCGCTTCGGTCGCAACGACCTCGTGCAGCAGCTTCTCGTATTCGGCCAGTTGCTTGATGAAGCCGAGCACGAGCGCGGCCTCGCCGGGCCGGGCGGAACGGATGGTCAGCGTCATACGGCGATCGGAGCCTTGATGGAGGGATGCGGATCGTAAGCCGTGATCGTCACGTCCTCGAAGCTGAAATCCTCGAGCCGCGTCACGGCGGGGTTGAGCGAGAGCTTCGGCAGCGCTCGCGGTTCACGCGAAAGCTGCAGCCGCGCCTGATCCAGATGGTTCACATAGAGGTGCGTATCGCCGAAGGTGTGCACGAAATCACCGACGCCGAGGCCCGTGACCTGCGCCACCATATGGGTCAGCAGCGCATAGCTCGCGATGTTGAAGGGCACACCGAGGAAGACGTCGGCCGAGCGCTGGTAGAGCTGGCAGGAGAGCTTTCCGTCCGCCACGAAGAACTGGAACAGGCAGTGGCAGGGCGCCAGAGCCATCTTCGGAATATCCGCCGGATTCCAGGCCGAGACGATCAGGCGGCGCGAATCCGGGTTGCGCCTGATCTCGTTCACCAGCCAGGCGATCTGGTCGATGGTCTGCCCGTCCGGCGCCGGCCAGGAACGCCATTGCCTTCCATAGACGGGCCCGAGATCGCCGTTCGCATCGGCCCACTCATCCCAGATCGTGACGCCGTTCTCCTGCAGGTAGCGCACATTGGTGTCGCCGCGCAGGAACCAGATCAGTTCGTGGATGATCGACTTGAGATGCAGCTTCTTGGTCGTGACCAGCGGAAACCCCTGCGACAGGTCGAAGCGCATCTGATGGCCGAACACGGCGATGGTGCCGGTTCCGGTGCGGTCGTCCTTGCGGGTGCCCTCGGTCAGGACGCGTTGGAGCAGGTCGTGATACTGGCGCATGGTGAATCTCTGGGAAGCGGGCGAGCATAGCGGCTCGGCGGCGCCTTGGCCCCCTCGCCGTCGCATGCATCCCCAGCCTTTGCACACCCTCCCGCCAATCCATGGCCGGAACAATGGCGAAGGCCTCCCGTTGCCTCTCAGACAATCGAAAACAGGGAGGCAGTCCATGCTTTCGCGCAGACCGATCCTGGCGCTCGCCTGCATAGGTCCGTTCTGGCTTCACGGCCAACTGGCCCAGGCGCAGGCGCCCGCGCCCATCACCCCCGCGAAACCGGCCGTCTCGATGGACGAGGCCCGTCGTATCGCAGCCGATCATGGCGTCGTCCGCATCGAGGAGATCAAGCTCGACGACGACAAGTGGAAGGTCGAGGGCCGCGACAGCACCGGCGCCGAGATCGAAATCGATCTGCGGGCCAGCGACGGCGTCGTCATCAAGATGGAGCGCGAACGGCCCGCCTCGGCCAAGGCCGGCCGAAGCTGACGCATCTTCGAGCGAAGCGGAAACCGGTTCGCGTCAAGACAATGCGATGAAACAACGAGTCCGTGCTTCCTCGAAGCGCGGGCATGCCCCAAGCCTCACGCCATCGCGACCGGCCGTGAGCAACTGCATCCGCAAACCCGCCTCAATCCGGGCCGCACATCGCGGCCCGATTCGTGGGGGATTGAGACGATGCAGGCGAAAGCCGCGATGGTCCGTTTGCTGGCTGCGCTCGCGCTGAACGGATTTGTCATTGCGGCCGGACAGGGCGCGGAGCCCAACCCGGGCGCGACGATTTCGGAAAGTCAGGCGCGCGACATCGCCTGGAGAGCGGGCCTCGTCCATGTCGAGGAAATCACCCGATCCGACGACCGCTGGGAGATCGCCGGCCGCAGCCTCGACGATGGCGAGATGGTGCTCGATATCGACATCAGAAATGGTCGCATTCTCGATTGAGGCCGTAATGCCGCACAACCCACGGAAATCGGCGCAGCGCTCTTTCCCCGCGCCGATACTGTCCCTATATTCGTCGGTGCCGCTCGCAAGAACGGCTATGGCGATAAACGGATTTCGGAATAAGCCTTTCGGACCCGGGGGCGGTACCCGGCGCCTCCACCCCAGCCCTGCGGCGCGAGCAGCAGGAACTTGCAACCCGACGGTTGCAGGGCTGCGGCGGGGGCGAAATAGGATCGACGAGGGTGTAAAGGTCTTCCTTTTGCTCGGCATGGTTCCGCCGTTATCGGGCCAAAAGCATAGTTGCCAACGACAACAATGCTCGGGTCGCCGTCGCCGCGTAAGCG
This sequence comes from Allobosea sp. RIT-PG3_2, assembly GCF_057321085.1. NCBI lineage: Bacteria > Pseudomonadati > Pseudomonadota > Alphaproteobacteria > Hyphomicrobiales > Alloboseaceae > Allobosea > Allobosea sp. RIT-PG3_2. The sequence continues at coordinate 67,273 of NZ_JBXWCA010000006.1, read as the reverse complement.
GTGCTGGTTCCCAAACCAAAGCCCTTGCGTTTAGCCGCGTAAGGCGGGGCTCGGAGGCGCCTGGCAACAGAAGCCTCCACTTTCATTTTGGCCTGCCGGCTGTTCCCGCCGGAGCAATAAGCGGAAACATCGACCTGATGTCCAAGGATGTGCTGCGTTACGATCTGATGGTTCAGGAGGCGCTGAAAGGCGTCGTCCGCAAGATCCTGACGGAGGCGGCGCGCGACGGGCTGCCGGGCGAACATCATTTCTACGTCACCTTCCGCACCGGTGCGCCGGGCGTGCGCGTGTCGCAGCGTCTGCGTGAGAAGCACCCGGACGAGATGACCATCGTGCTCCAGCATCAGTTCTGGGATCTCAACGTCGGCGACCATTCCTTCGAGGTCGGGTTGTCCTTCTCCGGCGTGCCCGAGCGGCTGCTCGTTCCCTTCGATGCGGTGACGACCTTCTTCGACCCTTCCGTGCAATTCGGCCTGAAGTTCGAGACCCAGGATCAGGCCGAGGACGCAGCCGACGCGCCGCAGCCCGAGCCGGCGGCCGCCCCCAGCGCCGTCCCGGCCAAGGTCGTGCCGGCGGGTGTGCCCGCGCTGAAGACCCGTACGCCAGTGGCCGAAACGGCCGACAAGGACGGCGACACGGCGACGCAGGACACCGATGACGACGGCAAGAGCGGAGCCGAAGTCGTCAGCCTCGATTCCTTCCGCAAGAAGACCTGACGGACCTCCCATGACCGAGACGCGCACCGAAACCGATTCGTTCGGCCCCATCGCCGTGCCTGCGGATCGATATTGGGGCGCGCAGACGCAGCGCTCGCTGGAAAACTTCAGGATCGGCGGCGAGCGCGAGCGCATGCCGCTGCCGCTGGTACACGCCCTCGTGCTGGTCAAGAAGGCTGCCGCTCACGTCAACGCCCGCCTCGGCCTGCTCGACCAGCGCGTCGCCGGCGCCATCGGCCAGGCCTCGGACGAGGCGCTCGCCGGCAAATTCGACGGCCATTTCCCGCTCGTGATCTGGCAGACCGGCTCCGGCACCCAGTCGAACATGAACGCCAACGAGGTGCTGGCGAACCGCGCCAATGAACTGCTCGGTGCCGGCCTCGGCGCCAAGAGCCCGGTCCACCCCAACGACCACGTCAATCGCGGCCAGTCCTCGAACGATGCCTTCCCCACCGCGATGCATATCGGCGCGGTGCTTGAGATCACCCGCAAGCTGCTGCCGGCCCTGCGCAGCCTCGAGAAGGCGCTGAACGCCAAGGCCGAGGCCTTCAGGCATCTCGTCAAGATCGGCCGCACCCACCTGCAGGATGCGACGCCCGTCACGCTCGGCCAGGAATTCTCCGGCTATGCAATGCAGCTCCATCTCGGCATCGGCCGGATCGAGGCGGCACTCGGCGGGCTCTATGCGCTGGCGCAGGGCGGCACGGCCGTCGGCACCGGCCTCAACACCCACCCGGATTTCGCCGTCCTCTTCGCCAAGGAAGTCGCGACGCTGACCGGTCTGCCCTTCCGCACGGCCGAGAACAAGTTCGAGGCCCTGGCCAGCCACGGCGCGCTGGCCGCGGCCCATGGCGCCCTGGCGGCGCTCGCCTCCGACCTCTTCAAGATCGCCAACGACGTCCGCCTGATGGGCTCCGGCCCGCGCTCGGGCCTCGGCGAGATCAGCTTGCCCGAAAACGAGCCGGGCTCCTCGATCATGCCGGGCAAGGTCAACCCGACCCAGGCCGAGGCGCTGACGATGGTCGCGACCCAGGTCCACGGCAACCAGGCGACGATCGGCTTCGCCGCGTCCCAGGGCCATTTCGAGCTCAACGTCTTCAAGCCGGTGATCGGCGCGGCCTTCCTGCAATCGGTCCGGCTGCTGGCCGACGCGGCCGACAGCTTTTGCACCAACTGCGTCGAGGGCATCGAGGCCAACGAGACGCAGCTCAAGGAGCTGCTCTCGCGCTCGCTCATGCTGGTGACGGCGCTCGCTCCGGCGATCGGCTACGACAAGGCTGCGAACATCGCCAAGTCCGCGCATCACAACGGCACGACGCTCCGCGACGAGGCGCTCAAGGCCGGCGTCGACCCCGATCTGTTCGACAAGACGGTCAAGCCCGAGCTGATGCTCGGCCCGGCCTGACGGGAGCCTCGCTCATGGCCGAGATCATCAACCTCCGCCGCGCCCGCAAGCAGAAGGCGCGCACGGAGGCTGAGAAGACGGCCGAGCAGAACCGCATCAGCTTCGGCCTGAGCAAGGCCGAACGCAGCCTTGCCGAAGCCGAGCGCGCCAAGAGCGCCCGCCATGTCGACGGGCACAGGCTCGGCGGCGACGACAAGGACCCGGAACCGGCATGAAGCCCGAGCGCAAGCGCTCGCTCAGCATCGCCGGCCATCGCACCAGCATCTCGCTGGAGGATGCCTTCTGGGATGCGCTGAAGGAGATCGCCGCGGCGGAAGGCCGCCCGGTCGCCGCCCTGGTCGCCGACATCGACTCCGGCCGGGGGGAGCTCAATCTCTCCTCCGCCCTGCGCCTGCACGCCCTCGCGCATTACCGCCGCTTGGCAGGCCGCCCTTAGACCCTGCTGATATTTACGAAACCGCGCCATCATCCCGGGCTCCCGGGATCCATCGTAGAACGCAGCGCCTTACGATGGATCCCGGATCTCCGCTTCGCTGCGTCCAGGATGACCCGCTTTTCCGTGAAAACGCAGCAGACTTAAGCCGTGTGGCAATTGCTGGATCGCTCCTGATCGGAGCCCCCTGTCGTTCCGGGGCGTGCCGCAGGCGCGAACCCGGAACGACAGGGGGTTTTGGCGGAAAGCGACACGTCCGACAGCGGCGCACCGGCAGCTAAAAAGCACACCGCCTCAAATACTTGCGCTGAAACCCTGAATCAACCTGCCAACCAGTTGAATCAGAATCTCAATTCAGCGGCGCGTTGCGTGGCTGCGGCACCGGCGCGATCTGGAAAGGCGGCGGCAGTTGTGGCGCGGCCCCCCCGGTCGGAGGCTGGACCGCACCTTCCGGGGAGCTGCTGCGCGGCGCGCCCGGCAGGACCAAAGGGCCGGGCTGCGGCTGGGGCGGCGCCGATTGCGCGGCCGCTCGCTCGGCGGCACGCGCACGCTCCTCGGCATCCGCCCGGCGACGCGCCTCCACTTCGGCCCGTGCCTGCTCGACACGGCGCACGTCTTCGGCCCGTTTCTCCTCGGCCTGGCGACGCTGCTCCTCGACTCGACGCGCCTCTTCCTGCCGCTTCTCTTCGGCCAGGCGGCGCTCTTCCTCGGCCTTCACGAACTCGTTGAGCTTGCGCTCGTTCTCGCGCATCTCACGCTCGGCCCGCAGCCGGCGAGCATGGATCGCCCGTTCGCGGGCATCGGCCTCGAAGGCTTCGACACGCTCGATCTCGCGCGCCAGCGCCCGGGCCGCCACGGTGTTTGACAGGGCGCTGACATCGCTCTCGCGCCGCAGGTTCGAGAGGGGCCCGCGCCAGGCGATCCCGATCTGCGGCGCATCGCCCGGCCAGCCCTTCGGCAAGGCGCCGAGCGGCTTGAGGCCGAGCCTGAGATCGGCATTGAGCGCGCGCAGATCGACGGCGCCGCTCGCCTCGGCGCGCAACCCGTTGCGCTCGAAGCTGAACGGCTGCAGCCGGACCAGCCCGCCCGCCAGCGTGAAGGGAAGTGCCACGTCGCTAAGCGCCCAGGCGTCGCGGTCGAGGGCCGCGGCGATCCTGTCCTGCAGGCGCGACGCATCACTCTCGGAGGCGTCCTCGCCGGTGCTGGCGATGACGCGCGCATACGCGTTCGGGTCGAAGCGGGCGAGGCGCGTCTCCGACAGCGCGAGGCTGCCGGCCCCGCTCAAGCCGGCGATCAGCCTTGCCGGGGTCTCGCCCGAGCCGCCGAACTCGATCTGACCCGAAGCCTTGCCGCCGACCGCGCCCTTGGTCAGATCGCCGAGATCGATCGCCATCACGCTCAAGCGCCCGTTGAGCTGCGCAAGCCCGCCATCGCGCCGCAGGCTGAGCCTGCCCGCCAGCTGCCCGCCGCCGAAGGCGCCCCGGATGTCGTCGACCCGCAGGCCGTCCTGGTCCGAGCGCAGGGCGAAGCTCGCATTGCGGATCGTGCCGCCGTCGAAAGCGGCAAGCGAGCCGGCCTCGACGGCGATGTCGATATCCGGCAACCCGGCGACGCGACCGAAGCGGGCGGTGGACCAGATCGACCCCGGCGACGACGGTGCAGGCCCCAACGACGCCGCGATCAACTGGCGCAGATCGGCTGAGGGGATCGCGATCCGGCCGGTGTAGCGCCCCTCGCGCGGCAGGGTGAGGACGCCGCTGGCAGCCATGCCGCCGAGATTTGCCCGGATGGCGTCGAGCTTCACCGCCTCGCTGGTCACCTCAAGGCGAGCATGCGCATCGAGGATGCCGTCGGGCAGCAGCCTTGCGGGTCCCTCGGCCAGGATCTGGCCCGGCCCCTCGGCTTGGACCGAGAGCTGCGGCCCGCTTGCGCCGTCCTCCACGACGATGGAAAGCCCCGGCCCGGCGAGAGAGCCGACGGCCCGCCCTTGGCCCAGTTCGAGCGCCAACCTGCCGGCCCCGCCCTGCATCGGCGTCGGCAGGCCGAGCGCCGTGAAGGCCTGCCGACGGTCAGCAAGGTCGAAGCCCAGATTGGCACGGCTCCAGTTGCCCGCGCGATCGAGCAGGCCGCTGATCGACAGCTTTCCCGCTGCGGCTGTGCCTTCGGCGGAGAGCGCCGTCTCGCCGGACGCTGCCCGCGTCAGGCGGAAGCTGGCATCGAGCCGCGCCAAGCCTTCCCCTGCCCGTATCAGGGCCTGCGTGGCCGCTTCCGGCAGCAGCGGCCCGGCCAATGCCGTCAGGGTCTCGAACCGCGGCGCACGGACTCGCCCGGTGATCTCCCCGCCCTCGGCCAGAAGCGAGCCGGCGCCGGTGACACTGACCCCGCCGAAACCGTCCACTGAAAGCCGGCTGAGCCGCCAGATATCGCCCTCCCGGCGCAGATCGAGGCTGGCCGACCCCGGCGGGGCATTGCGGAAGCGCGCATTGGCGAGCGTCAGGTCGAGGGCGATGTCGCGCTGCCTGAACAGGCCACCGAGGCTCGCGCCCGGCGGCAGGGCGTCGAGCGCGAGCCCGCTCACCGTCGCCTTGGCGGCAAGCCGGGCCGGACCAGCCTCGCCAGAGGCGTCGAGCCGCAGGCCGGAGGAGCCGACGACCAGCAGACGCTGGAATGTGGCACGTTCGCCCGCCCATGAACCGAGCGCGTCGGCATCGATCCGCCCGAACCCCGCGACGAAATCCGCTAGCGCCGGATCGAGGCCAGCACGCGCCAGCACCAGCGCGACCCGGCGCGCATCCTCGGCCTTCAGATTGATGCGCCCGGAAGCCCCGTCCGCATTGATACTCCCGCTCGCACCGGCAAGCGCGCCGGCGACGCGCACCGACGCGGAGGCATCGCTCAGTCCCCCATCATGCAGGCGGCCGCGCAAGGCAAAGCCCGAGAAATCCTCGCCGCGCCAGATGACCTGGTCGAGGTCGAGCCCGACATCGACCGTGCCCGGCAGGCCCTGCAGGGCCCGTTCGAAGCCCTGGCGCTCGGCCAGCGCCGCCATCAGCGCATCGGCATCGAGCCGGCGCGCGCGCAGCGCCAGCGAACCGGCGCCCCTTCCGGGCAGATACTGGCCCTCGCCCTCCAGCCGCGCGGCGCCACCGGCGAGATCGAGCGTGAGCCCGGCGAGATCGAGCTGGCGGCTGCCGCCCTTGACCCTCCCCGAGAGCGCGACGGCCCCGCCCGGCGAGAGACCGAAGGCGCCATCGAGCTCGACGCCGACACGACCCTGCCCCGATGGCAGAACCAGCGAACCGTCGAAATTGAGCTGCAGATCCTCGCCGGTGAGAAAGGCTTTGGTGCGCAGCCGGCCGCCCTCTTCCAGTTCGCCCGTGGTCACGCGCAGCGAGGCGCCGGCCACCTCGCCTTCGAAGCGCCAGGGGCCGGCGAGGCTGACCGCGGACACCTCGGCGGCGATGGGCGACAGCGAGACCGCCGGCTTGCCGGGTTCCCGCCAGACCAGGGCCGAACGGCCGATCCGGAGACGATCGAGCCGCGCCTCGGTTGGGAGACCCTTGCCCGTTCGCGCGGGCATCTGGATTGCGCCGGCATCGTCGAGAACAAGTGAGATCGCGGCGCCGTCGATCTCGGCCTCGGAGAAGCGGAACTCCCCGCGCGCCATCGCGGCCAGCGCCAGCTCGACGGTCACCTGCTCGGCCGTCGCCGAACTCGTGGCGCCGTTGCCGCTGCCGATCCTGACGTTCTCAAGCGAGATGCGCGGCGAAGGCAGCAGGCGCAGGCCGATGGCGCCGCCGATCTGCGTCTCGACGCCAAGCGCCTCGCTCAGCCTGGCCTCGATCTGAGGCCGGTAGGCCCGCCAGTCGACGAAGCCGGGGCCGATCAGGGCCGCCAGCAGCGCCAACACCAGCAGGCCGGCCAGAACTGTCAGGCTTTCACGCAACGTTCGCTTTCTGTCCCTGTCGCCGAGATGGCGTAGCGCCGGTTGGAAACCGGCAGCCGCGCGCGATCATGCCTGCAAGTCGCGGCGGGATCACGACATTTTCGCGAAGGGCGCGGGCAGCGCAAGCCGCGCCGATGTCACAGGACGACGATTTTGCCGGGATTGAGGATGTTCTGCGGATCGAGCGCCCGCTTCAGCGTCCGCATCACCGCGAGCGCCTCCGGCCCATGTTCCTGTTCGAGATACTTCATCTTCTTCTGGCCGACGCCATGCTCGCCGGTGCAGGTGCCGCCCATGGCGAGCGCGCGCTTGACCAGCCGGTCGATGAAGCCCTGCGCCCGCTCGACCTCGCCTGCGTCGTTGAGGTCGACCAGCGGCTGGGTGTGGAAATTGCCATCGCCGACATGGCCCGCGATCGGCGCGATCAGCCCGGAGGCCTCGATGTCGCGCTTGGTCTCTTCGACGCATTCGGCGAGCTGCGAGATCGGCACGCAGACATCGGTCGCCACCGACTCGAAGCCGGGCCTCAGCGCCTTGGCCGCCCAATAGGCGTCATGGCGCGCCTGCCAGAGCTTGGAGCGGTCCTCCGCCTTGGTCGCCCAGTCGAAGGGGCCGCCGCCGAATTCGGCAGCGATCTCGCCGAAGCGCTCGGACTGCTCGGCAACGCCGGCTTCCGTGCCGTGGAACTCGACGAACAGCATCGTCGTCTCCGCCAGGCCGAGCTTGGCATGCAGATTGACGCCGCGGATCATCACGTCGTCGAGCAATTCGATGCGAGCCACCGGCAGGCCGGTCTGGATGGTCAGGATCGTCGCGTCGCAGGCCGCCTTCACCGAAGGGAAGGGGCAGACGCCGGCGGCGATAGCCTCCGGGATGCCGTGCAGCTTCAGCGTCACCTCGGTGATGATGCCGAGCGTGCCTTCAGAGCCGACGAGCAGGCGCGTGAGATCGTAGCCGGCCGAGGTCTTGCGGGCCCGCGTCGAGGTCTTGACGACGGAGCCATCAGCCATCACCGCCGTCAGCGCCAGAACATTGTCTTTCATCGTCCCATAGCGGACGGCATTGGTGCCGGAGGCGCGCGTCGCCGCCATGCCGCCGATCGAGGCGTCCGCGCCGGGATCGATCGGGAACATCAGGCCCTGGTCGCGCAGATGCTCGTTGAGCTCCTTGCGGGTCACGCCAGCCTCAACCAGCACGTCGAGGTCCTCGCCATGGACGGCGATGATCCGCTTCATCTGCGACATGTCGATGCAGACGCCGCCGAAGGGCGCGTTGACATGCCCTTCCAGCGAAGTGCCTGTACCGAAAGCGATAACCGGCACGCCATGCGCGGCGCAGAGCTTCACGATCTCGGAGACCTCTTCCGTGCTCTGCGGGAAGACCACGGCATCCGGCGGCTGGTTCGGGATCCAGGTCAGGGTGTGGCCGTGCTGCTGGCGCACCGCGAGGCTGGTGACCAGCCGGTTGCCGAAGCGCGCGGCCAGCGCCTGCGTCACGGCTGCGACGGCATCGGGAGAAGGCGGCAGCACTGCGGCGGAGGCAGGGCTGTCATGAAGGGCGGCGGCAGGCAGGCTCATTGTCAAGATCCGGTTTTGGCGCTTAGACTTGGAACAGATCGGTTTCGCAATTGGTTACGGTCTGACATCATCCTGGCTGCAACAGCCGGGTCGAAGTGCTGACGCTGATTGCGATCGATGCATAGTAGATCATGCGACGACAAAATGGGCATCCGCAATAATGCGGCCGTCCCTTGATCGAGGCGCCTGACAGGGAGGCGATCATGAAACACGATACACGCGCCCCGGCGCTGTTCTTCGCACCCTTCGTCTCCTCGGCGATGCGGGTCGAGCCGCAGTGGATCGACTATAACGGCCATCTCAACATGGCGTACTACCATGTCCTGTTCGATCGCGCGGTCGACGAGGTTTTCTCGCTGGTCGGCCTGACGCGGGACTATGTCGAGACGCGGCACGCCTCCACCTTCACGGCGGAATGCCACATCCTCTACAAGCGCGAGCTGACGGAAGGCGATCTCGTCCGCGTCACCGCCCAGCTCATCGGCTTCGACGACAAGCGCCTGCACTATTATCTCGAGATGCGCCACGCCCATGAGGGCTGGCTCGCCGCGACGAGCGAGAACCTGTCGCTTCACGTCGATATGCTCCATCGCAGGGTCGTGCCCTTCCCGGCCGACATTCTCGCGAACATCGCCCTGATGAAGGCCGCCCATGGCATGATGCAGGTGCCCGCCACGATCGGGCGCATCATCGGCATGCCCAGGAAGTCGGCGATCCGCGTCGGCGAGATGGCTGAAGAGCGCGAGACCGAGATCGAAACGCGCCACTGAGCGGCCCGCGCCTCAGACATCCTCGTCGGGAATCTTCAGCTTGTGCCCGCAGGCCTTGCAGTAGACCGCGTCGGGCTCATGCCGTTGCAGCGCGCATTCCGGGCAGGGAAACAGCACCTTGTTGGGGCGAAACAGCGCCTGCGCCAGCCGCACGAACAGCGTGATCCCGACGATCATCACCACGATCGACGTCAGCTTGCCGGCGACACCGGGCAACGTCACGTCGCCGAACCCGGTCGTGGTCACGGTGGCGACCGTGAAGTAGAGCGCCTGGACGTAGCTCTCCAGCCCGCCCGCCTGCCGGAAGAAGAAGGTGTAGACGAAGCCGGTGACGACGAAGAGGAAGGTCGCGATGTTGCTCAGCGCCCGCACCACGTTCTCCCACTCGCGGAAGCGGGTGGAGCGGAACTGAGACCAGACGATGCCTTTATGCGAGAGCGACCAGAGACGCAGGATGCGCAGGAAGCCGAAATTCTCTAGCCATTGCGGCGCCAGCAACGTCGACAGGATGAACAGGTCGAGCAGCATGGTCGGCTGGCGCAGCAGCCGCAGCATGTTGGTCGAGGCGAGCAGCCGGGCCCCGATCTCCGCCACCATGATCACCGCGACCGAATAATCGATCCAGAGGAATGCCGGCTGCTCCCGTAGCAGCGGCGTGGCGACGAAGAAGGCGATGATCAGCAGATCGACGATCGTGGTGACCGCCTGGAAGCGCAGGGCCGCCGGCGTCCGGCCGTGATAGAGCTGGCGCAGCCGGTCGCGAAGGCTTTCGAAACGGCTCTCTTCGGGCGGGGCGTCGGCGGCATCCATTGCGGCGAGCATAGGCGCTCGCCGGATGAGCCGCTACCAGCGCCGCCGCCGGCCGGGCTGCATATCAGCGGCGCGTCGCGACGGCGTGGACCGCATAGCCACGATAGGGCGCGGCGAGCCGGCAATCGGCGCCGGCCGCCTCCGCGAGCGCCCGCACGGTTCCCGGCAGATCCTCCCGCGGCGTGACATGGAACAGGCCGAGCCAGCGCAGCAGCACCGCCTTGAAGGCGGCGGGCAAGCCATCCTGATCGCCGAAATCGACGATGTGCAGCGCCCCGCCCTCGTCCAGACGGCGCAAAGCCTCGGCGATGACGCCCTGCCAGGGCGGGATCATCGACAGCGCATAGGAGATCACGATCCGGTCGAAGCCGGGAAGGCCGAACAGGGCCTGCGGATCGAAATCAGTGGCATCGGCCTGCGCAAGACTGACCCGATCCTCCAGTCCCGCACGCGCTACCGACGCGCGCGCCGTCGCCAGCATCGCGCCGGAGACGTCGAGCCCGTAGCAGGCGCAGTCCGGATAGCGCCGCGCGATCCGGATCAGGTTGCGCCCGGTGCCGCAGCCGATTTCCAGAACGGTCGCGCCGGATGGCGGCCACAGGCCATCGATCAGCTGGTCGCGGCCGAGCAGGTAGAATTTCCGGCTGGCATCGTAGATATGGCGCTGGTGCCGGTAGATCCGGTCCATCAGCCCGGCGGCGGTAACGGCCGATGCCTCGGCCGCGCTCATCGGGCCTGCCCCTTCAGGACATAGAGGTGGAAGCCGCCATAGATCGCGGAACGGTCCTGCCGGCACAGTTCGCGGCTGCGCTCTTCCTCGTAGCGCCACTGGTCGAGGATCGCGGCCGGCACCCGCCCCGGCAGCAGGCGCTCGTCGGCAGCCGTGCGGAAGATCACCCGTGCACCCGGCCGGGCCGTGCGCGTGATCTGCGACCACAGCGCCGTCAGGTCGGCATCGTTCATCCAGTCCTGCGCATCGAGCAGCACATAGGCGTCGCAGCTCTCGGCCGGCTGGTCCTCCAGCAACGCCGTGACCGGGGTCTGGCGATAGGACACGTTCGAGGCGCGCGCCTTGACCGTCGCGAAATGCCCCGGCTGCAGATAGGGCGGCAGCGCCGCATCGGCGCCTTCGGCATAGCGCCGGCCGAAGGCCTGCTGCGCGAAGTAGTTGCCCTTGAGGTCGAAATCGCAGGCGAGCCGTTCGAGCCGCAGCTTCAGCGCCCCGAGGATGCCATCCTCGCCATCGGCGGCCAGCGCCTTGTACTGCGCCGGCGGGATGCCGAGCCCATAGAGCGAGGCCGGCTGCCGCACCAGCCAGCGTACCAGCCTGCGCTCGAAGACCGGCGCGAGGTGCCGCTCGTAGAGCGCCCTCTGCTCCGCGAGGTCGCGGGCGGCGAGCATCGCGCGGGGATTGCCCCCGAGCAGCCGCGCCAGCACATGGCCCGTGCCGATGAAGCGGCCGAGCAGCCCATAACGGTAGAAGCCGTTGGCGAAGAGGTTGATCCGGCGCCGGGCACTGAGCCCCCGGCCTTCCCAATAACCGCGCGAGACGGCATCGAGATGCGGCGCGATCTCGCGGTCGTAGAGCGCGATGTTGTCGCGCGCGTTCGCCCGGCCGAAGAAGCGCAGGAACGTCTCATGGCTTTCCAGCCGTGCCAGCGCCGCGAGCTTCAGCCGGCCGAGCGCGATATGCGCCCCGTTGAGGTCGACGGCACTCACGCGGACTGGCGCCGCCGTTAGATAGGAGAGGATGTTGCAGGACCCCGAGGCGATCGCCACGACGTGGTCGTCGGCCTTGAGCTGCAGCGCCGCCATGTCGACGACCGGGTCCTCCCAGATCTGCGGATAGACCAGACCCGAGAAGGCCCGCGCGAACAGCCATTCCAGCATGCCGGCCTTCGAGAGCGTCTTGCTGCGCCGGACCGCCGAGCCGAGCCCCGAACTGGTCATGCGGCGCGCGGCACGCGCCGTCTGTGTCGCTTGTTGCGTCACGGTTTCCTCCCTCTGCGGGTGGCGGGGCTGCTAGAGGAGTCGCGTGACGGTCAGGTGACGAAGCCCGCCAAAGTGCCACAGCATCGTGAAATAGCGGGGCAGGCCGAGGGGTGAAATCCGGCCGGCGAGTCGCCATATTGCGAGGCACGAGACGGATGGCGGCCCCACCGCCCGCTGAAAGGAGATCGCAATGGGTCTGATGAGCATGTTCGGCGAGCCGAAGAAGGCGGACGAAACCTTCCCGTTCCAGCTGACCGACGCAGAGTGGCGCGCGCGGCTGACGCCGGAGCAGTACCAGATCCTGCGCGGCCATGGCACGGAGCGGGCCGGCTCCTGCGCGCTCAACTTCGAGAAGCGCGCCGGCACCTTCTCCTGCGCCGGCTGCGGCCAGAAGCTGTTCAAATCCGGCAAGAAGTTCGAGAGCGGTACGGGCTGGCCGAGCTTCGACCAGCCGTTGGAAGGCGCGGTCGAGACCAGCGAAGACCGCAAGTTCGGCATGGTCCGCACCGAGGTGCATTGCGCCAATTGCGGCGGCCATCTCGGCCACGTCTTCCCGGACGGCCCGCCGCCCACCGGCCTGCGCTACTGCATCAACGGCGTGGCGATGAACTTCGAGGCGGCGGAAGCGGCTTGAAGCCTACTGCCGTCATTCCGGGCTCAGGCCTTCGGCCTGCCCCGGAATGACGGTGCGCTCTATGAAGCCCGTGGCACCGCCCTTCGCGCCAGCGCAGCCGCATCGACCGAAACCGGCAGATCGCCGAACTGCCCCGACCAGCCATCCCCGAGCCGCGTCGCGATGAAGGCATCCGCGACCTCCCCCGGAGCATGCCGCAACAGCAGCGAGCCCTGCAACAGCAGCGCCAGCCTCTCCGTCAGCCGCCGCGCCTGTCCCTCGTTGCGCATCAGCTCCGGCAGATCGCCCTCCAGCCGCTTCAGCGCCGCGTCATAGCGTCGATCCGCCCCGGCAGCCGTCAGCAACTCCGCCCGCAGCACATCCACCACCCCCTCCTCCCGCATCAGCGAGCGCAGCACGTCGAGGCAGATGACATTGCCCGAGCCCTCCCAGATCGCGTTGAGCGGCGCCTCCCTGTAGAGCCGCGCCATCGGGTTCTCCTCGATGAACCCGTTGCCGCCATGGCATTCCAGCGCCTCGGTGACGACGGCGGGCGCCCGCCGCGTGATCCAGTATTTCGCGATCGGCGCCCCGACCCGCGCCAGCAGGCGCTCGCTCTCGGACGTCTCCTGCCGGTCCAGCGCCGCAAAGAACCGGAATGCGAGCCAGGCGGCGGCCTCGGCCTCGATGGCGAGATCGGCGAGCACGTTCTGCATGATCGGCTGGTCGATCAGCGCCTTCTGGAAGGCGCGCCGGTGCTGCGCATGATGGGCCGCGAGCGACACCGCCATCCGCATCAGGCCGGAGGACGCCGCCGCGATGTCGAGCCGCGAATTATGGTTCATCGAGAGCCCGGTGCGGATGCCACGTCCCGGCTCGCCGATCAGGTGCCCGATGGCTCCCCGGAACTCGACCTCGGACGACGCATTCGAGCGGTTGCCGACCTTGTCCTTGAGCCGCTGGATCGCGACGCCGTTGCGCGCTCCGTCAGGCAGCCATCCCGGCACGACGAAGCAGGAGATGCCCTCCGCCGTCCGCGCCAGCGTCAGGAAGACGTCGGAATGCGGCACCGAGAAGAACCATTTCCGGCCATGCAGCGAGAATGTGCCGTCGCGATTATCCTCGGCCACCGTCTGTGTCTGGCGCAGATCCGAACCGCCTTGCGTCTCCGTCATCGCCGTGCCGACCGTCGCGCCGGTCTTCAGATGCGCTGGCCCCTGCCTCGGATCGTAACGGTTGGACGTAACGAGCGAACCCCACTGCTCCCAGAGCGCAGCATCCTGCTTCAGCACGGGCACAGCGGCATAGGTCATGCTGATCGGGCAGCAGATGCCGCTCTCCGCGCCGTACCAGAGATATTGCAGGGCGGCCCGCGCCACCTGCGCGCCGGGTTCGGGCTGGTTCCAGGCCAGCGCATGCGTCTCCTGCCCGATGGCAAGGCCCATCAGTTCATGCCAGGCCGGATGGAAGGCGATCTCGTCGATGCGGTTGCCGAAGCGGTCGAAGGCCCGAAGCTCCGGCGTATGGCGGTTGGCGAGATAGGCGAGCTCCTGCACGCGGCCGGAGCCGACCGTGCGCCCAGCCTCATGCAGCCGGGCGCTGGCCCAATCGGCACCGAAGACCGCGACGATGCGAGGCAGCACCGGATCGGCGGCGAAGACATCGTAATCCGCCAGCACAGGCACCTGATTGGTGACCTCCCAGCGCCCGTCGCTGCCATGCTCGACCATTGCTGCCACCTCCCTGTGGAACGGGATATAAAATGATCGCTCCGGCAGGGCGCAATCCTGACATCGACGCCCTATATTTGCCGGAGAACGAATCACGCACGAGCAGCTTAGACCCTTGTCCGATACCGACGCCTTTTCCGCTCCCTTGCCCCGCCCCGGCGGACTGGCCGCGCGCGCCGCGGCGCAGCCGGCGGCCGGCTATCTCGCGGGTCTGAACCCGGAGCAGCGCCAGGCTGTCGAGGCGACGGAAGGCCCGGTGCTCGTGCTCGCCGGCGCCGGCACCGGCAAGACCCGCGTGCTCACCACCCGCATCGGCCACCTCATCTCGACCAGCCGCGCCTACCCTTCCCAGATCCTCGCCGTCACCTTCACCAACAAGGCGGCGCGGGAGATGAAGGAGCGCGTCGCCCATCTCGTCGGCCCGGTCGCCGAGGGCATGCCCTGGCTCGGCACCTTCCACTCGATCTCGGCCAAGCTGCTGCGCCGCCATGCCGAGCTGCTCGAGCTGCGCAGCGACTTCACCATCCTCGACACCGACGACCAGATCCGCCTGATGAAGCAGGTGATCCAGGCCGAGGGCATCGACGAGAAGCGCTGGCCCGGCCGGATGCTGGCGGGCTTCATCGACAGCTGGAAGAACCGCGGCCTTAGCCCCAAGGACGTCGCGCCGGGCGAAGCCGCCGTCTTCGCCAACGGCAAGGGCGGCAAGCTCTACGCCGCCTATCAGGAGCGGCTGAAGGCGCTGAATGCCGTCGATTTCGGCGATCTCCTGCTGCACTGCCTGACGCTGTTTCGCGACTATCCGGACGTACTCCAGACCTATCACGACCGCTTCCGCTACATCCTCGTCGACGAGTACCAGGACACCAACACGGCGCAGTATCTCTGGCTGCGCCTCTTGGCGCAGGGCCGCCGGAACATCTGCTGCGTCGGCGACGACGACCAGTCGATCTATGGCTGGCGCGGCGCCGAGGTCGACAACATCCTGCGCTTCGAGCACGATTTTCCGGGCGCGACCGTGATCCGGCTGGAGCGCAACTACCGCTCGACCGGCCATATCCTCGCCACCGCCTCCAAGCTCATCGCCCGCAACGAGGGCCGCCTCGGCAAGACGCTGCGCACCGAGGATGAGCTCGGCGAGAAGGTCACCGTCACCGGCGCCTGGGACAGCCAGGAGGAAGCCCGCCTCGTCTCCGACGAGATCGAGGCGATGCAGTCCAAAGGCCAGGACCTCGGCCAGGCCGCGGTGCTCGTGCGCATCTCCGCGCAGATGCGCGAGATCGAGGAGCGCTTCGTCCAGGCCGGCGTGCCCTATCGCGTCATCGGCGGCCCGCGTTTCTACGAGCGCGCCGAAATCCGCGATGCGCTCGCCTATCTGCGCTGCGTGGTATCGCCGACCGACGATCTCGCCTTCGAGCGCATCGTCAATGTGCCCAAGCGCGGGCTGGGCGACGCGACGGTCCAGCTCCTGCACAACCACGCCCGCGCCACCGGCTTCTCGCTGATGCAGTCCGCCCGCGCCGCGGTCGAGAGCGATGAGTTGAAGCCCAAGGCGCGTACGGCGCTGCGCGAGCTGGTCGAGGCCTTCGGCCGCTGGTCGGCCCGCGCCGAGCATATGCCACAGGGCGAGCTCGCCGAACTGGTGCTGGAGGAATCCGGCTACACCGAAATGTGGAAGAAGGACCGTTCGGCCGATGCCGCCGGGCGTCTCGAAAACCTCAAGGAGCTCGTGCGCTCGCTCGACGAGTTCCCGGACCTGCCGGCCTTCCTCGAGCACGTCTCGCTGGTGATGGATGTCGCCGACGGCGAATCCGGCGCCCGCGTCTCGATCATGACGCTGCACGCCGCCAAGGGGCTGGAGTTCGACACCGTCTTCCTGCCCGGCTGGGAGGAAGGGCTCTTCCCCAACCAGCGCGCGCTCGACGAGAGTGGCCGTGCCGGCCTCGAGGAGGAGCGCCGCCTCGCCCATGTCGGCCTGACCCGCGCCCGCAAGAAGCTGAAGCTCTATTTCGCCTCGAACCGGCGCATCCACGGCCTCTGGCAAACCAGCCTACCCTCTCGCTTCATCGACGAGCTGCCGGAGGAGCATGTCGAGGTCGAGCAGGCCCCGAACAGCTATTCGCAGGGCGGCTACGGCGCCTCGCGCTTCGACCGGATGGAAAGCTTCGGCTCCAGTTACAATACGCCGGGCTGGCAGCGCGCGCAGGAGAACCGGGCGAAGAACGGCGGTGGCAGCAGCGGTTTCTCCGAAAGCGGCCGCGGCTTCAGCTCGGGCGGTTTCGGCTCAGGCTCGCGCCAGCGCGGCCCGCTGCTGATCGAAGGCGAGCTGACGGCGAAATCATCCGGCGAATCCGCCTATGGCGAGGGCGCCCGCGTCTTCCACGTCAAGTTCGGCCCCGGCTCCGTCGCCAGCGTCGACGGCAACAAGCTCACCGTCGATTTCGACAAGGCCGGGCGGAAGATGGTGCTGGATAGCTTCGTGCAGAAGGCGGGGTGATGGCGGCGAGGCGTCACCTAGCGATGGCGCGCCGTCGCTAGGGGCCAAGTCCGCTGATTGTTGTAAATCCTCGCAGGAACAGCTTGTCGCGGGTGGTCGACGCAGCTTCGGCCGGTTCCTTCACGTAGAAGTACGGGCCGTAGCTATATGAGATCGGCCCCCGATCGGCATAGCCGAACCTCAGCGCATAGATGTTTGCCGTCGGCGCGTCGGGGGAAAACTGCAGCACGACCGGCAAATAGCTGAAGCCGTTCTTGTCGGTGATGATGTCGCCATTAATGATCGTATAGTGAGCGCTCGATCCCCCGATCTCCATCCCGTTGACGTCGACGACCGAAACCCGGATCTGCTTGTCCGGAATGCCGGTGTCGAGCCGGTCGAAGAAGACCGCCCGCGTCCATACGGAGACCGGCTCCAGCTTTCGGACGACGGCGATCTCGTGGAACTTCATGTCGATGCAGCATTTGTTGTTCACGCAAGGCGGTGGCAGCCCGACGCCGGACTGCACGAAAGCCTCGAGCTTGTCGGGGATGCGGCCAGCGCCGAAAATCCTGCATTGCTGGGGCGCGTCCGCACCGATCGCCAGGCTGCACGACAGCAGCCAGGCGATCGACGCAACGGCAAGTCCGGAGCCGGGCTTCCCGTGCGAAGCGGTCATTTGCTCAATGCCTTGACCGCGTCCTTGACCGAGCTTCCCCTCGCGACCAACCGCTCAAGCTGCTCGAAGAAGTCGTCCGAAAGACCGATGAAATACTCAGACGTCGGCGCCGTCTTAAGGATGCTGGCGCTGTCCTTGCTGGAAAGGCCGCTAGCCGCAACCTTCATGGCGGAATCGCTGAGCGAGATCTTGCTGTAGAATTTGACCAGATCCTTCTTCTGTTTGTCCGACAGATTCGGATTGGTCATAACCTCGATCAGCTTGGCCTGCTTGAGTTCGTTCTCGCGGCTGGTCCACTCTTTGATGAACTTTGCCTTCTTCGTGGTTATGCAAGGCTCGGATACTTCAAGCTCCTTGAAGTATTGCTCTGTATTCACATCGCATTTCACCGCCAGCGTGAGCGAGACCGGCATATCGCGTTCGACGGTCGGATTGAACGTGAAGGTCTGCTTCCATTCGATCTTGTCCTTCAGGCTGGCGGAGCTGTAGGCGAGGTTCAGCGAGACCAGCCACGGTCCTTGCGCAGCCCCGCCATTGGCCGCAGCCTGCGGATTGGGTTGAAAGCGGAAGAATTCGTTGTCGGGGTCGTTGATCGATGTCAGCGCGTCCTTCGCGATCTGGAACAGCTGGGCGCCTTTTTCCTTCGCCTCCAGGTCTCCTTCCTTCAGATCGCAATCGATGAGCTTGCTGCGGAACAGATCCTGCTGGATCGACTGATAGTCGGCCGTCATGCCGAACCATCCGTACCCGCCCGAGCCGTTATAGCGCTGCCGCACCTCCTTCCAGACCTTCTGGAGATCCGCCTTGCAGCTGACGCTCCACGGAGCGCCCCTGAACTGCGAGGTGGCAACCAGGTTCACACCGAAGCTCGAATCCGGCGTGATGTCGGGCTGGTCGCGAATGCGTTGCGCCACATAGGACGCGAAGGTGTGGCTGTCGGGCGAACCCACGACGAAATTGAAGGACGAACCGAAGCGAAACGCGGGCGGAAAGACTGAATCTCCGTTGCCTTTGATGCCGAGCGAGGTGGCGGCGTAAACCGGCTCGATGCTCTTGGTCTTGCCATCGAGATTGGCGAGCTTCGGCGTGTCGACCTCGAAATCGCGTTTGATGGCAGCGCGGATCGCAGTTTCCTGATCGGGTGTGATCGTGACCGTGGCCAGACCCGAGATGGTTGCCCCGACGATCGGCACATAAAGGCCGTACTCGGGATCCTTCTGCCTGAATGGCGCTCCGATGCCCCAGTATTTCACCGAGGGATCGGACAATGTCAGGCCGAGCACGAGCGGAATTCGCTCAGGATAGATATGAAACTGCTTGGGATCCGCCTCGTCCTGAAAGGCGACCACTCCGTTCGCCCGTGTCGAGGATTCGATCTTCGGCAGAGCAATCGCGGGAGCCGTCGCAAAAGCGACGAGACCTGCAGTGGCTGCCAACGCAAAAGCTCTCATCATGTTGCCCCCTTTTCCAGAGCGACGATGATTACGAGCCCAATGTCAAAAATACAATTATAAGTTGCATGAACCTTTGTGATGCAACCCGGCACCGACATTTACGTCAGGCATCGCATAGACACGGAATCGACTTGTACAACGATCCGACCGGAGATCGCTGGCGACCGTCGGCTTGAACCGACACCGGAGGCATCCCGGCCGAGACCCGGCACGCCATCGCCCTGATCCCGGCTCCGGATGTATCGCTACAGCCAGCAGCGGAGTAGAAGCGGCGCCTAAGCTGCCGATTCTCTGAAGAAGCAACCGACTATGACTCCCCTGATCGCGCTGACCGACGCCGAGGACGATGCTCTTCGCGACGTCCTCCATAACGGCCTGCGAAACTACAACGACGAAAAGATCGGCCGGAACGATCGCCAGACGCTGACGATCCGCGTCGATGATCCCGAGAGCGGCGAGCCGATCGGCGGGCTCATGGGCCGCAGCTCGCTCGGCCTGCTCTTCATCGATTTCTTCTATCTGCCGAAGAGCCTGCGCGGCTCGGGCGTCGGCAGCCGCATACTCGCCATGGCGGAGGAGGAAGGCCGGCGGCGCGGCTGCAGCAAGGCCGTGCTCTACACCATCAGTTTCCAGGCGCCCGAGTTCTACAAGAAGCTGGGATGGCAGGTTTTCGGCGAAATCGCACCGAAGCCGCCCGGCGCGACCCGGGTCTACCTGACCAAGGACCTCTGAGCGCTCAAGCGCCGTTCTCCCGCTCGCGAAAGGCCTTCCGCGCCGCCGAGACCTGCGGATAGTAGGTCTCCGCCCAGACCCAGACCCCGCAGAAGGCGGCGCTGAGCTCGCGGCCGAGCTCGGTCAGCGTGTAGTCGACATGCGGCGGGATCACCGGATGGACGGTGCGTACGACCAGCCCGTCGCGTTCCATCTCCCGCAGCGTCTTGGTCAGCATCTTCTGGCTGATGCCGCTGACACTACGCCCCACCTCGGTGAAGCGCAGCGTGCCCCGCTCCTCCAGCGCTTCCAGCACCAGCATCGTCCACTTGTCGGCGATCTGCGCGATCACCTGGCGCACCAGCGACTCCACGGCCGGGCTCACCGGCGGCAGCGCGTCGCTCCTGGCATGAATCGCCCCCATGGCACTGCGGATCGCCTGCATCCGACACTCTCCTTTTGGTGCGTATGGAACTTCTACGCGCCTTCTTTCCATTGAAGAGTAAGGGTGCCAACTGGTGTCACGCAACCACGAAAGGGACTTGCGATGCACATCACCGGAAACACCATCCTGATCACCGGCGGCGGCTCCGGCATCGGCCGGGCGCTGGCCGAGGCCCTCCACGCCAAGGGCAACCAGGTCATCATCGCGGGGCGTCGCGAAAGCGTCCTCGACGAGGTCACCGCAGCCAACCCCGGCATGGCATCGATGCTGCTCGACATTCAGGACAAGGCCGATATCGAGGCCTTCGCCAGGCAGATCGTCGAGCGCTTTCCGAAGCTCAACGCTGTCCTCAACAACGCCGGCATCATGAAGCCCGAGAACGTTCCGGCCGCCGATAATCTCGCCATCGCCGAGGAGACGATTGCGACCAACCTGCTCGGTCCGATCCGCCTCACCACGGCGCTGCTGCCGCATCTGCTGAAGCAGCAGAATGCGACGGTCCTGACCGTCTCCTCCGGACTCGCCTTCGTGCCGCTGGCGGGAACCTTGACCTACAGCGCTACCAAGGCCGCGATCCATTCCTGGTCGATCGGCCTGCGCGAGCAGCTCAAGAGTACGTCGGTCGGGGTCATCGAGATCGCCCCGCCCTATGTGCAGACCGAACTCCTCGGCCCGCACCAGGCCGTCGATCCCGCCGCGATGCCGCTGGCCGATTTCATCGCGGAAGTGATGACGATCCTCGAGACCCGGCCGGACGCCGCCGAGGTGATCGTCGAGCGCTGCAAGCCGCTGCGCTACGCAGAGGCGACAGGCACCTTCGCCAATGTCTTCGCCGCGCTGAACGCCCAGCACGCCTGAAAACAAGCGCAACCTTAGGGAAGGGGCGTGGCGAACCCTCTCCTGCACGGAGAGGGGCAGGGCTGAGGTGTCGGCCGCTGGACCGGCAAAGCGGGGCTTACCGCTGCGCGGCAATGGGTTAGCGGCCTACCCCTCACCCTGCCCTCTCCCTCCAGGAGATGGTTTCCCGCGCTGGCCGAGCCTGTACTTTCTCCGAAGGACCCTTCGCCGGCAGCGCATGACAACCCTGCCCCGCCCTGCTAATGCCACCGCATGCGCGAAGGCCTCCTGCCAGCGACGGTTGCGACCGTCTTCGAACTCTCCACCTCGGGCGAGAAGGCTCGGGCCCTGACCGAATTGCTCGGCGAGATCTTCGACCCGACCGAGACCGCGATTTCGGCCTTCGAGATCGAGGACGGCGTCACCACGCTCTCGCTGAATGCGCCCTGGAAGGTCGAGATCTACTTCGCCCAGCACCCGGACGAAGAGGCGGTGCGCGACCTGCTCAGGCCGATCGTCGGCGGTCTGGTCGACACGACACCCTTCACCACCGTGAACACGCGCGATTGGGTTGCGGCGAGCCTCGACGGGCTGAAACCCGTGCGCGCCGGCCGCGTCCTCGTCCACGGCGCCCATGACCGGGAGACCGTGCGCGTCAACGACGTCGCGATCGAGATCGAGGCGGCGCTCGCCTTCGGCACCGGCCATCACGGCACCACGGCCGGCTGCCTGCTGGCGCTCGATGCCGAAATGAAGAAGCGCCGGCCGCGCTTCGGCATCGATGTTGGCACCGGCACCGGGATTCTGGCGTTGGCGCTCGCCAAGCAGATCAAGCGCAAGGTCGTCGCCGGCGACATTGATGCCGTCGCGGTGGAGGTCTCCGCCCATAATGCCCGGCTCAACCACGCGCCCCGTGCGCTCGATCTCTATGTCGCGCCGGGCCTGCGCCATGCCAAGGCGAACCGACCGGGCCGTTTCGACCTCGTCCTCGCCAATATCCTGGCCGGGCCGCTGAGGCGTCTCGCGCCCTCGATCGCGCGCGTGCTGGCGCCGCAGGGCACGCTGATCCTGTCCGGGCTGCTCGCCATGGACGTTGCCGGCGTGGTCTCCGCCTATCGGCATCAGGGCGTCTATCTCGCAAGCCACTCGCTGCGCGAAGGCTGGGCGACGCTGGTCATGAAAAAAGGCGGCGCAGCCCCGAGGCCCCGCCGCCCTGCCTGACCTCCTGCGCCAGAGCACCGGACCGAAGAGGCGAAGCCCCTTCCGATCCACTGCCGCTAGAAGCGCGAGGTCGTTACCCGTTCAGTTCAGAAGCCGATATGGCCGTACTTGCGCTCGGCCTCGGCCTGCAGGCTGCGGGCGTCATGCCAAACGGCAGCGGTGAACTTCGCCGCGTCGGCGATTTGTTCGGCGATATGCTTGATGATGGCGATCATGGTTCGGATCCTGAAAGTTGCCGGCGCGCGGCAGGGCCGCAGCAGCCCGGAATTCAGCGGTTGAAAGGCAGCGAGACGTCGCCCGACAGCGTCGCGGACGGGTAGCCGCCCAGGACCATCTCGGCCTCGTTGACGAGGAGGTTGCGGGCGCGCAGCTCGCGGGTGGCGGAGCGCATGCGGCTCTCGATCAGCGCGGCATAGAGGCGCTGCATCAGGCTGGGCGTATCGGCCTTGCGATTTCTGGTCTCGGCTACCACCGGTACGGGCAGCACGTCGGCATTGTTCAGCACATAGGTCATGGGTCTATCTCCGAAAAACGAAGGACAGTCCCGGCCGCTTCCTCGTTCTCTTATGCGACTAAGGTGGGGTCATTTCGCACTTGCGAGAAGATATGTTCGCATATGCGAGATATGCGTAAAACGCATGAGATCCGTCCATATCCATTAACGTTTGCGTAGATTGCATAACCAATCGGCACAATGCGGAAATGGCGAGGCAGGCTCGCCCCACCGAATGGGCATCGCCGAAACGATGCATTTGCGCTGGCGCTTTCGCTGGCGGGGCGCGACGATGGCGCCACGCTATGCCGGACCCTGCCATGACCGAATCGACCCTGCCGACCTGCCGCTTCCAGTCCTTCTCCGAACCCAGCGATCCCGCCGAGGTCGCCGGCCGCGTCGCGGCATTGCGCGGCGCCCTCGCGTCACAGGGCCTCGCCGGCTTCGTCATCCCACGCGCCGACGAGCATCAGGGCGAATATGTCCCAGGCCATATGGCCCGCCTCGCCTGGCTGACGGGCTTCACCGGCTCGGCCGGCAGTGCCGTGGTGCTGGCCGACAAGGCCGCGCTGATCGTCGACGGCCGCTATACCATCCAGTCGGCCGCGCAGACCGACACGAAGATCGTCACCCCCGTCCGCATGGAAGAGACGCCGCTGGAGCGCTGGATCGAGCAGAACCTGCCGGCCGGCGGCAAGCTGGGCTACGATCCCTGGCTCCACACGGTCGATGGTGTCGCGAAGCTTGAGAAGGCGGCGGCCGCAGCCGGCGGCAGCCTCGTCGCTGTCCCGGTCAATCCCATCGACGCGCTCTGGGCGGACCGTCCGGCCCCACCCGCTGCCCCGGTGAAGGCACACCCGGCCGCCTATGCCGGCGAGGATACCGCCTCCAAGCTCGACCGCATCCGCAAGGCGCTGGCCGAGGCCAAGGTCGACGCGCTCGTCGTCTCCGACCCGCATGCGCTGGCCTGGGTCTTCAACATCCGCGGCGGCGATGTCGAGCACACGCCGTTGCCGCTCGGCTATGCCATCGTCCCGCGCGAAGGCCGCCCGACCGTGTTCCTCGCGCCCGAGAAGATCACCAACGAAGCCGGCGACGCGATCGGCGCCGTCGGCGAGATCGCCCCCCCGGCCCAGCTTGAAAACCAGTTGAAGACGCTCGGCGCTGCCAAGGCCAAGGTCCGGCTCGATGCCACCACCGCCGCCGCCGCGCTGGCGACGCTGATCCGCGACGCCGGCGGCACGCCCGATGCCGGCACCGACCCGATCGCGCTGATGAAGGCCCGAAAGAACGGGGCCGAACTCGCCGGCACGCGCGCCGCCCATCTGCGCGACGGCGCGGCGATGACGAACTATCTGAGCTGGCTCGCAAGCGAGGCCCCAAAGGGCAAGCTGACCGAGATCGACGCCGTCGCCGCGCTCGAAACCGAGCGGCTGAAGACCGGGCTGCTGAAGGATGTCTCCTTCACGACCATCGCTGGCGCCGGCCCCAACGCCGCCCTGCCGCATTACCGGGTCAGCGAAGCGACCAATCGCCGGTTGGAGCCCGGCATCTTCCTGGTCGATTCAGGAGCCCAGTACGAGGACGGCACCACTGACATCACCCGCACCATCGTCATCGGTGAGCCCACCGCTGAGATGCGCGACCGCTATACTCGCGTGCTCAAGGGCCATGTCGCGATCTCCCGGCTGGTCTTCGTCAAGGGCACGTCAGGCGCACAGCTCGACGCCTTCGCGCGGCTGCCGCTCTGGCAGGGCGGTTTCGACTTCGACCACGGCACCGGCCATGGCGTCGGCAGCTATCTCTCGGTGCATGAGGGGCCGCAGCGGCTCTCCAAGCTCGGCACTACGCCGCTGGAGCCGGGCATGATCCTCTCCAACGAGCCCGGCTACTACAAGCAGGGCGAATACGGCATCCGTATCGAGAACCTGATCGTCGTCGAGGAGCGGCAGATCCCCGGTGCCGAGCGTACGATCTACGGCTTCGAGACCATCACCTGGTCTCCTTATGAGCGAGCGCTGATCGAGCCGTCCCTGCTCGATGCCGGCGAGATCGCCTGGATCGACGCCTATCACGCCACGGTCTGGGAGAAGCTCTCCCCGCTGGTCGAAGGCGAGGCGAAGGCTTGGCTGGAGCAGGCTTGCCGGCCGTTGTGACCTCACCCGTCATTCTCGGGCGAAGCGGAGCTTCGACCCGAGAATCTCCTGCCGAAAAAGGCGCGAAACCGCAGCCCGCTGGTCACGAGATGCTCGGGTCAAGCCCGAGCATGACGGGGGTGGATCACATCACCATTCGGAACGCCACCACGGCCACGACACCCACGGCCACCACGCCCAGCAGCGGCAGACGCGTCGCGGCCAGAGCCGTCACCGCCGCCGCCGCCGTCTCGGCCCAGCCCGTCGCGAGCGCGCTCGGCGCGATCACCGCGATCAGCACGGCCGGCGGGATTGCGTCGAACGCCGCCTGCGCCCTTGGCGACAAGCTGAGGCGCCCGGCAAGCGCGAGCCCTGCGACGCGCGTCGCATAAGTCACGATCGCCATGCCGAGGAAGGCGAGGAGGTTGATCGGATCGACGCTCACGCCTCGGCCTCCTTCGCCACGGGCTGCGGATCGGCGCCGGCGGCCAGCCACGCGGCCAGAAGTCCGCACACCGCACCCGCCGCGACATGCCAGGGCGGCCCGGCCAGTCGATAGGTAACCGCCGAGGCGATGCCGGCGGCCGCCACCGTCCAGAACGTCACCCGCCCCTTCCAGAAGGCTGCGACCAGCGCGATGAACAGCGCCGTGAAGGCGAAATCGGCGCCGAGCCGCTTCGGATCGCCCAGCACGGCGCCGATGCTCGCGCCCAGCGTCGAGTTCACCAGCCAGCCGGCGACGAAGGGAACGACCATCGCGAACCAGTAGGCCGGCGTGAGCCGATGCGTGCGGGCCCGCTTCTCGGCCAGAGCCCAATTCTCGTCGGCCATGTAATAGAGCCCAAGCAGCTTCTGCCAGCGGCTGAAGCCCTCGAGCTTGGGCGCGAGCGATGCCCCCATCAGCACATGGCGGGCATTGATCAGCAGCGTCGAGAAAACCAGCGCGGCGATAGGTGCCGGAGTCGCCCACAGCTCCACCGCCGCGAACTGCGCCCCGCCGGCAAAGACCATCACGCTCATCAGGAAGACTTCGAGCGGCGACAGCCCCTTGCTGGCGGCGACCGCCCCGAAGAGCAGGCCGATCGGCGCCGCAGCCACCGCCGCCGGCCAGATGTCGCTCAGGCCGCGCCTGATGTCGTCGCGCATCGTGGACATGGGTTGGCTCTCTCGAAAGGCGCTTGGCTCAGCCGGCATGCGCCGCACGGAAGGCGCCGGGGGTCACGCCGAAGCGGGCCTTGAAGGCGCGGGTCAGGTGAGGCTGGTCGCAGAAGCCGGTCGCCGCCGCGACATCGCCCGGCATGTCGCCGCGCCGCAGCCGCTCGCGGGCGCGCCGGACGCGGACATCGATGAGATAGGCATGCGGCGTCAGCCCGGTTTCCCGCCGGAAGGCACGGATCAGATGGTGGCGCGGCAGGCCGGTCAATCGCGCGAGATCGGCGAGCGACAGATCCTCGTCATAGCGCGCCTCGAACAATTCGCGCGCCTTGGCGACGGGCCCGCCCTCCGCTCCGACGGAGCGAACCGCCAGATCGGCATGGCGGGCCAGGCAGCGAGCATAGAAGCGCAGCAGCATCTCCTCGCCTGCGAGAAGATCGTCGCCATCCTCGATGGCTCGGTGCGCCCCAGCGAAGAGGGCCGCGCCCCCGGCATCCTCGACCAGCGGCTGCCGAAAGAACGGTGTGCCCGACACGTCCCGGCCGCTGAGGGAGGCCGCGACCTCGCGGATGAGCCCGATCTCGGGATAGGTCATGCGATAGCTGTAGCCCGGCCCATAAGGCTCGCCGTCATGGGTTTCGAGCGGATTGACGAAGGTGATCTGGTTGGGGCGGGCATAGTGCCGCTCACCGCGCACCCGAAACGTCTCGCAGCCGGCCTCGATCGTGCCGATGACATAGCTTTCATGGCGGTGCGGGGCATAGGCATGCCGGCGGAAGGTCGCGGCGAGGCAATCCAGCCCGTCGAAGCGCTCGGCCGGAAACAGCTTCGCCCGCTCGCCGGCGACGAGCGGTTCGAGGCACAATGTCTCGCCCTGTGTGATCGCTTCCATGGGGCGAGCATAAACTCTCTCGCCGCATCGCTGTCTTGAAGAAAAGTGATCGGGCGCATCACGCGCCCGATGTGTTCTGGTCATTCGGAACGGCGTTAGATGGCGTGGGAGGCGCTGCCGGCTCCGACCCGCTCGGGGCTCTTCGATCCCAGCGCGAGCACGCCGAGCCCGCCGACCAACGTCGCGACCATGGCATAGGCCATCACGCCAAGCGTCCCGAAGCCGTCGACCAGAAGCCCACCGAAGATCGCGCCGCTGGCGATCGCGACCTGGAAGGCGGCGACGAGCAGGCCACCGGCCGACTCGGCCTCCTCTTCCGGCGCGACGCGCACCAGCCAAGTCTGGAACCCTACCGGCAGCGCACCAAAGGCGAAGCCCCAGAGCCCGACGGCGACGGCGGAAGCCACCGGCGAAGAACCGACCAGCAGCAGGCCCAGGCCCATCAGCGCAATCGTCAGCGCACCGAAGATCACGGATGCCTTGGCGCTGCGGGCGGTGATGGCGCCGCCGACCAGGTTGCCGAAGAAGCCGCCGACGCCATAGGCCAGCAGGACGAGCGAGATCGCCTCGACCGAAAGCTGCGGGATCTGCTCCAGGAACGGCCGGACATAGGTGAACCCGGCGAAATGCCCGGAGATCACGACGACAATACCGGCCAGGACCAGCGCGATGCTCGGCCGGCCGAGCAACCGGAAGAGCGTACGGATATCGGGCGAGCCGCGTGCCGGCAGGCGCGGCAGCACGGCCATCTGGATGACGAGCGTCGCGACGCCGATGAGAGCCGCGATCCAGAAGACGACGCGCCAGCCCAGCAGGTTGCCGACATAGGCGCCGATCGGCGCGGCGCTCACCGTGGCGATGGAGACGCCGGTGAAGATCAGCGACATCGCCTTGGGCATGGCGCTCGGCGGCACCAGCCGCATCGCGATCGCCGCCACCATCGACCAGAAGGCGCCGAGCCCGATGCCGAGCAGGACGCGGGCGACGAGCAGCGTCGGGAGAGTGGTGGCGACGGCGGCGAGCGCGCTTGAGAAGATCAGCAGGCTGGTCAGCGACCAGATCACGATGCGACGGTCGATGCCGCGGGTCACGATCGCCGCGGCGAGGCCGGCGATGGCACCCACGACCGCCGTCGCGGTCACCGCTTGTCCGGCCGCTCCGACCGAGACGCCGATATCGGCGGCCATCGGCGTCAGCAGGCTGGCGGGCAGGAATTCGGCGGTGACGAGGCCGAAAACGCCGAAGGTCAGCGAGACGACGGCGGCCCAGGCAGGCTTTTCGCGCGCGTCGTCGCGGACGTCATCGAGGTCGAGTGCAGTTGCAGACAGGGAATCTGACATGGGGGTCTCCACGAGGTGGCCGGAAGATGGGCGTGGCGCCGTGGAGTTTCCATGCTATATAATCCGCATTCCTTGACCGTTCGTCCAGGACTGCAATGACCGCTTCAATCGATCACCTGACCGAGATGCTGCGCGGCCTGAGGCTCGACGGCGTCGACTACAGCCGTTGCCAGATGGCCGCGCCCTGGGGCGTCGTCTTCCCGCAGAGCCGCGAGGCCTGCTTCCATTTCATCTCCCGCGGCGGTTGCTGGCTGAAGACGCTGGCCGGCGAATGGGTGGAGTTGCGCGATGGCGATGCCGTCCTGCTGCCACATGGCGGCGGCCATATCCTGGCGAGTTCCCCAGAGGTCGTGCCCTCCCCGCCCTGCGACTGCCGCGTGCGCGAGCTCTACGGCAATGTCTTCGATGTCGAGGGCGGCGGCGCGGGCGAGCACATGCTGGTCTTCACCGGGCGCATGACCTTCAATGTCGATATCGATCATCCGCTGCTGCGCCTGATGCCGGATGTGATGCGGATCTATGATTTCGCCGCCAACGAGCCGGGCCTTCCGCATCTGCTGGAGGCGATGGGCCGCGAGGTCGCGATGGACCGCGTCGGCGCTGGCGGCATCCTCGCCCGCCTTGCCGATGTCGTCGCCGCAACGATCATCCGGAATTGGGTCGAGTTCGGATGCGGCACTGCCAAGGGCTGGATCGCAGCGGCGCGCTGCCCGCAGATCGGGAAGGTGCTCGCTGCCGTCCACGCCCATCCGGAAACCGACTGGACGGTCGAGAGCCTGGCGGCATTGATGGGCGCCTCGCGCTCCGGCTTCGCCGAACGCTTTGCCGAGGTCGTCGGCGAGACGCCGGCACGCTATGTCGCGCAGGTCAGGATGCACCAGGCCCGGCAATGGCTGGCCCGCGACAAGCTGCGCATCACGGTGGTGGCGCAACGTCTCGGCTACGAATCCGAAGCCTCGTTCAGCCGCGCCTTCAAGCGCATCACCGGCTCGGCGCCGAGCCAGGTGCGGGCGGCAGGCGGGCAGCAGCCAACAGCGATGTTCGCGCCGTCTGCGGCAGCGGCGGAGTAGCCTAATTCCCGCCGTCATGGTCGGGCTTGACCCGACCATCGCGGAGACCAGCGCCCTCTGGTCACGAAATTCCCGGGTCTGCGCTTCGCTCCGCCCGAGAATGACGAGCAAACTCAACCACCCACAAGATTGAACCAGCCGGCCTCGTCGATCACCTCGACGCCGTGCTTCGCCGCATCCTTGAGCTTCGAGCCGGCGCCGGGCCCAGCGACGAGCAGGTCGGTCTTCGACGACACCGAACCCGCCACCTTGGCGCCCAGCCGCTCGGCCATCGCCTTGGCTTCGTCGCGCGTCATCCTCTCCAGCGCACCGGTGAAGACCACGGTCTTGCCGGCGACCGGGCTCGCGGAGGCCACCGCCTCCAGCGGCTGCGGCGACACCTGCGCCAGCAGACGGTCGAGCAGCTCCTCGTTATGCGGTTCGCCGAAGAACTCGATCAACGCCTCGACCACGGTCGGCCCGACACTGTCGATGGCGTCGAGTTCCTGTCGCTCGGGCGAGGCCTCGTCGGCCGCCGCGATGCTGGCCACCCGCAGCGCCTCGAACGAGCCGTAATGCCGCGCCAGGAGCCGCGCCGTCGTCTCGCCGATATGGCGGATGCCGAGGCCGAAGATGAAGCGGTTGAGCGGCGGGGTGCGCCGGTCCTCGATCGCGTCGAAGAGCTTCCTGGCGCTGACCGCGCCGAAGCCTTCCTTGTCCTTGAGCTTCTTGAAGTTGGCGGCGTCGCGCTCGGCCAGCGTGAAGATATCGGCCGGCTCCTTCACCGGCAGCTCGGGGTCGGAATGGAAGAACTCGATCTGCTTGTCGCCGAGCCCGTCGATATCCATCGCATCGCGCGAGACGAAATGCTTGAGACGCTCGACCGATTGCGCCGGGCAGATCAGCCCGCCGGTGCAGCGGCGCACCGCATCCTCTTTTCCGGTGCGGGGGTTGAGCTCGCGCGTCGCATGGCTGCCGCAGGCCGGGCACAGCGTCGGGAACTCATAGGGCTTCGAATCCGCCGGACGCTTGGCGAGATCGACGGCCTCGACGCGCGGGATGACGTCGCCGGCGCGCTTCACCGTCACCGTGTCGCCGATGCGGATGTCGGTGCCGTCGCGGATCGGCAGCCCCTTGGAATCGAAGCCGCGGATATAGTCCTCGTTGTGGAGCGTCGCGTTGGTCACGACGACGCCGCCGACCGTCACCGGCTTCAACCGCGCCACCGGCGACAATGCGCCGGTGCGCCCGACCTGGATATCGATCGCCTCCAGGATGGTGGTTGCGAGTTCGGCCGGGAATTTGTGGGCGATCGCCCAGCGCGGCGCCCGCGAGACGAAGCCGAGCCTTGCCTGCAGAGCGAGATCGTCGACCTTGTAGACCACGCCGTCGATATCGTAGCCGAGCGTTGCGCGCTGGCTCTCGATCAGCCGGTAACGCTCCAGCAGCTCCGCCACGCTCTCGCAGCGCTTCATCAGCGGATTGGTGCGGAAGCCCCAGCGCCGAAAGATTTCGACCACGCCCATCTGGGTCGGCGCCGGCAACACCGGCATCTCGCCCCAGGCATAGGCGAAGTAGCGCAGGGGCCGGGCCGCCGTGATCGTCGCGTCGAGCTGGCGCAGCGAGCCCGCCGCTGCGTTGCGCGGATTGGCGAATTCGGTGAGCCCCTTCTCGCGCTGGCGCTCGTTGATCCCAGCAAAATCGGCATGGCCGAGATAGACCTCGCCGCGAACCTCGGCGATCTCCGGAATGTCGCCCCCCTCCAGCCGGTGCGGAATCTCGGAGATGGTCCGGGCGTTGACGGTGACGTCCTCACCCTCCTCGCCGTCACCGCGCGTCGCGGCAGAGACGAGTTCGCCCTTCTCGTAGCGCAGCGAAAGCGACAGCCCGTCGATCTTCGGCTCGGCGGTAAAGGCGATGCCGTGTTCTTCCTTGCGCCCGAGGAAGCGATAGACACGGCTGACAAACTCGGCGACCGCCTCGTCGGAGAAGGCGTTGTCGAGCGAGAGCATCGGCACGCGATGGCGAATCTTGGCGAACTTGCCCGAAGGCTTGGCGCCGACCTTGCCGCTGACGCCGGCGGCGTCCTTCAGCTCGGGAAAGGCCTCTTCGAGCGCGACCAGCCGCTGACGCTTCGCGTCATAGGCCGCGTCATCGATGATCGGCTGATCGTCCTGGAAATAGGCGTCGTTCGCCGCCTGCACCTCGGCGGCAAGCCGCTTGTGCTCGACCTTCGCCTTGCGCGGCGTCAGCTCGGCAACCGGGGTTTCGGAGAGGGCGGTGTCGTCGGCGTCGCTCATGGCACAGCATTAGGCGAGATGCGCGTGACGAGAAAGGGCAGCAGCCGATGCGGCTTACCACTCCAGCCGATACTCAGCCCTCATCCTGAGGAGCCGCGCAGCGGCGTCTCGAAGGGTGCTTCAGAAGGTTCCCGAACCATCTGGAACATCCTTCGAGACGCAGCCTTCGGCTGCTCCTCAAGATGAGGACTATGATCGATAAGCCTCTCACATCCGCGAGAAGGCTTGCGACAAATCCGGCTTTCGCGCGTATAGTTTGGAGGCTGGGAATTGGAAGCTCGACGCCGCAGGCCGTTGACGCCAGGGACATGTCGACAGCCGTGGTGAACCGGGCCAGGAACCGGGAGTCACGCCATGGCTAATGTCGACGGCACCGTACATGACATCGTCACGCTCTCGCAGCCACGCATCAAGACCATCACCACGATGGACTTGCGCGAAGCGCTGCGACGCGGCTGGGAGGACTTCATGGCGCAGCCGAGCCATCTGGTCTTCATCGCGGTGATCTATCCCATTGCCGGCATCCTGCTGGCGCAGCTCACCGTGAGCTACAACATCTTCCCCCTGCTCTTCCCGCTGCTCAGCGGCTTTGCGCTGATCGGCCCGTTCGCCGCGATCGGGCTCTATGAGGTGAGCCGCCGCCGCGAGAAGGGCCTCGACTCTTCCTGGAGTCACGCACTCGAAGTGCTGCGCTCGCCCTCGATCGGACAGATCATCCTGCTGGGCGCAATCCTGACCGGGCTCTTCCTCGCCTGGCTATTCAGCGCCTGGTTCCTTTATCGCGGCATCCTCGGTCTGCCGGCCGATGTCTCGACCACTGATTTCCTGCGGGCCCTCTTCACCACGGCCGACGGCTGGATCATGATCGTCATCGGCAACTCGCTCGGGCTGCTCTTCGCGATCCTCGCCTTCTCGATCTCGGTGATATCCTTCCCGCTGATCATCGACCGGCATGTCGATGCGCCCACGGCGATCCGCACCTCGATCGCCGCCGTCGAGGCCAATCCGCGCGTGATGATGTATTGGGGGTTGATGGTGACCGGGTTGCTCGTGCTCGGCTGCCTGCCGGTGCTGGTCGGCCTGATCGTGGTGATGCCGGTGCTCGGCCACGCGACCTGGCATCTCTACCGCAAGATCGTGGTCTGAACCCGGGTCGGGATCGGGCGCTCCCCGGGAGCGCTGCCGTCGTCGCGGGAACCTTTGGCCCCTAAATGGGGTTCACCCCCTGTCAAATCGAGCCTGATGGCTCATTCAGTCAGGGGGTTTTTCATGAACAACATCATTTATATCGTCGGCCTGATCGTCGTCGTCCTCGCCATTCTCTCCTTCCTCGGCTTGCGCTGAGAGCGAAGAGAAGGCGGGTTGCAGACGCCGGCCGCTGAGGCTCAGCCGCGGCGCGGCTTGCCCTTTCCGAACGGCTTACCGCCGCCGGCGGGGCGCCCGCCCTCAGTACGCTCCGGCCTGGCGGCGAAGGGCTTTCCCTTCGCAGCGAACGGCTTCTTGAAGCCGCCACCGGCGGGCTTGCCATCGTCCCGGCGCGGGCGAGCGTCGTCGCGCTGGGGCCTGCCTTCCGGGCGATAGGGCTTGCGGTCCTCGCCGCGCGGCTCGCGCTCTCCGCCGTCCTTGGGCTGATAGCGCGGGCGCTGCGGCGCATCGCCCGTCGCCTCGGCACCGTCCCAGCTCTTGCGCGGCGCAGCCGGGCGCTCGGCCTTGTCGCCAAAAGATTTGGCCGGCCGCCGCTCGGCCTCGGTCGTCGGCTCGATCGTGATCCGGTCCCGATCCGGCACCTTCGCCGATTCGTAGAAGCGGTCGGCCACGTCGGCATCGATCTCGACCTTGGTCTCGCGGTCGAAGATACGGATGGCGCCGACCTCGTCGCGCGTGATCCGGCCGCGGCGGCACAGCATCGGCAGGAGCTGGCGCGGATCGGCGCCCTGCTTGCGGCCGATGTCGAGCCGGAACCAGACGGTGTCGCCGCGCGGGCCGGCCGGCTTGCGCGGGCGTTCGCCCTCCTCGCCCTCGTCGCGTCCGAACGGACGGCGCTTGGCAGCGTAATCCTCGTTCGTGCGGACCGGGCGGCGCTCGTCACGGCCGAAGCCGGGATCGCCGACCTCTTCCGCCGCTGGCAGCCGGGTACGGTAGAGACGGACCAGGGCCGCCGCGATGTCACGGGCCTCGCGGCCCGCCATCAGCGCCTCGATCATGCCGGCATCGTCCTCGGAGCCGTCGCCGCTGAGCAGCGGATCGGATAGCAGGCGCTCCTGGTCGAGCACGCGGATTTCCTCCGCCGTCGGCGGGGCGATCCATTCGGCCTCGACCTTGCCCTCCATCAGGAGGCGCTCGGCCTTGCGCCGGCGCGACTGCGGCACCAGCAGCACGCTCGTGCCCTTGTTGCCGGCGCGGCCCGTGCGGCCCGAACGGTGTTGCATCACCTCGGAATCGTTCGGCAATTCGGCATGGATGACGAGGTCGAGCCCCGGCAGGTCGATGCCGCGCGCCGCGACATCGGTCGCGACGCAGACCCGCGCCCGGCCGTCGCGTAGCGCCTGCAGCGCGGCGTTGCGCTCGTTCTGGCCGAGTTCGCCCGAGAGCGCGACGGAGGTGAAACCGCGCTCCAGCAGGATCGCCTCGAGGTGGCGCACGGCGTTGCGGGTATTGCAGAAGACGAGCGCCACTGGCGCATTGTGGAAGCGCAGCAGGTTGACGACCGCGAGTTCCGCCTCCTTGGGATAGACGCGCACGGCCTTGTAGGCGATGTCGGCATGGCCGCGCCGCGTCGCTTCCACCTCGATGCGCAGCGCGTCGCGCTGATAGCTCTGCGCGAGCTGGACGATGGCCTTCGGGAAGGTCGCCGAGAACAGCAGGCTGCGCCGCCCCTCGGGCGTCGTCTTCAGGATGTATTCGAGATCGTCGCGGAAGCCGAGATCGAGCATCTCGTCAGCCTCGTCGAGCACGACCGCCTTCAGCGCGGAGACATCGAGGCGGCGCCGCTCGATATGGTCGCGCAGGCGGCCGGGCGTGCCGACGACGATATGGGCGCCCTCGTCGAGCAGCATGGCCTCGCGGCGCGGGTCCATGCCGCCGACGCAGGAGATCACCCGCGCCCCGGTCTGGGCATAGAGCCAGGCGAGTTCGCGCTGCACCTGCAGCGCAAGCTCGCGCGTCGGCGCGATGATCAGCGCCAGCGGCTCGGCGGCGGGGCCGAGCTTTTCGGCGTCGCCCAGCAGTGTCTCGCCGATGGCGAGGCCATAGGCGATGGTCTTGCCGGAGCCTGTCTGCGAGGAAACCAGAAGATCGCGCCCGCGGGCGTTCTCCTCCAGCACAGCGCTCTGCACCGGCGTCGGTTCGGAATAGTTGCGATCGGCGAGCGCGCGCGCGAGCGGCGGGCTCGTGAGGGAGAAGGACATGCGATAACGGGCCTGAGGTTGCGGCGTGGTCGGCGGAACGACGCGAAAGCGTGGACGATGGGCTGAAGCGCTGACGGGCAGGCTGCGCCATCGAATGAAACCGGCTCATAGAGCAAACCGAGGCAAAAGGGAATGCATGGCGCCCGGCGCGGCACGCAAAGCCGCACGAAGCCAGACGCGCCTTGTCGGCCATCCGCCGGTGCCACTAGCTTCCAGCCCTGATCGCCGAAGCATCATGCCTGACGGAGAACGGTTCATGGAGCAGCAGTCACGCCGCATCGGCGCCTATGAGGTCTCGATTCTGCACGACGGCACCTTCGAGGCCCCGCTGGACGTGCTGATCCATGCCGGCGGCCAAGCCGCTCGCGACGACGCCGTCGCACGCTGGAGCCAGCCGAAGGTCAGAATCCCGGTGAATTGCTTCGCTTTGAAGAGCCCAGACGGGATCACGCTGGTCGATGCCGGCACCGGTCCGTCCTGGGGCGAGGCGATGGGTCACGCGCCGGCCGCCCTGGCGGCTGCGGGGATCGCACCCGACGAAGTCGCGCGCATCCTGATCACCCATCTCCACGGCGACCATGCGCTCGGCCTCTTCGACGGCGACCGCGCCTTCTTTTCGAACGCCGAGATCATCGTTCCCGAAGCCGATTTCGGCTTCTTCGGCGACGAGGGCAATCGTGCACGGACGCCGGAGAAAAAGCAGGGTGGCTTCGCGATCGCGGCAAGCGTGAAGAAGCACTATGCCGGGCGCATCCGCACCGCCGCGGCCGGCCCGGCGCTGCCCGATATCGAGCTCGTCCCCCTGCCCGGACACACCTTCGGCCATAGCGGCTATCTGATCGAAGGCGAGAGCGAGAGCCTGCTGCTCTGGGGCGATGCGCTGCATCTGTCCGACCTTCAGACGACCGACCCCGACATCGGCTTCGTCTATGATTTCGATGCCGCGACCGCGGTGACCTCCCGTCGCGCCATCCTGGAGCGCGCCGCGCGCGAGAATTGGCTCGTCTCGGGCGGCCATGTCGAAGGCTTCAAGCAGGTAGTGGCTAAGGGCATCGGCTACGAATTGGCGGCGGCGTAGTCAGGACATTTCCACCGAAACCGCGCCGTCATTCCGGGGCGGCCTGACAGGCCGAGCCCGGAACCCAGAACCGATGATGTCCATCATGAAACGGAGTCTTCCCCGCAGTTTTTGCGATCGAGGGCATCGGTTCTGGGTTCCGGGCTCATCGCTGCCGCGATGCCCGCAATGACGGTCAGGAGATTCCGTCTCGACCGCACCAAGCGGCCTCAGCCGCGCAAACCCGCCGCCTGCAGCAGGCGCCCGGCCGCGGCCCGCGCCTCCTCGGTGATCGAGGCGCCGGCCAGCATCCGCGCGATCTCCTCGCGCCGCGCCTGATCCTCCAGCACCGTGACCCGCGTCACGGTGCGGGAAGCCGCGTCGTCAACCGCCGATTTGGCGATCAGGAAATGCTGCCCGGCCTTGGCGGCGACCTGCGGAGCATGCGTCACCGAGATCACCTGCACCCGTCCCGCGAGCCGCGCCAGCCGCTCGCCGATCGCATCGGCGACGGCGCCGCCGACGCCCGTATCGATCTCGTCGAAGACCAGCGTCGGCGCGGAGCCGCGCTCGGCCAGCACCACCTTGAGCGCCAGCATGAAGCGCGAAAGCTCGCCGCCGGACGCGACCTTCATCATCGGCCCCGGCCGCGTGCCCGGATTGGTCTCGACCCAGAACTCGACCCTGTCGAAGCCCTCCGGGCCGCGCGCGCTCTCGTCGCTCTCGATCCGGGTGATGAAGCGGGCGCGCTCCAGCTTGAGCGGCGGCAGCTCGGCCTTCACGGCCTCATCGAGCCGCGCCGCGGCCGCTTTGCGGGCCTCTGACAGCGCCTGCGCCTGTGCGAGAAAAGCTGTCTCCGCCTCGTTCAGCTCGGCCTCGAGGCGCGCGAGCGACGATTCGCTTTCGTCGAGCGCGGCGAGATCGCTCGCCATCGTGGCGGCAAGGACGGGCAGCCCATCGACCGGCACGTCGTATTTGCGGCCCGCCGCCCTGAGCGCGAAGAGCCGCTCCTCGATGCGCTCCTGCTCGCGCGGATCGTACTCTGCGGCGCGCATCGCGGCAGCGAGCGTCTCGCCCGCCTCCTCGAGCGCGATGATGGCGGTGTTGAGCGAGGCGAGCGAGGGATCGATCAGCTCCGGCGCCTGCCCGGCCCGGCGCTCCAGCCGGCGCAGCACGGCCGCCAGCCCCGCGACCGGCGACGCCTGCCCTCCGACGGCTTCATGGGCATCGATCAGGTCGCGCGCGACCTTCTCCGCCTGCATCATCGATTGCCGGGTTGCGGCGAGTGCATCCTCCTCGCCCGGCTGCGGCGCGAGCTTGCCGAGTTCCTCGACCGCGTGGCGCAGGAAATCGGCTTCCTTGCGCGCCGCCTCGACCCGCATCCGCTGCGCCTGCAGGGCCTGCCGCGCGCGCTTCAGCGTCTCGCTGGCCGTGGCGACGGCCTCGGCCTGCTTCTCGAGCCCGCCGAAGCCGTCGAGGATGGTGCGGTGCTGGGCCGGGTCGGTCAGGGCCCGGTCGTCATGCTGGCCGTGGATCTCGACGATCGCCGCGCCGACCATCCGCAGGATCTGCACCGAAACCGGCTGGTCGTTGATGAAGGCGCGCGTGCGGCCATCGGCATATTGCACGCGGCGCAGGATCAGATCGCCGTCGGTGTCGAGTTCCTGGGCCTGCGCCAGCTTGCGAGCGGCATGCTCGAGCGGCAGGTCGAAGACGGCGCTGACCTGTCCCTGCGCCTCGCCATGGCGCACGAGGGAACCATCGCCGCGCCCGCCGAGCGCCAGCGCGAAACCGTCGAGCAGGATCGATTTGCCGGCGCCCGTCTCGCCCGTGAGGACGCTGAGGCCCTCACGGAAGCCGAGATCGAGCCGGTCGATCAGGACGATATCGCGGATGGAGAGCTGCGCCAGCATTGGCGCTCAGCTCGGTTTGCGGAGCCGGCAGGGTCGTCCGGGGTCCGTCATGCAAGCCCCGTCAGAGACCGCCGAACCCGAAAACGCCGCCGACCGTGCGCGAGAAGCCCTGGAAGGCGCGGCTGATATAGGAGCCACGATCCTCGCGCGGCTCCAGACCGCCGCTTTGCAGCAGCTTGTAGGCGTCCTTGTACCACGGGCTATCCGGGAAGTTGTGGCCGAGCACGGCCGCGGCAGTCTGGGCTTCGTTGGAGATGCCCATCGCCATATAGGCCTCGGTCAGGCGCATCAGCGCCTCCTCGACATGCCGCGTCGTCTGGTACTTGATGATGATCTCGCGGAAGCGGTTCACCGCGCCGGTGTAGTTGCGCTTCTCCAGATAGTAGCGGCCGACGTTCATCTCCTTGCCGGCGAGCTGGTCGCGCGCCACCAGGAGCTTCTCCTTGGCGTCCAGCACGTATTCCGACTTCGGATAATTCGCGATCAGCTGCTCGAAGGCCTGGATCGCCTGAGCCGTCCGCTCCTGATCACGGGTCGTGTCCGGGATCTGGTTATAATAGGACATCGCCAGGATGTACTGCGCATAGGCAGCGTCGGGGCTGGCGGGGTTCTGTGCGATGAAGCGCTTGGACGCAGTGATCGCCTCCTCCCACTTCGAAGCCTGGAAATTGGTGTAGGCCGTCATCAGCAGGCCCTTGCGGGCGTAGGGCGAGAACGGCTCCGCCTTGTCGATGCCTTCGAACTTCTTGGTCGCGCCTTCGCTGTCGCCGGTCTGCAGGCGCGCAAGGCCCTCGTTATAGAGCTTGTCGGCCGGCTCGGGCGGGGTGAGGTCCGGCTTGTAGACCTCGGGCTTGTCGAACGGGTTGAGCGAGGACAGCGTATCGCAGCCGCCGAGCAGCATGGCGGCGCCCAGCGCCAGGGCGATGCCCTTGCGTGGATAGGAGCCACGATGAATTGCCGGAAGGCTATGCCGCTTCACGCTCACGTCGTCCGTCCTCTTTCGATCGTCTCTGCCGGCGGGAAGCATGCCTTACCTCAGACGCTTCCCCCGCGCCACTGCCGAAAGCCGGTCAGGGCACGATTCCGCAGCCTTGCGGCATCTGGGACAAAAACCTGGCGAAGGAAAGGCAGAAAGCGCCGCCCTGCGACTTTTCAGTGCAGATCCGGCGCGTAGGCTGCCGGCGCGGACGCAGCCATCTGAACGGCGCGCGGCGCGGCGAAGACCGGCTGGGATTCGACGATCGCGAAATTGGCACGGTCGGCGAAGAGCGCTTCCAGGATGCGGACATTCATGCGGTGACCGCCGCAATAGGAGCGGAACTCGCCGATGATCGGATAGCCGGCGAGCGCCAGATCGCCGATCGCGTCGAGCACCTTGTGGCGCACGAACTCGTCGCCGTAGCGCAGGCCCTCGGGGTTGATGACCTTGTCCTCGCCGATGGCGACGGTGTTGTCGAG
Source organism: Allobosea sp. RIT-PG3_2 (assembly GCF_057321085.1). Classification (NCBI taxonomy): domain Bacteria; kingdom Pseudomonadati; phylum Pseudomonadota; class Alphaproteobacteria; order Hyphomicrobiales; family Alloboseaceae; genus Allobosea; species Allobosea sp. RIT-PG3_2. Next base: position 28,259 of record NZ_JBXWCA010000006.1, on the reverse strand, counting down.
CGACGCACCGAGCGCGAAGCCCGCCTTCCAGAGCTGCTCGACATCGCGCATGAAGCCGAAGGTGCGGGCCTTAGAGATCTCGCTGGCATAGGCCTTCGCGTCGAGATCGAAGATCTTGCGCTGGCGGCCGATGACGGCGGTATCGAAATCGATCTCGACGTCGAGGCGGAAGCCCTGCTCGGCCGGCATCAACTCGGCGAAGGCACGGCCGTTCTCGATGCGCACCGGCTGGAGAATCTTGAGGTAGCGACGGGCAGCGCCGAGCATGACCATGCCGGTCGCCTCGATCGCCGCGACGAAGGCGGTGGCGCTGCCGTCCATGATCGGCATTTCCGGCCCGTCGATCTCGACGAGAACGTTGTCGAGGCCGAGACCGGCGCAGGCCGACATCAGATGCTCGATCGTCGAAACTGAGGCCGGGCCGCGATCGCCGATCACGGTGCAGAGTTCGGTGGCGCTGACCTTGGTATGCTTGGCGTGGATGAGCTGGGGCGGCATGCCCTCGATGCCCGTCCGCAGGAAGACGACGCCCGAATTGGCGCTGGAAGGCTTCAGGCAGATGCTCGCGGGCGCCCCGGAATGGACACCGATCCCGGCGAGGGTCACGGCTGCGCGCAAGGTCGTCTGCCGATCGAAGTTCATTCCGCTATCCAATCCTGGTCGCGGCAACCGGGGCCGCTTCATATGCGACGGTCGGCGGCGACATATCCAAATTCGGCATCAAGCGACCCAGATGGGCTAATCCTCTTGATGCGGCTGCAACATAAGTCTTTGCCGCAGCCTCTCAAAATCACTCTTTCTTTCGCTGTGTTACAGCGGGAAAGCTTTGGCCCCGATCAATAACACGCTGAAAGATAACGATTTTCTAACACGCAAAAATCCCGCCGCGGCTGGCCGCGACGGGATCGGTTACAACGCCGTGAAAGGCGCGGTCGTTCAGTTCGCCTGGCGACGCAGGAAAGCGGGAATCTCCAGGTGATCTTCCTCGCTGCTGCGGGGCGGTGCGAGTCGGCCATGCGGGTCGAGCTGGCCCTGCGCCGGGCGCGAGGCCGGCTGCTGTGCCGGACGGCGCATATACTCGGCATGGGCGGCGCTCGGCGCAGCCGCCTGCGGCATCGGGGCCTGCGGAGCCTGGCGGACCGGAGCCGGCGCCGGCGCATGCTCGGCCTCATCCTCCTTGCGGCCGAAGCCGACCGAGGCGAGGCGCTGCATCAGCGACATCCGCTTCTGCTCGATGGCGTTCGGCGGCACGGGCGCGGGCTGGGCGCCGCGCTGGGCGTTGAGCTGGGCCTGGCCGGGGGCCGGAAGGTCCTCGACGCGCGGCATGCGGGTCGGGCGGACCACCGCGCGCTCCGGCATCGGCGGGATGAAGCTGTCGTCGAAATGCAGGCTAGGCTCGGCATGGGCGATCGGCTCGGGAGCCGGGGCGGCCATGACCGGGCGCGGCTGGACCGGCTCGATCCGGATATCCTGCGCCATCGGCGCCGGGGCGGGCTCCGCCATCGGGGCCATGCGGGCGGTCTCGATGACCGGCACATGCGTGGCCTGGGCAACCGGACGGGTCGCGGCGGCGGCAGTGCTGCGCAGGCGCGCTTCCTGCTTCAGACGCTCGGCGACCTGGGCGATGCGGGCCTCGGTGTCGTCGACCTCGGCCTGCGTCGAGATCGGCTTGTCGATGCCGGTGGCGACGACGGAGACGCGGACCGTGCCCTCGAGCGATTCGTCGAAGGTCGCGCCGACGATGATGTTGGCCTCGGAATCGACCTCCTCGCGGATGCGGGTGGCGGCCTCGTCGACCTCATAGAGCTTCATGTCGCGCCCGCCGGTGATCGAGATCAGCAGGCCGCGCGCGCCCTTCATCGAGACGTCGTCGAGCAGCGGGTTGTTGATCGCGGCCTGGGCCGCGGTCAGCGCGCGCTTCTCGCCCTGCGCCTCGCCGGTGCCCATCATCGCCTTGCCCATGCCGCGCATCACGGCACGCACGTCGGCGAAGTCGAGGTTGATCAGGCCGGGGCGGACCATCAGGTCGGTGATGCAGGCGACGCCCGAATAGAGCACCTGGTCGGCCATGCCGAAGGCATCGGCGAAGCCGGTGGTCTCGTTGGCGACGCGGAACAGGTTCTGGTTCGGGATGACGATCAGCGTGTCGACGGCTTCGTTGAGCTCGCCGATGCCGGCCTCCGCCATGCGCATGCGGCGCTGGCCCTCGAACTGGAACGGCTTGGTGACGACGCCGACGGTCAGGATGCCCATGTCACGGGCGACGCGAGCGATGGCCGGGGCCGCGCCGGTGCCGGTGCCGCCGCCCATGCCGGCGGTGATGAACACCATATGGGCACCCGCCAGATGGTCACGGATCTCGTCGATGACCTCCTCGGCCGCCGCGCGCCCGACTTCCGGCTGCGAGCCGGCGCCGAGACCCTCGGTGACCTGAAGACCCATCTGGACGATGCGCGAGGCGCGCGAAAGGGCGAGAGCCTGAGCGTCCGTGTTGGCGACGACGAAGTCGACGCCGTCGAGGCCCGCCTCGATCATGTTGTTGACCGCATTGCCACCGGCGCCACCGACGCCGAAGACGGTGATCCGGGGCTTCAGTTCCCGGATGTCCGGGGCTTGCAGATTCATCGCCATGGTTGCCTCTTTTGATCCGTTTGTCCGGCGCCTGGCGGGAGCCGTCCCGATTGCTACGTTTGACGCCGTGGCACGCCCTTTCGAACGCGCCGGTACTCACTCAAATTCCGGATATGCTCGCGAAAGGCTGGTCTCCGCCCTTTCGCGCCATGATCTAGAAACTGTCCTTCAGCCACTGCCCGACACGCGAGAAGTAGCCGTCCGTCCCGGTTGCGAAATAGCGCGCACCGGCGGCGCGCGGTTCGAAGTGCTCGACATGGGCGACCTGCGGATAGACCAGCAGGCCGACCGCCGCCGAAAAGGCCGGGCCCTTGCCCGCTTCCGGCAACCCCTTGATTCCCAGCGGGCGCCCGGTGCGGACCTGGCCCCCCAGCACACGCCGCGCCACTTCCGGCAGGCCGGTGAGCTGGCAGGCGCCGCCGGTCAGCACGACGCGCCGCCCGGCCTGGGCCGAGAAGCCGGCATTGGTCAGCCGGTCGCGCACCAGCTCGAGGATTTCCTCGACGCGGGGCTTGATGATCCGCACCAGATGCGACTTCGCCAGATGGTTCGGCATGTCGCGCTCGTCGTCGTCGACCTGCGGCACCGCGATCATGTCGCGTTCGTCGGAGGCGCTGGCGATGCAGGAGCCGTGCAGCGTCTTCAGCCGCTCGGCCGCCGAGACGCGGGTCGAGAGGCCGCGCGCCACGTCCATGGTGATGTGGTTGCCGCCGACCGCGATCGCGTCGGCATGGACCATGTGCCCGCCGGAGAAGACGCCGAGGCTGGTGGTGCCGCCGCCGAGATCGACGACGACCACGCCCATCTCGGCCTCGTCGTCGACGAGAACCGAAAGGCCGGAGGCGTAGGGCGTCGCCACCACGGCCTCGACCTCGAGATGGCAGCGCTCGACCGCCAGCATGACGTTGCGCGCCGCCGCCGCCTCGCTGGCGACGACATGCATGTCGACGGAGAGCTTGCCGCCAATCAGCCCACGCGGATCGAGCACGCCCGGCACGCCGTCCAGCGCATAGCCGGTCGGCAGCGCATGGAGCACGGCCTTGCCCGGCCGGATCGCATGGGTCGCGGCGGTGGCGAGCACGCGCTTGACGTCGCCGTCGCCGACCGAGCCGGAGCGCAGGTCGACGCTCGCTGCATAATGCTGGGAGCCGATGCGCCCGCCGGTCAGGTTCACGATGACCGACTGCACCTCGACCTTGGCCATGCGCTCGGCCGCGTCGACCGCGGCACGGATCGCGCGCTCGGCGCTTTCGAGATCGATGATCGCCCCGCCCTTCAGGCCAAGCGAGCGCTGGTGGCCGATGCCGATGATGCGGGCGACATGGGTGCGTCCGCGCAGCCGCTCATTGGCCTCGGCCGGGTTGAGCTCGGCGATCAGGCAGACGACCTTGCTGGTGCCGATGTCGAGAATCGACAAGGTCGCGCTCTTGCGCGACGACAGCGGACGCATGCGCGGGGTCAGGCCCTGGGAGGTGACGTGGTTCATGCCTCGCCTCCCTTCTTCTTGCCCTTGCTCTTGAGCAGGTCGGCCCGGGCGGCGGCGGCCTCTTCGGAGAGGCGCATCACCACGCGGTCGGGCTGGCGCAGATCGATGGCGAGCACGTCCTTGTCGAGGATGCGGTAGTCGCTCTCCATCGAGACGAGGCGCTGTACGGCGGCTTCCGGCTTGGTCTCGGGCAGGCGCACATCCATTCCGTTGTCGAGCTTGAGGTTCCAGCGGCGGCCGGAGATCAGCGTCGCCGCGCGGATATGCTGGGCGAAGGGGCCCGCCTGGTTGCGCAGCGCGAGATACTCGCCCGCCCGGTTGTTGGCGTCCTTGCCGACGACCAGCGGCAGATAGGCGAAGCGGCCGTCATCCATCTTGTCGATCACCGTCCCGTCGGCCGCGATCACGAAAAGCTCCCCTTTGACCTGCCACAACGCGAAGGGCTCGCGCTCGGTGAGCGCGATCGAGACCTCGCCCGGATAGAGCTTGCGCACCGTCGCCTCGCGAATCAGCGGCGTGGCTTCGAGCTGCTTGCGAGCCTCGTCGGCGTCGAAAAACACCAGCGACGTCTTCGAATCGATGCCGGCCGCGACCAGCACCTCCTGCTCCGAGAGCCCCGAGAGGCCCGAGATGGTGACGCGGTCGATGCCGAAGCCGAGTGCGCGAGCCAACATGTGGCGCGGCTCGCCGTAATTGTCCTGCATGGTCTGCCAGTGGCCGCCCATCACGAAGCCGGTGCCCAGGCTCAGGGTGAGGAAGCCGATCGCGAGCCAGGTGCCGAGGCTGCTCGGCAGGCGCTGCGCCAGCGGCACGGCGATGGCGCTGCGGCGCGAGCGGCGCAGCCACTTGCCCTGCCGCTCGCCGACGAGCAGCTGCGGGCCGGCATGCTGGACCGGCAGGCGCGAGACAGGTCTCGCCACCGGCGCGCGTCTTGCCACTGAAACGGGTTTCGCCGTCATCGCATTCACCGATCGAGGGAGGCGTCCTCCACCATCCATTTGACGAGCTCACCGAAGTTCAGGCCCGCGTGGGCAGCCAGTTCGGGCACCAGGCTGGTCTCGGTCATCCCGGGTTGCGTATTGACCTCCAGCCAGACGAGCGTGTCGGTCTCGTCGTGGTAGCGGAAGTCAGATCTGCTGACGCCCCGGCATCCGATTGCTTGATGCGCCGTTAACGCACACTCTTCGATCTGCTGGTAAATTTTCGGTAAAATTTGAGCCGGACAGATGTGGATCGAGCCACCTTTCGCGTACTTCGCGTCGTAGTCGTAAAACTCACCGGTTGCGGCTTGTATTTCCGTCACACCGAGGCTGCGCTCGCCCATCACCGCGCAGGTCAGCTCGCGGCCGGCGATAAAGGTTTCGGCCAGCAGCATTTCGCCGCAGGGCCAGTCCGGCCGGGCGATTTCCTGCGGCGGATGCTCCCGGCCCTGCTTCACGATCACCACGCCGACGGAAGAACCCTCGTCGATCGGCTTGAGCACATAGGGCGGCGGCAGCACATGCTGCTTCGCCGCGGCGAAGCGAGAGACGTTGACGCCATGGGCGACGGGCACGCCGGCCGCCTTCACCACCGTCTTCGCCCGGTCCTTGCGGATCGCGAGCGCCGAGGCCAGCACGCCGGAATGGGTATAGGGAATCCGCAGGATCTCGAGCACGCCCTGGATCGTGCCGTCCTCGCCGAAGCGCCCATGCAGCGCGTTGAAGGCGACGTCGGGCTTCAGCCGCGCGAGAATCTCGGCGATGTCGCGCTGCACGTCGACGCGGGTGACGCGGTAGCCGACGCTCTCCAGCGCTCGCGCGCAGGCCGCGCCGCTATTGAGGCTGACCTCCCGCTCGACGGACCATCCGCCCATCAGCACTGCGACGTGTTTGCTCATGCCGGTCCCCGCTCGATGCGATGGCCGAACCTCTGCCCGCAATGGTTAACAGCGCGTTAACCATGACGAACCGGGCGTTAACGAGGGTCGCCGGCCCGACGCTCCGGACCCTGAGAAGGCCGTTACGGCTAGGCCTGAAGGCCTATTCACGAAAATCCGGGTCATCCCGGCCGGAGCGAAGCGCAGAGCCGGGATCCATGCCTGAACCTTCGTCGGAAGCGCTCCGGCATGGATCCCGGGTCAAGCCCGGGATGACCGCGTGATTCCGTAGAGAATCAGCAGCCGCTAGCCGATCTTGGCGATAAGCCGTCGCAGTTGCGTCCGCTCCTCCGGCGAAAGGGCGCCGACCAGCCGCTCCTCCGTCGCGACATGCGAGACGACGATTCGGTCGGCGAGCGCGAAGCCCGCCTCCGTCAGCACGATGCGCAACGCTCTGCGATCGGCAGGATCGGCCTGCCGCTCGATCAGCCCGCGCTTCTGCAGGCGGTCCAGCCGATTCGTCATCGCCGAGGTCGAGATCATCATGTCCTGCGCGAGTTCGGACGGTGAGAGCGCCCGCCCCTTGCCCTGCCGCCGCAGGGTCAGCAGCACGTCGAAACCGGCGAGATCGAGCTCGTCGGCCACGAGATTGGCGGAAACGCCGTCGCGCACCCGGTCGGCCGCGCGCCAGAGATCGCCGCAGACCGCCATGACGCTGGTGTCGAGGTCGGGACGCTCCCGCCGCCACTGCGTCAGGATCGAATCCATTGCCCCGCCCTGACCACCGGGCCGCTCCTCGCTCATCCCCGCTCCTCGCCAAGTAATTTCATGTAAGATAATTTGATATCGAATTATCTTACATCAAATCAAACTAGCATCAGCGCTGTCGGAGCCAAGCTCCACGCGCATCGGAGGCCGCCATGCCGAGCCTGAACAGAACGCTGCTGACCACGATCCTCGTGCCCTGCCTCTGGGGTTCCACCTACATCGTCTTCACCCAGACGCTGCCGGTGGATCACCCGCTGCTGGTCGGAGCTCTCCGCGCCTTGCCGGCCGGCCTCCTTTTGATGGCGCTCGGGCCGGGACTGCCGCCGCGCGACAAGCTCCTGCCGCTAGCGGCACTCGGTCTCGCCAATATCGGGCTGTTCTTCGCGCTGCTCTTCGTCAGTGCCGCGCGCCTGCCGGGCGGGCTTGCCGCCACGGTCGGCTCGATCCAGCCGCTGATCGTCGGCCTGCTGGCCTGGCCGCTGCTCGGCCGGCGTCCCGGCCGGGGACAGATCGGCGCCGCGCTCGCTGGCCTCGTCGGCGTGGCCCTGCTGGTGCTCGATCCGCATGCCCGGCCCGATGCCATCGGCCTGATCGCCGGCCTCGCCAGCGCCGCCTCTATGGCAACCGGCACCGTGCTGATCGAGCGTTGGGGCAAGATGGGCTCGCCGCTGGCCCTGGCGGCTTGGCAGCTCACGCTGGGCGGGCTGATCCTGCTGCCCGTGGCGCTGCTGGTCGAAGGGCCGCCGCCGATGCCGACCGCCCTGAACGGCCTCGGCCTGGGCTATCTCGTCCTGATCGGCACCGCCCTCGCCTACTGGCTCTGGGTCCGGGGCATCACCACGCTCGGCGCCAGCGTCGCCTTTCTCGGGCTGCTCAGCCCAACGGTCGCGACCATCCTCGGCGCCGTCCTGCTCGGCCAATGGCTCGGCGGGCTCCAGCTCCTCGGCATCGCGATCATCCTGAGTTCGACGATCGCCGGCATGCTACTCTCGCGCCGGGCCGCCGCGATGGCCACGGCTACGCCGCAACCCCGAGCCGCTTGATCTCCCAGTGCAGCTCGAAGCCGGAGTTGTCCTTGACCCGGCGGCGCACTTCCTCGCCCAGCCCCTCGACATCGGCCGCCGTCGCGCCGCCGGTGTTGATCAGGAAGTTGCAGTGCATCTCCGAGACCTGCGCCCCGCCGACGCGCAGGCCACGGCAGCCGGCAGCATCGATCAGCTTCCAGGCCTTGCCGCCATCGGGATTCTTGAAGGTCGAGCCTCCCGTGCGCTCCTTGATCGGCTGGGCCGCCTCGCGCGCCTGCGTCACCCGGTCCATCTCGGCCTGGATCGCCGCCTTGTCGCCCCGCCGCCCCTGGAAGAGCGCCGAGGTGAAGATGATGTCGCGAGTCGCCTCAGCGCTGTTGCGATAGGTGAAGCCCATCTGCGCGTGGCTGAGCGTGACGATCTCGCCCTTGCGGGTGACGCCGCGCGCCTCGACCAGCACGTCGGTCGTCTCGCCACCATGGGCGCCGGCATTCATGCGCAGCGCCCCGCCGATCGAGCCGGGGATGCCGCGATAGAAGGCGAGCCCGTCGAGCGAGGCATCGACCGCCGCCCGCGCCACCTTGACGTCCGGCACTGCCGTGCCGGCCCGCAGCCGGTCGCCGGGCTCGATCGCGATCTCGGCGAAGCCCTTGCCGCCGAGCCGGACCACGACACCAGGGATGCCGCCATCGCGGACGATCAGGTTGGAACCGAGCCCGATCACGGTGACCGGGATGTCCTCCGGCAGCTTCGAAAGCAGATAGGCCAGATCCTCGTCATCGGCCGGCGTGAACAGGATCTGCGCGGCACCGCCGACGCGGAACCACGTCAGACCGGAAAGGTCCTGGTTCGCAAGGAGCCGCCCCCGCAGATCGGGAGCCGAGGCGCGGATGTCGGAGGTGAGGTCTGCAAAGGGCATGGCGTCGCTTTAGAGCATGATGATCCGGGACGGAACAGGTCGTCATGCTCGGGCTTGACCCGAGCATCTCTTGCCGAAGGAGTTTCCGTTGCCTTTTCCTGCCCGAGATTCTCGGGTCTACGCTTCGCTGCGCCCGAGAATGACGGCGGAGAGTGCGGTGCACATTCACCCCAGCGCCTTGAGCTCCCCCGGCAGCGCATAGGCCCATTGCGTGATGTTGCCGGCGCCGAGGCAGACGACGTAGTCGCCCGGCCCCGCCAGTTCCGCTACGATGCCGGCGAGCTTCTCGGGCCCTTCCAGCGGCAGCGTGTGGCGATGGCCGCGCGCCTTGATGCCCGCCACGAGCGAATCGCGGTCGGCGCCGGGGATCGGCGCCTCGCCGGCCGCATAGGTATCGGCCACGATCACGGTGTCGGCGTCGTTGAAGCAGGCGGCGAAATCGTCGAACAGGCTGGAGAGCCGGGTGTAGCGATGCGGCTGCACGATCGCGATGACCTTGCCCTTGGTCGAGGCGCGCGCGGCCTTGAGCACGGCGGCGATCTCCACGGGGTGATGGCCGTAGTCGTCGAAGATCAGCGCGCCGTTCCACTCGCCAGTCTTGGTGAAGCGGCGCTTGACGCCGCCGAAGCCGGCCAGCGCCTCGCGGATAACAGGCACGGGAATGCCGAGATCGTAGGCGACTGCGATAGCGGCCGTGGCGTTGAGCGCGTTGTGATGGCCGGGCATCGGCATGACGAGATCGCGGATCACCTCGTCGCGGCCCGATTTGCGGTCGCGGATAAGAAGCGTGAACTTTGCCTGCCCGCCCGCGAGATCGATGTCGATCAGGCGGAAATCGGCCTGCGGGTTCTCGCCATAGGTGACGACGCGGCGGTCCTCGATCTGGCCGACCAGACCCTGCACCGTCGGGTGGTCGATGCACATCACCGCGAAGCCGTAGAAGGGCAGGTTCTCGACGAAGGACCGGAACGCGGCCTTGATCGCGTCGAAGGTGCCGAAATGGTCGAGATGCTCCGGATCGATATTGGTGACGATCGCGACGTCGGCCGGCAGCTTCAGGAAGGTGCCGTCCGATTCGTCGGCCTCGACCACCATCCAGTCGCTCTCGCCCATGCGGGCGTTAGTGCCGTAGGCGTTGATGATGCCGCCGTTGATGACGGTCGGGTCGAGCCCGCCCTTCTCCAAGAGCGTCGCGACCAGCGAGGTCGTGGTCGTCTTGCCATGCGTGCCGGCGATGGCGACGCAGCTCTTCAGGCGCATCAGCTCGGCCAGCATCTCCGCCCGGCGCACCACGGGCAGGCGCAGCTCGCGCGCGGCGGCAAGCTCGGGATTGTCGCGCTTGATCGCGGTCGAGACCACGACGACCTCGGCCTCGCCGAGGTTTTCCGCCTTGTGGCCGACGAAGGTGGTGATGCCCTTTTCCGCAAGGCGCTTGACGTTGGCGCCGTCGGAGGCATCCGAGCCCTGCACCTTGTAGCCGAGATTGTGCAGCACCTCGGCGATGCCGGACATGCCGATGCCGCCGATGCCGACGAAATGGATGGAGCCGAGCTTCGGCGGCAGCTTCATGGTCCGTGAATCCTGTCAGTTCGAAGAATGGACCGTGGCGATCACGAGATCGGCCAGGCGGTCGGCAGCGTCGGGGATGCCGGCGCTCTTCGCGTTTGCGGCCATCGTCGTCAAGTGCGCCGGCTGCGCGATGAGCTGCGAGAGCTCGCTCGCCAGCCGCCGCGGCGTGAACTCCGGCTGGAGGATGCGGATCGCTCCCCCGGCCCCCTCCAGGAAGGCGGCATTGGCGGCCTGGTCCTGATCGAGCGAGCCCGGCAGCGGCACGAGAATGGCCGGCCTGCCGATCACGGTGAGCTCCGCCACGGTCGAGGCACCCGAGCGTGCGATGACCAGCTGCGCCGCCGCCATCTGCGCCGGCAGGTCCTTGAAGAAGGGCGCGATCGTCGCCTTCACGCCGAGCTTCTCGTAGATGCTGCGCACCCGTTCGTCGTCCTCTGCCCGGGCCTGCTGGACGATCGCCAGCCGCGCCCGCTCGGCGTCGGTCAGGAGCTGGATCGCCGGCGGCACGATGTCCGCCATGATGCGTGCGCCCTGGCTGCCGCCGAAGACCAGGAGCTGGATCCTGCCCTCGCCCGGCCAGTCATAGCCGCGTCCGGCAGCCTCGATCACGGCCGGGCGAACGGGGTTGCCGACATGCCGGCATTTCGCCTGCTGGGCCTCGGTGAGACCACCCACCTTGGCGAAGCCCGTCGCGATCACGTCGGCACGGCCGGCGAGGAAGCGGTTGGCGCGGCCGATCACGGCGTTCTGCTCATGGATGAGGGTGCGGACCCCGGCAAGCGAGGCGCCAAGCACCGGCGGCACGGTCGGATAACCGCCGAAGCCGACGACGACGGCGGGCTTGACCTGCCCGATGATCCGCCGCGCGGCGAAGGTGCCCTTGGCGATGCGGAACAGCGCCGCGGCCTTCTGGAAGGGCGAGCGGCCGGACGGTGTCGCCGCCGGCACGGCATGCACCGCTTCGGCCGGGAAGCTGCCGGCGAACTCGGCCGCGCGCGTATCGGTCATGAGCACGACGCGCATGCCCTTGGCATGGAGCGCGTGGCTCAGCGCCTCGGCCGGGAAGAGATGGCCGCCGGTCCCGCCGGCGGCCAGCATGACGAGCTTGCCCGCTGCCATCGTTCAACGTCCGTAGGAGCCGAAATCGACCGAGCGCGGCCTGCGCCGGGTCAGCGCCAGCAAAAAGCCGGTGCCGATCGCGAGCGAGAGCAGCGACGAGCCGCCATAGGAGATGAACGGTAGCGTCATGCCCTTGGCCGGCATCATGTGCAGGTTGACCATCATGTTGATCGCCGCCTGGATGCCGAAGAGCAGCGCGAGCCCCGTTACGGCGAGGCGGATGAACGGGTCCTCCGCCTTCTGCGCCACGAAGAGCGACCGGATCACGATGGCCGCGAACAGCGCGACGAGCAGCATGCAGACGAGGATGCCGAACTCCTCGGCCGTGACGGCGAAGATGAAGTCGGTATGCGCGTCCGGCAGGATGCGCTTCACCGTGCCCTCGCCCGGTCCCTTCCCCAGCCAGCCGCCCTGCGCGAAGCTCTCCAGCGCGGTGTCGACCTGGAAGGTGTCGCCCGAGCCCTTGTCCATGAAGCGCTCGATGCGGGCGCGGACGTGCGGCACCAGCTCATAGGCGACGAGGATGCCGGTGGCGCCGATGCCGCCGAGCCCGATCACCCAGAACCAATGCAGGCCGGCGACGAAGAACAGCCCGCACCAGACGAGGCTGACCAGCATGGTCTGGCCGAAATCGGGCTGCAGCACGAGCGGCACGATCGTGATCGGCAGGAGCAGCAGCGCCATGATCGTGCCCGGCAGGTCCGGCCGGCGCGTGCCTTCGGCGAAGGCCCAGGCGGCCAGTACGACAAAGGCCGGCTTCAGGAATTCGGAAGGCTGGACCGAGCCTAGCGGGCCGAGCGTCAGCCAGCGCTTGGCGCCCTTCACCTCGACGCCGAAATAGAGCGTCGCCACCACCATCGCGAGCGAGACCACGTAGATCAGCAGCGCCGCGCGCCTCACCTGGCGCGGCGTCATCAGCGAGACGCCGAGGAAGATCGCCAGCGCGACGGCGAGATAGGCGGCCTGCCGGTTGACGAAATGGAAGGTCGAGAGCCCGAGCCGCTCGGCCACCGGCGGCCCGCCGGCCATCAGCAGCACCACGCCCGAGACCATCAGCGCGACGAGCGCGGTCAGGATCAGGCGATCGATCGACCACCACCAGCGGCCACTGAGAGAAGGTTCCGCGCGCGAGACCATGACGGCATCCCATCGACAAATTCTGCGCGGCCGAAGCCACGCCTTGCGTGACGAATCACTCTGTCAATGAATGGTTAACCGATTGATTCCGATGCCGTGGTTTGCCGGACTTGCACACGGCGAACGACCGGCTTGCCGGACGGCACTCCGAAGCCCGCTGTTTTAGGACGGAACCACACCGTCATTCCGGGGCGGGCCGAAGGCCTGAGCCCGGAACCCAGAACCGATATCGCTCGTCGCGAAGGCTCAGGTTGGCCAGCTCTTTCGTCGCATGCGTCGGTTCTGGCTTCCGGGCTCTTCGCTTCGCGAAGCCCCGGAATGACCGCGTGGTTGCATGCAGAGCCGGCAAGCCTATCCCGTCGTCACCGCGGCCGCGAAAACTCGCGCGATCCCGGCTAGCCGCTCGGCATAGACCTGGGCACCCGGCGGCTCGCCCGTCTTGGCCCCGGCAGCAGCGAACATCAGCCCGGAGATCCAGTCCTCGATGGTGATGGAGCCACGGTTCAGGGCGATCTCGCCCTGGGCTTCCGCTTCCCGAAGCAGTTGGCGCGCGAAGCTGGCGAAGATCTGCTCGAACGCCTGCAACTCCCGCGTCGCGATGGCGTTCATCACTGCCTTCAGCTCGACGAGATGCTCGCCTGTGCCGAAGCTCGCATAGGCCTGCCCATGATGAGCCTGGAGCAGCGCGGCGAGGCGTTCCGGAAACGGCCCCCTCCTCTCGACCACCTCACGGCAACGTGCCTCGACGCGGCGCGCCAGCAAGTCCAGCATCGCCCGGAAGACGTCGTCCTTGCCTTTGAAGTGGAGGTAGAGAGTCGCCTTGGCGAGACCGGCCTCTTTGGCGATGTCGTCCATCGAGCTGCGCTTGTAGCCATAGCGGGCGAACAGCCGCAGCGCCGCATCGGCGATCTGGTCGACGCGGGCATTCGCCTCGTCGACAGGGAGAGGGCTGGAACTTTCGCTTTCGTCCGGCATTTGCAGCGTCGGTAGTCTTGACAAAATCCAAACTGCGCGCGACCATCCTAGTTAGACTCAAAACGTCTAACCAGTCCAGTCGCGCGACCCAGGGCTACGGATCCATCGCCCGCCATCTGATATGTCAGATCGGGCCATCGAGGGCGAGCCCTCGATCCGCACCAGGTGCCGCGCTGCGTCTTGCCAGCATCGGAGGCAGCCATGGTCTCTCTCAAGGTCAACGGGACGACGCATAGCGTCGACATCGACGACGAAACGCCCCTGCTTTGGGCGATCCGCGACAATCTCGGCCTCACCGGCACCAAATTCGGCTGCGGCGTCGCCCAATGCGGCGCCTGCACCGTCTTCATCGACGGGCAGCCGCTGCGCTCCTGCGTGACGCCGGTCTCGGCGGTCGGCACCAGCGAGATCACGACCATCGAAGGTCTCGCCGGCAAGGAAGCCGACGCCGTGCAAGCCGCCTGGACCGCCCGCGACGTGCCGCAATGCGGCTACTGCCAGTCCGGCCAGGTGATGAGCGCCATCGCCCTGCTCAAGGAGAACAAGAAGCCGAGCGACCGCGACATCGACCTCGCGATGAACGGCAACATCTGCCGCTGCGCCACTTACGTCCGCATCCGCGCCGCGATCCATGACGCCGCCCGCGCGCTGGAGATCTGAGCCATGACCGCGCATGATCCCAAGTTCTCCCGCCGCGCGCTGCTGAAGGGCGCCGGCGCCCTCGTCATTGGCCTGCACCTGCCGCGTGGCGCCAAGGCCCAATCCGGAGCCGGCGCGGCCTACCGGCCGGGCGGCAACGCCACCTTCGCGCCCAATGCCTTCATCCGCGTCGCGCCCGACTCCACCGTGACGGTGCTCGTCAAGCACATCGAGTTCGGCCAGGGGCCGTTCACCGGTCTCGCTACTCTCGCCGCCGAGGAGATGGACGCGGCCTGGAGCCAGATGCGGGCCGAGCATTCCCCGGCCGACGTCAAGCTCTACGCCAATCTCCTCTTCGGCGTGCAGGGCACCGGCGGCTCGACCGCAATCGCCAACAGCTGGGAGCAGATGCGCAAGGCGGGCGCCGCGGCGCGTTCCATGCTCGTTCAGGCGGCAGCCGATGCCTGGAAGGTCCCGGCTGGCGAGATCACCGTCTCCGACGGCGTCATCGCCCATGCCTCCGGCAAGAAGGGCTCTTTCGGCGAGTTCGCGGAAGCCGCCGCGAAGCTCCCCGTGCCGGAGAACCCGCCGCTGAAGCCCGCTGCGGCCTACAAGCTGATCGGCAAGGAAGGCGCGGTAAAGCGCCTCGACAGCGCCGACAAGGCGCGGGGCAAAGCGCAGTTCACCATCGACATCCACGTGCCCGGCATGCTGACGGTGGTCGTCGCCCGCTCGCCGCGCTTCGGCGGCAAGGTCGCGAGCTTCGACGCCTCGGAGGCGCTCAAGATCAAAGGCGTGGTCGACGTCAAGCAGATCGGCTCGGGCGTCGCGGTCTATGCCAACGGCATGTGGCCGGCGCTGAAGGGCCGCGAGGTCCTCAAGGTCACCTGGGACGACAGCGCGGCCGAGAAGCGCGGCAGCGCCGAGCTGATCGCTGAATACCGCAAGCTCGCCCGGCAACCCGGCACCGTCGCCGGCAGCCACGGCGATGCCGAGGCCGCGCTCGCCAAGGCCGACCGCGTCATCGAGGCCGAGTTCGTCTTCCCCTATCTGGCGCATGCGCCCATGGAGCCGCTCGACGGCTATCTGGAATGGGACGGCGAGCGGGCGCTCGCCCGATTCGGTAGCCAGTTCCAGACCACCGAACACCAGACCATCGCGACCATCCTCGGCCTTCCGCCCGAGAAGGTGAGCCTAGAGACCATGCTGGCTGGCGGCAGCTTCGGCCGGCGCGCGCAGGTCAGCCAGCATCTCGCCGCCGAGCTCGCCATGGTGGCCAAGGCGATCGGCCCGAACCGCCCGGTCAAAATCGTCTGGACCCGCGAGGACGATCTCACAGGCGGCTACTACCGGCCGCTCTTCGTGCATCGCCTGAGAGGGGCGGTGAAGGACGGCAAGGTCATGGCCTGGTCGAACACGCTGGTCGGCCAGTCCTTCTTCCTGGGCACGCCCTTCGAGGCGATGACCGTCAAGAACGGCATCGACGCGACCTCCGTCGAGGGCGCCAACGAAATCTTCTACGAGGTGCCGGACTTCCACTGCGAGGTGCACAATCCCAAGGTCGGCGTGCCCACGCTGTGGTGGCGCTCGGTCGGCCACACCCATACCGGCTATGCCGTCGAATGCTTCATCGACGAGTTGCTGCAGGCCGCGGGGCAGGACGCGCTGCAGGGCCGGCTCGCCCTGATGGGCGACAGGCATCCCCGCGCGGCCGGCGTCCTGAAGGCGGTCGGCGAACTGGCGAACTGGAAGGGCGCCGGCCCGTTCGATGGCCGCGCGCGCGGCATCGCCGTGGTCGAGAGCTTCGATTCCTTCGTCGCCCAGGTCGCCGAGGTCTCGATCGGCCCTGAGGGCGAGCCGAAGGTGCACAAGGTCTGGTGCGCAGTGGATTGCGGCGTCGCCGTCAACCCCGACATCATCCGCGCCCAGATGGAAGGCGGCATTGGCTTCGGCCTCGGCCATGCGCTCTATGGCGAGATCACGCTCGATCAGGGCCGGCCGGTGCAGACCAACTTCCACGAATACCGCTCCCTGCGCATCCACGAGATGCCGGAGGTCGAGGTCAGGATCATCGCCTCCACCGAGAAACCGAGCGGGGTCGGCGAGCCCGGCGTGCCGCCGATCGGCCCCGCCGTCGCCAATGCGCTCGCCGCGCTCGGCCATGGCCGGCCGCGCCAGCTGCCGATGCAGGGAGGAACCGTCTGATGAGCAGGAATCTCATCCTCGCTGCCGCCGCCGCGCTTGCGGTCTGCGTCACCGGCAGCGCGCTGACGCTGGCGCAGAACGCCGGGCAGGCTCAACCCGGCGGCGCGACCTTGAGGCCGGCATCGAGCTTCTCGTCCATCGCCAATCAGCGCGATCGCTCGGTCGCGGTCTTCAACGAGATGGGCAAGGTGCTCACGCATCCGCGCTGCATGAACTGCCATCCGGCGACGGAGCGGCCGCGCCAGGGCGATCTGCGCAAGCTGCACGAACCCCTCGTCGTGCGCGGCAAGGACGGGCGCGGCGCGGCCGGCCTGCATTGCGCGACCTGCCACGGCAAGGAGAACTTCGATCCCGCCCGCATCCCCGGCAACGAGCATTGGGCGCTGGCGCCGGCCTCCATGGCCTGGGAGGGCAAGAGCCTCGCCCAGATCTGCGAGCAATTGAAGGACCAGAACCGCAACGGCAGCCGCGATCTCGCCGCGCTGGTCAAGCACGTCACCACCGACAGCCTCGTGCTCTGGGGCTGGAAGCCCGGCAAGGGCCGCGAACCGGCTCCGGGCACCCCGGCCGAGTTCGGCGCGCTGATGCAGGCCTGGGCCGACAGCGGCTCCGCCTGCCCGGCGTCCTGACGCCGATCAGCCCAGCCGGATTTGAACGTCCGTGCCGTCGTCCCGGACGCAGCGAAGCGGAGATCCGGGATCCATGCCTGAACAGTTCCGGCATGGATCCCGGGTCAAGCCCGGGATGAGCACGCTTTTCCGGCTCACATCAGCAGGCTCTACGGAGCGGTAGATTTTCCGGGTGCCCCGAAGGGCTCGAAACCCGGCAGCGCTGCGACAAGCTTGCGGAACGTGTCGCCGCGCACCTCGAAATTCGGGAACTGGTCGAAGGAGGCGCAGGCCGGCGAGAGCAGCACCGCGATCTCGCCCTCGCCCGGCTTGGCGAGCGCATCGCGCGTCGCGTCAGCCACCGCCTGGTCGAGAGTGACGCTGCGCTCATAGGTGACACGCCCATCCTCGTCGAAGGTCGCGGCGAAGAGATCGCTCGCGGCCCCGATCAGATAGGCCCTGGCGATATTCGGGAAATAGCGGCGCAGGGACTCGATGCCGCCATCCTTGGCCTTGCCGCCGAGGATCCAGAAGATGTCGCGGAAGGAGGTCAGCGCCTTTTCCGTGGAATCCGCATTGGTCGCCTTGGAGTCGTTGATGAAGACGACGCGGCCGATCCGGCCGAGCTCCTCCATGCGATGCGCGAGACCCGGATAGCTCTTGAAGCCGGCCTCGATCTCCTCGGCGCTCAAGCCTACTGCCGAGCAGGCGGCGAAGGCCGCCGCCGCGTTCTGTGCGTTGTGCGAACCGCGCAAGGAACCGATGCCGGCGAGATTGGCGACGACCTTGGGCTTGCCGTCCTTGACCTCGACGATGCGGGTATCGAGCCGGCCGTGATTGGCGGTGACGCCGGCGAAGACGCCTTCGTCGAGCGGCTGCTCGCCGCTGATCTTGACGAGCGGGCGGCCCCCCGCGGCGCGGCGGCGCGCCATCTGCTTGGAGGCCTCATCGTCGACGCCGACGACGGCGATATCGGCCGCGGCGACCAGCCGCTCCTTGATCGCCGCATAATTCTCCAGCGAACCGTGCCGGTCGAGATGATCCGGCGTCAGGTTCATCTGGATGCCGACCGTGGGCTTAAGCGATGGCGCGAGGTCGATCTGGTAGCTCGAGCACTCGATGACGTGGACGCGCCCGGCCGCGGGCGGCTCCAGCGCCAGCACCGCAGTGCCGATATTGCCGCCCATCTGCACGTCGCGCCCGGCCTGCTTCAGCACATGCGCGCTCAGCGCCGTCGTCGTCGACTTGCCGTTGGTGCCGGTGATGCAGACGACCGGAGAGCCTGGCGCGATCCTGGCCCGCTCCAGAAAGAACAATTCGACATCGCCGATGATCGCGACGCCCGCAGCCTTCGCCTTCGCCACGGTCCAGTGCGGCTCCGGATGCGTCAGCGGCACGCCGGGCGAGAGCACGAAGGCGGCAAAGCCCGACCAATCGTCGCTGGCGAGATCGACGACGGCGATGCCCTCGGCCGCCGCCTTGTCGCGGCTCGTCTCGTTGTCGTCCCAGGCCGCGACATCCGCGCCGCCGGCCCTGAGCGCGCGTGCCGTGGCGAGCCCCGAGCCGCCGAGGCCGAACAGGGCGACCTTGCGCCCGGCGAAGACCGTGACGGGGGTCATGTCAGCGCAGCTTGAGCGTGGAGAGGCCGACCAGCGCCAGCACGACGGAGATGATCCAGAAGCGGATCACGACCTGCGGCTCGGTCCAGCCCAGCTTCTCGAAATGGTGGTGGATCGGCGCCATCAGGAAGACGCGCTTGCCCGTGCGTTTGAACACGGCGACCTGGATGATGACCGAGAGGGCCTCGACGACGAACAGACCGCCGACGATCGCCAGCACGATCTCGTGCTTGGTCGCGACCGCGATGGTGCCGAGCAGGCCGCCGAGGCCGAGCGAGCCGGTATCGCCCATGAAGATCTGCGCCGGCGGCGCGTTGAACCAGAGGAAGCCGAGGCCGGCGCCGATCACTGCGCCGCAGATCACCGCAAGCTCGCCCGAGCCCGGCACATGGTTGATCTGCAGGTAGTTGGCGAAGATCGCGTTACCGACGAGATAGGAAATGAAGCCGAAGGTGCCGGCCGCGATCATCACCGGCACGATGGCGAGCCCGTCGAGCCCGTCGGTCAGGTTCACCGAATTGCCGGCGCCGACCACGACGAAGGCCGTCACCAGCGGGAACAGGATGCCGAGCGGGATGATCGCGTCCTTGAGGAACGGCATGGCGAAGCCCGACGAGATCGCCGGCGGCTGCGTCTGCATCACGAGGTAGCAGGCGATCAGCGCGACCACGACCTCGATCGCGATGCGCGCCTTGCCCGAGAAGCCCTTATGCGACTGCTTGGTCACCTTGAGATAGTCGTCATAGAAGCCGATGGCGCCGTAGCAGAACGTCACGCCGAGCACGATCCAGACATAGGGGTTGCGCAGATTGCCCCAGAGCAGCGTCGCGGCGAAGAGCCCGCCCAGGATCATCAGCCCGCCCATGGTCGGCGTGCCGCGCTTGGCGAGATGCGATTCGGGGCCGTCGGTGCGGATCGGCTGCCCCTTGCCCTGCTTGATCCTGAGCCAGGAGATCGCCGCCGGGCCGAAGAAGAAGACGAAGAGCAGCGCCGTCGCCGTAGCCCCACCAGCCCGGAAGGTGATGTAGCGGAAGACGTTCAGGATCGGGAAGGTGCCGGAGAAGTCGGCGAGCCAGACGAGCATGCTGATTGATTCTCTTAAATCACGATGATTTTGGATCGATTCGATCCCAAATCATAAAACGTGATCGATTCCAAAAGATGAGAGTGGGATTGGTGCGAAAAACCGGCTTCCACTTTTTCGCATCCCGCTCTCAGGGTCAGTCTTCGGCAGGCATGGCGGGGAAGCGCGCGAGGATCGCCTTGACGATCGGCCCCATGCGCGAGCCGAGCGAACCCTTGACCGTGACGACATCGCCGGCGCGGATCGCATCGAGCACGAGCGGTTCCAGTTCGCTCGCCCCGGGGGCATAAGCCCCCCGCATGGCGGAAGGCAAGCTCT
Organism: Allobosea sp. RIT-PG3_2; assembly: GCF_057321085.1. Lineage (NCBI taxonomy): Bacteria > Pseudomonadati > Pseudomonadota > Alphaproteobacteria > Hyphomicrobiales > Alloboseaceae > Allobosea > Allobosea sp. RIT-PG3_2. Next base: position 8,299 of record NZ_JBXWCA010000006.1, on the reverse strand, counting down.
CATAGAGCCCTTTCATCAGCGGGCCACAGGCGAAGACCTTGTCGATCGTGTTGGCCACGAGGGGCTCGGCGAGATCGCGATGGAGGTCGCCGCCGCTCGGTCCGAGCTCCAGCATGTCGCCGAGCACGGCGATGCGCCGGCCGCGCCCTTCCACCGGCAAGCGACCGAGATTCTCGATCGCGGCGCGCATCGAGGCGGGGTTGCCGTTGTAGCTCTCGTCGAGCAGCGTGATCGCGCCGCCCCGCGCCTGCAGGATCTGCCGCGCCCCGCGCCCGGCCGGCGGCCTGAGGTCGCCGAGCGCGAGCGCGGCCAGCGCGAGATCGGCACCGAGCGCATGGACGACGGCGAGCACGCCGAGCGAGTTCAGCACGATATGCTTGCCCGGGCTGCCGAGGCGATAGGTGACGGGCTCGCCGAAGACGCGGGCCTCGACCACGGACAGGTCCGGCTTGAGCGCGCAGGAGATCAGCCGGACATCGGCATCCGGGCTTTCGCCGAAGGTGATGATCCGCCCGGCCGGCCCGGACTTGGCGATATCGCGCAGCAGCTCCGATTGCGGGATGTCGGCGTTGACGATGGCCGTGCCGCCTTTTTCAAGTTCCCAGAAGACGCCGGCCTTCTCCTCGGCGATCCCCTCCAGCGAAGCGAAGGCGGCGAGATGCACCGGCTGGATCGTGGTGATGATCGCGACCTGCGGGCGCACCATCCGCGCCAGCGGCACGATCTCGCCGGGGCTGTTCATCCCGATCTCGTAGACGCCATAGGCGATATCGGCAGGCGTCCGGCAGAGCGTGAGAGGCACGCCCCAATGGTTGTTGTAGGAGGCGACCGGCGCATGGGTCTTGCCCTGCCGCGAGAGCACGAGGCGCAGCGCCTCCTTGGTGCCGGTCTTGCCGACCGAGCCAGTGACGGCGACGATGCCGGCCTTGAGTTCGGCCCGGCGCGCGGTGCCGGCCTGCTCCATCGCCTTCAGCACGTCGGGCACGATGGCGAGCGCGCCGGCCCCGGCGAACTCTGCCGCGTGCTCCTCGTCGATGACGGCCAGCGCCGCGCCCTTGTCGAGCGCGCCCTTGACGAAGTCATGCCCGTCGCGGGCCTCGCCCTTGATGGCGAAGAAGACGTCGCCCGGCTCGAGCGTCCTGGTGTCGATCGACGCGCCGGTCACGACAGGCGGCACAGCACCTTCGGGTCGCGCGCCCAGCGCCGCGATCAGCTTGTCTCCGGTCCAGAGCGGGGCGCTCATCACTTGATCTCCGATAGCGCTTTCCGGACCACGTCGTGATCGGAGAAGGGTAGCGTGCGGTCGCCTATGATCTGGCCGCTTTCATGGCCTTTTCCGGCCACGACCAGCAAATCCCCAGGCTTGAGCATCTTCACGGCGGCGCGGATCGCCTCCTCGCGGTCGCCGATCTCGGAAAGCTCTGGCGAGGCGGCCATGATCTCGGCCCGGATGGTCGCCGGGTCCTCGCTACGCGGATTGTCGTCGGTGACGATAGCGATATCGGCCTTCTCGGCCGCGATCGCGCCCATCAGCGGCCGCTTGCCCTTGTCGCGGTCGCCGCCGCAGCCGAAGACGCAGATCAGCCGCCCGGTCGCATAGGGGCGCAGCGTCGTGAGCACGGCCGCGAGCGCATCGGGCTTGTGGGCATAATCGACGACGACAAGCCCGCCATTCGCCTCGCCGACGCGTTCGAGCCGTCCGGCGACGCCGGTGAGCCCGGCCATCGCCTGCAGCGCCGCCGCCTTGTCCGCGCCCGTCGCGATGGCGAGCCCGGCGGCGACCAGCGCATTGCCGGCCATGAAATCGCCGACCAGCGGCAGGGCGACGGAGAGTTTCTGCCCGTCGAAGCCGACCGTCAGGCGCTGCGAGAAGCCCTCGCGCTCGTTGGCGAGCAGTGTCAGCGTCTCACCCTTGCGGCCGATGCCGAGCACCGGATGCCCCGCTGCCTCGGCGGCCTGCGCCGCCTCTCCCGCATAGGGCTCGTCGCGGTTGATCACGACCGGCGCGCCGGCCGGCAGCAGCGTCCAGAGCCGGAGCTTGGCGGCGAGGTAGTCCTCGACGCTCGGGTGATAGTCGAGATGGTCGCGGCCGAGATTGAGGAAGGCGCCCGCCTTCAGCCTGACGCCGTCGAGCCGGCGCTGGTCGAGGCCGTGCGAGGACGCCTCCATGGCGAGATGCGTGATGCCCTCGCCCGCCAGCTTGTCGAGCGAGGCGTGCAGCGAGAGCGGATCGGGCGTCGTCAGAGAGCCGTAATCGGCGCCCTTGCGCGTCACCACGCCGATGGTGCCGACGCTCGCCGCCTCATGGCCGAGCGCCTGGAAGATCTGCCGCGTGAAGTCCGCGACCGAGGATTTGCCGCTGGTGCCGGTCACCGCCACGATCGTTTCCGGCTGGCGCGGATGGACCTTCGCGGCGGCCAGCGCCAGCGCGAGCCGGGGGTCGTCGACCTGCGCGAAGGCGACGCCGGCCGGCAGGTCCGCCGGGCGCGGTCCGCCCGAAACGATCGCGACGGCGCCATGCCCCACCGCATCCATGATGAAGCGCGCGCCATCCGCCTTTGCGCCGGCGAGCGCGACGAAGACGTCGTCTCCCGTCACCTTGCGGCTGTCGAAGGCGACGCCGTGCACCTGCTGGCTGGCAGCCTCGGCCTCGAAGGTCTCGGGGAAGAGGTCTCCGAGGCTGTATCCGGTCATCGAACTCATGCGACCTCCGTCATTCCGGGGCTTCGCGCAAGCGAAGAGCCCGGAACCCAGAACCGATACCCTGGTATGTCGAAGCGCACCGGCTGATCCTGATCGTCCTGTGTTTCTTGGTTCCGGGCTCAGGCCTGCGGCCTGCCCCGGAATGACGGCGCGGCAGCGGCGCCGTCAAGATGTCACCGCGAACCCCAGGCCCCCAGCTTCGCCATCAGCGGGAAGGGCGAGGGCGGCGGGTCGAAGCGCGGGTTGAGCCCGAGGATCGGTGCCGCGCGCTCGATCACCCTGCCGGTGGTCACGCCGGCATTCCAGGCCGCGGTCGAATAGCCGCCGCTCTCGGCATAACCCTTCGGCTCGTCATAGATCGCGAGGAAGAGGTATTTCGGCTTGTCGGAGGGCGCGATCGCCGTGAAGGTCGTGAAGTTCTTGTTCTTGGCGTAGCGGCCGTTGATGACCTTCTCGGCCGTGCCGGTCTTGCCGCCGACGAAGTAGCCGGGAACGTCGGCCTTGCGAGCCGAACCCTTCTCGCCGTTGAGCCGCATGATGAAGCGCATCGCCTCGGAGGTCTCCGGCTTGATCACCCGGGTCGCCACCTTGCGCGCATCCTCCTCGGAGCGCTTCAGGAAGGTCGGCTTCATCAGATAGCCGCCATTGACCAGCGCGGCGACGGCGGAGAGCGCCTGCAGCGGCGCCACCGCGAGACCGTGGCCGAAGGCGATGGTCGCGGTGTTGATCTCGCCCCAGCGCTGCGGAACGATCGGGGCTGCGCTTTCCGGCAGCTCCGTCGTCATCCGGTCGAGCTGCATCATCTTCCGCAGGAACGCCTTGTGGCCCTCGACGCCGACGGCCAGCGCCATCTTGATCGAGCCCATGTTCGACGAGTGCAGGAAGACCTCGGGCACCGTCAGCGTGCGGCCGGTGCCGTGGTATTCCTTGATGACCTGGCGGCCGAACCGCATCATGCCGCCGGCGGTCGAATAGCTCGAATTGATGTTGGCCTTGCCGGAATCGAGCGCCATCGCGATGGTCAGCGCCTTGAAGGTCGAGCCCATCTCGTAGACGCCGACACTCATCCGGTTGATGCGGTCCTTCTCCAGCGCGTCGACCGGGTTGTTCGGGTCGAAATCCGGCAGCGAGGCGAGCGCGATCACCTCGCCCGTGGTCACGTCGATGATCGCGCCGGCCGCCGCGATGGCCTTGAAGCGCTCCATGCCCTTGAAGAGCTCGTCGCGCAGCAGATGCTGCACGCGCAGATCGATCGAGAGCTGGACCGGCTTGAGGTCCGAGGCTTCCGTCGCGAGCCCGGCGCCGTTGAGGTCCTGCAGCCCCTGCGAGTCGATGTATTTCTCCATGCCGGCGATGCCGACATTGTCGATATTGGCGAAGCCGAGCACATGGGCGGCGGCGGTGCCGTTGGGATAGACGCGCTTGTTCTCGGGCACGAAGCCGACGCCGGGGATGCCGAGCCGGTGCACCTCGGCCTGCTGGCGCGGCGTGATCTCGCGCTTGACCCAGACGAAGCCCTTCTTGGTGTTGAGCTTGTCGCGCAGATCCTTGGCGTCGAGGTCCGGCAACACGGCCGTCAGCAGCTCGGTCGCCTCGTCCTTGTCGAGGATCTTGCGCGGCTCGGCGAAGACCGAGACCGTGCGGATGTCCGTGGCCATCACCTCGCCGTTGCGGTCGACGATGTCGGGGCGTGCGGCGGAAATGGCGGTGGAGGTCGCGCGGCGCAGGCCGACCTGCTCGTTCGGCAGCGCCCCAAGCATGACGAGCCTGCCGGTGATCGCGATGAACAGGGCGGAAAAGCCGAGGATGACGAGGCCGACGCGGGGCTGGCTCTTCTCCCCGCTCATGCGGAAGACGTCGCGCAGCCAGGCAAGGCGCGCGCGCTTGGTGATGGTCTCGGCCGCCTCGCCCTGCTGCTCCATCGGCGCCCCGTTCGGTGTCGGCTCGGTCATGGCATCGGTCCCGGCGTCGTCGCGCTCGACTTGGCGTTCTTCGGCGTCTCGGTCGGCACGCCGAGCCCGAGATCCGCGAGCTTGCGGCCGATGGTGTCGACCTTCGGGCCGCGATTGGGGATGTCGGACGGCTTCACCACCTGCGTCACGACGAAAGGCTGCAGGTCGAGATGCCGCTCGGCCAGCGCCTGGACGCGGTCGGGGCGGTTGAGGAACTGCCACTCGGCCTTGAGCACCTGGATCGCGTCGCGCTCGCGCTGGGTCTTGCCCTTGAGCTTCTGGAGATGCTCGGCCGCCAGCGTCGTTTCGTATTTGATCGAGTAGGCATAGACCGCCGAGGAGACCAGCGCGCCGATGGCGATGACATGCAGGAGCTTGATCACGCTCAGGGTCTCCGGCGCGGCTGCGGGTCGGGAACGGTGGAGAGCGCGACGAGCCCGGCATCGGCCCGGCGCGCCGGCGCCTCGTTGCGCTCTGCGGCGCGCAGCTTGGCCGAGCGCGCCCGCGGATTGGCCCGCATCTCGGCTTCGGAAGGCGCGATGGCGCCCTTGCTGATCAGCCGGAAGGTCGGCTGTTCGGAGGCCACGGCCGGCGCATGGCGCGAGCCGGACGGCACGCGGCCCGAGCGCTCGGCGAAGAACTGCTTGACGATGCGGTCCTCCAGCGAATGGAAGGTCACGACGACCAGCCGCCCGCCGGGCTTCAGCACGGCTTCCGCCGCATGCAGCGCCCGCACCAGCTCGCCGAGTTCGTCATTGACTGCGATGCGCAGCGCCTGGAAGACGCGCGTCGCCGGATGGGCCCCGCCCGGCTCGCCCCGCACGATCCCGGCGACGAGGTCGGCGAGCTGCTTTGTCGTCGCCAGCGGCGCCTTGCGGCGCGCCTCGATCACGGCGCGGGCCACGGCGCGGGAGCGGCGCTCCTCGCCATAGTGATAGAAGATGTTGGCGAGCAGCCCTTCCTCGGCCTCGTTGACGATGTCGGCGGCGCTCTGCCCTGCCCCGCTCATGCGCATGTCGAGCGGCCCGTCGAAGCGGAACGAGAAGCCGCGCTCGGCCTGGTCGATCTGCATCGAGGAGACGCCGATATCGAGTACGACGCCGTCGAGCGGCGTCATTCCGAAGCGCTCGGCCTCCTCGGCCAGCTCGCCGAAGCAGGCCTGCGACAGCGTCAATCGCCCGGCCATCGCCGCGACGAGGTCCGCCCCGCCGGCGATCGCGCTCGGGTCGCGGTCGAGCCCGAGCAGGACCGCATCCGGCGCCGCGTCGAGGATCGCCTTCGTGTAGCCGCCAGCGCCGAAGGTGCCGTCGAGATAGCGCCCGCCGGGCCGCAGGGCGAGCGCCTCCAGCACCTCGGCCAGCAGCACGGGCACATGACGAACCGGTCCGCTAATGGCCGCACCGGAACGGTCGCCATGATCCGTCATGTGCCCGCGCCTCCGGCTGGAACCCCCAAGCCACCCAGGGTGCGCTTGACGTCGCGAAGCCGCGTCCGCGCCGCATCGAGATGTGCGCGGAACCGTTCCGGCTCCCAGATCTGGAATTTGTGCCCGTGCCCCACGAAGGTCACGGTATCGCCGATGCCGGCATGCGCCCTGAGCGCCTCGCTCAGCACCATCCGCCCCTCCGTATCGACCTTCAGCACCTCCGAGGTGCCGTTGAGCGCCGTCGAGAGCAGCTCCCACTCGTCGGAGAACGGCGAGAAGCGCGCGAGGATGTCGTCGATCGTCGCCCGCAGCGCGTTGCCGCCGGCATCCAGCGCCGGCAGATCGAGCGCCTGATGGACATAGAGCCCCTCGTACCCGTCCTTGGCCAGGACGGCCCGAAAGCTCGAAGGAATGGAAACGCGCCCCTTGGCGTCGAGGCGATTGGTGAAGTTCGAGACGAAGCGGTCCATCAACGCCGCCTCCCGGCCTGCTCTTCACGACGCCGCGGCGCACCGAGGCGGGCGGCGAAAAATCCCTCCGTCGAAGCGGGCAAAGCACGCCTGCAAGCCAAAATCCGCGCGGCACACGGAGCCTGACCCTTGGATTGCCTGCCGGCTTCGACGGGATGATTTGGGATAGCATGGGCCATTATGGGCGTCAATGGAATCACAGGCACGGAACCGCACCTGCAAGGACTCTCCGCCATCACAGCTCGTTAAGGTTAAGTATCCGTAAACCATGTGGAATCCGCCTTGTGCCGCTGCGGGCGAGGCCGCAGCAGACGACAAATGGACGGAGAAAAAATATCAGGCGCCGCGGCGCGTCATGCCGGGGCTTGCCCCGAGCATCTCCGGCAATACGAGATGCCGGAGCTTCTGCGTTGCGGGAGTGCCGGGCCTCGGAACGCTCAGCCGTCCTTGGATGCCGTCAGCAGCGCATCGCGGACGAGATCGAGCTGGTCGCGCAGCCTTGCGGCGTCCTGAGCCGTCCGGCCCAGCGCCTGGCCGATCGCGTCCTGCACGCAGCGCCCCTGCACGCGCATCCCCTCGCCTTTTTCGGCGAGGCGGATACGGACCTGGCGCTCGTCGCGGGCGTCGCGCTCGCGCCGGATGATCCCGGCGCCTTCAAGGCGCTTCAGCAGCGGGGTCAACGTGCCGGAATCGAGCATCAGCTTCTCGCCGAGCTCCTTGACCGTCAGTCCGTCCTGCTCCCACAGCACCAGCATCACGAGATATTGCGGATAGGTCAGCCCGAGCTCGGCCAGGATCGGGCGATACGCCCGGTTGAAAGCGTGGCCGGCCTGATAGATCGCGAAGCAGAGCTGCTGCTCCAGCCGCGACATGCCGTCCCTGGCTTCATCCCGCTGTGCCATCGCGCCCTCTTGCACCGTCATTCCCACGCAACCTGAAAGCAGCCTCCTAATCAACCGCCCGCTTCATTTCCCGGAGCTGTCGATTCTGCACGGAATCACGCCGTCATCCCGGGCTTGACCCGGGACTCATGCCGGAGCGCGTCCGCTCAAGGTTCAGGCCTGGATCCCGGATCTGCGCTTCGCTGCGTCCGGGATGACCAGCGTTTACATGAAAGCGCAGCGAGTCACAAATTAATTGTTGACAATCTAATTGTGCACAATCTAAATAGCAGGCATTGGTTGACCCCACAGAGAAGGAGCCCTCCCATGAAAATCCTCTACACCGCTCATGGTTCCGCCACCGGCGGCCGCGAAGGCCAGGCCGCGACTGACACCGGCAACGTCAAGCTCGTCCTGAACACCCCGAAGGAACTTGGTGGCGGCGGCGGCGAAGGCACGAATCCCGAGCAGCTCTTCTCGATTGGCTATTCCGCCTGCTTTCTCGGCGCGCTGAAATTCGTCGCCGGCAAGGAGAAGGTGAAGATCCCCGACGAGGCGAAGGTCTCGGCCGATGTCGGCATCGGCCCGCGCGACGACGGCCAGGGCTTCGGCATCGCCGTGAAGCTGACAATCTCCGTGCCCGGCGTCGACAAGGCCGTGGTCGAGGACCTCGTCCAGAAGGCCCATGTGGTCTGCCCCTACTCGCACGCGACGAAGGGCAACATCGACGTCGACCTTCAGGTTGCGGCCTGAGTTCCGGCGACCCATCTTGTTTCCGCGGCCGGGTTCGCCCCGGCCGCGAGACGATCAAGCCCCGCGCGATTGGCGCGGGCGTCGTTTCCGGAAGCCTCGCCCTCTAGCCTCTGG
>NZ_JBXWCA010000005.1:0-381668 GCF_057321085.1 Allobosea sp. RIT-PG3_2 | reverse complement strand
GGAGCAGGGCGTCCCGGGCCGACACGCGACAGCGCGTTCGGCGACATGCAGCCGGGCCGGGCCGCGAACCTCCAGTCACAGCGCGGGCATGCGAGCATGGCACGCGCGCCGGGCGGAGGCGGCCGTGCGATGCATGCCGGCGGTGGCGCCATGCGCGGCGGCGGTGCCCAGATGTCGCGCGGCGGAGGCGGAGGTCGAGGGGGCGGCGGTGGTGGCGGTGGCGGTGGGCGCCGATCCGACATCCAGCTCAAGAACCATGTGGTGCTGCTCGGGCACACGGACAGCGGGCTCGGCTTCTATCGTTTCGAGTATGGCGGCTCCAGGATGACCTATGTCGGCGTGATCGCGCAGGAAGTTCAGCGTGTGGCACCGTCAGCCGTATGGCGCGCCGCCGATGGCTATCTGCGGGTGGATTACCGGCAGATCGGCATCCCGTTCCAAACCCTCGACCAGTGGAAAGCTTCGGGTTCGCGGATTCCCGCCGGGAAGAGCGGGGAGTGAAGCCCTCCGCGGCTTTCTCCAGGCGCATACAACAGGATGCAGTGCCATGATCAGAGGGCTGATAGCCTTGCATCTCCTCTCGCGGCTGCTTTGCGGGGGCGCGGCAGGACTCGTTGCAATCACTTCGCCTGCAAGGGCGCAGGAAGTTTTCGTGTCGCCAACCGAAGCCGCCGCGGCGCTGGTGACAGCGTTGCGTGAGAGCAAAGCGACGCGCCTGTATTCAATTCTTGGCCTGTATGGTCGGGATATCGTCACCTCCGGTGACCCGGTGCGCGATTCGAATGGTCGTGAACGTTTCGTCGCAGCCTACGATGCCCGGCATTCGATCGTTGAGACCGGCCGGACGGCAACGCTTCTGGTCGGGCCGGACTCGTTTCCCTTCCCGATCCCGATGGTCGAGACACGCGGCGGCTGGACGTTCCTGGTCGAAGCAGGGCGCCGTGAAATGGTTGCGCGGCGCATCGGTCAGAACGAGCTTGCCGCCATGCAGACCTCCCTTGCGGTTCTCGACGCCCAATATGAATACGCATCCCAAAGCCATGACGGCCAACCCGTCGGCACCTATGCGCAACGGATCGTCAGCCAACCGGAAACCCATGACGGCCTTTACTGGCCCACTGCATCGGGAGAGGCGCCGAGCCCGCTGGGCGAACTCGCCGGCCGGGCGGCAGCCGAAGGCTATGTAGCCGCGCAGACGCGGCAACCCTTCCATGGCTACTATTTCAAGATCTTGAAGAGCCAGGGCCCCGCCGCTCCCGGAGGAGCGGTCGACTACATTGCGGGAGGCAAGATGATCGGCGGGTTCGGCCTGCTGGCCTACCCGGCCGAGTATGCGCGCTCAGGGTTGACGAGCTTCATGATCAGCCACGCCGGAACGCTGTATCAGAAGGATCTCGGCCCCGACACGCGGAGCATTGCGGCCCGCATGCGGAGCTTCGACCCAGGCAAGGGCTGGGAGAAGGTGACGCCCGAAAAGCCGTAGGAACCCATGGCAGGCCCGCGCGACAAGCGCGAGAAGCCAACTGCGGCATGCCACGGGTCCTTGTCGAGCTTTCCCGCGCCGTTTGCGGACACCGGCCCGGAGAGATGCCGATGATTGACAGGCTCCCGGTTCCGAGCGGCCTGCGGGGATACAGCCTGCAATGGCTGCGCTTCGACATCACGGCGGGCCTCGCCGTGGCGGCTGTGGCCATTCCCAGTGCTGTCGCTTACCCCGCGATTGCCGGCCTCCCCGCGGAGACCGGCGTCTATGCGAGCATCCTGCCGCTGGTGGGCTATGCGCTGTTCGGGCCGTCTCGGAAGATAGTCGTAGGGCCAGACGCGCCGACCATGACGGTGTTGGCCGCCACACTTGCGAACCTCCCGCTGGACAGCCCGACTGATCGCGTCGCCGCCGCGGCCGCGCTCGCACTGATGGTCGGCGTACTGTGCATCCTCGGCAGCAAGCTCAGCCTCGGCGTCGTGGCCTCGTTCCTCTCGCGCCCGATCCTGATCGGCTTCATCTGCGGCATCTCGGTCTCCATCCTCATCGGCCAGATCGGGCGATTGACCGGCGTACGCATCGAAGCCGACGGGCTCGTGCTCCCGCTGCTCGAGATCGTCAAGAAAGCGGGCCTGATCCATTGGCCGTCGGTTCTGTTCGCCGGTGCGATGTTCCTGTTGCTCGTGCTGTCGGCGCGCTTTCGGTCGCCAGTTCCTGGGCCTCTGCTCGTGGTCGTCGTTGCGGGGCTGATGTCGGCGTTGTTCGATCTCGCGGGCCGCGGCATGAAGGTGATCGGAGCGCTGCCGAGCACGATGCCCGCGCTATCCCTTCCCGATGTGACCGGGCTGCCCGTCAAGGATCTCCTGCTTGGAGCCGGGGCGATCTGGCTGGTCGGGGTCAGCTCGGGTCTTGTCGCAGCGCGCAGTTTCGGGGCGAAGGACAAGTTCGAGGTCGATGCCGACCGGGAGCTGGCGGGGCTGGGTGCCGCCAACATCTTCTCCGGCCTGTTCAGCGGCTTTCCGATCACGGTGTCGGATTCGCGCACGGCGATTAATATCTCCGCCGGCGGCCGGTCGCAGCTTTCCGGGCTGGTGGCGGCCTTAGCTTTGACGGTACTGCTGCTCTACTTCAACGATGCGCTGCGCCTTCTGCCCAATCCCGCGCTGGGCGCGATCCTGGCCTTCGCCGCCCTGAACCTGATCGATGTCTCGGGTCTTCGGGAAATCTGGCGGGTCAGCCGCATGGAGTTCGCCTTCGCCCTCATCAGCATGTGGGGCGCCATCAGCCTGGGCGTGCTCAACGGTGTCGTCATCGCCATTGCGGGCACGTTGCTCCATGTCCTTCTCAAGGAGATGCGTCCGCGTGATGCATTGCTCGGCCGCATCCCTGGCCGGCCGGGGTTCTACAAACTTCACCGGACGGCGAATGCCGTGCCTCTACCCGGGCTCGTGCTGTTCATGGTCCAGGGCAGCGTTCTGTTCTTCAACGCGGATCATGTCCGCTCCCGTTTCGAGAGCATCGCGGAGAATGCTCCCCCGGACACGAGGTGGCTGGTGCTCGATGCGAGCGCAATCGCGCAGATCGACTCGACGGCTGCCGCCATGCTCGGAGGCCTGCGGCCGAGTCTGGCCGCGAAGGGCCTGAAGCTCGCTTTGGCGGAACTGCACAACGAGCCCCGGGAGATCCTGAGGCGCGCAGGTTTCTTTGAAGGGCCGGAGGGGACGCCAGTGTTCGAGGATCTCGAGGATGCGGTCCGCGCGCTCGCAGGGGAAAGATCCGGCCGTCCCAAGCCGGAGCAAATACTCTAGCCCAATGTTTCACCCGCTCGCCCTTGTGGGCGGAGCCGGCCGGAGACGCCCCGGTCTAGATACTACTGGGCTTGAGGAGGCCGAGCCGTTCGGCACAGGATACGAGTTCGACCACCGAGCGGAGCTGCATCTTCTCCATGAGGTTGTGACGGTGGGCTTTCACCGTTCGCTCAGTCGTGCCGAGCTCGAAGGCGACCTGCTTGTTCATCTTGGCGCGCACGACAAGGTCGAAGACCTGGCGCTCGCGCCGGGTCAACATCTTGAGCCGCGCCATCGCGTCCTGAAGCCAGCTGTCCTGCTCGTTGGTCAGGCGATGCCGCGCGATCGCGCGAGCGATGGCTCCGATGAATTCCTCGCACGGCACCGGCTTCGTGAAAAAATCCTCGGCGCCGGCTTTGATCGCCCGCACGCCGGCCCGAACGTCACTATGCTCGGCGAGGAAAATGACGGGCAGGTTCGATCCGGCCTTGCTCAGGCGATCGAAGAGATCGGGCGCCGCGTTGTCGCGACGCTGCACGTCGATGACGATGCAGCCTGCACTGTCTTGCCCCGGCATCTGCTCGAGAATCTCGTCCGTGCTGCCATAGGCCTTTGTCCGATAGCCGCAGGCCCGGAGCAGGCCGTCGACCCCGCTGTGAGATTCCGTGTCACCGTCCACGACATAGATGAGATCTGACATGGCTATTCCCTCGAATTCCATGCCGGCGCCCGCACTCGGCGGGGCCGCCGGAGAGTGCTTGCGATTCTAGGGCGATTTCAAAGCGTCCCGATTGCAAAGGCGGTATCTCGACGTGATGCCGCCATCCACGGCGTTGAAGCGATAAAGGCCGCCATCGTTAGAGGGAGCGAGTATGACGCGGGCAGAGTCTGTTGCGATCGAAGTCGTGCAGCTGAGCCGAACGATCTTTCGCTCTCCGCTCGGGATGACCCCGACGACCCGGCAGTTCGCCAGGGGAGTCGAGAGACGCCGAGGCGCGATGATGAAAGCCGGCGCGAAGGCGCTTGCAGGCCGCTTGAAGTCAACCGCATTCTTGGTAGGCACGAAAACGCTGGCACAAGGCGTCCCTTCCTCGATCCAGGCTCCCTGGATGCCGCTCGTTTGCGACCGCGCAACCTGCAACGGAGCTGCCGCCATGATCAGGGCGAACAGGCAAAGGCGACGGTTCACTACGATCATAAAGGCCTCCGCATCTTGCGTAAGCTCGGCTTGGCAGTCGGTGCGTTCCGTTCCGAACGCCCTTGTCGAGACGACCAGAACCGGTAGGCCGTGAGCCGCGCTGGCTCAGGCGTTCTCGTTGATGAGGGGGGCATGTCTGGCTACCCGCGCAGTTCCCTTGGGGGATCAATCAATGCCGCAAACGGCCTCGCGGGTAGTAAGTTACAGTTGGCTACGTGCGCAGCGCGCTGGCTGCTACTGCCGGTAGCGGCAGATTTCGACCGCTACTTGGTTTCTGCGACGAGGCTCGATCGCACCGGAAAGCCGGCCTGAATTGCGCCGCGCCGCAGGATGGCGCGATCGCGCGCATTGAAGTTGCGCGCATCGAGTTCCGCGTCGAAATCTTTGAAGAAATCCGGCCGCAGCTTCAGGAATTCGGCCCGCGATTGGGCGGTCTCCGCCTGTAGTCCCAGGCGCGAGAAGATGAGGGCAGCGACGAAATGATAGATCGAGAACTGGCGGAGGTTGGCGCGCCGGATCAGATCGGCGGCCCGTATATCGTCTCCTTCCATATAGGCGGCCAGAGCCAGGAGCCCGGTATAATAGCCGGAATGACCGGGGTTCTTTGACAATGCCTCCTCGATGAGAGCCGCGCCACGCGGCCAGTCCCCGGCCTGTGCCACCCGGCTGCCGAACTCCGCGAGCAGTTCCGTGTCGTTGGGATTGAGCTGCAGCGCCCGGGTGCCGATCCGGAGAGCCTCGGCCGGCTGCTTGCTGAAATAGAGGACGGCCATCAAGGCCTGTAGCGCCCGGACATTCTCCGGATCGATGCGCACGGCGCGCTCCGCGGCCTCTCGCGCCCGTTCGGTGGGGCTTGGCGGGCCCTGCCGCCGGTTCAGCTGGAAGCGATCCTCGTCGAGATAGATATAGGACAACATGGCCCAGCTGGTTGCGTGCTCCGGATAACGCGCCGTGATCTGCTCGAGGCAGTCGCGCGTCTGAGCATGCGCGCTCGGATCGAGCACGGTGCGATAAAGATAGAAGCGGTATAAACACTGATATGTTTCAAGGCTTTGCACACCTCGTAGCTGCGTCGGTCGTGGCGGTGTGCTGAAGATGATGCCGTAGGGTTGTGCGACCGCCGTAGCGACTTTCGAGGCTATCATCGCTTCGATGTCGACGAGATTATTGGCCTGTGGATCGGCATCGTAAGAACCGGACCAGACGATGGCGGACGTCTCGCCGTCGAGAACGCGGCTGGTCACCCTGAGCTTGCCCTCGAACAAGCGGACGCCGCCTTCCAGGACAAAGCGGCTGCCGAACCGTTGCCAGATCTCTGCCGCCGAGGCCGTCGGCGAGATCGTGTCCGCGGTCTCTCGCCCGAACACCGTCAGCTCCTTGAAGCGCGCAAGCTGCGACAACAGCTCCTCACCAAGCCCAGCCACGTAAAAATCGAGTTCGGGATTTCTCGACAGGTTGGCGAAGGGCCTGACGACCAGGGACGGTCCCTCGGGCTGGGCAGCCCGTGTCCCGGAAAGCTCGGGCGTCGAGGATGTCGGCATGCGGATCAGCAAGACGGCGACGATCGCTGCCATTGCAGCCACGCAACCTGCGAACCACGAACGGTTCAGCCACGTGACCATGGACGGGCTGGATTCGCCCTGTCCGGGAGGTGGGCGTTGCGGCTCATGTTCCTGGTTTTCCAGCGGCTTCGGTCGCCAATGGAAGTGGGGCACATAGCCACCCTTCGGAATTTCGATCACGACCGGGTCGGCGCTTCCGCTGAGGAGGTAATGACGCTCCAGGGCCCGTCGTAACCGGCCGGCCTCAATGCGAACGACCGGATCGTTCCGAATATCGAAGTTTTCGCTGCGGCCGAAGACTTCCACGGCGATCGAATACGCTTTGATGCGATCCCCACGTCCTTGGAGCGTCTCGTTGGTCACATAGATCAGGAATTGCCGTACCCGCTCCGGTACGCTGAACTGAGCGCTGGCTAAAATTCGCTCCAATTCTGCGCGGACGTCGATTTCGCTTGGCTCCAGCGCGTTTTGAACGCGCGAGCCATCAATATCCGGGCAGATGGACCGTGGCAGTTCCATGGAATTGGCCCCCCTGACCAAGAATCCACGCTCGAACCAAGTCGCAAACAGCAGCCATATCTGTGTAATCTCCCGTTAGTTACTCCCATTCCGCGGTGGCGACCAGCTAATTGTGGGCATTCGCAGGGGAGCTCGCCCCAATGGACCCAGGCGTTCAGGCAGCTATCCGACGGCTGCCGAGGCACAAGAAGGCCATCGAGGAACTGGTGCTGTTCAGCGAAAGCTTCCGCGGCTTGTGCGGAGATCTCGCCGAGGCGGAGGCCACTCTACGGCTTTGGCAAGAGTCAGGAGAGTCCGGGGCCGCCGCTCGCTGTCTCGAATACACGCATATCATCGACGGGCTGGAAGCCGAACTTCGGCAAGTGCTTCACGAGCGCCAGGCTCCGTCGAGAGAACCCCGCCAAAACTGAACGCGCCTGGCTTTTGAAACGTGGAGAATTCCAATGTCCAAGCACATGAACTGGATCTTCGCCGTCTCGCTGGCGGCAGTGGTCGCGGGGTGCGCCACCTATCCCACGGTGACCAGCCAAACCGTGATCGTTGCCGGCGTCGGGCCGGTCGAGGTCGAACAGCTCAATGTGGAGGTCGTCGACGTCATGCCGGCCGAACGCATGGTGGTTGTCCGGCAGGGCAGCCGCAGCTGGGCTGTGCTGGTGCCGGAACTCTTCGGCGACCTGCAGAACATCCGTGCCGGTGACCGGGTCGAAATCCGACGCGTCGAAGGCGTGGTCCTTAGCGCGAGGCGCGCCAGGAAGGGGGCCAAGCCAGGCATCGTCTATACCGAAGCGGTCAGCGGCCCGCCCTTCCAGAACCTGCCGGACAAATATGTCGTCCGCTCGCTGACGCTCACTGCGCGCTTCGAGAGTTTCGATCCGGCGACCGGGATCGTGAACTATGTCGGCCCGGCGGGGCCGCGGACCCATCAGGTCGTCGATCCCGATATCAAAATGGATCTCAGGCGCCTGAAGCGCGGCGACATGGTCGAGCTGACCTTCGCCGAAGGCTTCCATTTCCAGAAAAACTGAGCCCGTCGGCTCTGCCGCGCGCCAGGCACGAGGCGGTCGACCTCAGGCAAGAGCAGCGATCAGGAGAGGAGTTCTCAGCGATGTCGATCGCACACGAAAACCTGAAGGCCGACACGCTGGCCGACGAGAGCTTCATGTCCGCCGATGATCTGCGGGCCTACATGACCGACCTCGAAATGGCCAAGGCCTCCAAGATGGTCGGCGCCATGGACAAGGCCGAGGAGGCGCGCCGGAAGCTGGTCGCCACCTTGCAGAAGGAGATCGCCGTAACGCCCGAGAAGATCGCCGAGGTCAAGCAGAGCCTGGCGAACAAGACCCGCATGGCAGCCGGGCGAGGGGAGACGGAGGTTCTCGTCATGCGCTTTCCGAGCGCGCTCTGCACGGATAAGGGCCGGTCGATCAACAATGCCGAACCCGATTGGCCGACGACGCTGACGGGAAGGCCGCGGCAAGCCTATGAGTTCTGGAAGGAACACTTGCAGCCTGCCAATTACAAGCTTCGCGCGATCATCATCGACTGGCCGGGCGGCTTGCCCGGCGATGTCGCTTTCTATCTCAGTTGGTCCTAGCGCAGACGGAGGCCGGCCATGAAAGCCGATGCTGGCGAGCCCCTGAAAAGAAAGCCTTATGAACGCAGGCTGCGTGACCTGCACGAGGAGTTGGTCAAGCTCCAGGAATGGGCGCAGCATGCCGGCGGCAAGGTCTGCATCGTCTTCGAGGGGCGCGATGGTGCCGGCAAGGGTGGTGTGATCAAGGCCATCACGGAGCGGGTCAGCCCACGGGTCTTCCGGGTCGTCGCCCTGCCGCCCCCGACCGAGCGTGAGCGCTCGCAAATGTATGTCCAGCGATACCTGCCCTATCTGCCGGCAGCGGGCGAAATCGTGATCTTCGATCGCAGCTGGTACAACCGTGCGGGCGTCGAGCGGGTTATGGGCTTCTGTACGGAAGACCAGGCCAAGGGGTTTCTTCAGAGCGTATCCGGCGTCGAGAAGGCCATCGTCGATTCCGGCACGATTCTTCTGAAGTACTGGCTCGAAGTCGGTCAGGATGAGCAGACGCGCCGCATGCAGGAGCGCATCAATGACCCCAGGAAGATATGGAAGCTTTCTCCGATGGACCTGAAGTCATACTCGCGCTGGTCTGATTACTCACGCGCGCGCGACGAGATGTTCCGCGCCAGCGATACGTCGTGGGCGCCGTGGTACGCCGTCCACTCCGACGACAAGCGCCAGGCGCGGCTCAATGTCATCTCTCATATTCTCGGCTCCATTCCGTATGAGGCGCCGCGCCGACACAAGGTAAAACTCCCGAAACGGCAGAAATCGAACGGCCCCGAGGAGCTCGATTTCGCACGGAACTGGATCGGTTAGAGTTAGAATTCTGTTGTTTTGCGATCGCGTAGAATTGCAGAATGGTTTCGGCGAAACCTTTTGCGAAGATCGCCGTCGTACGACGTTTTGCCTGCATTGGGGATTTCGCATGGCAGCTGGCCTCCACCCTTTGGCGCCGCACCATCTGCCGGCTTTCATCACCGCGCCGGGCGAGACCGACACGCTGATGATCGTCACAGGAGTGTTTCTGCTCTTGGCGGTGCTAGGCGTGGGCCTGCTTTTCCTGCGCTTGCACACCCTTCCCGAGCGGATGGCGCATAAATCCCAGAAGCTGCAGTTCGAGATCGTGGCCGTGCTAGGCCTGCTCGCCCTCTTCACCCACGTGCATCTGTTCTGGGTGGCGGGCTTGTTGCTCGCCTTGATCGAAATCCCGGATTTTTCGGGGCTGTTCGGCAGAATGGCGCACGCGCTCGAACGTATCGCCGGGGTGGCGCCGCGTTCGACGGGAGGGGACGATGCTGCCGCCCAAGCGCAGCCTGACCCCAGACCCATCGAGAAGGTGGGCTCCACCGCCCATGAAGGAGGGCAGGGGCATGCTTGAACTTCTGGTCTGCTCGCTGTTGACGATCGTCCCCGATTACCTCTACCGGCGGTATGGGCAAGGTAAGCGCCTCGGCAAGGAAATCACCTTCTATTCGGTCTGGTTCGAGCTGAGATGGGGCATCACAGCCTGCCTGATGCTCACGATCGGCCTGATCACGGTGATCTTCTACAACCACCCGTCCACGACCAACGCTACCCTGTTCTTCCGGACCGTCCCCATCGTTCCTGAGACGAACGGACGCGTCGCGGAGATCAATGTCGGCATCAGCGGCACCGTCGCAAAGGGAGATCCGATCTTCCGGCTGGACAGCAGCAGGCAGCAGGCGGCCCTCGAGGTGGCGCGGCGCAAGATTGTGGAGACCGAGGCAGCGATCACTGTCGCCAAGGCCGAGATTCTGGCTGACGAGAGCAAGATCCTCGAGGCCAGGAGCGCCTACAAGCAGGCGCTCGATGAACTTGAGACCAAGCAGGAACTCCGGCGCCGCAACGATGACATCGTCGCCAGGCGCGAGATCGAACGGCTCGAGAATCTGACGGCCGGCCGCGAGGCCGCCCTCGCGGCCGTCGTCGCGGCAAAGGAGACGGCGCAAGCCCGGATCACGACCCTGCTGCCGGCCGAGAAGGCGAGCGCCGAAGCCGCTCTCGCACAGGCGCAGACGGATCTCGACAGGACGATCGTCAGGGCCGGGGTGAACGGACGCATCGAGCAGTTCACGCTGCGCGTCGGCGACGTCGTCAATCCCCTGTTGCGGCCAGCTGGCGTGCTGATCCCCGAGGAGGCCGGACGCGTCGCCTTGCAGGCCGGCTTCTCGCAGATCGAGGCACAGGTCATGAAGGTCGGCATGGTCGCCGAGGTGACCTGTATGTCAAAGCCCTGGGTCGTCATCCCGATGGTGGTGACGCATGTGCAGGATTTCATTGCCGCGGGCCAGTTGCGCGCTGGCGAGCAACTGGTCGACGCGCAGCAGATCTCGAAGCCAGGCACCCTGCTGGCCTTCCTCGAGCCACTTTATGCCGATGGGCTGGATGGCGTCACGCCGGGCAGCACCTGCATCGCCAATGCCTATTCCAGCAACCACGAACTGATCGTTTCCGGAAAGCTCTCGACGACGAGAAAGATCGTGCTCCACGCCGTCGATGCAGTGGGCCTTGTTCACGCGCTTCTACTGCGCATTCAAGCGCTCATACTGCCGATCCAGTCGCTGGTGTTTGGCGGCCATTAAATCGACCGGCGCGAATCCTGGGTTAATGGTATCTGGCAGATGGCCGGTCGGATCATCCATTCCTATCCGGTCGCGAGGGCGATCCGCAAAGGGGGCGCGAAGCGCCTCAGGGCGATCGTCCTCAAGCCTCGCATCCTGCGCTAACCCACTCAGCCGGTATCAGACGCCGCTGTCGAAAGGCGTAGCGACGTGACATGCGGCCCGTGGACCACGATCAGGCGAGGGGTCGATCGATTCGGCGCGACCGCCGGCTTTTGCAGACGCAGTGAACTTGGCTGCCCCGCGGGGACCGATCCCAGCCTCCGCTTTCGCGGTCAGCCCCAAAGATGGCGTCGGATGTGCTCGGCTTCCTCGCTTGGCCATTCGAGAATGTCCGCGCCGTTGCGCCAGGCGGTCTCGCCGAACGGGGCCTGCAGGGCAGCCGGATAATTGGCGCGGAAATAGTAGGTTCCTCGCCGCCCTCAGGAGGCGCTCAGCATCTCATCTCCGCCCGGGTGCAGCACTCCGGTGCAGTAGATTCGGGGCTTTTCCCTGAGATACCATGCGCTTACAGAAAAACCACGCCTTAGAGATGTGATGGCGGAAGGGGTGGGATTCGAACCCACGGCGGGCTTGCACCCACGGCGGTTTTCAAGACCGCTGCCTTAAACCACTCGGCCACCCTTCCGGTGAGCGTTCAATGCCGCCCGGACATTCGATTTGCAAGAGGGCTTGCGTTTCCCGCTGCATTTTGCGGGCGAAAGGGCGCCAAGGACGCCGTCAAGCGGCTGGAAACACATGTTGGCGGACCGTGGCCTCCAAGCCACTCGCGGTGGAAAAATGGCGAAGTTCTGTTCGTCGGGTTGACAGGGGCCGCTTTTCGAACACCTTTGTGCCCGCTCAAGGCAGGGACGTCCTGTTCGGCGAGGCCTCGAATGCAGGTCATTCGCTATTTAACGGTCCCTTAAAGGAATTGGCCGAAAACTCGGTCAAGCCGTGCATGCGGTTTGGGCGAAGCCGTGGTTTTTGGCGCAGAAAGCGGAACGAGCAGAATGATGCGAGACGCCAGCTCTTCGTCCAAGGCGATTTCCAGCTCAGCCGGGCCGAATGCAGTGTCTCCTCCTGTCCCTTCCATTGCGCGTTTGGGCTGCGTCGTCCTGGCCGGGCTGTTCGTCGCGAACTGCGCCGGCAATCAGGTCGCCGGTCGCCGGTCGAAGGAGATCGGCGCTTTCCCGCAATCGAAATATGGTCCCGCCAGCCCGCGCGTCATCGCTGAGGGCGAAGACGTGCCGAAGGGCGGCGGCCGCCAACTCGTCGGCAAGGCCTATTCCGTCGCCGGAAAGCGCTACGTGCCCTATGAGAAGCCGACGGGCTTTACGGCCGTCGGCACCGCGTCCTGGTACGGCGAGGCCTTCCATGGCCGGCGCACCGCCAATGGCGAGGTCTACGACCGCAACAGCATCTCTGCAGCGCACCCGACCATGCCGCTGCCGGCCTATGCGCGCGTCACGAACCTGATGAACAACCGCTCGATCATCGTGAGGGTCAACGATCGCGGCCCCTATCACGGCGGCCGTCTGATGGACGTCTCCCAGAAGACCGCCGATGCGCTAGCCTTCCGCCATCTGGGCACGGCGCGCATCAAGATGGAATATCTCGGCCAGGCCTCGCTCGCCGGCTCCGACGACAACCTCCTGATCGCAACGTTGCGGACCGATGGCAGCCCGGCCCCGATCCCGGGCACAAGCGCGCGGACCATGGTCGCCAGCGCGGAACCCGTCGCCACCGCACGCTCGCGCAGCGCCGATCTCGATACCCAGGCCCCGGCCGAGCCCGAGCCACTTCCCGTCGCGAGCCAGCCTGTCACTCAGGCCTATGCGCCGCAGACGATCCGCACGATTACGCCGACCGCTCCGATCGTCGCCACACTCGCTTCGACAAGCTCCACGCCCGTGGAGGCCACGCCTGTCCGTGCCGCGCCGCTCCCGCCGAGCCGGCCTTTCGATCTGGACACCATCGCTAACGCCGGGAAGCCGGTCGCGGTTCCTGCGACGCTTCGATCGACCTTGCCGCCGCAGCGCGGGACTTCCGCGAGCCTGCTGAACGCGCCCGGGAACGCCATCGCCAAGGGCCAGCCGGTCAACAGGCTTGCTTTCCAGGCCGTCCTGCCGCCGACGCGGAACTGACGCCAATTCCCTTGACCTGATACCGGGCGCTCTGCTTCACATCGAGGCATGAGCGCCTTGTGTTATGCGAAGCTGTCTGCTGCGGCTCTGCCGCCGGTTCGACGGCTGGGCAACGGCTTGCTCGTCCTGCTCGTCTGGCTGGGTCTCTCAGTCACCGCACACGCACAGAGCTTCCAGTCGCAGGCTTCGTTCGCTGTCCTGCTCGATTCGGATACCGGCGCCGTCCTTTACGAAAAGGCGGCCGACGAGCTGATGGTCCCGGCCAGCATGGCCAAGCTGGCGACGGTGCTCGTCGCCTTCCAGGATATCGGCGCCGGGCGCCTGTCGCTGGATGGCGAGATCGGCATTTCCGAAAACGCCTGGCGCAAGGGCGGTGCTCCCTCGGGCGGCTCGGCGATGTTCGCCATCGTCAACAGCCGGATCAAGCTTTCCGACATTCTGCAGGGCATCATCGTGCAGTCGGGCAACGATGCCTCGATCGCCCTGGCCGAGGCCATCGCCGGCGACGAGCCGACCTTCGGGCGCATCATGACTGAACGGGTGAGGGCGCTCGGCCTGACGAAGTCGGTGTTCCGCAACGCGACCGGCATGGCCGACCCGCAGCAGCGGGTCACGGCGCGCGAGCTCGCGCTCCTCGCGGAGCACATCATCAAGACCTATCCCGAGTTCTATAAGATCTTCGGCCAGCGCGAATTCACCTGGAACAAGATCCGGCAGCAGAATCGCAACCCGCTGCTGGCGATGGATATCGGCGCCGACGGGCTGAAGACCGGGAATATCGATGAGTCTGGTTTCGGTCTCGTCGGCTCGGCCGTGCAGAACGGGCAGCGCCTGATCGTCGTGGTGAATGGCCTGAAGACGGGGCGGGACCGTGCGAGCGAAGCTCGCAAGCTGCTCGAATGGGGCTTTCGCGCCTTCGAGCGCCGTCAACTCTTTGCGGATGGCGAGACCGTCGGCGAGGCCAGCGTCTACGGTGGCGAGAAAGGCCGCGTCGCCCTGCGAAGCAAGGGAGCCGTCAGCCTGCTGATGCCGCGGGGCAGCACGGAACGCCTGGCGGCGCGCATCGTCTATCGCGGCCCCTTGACGGTCCCGGTTCAGGAAGGCGCAGAGGTGGCGCGTCTCCTGGTCACGCGCGGGGACACCAAGACATTGGATGTTCCGCTGTACGCGGCCGAGACGGTGAAGGCCGGATCGCTGCAGAGCCGCGCGCTCGACGCTCTGTTCGAGGCGACGACGGGCTGGGTCCGCAAAGCGTTCGGCCGGAGCTGAGCGGATCACATGAGCAGAGGATATTTCATCACGCTCGAAGGCGGGGAGGGTGCCGGCAAATCGACGCTGGCGCGCGCGCTTGCCACGCGCCTGGGCGAGGCCGGCTTCACCGCCAGGACGACGCGCGAACCCGGCGGCTCGCCGAAGGCGGAAGCCATTCGCGAGATGATCCTCGCCGGGCAGGTAAAGGACTACGGCACCTTCGCCGAGGCGCTGATGTTCTCGGCAGCCCGGATCGACCATATCGACAGCCTGATCCGCCCGACGCTGGATCGCGGCGAATGGGTGATCTGCGACCGATTCATCGATTCGACCCGCGTCTATCAGGGCGCGCTCGGCAAGATCGATCCGACGCTGCTGGCCGAGCTGGAAGCGGTGACCATCGCCGGGTTGATGCCCGATCTCACCCTGATCCTGGACCTCGACCCCGAAATCGGCCTTGCGCGAGCCGCCAGGCGTCGCCGGCCGGGAGAGGCGGTCGATCGCTTCGAAGGCGAGGCGCTCGCCTTCCATCGCAATCTCCGGCAAGCCTATCTCGACATTGCAGACAGGGAGCCGCAGCGCTGCGTCGTGCTGGATGCGACGCTCCCGGCCGAAGAGCTTGCCGAAACCGCCTGGGAAGCCGTAGGTCGGCACCTGCCCATCGAAGCGGAAACGTGATGCGAGAGACCAGCGACGAACCCGACCGGCTGCCGATTGCGCCGCATCCGCGCGAGACGCTGGGCCTGATCGGCCACGAGGCTCAGGAACGGGCTTTCCTCGATGCCGTCACATCGGGCCGCATGCATCATGCCTGGCTGCTGGGCGGGCCGGAGGGCATCGGCAAGGCGAGCTTCGCCTATCGCGCCGCCCGCTTCATGCTCGCGGCCGGCGATCCTCCCGCGCGCGCCGCGGGCAAGACCGATCTCGCCATGCCGGAAACCGATCCGGCGACGCGGCGCATCATGGCGCGATCGCATCCCGATCTGCATGTGCTGCGGCGCATCCCGAAGCCCGACGGCAAGAGCTATACGAGCAACATCCCCGTCGATGCGGTGCGGCGGGTGATCGACCGCTTCGGCGCCAGTGCCGCCGAAGGCGGCTGGCGCGTCTGCATCGTCGATTCTGCCGAGGACATGGACCGCTCGGCCGCCAATGCGCTGCTGAAGCTGCTGGAGGAGCCGCCGCCGCGGGCGCTCTTCCTGATCGTCGCGCACGCGCCGGGGCGGATGCTGCCGACGATCCGCTCGCGCTGCCGGCTGCTGACCTTCGCCCCGCTGGGAGAGGCGGGCGTGATCGAGGCCGGCCGCCTTGCGCTCGAGCGGATGGAAGCGCCCTTCGACGATTCGGCGCTGCTGCGCGCGGCGAAGCTCGCCGAAGGCTCGATCAGGCGGGCGCTGACCTATGTCGATCCCGAGACGCTGGCGCTGGTCGAGGCGGTGAGGGCGAGGCTCGACGCGCTGCCGCAGGTCGACATTCCGGCCCTGCTCGCCCTCGCGGAGGATGTCGCCGGCAAGGCCGGCGAACGCGACTTCGCCGTGATGATCGAGACGGTGCAGGGCTGGATCTCGGACCACCTCCACGCGCATGCTGCAGCGCAACCGGCGCGCCTTGCACCGCTGGCGGAGGTATGGGACAAGTTGGGTCAGGCGGCGCGCGAGGTCGAGACCTATAATCTCGACCGCCGGCCGCTGGTGATGACCCTGTTTCATGATCTGTCGGCTGCGGTTTCCCGTTCGCGCGCAGCGTGAAGCGAAGCTCTCGGACAGATGATGGCCACGGCCCCGAAATTCTACCTGACGACCGCGATCCACTACACCAACGGGCCGCCGCATATCGGCCACGCCTATGAGATGGTGGCGTCGGATGCGATCGCGCGTTTCAAGCGGCTCGATGGCTACGACGTCTTCGCCATGACCGGCACCGACGAGCACGGCCAGAAGGTGCAGCGCACGGCGGCACAGAACGGCCTCTCGCCGAAGGAATTCGTCGACAAGATCGCCGCGCGCTTCCAGGAGAT
This sequence comes from Allobosea sp. RIT-PG3_2, assembly GCF_057321085.1. Lineage (NCBI taxonomy): Bacteria > Pseudomonadati > Pseudomonadota > Alphaproteobacteria > Hyphomicrobiales > Alloboseaceae > Allobosea > Allobosea sp. RIT-PG3_2. The sequence goes on along the minus strand of NZ_JBXWCA010000005.1, from coordinate 365,504 downwards.
GGAGCAGGCCCTCGGCTGCTCCTTCGACCGCTTCATCCGGACCACGGACCCCGACCACAAGGTCTCGACCGACGAGCTCTGGCGGCGGATGGAGGCCAATGGCGACATCTATCTCGCCAAGTATTCCGGCTGGTACTCCGTGCGCGACGAGGCCTTCTACGGCGAGGAGGAGACGACGCTCCAGCCCGACGGCACGCGGCTGGGCGGGCAGGGCACTCCGGTCGAGTGGGTCGAGGAGGAAAGCTATTTCTTCCGCCTCGCCTCCTATCAGGACCGGCTGCTGAAGCTCTACGAGGACGTCCCGGACTTCATCTCGCCGGAGACGCGCAAGAACGAGATCGTCTCCTTCGTGAAGGGCGGGCTCGAGGATCTCTCGATCAGCCGCACGACCTTCGACTGGGGTCTGGCCGTGCCGGGCAATCCCAAGCACGTGATGTATGTCTGGGTCGATGCGCTCAACAACTACCTGACCGGGACGGGCTTCCCCGATCCGGAAAGCCCGCGCGCGCATTACTGGCCGGCCGACGTGCACATCATCGGCAAGGACATCGTGCGCTTCCACACGGTGTACTGGCCGGCTTTCCTGATGTCGGCGGGGCTGCCGCTGCCGAAGCGCGTCTTCGGCCACGGCTTCCTGCTCAACAAGGGCACGAAGATGTCGAAGTCGCTCGGCAACGTCGTCGATCCCTTCGACCTCGCCGCGACCTATGGCGTCGACCAATTGCGCTATTTCTTCCTGCGCGAGGTCTCCTTCGGCCAGGACGGCAACTATAGCCACGACGCGATCATCGGCCGGATCAATGCCGATCTCGCCAACGACCTCGGCAACCTCGCGCAGCGCTCGCTTTCGATGATCGCGAAGAACTGCGAGGGCAGGGTGCCGCCATGCGGAACGCTGACGGAGGCCGACGAAGCCATGCTCGCCATGGCCGATGGCGCGCTCGCGAAGGCGCGCGAGGCCATGACGGACTTCGCTCTTCATAGCCTGCTGGCCGATCTCTGGGCCGTGGTGGCGGAAGCGAACCGCTATTTCGCCGCCAACGAACCCTGGCGCCTGACCAAGACCGATCCGGCGCGGCGCGACACCGTGCTCTACGTCACGATCGAGGTGCTGCGCGAGGTCGCGATCCTGGTGCAGCCGGTTATGCCGGAGGCGGCGGGCAAGCTGCTCGACCTGCTCGGCGTCGCGGCCGATGCACGCAGCTTCGCGTCGATCGGAGCCGGACACCGCCTTGCCAGCGGCACGCCGCTGCCGGCGCCGAGCGCGATCTTCCCGCGCTATGTCGAGCCCGAGGATGGGCAGGCAGCGTGATGCTGATCGACACGCATTGCCATTTGGACTTCCCGGACTTCGCGGAGGAACTGCCGGCCTATGTCGGCCGGGCGGAAGCCGCGGGCGTCGGGCGGATGGTGACGATCTCGACACGCGTGGCGCGCTTCGCCGACTATGCCGCCATCGCCGAACGGTTCGCGTCGGTCTGGTTCTCGGTCGGCACGCATCCCCACAACGCCCATGAGGAGCTCGACGTCACGGCCGAGCGCCTCGCGGAGCTGTCGCGCCATCCGCGCTGTGTCGCCATAGGTGAAGCCGGGCTCGACTACCACTACGATTCGAGCCCGCGCGAGGCGCAGGCGCAAGGCCTTCGCACTCACATCGCGGCTGCACGGATGACGCAGTTGCCGCTCGTCATCCATTCGCGCGAGGCCGATGACGACATGATCGCGATCCTGCGGGAGGAGACGGGGAAGGGCGCCTTCCCTGCGATTCTGCATTGCTTCACGGCCGGCGAGGCCCTCGCCATGGCAGGTGTCGAGCTCGGGCTCTACGTCTCCTTCTCGGGAATACTCACCTTCAAGACCTCGGAAAATCTGCGCCGTATCGCCCGGATGGTGCCGCGCGAGCGCCTGCTGGTCGAAACGGATGCGCCCTATCTGGCCCCTGTCCCGTTCAGAGGCAAACGCAACCAGCCGTCCTATGTGGTTGAAACAGCGAAGGTTCTCGCGGAAACCATCGGGGTTTCCTTCGACGAGATCGCCCGGATCACAAGCGAAAATGCCCGCCGCTGCTACTGGAAGATGGATCATGCCGCGCCCGTCGCGCAGGTCGCCTGATCGCACGCCATGACGCTGACGGTGACGATCCTCGGTTGCGGTTCTTCGGGTGGCGTGCCGCGGCCGGGTTCCGGCTGGGGCGCCTGCGACCCGGCCGATCCGAAGAACCGCCGGCGCCGCTGTTCGATCCTGGTCACGCGCTCAGGACCGGACGGCACGACGCGGGTCCTCGTCGACACATCGCCGGATCTGCGCGAGCAGCTTCTCTCGGCCGATGTCCCGGCGCTCGACGGCGTGCTGATGACGCATGACCATGCCGACCACACCCACGGCATCGACGACCTGCGCGGCCTTGTCCTGCATACGCGTCAGCGCATCCGGATCTACGCGGACACGACGACGGAAGCCTCGCTGCGTTCGCGCTTCGGCTATCTCTTCGAGACGCCGGCCGGCAGCTATTATCCGCCGATCCTCGATCTCGACCAGATCACGGCCGGACGAAGCCAGACCATCGAAGGTGCCGGCGGCCCGATCACGGCATTGCCGTTCCGGGTCGAGCACGGGCCCAATTACGAGGCGCTCGGCTTCCGCTTCGGCGACCTGGCTTATCTGCCGGATGTCAGCCTGATCCCGCCGGCCGCGATGGGAGCCATGGCTGGCCTCAACGTCCTCATTCTCGACTGCCTGCGCGAGACGCCGCATCCGAGTCATTTCCACCTGGAGCAGTCACTCGAGGCGATCGCAACACTGAAACCGCGACGCGCGATCCTGACCAACCTCCACATCGATCTGGATTATGCGAGCCTGTCCAGTCGCTTGGCGGACAATATCGATATGGCGTTTGATGGAATGACGGTGACGGCCGCGGCATAGGCCAAGGGAACCAGCCGCCTCTCCGGGCAACAGGATAGTTCCATAATATGTCTTATGCGAATCCAGGCTACCCCCTGCGCTGACCAGTCCGGTACCGGGTCATAACTACCGGCAAGCCCCGTCAGCCGCCTTTCGGGCCGCTGACGGAGATTGTCTTCAAGCTGGAGAACTCCAGCTCCTGCCCTCACTCCCAGCTGAGCGCGCCGCCGTTCTGATATTCGATGACGCGGGTCTCGAAGAAGTTCTTCTCCTTCTTGAGATCCATCGCCTCGGACATCCACGGAAACGGGTTCTCGGTCTCCCCGAAGACGGGCGCGAGGCCGAGCTGGGCGCAACGGCGGTTGGCGATGAAGTGCATGTACTGCTCGCAGAGCGCCGCATTCAGCCCGAGGAAGCCGCGCGGCATCGTGTCCCGGCCATAGGAGGCTTCCAGCTCGGCCGCATCGCGGATCATGCCGCGCACCTCGTCCTGGAAGGCCCTGGTCCAGAGATGCGGGTTCTCGATCTTGATCTGGTTGATCACGTCGATGCCGAAGTTCAGATGGATCGACTCGTCGCGCAGGATGTACTGATACTGCTCGGCGATGCCGACCATCTTGTTGCGCCGGCCGAGCGAGAGGATCTGCGCGAAGCCGGTGTAGAACCACATGCCCTCGAAGATCGCGTAGAAGGTGATCAGGTCGCGCAGCAGCGCCTGGTCGTTCTCGGGTGTCCCCGTGCTGAAATCGGGGTCCTCGATGCTCTGCGTATGCTTCAGCGCCCACGCCGCCTTGTCGGTGATCGAAGGCACCTCGCGATACATGTTGAACAGCTCGCCCTCGTCGAGGCCGAGACTCTCGACGATGTACTGGAAGGTGTGCGTGTGGATCGCTTCCTCGAAGGCCTGGCGCAGCAGATATTGCCGGCATTCCGGGTTGGTCAGGTGGCGATAGATCGCGAGCACAATGTTATTGGCGACGAGGCTCTCGGACGCCGCGAAGAAGCCGAGATTGCGCTTGAGCATGCGCCGCTCGTCCTCGGTCAGCCCGTCCTTCGACTTCCACAGCGCGATATCGGCCTGCATCGAGACCTCGGTCGGCATCCAGTGGTTGTTGCAGCCGGCGAGATACTTCTCCCAAGCCCATTTGTACTTTAGCGGCAGGAGTTGATTCACGTCGGCGCGGCAGTTGATCATCCGCTTCTCGTCGACGCTGACGCGCCCGCCGGTGCGGTCGATGGCGCCCAGCCCGGTGGCGTCGGCCGCGGGTGTCGGGTTGGTCAGGATGGCGGGGTTGGCCGGGGTCGCGGGCTTGGTGTCGGACCAGTCGAGCATGGGAAAATTCCGTTCGTGAAATGAAGGGCGTCATGCTCGGGCCTGACCGAGCATCTCCGGCCAAAGGAGGGGTCCAGCGCCCTCCTCCGGTCGAGATTCTCGGGTCTGCGCTTCGCTTCGCCCGAGAATGACGGCGGTTGTTACTGGCAGGCTTCGCAGGTCGGGTCGTCGATCGAGCAGGCGTTGGGCACGGCCATGCCGTTCTCCAGCGGGATATCGACCAGGATCGGCGCGGCCACGACAGGCGCCTTTGCTGCGACCGGCACGCCAGACGAGACCGCGTTGAGCTTGCCGTCCGTCCCCTTCAGCGTCGACTTCTCGACATGGGTCGCCGAAAGCGCGCGCAGGTAATAGGTCGTCTTCAGGCCGAGCCGCCAAGCCAAGCGATAAGCCTCGTCGAGCTTCCGGCCCGAGGGCTGCGCCATGTAGAGGTTGAGCGACTGGCCCTGGTCGATCCATTTCTGCCGGCGCGCCGCGGCGCGGATGAGCCAGCTCGTCTCGATCTCGAAGGAGGTCGCGTAGAGCGCCTTGAGGTCGTCCGGAACGCGGTCGATCCCGCTGACCTTGCCGTCATAGTATTTCAGGTCAGAGACCATCACCTCGTCCCAAAGCCCCCTCGCCTTCAGGTCGCGCACGAGCCCGGCATTCACCACGGTGAAGTCGCCGGACATGTTGGCCTTGACGTAGAGCTGGCTGTAGGACGGCTCGATCGACTGCGAGACGCCGACGATGTTGGAGATCGTCGCGGTCGGCGCGATCGCCATCGTGTTCGAATTGCGCATGCCGATGGTCTTCACCCGCTCGCGCAGCGGCTCCCAGTCCAGCGTCGCCGAGCGGTCGAGCTCGACATCGCCGTCGCGGGCTTCCGAGAGGATGTCGAGCGAGTCGATCGGCAGGATGCCCTTCGACCAGAGCGAGCCCTCGAAGCTCGGATAGCGGCCGCGCTCGGCGGCGAGATCGACCGAGGCCGAGATCGCATGGAAGCTGATAGCCTCCATGGAGCTGTCGGCGAAGGCGACCGCGCCTTCCGAAGCCGCCGGCAGGCGCAGGGTCTGCAGCGAGTCCTGGAAGCCCATGATGCCGAGGCCCACCGGGCGATGGCGCAGGTTGGAACGGCGCGCCTCCGGGATCGTGTAGAAATTGATGTCGACGACATTGTCGAGCATCCGCATGGCGGTCTTCACCGTCTTCGCCAACCGGGCCTGGTCGAGCCCCTCCGCCGTCACATGGGCAAAGAGGTTGACCGAGCCGAGATTGCAGACCGCGACCTCATCGGCCGAGGTGTTGAGCGTGATCTCGGTGCAGAGATTGGACGAATGCACGACGCCGGCATGCTGCTGAGGCGAGCGCAGATTGCAGGCATCCTTGAAGGTGATCCAGGGATGCCCGGTCTCGAATAGCATGGTCAGCATCTTGCGCCAGAGATCGAGCGCGGCCACGCGCTTGAACACCTTGAGCTCGCCGCGGTCGGCCTTGGCCTCATAGGCTTCATAGGCCGCCTTGAACGGCTTGCCGTAGAGGTCGTGCAGGTCCGGCGTCTCGTCGGGCGAGAACAGCGTCCACTGGCCGCCGGCCGCGACGCGCTGCATGAACAGGTCGGGAATCCAGTTCGCCGTGTTCATGTCATGGGTGCGGCGGCGGTCATCGCCGGTGTTCTTGCGGAGATCGAGGAACTCCTCGATGTCGACATGCCAGGTCTCGAGATAGGCGCAGACCGCGCCCTTTCGCTTGCCGCCCTGGTTGACCGCGATCGCCGTGTCGTTGGCGACCTTCAGGAACGGCACGATGCCCTGGCTCTCGCCATTGGTGCCCTTGATATGGGCGCCCAATCCGCGCACCGGCGTCCAGTCGTTGCCGAGACCGCCGGAATACTTGGCCAGAAGCGCATTGTCCTTCACCGCCTTGAAGATGCCGTCGAGATCGTCGGCAACGGTGGTCAGGAAGCAGGAGGACAGCTGCGGGCGGAGCGTGCCCGAATTGAACAGCGTCGGCGTCGAGGCCATGAAATCGAAGGACGACAGCAGATCGTAGAACTCGATCGCCCGCGCCTCGCGATCGATCTCGCGGATGGCGAGGCCCATCGCGACGCGCATGAAAAAGGCCTGTGGCAGCTCGAAGCGGTTCCCGCGGACATGCAGGAAGTAGCGGTCGTAAAGCGTCTGGAAGCCGAGATAGTCGAAATGCAGGTCGCGCTCGGGCTTGAGAGCGGTAGCGATGCGGGCGAGATCGAAACGGCCGAGTTCGGGATCGATCAGCTCGTTCTCGATGCCGGTCTTCACATAGGCATGGAAGTAGTCGGCATAACGCCCTGACATTTCGGCCTGCGTCGCCTGTTCGGCATGGCCATGGACGAAGCTCAGCGCCTCGCGCCGCAGCTTGTCGAGCAGGAGCCGCGCCGAGACCTTGGCATAGTTCGGCTCGGACTCGATCAGGGTGCGCGCGGCCAGGATCGGGGCGAGCGCCAGCTCGTCGAGCGAGATGCCGTCGTAGAGATTGCGCTGCGCCTCGGCGAGGACCGGTTCCGCCAAAACGCCATCGAGCCCGGCGCAAGCTTCGCGCACCACCTTGGCCAATCGCCCGGCATCGAGCGGCACCAGCACGCCGTCGGCGAGCTTCATCCGCAGCGACGGGGCTGCGGCTGCGGCGGGCTTCGCCTCGGCCAGCGCCCTCGCCCGCTCCCGCGTCCGCTCGTCGCGATAAAGCACATAGGCGCGGGCGACCTTGTGATGCTCGGAGCGCATCAGCGCGAGTTCGACCTGGTCCTGCACGTCCTCGATATGGAAGGTGCGGCCGGCATCGGCGCGGCGCGTCAGGCCGGCGACGATCTGCGTGGTGAGGTCGGCGACGATGTCGTGGATGCGGCGCGAGGCGGCGGCGCTCGAGCCCTCGACAGCCAGGAACGCCTTGGTCAGGGCCACTGCGATCTTGGAGGCATCGAAGGGCGTGACCGCGCCGTTGCGGCGGATCACCTGGAAGCCCGGCTCGCTCGCGACGGCGCGCGGCTGCGATACGGTTTCGGCACTGTACGGCGCCGGCGCAGGCCGTTCGGCTTCAACGGAAAGAGACATCGGCTTCAAACCCCAAGATCAAGATGTTGGGGGCAAAGGCCAAGGCGGACGCGTGGAAAGGGCGCGCGACAAAGAGAGGCCGCGACCTGCCAGCGCACCACCGGGACACCCCGCCCGCGGACGTTAACTAGGGTCGCGGCAGGTCTCCTGGCTCGCGGGTCGTCGTTCTCGTCCGTCTTCCCAAGGCCTTGCGACCTCAGTGACTTAACGCTGGACGAGAACTCACCGCTGACAGTTGCGGGGGCAGCGCCGGCTTCGCACCGGCTTCCCTCTTAGCTCTCGATCTTGCGATTCGAGAGACCGTGACCACTACATTTAGCGGTCATTTCCATTCATCCGTCAATTGCTCGTATGCGCTGGATACAAGCCGTTGTGGAAAGCGGGGATGAATGGCTCAGCAGCTGCCGTCGAACCCCTGAAGTGCCGCGCACGCACACGCAACGCCACCGGCGCTCCATCTGAACCACCTCAGGCGAACTGAACGTCGATCTCAGGGCCAGCCTTGCGGACCACATGCGCGAAACGCGAGAAGTTATCGGCTTCGATGGCGAGCTTGAAACGGCTGGGCACCCCGGCCGAATCGATCACGGCAAGGCTGGCGCCCTCGTCGGAAAGGCGTTTGACGGTACAGTCTATCACCGAGCGGCCACCGTTGAACACGATGCTGCCGGCCTTGAGCACGCGCCGACCGAAGGGCGAGCTGCTCGCAGCGCCTGCATGGGCCGCAATGCAGCGATTGCGACCCGCGGTCTTGGCGGCATAGAGCGCCTCGTCAGCCTGCTGAAGCACGGCTTCGAGGTCCGATGCGGCAGTTGAAAGCGCCGCGATGCCGAAGCTCGCGGTCACGGTGAACGGTCCGCCGACGCCTTCGAAACGCTGGGCGGCGATGCTTTCCCGCAGCTTCTGCGCGACGCTGAGAGCGGCCTGCAGCCCCGTATGCGGCAGCAGAATCGCGAATTCCTCGCCCCCGAGGCGCCCGATCAGGTCGCTCTGGCGCAGCAGGTCGCGGCAGGCGGCCACGGTGCCGGTCAGCACGGTGTCCCCGCCGGCATGGCCCTGCGTGTCGTTGACGGTCTTGAAGTGGTCGAGGTCGAAGGCGATACAGCTCGTCTCATGGCGATGGCGCAACGCGAGTGCGATCGCCTTGCCGGCTTCATTGCGGAAGGCGCGGCGCGAGAGTGCCCCGGTCAGGACATCGGTGGACACGAGCAGACGCAACCTGAGCTCGTCCATCACGATCGCGGCGAGATCGGCGAGGATCGCAACGTCCTCTCCATCGAAGGCGCGGGGCGCGGTGTCCATGGCGCAGAGCGTGCCGATATTGTGACCGCCCTCGCCTCGCAGCGGTATGCCGGCATAGAAGCGCAGATGCGGCGCGCCGGTGACGAGTGGATTGTCGGTGAAACGCGGATCCGCACGGGTATCGGGCACGATCAACGGCTCGCCGCGGCGGATCGTGACGTCGCAGAGCGCGCTACGCCGATCTCCTTCGCAGTCGGACAAGCCCTCGCGCGACTTGAACCACTGCCGGTGGCCATCGAGGAAAGTCACGGTCGCCATCGGCACCTTCAATGTGCGGCGAACGAGGCGCGTGATCCGGTCGAAGGATTCCTCGCCCGGCGTATCGAGGATGTCGTACTGCGCCAGCTCGTCCAGGCGGGCCTGCTCGCTCGCGGCGGCGGGGACGGACATGGTTGCTCCCGATTCGATCTTATGCTTATGGCGCGAAGCTCAACGCGTCGGCGTAAAAGAGACGTAAACGGCAGCGTCGTCAGATGCTTTTGCCGTCAGGCCGCCGGAGTTAGAGGCCCTTAATATGTCAGAGCCTACGATGTCGACAGCCAGCCCGGCTCCCCGGAGCAAGGTCGTCCAGTCCAACGCGAAGCGGCCATGAGCGAGAGCGTCCAGGGCTCGATCACCAACCAGCCGGCACGATCCGGCTCAACCGCGCATATTGCCGGCACGGGCGCGCTCGGCAACGCCCTCGCCGGCTTCGGCCTGTTCGTGCTGATGATGTCGCTCCAGCCCTTCGCCGGGCCGCCCGAGGCGACTGCGCCAGGCGAATCCACTGGTAATATCGTCAACCAGATCGGCTATTTCGTCCTTGGCCTCGCATTTTTGGTCGCGATGCTGAGCTTGACGCAGCGAGCGGTTCTGGCTCGGCTCGGCAGCGGCAGCTGGGCGATCATCTTCGGCATCGCAGCGCTTTCAGCCGCCCAGTCGCTCGATCCGACCGCGTCTTTGCGCGGACTTCTGCTCGCGGCGATCGTGATGACCATCATTGCCGGCGTGCTTGTCCTGCCGCGCGACGAACGAAGCTTCGCGACGGCCGCAGCCAATGCCTGCCTCGTGCTGCTGGCACTGGTCTACGGGGCGCTACTGCTCGCGCCGCATCTCGCCGTCCACAGCTCGGAAGGCGCCGAAGGCGTCCATGCCGGCGACTGGCGCGGCCACCTCAGCCACAAGAACTTCGCGGCACCGGTTTTCTCGATCATGGCGATGTTCGGCATCTACGCCTGGCGCAGCGGGTTGCGCTGGCGCGGCGGCCTGATCGCGGCGCTCGGCGTGCTCTTCGTGCTCAACAGCGGCTCCAAGACGACACTGGGCTTCCTGCCGCTGACGATCGGCCTCGTATTCCTGAGCCGCATCACCGGACGGCCCGGCCTGACGATCCTGCTGCACCTCGTCCTGGTCGCGACCATCGCCGCCCTGACCGTCGGCTCCGTCATCTCGCCGCAGTTCCACGCGCTCAGCGCGGCGCTGATCTCCGATCCGACCTTCACTGGCCGCGACGAGATCTGGAAATTCGCGCTCCGGCACATCGCCGAGCGGCCCTGGCTCGGCTACGGCTACGCCAGCTTCTGGCAAACGCCGATCGTCACCGGCCTCGAGGAGAACTTCGAGGCAAGCTGGGATGTGCGCGGCATCGGCTCCGGCCACAACAGCTATCTCGACGCGGCGCTGGCCTTCGGCGTCCCGGGTGCGGCGGTGATGATCTATCTGCTGATGGGCAAGCCGCTGCTGAACTATCTCGCGAGTTGGCGTGCGCCGGCCAATCGCAGGCTGGCGGATCTCTTCGTCATGATCGTGATCTTCATGACCTATGTCGGCATGCTGGAAGCGTTCCTGCTCAATCGCGCCGACCCGCTCTGGGTCCTGTTCGCGCTGGCGGTGATGGGGCTTTCGCTGACGGCGCGGATGCGCACTGTCGCGACACCGACTTGATCCGGCAGCTAAAGCGGCTTCCGTCCGACCATCGCGGCATGCCATGCAGGGCGCGGCAATTCCATCAACCGCCTGCTCGAGAACTCCCATGCCCCAGACCTCCATCTCCTTCGGCCTGATCGGCGCCGGCATCATGGGCGAGCGCATGCTGCGCGCGGCGCTCGACCAGCCGGCCTTGGCCCTGCAGGTCTCCGGCATCTGGGACCCCTCCTCCACGGCCATGGAACGGATCGCGACCGCCCTGCCCGCGGTCCCGCACCAGCCCGACGCCGCTGCCCTGATCGCCGCCAGCGACTGCGTCTACATCGCCTCCCCGCCCACCTCCCATCTCGCCCATGCCCGGGCGGCGCTTGCCGCCGGCAAGGCCGTGTTCTGCGAGAAGCCGCTGGCGGTCGATCTCGCCGATGCACGCGCCTTCGTCTCCGAAGCGAAGGAGCGCGGCGCCGTGAACTTCCCCTTCGCCTCCTCCCCGGCCGTCGTACGGCTGCAGGAATGGATCGCCTCGGGCGTCGTCGGCACGCCCCGGCGCATCTCGATCGAGGTCGCCTTCGCGACCTGGCCGCGCTCCTGGCAGGCCGATGCGGCCGGCTGGCTCGACGGGCCGGTGCAGGGCGGTTTCACCCGCGAGGTCGTCTCGCATTTCCTGTTCCTGACACGTCGTATCGCGGGGCCTTTCGCCGGCCTCGCTGGCAAGGCTGTCTATCCCGAGCCCGGCAAGAGCGAGCGCCGCATCGAGGCGACGCTGACGGCAGGCGCCCTGCCTGCCACCCTCACCGGCAGCGTCGGCACCACCGCGAAGGACGACCACAACGTCTGGACGCTCGAAGGCGACAAGGGCGCGGTGCGCCTCTGCGACTGGTCGCAGGCCGAGCGGCGTCTGGCCGACGGCTCCTGGGAGCGCGATCCGGAGGCTCTCTCGCAGAACGAAGCGCGCCCCCTGGCCCTGCGCCGCCAGCTCGAAGGTGTCGCCAAGCTGACGCGTGGCGAGCCACATCATCTCGCGACGTTGAGCGAGGCGCTGGACGTCCAGGAGATCGTCGAGGCGATCCTGAAGAGCGCCTGAGAACGGGTCGACCGGCGGCGTCCTCCCTTCGTGCCGCACGCTGCCGAGATGGCAAAATTTTGCGACCGATCGGCCCAAAACTCCTTCTTCAGGATAATTCTACTCTACAGCGTCGATAATACGAAAAAACCGACTACCTGATGTGAATTGAGCCGTACCCCGCCTGTAGCGTAAAATCCTGTTCGGAAGACCGAACGGGGATGGGCGTTATCGTGGCAGTTCTGAACGTCGTCGATCAACAGGGCCGGAATCCTGAACTGGAAGCCGTCGAAGGCTGGCAGGTCATGGCGCTCGGCGGGTTGACGCTGACTCTGCCGGAGGCCGCCTAATGGCCGCCGCGACGAAACGCGTGCCGCTGCCCGCGATCCTGCTCGCCAACGACCTGCTCGACGGCGACGTGGTGTTCGCGAGCAATGAGGGCGCCGACGCCCTGGCCTGGACGCGCGATCCGGCGCTGGCGCTCGTCGCCACCGATGACGCGGCAGCCGACCGGCTCGAAGCCTTCGCCGCCGCCGAGCTTCGCGGAAACAGGGTCGTCGACGCCTATCTCGTCGATGTGGCGGTCGAAACCGGCCGCCCGATTCCACGCCATTTTCGCGAGCGCTTCAAGACGCTCGGCCCCAGCAACCGACCCGATCTCGGCAAGCAGGCCGGTGAAGGCATCGCCTCCGGGCCGAAGGGCTGATCCATGTATCGTTATGACGAGTTCGACGAGCGTTTCGTGCGGGAGCGGGTGGCACAGTTCACCGATCAGGTCTCGCGCCGGCTCGACGGCTCGCTGACCGAGGACGAGTTCAAGCCGCTCCGGCTGAAGAATGGCCTCTATCTCCAGCTTCACGCCTATATGCTACGGATCGCCGTCCCCTACGGCACGCTGAACTCCCGGCAACTGCGCCAGCTCGCGCTGATCGGCGAACGGTTCGACCGGGGCTACGGCCATTTCACCACCCGCCAGAACCTGCAGTTCAACTGGCCGAAGCTGCGCGACATCCCGGAAATCCTCGGGCTGCTCGCCGATGTCGAGATGCATTGCATCCAGACCTCGGGGAATTGCATCCGCAACGTCACGGCCGATCATTTCGCCGGTGTCGCGCAGGACGAGATCGAGGATCCGCGCCCGACCGCAGAATTGATCCGGCAATGGTCCTCGGCCCATCCCGAGTTCAGCTACCTGCCGCGCAAGTTCAAGATCGCGGTGACCGGTGCCGAGCACGACCGCGCCGTGACCAGGGCGCACGACATCGGGCTGCGCCTGCGGCGCCATCCGGACACGCATGAGGTCTGCTACGAGGTCAGCGTCGGCGGCGGGCTTGGCCGCACGCCGATGATCGGCAAGGTCGTGCGCGACTACCTGCCGAAGAATGACCTGCTGGCCTATCTCGAGGCGATCATGCGCGTCTACAATCTCGAAGGCCGGCGCGACAACAAGTACAAGGCGCGCGTCAAGATCCTGGTCCACGAGACCGGCGCAGAGGAATTCACCCGCCGCGTCGAGGCCGAGTTCGCGCAGCTCGACGGCCCGTCGATCAATGCCGATCCCGAAGAGCTGGCGCGCATCGCCGCCTATTTCGCACCGCCGTCCTACGAGACGCTGCCGGCCGTGAGCAACACGCTGGAAGCGGCCAAGGCGACCAATCCGGCCTTCGCCCGCTGGGTCGAGGTCAATACGACGCCGCACAAATTGGCGGGCTACACCGCGCTGACGATCTCGCTGAAGCCGCTCGGCCAGGCGCCGGGCGACGCGACCAGCGAGCAGATGCGCCTCGTCGCCGATCTGGCCGAGCGCTATTCCTTCGACGAGTTGCGCGTCACCCATGCGCAGAACCTCGTGCTGCCGCATGTGCGCCAGCGCGATCTCCTGACAATTTGGCAGAAGCTCGGCGAGGCCGGGTTGGCAGCCGCCAATATCGGCCTCGTCACCGACATCATCGCCTGCCCCGGCCTGGATTACTGCGCGCTGGCGACGGCCCGCTCGATCCCGATCGCTCAGGCGATCCAGCAGCGTTTCGCCGACGATGCCCGCCAACGCGAGATCGGGCCACTCGGCATCAAGATCTCCGGCTGCATCAACGCCTGCGGCCACCACCATGTCGGCCATATCGGCATTCTCGGCCTGGAAAAGCGCGGCATCGAATCCTACCAGATCACGCTCGGGGGCGACGCCACCGAGAACGCCGCGATCGGCGAAATCCTGGGGCCGGGCCTCGCGGCTGAAGACGTGCCGGACGCGATCGAGAGGATCGTCTCCGTCTATCTGGCGGAGCGCACCGACGGCGAGAGCTTCATCGACAACGTCCGCCGCATCGGCCTCGGGCCATTCAAGACAGCATTCCAGGAGACCGCCCGTGCCGCTGCTTGATCGCAATGGAAGCCGGGACGATCGCTGGACCCGCAGCGATGGTGCCGCGATCGGCAACATCCCGGCGGCGCTCGTGCCTTGGGAGGCTCTGACGGAAGCGCTTGCAGCGCAAACTCCTGATCAGGAGATCGGTGTGATCCTGCCGAACTCCGTCCCGTTCGCCGAACTCGCGCCCTTCCTGGCGCGGCTCGCACTCGTTGCCATCGCCTTCCCGGCCTATTCGGACGGGCGCGGTTTCAGCCTCGCCCGGCAGGTCCGCCGTGCCGGCTTCGAGGGCGAAATCCGCGCCAATGGCCCGCTGATCGCCGATCAGTTCGCCTATGCCCTGTCCAGCGGTTTCGACACGATCGAGCTGCCGGAGGCGAGCGCGGCGCGCCAGCCGGTTCCGCAATGGCTGCACGCGCGCGAATCCTTCAGCGCCACTTATCAGCGCGGCTATGACGGCGCCGAGCGCAATATTCTCGACCGTCGCAAGGCGGCGCGGGCCGCATCCGGGATCGCGGCCGAATGAGCACGGCATCGACCACAAGCAGGCGCGGCGACACAGGCCGGGCGAGCCCCATCAATATCGCGGAGGACAGCATGCACGCGGAGATCGAGGCACTGCTTCCGGCACGGCCGGCGACCGAGGCGCGCGGGCGCTGGTTCGATCTTTGCTTTCGCCTTATCATCCTGGCACTGGCCGCGCTGTGGCTATTGACGCCACCGGCGGGGGGCGAGCCCGGCGCGACGAACGAGAAGGCCGTGGCGACGACGCGATGACCGAAAGACAGCCGACGACGACCCCGGGGCGAATCGAGCCGCTGGCCACGCTGCCGCTCTTCCACAAGCTGGACGGGCGCAAGGTCGTTCTGGCCGGCGCGACCGAAGGCGCGGTGTGGAAGGCCGAGCTGCTCGCTGCCGCGGGCGCCGAGCTGCATGTCTTCGCCGAAAGCGAGACGGCGCTGTTCGCCGATCTGTCGAATAGCGAAATCAATAACCGCGTGCATGTCCACGGCCGGGGCTGGCGGGCCAGCGATCTCGATGGAGCGGCGCTCGCCGTTGCCGATCTCGATGATTCCGACGCGATCCGCGCCTTCGTCGCCGCCGCGCGGCAGGCCGGCGTGCCGGTCAACATCGTCGACAAGCCGGACTACTGCGATTTCGCCTTCGGTGCGCTGGTCAACCGCTCGCCGCTGATCGTCGCCGTCTCGACGGACGGTGCCGCCCCGGTCTTCGGCCAGGCGATCCGCACCAAGATCGAGGCACTGCTCCCGGCCGGCCTCAAGAACTGGGCACAGGCTGCGGCCGATTGGCGCCCGGCGGTCCAGGCCCGCGAACTACCCTTCACGCTCCGCCGCGCCTTCTGGGAGCTCTTCGCTGCCAGGGCGATGGCCGAGCCCGAGCGCAAGCCCGGCCCGCAGGACGAAGCGGAGCTTTTCGCACGGCTCGCGCAGATCGAGGCGGTGCATGACGGCAAGGGCCGCGTCACGCTGGTCGGCGCCGGCCCCGGCGATCCGGAACTGCTGACGCTGAAGGCGATCCGCGCGCTCCAGAGCGCCGACATCATCCTCTATGACGACCTCGTCTCGCCCGGCGTGCTCGAACTGGCGCGGCGCGAGGCCAAGCGCATGCTCGTCGGCAAGACCGGCTACGGCCCCTCGGTGAAGCAGGGCGACATCAACGCGTTGATCGTCTCGCTCGCCGCCTCAGGCAAGCATGTGGTGCGGCTCAAGGGGGGCGACCCCGGTATCTTCGGCCGCGCCGGCGAGGAGATCGACGCGTGCCATGCCGCCGGCATCCCGGTCGCGATCGTGCCCGGCATCTCGGCTGCGCAGGGCGCGGCCGCCTCGCTCGGGCTGTCGCTGACCCATCGCGACCATGCAAGGCGCCTGCAATTCGTCACCGGCCATTCGCGCAAGGGCGAGCTGCCTGAGGATCTGGACTGGCGCTCGATGGCCGACCCGGCCGCCTCCACGGTGATCTACATGGCCCGCGCCACCCTGCCCGGCTTCCGTGAGCGCGCGATTGCTGCTGGGCTCGATCCGCAGACGCCGGCCGTCGCCGTGCTGTCGGCGACGCGGCCCGACGAGGCGCGTATCGCCGCGACCATCGCGACCCTGCCGGAAAAGCTCTCGGAACTGCCGGCCAGCGGGCCGGTGCTTGTCCTGCTCGGCCATGCCTTCGGTTCGCTTCTGGCCGTGGCGAATCCAGCCGAGGATCGCCGCCGGGCCTGAGAGCCGCCGATGGTTTGGGCGACGGCGGGAACGCCATCGCGGTAGATGCGTTTTCTCTTCCAGCGCTGCAATTTGGAAGGGCCATACTGCCCTAAATCATTGAGAATAGGCCGTAAATTCAGTACGTTTCGTTTGTTATTCAGAACGGATAGAAGATCGCCCTTGCGACTTCGTCGTGCACACAACGGAGCCCTGACATGACGCGACCCGTATTTCGCCGCCTTCTTAGGGCCGGGCTGGTTCTGGGAGCGTTCACGCTCTGCTTCGGCGTCGTCGCCGGCGCGCGCGCCCAGACCGAACTCCTGAACGTGTCCTACGATCCGACCCGCGAGCTCTATCGCGACCTCAACGCGGCATTCCTCGAAGAATGGAACGCCAAGAATCCCGATAAAAAGATCAGCACGATCCGCCAGTCGCATGGCGGCTCGGGCGCCCAGGCCCGCACCGTCATCGATGGCCTCAACGCCGACGTGGTGACGCTGGCGCTGGCCGGCGACATCGACGCCATCGCCGAGCGCTCGAAGAAGCTGCCGCTCGACTGGCAAAAGCGCCTGCCGCACAACTCCTCGCCCTACACCTCGACGATCGTCTTCCTCGTCCGCAAGGGTAATCCGAAGGCTATCAAGGACTGGGGCGACCTGGTGAAGCCGGGCGTCCAGATCATCACGCCGAACCCGAAGACCTCGGGCGGGGCGCGCTGGAACTACCTTGCCGCCTGGGCCTATGCCGAGAAGGCGTTCAACAAGGACGACGCGAAGGTGCGCGATTACATCGGCAAGCTCCTCGCCAATGTCCCCGTGCTCGACACCGGCGCGCGCGGCGCCACCACCACCTTCACCCAGCGCGGCATCGGAGACGTCTTCCTGTCCTGGGAAAACGAGGCCTTCCTGGCGCTGAAGGAATTCGGCGCCGACAAGTTCGACATCGTCGTCCCCAGCCTGTCGATCCTCGCGGAGCCGCCGGTTTCGCTCGTCGACGCCAATGTCGACGCCAAGAAGACCCGCGAGCCGGCGCAGGCCTATCTCGATTTCCTCTACACGCCGAAGGCGCAGGCGATCATCGCCCGGAACTTCTATCGCCCGCGCAACCCCGAAGCGGCCGATGCGAAGGACGTCGCCAATTTCCCGAAGGTCGAACTCGTGACGATTGACGGGGCCTTCGGCGGATGGGCAAAGGCGCAGCCGACCCATTTCGGCGATGGCGGCACCTTCGACCAACTCTACAAGCCGGCTCGTTGACCCCATGACGGCGGCGACGACGACCTTCCGCTGGCGCGAGCCCAGCATCCTGCCCGGCTTCGGGCTGGCGCTCGGCATCACCGTGACGGCGCTGTCGCTGATCGTTCTGATACCGCTGGCGGCTCTGTTCCTGAAGGCGGCCAGCGCCGGCCCCGCCGACATCTGGGCGGTGGCCACCTCGCCGCGCACGCTGGCCGCGCTCCGGCTCTCCTTCACAGGAGCGCTGTTCGCCGCGCTGGTCAACGCCGTGTTCGGGCTGATCCTGGCCTGGGTGCTGGTGCGTTACGAATTTCCCGGCCGGCGCTTGATCGATGCGGCGGTGGACCTGCCCTTCGCACTGCCGACGGCGGTGGCCGGTATCTCGCTCGCGGCGATCTACGCGCCGAACGGTTGGGTCGGCTCGCTGCTGGCGCCGCTCGCCTTCCGCCTCACCATCCCCTTCACCGATCTTTCCTTCGGCTTCGACGGCAAGGTCGCCTATACGCCCCTCGGCGTGATGGTGGCGCTGATCTTCATCGGCCTGCCCTTCGTGGTACGCACCGTGCAGCCTGTGCTGGAAGGGCTGCAAAGCGATGTCGAGGAAGCCGCGGCACTGCTCGGCGCCAGCCGTTTCCGGACGATCTTTCGGGTGATCCTGCCGCCGGTCCTGCCGGCACTTATGACCGGTTTCGTGCTCGCCTTCGCGCGGGCCGTCGGCGAATATGGCTCGGTGATCTTCATAGCCGGCAACGTCCCGATGGTCTCGGAAATCGCTCCGCTGCTGATCGTGATCCGGCTTGAGCAGTTCGACTATGCCGGCGCGGCCGTGGTGGCGACGATGATGCTGCTGATCTCGTTTGCGCTGATCCTTGCGGGCAACCTGATCCAGGCCCGCGCCCGCCGGAGGTTCGGCGATGTCTGACGCGACGCTGCCCTCGGCCGCCAGGCCAGCCACCCGCAGGGCGCACGGCGAAAGCTTGGGTGTGCAGATCGCCCTGATCGCGATCTCGCTCGCCTTCCTGCTGCTGTTCCTGCTGCTGCCGCTCGTCACCGTCTTCGTCGAGGCCGGTGCCAAGGGCTGGGCGGCTTATCGCGCCGCGATCATCGAGCCCGACGCATTTGCGGCGATCCGGCTGACGCTGCTCGTCGCGGCGATCGCGGTCCCGTTCAATATCGTCGTCGGCATCGCGGCAGCCTGGGCGGTCGCCAAGTTCGAGTTCCGCGGCAAGAATCTGCTGATCAGCCTGATCGACCTGCCCTTCTCGGTCTCGCCGGTGATCTCCGGCCTCGTCTTCGTGCTGCTCTTCGGGGCGCAAGGTTATTTCGGACCGTGGCTGCAAGCCAACAACCTCAAGATCGTCTTCGCGTTGCCGGGGCTGATCCTGGCGACGGTCTTCGTCACCTTCCCCTTCGTGGCTCGCGAACTGATCCCGCATATGCAGTCGCTCGGCTCGTCCGACGAGGAGGCGGCGCTGACGCTTGGCGCCTCGCCCTGGCGCGTCTTCTTCTCGGTGACGCTGCCGAACGTGAAGTGGAGCCTGTTCTACGGCGTTCTGCTCTGCAACGCCCGCGCGATGGGCGAATTCGGCGCCGTCGCCGTCGTCTCCGGCAAGATCCGCGGCCTGACCAACACCATGCCGCTGCACATCGAGATCCTCTACAACGAGTACATGGGCGCGGCGGCCTTCGCGGTTGCCTCGCTGCTGGCGGGGCTCGCCCTCGTCACCCTCGTGCTCAAGACCCTGCTGGAATGGCACTACGGCGACGTGATCGCCGCCAGCCGCCGTCACTGACCCACAGACGAAGGATTTCTCGCCATGTCGGTCGCCGTCACCATCGAAACCATCGAGAAACGCTTCGATACCTTCCCGGCGCTGCGGGGGGTCTCGCTCGATATCCAGCCGGGAGAGCTCGTTGCGCTGCTCGGCCCATCGGGGTCGGGCAAGACCACGCTGCTGCGCCTGATAGCCGGGCTGGAGGAGGCCGATCGCGGCCGCGTGCTGTTCGGGGAGACCGATACGCGCGATCTCTCGCTGCGCGATCGCCGCATCGGCTTCGTCTTCCAGCAATATGCGCTGTTCAAGACGATGAACGTCGCCGAGAACATCGCCTTCGGGCTGAAGTCCCGGCCCCGCCACGAGCGCCCCGACTCCGCGGAAATCCGCAAGCGCGTCGGCGACCTGCTTGAACTCGTTCAGTTGCCCGGTCTCGAAAAGCGCTATCCGAGCCAGCTCTCGGGCGGCCAGCGCCAGCGCGTCGCGCTCGCCCGCGCGCTTGCGATCGAGCCGCGCGTGCTGCTGCTCGACGAGCCTTTCGGCGCGCTCGACGCCAAGGTGCGTAAGGATCTGCGGGCCTGGCTGCGCGAGTTGCACGGACGGACCGGCCACACCACCGTCTTCGTCACCCATGACCAGGAAGAGGCGCTGGAACTCGCCGACCGCGTCGCGATCCTGAACGAGGGGCGCATCGAGCAGGTCGGCTCGGCCGACGACGTCTACGACCATCCGGCGACGCCCTTCATCTGCGAGTTCCTCGGCGAGGTGAACAAGCTTCCCGTGAAGGTCGTCGGCAGCCAGGCCTTCTTCGGCGACCGGCCGGTGCTGGGCGGCATCACGCAGAACCAGGGCGGCTCGGCCTCGCTCTATGTCCGCCCGCAGCATCTGCGCATCGTCGACGAGACGCCGCTGGCGCTGCCCGGCGTGGTCGAGCATCTGCGTCGCAACGGCCCGCTGCGCCGGGCGGAGGTTGCGGTCGACGGGCTCAAGAAGCGGCTTGAGGTCGATCTTGCCAGCCAGGTCGCTCCGGCGATCGGCGAGCGCATCCGGCTGCGCATCACCCACGGCAACCTGTTCGCCGCCGCTTGATCAACCCGATTGTTCGGCATCGGCGATCAGGAAAAGCGGATTCCCCTTTTCGGCTCGATGCCCTAGCCTCCGCTGCGAATCCAGCCGGCCACCGCGCCGGCCGGGCCACGATCCGGATAGGAGATCGCGATGAAAGCACGCGCGAAATGGGTGGAAGGCATGGCCTTCATGGGCGAGTCCGGCAGCGGACACGCCATGATCATGGACGGCGCGCCTGAATATGGCGGGCGCAATCTGGGCATCCGGCCGATGGAGATGCTGCTGATCGGGCTCGCCGGCTGCACGGCTTTCGATGTCGTCGGCATGCTCAAGAAGGGCCGTGAATCGGTCACCGGCTGCGATGTCGAGGTCGAGGCCGAACGCGCCACCACCGATCCCAAGGTCTTCACCAAGATCCACCTCGTCTACCGCATCACCGGCAAGGGCCTTTCGCAGGCCAAGGCGGAACGCGCCGTCACATTGTCGAAGGAAAAATACTGTTCGGCTTCGATCATGCTCGGGGCGACGGCCGAGATGACCTACAGCCTCGAAGTGATCGACGAACTGCACAAGGAGGCCGCTGCATGAGCCAGGTTGAGTTCGCAGGACTGATCTCGCCGGAGGCGCTCGCCGCCCGGCTTGGCGACGAGAAACTCGTCGTCATCGACATTCGCACCGCCGCCGATGGTGGCAAGGACGCCTTCGGGTCCGGGCATATTCCCGGCGCTGTTCATTCCGACTATGCGGCCGATGGCTGGCGCGCCAAGATCGGCAATGCGCCGGGCCTGCTGCCCCCGCTCGACCATGTCGCCGCGCTGGTCGGACGGCTCGGCATCAAGCCGCATGACGATGTCGTCATCGTCCCGGCAGGCACGGCCGCGACTGATTTCGCTGCGGCGGCGCGGGTCTACTGGACGTTGAAATTCATCGGTCACGGCCAGCAGGCAGTGCTCGACGGCGGCTTCAAGGCTTGGGCTGCCGATCCGAAGCGACCCGTCGAGACCGGCGCATCGGCACCGAAGGGGGCGGATCCCTATCCCATCATTGCCCAGCAACGCCTGCGCAGCACGACGGACGCCACACTCGTCGCCTCGCGCAGCAAGCAGGCGAGCCTCGTCGACGCGCGCGGGCCGAGCTATTTCGACGGGCGCGAGAAGGCGGCGGAGGCAACGCGCGCTGGCCATATCCCTGGCGCCATCCCTCGCGACTACGCCGAGGCCTTCGAGCCCGGTAGCGGCAAGCTCAAGGCGCCCGGAGAGCTGGAAAAGCTCTACGCAACGGTGCCGAACGGCCCGGTCGTGTCCTATTGCAACACCGGTCATTCGGCCGCCGCGAACTGGTTCGTGCTTTCCGAAGTGCTCGGCCGCGACGAGATCGCGCTCTACGACGGCTCGATGACCGACTGGACGCAGGATCCGGAGCGGCCGGTCGCGACCGGCAAGGCGGCCTGACGCGCTTTCGATTGCAAAACAGGTTGAAAAGGTTCAAAGGAAGCGCCAATCGCGTGCCGTGACGCGCGGCGCTTCCTGACATTTTGACCGAGCCACCAGCCGATGAACGCCGTCGCGCCGAAAATCTCCTTCGTTTCGCTGGGCTGCCCCAAGGCGCTCGTCGATTCCGAGCGGATCATCACCTCCTTGCGCTCGGAGGGCTATGAGCTCTCGAAGAGCCATGCGGGCGCCGACCTCGTCATCGTCAACACCTGCGGCTTCCTCGATTCGGCCAAGGCGGAGTCGCTGGAGGCGATCGGCTCGGCCATGGCCGAGAACGGCAAGGTCATCGTCACCGGCTGCATGGGCGCCGAGCCCGAGCAGATCCGCGACGTCTTCCCGAACGTGCTCGCGATCACCGGGCCGCAGGCCTATGAGAGCGTGGTCTCGGCCGTGCATCAGGCGGTGCCGCCCCGGCATGACCCCTTCGTCGACCTCGTGCCCGATCAGGGCATCAAGCTGACGCCGCGGCACTACGCCTATCTCAAGATTTCAGAGGGTTGCAACAACCGCTGCACCTTCTGCATTATCCCGAAGCTGCGCGGCGACCTCGTCTCACGCCCGATCGGCGACGTGCTGCGCGAGGCCGAGAAGCTGGCCAAGGCGGGCGTCAAGGAACTGCTGGTGATCTCGCAGGATACCAGCGCCTACGGCCTCGACATCAAATACGCGCCGTCGATGTGGAAGGACCGCGAGGTTCGCACGCGTTTCTTCGAGCTTGCCCGCGAACTCGGGCAGATGGGGATGTGGGTGCGCCTGCACTACGTCTACCCCTACCCGCATGTCGACGAGGTCATCCCGCTGATGCAGGAAGGGCTGGTGCTGCCCTATCTCGACATCCCCTTCCAGCACGCCTCGCCCTCCGTCCTGAAGGCGATGAAGCGCCCGGCCCATCAGGACCGCACGCTCGACCGCATCCGGAAATGGCGCGACATCTGCCCAGACCTCGCCATCCGCTCGACCTTCATCGTCGGCTTCCCCGGCGAGACGGAGGAGGACGTGCAGTTCCTGCTCGATTGGCTGAAGGAAGCGAAACTGGAGCGCGTCGGCTGCTTCAAATACGAGCCGGTTAAGGGCGCCCCCGCCAACGACCTCGGACTTACCCTCGTTCCCGAGGAGGAGAAGGAGGCGCGCTGGCATCGCTTCATGAAGGCGCAGGCCGAGATCTCCACCCGCATCGTCAAGGCCCGAGTCGGCAAGCGCATCCCGGTGATCATCGACGAAGCCGGCCCGACCGTCGCCAAGGGCCGCTCGAAATGGGACGCGCCGGAGATCGACGGCAATGTCTATGTGGCGAGCCGGCGTCCCTTGCGTCCCGGCGACATCGTCACCGTCAAGATCGAGCGTGCCGACGCCTACGATCTGCACGGCGTCGCCGTTTGAGCGCAACCAAGATCAGTTGTTGAACTCGCAGACCCGGCGGACAGTGCGTCCGCTGCGGTCCCGCGCGATCCTGAGATCGCCGCCGCAATTGTCGACGAGATGGACGACCGGCTCGCCCCGCTTCGGCGGCTCGTTGCAGGCATGGGTGATGCAGTTCGCACCGGCAACCTCGGTGCTCGTACGGACCGGGCGGGGGACCCGCAAGCGCTCCTGATCCTTCAGCCGGACCGCAATGACCGAGGTATCGCCGCCGCCGGCATCACCACCAGCGCCGCCACCCGCTCCTCCGCCGCCGCCCTGCTGGGCCATCACCACGCCGGAAAGGGTCAAGGTCGCGAAAAGGAAGCCGGTGATCTGAAGCTTGCTGGGCATCGTCCTGTTCCCGAATGGCTGTCAGCGTGTCCCGCTGATGCCGATTTGTCGCGGCGCCGGCCCTTCGGGTTCATGGATGCCAAAACAAAAAATGCGCCCGGCTGGCGGGCGCATAATGTTGCTGTCGTCTTCCGTCATGCTCGGGCTTGACCCGAGCATCTTGAAAACTAGTGCCCTCTCGTCATGAGATGCCCGGGTCAAGCCCGAGCATGACGGCGTTGGTCACATAGGATCAGGGGATCAGGACCGTCGAGCCCGTGGTGCCCCGCGACTCCAGCAGGCGGTGGGCGTCGGCCGCATCCTTCAGCGGGAAGGTCGCGTTGACCGGCACCTTGACCTTGCCGCTCGTCACCGCCTCGAACAGGTTCTTCGCCATCGCGATCATGGTCTCGCGCTTGGCGGTGTGGGTGTTCAGCGTCGGGCGCGTGACATAGAGCGAGCCTTTCGCGGAGAGGATGCCGAGGTTGAAAGCCTCGACGGCGCCAGACGCGTTGCCGAAGGACGCCATCAGGCCGAAGGGCCTGAGCGTGTCGAGCGACTTCATGAAGGTGTCCTTGCCGACGCCGTCATAGACCACATCGCAGAGCTTCCCACCGGTGATCTCCTTCACGCGCGCGGCGAAATCCTCCTCGCGGTAGTTAATGACGTGGTCGGCGCCATGCGCCTTGGCAAGCTCGGCCTTCTCCTTCGAGCCGACGGTGCCGATCACGGTCGCGCCCAGTGCCTTGCCCCATTGGCAGAGGATGAGGCCGGTGGCCCCGGCCGCCGCATGGACGAGGATGGTGTCGCCCGGCTTCACCTTGTAGGTCCGGTGCAGCAGGTATTCGGCCGTCAGCCCCTTCAGCATCATGCTGGCGGCCGCCTCATAGGAAATGCCGTCCGGCAGCGGGACGACGGAGGCTGCGGGCACGATGCGCTCCTCGGCATAGGCGCCGAGGGTCGAAACCACCGAGACGCGATCGCCGACCTTGAATTCCGTGACGTTCGGCCCGACGGCGAGGACATCGCCGGCGCTCTCGTTGCCGAGGACGAAGGGCAGCTGCGGCGCGGGATAGAGGCCCGAGCGGAAATAGGTATCGATGAAGTTGAGGCCGATCGCCCGGTTCCGCATCAGAACCTCGCCGGGGCCAGGCTGCGGCAACGTGATGTCTTCGAGCTGGAGGACTTCTGGCCCACCGGTTTTATGCGCGCGGATGGCTTTGACCATGAAAGGCGTCTCCCTTGGGTTTGATGCTCGACCTTAGTGGATCATGCGCGAAAGCAGCAGCTTGCAGAACGCAGAACGCACCTTGCGACTTTGCGGCCCGTGGCCAAAACGCGGCTCATCGGATAGCCAAGTGTCATGAACACGCACACCGCCGATCCGGTCGATATCGCCATCGTGGGTGCCGGCGCCGTCGGCCTCGCGGCCGCGCTGGCGCTCAGCCGCGAAGGCCGCAGTGTCGCCCTGCTCGGCCCGGTCGCGACACCGCGCGACGGACGCACCGTCGCGCTGCTCGACGGCTCCTGGCGACTTCTGGCCGATCTCGGCGTGCAGGGCGCCCTGCTCGACAAGGCCGCGCCGCTCACCGTCATGCGCCTCGTCGACGACAGCGGCAGCCTGTTTCGCCAGCCGCCCGTCGAGTTCCGCGCATCCGAGATCGGGCTCGAGGCCTTCGGCTGGAACATCGAGAATGCCGATCTGACGGCGATCCTGGCGGAGAAGGCCGGTGCAGTACCCGGCCTGCGGATGATACCGGGCCTGGTCCGTGCCATCGAGCCGCAAGCCGATAGCATCCGGCTGTCCGGCGAGGGCTTCGCGCCGATGAGCGCCCGGCTGGTGGTCGGTGCCGACGGCCGCAACTCGCAGGTTCGCAGCGCCGCGGGAATCGAGAGCCGGGACTGGCGTTATCCGCAGGTGGCGCTGACCGCGATCTTCGAGCACCGCCGCGATCATCGCGAGGTCTCGACCGAGTTCCATACGCGACAGGGACCCTGCACGCTCGTGCCTTTGCCCGGACGACGCTCCTCGCTGGTCTGGCTGCTCGATCCGCAGGAAGCGGCAGCCGTCGCGGCGCTCGACGATGCCGCCTTCGCACTTCGCGCCGAGAGGCAGGTGCAGTCGCTGGTCGGCGCAATGACTGTGGTAGGCCCGCGCGGGAGGGTGCCGATGAGCGGGCTTTCGGTCGAGCGCTTTGGCGCCGGCCGTATGGCGCTGATCGGCGAGGCCGCGCATGTCTTCCCGCCGATCGGCGCGCAGGGGCTCAATCTCGGCCTGCGCGATGTCGCGGCGCTATGCGATGCGCTCGCAGGCGCTTCGGACACAGGCAGCGAGACCGTGATTGCGGAATACGACGCCGCGCGCCGGACAGATGTCAGGCTGCGTACCGGCGCGGTCGATGCGCTCAACCGCACGCTGCTGACCGACCTGCTGCCGGCCGATCTCCTGCGAGGCGCGGGCCTGCTCGCCCTGTCGCGGATCGGCCCGCTGCGCCGCTTCGTGATGCGGCAGGGGCTCGCGGGCGGGGCGGCTTCCTGACGGACGGTCGTCATGCTCGGGCCTGACCCGAGCATCTCATGCCGAAGCGGGCTCATGTGTTTCTTCCGGCAAGAGTTCTCGGGTCTGCGCGGAGTTTATCCTTGAGCCGAGAAGGCTCCGCCCGAGAACGACGGCGGAGTCAGGTCAGGCTTCGCCCAATGTCTTCCGCGTATCGGCGCCGCTCGCCGCGACGCGCCGGAGCCCCTCCGCCTGCTCTCGGAATACGGGTGCCAATGGCAGCGGCGTCGAGACAAGCCGCCGGCCGCCGGGTTCCTCGACCTGCGTATCGAGCAGGCCGCGCGCGGTCATCTGCGGATCGGAGACCGCCTCTTCCAGCGTCCGCACCACAGTGCAGCAGCAATCCAGCGGCTCGACCACGGCGCGCCAGTGGCTGGCGCTTTCGCCTGCAATGATGCGCGCGATCTCGATGCGGGTCGCCTCGGGATCGCGGCGGTCGTCGCGCAGCCTCTCATCGAGGCTGATCCCCTCGCAGAAGCTCTGCCAGAACTTGGGCTCTAGCGCTCCGACCGCGAGGAACCAGCCATCGGCGGTGGCATAGAGGCCATAGCGCGGGCTCGCCCCGGTCAGCATGCCTTCGCCGCCATCGGGAAAGGAGCCCGTCACCTGGCCCTGCGCCAGCCCGTACCAGGCGAAGGTCGGCATCGCATCGGCCATGGCGATATCGAGATGGCAACCCTGCCCGCTGCGGTCGCGCTGGCGCAGCGCCAGCAGGATGTTGAGGACGGCCGGCATCGTGCCGCCGGCGATGTCTGCGACGAGCGGCGGTGGCAGGGGCGGCGCGTCGCCGCGCTTGAGCGACTGCCCGAGCAGCCCGCCCCGCGCCTGATAGTTGATGTCGTGTCCGGCCTCCTGCGCGCGCGGCCCATGCTGGCCGTAGCCGCTGATCGAGCAGTAGATCAGCCGTGGATTGAGCGCCTTCAGCGCCTCGTAGCCGAAGCCGAGCCGCCCCATCACGCCCGGCCGGAACTGCTCGATCAGGATATCGGCCTTCGCGATCAGGGGGCTGAGCCGCGCCAGCGCATCCGGCGCCTTGAGGTCGACCTCGACGCTCTCCTTGCCGCGGTTGAGCACGGCGAAAGGCGCTGACGTCTCGCCGAAACGGGGCGGAAAGCCGCGCATGTCCTCGCCACCCGGCCGCTCGATCTTGACGACGCGCGCGCCGGCCTCGCTCAGGAAGAGGCTCGCCAGCGGCCCGGGCAGGAGCGTCGAGAAATCGAGGACCAGCAGGTCGTCCAGCGGCAGCATCGGCGTCCTTAGATTCTTTGCTTCATCGCATTTTCTTCACGCGAACCGGCGTCCACTTCGCTCGGAAATGCTCTAGTGAAAGAGATCGGCCGTTATCCTGCCCGTCTTCACCAGCCACAGGAAGCCCGGCAGCGTGACCATCGACACGATCGTGCCGACGAGGATGCAGGCGGAGGCGCGCTCGACGCCGACACGATACTGGGTCGAGATCACGAAGATGTTCAGGGCCGGCGGCAGGGCCGCCATGATGATCGCGGCATAGATCCAGTGGGTCGGGATACCGCCGAGCGCCGAGAGCAGAACCCAGACCAGCAGCGGATGCAGCAGGAGCTTGATCACGACCAGCGCCGGAACCTCGCCGGGCATCGTCTTCATCGGCCTGAGCGCAACGGTGACGCCGAGCAGGAAGAGCGCGCAGGGCGCGGCGGCCTGCGACAGCCAGAGCACCATCCGGTCGAGCGCCACCGGCAGTTCGAACTTCAGATAGCTCGCCAGCACGCCGGCAAGCGTCGCGACGTTGAACGGATGCGTCAGAACCCGCCAGACCACCTCGCGCGCCGTGGCGAGCACGCCTTTCTTCTCGACGCCCGCCACGGCCATGAGCAGGGGAACGAGCGAGAACAGCAGGACGCTGTCGAAGACGAAGATGAGCACGACCGGCGCACTGGCCTCCGGCCCCAGCGCGGCCAGGATCAACGGCGGCCCCATATAGCCGATGTTGGAATAGGCCCCGGCGACGCCCTGCATCACCGCCTGCGGCATGTCGCCCTTGGCGTGTCTCAGCCCGATCGCGAAAGACAGGCAGAAGGCGCAGAACGTCGCCGTGGTCGTGCCGGCGATGAACTTCCAGTTTGCGAGCTCGCTCAGCGGCTTGTCGGCGATCAGCCTGTAGAACAGAGGCGGCAGCGCCACGTAGATCAGGAAGAACTGCAGCCAGGCGAGCCCGGCCTCCGGCAGCTGCTTGTAACGGCCGATGGCGAAGCCGAGCAGGATCAGCCCGAAGAACGGCGCCACCAGATTGAAGATGCTGAGAAGGTCGGCCATCGGTGCGTCAGTCCTGCGGTCAAGGCGCCCGCTCCGAGCCCGAACCCCATCGCGGCCATCTGCATCTAGCGCATGACGCAGGCCCGGCAAGGCCATTCGGACCGTGGCGCCCTGCCATCAACGCAACGGATGGACTTTAAACCTAGGCTTAAATACCCACGCGGCATGGAAGGAAAATAAACCCAGGCATATAGACCTACTGCTTTATCGAAAGGCCGATGGACGCGTGCCATCGGCTCATCCACATTCGCTGCGTTGCAGCACGGAGCGCCCGATGACGACCAAGACGCCGCGCCAGTTCTTTCGTCCGCTCACGATCGGCGCGCCGGAGCCTTACCGCGAGCTGCCGCTGCGGCTCGAGCGCATGATCCATTTCGTGCCGCCCCATCTGGAGAAGGTGCGCGCAAAGGTCGGAGAGCTAGCGCCCCAGGTCGACATCGTGCTCGGCAACCTCGAGGACGCGATCCCGGTCGAAGCCAAGCAGGCCGCTCGCGACGGCTTCATCGCCATGGGCAAGGCCGTGGATTTCGGCAAGACCGGGCTGTGGACCCGCGTCAATGCGCTGAACTCGCCCTGGTTCCTCGACGATATAACCGCGATCACCGCGGAGATCGGCGGCAAGCTCGACGTGGTGATGGTCCCCA
The DNA here is from genome assembly GCF_057321085.1 of Allobosea sp. RIT-PG3_2. Classification (NCBI taxonomy): domain Bacteria; kingdom Pseudomonadati; phylum Pseudomonadota; class Alphaproteobacteria; order Hyphomicrobiales; family Alloboseaceae; genus Allobosea; species Allobosea sp. RIT-PG3_2. Next base: position 336,559 of record NZ_JBXWCA010000005.1, on the reverse strand, counting down.
AGGTCGAAGGTCCCTGGGACATCCATTACGTCGACCAGCTGCTCGCGCAGTTCGAGGCGCGCCATGCCCTGCCGAAGCCGATCCTGATCCACGCCATCCTCGAGACGGCCGAGGGTGTGAAGAACGTCGATGCGATCGCCACGGCTTCCCCGCGCATGCACGGCATGAGCCTCGGGCCCGCCGACCTCGCCGCCTCGCGTGCGATGAAGACCACGCGCGTCGGCGGCGGCCATCCCGAGTACAAGGTGATCGCGGACCCCTCCCCCGATGGCGGGCCACGCGCCATCGCCCAGCAGGATCTCTGGCACTATACGCTGGCCAAGATGGTCGATGCCTGTGCGGCCGCCGGGATCAAGCCGTTCTACGGCCCCTTCGGCGATTTCGCCGATACGGACGCCTGCGAGGCGCAGTTCCGCAACGCCTTCCTGCTCGGCTGCGCCGGCGCCTGGACGCTGCATCCCTCGCAGATCGCGATCGCCAAGCGGGTCTTCAGCCCCGACCCGGCCGAGGTCGCCTTCGCCAAGCGCATCATCGAGGCGATGCCGGACGGCTCCGGCGCCGTGATGATCGACGGCAAGATGCAGGACGACGCCACCTGGAAGCAGGCGAAGGTGATCGTCGACCTTGCTCGCCAGGTCGCGGCACGCGACCCCGATCTCGCGGAACGCTACGGAATGTGATGGGACAAACGGCCTAATCCATTGATCTCGACGCATTTAGGACGCATTGCTCTCGCAAGGGCGGCGAGGACGTAAGCCGGCGGCGGATCGGCCGGTTCAGTATGGATCAACTATGGAAGCGCGTTCGGCCAAATTCCGGATCGGGCAGGTGGTCAAGCACCGCGTCTACCCGTTCCGTGGCGTGATCTTCGACGTCGACCCGGTTTTCTCCAACACCGAGGAATGGTGGATGGCGATTCCGGAGAACATGCGCCCGTCGAAGGACCAGCCCTTTTACCACCTCTTCGCGGAGAACGAGGAGACGGAATACGTCGCCTATGTCTCGGAGCAGAATCTCGTCAGCGACGATTCCGGAGAACCGGTCCGCCATCCGCGCGCCAAGGAATTCTTCCGGCGAGACCGCAAGGGCCGGTATCGGATCGACCGGACCGAACTGAACTGAAGAAAGCGTCTTCAGCCAAGCAAGTTGAGCATTTCGGTATACGGAAAACAAAAAGGCCGGCTCTTGGAGCCGGCCTTTTCTATTCTTGGCTTCAGCCGGCCGATCAGGGCTTGGGCGGGATCGCCGGGGCAGCGCCCGGAACCGGAAGAGCGCCCGGCGTGGGAGCGGCACCCGGGGCCGCGTTGGCGCCGCCGGCGCCGAGACGCTGGCGCAGCTCTTCCTGGCGCTTCGCCAGCTCGTCCTGAAGCTGCTTCTGCTGGTCCTCGAGGACCTTGGGATCGATCGGCGCGCCGTCGAAGCCCTTGGCGAAATCGGCCAGCGGAATCGCGAAGGTCACCTCACGGGCGCCCTGGTTCTGGACGCTGATGTTCAGCGTGGTGCCCTTCTTCATCGCATTGATGAAGTCGTCCTTGACCTGCGCCTCGGCGAAGCAGCCGTTCGGGAAGCAGATCGCGTAGCGGCCGCCGACCGGCTGGGCGTTGTCGACGCCGAAGCGGATGCCGGGCTGCAGCAGCAGGCCGAGCGGCATCAGGAAGCGGACGATCTTGTTCGGGTCGCCCTTGACGTCATAGATCGCGGCCGCGAGCACCGGCTGGCCCTGATCCGAAACGAAGTCGCGGGTCGTGTAGCAGATTTCCTTGTTGGCGCCCTGGTCCTTGCCGCAGACCTTGGTCCAGCTGGTCTGCGAAGGCTCCGGCTTGACCTGGACGACGGTCGGGCCGGTCGCCGCGGCGCCCGGCTGCTGGGCCGGGGCGGCGGGCTGCTGAGCCGGGGCTGCCGGCCGCGCCGGGGTCGCCGGCCGCGGGGCCTGCGCGAAAGCGGCGACGGGCGAGAAGGCGACCGCCGCGCTGAGGGCGAGCCCTAGGGCAGACGATGACAGGCGAAACGAAGCGGACATTCCTTGGCTTTCCTTATCAGGCGAATTCGGGGATCACGACTTCGCAAGCCGCGCGTGTCACCGCCGACGGCTCAATCGCATGGCGGCGCCAGCCTTTTCAAGCCGTGCACATCAAGGGCGATTGAGGCGTTTGAATGACACCCTGTCCCGCCTTTAGCGAGTTCGCGCGCCAGATTCCAGCCCGAATAGCTGCGTGACGACCTGCAGCCCATGCTATTCTGACGTAGGGAATCAGGTCGGACGATGGATTTTATGCGATTGCCCTCGGTGGCGAGCCGCCGCAGGGTCAACTTGATGCTTGCCTTGAGCCCGTTCGCCCTGCTGGCGCGCGGCAGATCGGCATTGGCCGATTCGGTGCCGGTGCAGCACGCCATCGCGATGCACGGCCAGCCGGCGCTCCCTCCCGGCTTCGCTCACCTGCCCTATGCCGACCCCAAGGCTCCGCGTGGCGGGCGTATCGTCTTCGGCATCCAGGGCACGTTCGACAGCCTCAATCCGCTGGTCGTGCTCGGCGTCGCGCCCGACGCCGTGCCGAAATACGTTCAGCAGAGCCTGCTCTTCCGTTCGGCGGACGAGCCTTTCACCGCTTATGGCCTGCTCGCCTTGCGCGTGGAGCTCGACGCAGACCGCAGGAAACTCGCCTTCGATCTCGATCCGCGCGCGACGTTCTCCGACGGCACCCCGGTGACAGCCGACGACGTGCTCTTCACCGTCGAGATGCTGAAGACGAAGGGCAAGCCGTTCCACCGTTCCAGCCTGGCGCGGATCACGAAGGCCTCCGCCCCCTCGCAGCGCCGGGTCGAATTCGAGCTAGGCGACGGCTCCAACCGGGAATTGCCGCTGGTGATCGGCGCCCTGCCGATCTTCGCAAGGCATGCGACGAATGCCGAGAGCTTCGGCGAGACCAGCTTCAAGCCTGCCCTCGGCTCCGGTCCCTATGCGGTCGGCGAGGTCAGGCCGGGCGAAGCGCTGACTCTGAAGCGGCGTAAGGATTTCTGGGCCGAGGATCACCCGCTGACGCAGGGTCTCTTCAACGCGGACGAGATTCGCTACGATTTCTACCGGGACTCGAATGCGTTGTTCGAGGCGTTCAAGGCCGGGCTCTACGATGTCCGCCTGGAAGGCGATCCCACCCGCTGGATGACGGGCTACGACGTGCCGGCGGTGCATGACGGCCGCATCGTCAGGCAGACGCTGCATTTCGACACGCCAAAGGGCATGACCGGGCTGGTCTTCAACACGCGCCGGCCGGTGTTCTCCGACATCCGCGTGCGTGAGGCACTCGGGCTGTTGTTCGACTTCGAATGGGTGAACCGCAACCTGTTCCACGGCGTCTATCGGCGCGCCGGCAGCTTCTTCTCCGATTCGGAACTCTCCGCCCTCGGCGTGCCCGCCGACACGCGGGAGAAGGGGCTGCTCGCAGCCTTTCCCGGTGCCGTGCGCGACGACATCCTAGCCGGGGCCTGGAAACCGTCCGAGACCGACGGCTCCGGCCGCGACCGCGAGCAGGCGCGCAAGGCGCTCGACCTGCTCAAGGCCGCCGGCTACGCGCTGCAGGACGGCGTGCTGCGCAACGGCAAGGGCGAGCCCTTCGCCTTCGAGATCACCGTGACCAGCCGCCCGCAGGAACGACTGGCGCTGAACTACGCGCAGTCGATCGGGCGTCTCGGCATCGCGGCCAGCGTCCGCCTGATCGACGACGTGCAGTACTGGCGGCGTCTCTCGGCCTTCGACTTCGACATGATCCAATGGACCTGGCCTGCCTCGGCCTCGCCCGGCAACGAGCAGATCGGCCGCTGGGGTGCCGCGAATGCCGAGCGCAAGGGTTCGCTCAACTATGCCGGGGTGAAATCTTCTGCCATCGACGCCGTGCTCCAGGCCCTGCTCGGCGCCCGCGAGCGCGAGGATTTCGTCGCGGCGGTGCGCACCCTCGACCGGCTGCTGCTGTCCGGCTTCTACGTCGTGCCGCTCTATTACCTGCCCGACACCTGGCTCGCTTTGGCGCGCAACGTCGTAATGGCGGGGCGCCAACCGGGCTATTTCCTTTCCAACGAAATGCTGGCGCGCCTCCCGGCCGCGCCGGCGCCGGCGAACTGAAGGGCCGTCGATGCGGGCTGAACAGGACGAAGCTTCCGCCCTGCTCGACGGGCTCGATATCGACACGCTGCTCAAGGCGCTGATCCGCGGACGCGGCTATGAGGCGGCCTTGCGCGACCCGCCGGGGCGACGCGGCTGGAGCGACGTCAGCCCGGCCTCGATCAATTTTCTCCAGCTCGATCAGCGCATCGACCGGCTGGCGCGGCTCCTGACCGTCAACAAGGGACAGCCGGGGGCAAGCGTGGCGATCCTGGCGCCGCTCGGGCCGGAGGCGATCGTCTCCATGCTCGCCTGCCTGCGTGCCGGCCTTTCGCCGCTGATGCTGCCGCTGCACGGCAATGAGCTCGAGATGTTGCGCCTTATCGAGGCTTCGGGCGCCGTCATGGCGCTCGGCGTCAGCAGGGTCGGACCGTTGCGGCCGCTGCTGATGCTGCGCAACCTCGCGATGCGCGCCTTCGGCACCCGGTTCGTCGGCGGCTTCGGCCCCGATGTGCCGGATGGCGTCGCCCCGCTCGACGCGCTGATGGCCAATGCGAGCCTGCACCCCCTCCCCGGCCTTGTGGAGCGGCCCTGGCTGCAGGTCGCCGATGCCGTCTCGTTTGAAGGACCGCAGCGAATCTCCGAACGGGAGTTGCTGGGCAAGGCGCTCGAGATCTCGCGTGCCCTCAAGCCGATGACCTCGTCGCGGATCGTCACCACCCTGGTCGGCGGCGACCTCGCCTCGCTCGCTAGCGGGCCGGGCATGGCGATGCTGACGGGTGTCGAGCTATTGCCGCTCGGCCTGTTCAACCTCGGAGATTTGCAGGCCTGCGTCGAGGGCGGGCGCAGCGTCCATCTCGTCCTGCCGGGCGAGATGGAGCCGGCACTGGCGCATTCGCGGCTGGCGGGGCATCCGGCTTTGGCCAGTCTCGTCTTCGTGCAAAGGATGACTGGCAAACCGGCCTATCCGGCAATTGATCGCCCCGATCTCGCCATCGTCGATATCGCGGTGCATACTGCATCCGATATCACCGTGACCCGGCGCCAGTCGCCCATCGGTTGATCGGCGCGGGAACGGTGTCGGGGCGCATTCCGCGGAGTGTCCACCATGCTTGCCTTCGGCGTTGTTCTGCTCTTCCTCTCGGCCAACCCGGTCACTCTCGTTGCCGACGGGGTGCCACGTTTCGATATCGCCGCCTCCTGCGAAGCCGCGGGCAAGTCCTCCACAGGGATCGGCCGCCCTGTCGCCGCCTGCCGCGACGATGAGGAAAAGGCCCGCGGCGCCCTCGAGATGCGCTGGTCGGAATTCCCCGTGCAGGCCCGTACGACCTGTACCGAAGGTGCGAGCCTCGGCGGACCGCCGAGCTACGTCCAGCTCATCACCTGTCTGGAAATGACGAAGCAGTGACTCTCGCCCTGCCCGCCGGGAGCACCGCGGCGCGCAGCAGCGTGTAGAGCACCACCGCGTTGAGCAGGTGCCAGAGCCAATGGGTGCCGAGCGACAGGGCTCCGCAAAGCGGCCCGTCGATGCTGCGCATCGTCAGCGAAACGGCGAACGCCGCGCCGGCCAGCGCCAGTAGGTTTTGGCGATGCAAGGCCGGCCTGCCCAATAGGGCGAGCGCCATACCGCCAAGCCCGAGCAGCAACGCCGCATAACCCGCCGAGCCTGCCATCGTCGGCGGCAGGAGCGCCCGCCCCGCCCAGGACAGCGCGAGGGCCAGGCCGAAGAAGGCGAGCGTCCCCGCGGCCGTCACCCGCTTCGACGCGCCAAAGAATCGCCGAAGCGCAAAGGCGAAATAGCCGAAGGCGAAGAGCTGGATCGGCAGGACATCGGCCGCCACCGTCCAGCGATTCGGCTTCGTGTGGAACAGGAAGGAGCCGACCCCGATCGCGAAGACCATGAGGATCAGCGCGAGCACGCTCCGGTCACGGACGCCCTGCCGGCGCCAAAGCCAGAAAGCCACCAGCGCCGCGGCAAGAAACGCCGCATTGGTCGCTGCGTTGAAAGGCTCGGCCCAGAAGCTGCCGTCCAGTCTTTCGCAATAGCCGAACCGCATCCTATCGCCCATTTCCAACCCGACACGACCAGCAAAGCCTGCGTGTTGCGACGTTATCGTGTCGCGGCCGAGGCTTGTCTCGGCGGCTGCGCTCCGCGAAGTTCGCTCCCTGACCATCAGGAACGACCATCATGCGCAGCCTTCGCCTTTCGCTCTCCGGAGCGCTCCTGCTCGCCGTGGGAGCTGCGAGCCCTGCTTCGGCCGACCCGGCAACCTGCGCCGGCCTCTGGACGGCCCGCAACGAGATCTACAAGGCGCAGGGCTACTGCTTCCGCACGCAGCGCGCGATCGCGGCCTTCGGCAATGCCGGCTGCCAGTATGACGATATCCAGGACGTGCCGCTCTCCGCCAACGACCGGCGCGCCGTTGCCGACATCGTCAGGCAGGAGCGGGCGCTGCGCTGCCCGCGCTGACGGCGATTGCCTGTGGAATGCATCGCAGCCCTGCGCCCCGCGAGGGCGAGCCCGTGCTAGAAGCGCCGGCCGTGCCTCTGCGCGCGACCAATCAAGGCGATTCACGACCCGCATGACGACAGCGATCGAGATGGGAACGACACGGACCGGCGAGCCCGGTCTCATCGATCTCGCCGAATTGCTGGCGACGCGGCTGCTCGTGCAGGGCAATTCCGGCTCGGGCAAGTCGCATCTGCTGCGCCGCCTGCTGGAGCAGAGCGCGCCGCTCGTCCAGCAGGCGATCATCGATCCGGAGGGCGATTTCGTCTCGCTCGCCGACCAGTTCGGCCATGTCGTGGTCGATGCCGAATGCGGCGAGGCCGAATTGCAGCGCGTCGCGCTGCGCGTGCGCCAGCACCGCGTCTCGGTGGTGCTCAATCTCGAGAACCTCGAAGCCGACGAGCAGTTGCGCGCCACGGCCGCCTTCCTCGGCGGGCTCTTCGACGTCGACCGCTCGCTCTGGTTCCCGATGCTGATCGTCGTCGACGAAGCCCAGCTCTTCGCGCCGGTGATGGCGGGCGAGGCTTCAGACGAGGCCCGCCGGCTCTCGCTGGGTGCCATGACCAATCTGATGTGCCGCGGCCGCAAGCGCGGCCTTGCCGGGGTGATCGCGACCCAGCGCCTCGCCAAGCTCGCCAAGAATGTCGCGGCCGAGGCCTCCAACTTCCTGATGGGCCGCACCTTCCTCGATATCGACATGGCCCGCGCCGCCGATCTGCTCGGCATGGACCGGCGCCAGGCCGAGATGTTCCGCGACCTCGAGCGCGGGCAGTTCGTCGCGCTCGGCCCCGCCTTGTCCAAGCGGCCGTTGCCGCTCAGGATCGGCACCGTCAGTTCGGTCGACCGAGGTGGCGCGCCGGGGCTGATGCCCCTGCCGGAACAGGCCCCCGAAGACGCCGGCAAGCTGATCTTCACGCCGGGCGAGGACGAGCCGCCGCCGATGGCGCGCCCGGTCCGACCCGCGCCCCGGCCACGCCCGGCCGCCAGCGACGTGCTGAGGCAGATCGAGAACTACCGCCCTGCCCCGCAGGCCGAGCCCGAGCCCGAGATCGAGCTGGAACCGGGCGAGCGCGAGGCGATCATGGTCGAGATCCTGCGCGAGCTGATGGCCGATCCGGAGGCGCGCTCGCGACAGGTCGCGGTGCTCTATCAGGATTTCACCGTGCGCTGCCGGATGCGCCGGCTCGGCCGCACGCATCTGAGCCTGGAGGAGTTCCGCCGCAGGCTCGCCGTCGCGCGGGCCGGCGTCAGCGACAGCATCGCGACCAGCGATGGCTGGCGGACGGCGGTCGAAGCCTCGGGCAGCTTGCCGGAGGATCTGCAGGGGCTCTTCCTGTTCATCGCGCGAACCGCGATCGAGGGCGCGCCCTGCCCGAGCGATGCCGAGCTGGCGCGGGTCTATGGCAGCCATTCGCCCAGCCGGGCGCGGCGGCTTCTCGGCTATATCGAGGAGCGCGGCCTCATCGTTTGCCATGTCGATTTTCGCGGGCTACGGACACTGGCGCTCCCGACGCTCGGCGTCGAGACCGCGCCGGGGCTGGCGCAGCCGCGTACCGCGGGCATGCCGCGCAGCGCGCGAGGCTAGCGGCCCTCGCGGGCTCGATGACTTGAACTCACCAATGCTGTTCCGGTGAGCGGGCTAATCGCGCCGGCTTGGTAACCCCACGTTCCGGCCTCCACAGGAGATCTGGATCATGGAATATCGGCGTTTGGGTCATTCGGGACTGATGGTCCCTGCCCTGAGCTTCGGCGCGGGCACCTTCGGCGGAACCGGGCCGCTCTTCAGCGCATGGGGCACGACCGATGCCCGGGAGGCGCGCCGCCTGGTCGATATCTGCCTCGAAGCCGGGCTGAACCTGTTCGACACCGCCGATGTCTATTCGAACGGCGCTTCCGAGGAGGTGCTCGGCGAAGCGATCAAGGGACGCCGCGACAAGCTGCTGATCTCGACCAAGACGACCCTGCCGATGGGCGACGGCCCCAATGATGCCGGCTCCTCGCGCAGCCGCTTGATCAAGGCGACCGAGGACGCACTGCGGCGGCTCGGCACCGATTATATCGACCTGCTGCAATTGCATGCCTTCGACGCCGGCACGCCGGTCGAGGAGGTGCTCTCGACGCTCGACACGCTCGTCCGCGCCGGAAAGCTGCGCCATGTCGGCGTCTCCAACTTCGCCGGCTGGGAACTGATGAAGTCCCTCGCCGCAGCCGAACGCCACGGCTGGACGCGCTATGTCGCGCATCAGGTCTATTACTCGTTGGTCGGGCGCGACTACGAATGGGAGCTGATGCCGCTCGGCCGCGACCAGGGCGTCGGGGCGCTGGTCTGGAGCCCGCTCGGCTGGGGCCGCCTAACCGGCAAGATCCGGCGCGGCCAGCCGGTGCCTGCCGGCAGCCGCCTGCATGAGACCGCTGAGTTCGGCCCGCCGGTCGAGGACGAACAACTCTACGCCATCGTCGATGTGCTCGATGCCATCGCCGAGGAGACTGGCAAGAGCGTGCCGCAGGTCGCGATCAACTGGCTGCTGCAGCGCCCGACTGTCTCCTCCGTCATCATCGGCGCCCGCAACGAGCAGCAATTGCGCGACAATCTCGGAGCGGTCGGCTGGAACCTGACTGCCGAGCAGGTCGCGCGCCTCGATGCTGCAAGCGTGCGGACCGCGCCCTACCCGTATTTCCCCTATCGGCGGCAGGCCGGTTTCGCGCAGCTGAATCCGCCGGTGGTGTAACTCGCGCACCCCGCGCGAAACTTGACCACCCGGCCCCCGAGCGTGCATGACCTCAAGCCGAATTAACAGGTCATGCCATGCGCGTTCTGCTGATCGACAACTACGACAGCTTCACCTGGAACCTGGTCCACCTCATCGGCGGGCTGGGGGCGCAGGTCGATGTCTGGCGCAACGATGCGCTGTCGGTCGAGGATGCGCTGGGTGGCGAGCATGACGCGATCGTGCTCTCGCCCGGCCCCTGCACGCCGAACGAGGCCGGCATCTGCCTCGACCTCGTCCGCGAAGGCGCGGGCGTGAAGCCGATCTTCGGCGTCTGCCTCGGCCTGCAGGCGATGGGCCAGGCCTTCGGTGGTGAGGTCGTGCGGGCGCCCCTGCCGATGCATGGCAAGGTCTCTCCGATCCGGCACAAGGCGCGCGGCCTGTTCCGAGGCATCAACGGGCCGCTGCAGGCGACGCGCTATCACTCTCTCGTGGTGGATCGCGCCAGCTGCCCCGCCGTGTTCGACATCGAGGCCGAGACCGATGACGGCCTGATCATGGCGCTCTCTCATCGCGAGCTGCCGGTGCATGGCGTCCAGTTCCATCCGGAGAGCATCGCCTCCGAGCATGGCGCGACGATCCTGCGGAATTTCCTCGACCTCGCTCAGCGATGGCGCAGCGAACATGACGCCGCCGCCCTGATCCCAACAGCCTGATTCCGCAGAGTTTCCATGGACGATTTCAAACCCTTCATCGCCAAGGTCGCGACCGGCGCGACGCTCTCGCGCGAGGAAGCGCGCGACGCCTTCGACACCATCCTCTCCGGCGAGGTCACCAACGCGCAGTCGGCCGCCTTCCTGATGGCGCTGCGTGTGCGCGGCGAGACCATTGACGAGATCGCCGGCGCGGTCGGTGCGATGCGCGGCAAGATGCTGCCGGTGAAGGCGCCGCCCGAGGCGATCGACATCGTCGGCACCGGCGGCGATTCCTCCGGCTCCTACAACGTCTCGACCCTGGCCTCGATCATCACCGCCGCCTGCGGCGTGCCCGTCGCCAAGCACGGCAACCGCGCGGCATCCTCGCGCTCCGGCGCGGCGGATGTGCTGACCGCGCTCGGCGTCAAGGTCGGGCTCGATCCGGCCGGCACCGAACGATGCATCCGCGAAGCCGGCGTCGGCTTCATGTTCGCGCCAACGCACCATGCCTCGATGCGCCATGTCGCGCCGGTGCGCACCGAGCTCGGCACGCGCACGATCTTCAACCTGCTCGGCCCGCTCTCCAACCCGGCCGGGGCGAAGCGCCAGCTGATCGGCGCCTTCTCGGAGACCTGGCTGGAGCCGATGGTCAAGGTGCTGGCCTCGTTCGGCTCGACCCGCGTCTGGGCCGTGCATGGCTCGGATGGGCTCGACGAGATCACCACCACCGGCCCGACCCGCGTCGTCTCGCTCGAGAACGGCAAGATCGAGAGCTTCCTGATCAATCCCGCGGATGTCGGTCTCGCGCCGGCCAAGCCGGAAGAGCTGCGCGGCGGCACGCCGGAGCAGAACGCCGCAGCGCTGAACGCCGTGCTCGCTGGCGAAAAGACCGGCTTCCGCGATATCGCCGCCTTCAACGCCGCTGCCGCGCTGCTCGTCGCAGGCAAGGCCACGGATCTGAAGGACGGCTTCGCCCAGGCGACCGCCGCGCTCGATTCCGGCAAGGCCAGGGCGACGCTCGCCGCCCTCGTCAAAATCTCGAACGCGTGAGGGCGGCATGACCGACATCCTCGCCAGGATCGAAGCCTATAAGCGCCAGGAAATCGCGGCGGCGAAGGCCGCCGTGCCGCTCGCCGAGATCGAGCGGCGCGCCCACGCAGCCGGCAAGCCACGCAGCTTTGCCGATGCGCTGGCAGTGAAGGTCGCGGGCGGCACCCCTGCCCTCATCGCCGAGATCAAGAAGGCCAGCCCGTCCAAGGGGCTTATCCGCGCCGATTTCGACCCGCCTTCGCTCGCCCGCGCCTATGCGGCCGGCGGCGCGGCCTGCCTCTCCGTGCTGACCGACGCACCCTCCTTCCAGGGCCGGCCGGAATTCCTGACGCAGGCGCGCGAGGCCTCTGGCCTGCCGGCACTGCGCAAGGATTTCCTCTACGACACCTATCAGGTCTATGAGGCGCGGGCCTGGGGTGCCGACTGCATCCTGATCATCATGGCCGGCGTCGACGACGCCACCGCCAGGGCCTTGAACGAGACCGCGCGTGAGCTGAGTATGGACGTGCTCGTCGAAGTCCACGACGACGCCGAACTCGATCGTGCGCTCAAGCTGGAAAGCCGGCTGCTCGGCATCAACAACCGCGACCTGCGCAGCTTCAACGTCGATCTCGCCGTGACCGAGCGGCTGGCGCCGCGCGTGCCCGCCGACCGTATCGTCATCAGCGAGAGCGGCATCTTCACCCATGCCGACGTCGCCCGGCTCAACACGATCGGCATCAGCAGCTTCCTCGTCGGCGAAAGCCTGATGCGGCAGGCCGATGTCACGGCGGCAACGCGGGCACTGCTGACCGGGCAGGCGCAAGAGAACGCGGCGTGAGTCGGCTCAGCCATCTCAACGCCCAGGGCCAAGCGCATATGGTCGATGTCGGCGGCAAGGCCGAGACGGCCCGCACGGCAATAGCCGAGGGCAGCGTCGTGATGGCACCGGAGACGGTGGCGATCGTGCGCGATGGCAACGCCAAGAAGGGCGACGTGCTCGGCACGGCGCGGCTCGCCGGCATCATGGCGGCCAAGCGCACGCATGAGCTGATCCCGCTCTGCCATCCGCTGCTGCTGAGCAAGATCGCGGTCGATCTCGATCTCGACGAGGCGCTTCCGGGTGTGCGCGTGCGCGCCGAGGTCAAGATGACCGGCCAGACCGGCGTCGAGATGGAGGCGCTGACCGCCGTCTCGGTCGCCTGCCTCACCGTTTACGACATGGTCAAGGCGGTCGACCGGGCGATGCGGATCGAGAATATCCGGCTCGTGCACAAATCCGGCGGCCAGTCCGGCGACTACGACGCGAAGGCTGGTTAGAGGAGTGAGCATGATGTCGCCCGAAAACCGGTTCCCACTTTTCGGCATTATGCTCTAATGGCGCTCACCCCGGTCCCCGTCGCGCGCAAGGCGTTGCTCGACAGCATTCCGGGGCCGACCGGAACCGAGACCCTGCCGCTCGCCCAATGCGGCTGGCGCGTGCTCGGCGCCGACGTGAAGGCGCTGCGCACCCAGCCGCCCTTCGCCAACTCGGCCATGGACGGCTACGCGGTTCGCGGTGACGACATGGCGGAAGGCGTCAGCCTCGCCGTGATCGGCGAATCCGCCGCCGGCCGGGCTTTCGAGGGCGGCGTCGGGCCGGGCCAGGCAGTGCGGATCTTCACCGGCGCACCGATGCCGGCCGGCGCCGACACCATCCTGATCCAGGAAGATGCCGACGGCGTCGACAGCCCCGCGATCCGGGTGCGCGTGCCGCCGACCAAGGGCAAGTTCCTGCGCGCCGCCGGGCTCGATTTCCACGAAGGCGATGTCCTGTTGGCGGCCGGGCGCGTGCTCGACAGCGCCGCGCTCGGGCTCGCGGCGGCGATGGGGCATCCGGCTCTGCCGGTGCGGCGCAAGCCCCGCGTCGCGATCCTCGCCACCGGCGACGAATTGGTCGCTCCCGGCGAGCCCGTCGGGCGCGACCAGATCGTCGCCTCGAACTCGTTTTCACTCGCCGCGCTGGTCGAGAAAGCCGGTGGCGCTCCCCTCGATCTCGGTATCGCCCGCGACGATCATGCCGATCTCGCCGCCAAGATCGGACAGGCCGAGGCCGCCGATGCCGATGTGCTGATCACGCTCGGCGGCGCCTCCGTCGGCGCCCATGACCTCGTGCAGGAGGCTCTGACGCGGGCGGGCATGGAGCTCGGCTTCTGGAAGATCGCGATGCGGCCCGGCAAGCCGATGATGACCGGCCGGCTCGGCCGCATGGTCGTGGTCGGCCTGCCCGGCAATCCGGTCTCCTCGATCGTCTGCGGCCACCTTTTCGTGCTGCCGCTGATCGAGGCTTTGCTCGGCATGGCCGATGCGGATCGGGACCGGAGCATCCCGGCCGTCCTGGGACGCGACATGCCGGGGAATGACGAACGCGAGGATTATCTGCGTTCCGAGCTGGCGTTGACCCCGGAGGGATGGGTGGCGACGCCTTTCGGCCGGCAGGATTCCTCGATGCTCGGCACGCTGGCGCGAGCCCAGGCGCTGACGATCCGCCCCGCCTTCGCCGACGCGGCCAAAACGGGCGATCCCTGCCGGATCCTGCCGCTGCGGTAGGCCGCTTGCGGAACACAAGCAGAACGCGTATGGTGTTCGTGCTTTGTTTCGAATCTGCGCTTTGAGGGGCTGGCGGCAACCATGCTGACACGCAAGCAACACGAACTCCTGCGCTTCATCCAGGAACGCTTGCGCGAGAGCGGGGTGCCGCCCTCCTTCGACGAGATGAAGGACGCGCTCGATCTGCGCTCGAAATCCGGCATCCACCGGTTGATCATGGCGTTGGAGGAGCGCGGCTTCATCCGCCGCCTGCCCAACCGGGCGCGCGCGCTCGAAGTCATCAAGATGCCCGATGGTCTCGGCGCTCCGCAGCAGCGCCCCCGCTTCAGCCCGGCCATCGTCCAGGGCGGTCTCGGATCGCAGCCCAGCCTCGGCAAGCCACGCCCGGGTTCCGGAGCCGATGAGGACAGCCGTTCCTCCATCGCGATTCCGGTCATGGGGCGCATCGCCGCCGGCACGCCCATCTCGGCGATCCAGAGCCGCAGCCACACCGTCTCACTGCCGCCCGACATGCTCGGCTCCGGCGAGCATTACGCGCTCGAAGTGCGTGGCGATTCGATGGTCGAGGCCGGCATTCTCGACGGCGACACGGTCGTCATCCGCAGGCAGGACACGGCCAATACCGGCGATATCGTCGTGGCGCTGATCGACGACGAAGAGGCTACCCTCAAGCGGCTGCGCAAGCGCGGCTCCTCGATCGCGCTCGAAGCGGCGAACCCGGCCTACGAGACCCGCGTGCTCGGACCGGACCGGGTCAAGATCCAGGGCCGTCTCGTCAATCTGATGCGGCGCTACTGAAGCCGTTCGATGTCGGCGTCGCTGTCGACGGACACCGATGCCGGGTTGGTGGGCGGCTGATTGTTGGCCCGCGGCGCGGGCTGCGGCTGCTCGCGGCGGCGGCTCCAGGGACGGTCTGCGGCGCCCTGCTCCGAGACATGGCTGCTCCAGCCTGTCGCTGTTCGATAGAGCGAGGTCGCCCCGTCGCGGCTCAGCGCGCCACGGCTGATCAACCTCGCCTTGCAGGCGCCGCTCCAGGGAATCGCGGTGACGACGAGGTCGGCGCGGAGGCAGTCCTCGATGATTGCGAGCCGATCGCGCGTGTAAGACACGGTGCGCTGATCGGCCGTGCGGCCGATGCAGCCCAGGGTGTCGCAAACGATGCCGGCCCGCAGCGTCGGATCATCCGGCGAGCGGCTGTCACCATCGGACGCGAGCCATTGTTGCAAGACAAAGCGGCTGGGCTTTCCGGCGATGGCCAGCCGGCCATCGGCGCCGCGCAGCGCGAGGCCGGAGCCGTCGCGTTCGATCAGGATCTCCGGACGCTCGGGCTTGCCGGCGACGGCGACGCCGAACATCAGCGGGATGGCCGCGAGCCAGCGCCAGGCCGTTGTCCAGAGCGTCAGCCAGAGCAACGCCAGAACGAAGCAGACGAGCACGGCGGGACCGAAGGCCGCGATCATCACCGTTGAATGGTCGATGGCCGCGACCCAGTGCGCCACCTTCAGCACGACATCCGAGGCGAGCCCCATCAGCGCCCAGGCCGGCCAATCCAGCCCGAAGGGATAGGCCAAAACGCCGAAGACCGCCGCCGGCATGACGAAGAGCGAGACGAAGGGCAGCGCCATGGCGTTGCCGAGCAGGCCGAAGGGATTGAAGGTCTGGAAGTGATAGGCGCCGAAGGGCGCGGTCGCCGCCGTGGCGAGCAGGGTGGTGACGACGATGCCGAGCGCTGCGGTCCAGAGCGGGCCGACAGGCCAAGGCAGAACTGGCGGAGGCCGGGCACGGTCCCGCCGCTCCCAACGTTCGGCGAAGGCGATCAGTGCCGCGACCGCGCCGAAGGACATCTGGAAGCTCGGCCCGAGCAGCGCCTCGGGCTCGCGCAGCAGCACGATCATCGCAGCGAGCGCGAGGTTGCGCATGCTCAACGCCGCGCGGTCGACCAGGATGGCGCCCAGCATCACCAGCGTCATGATCAGCGAGCGTTCGGTCGCGACGTCACTGCCCGAGAAGATGCAGTAGGCGGTTGCACCGAGCATGGCGGCTACGGCGGCGAGCTTCTTGACCGGCCAACGCAATGCGATCGTCTGCGAGATCGCCAGCAGGGCTCGCACCAGCCAGAAGATCGTGCCGGCAGCGAGCACCATGTGGAGCCCCGAGATCGAGACGATATGGTAGATGCCGGCGGCGCGCAGGTCGTTGTTGGTCGCCTCGGTGATCAGCCCGCGCTTGCCCGTGACGAGCGCGGCCGCCACCGCGCCGCCCTGCCCGCCGCCGGCCTCGGCGATGCGCCGGGTCAGGGCGTTGCGGGCCTTGTCGATCGCCACATCGATCGCCAGACGCGTCGGCATCGGATAGGGCGGCGGCGCCAAAGCGAGCTTGCCGGATATGCTGCCGACAGCTCCGATTCCCTTGAAGAAGGCGTCGCGGCCGAAATCATAGCCGCCCGCCCGCGCCGGCCCCGGCGGAGGCAGCAGCCGGGCGGTCGCGACGATATGGTCCCCGGGCGCGACGGAGCCGGCGCGGATGTTGACGCGCACCCGTTTCGGGCGCTCACCCTCCGGCACGCCTGCGAGGTCGGTCACCAGCACGACGATGCGGGCGCCGTTGTCCCTTGCCTCCACCGTTTCGACATAGCCTGTCAGCTTGCCGATCCGCGGCCGCTCCAGCATCGGTGCTGATATGTCGGCAGTACGCCAGACCCCCGCCGCGAAGCCGGCAAAAGCCGCGGCTGTGGCGAGGCAAGCCATTGATGGGAGGCGATGGAAGCGCAGGGCAAAGGCAAGTCCGATGCTCAGGACGAGGCCAAGCAACGGCGCCCACAAAGCCGGCTCACGATCTGCCGCGAAATAAAACACGATGCCGGCGCCCATCGCCACGGGCAGCCACAGGAACGGGCGGCGGCGCTCGGCCTCCAGCGCGAGGGCACGGCCGAACTGCGCCTGCCAGCCCTGCAACCAGGCATCGAAGCGCACCGGCGCCAGCCAGGATGGCCGCAAACGCAGAGGCACGGCGCCAACGCGGGCGCCGCGCCGTTCCCCCTGCCCTGACGGCCCCGGCTGCATCGCCTGCCCCATCCCCATCGGCATTGCGATTTGACCGCTTAACCTTTCCGGCCAAGCCATGTTACAGGGCGCGCGCCGGTTGTCATGTCATGACCTGCGCCATTTCCCACGTTTACCCCGGGCGGTTTTCCCCGCCCGGCCGGAGTCGCCTCCCATGAGCAACGCCGTCGTCACGCGCTTTGCGCCCTCGCCCACCGGTTTCCTGCATATCGGCGGGGGCCGCACGGCGCTGTTCAACTGGCTCTACGCCCGCCGGCACGGCGGCAAGATGCTGCTGCGCATCGAGGACACGGACCGGGAACGTTCGACCGACGCCGCCATCACGGCGATCCTCGACGGGCTGGAATGGCTCGGCCTCGATTGGGACGGCCAGACCGTCTACCAGTTCCAGCGCGCGGCGCGCCATCGCGAGGTCGCCGAGCAGATGCTCGCCGCCGGCAAGGCCTATCATTGCTACGCCACCCCGGCCGAGCTCGACGAGATGCGCGAGAAGGCCCGCGCCGAGGGCAAGCCGCTGCGCTATGACGGGCGCTGGCGCGACCGCGACCCGGCGACGGCGCCGGCCGGCGTCAAGCCGGTGATCCGCCTGAAGGCACCGCAGACCGGCGAGACGGTGGTCAATGACGAGGTGCAGGGCCGCGTCGTCTGGCAGAACGAGAATCTCGACGATCTCGTGCTGCTGCGCTCGGACGGCAACCCAACCTATATGCTCGCCGTCGTCGTCGACGACCACGACATGGGCGTGACCCACGTCATCCGCGGCGACGACCATCTGACCAACGCCGCCCGCCAGACCCAGATCTACGATGCGCTTGGCTGGGACGTG
Organism: Allobosea sp. RIT-PG3_2; assembly: GCF_057321085.1. NCBI lineage: Bacteria > Pseudomonadati > Pseudomonadota > Alphaproteobacteria > Hyphomicrobiales > Alloboseaceae > Allobosea > Allobosea sp. RIT-PG3_2. The sequence goes on along the minus strand of NZ_JBXWCA010000005.1, from coordinate 319,045 downwards.
CCGAGCATGTCGCATATCCCGCTGATTCATGGGCCGGACGGCGCAAAGCTCTCGAAGCGCCATGGTGCGCTCGGCATCGATGCTTATCGCTCTATGGGCTATCTGCCGGCAGCACTGCGCAACTATCTCGTGCGGCTGGGCTGGAGCCATGGCGACCAGGAGGTCTTCTCGACGCAGGAGATGATCGACGCCTTCAATCTCTCCTCGATCGGCCGCTCGCCCGCGCGCTTCGACTACGCCAAGCTCGAGAACCTCAACGGGCTCTACATGCGCCAGTCGAGCGACCAGGAACTGCTCGATGCGCTCAACGTCATCCTGCAGGAGATCGGGCCGGCACGCGGGGTCGCGCCGACGCTGTCGCCCGAGCTCGAGGCGAAGTTCCTTGCCGCCATGCCGGGGCTCAAGGAGCGCGCCAAGACGCTGGTGGAGCTGCTCGACAGCGCGTTCTATCTCTATGCCCAGCGCCCGCTGAAGCTCGACGAGAAGGCCGCCGGGCTTCTCGACGACGCAGCGCGCCAGCGTCTCTCGCAGATCGCCGAGAAACTCGCTGCCGTAGCCGACTGGGCACCCGCGCCCCTCGAAGCCGCCGTGAGGGCCTATGCCGAGGAGAACGGCCTGAAGCTCGGCCAGGCGGCACAGCCGCTGCGCGCCGCGCTGACGGGACGGGCGATGTCGCCGGGGCTGTTCGACGTGATGGCTGTGCTCGGCCGCGAGGAGACATTGGCGCGGCTCGCAGACCAGGCGTGAGCCGCTCAGGAGCACAGCCGGGCCGATGGATCGCCGTGCTTGCGGCCCCGCTGCAACGATTGCAAGGGGATGGAAGAGCACCGGCGCCTTGCTCGCGGAGATATGAGCGAGGCGCGGTTCGAACCGCCTTTTGGCTCGGTTGAATGCGCTGGGCAAATGGTCTAGTGACGCGCAAGTGCGTTGCGCTGCAGCACCGTGGCGGGGCACGAATATTGCTTGTATATCAGCTACATGGATCGCCTTCTAACTCCTCCGACGACATGTTCCCGTCATATCGCGGCCTTCGGATGGGGGAAGCCCGGCGCGAAAGCTCCGGCCAGCAGGCGAAACAGGGGCTGAACAGCAGCGAGCCTTGAAAGGATCGGTATCGATGAGCGGAAACACGAGCCAGCTCCAGGTCGGCGACAAGACCGTCGACATGGCGATCAAGACGGGATCGGTCGGTCCCTCCGTCATCGACATCGCCAAGCTCTACGCCCAAACGGGCATGTTCACCTACGACCCCGGCTTCACCTCGACGGCGAGCTGCGAGTCGCAGATCACCTATATCGACGGCGATGCCGGCATCCTGCTTTATCGCGGCTATCCGATCGACCAGCTTGCCGAGCACGGAGATTTCCTCGAGACCTGCTATCTGCTGCTCTACGGCGAGCTGCCGACCGCCGCCCAGAAGGCGGATTTCGACTATCGCATCACGCGCCACACCATGGTGCACGAGCAGATGGCCCGCTTCTTCCAGGGCTTCCGCCGCGATGCGCATCCGATGGCCGTCATGGTCGGCTCGATCGGCGCCATGTCGGCCTTCTACCACGACTCGACCGACATTTCGGACCCGCAGCAGCGCATGATCGCCTCGATGCGGATGATCGCGAAGGTGCCGACGCTCGCCGCGATGGCCTACAAGTACACGGTCGGCCAGCCCTTCGTGTATCCGCTGAACTCGCTGGACTACACCTCGAACTTCCTGCGCATGTGCTTCGCGGTGCCTGCCGAGGAGTACAAGGTCAATCCGGTGCTGTCGCGCGCGCTCGACCGCATCTTCATCCTGCACGCCGACCACGAGCAGAACGCCTCGACCTCGACCGTGCGTCTCGCGGGCTCGTCGGGCGCCAACCCCTTCGCCTGCATCGCGGCCGGCACGGCCTGCCTGTGGGGGCCCGCCCATGGCGGCGCCAACGAGGCGGCACTCAAGATGCTCGAGGAGATCGGCTCGGTCGACAACATCCCGAAGTATATCGCCAAGGCGAAGGACAAGAACGATCCGTTCCGTCTGATGGGCTTCGGCCACCGGGTCTACAAGAACTACGATCCGCGCGCCAAGATCATGCAGAAGACCACGCATGAGGTGCTGAACGAGCTCGGCATCAAGGACGATCCGCTGCTCGACGTCGCGATCGAGCTGGAGCGCATCGCGCTCAGCGACGAGTACTTCATCGAGAAGAAGCTCTACCCGAACATCGACTTCTATTCGGGCATCACGTTGAAGGCGATGGGCTTCCCGACCTCGATGTTCACCGTGCTCTTCGCCGTGGCTCGCACCGTCGGCTGGATCGCGCAGTGGAAGGAGATGATCGAGGACCCGTCCCAGAAGATCGGCCGTCCGCGTCAGCTCTATACCGGCTCACCGCAGCGCGACTATTCGCCGATCGGCCGCCGCTGAACCCAGCGCCGCGAACGATGACGACAAGGGCGCGGTGGTCTCCACCGCGCCCTTATTGTTTCAGATGATTGATGACAGCCGCGCGGGTGATCCGCCGGCACGGGCAGCTAAAGTCGGGTCTTCCAACGGAGATCCGTTCATGACCGACAACCGCTTTCTCGACCGCCGCTCCTTCCTCATCGCGGCAGGAGCCGCCGGGCTCGCCGGCACGCAGGCCGGGGCGCAGGCCGCGTTCCCCACCCGGCCGATCACGCTCATCGTGCCCTTCGCCGCCGGCGGCTCGACCGATATCGTCGCTCGTCTCGTCGGCCAGAAGATGGGCGAGCTCATCGGCCAGAATATCGTGATCGAGAACCGGGCCGGTGCCGGCGGCAACATCGGGTCCACCGCCGTCGCGCGCGCGGCGCCGGACGGCTACACACTGCTGCTCGGTACGATCTCGACTCACGCCCTCAATCCCGCGATCCTGAAGACGGTCACCTTCGACGCCGTGAAGGACTTCACCCCCATCTCGCTGCTCGCGATCGTTCCCAACGTGATGGTGGTGCACCCCGACTTCCCGGCCAAGACGGTCAAGGAGGTGCTGCAGGTGCTGAAGGACAATCCGGGCAAGTACTCCTATGCCTCGTCCGGCGTCGGCACGCCGCTGCATCTCTCCGGGGAGCTCTTCAAATCGCTCGGCGGCGTCCAGATGAACCATGTGCCCTATCGCGGCGCCGGGCCGGCGCTGAACGACGTCGTTTCCGGCGCAGTGCCGATCATGTTCGACAACCTGCCCTCCTCCGCGGGCTTCATCCGCAACGGCCAGCTGCGGGCGATCGGCGTCACGACCAAGGAGCGCGTCTCGTCCTTCCCCGATCTTCCGACCATCGCCGAGGGCGGCCTCGCCGGTTACGAGACCTATACCTGGAACGCGCTGTTCGGCCCGGCGAACATGCCCCGGCCGATCGTCGACAAGCTCAACCAGGTCGCCAACCAGGCGCTCAAGGACGAGAACGTGAAGAAGAGGCTCAACGACGTCAGTGCCGACATCGTCGGCTCGACACCGGAGCAACTCGGCGAGCACGTCAAGGTCGAGCTGGCCAAATGGGCGCCGATCGCCAAGGCCTCCGGCGCGGTCGTCGAGTAGGCCCGCCCTTATAAATTCAAGCTTCGCGGCCAGCCTGCGAGGCGACCAATGCCAGCGCCGCTTCGACGGCGTTGGCGGCAGGGCTCGGCCCGGCCGAGCGCATGATTGTCTCGACCTCGGCGAAGCTATCGAGCTGCGCCTGTCGTTCAGTGCCTTCAGCTAGCGCTATGAGTAGCTTTCGGCTCAAGGAGTCCGCCGTCGCGTCATCCTGAATGAATTCGGGGACGACGCTCCGGCCGACGATCAGGTTGGGCAGGATCACGCTCGGCACCTTGATAAGCCGCCGGGCCAGCACCGCCTCCCAGCCTGCCCCGCGATAGGCCGCAACCGTCGGAACGCCGGACAGCGCCAGTTCAAGCGTCACGGTGCCGGAAGCGGCCAGGGCTGCGCGGGCTCCCCGAAAAGCCGCGAGCTTCCCCGCCTCGCCGCTGATGATCTCCGGTGCGACCGGCCAGTGCGCCACCGCCTCCGCGATCATCGGCTGCAGGCGGGCAACAGCCGGCAGAACGAAGCGCGCGTCGGGAACCGCTGCCGCCACCCGCGCGACCGCCTCACCGAAAACCGGCATCAGATGGTGGATCTCGGAGCGCCGGCTGCCGGGCAGGACCAGCACCTGCGGCTGCGCGGAATCATCGCGCATGCCCTGCTCGGCTGGGTTCGGCCTGAATTCGGCGAGGCGCTCCATCAGCGGATGGCCGACATAGATCGTCTCGGGACCGTGAAGCCTTGCAAGGGCAGCGGGCTCGAACGGCAGCAGCGCCAGGATGCGGTCGATATGCGGAGCCATGCGGCGCGCCCGGCCGGAGCGCCAGGCCCAGACGCTCGGGCAAACCCAGTGCACGATCGGGATATGAGGCGCGCGAGCGCGAACCTTCTTCGCCACACGCAGGCAGAAATCGGGGCTGTCGATCGTCAGCAGCAGATCGGGCTGGAAATCGGCGATACCGCGGGCGGCGTCCTCGATCCGCCGCAGCAGAAGCGGCAGGCGTGCGATCACCGGGCCGAAGCCCATCACCGCGATATCGGCCTGCGGAAAGAACGGCACCAGCCCCGCTTGCGGCAGGCCGTGATCGCCGACCCCGCGCAATTCGATGGGGCGATCGCCCAATCGCTCGCGCAGGGCCGCAAGGAAGCGCAGGGCGAGCGCATCGCCGGAGGCTTCGCCCGCGATGATGGCGAGCTTGAAGGGGCGCATCAGGCCACGCCTTCGATGAAGAGCCCGAGCTGATCCGCCTGTCGCCCAAGCGCTTCGCGGTCACCGACCAGCACCTCGCCCGCCCTCAGCCCGATGCCGGACAAACCGGCTTCGGCGATGTGGCGCAAGGTGTCCGGGCCGATGGCCGGCATATCGACGCGAAGATCCTGCCCGGTCTTCGGAGCCTTCACGAGAACGCCGTCGCCCTTGCCGATCTTGAGGCGCCCGCGCGCGACGAGATCCGCGACGCGCCTGATCATCGCGTCCGTGCCCTCGGCCGCTTCGATCGCGATGACCCGATGGTCGGCAAGGATCGCCGTCTGGCCGACATCGAACGGCGACAGCGCCGCCAGCAGCGAGAAGCCATGCCCGAGCATGGCCTGCTGCTCTGCCGTCGCCTGCCTGCGGCCGAGCGGCCCCCGGGGCGCGGTCAGTTCCGGCGCAATGTCCGCCGGGCCGTGGACGCGGAAGCCTTGCTCCTCGAAGAAGCGGACGACACCACGCAGCAGATGGTCGTCGCCGCCCTGGAACGCGCGCGCGAAGTGAGGCAGATATTTCAAGGTCGAGGCTTCCGGCCGCAGCGCCCCGAAGCTGGGCCGCGGCAGGCTTCCCAGCATGACGATGTCGCCAATGCTGCGCCGGCGCAACTCGCTCAGCAGGCTGCCGAGCTGGCCGAGACGGTAGCTCCGCACATCGGCATCGCCGAAAGCCGCGGGGTCGGCCGCGCCTTCCAGCGCCGCAATGAAGGGCCGCTCACCATGCCCGGCGAGAATCTGGGCCAATCGGACCGGATACTGGCCTGCGCCCGCGATCATCACGAGCGGGCCGTGCACGGTTCTCCCGGAGCTCACCTCTCCACGGCGGAGACGTCATGCGGCATGCACAGCGCCTTGTCGCCGCCTTCCCTGATGAAATCCAGGATCTCATGGACCAGCGGATGCGAGGCGAACTCGGCCGCGACGTCCTCGACACGCTCGGTCAAGGTTCCTTCATCGGCGAAGAGCAGGCGGTAGGCGCGGCGCAGCTCGTGGATCTGCTCGCGCGTGAAGCCGCGACGCTTGAGGCCGATGAGATTCAGCCCGACGAGATGGGCGGGGTTGTCACGGATCGTGCCGAAGGGAATGACGTCGCTCAACACCCCGGCTCCGCCGCCGATGAAGGCGTGATCGCCGATACGGATGAATTGCTGCAGGCCAGCGCCGCCACCGACGATGACGAAATTGCCGATCGTGACATGACCGGCGCACATCACGTTGTTCGAGAAGATGACGCTGCTGCCGAGACGGCTGTCATGACCGACATGCGAGTTGGCCAGGAAGAAGCAGCGGTCGCCGACGCTCGTGACCATGCCCCCGCCCTCGGTGCCGGGGTTCATGGTGACCCCCTCGCGGATCTGGCATTCCTCGCCGATCGTCAGCGTCGACGGCTCGCCGCGATATTTCACGTCCTGGGGAGGATGCCCGATCGAGGCGAAGGGATAGATCCGCGTGCGCGCTCCGACCGTGGTGCGGCCGGCGACGACCACGTGGCTGAGGAGCTCGACGCCCTCACCAAGTACGACATCGGGACCAACGGTGCAGAATGGTCCGATCCGGACCCCCGCGCCGAGTTGCGCTTTGGGGTCGACAACCGACATGGGATGAATGGAAGGGCTCATCGGGAGCTGATCCTGATCTCGCAACGCCGCTGCCTCAAACGACCATGGCCGAGATTTCGGCCTCGGCCACGAGCACGCCTTCCACCCGCGCCTCGCCGCGGTAGAACCAGATATTGCGCTTGCGGGCCAGCTTGGTCATGTGGAAGCGCAGCGTGTCGCCGGGGATGACAGGCTTACGGAACTTGGCCTTGTCGATCGTCGTGAACAGGACCGTCTTGACCTCCTGCTCCCCCGCAGCGCGTGCGTTGACGACCAGCACGCCGGCTGTCTGCGCCATGGCCTCGATCATGAGCACGCCCGGGAAGACGGGCCGCTCCGGGAAGTGGCCGGTGAACTGCGGCTCGTTGACGGTGACGTTTTTGATGCCAACGCCGGACTGGTCCCCATCGATCTCGACGACCCGGTCGACTAGCAGAAAGGGATAGCGGTGGGGAATGCTGGCCATGATCTTCTGGATGTCGATCACACCCAGTGCCGTCGTCGCCTCGCTCATTGTCTGTCTTCTCCCGCGCGCCGTCCCGGGGCGACGCTTCGCATTCTCTTGAACAGGACGATTGCGAAAACCGCTTCCGCAATCGGCAACAATTCCAAAGCCTTCCGCCCCGTTTGCCGGAAACAGGGGGGCTTCGGCAACATAAATCTCTCTGCATCTTCACGAGAAGGAGCGCAGGCCTCCCGCCCAAATCCGGTCGGGAGCTAGTCAGTCCTGAGGTGTGTCGGGTTTCCGGCCACGCTTGGCGACCAGAAGCTTGAGCAGGGCGATTTCGCGCGCCCACGCCAAAGCCGGCTGTGCCGGAGAGCCGCCATAGCGGGAGCCGCGCGGGACATCCCCGGCTACGCCGCTCTGCGCGGCGATCTGGGCACCCGCGCCGACCGTCATATGGCCGGCGAGGCCGACCTGGCCGCCGAGGACGACGAAGTCCTCCAATGTCGACGAGCCGGCGAGGCCCGTCTGGGCGCAGATCACGCAATGGCGGCCGATCACGCAATTATGCCCGATCTGGACGAGGTTATCGATCTTCGTGCCTTCGCCGATCACCGTATCGCGGCTGGCGCCGCGATCGATGGTGGTGTTGGCGCCGATCTCGACATCGTCCTGGATGATGACCCTGCCGATCTGCGGCACCTTCATGTGCCCTTTCGGGCTCATGGCGAAGCCGAAGCCATCCTGCCCGATGCGGGCGCCGGGATGGATGATCACGCGGTTGCCGATCAGTGCGGACTGGATCGTGCTGCCCGCACCGATCGAGCAATTGCGACCGATCCGGACCTGCGGGCCGATCACCGCATGAGAGGCAACGACGGTTCCTGCCCCGATCTCGGCACCGGGGCCGATGACGGCACCCGGATCGACCGTCACGCCGGGCTCAAGCACGGCGGTGGCGTGGACGACGGCGCCCGGAGCCACGCCCTGCGAGGCAAAAACGGATTCGGGCCGCAACGCCGCAGGGAAGAACCGCGCCAGTATCTTGGCGAAGGCGTGATACGGCGCGGGGCATACCAACGCGACCGTGCCGGCAGGGACGCGATCGGCAAAGCGCGACGAAACCAGACACAGCCCCGCCTTCGTCGCCGCCAGCGCCTCTGCGTATTTGGGGTTGTCCATATAGGCGAGATCGGACGGGCCGGCCGTTTCGAGGGCTGCAGCCCCTTCCACGCGACGTGCAGCATCGACACCCGCGGGAAGCGAAGCGCCGGAAATGCTTGCGACCTCGCTGAAGTCGAGCGAGGTCGCAAGCGGAAAGAAGATGGGCTCTGCCATGATCAGGTCCGGAGCGGGGTACGAGACCCCGCCTCGTCAGAAGCGGGTGCCGCCCGAGAAGCGGAACGCCTGGAGGCGGTCGCCGCCGTACTTGCCAGCGATGCCCGTGGCGGGGTTGAGACCCCACTGACCATCGTCCTTGGTCAGGGCATAGGCATAGTCGAAGCGGATCGGACCCAGCGGCGACTGCCAGAGCAAGCTCACGCCAACCGAGGAGCGCAGGATGTTCTTGTCGCGCACGCAGGCGATGTTGGTCTGGGCACCGCCGGTCACAACATTGAACTGCCGCGCCTCCGAGCCCGCCGGGCAGCCCGCAAAAGCGGAAGAGCTGCCGCCGTCGTAGTTGAACAGCGTGCCGGCGTCGGCGAAGAGCGCTCCACGCAGACCCAGATCGCGGGGCAGGCCCCAGATCGGGAACTGCACCTCGACCGAGCCGCCGAAGTAGCTCGTGCCACCCACGGCGTTCGCGGTCGGATCGTTCAGCACGTCGCGCGGGCCGATTCCGGAAGGCGCGAAGCCGCGGACCAGTGTCGGTCCGAGGAAGTAGTGATCGACCATGCGCAGGTTTCCGCTGGTCGCCTGGACGTGACCGCCCTGGACACGCAGGAAGCCGACGACATCGTCGAAGATCTCGCGGTAGTAGCGCGCGTCCGCCGCGATGCGCAGGAACTTGGAATCGCCCCCGACGCCTGCGAATTCCGGCTTCAGCTCGGCGATGAAGCCATTGCGCGGGCTCTGCACGCTGTCGAGCGAGTTGTAGTTGAAGTTCAGGCCGACCAGCGAGGTCAGGGTCGTGCCCTGCGCTTCCTTGACCGCCACCGTCGCTTCGCCGTTGGTCACGCAGTTATAGATCGTGTTGGCGCCGCCGGTCGGCGTGATGCCGGGGATCGGGAAGCTACAGTCGTTGTAAGGCCGGTCGGTCGTGTTCGGAATCTCGATCTCGGTCGTGTAGATCGAGTAGCGCGGCGTGATCGAGAACTCTTCCGTGATCGGGAAGGTGAAGCGCACCTGACCACCGGTCACGCGGCTCTCGAAACGGCCGGTGTTGTAGTTGTCGTTGAACTTCGAGAACAGGTCGATACCGGCCGCCACGCGGTAGCCCAGGAAATAGGGCTCCGTGAACGAGAAATCGATGCCCTGCGCGCGCTGGCCGAGCGTGCCCGCGATTCGAACGAACTGGCCGCGGCCGAGGAAGTTCGACTCCGACAGCGAGACTTCGCCGATGGCGCCGTCCGAGGTCGAATAGCCGCCGGCGATGGAGAAAGAGCCGGTCGCCTTGTCCTCGACATCGATGTTGACCACGACACGATCCGGGGCCGAGCCGGGCTCGTTGGTGATGCGGACCTTGTTGAAGAAGCCGAGGTTGTTGAGACGGCGCTCGGCGCGGTCGATCATCACCTTGTTGTAGGCGTCGCCCTCGCCCATATCGAGTTCGCGGCGAACCACATAGTCGCGGGTACGAGTGTTGCCGCGCACGTTGATGCGCTCGACATAGACCCGCGGCCCCTCGTCCACGACGTAGGTGATGCCGATCGTCTGGCCGGAAGCATCGCGGTCACCGCGCGGGCGGACCTGAGCGAAGGCATGACCGCGACGGGCGACCTCGGTCGTCAGCGCGACCAGCGACTTCTCGACCGCCTCGGCGTTGTAGGTATCGCCAGCGGACGTCGCGACATAGCGCTGGAGTGCAGCGGAATCGATATCGCGCAGAGCGGAGTCGACGCCGACATTGCCGACCTTGTACTGCGGGCCTTCCTCGACCTGGATATCGACGACCCAGCCGCCGGCAGCCTCGTCGAAGCGGGCCGAATTGCCGGCAACCTGGAAGTCGGCATAGCCGTTCTTCAGATAGAAGCGCCGGACCAGGTCGAGATCGGAGCTGATCCGCTCGGGATCATAAACGTCGGAGGTCTTGATCCAGCTCAGGAAATTCGATTCGGTCGAGCTCATCAGGCCACGCAGCCGGCTCGACGAATAGGCCTGGTTGCCGCTGAAATTGATCGACTTGATGCCGGTCTTGCCGCTCTCGTTGATCGTGAAGACGATATCCTGGCGGCCATTCGGCAGCGGCGCGATGCGCCCGCTCACCGACGACAGACCATAACCGGCCCGGCGATAAGCCTCGCGCAGACGCTCCACGTCGGAATCGATCAGCGACTGGCTGAGCGGGCCGCCGGCGCGCGACTGGACCAGCGGCGAGAGCTGGTCGCTCTTCAGACGACGGTTGCCTTCGAAGGCAACGCGGTTGACCGTGCCGTTCTGTTCCTGAACCGTCACGACGGTCTGCGAACCGCGGCGGCTGACCTGGACATTGCTGAACAGGCCGGTCGCAAGAAGGCTCTCGCGAATCTCCTGGGGGTTCTCCCGCCCGACGGTGTAGGAGCGGATCGTCTCCGCATCCACGCGCCGATTGCCGTGGACCACCACAGCCTGCGCGAACGCCACGCCACCACTCACGGCCAGCATCAAAGCCGAAAGTCCGATCGATCGAGAGAGCCGCAGCTTGGTCGTCCGGCTCTTTAGGGTCGACGTCATCGGGTCGCCTATTCCATATCTCTGGTCACCACCCCAAACGGGGACCGCCATCAGGCGACGGCAGCACGGGGACATTGCGGTTCAATCGCTTCTACAAAGTTTCCAGCAGGGTGCAAACCGCGATCATCGTTAACAAAGGATTTTTAACGATCTCGTTGCCGGCAGGCCACGCAGCCTGCCGCGATTCCGCCGCAAAGCGCAGCAGTACCCCTTATTTTTCAGAGCATTCCGCGCACATGGACGATGTCGTTCCAGGTCACGAACAACATCAGCATGAGCACCAGCGCGAGGCCGACCCGGAAGCCGATCTCCTGAGCGCGCGGGCTCAACGGCCGGCCGCGCAGTGCCTCGTAAAGATAGAACATCAGGTGGCCGCCATCGAGCATCGGAACGGGCAGGAGATTCATCAATCCGATCGAGACCGACAGGATGGCGGCGAGATTGATCAGCCCGAGAAACCCGCCGCTCGAGGCGACAAGGCCTGAAACCTGCGCGATCCGGATCGGCCCCGAGAGCTGGTCGGTGGATTCGCGTCCGTTCAGCAGCTTCGCGATGTAGTCATAGGTCCGGGTCACCACGAACCAGGTTTCGGAAACGCCCGACCGCAGGGAATCGACCACGCCGAATCGTTGCGTCGTCCAATCCTCCGCTTTCGGCGAGGCCCTGACCCCGATCACGCCGATCCGCTGTATTCCGAGCGGCGTCTTGAGTTCGGACAGAGCCGGTGTAACCGGCAGGTCCACCATGCTGCCGCTGCGATCGACCGTGACGGTCAGGCGCTCTTCGGGCCGGGTGGAAATGAGACGCTGCATTTCGGTAAAGCTGTCGACCTTCCTTCCGTCGATCGCGACGACGATGTCCCCGGCCTTGAGCCCGGCGCTCTCCGCCACGCTGCCGGCCACCACGCTGTCGACGCGCGGAATCAGCATTTGCTTGCCGAAGAAGAAGGCCGTACCGGCGAAGATCAGGATCGCCAGCAGGAAATTAGCGATCGGGCCGGCAGCGACGATGGCCGCGCGTTCGCCGATCGATTGGGCCGGCAGGGAGCGGGACCGCTCTTCCGGGCTCATCCGCCGAACGGCGGTATCGTCGGGAGAACTGGCGGCATCCGCATCGCCCGAAAATTTGACGTAGCCGCCGAGCGGGATCAGCGCGAAGCGCCAGCGAGTCCCGTGCCGGTCATTGAATCCGAACAGCTCCCGGCCGAAGCCGATCGAGAAGGTCTGGACGTCGACGCCGCACCAGCGACCGACGAGAAAATGGCCGAGTTCGTGAACGAAGACGACGAGGGTGAGAACGAACAGGAACGGCAGCAGATAGCTGAGCGCAAAATACCCGGCATTCCAGAGTGACGCCGCAAATTCCATCGAACTCTCCCGATCCTCGTCCTTAGGTGACAGTGAACGGCGCTTGCGACAAGAGCGAGGCGGCCCGTCGTCTGGAATCGTGGTCAACGGCGAGAGCAGATGCGATGTCTTGCGGCGCCTGTCCTCCGTCGGGAGCAGCAGTACACACCGCCTCCACGAGCGCAGGAATTCCCGCAAAGCGAAGGCGGCCGGCGAGGAAAGCCGCCACGGCCACTTCATTGGCGGCGTTGAGGATGGCGGGCATCGCGCCGCCCTCGCGCAGTGCCGCCATGGCCAGGCCGAGTGCGGGGAAGCGCTCGAGGTCGGGATGCTCGAAGCTCAGCGGCGCCGACGCGGCCAGATCGAGAAAACGAGCTGGCGGCGCATCGAGCCGGCCATCGATGCCGAGGCAATGAGCCGCCGCCACCCGCATGTCCGGCACCGCCATGCCGGCGCTGACCGAGCCGTCGCGGAAGGTGACCAGCCCGTGGACGATCTGCTGTGGATGGACGAGGACGCCGAGCTGATCGGCCTGCAGCCCGAAGAGGAAACGGGCCTCGATCAACTCGAGCCCCTTGTTCATCATGCTGGCGGAATCGACGCTGATCTTGGCGCCCATCGCATAGTTCGGGTGCTTCAGCGCCTGCTCCGGGACGGCTGCGGCAATGCGCTCCGCGCTCCAGGTCCGGAACGGACCACCGGAAGCCGTCAGGGTCATGCTGCGGATCGCCGAGAGCGGCTCGGCGCCCAGGACCTGGAACAGCGCGTTGTGCTCGGAATCGAGCGGCAGCAGGCGCGCTCCGACTTCGGCGGCCCGGGCCATGACGGCCGCGCCGGCGCAGACCAGGCTTTCCTTGTTGGCGAGCGCGATCGTTCGCCCCGGAGAAAGCGCGGCAAAGGTCGCCTCCAGCCCCGCTGCCCCGGAGATCGCGCTGACGACGATATCGGCGGGGCAGGCCACCGCCTCCAACACAGCCGAGCGCCCTGCCCCGCAGCCGATGCCGGTACCAGCCAGCGCCTCCCGCAAAGCCGGGCCGCCGGCCTCATCCGCCAGAGCAGCGAAGGACGCCCCCGTTTCGATCGCGACCCGTGCCAGTGCCAATGCGTCCCGGCCGCCGACGACAGTCCGGATGGCCAGCCGTTCCGGATTCTCGGAGACGATGTCGCGGACCGAGCGTCCGACGGAGCCGGTCGCTCCCAGAAGAGTGACAATGCGAAGCGGCATCGGATCAGATGTCGAGATGGATCGCGAAAAGGACAAGCCCGGACAGAACGAGAATGGCCCAGTAGCCGTCGAGACGGTCGAGGAAGCCGCCATGCCCGGGAATGAGCTTGCTCGAATCCTTGGTGTCGAAGCGGCGCTTCAGGGCGGATTCGAACAGATCGCCGGCCTGGCTGACGATCGAGCCGGCAAGCGATGCGGCGATGACCGGTCCAACCGTGGTCAGCCCGTGGAGTGCAGGCACGAACCGCCAGACCAGATAGCCGCCGATCACTCCAGCCACAGTGCCGCCGATCGCGCCGGACCAGGTCTTCTTGGGGCTGACGCTCGGCATCAGCTTCGGACCGCCGAGTCTGCGGCCGGTGAAATAAGCGGCGATGTCCGTGAGCCAGACCACCGCGAAGCTCCAGAGGATCAGTCCCAGGCCGATAGCTGGCAAGTCGCGCAAGGCGGGCGTGACGAGCGCGAAGGCGAGCGCATAGGCGACGCCGCAGAGCTCCAGCGCGAGGCGCGAGCGCACGAAGGGCGTTGCCACAGCGCCGAGCAGCGCCGCCGCTGCCGCCGCGCCGGCGAGCGCGGCGGGGCTCGCCGGAGAGAAGGCGAGCGCAAGGCCGGCGACGACCACGCCGATGCCGGCCGGGACGGCGTTGGAGCGGCTGACGATGGCGAGCCATTCATAGGCGACGAGGCCGGCAACGAGGATCCAGACCAGCCGGAACGGCCAGCCGCCCCAGATCGTCGCGAGCAGGACCAGCGCGGCCAGGACGAGCGCCGAGACGACCCGGAGCTTCAGTTCGCCCGGGCCCGGTCGCGGCGCAGTTGGCTCAGGCTCATTCACGCGACGCCCACGCTGCGGTCGGCGGGAGCGGTCACGCCGCCGAAGCGGCGCTCGCGCTGCCGGTATTGCGCCAGCGCATCCTCGAAGGCGGCGCGGTCGAAATCAGGCCACATCACCGGCGCGAAGACGAATTCGGCATAGGCAGCCTGCCAGAGCAGGAAATTGGAGATGCGCGTTTCGCCGGACGTACGGATGACCAGCTCCGGATCGGGCAGATCATGCGTGTCGAGGCTGCGCGTGATCAGGGCCTCGTCGATCGTGGCCGGATCGATACGTCCAGCCACGGCATCGGCGGCGAGCCGGCGAGCCGCCCGCACGATCTCGTCGCGCGAGCCGTAGTTGAAGGCGATCACCAGCACGAGCCCGGTATTGGCGCGGGTGCTGGTCTCGGCATGCTCGACCAGGCGGCGCAGATCGGCGGCGAGGTCCTCGCGGTTGCCGATGATCCGGACCCGGACATTGGCGGCGGAAAGCTCGGCCAGGTCCTTCTCGACGAAATGCTTGAGCAGCCCCATCAGGAAGGTGACTTCCGCATAGGGGCGGCGCCAGTTCTCGGTCGAGAAGCTGTAGAGGGTCAGGACGGAAAGGCCGAGATCGCTCGCATTGCGGACCGTGCGCCGCAGCGCCTCGAGGCCGCGGCGATGGCCCTCCTGCCGCGGCAGGCCGCGCATCTGCGCCCAGCGCCCGTTGCCGTCCATGATGATGGCGACATGCGACGGGTTGGGCACATCTGCCTCGCGCTGGCCGGATGACATGTGTACGAGCCTCGCTCGGCTAGGCCGGAAGGATTGCGCGGGACGATCCCGCGCAATGGATCAGACGTGCAGGATTTCCTTTTCCTTCGTCGCGAGCGCCTGGTCGATCTCGGCGATGTGCTGGTCGGTCGCCTTCTGGACCAGATCGGAATTGCGGGCGGCGTCGTCCTTGGTCATGTCGCCGTCCTTCTCGAGCTTCTTGACGACGTCGATCCCGTCGCGGCGGACATGGCGCACAGAGACCTTGGCCTCCTCGGCATATTTATGCGCGACCTTGACCATCTCCTTGCGGCGCTGCTCGTTCAGCTCGGGGATGCGGATGCGCAGCACCTGGCCTTCGGTCTGGGGATTGAGACCCAGATCGGATTCGCGGACGGCCTTGTCGACGGCCTGGACCATCGAGCGGTCCCAGACCTGAACGCTGAGCAGCCGTGGCTCGGGCACGGAGACCGTGGCGAGCTGGCTGAGCGGCGTGCGGGCGCCATAGGCTTCGACATGGATCGGGTCGAGCATGTTGGCGGAGGCGCGACCGGAACGCAGCGAGGCGAGATCACCCTTGAAGGACTGCACCGCGCCGGCCATGCGGCGCTTCAGGTCAGCGAGGTCGAACGTCGTCTGGGCCATTTCAATCAGGACCTTGCAGATAATCCAAAATCGGCGCGACCATGGCGGCGGGGCCGCGCAGGGTCAAGAATTACATGCTCGAACAGCATGTTCCCCCGGATTGGGCAAGGGGAAAGCAGCCGATGCGAGCCGTTGATCGGCGAAAGCGGCAGGGCACACTGGTCCACCGCATCCGGATACCTACGTCAGTCTAGAGGCTTGCACGGCTGCAAACCAGCGCAGCCGGACAGAGAACCACGGAGAAATGACGTGCCCCGCCTGAACCGCATCATCGAGACCGCGCTCTATGTCGACGACCTCGAACGCGCCCGCGATTTCTACGAAGGCAAGCTCGGCCTCGATCCCGTGCTCAAGACCGGGACGCTCTTCGCCTATGATGTCGGCGGCGCGAGCATCCTGCTGCTGTTCCAGCGCGGCGCGTCCCTGCACACCCAGAGCGCCGCCAATGGCAGCATCCCGCCGCATGACGGCCAGGGGCCGCTGCACATCGCCTTCGCCATCGCTGCCGAGGAATTCGACGCCTGGGAGGCGAAGCTGGAGGCGCTCGGCATCACCGTCGAGGGGCGCATGGAGTGGGATCGCGGCGGCAAGAGCCTCTATTTCCGCGATCCGGACGGGCATCTTCTCGAATTGATGACGCCCGGTATCTGGAAGACCTACTGAGGCGGCGCCTCAGGGCGTCACATAGGTCGCCCTGCCCTCGCCGCGCAGGACGGCGGCGAGCGCGCCGGCTTCGGCGATCGAGAAGACGACGATGGTGAGGCCGGCGTCGCGCGCCAGCGCGAAAGCGGCGGTGTCCATCACCTTGAGGTCGCGCCGGATCGCGTCCTCATGGGTCAGCGTGTCGTAGCGGGTCGCGCTCAGATCCTTCTTCGGATCGGCGCTGTAGACGCCGTCGACCTGCGTCGCCTTGAGCAGATGGCTGCAGCCGAGCTCGGCCGCGCGCAGGGCCGCACCGGTATCTGTGGTGAAATAGGGATTGCCGGTACCGCCGCCGAGGATCACGACCTTGCCGTTGCTGAGATGGTCGAGCGCCCGCTTGCGGGCATAGCTCTCGCAAAGCGAGGGCATCGGCACCGCCGACATGGCGCGGGCCGGTGCGCCGGCCGCCTCGATGGAATGCTCCAGCGCGAGCGCGTTCATCACCGTGCCGAGCATGCCGATCGAATCGGCCGTCGTCCGGTCGAGGCCCTTGTTGAGCCCCTGCACACCGCGGAAGAAATTGCCGCCACCGACGACGATGCCGATCTCGACACCCTCGCGCGAGGCATGGGCGATGTCGGTGGCGAGCGCCGTCAGCGTGCCGCCGTCGAGGCCGGAACCCTGAGGTCCCGCAAGGGCTTCGCCGGAGAGCTTCACGAGAACGCGTTGGGGTCTCATCGATGTCTCTCCGTCCGTGCTGCGGTCCGCCTCGAATCGAAACGGGCCTGTCTTCCTACAAAAAAGGCCGCGCGATGCGCGGCCTTTCTGTCATTCACAAGCGGACTTGTCAGCCCGTGGTGCCGCCGGCGGCAGCGACCTCGGCCGCGAAATCCTGCTCTTCCTTCTCGATCCCCTCGCCGAGAGCGAAGCGGGCGAAGCCGGTGAGCTTGACCGGGGCACCGACCTTGCCCTCGATCTCCTTGAGGACCTGCGAGACCGACTTCGAGCCGTCATGGATATAGGCCTGCTCCAGCAGGCAGTATTCCTTGGCGTAGCTCTTCAGGCCGCTCTCGGTGATCTTCTCGAGCACATGGGCGGGCTTGCCGGCGTTCTTCTCGGCCAGGATCGCCTTCTCGCGCTCCAGAACCTCCGGAGCAACCGAGGCGAGGTCGAGCGCGACGGGGTTCGTCGCCGCGACATGCATGGCGAGCTGGCGGCCGAGCGCGGCGAGCTCGTCGCCCTTGCCGGTCGTCTCGAGCGCGACGATGACGCCGATCTTGCCGAGACCGTCGGCGATCGCGCCATGGACATAGGAGCCGATCACGCCCGAGGAGACCTTGAGCGAGGCCGTGCGGCGCAGCGTCATGTTCTCGCCAATGGTGGCGATGGCGTTGGCGATGGCGTCCTGGACAGTGCCGCCGCCCGGATAGTGATGGCCGAGCAGCGCCTCGACATCGCCGCCACGCTCGAGCGCGACATCGGCGATGCTCTTGGCGAGCGCCTGGAACTCGGGGTTGCGCGCGACGAAGTCGGTCTCGGAGTTCACCTCGACGACGACGCCCTCATGGCCCTGCACGGAGACGGCGACGAGGCCCTCGGCGGCAACGCGGCCGGCCTTCTTGGCGGCCTTGGCCAGGCCCTTGGCGCGCAGCCAGTCGATGGCGGCCTCGAGGTTGCCGTCGTTGGCGGAAAGCGCGGTCTTGCAATCCATCATGCCCGCGCCGGTCTTGTCGCGGAGTTCCTTCACGAGCGCGGCGGTGATCGCTGCCATCTGTCTTGTCCTTGCTGTCGGTGCGGCGCATGCCCGAGGGGCCGGCCGCGGATCGGAATATCCGGACGCCTTATGGGGAAACGCCGACGCTCCGTTTCCGGTCGTCGGCGCGTCCTCTTAACTTCTTAGGGCCGGCGTCAAATCGAGAGGCTGATTGCGACGCGCCGATGACGCATCGCAATCGTAGGGCCTCATTACGCGTCCGCGAATTCGCGAGCCTGGGCAACCCAGCCCTCGCGCTCGAGCTTGCCGCCGAGCTTCAGGTCGTGGTCGATCTTGGTCACGTCGGCCGGCGACATCGCGGCGATCTGCCAGAAGTGGTAGATGCCACCGTCATTCAGCTTCTGCACCGCGTCGGGGCCCATGCCCGAGAGCTTGGTCAGATCGTCCGGCGCGCCGCGCGGAGCGGTCAGCGTCTCGAAGACCTGGCCTTCGGCGGCAGCGGCGACCGGCTCGATAACCTCTTCGACCACCGGGGCCTCGGCAGCGCCGACATCGATGCCCTGGTCGCCCGAGGCACGGCCGATGCCGTCGATCGCCGAACGAGCGATCAGGTCGCAGTAGAACTGGATGGCGCGGCCGGCGTCGTCATTGGCCGGGACCGGGAAGGTGATGCCGTCCGGATCCGAGTTCGAGTCGACGATGGCGGCGACCGGGATGCCGAGGCGCTGGGCCTCCTTGATCGCGAGCGCTTCCTTGTTGGTGTCGATCACGAAGATCATGTCCGGCGTGCCGCCCATGTCCTTGATGCCGCCGAGCGCCTTCTCGAGCTTGTCGCGCTCACGCGACAGCATCAGGCGCTCCTTCTTGGTCAGCCCGGAGCCGCCGCCGTTCAGCAGCTCGTCGACCTTGCGCAGGCGCTGGATCGAGGCCGAGATGGTCTTCCAGTTGGTCAGCATGCCGCCGAGCCAGCGGGAGTTGACATAGTACTGGGCCGAACGCTTGGCGGCGTCGGCGATGGCGTCCTGCGCCTGGCGCTTGGTGCCGACGAAGAGAACGCGGCCGCCCTTGGCGACGGTGTCCGACACGGCCTGCAGGGCGCGGTGCAGCATCGGCACCGACTGCGACAGGTCGAGGATGTGGATGTTGTTGCGCACGCCGAAGATGTAGGGCGACATCTTCGGGTTCCAGCGATGGGACTGGTGGCCGAAATGGGCACCGGCCTCGAGGAGCTGGCGCATGGAGAAATCGGGCAGAGCCATGGTGTTCTAGTCCTTCCGGTTGAGCCTCTGGAGCGCGAATGAACAAGGCATGAGCTGCCGCGTCACCGGAACGCCTCGGAAATGAGGCGGTACGCTCCATGTGGGATGGGGTGCGCCTTACAGGGGATGGCGCCGCATTGCAAGCCGGCACGGCGCAGAAAAGCCGGGCGGACCCGCGAAAAACCCGCGCGAAGCGCCGCGCGGGTCGTCGTCTCGGCCCCCTGCGGGAGCCAGGCAGCAGGCCGCCTTTTACTGCGGCAGCTTGGCGCCCATCTGCTTCACGAGATCGCCGATCTACTTGCAGTAGGCAGCCGGCGTCCCGTTCTGCGCCTTGGCGATCACCTCGATGTTCTGTTCCATGCCCATGGCCGAAATCGTGCCCTTGCGACCGGCAGCTTCCGCGGCATCGCCGCCGCTGACGTCGGCCGGGGTCGGGATGAGGCCCATCATCTTTTTCTGCACATCCACGGCGGAGGCATCGATATGCCCCTTATCGGCGCAATAGCCGAGAATGCCGAGCTGATTGCGGGCTGCCTGATAGGCGACCTTGAGCTGGTCGGCCTGCGTCTGTGCCAGGGACGGGGCGGCGGACGCCAAAACAGCGACGGCCGAAGCGGCGATCAACGACTTATAAAAGATCATACTGGATATCCTTAGGCTATTATGTTCCCAAGCATGCCACCATGCTCGCCTCCCACCCCGTCCTGACTAGCTGCTGCGGCCGCCTACCTCAACCTGAGACAATGCAGACCGGACAGGACATCGGCAGCGGCTATGGGGCGCGACAGGCTCTCCCCCAACCGCGTTGCGTCTGCCTGTCGGAGAGTGAATCACAGGAATTCAGGACGCACGGCCGGGGCGAACCGGCATGGGCCTGACCCTCGACCTCAGGACCATCTTCGTCACCGGTGCGCTGACCTGCTTCATCATCGGCGTGATGCAGCTCATGACCTTCGCGACCGGCCGCTTCACCCGCAGCCCGGTCTGGTGGGGCACCAGCAGCCTTTGCATCGGGGTCGGCCTGCTCGGCGCCGCCTTCCGCGACACGATTCCGGACCTGCTCTCGATCGAGTTCGCCAACACGGCGATGCTGGCCGGCTGTCTGCTGCTGCTCTTCGGCATCCGCCATTTCGGCGGGCGCGAACTGAACTGGTTCGGCTTCGGGATCGTCCTGCTCGCAGTCTGGATCCTGCTCTCGCTTTCGCCGGGCGAGCAGGGATACGCGGTACGGGTCATGATCGTCGCGATCGTGATGGCCTTCTGCGATGCCGCCATCGTGCGGGAAGCCGTCCGCCTGGGACGAGAGGAAAAGCTGCGCTCGGCCTGGCTGCTCGCCGCCCTCTTTGCCCCGACGGTCGTGATCTACACCGGGCGGATCGTGCTGGCCGCCTTCGACCAGGTCGGCACCACGCTGTTTCCGAAGGATGCGGGGACGAATGCCTGGCTCGCGGCTGTTGGCGTGACCTTCATCATCCTGCGCGGCCAGGCGCTGCTGCTGCTCGCCGCCGAACGCTCCAACCGGATGCTGGCGACTCTCGCAAGGCGCGATCCGTTGACCGGTGCGATGAACCGGTCGGGCGTCGAGCAATGGGTGGATCAGCAAATCCGGGGGCTACAGCACGGTGAGGTGCGGGTATCCGTTCTCCTCGTCGACATCGACCACTTCAAGGTCCTCAACGACACGCATGGCCACGCAGCCGGCGACGAGATCCTGCGCGTCTTCGCCAACGCCGTGCGGGGGCAGCTGCGCAGCGGCGACCTTCTCGCCCGGCAAGGCGGCGACGAGTTCGCGATCATTCTCCCCAATGTCGGCGTGCGCGAGGCCGTCCGGGTGGCGGAGCGGATTCGCGGCGTGTTCAAGGATGCGCTCGCCGAATTCGGCAACCTGCCGGGGCCGCCCACGCTCAGCATCGGCGTTGCCGAGAACGATCTGCGTGGGCGCAGCCTCGACCAGTTGCTCGCGGAAGCGGACGAGGCTCTTTATCGCGCCAAGCGGCTCGGCCGCGACCGCGTCCAGGCGCAGCTCAGGCCGATCGAGGCCTGAACCGCCGGCAGCAGCGTCGCCCTCAGCCCTCTTCGGGAAGAGGATGAAACACGCGCAGCCTATGTCCGTCCGGATCGCGCGCCGTGAAGGTGCGGCCGAAATCCAGGTCGGTCGGTTCCTGCAGAATGGCGATGCCGCGCTTGCGCCAATCGGCGCAGGCTGCGTCGACGGCCTGCGAGTTCGGTACCATCATGGCGATCTCGGCCGCGCCGCCGATCGCATTCGCGGCCGGCTCGACGGTGTGGCGAGACCACAGGCCGAGCCTCACACCGGACGGGAGCGCGAACATCGCGAAGGTCGGCGACTGCTCAAGCGGCTCGCTGCCGAGCAGATCCGCATAGAAGCGCGCGCTCGCGGCGGGGCTGTCGACATGGAGCAGGATGAAATGCGCATCGAACATGAAGGGCCTCCCAAGGGCTTCGAGATGGCGGGAGAATAGAATCAGATACTGCCAGTTTCCGGCAGCGTTGATCACGCCGGCGCCGCGATCCCTTGCTTCTCGCGCCATGCCTTGAGCAGAACCTGCCGCCGCTGCGGATAGCGGGTATCCAGCATCTCGAACCGCGTGAGCCTGTCGGTTCGGAAATGGCGGAAATCCTGCCTCAGCTCGCACCAGGCGACGAGCACGCGGACATGGTCGAAGAAGGACAGCGCCAGCGGCCAGACCACGCGCGCGCTGGCGCGGCCCTCACCGTCGCCATAGCCGATCGCGGCCTTGCGCCCGGCCCGAATGGCCCGGCGGATGGCCGCAAGATCGATCTCGGGAGAATCGACGGCCCTCTGCCCCGGGCCGAGGATCAGCGCAGTGTCCTCGACACGATCGATCAGGTCTGGCGGCAGGACGGCGACGATCTTGGCCATGGCGTCGCGCGCCGCCAGCGCCAGGGCGCCATCGGCACGGTCCGCCACCCATCGCGAGCCCAGCACCAGCGCCTCGATCTCCTCCTCGCTGAACATTAGCGGAGGCAGCATGAATCCCGGCTTCAGCACATAGCCGAGCCCCGGCTCGCCTTCGATCGGCGCGCCCTGCCCCTGCAAGGTGACGATGTCACGATAGAGTGTGCGGATACTGACGCCGGTCTCGGCCGCAAGCTTGCGCCCCGAGATCGGGCGGCGATGCCGGCGCAGCACCTGGACGAGGTCGAGCAGGCGCTGCGAACGCGACAAGAGCTTGCGCCTCAGCCAGGCAGATCGCTTACCTTGATCCGCGACACGTCGTTCTCGGCCATCTCGGCCCAGGCCCTCGCAAGCGAGCCGTCGAGATCGATGGCGCGGCAGGCCTCCTCCACGACGAAGGTTTCGAAGCCGGCCTTCGCCGCATCCTGCGCCGTCCAACTGACGCAGAAATCTGTCGCCAGGCCGACGACGACCGCCCGCAGGATGCCGCGCTCGCGGAGATAGCCGGTCAGCCCCGTCGGGGTCCTGCGGTCGGCCTCGACGAAACCGGAATAGCTGTCGATATCGCGACGGTATCCCTTGCGGATGATGGTCTGTGCCTGCGGCAGATCGAGATCGGCCCGGAACTCAGCGCCCTTCGTGCCCTGCACGCAATGATCCGGCCAGAGCACCTGCGGGCCATACGGCATCTGGACGGTCTCGAAGGGCTTCTTGCCAGGATGGCTCGAAGCGAAGGATGCGTGGCCAGAGGTGTGCCAGTCCTGCGTCAGCAAGATGTTGGAGAAGCGCTTGCCCAGCGCGTTGATGACCGGCACGACCTCGTCGCCCTTCGTGACGGCGAGGCTGCCGCCCGGGCAGAAATCATTCTGGACATCGACGACGATGAGGACGGTGCGCTCGTCGATCACGGGCTTCTCCTGTGCCTTGCCGGCCTGCGAAGCAGCCGTTGCAGCGAGGATCGTCGCTCCTGCGATCAATCCGCGCCTGTCGATCTCGAACCGCCCTGCCATGGCCCGCCTCCCACCGGCTCTACCGTGCTTCAGCAACGCGCATCCTGCAAGGCAACATCCATGCCCGCCGCAAAGCCTGACGCCTACCGCATCTCGACACTGACGACGCCCGGCGCCGCCCGCACCGCGTTGGCGATCTGCTGGTTGACCGGGAACTTGCCCGGCAACTCGATCTCGACCTCCTGCGCCCCGTCATCCAGAATCATCACGATCGAGACCTTGCCCTCGGCGCGCATGGCCTCGCGCGGGCGAATGCGCTCGGCAATCGAAGGCACCGCCTTCTCGTCGCGCAGATAGATCAGCAGGTCCTGCTTCTGGCGGGAGGCGAGATCGTCGAGAACCTCGACATCCTCGATGCGCGGACGCACCTCTTCGCCGTCGAGCACGGCCGACAGGCGCAGCACCAGCGCCCTGCCCGGCTCGAGCAGGTCGCGATGGCGCTGCAGGCCTTCCGAGAACAGCACGGCCTCGAACTGGCCGCTCGGATCGGACAGGTTGACGATGCCCATCTTGGAGCCGGACTTGATCCGCCGTTCCGACTTGTCGATGACGGAGACCGCGACCTTGCCGACGCCCGTGCCGTTGGCGCGGACAGTCTGGGCGAAATCGGCGTAACGCTGTACGCGCAGGCGCTTCAGAACATGCTCGTAATCGTCGAGCGGATGGCCGGAGAGGAAGAAGCCGACGGCCTCATGCTCGCGCTTGAGCTTCTCCGCCGGCGCCCAGGGCTCGACCGCCGGGATGCGGAAGGCTTCCTGGATCAGGCCGCCGCCCAGCAGATCGAACTGGCCGGCTGTCGCCTCGTCGCGGGTGCGGTTGGAGAGGGCCAGCATGCCGTCGATCGCCGCGATGGCGCGCGCGCGTTCGCCTTCGAGCTCATCGAGCGCGCCGGCCGCGATCAGGGCTTCGAGCGTGCGGCGATTGACCAGCCTGGTGTCGATGCGGCGGGCGAGATCGGCCAGATCTCGGAACGGGCCGGCCGACTGCCGGGCCGAAACCAGTGTTTCCACCGCCGCGCGGCCGACGCCCTTGATCGCGCCCAGCGCGTAGAAGATCTTGCCCTCGGCGACGTCGAACTCGACGCCGGAATGATTGATCGCCGGCCGCTCTACCTTGATGCCGAGACGCTCGGCATCGCGGCGGAATTCCGAGAGCTTGTCGGTGTTGCCCATGTCGAGCGTCATCGACGCGGCGAGGAACTCGACCGGGTAATTCGCCTTGAGATAGGCGGTCTGGAAGGCGACGACGGCATAGGCGGCGGCGTGGCTCTTGTTGAAGCCGTAATCGGCGAACTTCGCCAGCAGATCGAAGATTTCGGAGGCCGTATCCTTCTTGATACCGCCGTCGATGGCGCCCTTCACAAAGCGGTCGCGCTGGGCGTCCATCTCCGCCTTGATCTTCTTGCCCATGGCGCGGCGCAGCAGGTCCGCCTCGCCGAGCGAATAGCCCGACAGCGCCTGCGCCACCTGCATCACCTGTTCCTGATAGACGATGATGCCATGCGTCTCCGCCAGGAAGGGCTCCATCTGCGGATGGAGATACGTCGGATCCTCCAGCCCGAGCTTTCGGCGGCAATAGGTCGGGATGTTGTCCATCGGGCCCGGCCGATAGAGTGCGACGAGCGCGATCAGATCCTCGATCCGGTCCGCCTTCATCTCGACCAGCGCCTTGCGCATGCCGACCGATTCCACCTGGAACACGCCGACCGTCTCGCCGCGCGCCAGCATGGCGTAGGTCGGCGGATCGTCGAAGGGCAATTGCGCGAGGTCGATCTGGATATCGCGCTGGCCGATGAGCTTCACTGCCGTGGTCAGCGTGGTCAGCGTCTTCAGGCCGAGGAAGTCGAACTTCACCAGCCCCGCCTGCTCGACCCATTTCATGTTGAACTGGGTGACGCGCATGCCGGTGCGCGGATCGACCGAGAGTGCGACGAGCTGTTCGAGAGGGCGGTCGCCGATCACCACGCCTGCGGCGTGAGTCGAAGCATGGCGGTGAAGCCCTTCCAGCTTCTGGCCAATTTCGAGCAGGCGCGCGACGATCGGCTCCTCCTCGGCGGCCTGCTGCAGCTTCGGCTCACCCTCGATCGCGTCCTTCAGTGAAATCGGCTTGGCCGGATTCTGCGGCACGAGCTTGGTCAGCTTGTCGACCTGGCCGTAGGGCATCTCCAGCACGCGGCCGACGTCGCGCAGCACGCCGCGCGCCAGCAGCGTGCCGAAGGTGATGATCTGCGCGACGCGCTCCTGGCCATAATGGCGCTTGACGTAGTCGATCACCTCTTCACGCCGGTTCTGGCAGAAGTCGATGTCGAAGTCCGGCATCGAGACGCGATCGGGATTGAGGAAGCGCTCGAAAAGCAGGCCGAAGCGCAGCGGATCGACGTCGGTGATCGTCAGTGCATAGGCGACGAGCGAGCCGGCACCCGAACCGCGCCCCGGGCCGACCGGGATGTCCTGGTTCTTCGCCCATTTGATGAAGTCCGAGACGATCAGGAAGTAGCCCGGGAACTTCATCCGGGTGATGATCGAGAGCTCGAAATCGAGCCGCTTCTCGTAATCCTCGACGGTGAAGCCCTCGGCCGGGCCGTGCTTGGCGAGACGCGCCGCGAGGCCGGTCCGGGCCTGGTTCTGCAGCTCCTCGGCCTCGTCGCGCCCCTCCTCCCCGAAGCGCGGCAGGATCGGCTTGCGCGTCGAGACGCGCCAATGGCAGCGCATCGCGATTTCGACTGTGCTTGCCAGTGCCTCGGGCAGGTCGGCGAAGCGCTTCTTCATCTCGGCGCGCGAAGCGAAATAATGCTCGGGCGTGACGCGGCGACGTTCGCCATCCGAGACAAGCCGCCCTTCCGCTACCGCCAGCAGCGCGTCATGGGCGTCGAAATCGGCCGGCTTGGCGAAGAAGGGTTCGTTGGTCGCGACAACCGGCAGGTCGGAATCGTAGGCCAGCCGCAGGAGATGCGCCTCGACCGCCTCCTCGCCGTCCCGGCCATTGCGCTGGATCTCGACATAAAGCCGGTCGCCATAGATGTCGGCCAGGGTCGCGAGGCGGGCGGAGGCCACAGGAAGCTGGCCATTGCGCAAGGCGGTGTCGACCGGTCCGCCATGGCCGCCGGTCAGGGCGATCAGCCCGGTGTTGTAGGCCGAGAGCCGCTCGATCGTGGTGATAGGCTGGCCGGCTCCGCCGCTCGCCAGGGCGGCCTCGCTGACGAGTTTCATCAGGTTGCCGTAGCCGGCCTCGTCCATGGCGAGCAGGACGATATGCGGCAGACGCTGCTGCTGCACGGGCCTGCGCCCGCCTTCGCTTTCATCGGCGAAATCGATCGAGAGCTGCACGCCGGCGATCGGCTGCAGGCCCGAGCCCGCCAGCTTCTCGGAAAACTCGAGCCCGCCGAACAGGTTGTCCGTATCGGTCAGAGCGAGTGCCGGCTGCCCGTCGGCGGCCGCCATCTTGGCCAGCGTCGCGACGGTCATCGCGCCTTCGAGCAGCGAATAGCTCGAATGGACATGGAGATGAACGAAGCCGATGTCCGAGAGGACGCGCGCCTCGCCAGATTCCCGCCCCATGCCGTTCTCCTATCGTCGCCGCCGCGCGACTCGCCGATCCGCCCTTCCCCTTATGAAACCTCGGCGCGGCCGGCGTCGAGGATTCCTTCGCGGTGCTGTGGATGGCTCCTGCCGCGATCAGACATGCGGGCCGGAGAAGATCGCAGCCCAGAGCCAGATCATGCCGAGGAAGACGCCGAGCGAGGCGATTTCGGCCAGGCCGGCGGCGAACTTACGCGCTGCAGTCATGAGAACCTCCGTCGTTCTTGGTAGGTTCAGATTAGTTCATGTTTTGTTCTCGTCAATGCCGATACGGAAATTGCGCCGGCTGCATGTCAGAAACAGTTAACGGAATGCTACCTTCATAGAGACGCGGTCATCCCGGACGCCGCGAAGCGGAGATCCGGGATCCATGCCTGAACCTCGTTCGGGCAGGCTCTGGCATGGATCCCGGGTCAAGCCCGGGATGACCAGCTGGTCCGCGAAAAATCAGCATGCTCCAGTGGCCGCAGCTATGGAGTGCGCGCCTGCCAGCCCGGAGCGATGTCCAGCAGAAGCCCGTCGGTGCGCGAAGATGCAGACAAACCTGTCGTGCTTTCGAGGCGAAGCAGTCCAACCATCGTGCGAGCTCTCCTGATCGCTCCGCCAGCTCTAGCAATACGCCGCGCCTGGAACAGGTCGGCCTCAAAGGCCGCCGGGATCAGCCAAGCCCGACGACGAGCCCGTCGCGGATCGTCACTTGCCGGTCCATCTGGCGGGCCAGTTCGAGGTTGTGCGTCGCGATCAGCGCAGCGAGCCCCGATGCCCGCGCCAACGCCATCAGCGTGCCGAAGACGAGCTGCGCCGTCTGCGGGTCGAGATTGCCCGTCGGCTCGTCGGCCAGCAGCAGGCGCGGCCCGTTGGCGACGGCGCGGCCGATGGCGACGCGCTGTTGCTCGCCGCCCGAGAGCTCGCCCGGCAGATGATCCAGCCGCTCGCCGAGACCGAGGAAGGTCAGGAGCTCGGAGGCCCTCTCCTCCGCGACCGGGCGCGACAACCCGCGGATGCGCTGCGGCAGGACAACGTTCTCCAGTGCCGTGAACTCGGGCAGGAGGTGGTGGAACTGGTAGACGAAGCCGATCTCGGTACGGCGCAGGCGGGTGCGCCCGGAATCGTCGAGCTTGGTCGTGGCAAGCCCGCCGACGAAGACTTCGCCGGCATCGGGCTTCTCCAGCAGGCCGGCGACATGCAGCAGCGTCGACTTGCCGGTGCCGCTCGGCGCGACGAGGGCGACGACCTCTCCCGGCCAGAGCGCGAAATCGGCCTTGCGCAGCACTTCGAGCGGCGCATCGGTCTGCGGATAGAAGCGTTCGACCTGCGACAGGAAGAGCGCGGGCATCTCCTGTGCCATCAGCCCATCCTCAGCGCTTCGACGGGGTCGAGCCGTGCCGCCTTCCAGGCCGGGTAGAGCGTCGCCAGCAATGAGAGCGTCAGCGCCATCAGCACCACGCTCGTGACCTCCCGCCAGTCGATGACGGAAGGGATGTCGCTGAGGAAGCGCACGGTCGGGTCCCAGAGATTGGCGCCGGTGATCCAGTTCAGCGCCGCCATGATCGACTTGATATTGTTGGCGAAGACGACGCCGAGGGCGAGCCCCGCCAGCGTGCCGATGACGCCGATCGCGGCCCCGGTGATCAGGAAGACGCGCAGCACGGTTCCGCGCGTGCAGCCCATGGTACGCATGATCGCGATGTCGGCCGTCTTGTCCTTCACCAGCATGATCAGGCCGGAGACGATGTTCAGCGCCGCGACCAGCACGATCAGGGTCAGGATGATGAACATCACGTTGCGCTCGACTTCCAGCGCATTGAAGAAGCTGCGATTGCGCTGGCGCCAGTCCGAGAGCACGAGCGGACGCGGCGCATCGGCCTCGATCGCGTCGCGCACGGTCTGCGTGCGATCGGGGTTGTCGACGAAGATCTCGATGACGTTCACGTCGCCGTCGCGGTTGAAATAGGCCTGGGCCTCGGCGAGCGGCATATAGACGAACGTGCCGTCGAACTCGGTCATGCCGATCTCGAAGATCGCCTTGACCGGATAGGCCTTGATGCGCGGCGCCGTGCCGAAGGGCGTCGAGGCGCCCTGCGGCGAGACCAGGGTCATGTTGTCGCCGGCCTGGATGCCCAGCGCATTGGCGAGGCGCCGGCCGATGGCGACGCCCGGCGTGGTGTCGAAGCCGTCGAGCGTGCCGGATTTGATGTTGCCGCCGATAAAGGGGATCGCCTTGATATCGGCTTCGCGGACGCCGCGGACGAGCACGCCGTTGTTGCCGGTCTGCGAGGAGGCCAGCGCCTGCCCCTCGACCAGCGGAATGGCGAGCTTGACGCCCGGGATCTTGCTCAGCCGCGCCGCGACGCTGTCATAGTCGTCGAGCGGGCGGTCGATCGGCGTCGCGAAGATATGGCCGTTCACGCCGACGATCTTCTCCAGCAGCTCCTTCCGGAAGCCGTTCATCACCGACATCACGATGATCAGCGTCGCGACGCCGAGCAGGATGCCGAGGAAGGAGAAGCCGGCGATGACAGAGACGAAGCCCTCGCGCCGCCGGGTGCGCAGATAGCGGCCGGCGAGCAGCCATTCGAAGCTGGCGAAGGGTTTCGTGCCGGTCGGAACGGCAGCGTTGTCTGCAACGGCACTCATGCGCTGGCTCTGGCCATTGGAAGAGATGGGGCGGTGCGTTCCGTCACGCCGCCCTGCCCTTGAAGCGGTCGAGCGCGGCTTCCAGCGAGACGAGCTCGCGCTCGCCGCCGGCGCGGCGCTTGATCTCGACCTTGCCCTCAGCCAGCCCCTTCGGGCCGACGATGATCTGCCAGGGCACGCCGATCAGGTCGGCGGTGGCGAACTTGGCGCCGGGCCGGTCATCCGTGTCGTCGAGCACGGCGTCGTAGCCCTTGGCGAGCAGGTCCTTGTAGATGCGCTCGGCCGCGCCATCGGTCGCGGCGTCGCCGGCCTTGAGGTTGATGACCGCGATATCGAAGGGCGCGATCTCGTCGGGCCAGACGATGCCTGCATCGTCATGCCCGGCCTCGATCAGCGCGGCGACCAGGCGGCTCGGGCCGATGCCGTAGGAGCCGCCATGCAGCAGTACCGGCTGGCCGTCCGGCCCGGCCACCGCCGCGCCCATCGGCTCGGAATACTTGGTGCCGAAATAGAAGATATGGCCGACCTCGATGCCGCGCGCCGAGACGCGCTTGTCGTCCGGAACCGCCTCGAAAGCGGCCTTGTCGTGCATCTCTTCCGTCGCGGCGTAGAGGCTCGTCCACTTGTCGACGACGCCCTGGAGGCCGGCGACGCTGTCAAAATCGGTATCGGCAGCCGGCGTCTCGAAGGTCAGATAGTCGCTGTGGCAGAAGACCTCGCTCTCGCCGGTCGAGGCCAGCACGATGAACTCGTGGCTGAGATCGCCGCCGATCGGGCCGGTATCGGCCTTCATCGGGATCGCCTTGAGTCCGAGCCGCGCGAAGGTGCGGAGATAGGCCGTGAACATGCGGTTATAGGCGTGGCGCGCCGTGTCCTTGTCGAGGTCGAACGAATAGGCGTCCTTCATCAGGAACTCGCGGCCGCGCATCACGCCGAAGCGCGGACGCACCTCGTCGCGGAACTTCCACTGGATGTGATAGAGGTTGAGCGGCAGGTCCTTGTAGGATTTGACGTAGGCCCGGACGATCTCGGTGACCATCTCCTCATTGGTCGGGCCGTAGAGCATGTCGCGGTCGTGCCGGTCCTTGATGCGCAGCATCTCCTTGCCATAGGCATCGTAGCGCCCGCTCTCGCGCCAGAGATCGGCCGACTGGATGGTCGGCATCAGGATCTCGATGGCGCCGGATCGGTTCTGCTCCTCGCGCACGACCTTGCAGATCTTGTCGAGCACGCGCAGGCCCAGCGGCAGCCAGGCATAGATGCCGGCCGATTCCTGGCGGATCATGCCGGCACGCAGCATCAGCCGGTGCGAGACGATCTCCGCCTCCTTCGGCGTGTCGCGCAGGAGGGGCAGGAAGTAGCGGGAAAGGCGCATCGGGAAACCTGTCGGAGGGCGCCGCGCGGGAGATCGCACGACGAGTCGCTTCACCTGAGAGACACCATCGCTCTCGGCAAAATGCAAACCAAAATCAGCAGAAAGCGGCGGAAGATGGCGAAGTTGTGCCTTTCGTCCCTGGCCTCGCGAAGGCCGGGGATGGCCCTTCGCCTCAACTCTTCGCGAAGCGCGCCTTGAGCGCCTTCAGCACGGGTGCCGGCACGAAAGGCGAGACATCCCCGCCCATCGCGGCGATCTGGCGCACCAGCGTCGCGGTGATGTAGCGCACGCCCGGCGAGGCCGGCAGGAAGACGGTCTGGACGTCCGGCGCCATCGTGCCGTTCATGCCCGCCATCTGCATCTCGTAGTCGAGATCGCTGCCGTCGCGCAGGCCGCGGATGATGATCGAAGCACCTGCCCGGCGCGCCGCGTCGACGGCAAGATCGTCGAAGGTCACGACCTCCAGCGAAGAGCCTTTCGCAGCCAGAAGCGGCGTCGCGACCGCGCGCAGCAACGCGGCGCGCTGCTCGACGGAAAGAAGCGGCGTCTTGCCGGGATGGACGCCGATAGCCAGGACGAGCCTGTCGCAGAGGCTGGCGGCGGCTGCGATCACGTCGGCGTGGCCATTGGTCACGGGGTCGAACGAGCCGGTGTAGAAAGCGGTGCGTGCCATGACGCCAGCGTTAGCTGCTGACCCGGCAGACGACAAGCGGCATCAAGGCCTTGCGGCCCTACGCTGCGGCGCCCGTCGGGGGCCTGCCCCAAGGCAAGAGATGCAACGTCAGGAGAACGGCACGATCGTGGCGAGGGCAGCAGCACTGCCGATGATGATCGAAGAGAAGACCAGCAGGGAAGCCATGAAAGATACACGGCGAGGATGGGCATAGGACAGGCGGACATACATGGAAACGACCTTCAGCGAATCGCGACATATCCGGTTTCCTTTGGGTGATGGCCGGTGCGGGCCGTCCCAAGGCGAGATCGTGACCAAACAGTGACGCCGGGCCGGTTGTTCCGGCTTTGCATTGCCTTTTGGTGCGTCTCGCGCCTAAACGACCCGGCCATGCTGACGATCAACGACATCACCTACCGCCTCGGCGAGCGCCTGCTGCTCGACCATGCCAGCGCCGCGATCCCCGACGGAGCGCGCGTCGGGCTCGTCGGTCGCAACGGCACCGGCAAGACGACGCTGTTCCGCATCATCACAGGCGAGCTCGGCACCGAGGGCGGCTCGGTCAGCCTGCCGAAGGGCCGCCGCATCGGCGGCGTGGCGCAGGAAGCGCCGGGCGGGCCGGAATCGCTGATCGAGGTCGTGCTCGCCGCCGATACCGAGCGCATGACGCTGATGAAGGAGAGCGAGACCGCGACCGATCCGCACCGCATCGCCGAAATCGAGACGCGGCTCGCCGATATCGGCGCGCATTCCGCACCGGCCCGTGCCGCGATGGTGCTGCACGGCCTCGGCTTCAACGAGGAGGCGCAGCAGCGCCCCTGCTCGGACTTCTCGGGCGGCTGGCGCATGCGCGTCGCGCTGGCGGCGGTGCTGTTCTCCGAGCCCGACCTGCTGCTGCTCGACGAGCCGACCAACTATCTCGACCTCGAAGGCACGCTCTGGCTCTACGATTATCTCGAGCGCTACCCGCACACCGTGCTGGTGGTCAGCCACGACCGCGAGCTGCTCGACACCAGCGTCGACCACATCCTGCATCTCGACCAAGGCAAGCTGACGCTCTATCGCGGCGGCTACTCCTCCTTCGAGAAACAGCGCGCCGAAAAGCAGATGCAGCTCGTCCGTGCGAAGGAGAAGCAGGACGCCGAGCGCAAGCACCTGCAGGCCTTCGTCGACCGCTTCAAGGCCAAGGCCACCAAGGCGCGCCAGGCGCAATCACGCGTCAAGCGGCTGGAGAAGATGGAGACGATCGCGGCGATCATCGACCGCGATGTCCAGCCCTTCGTCTTCCCCGGGCCGGAGAAGTCGCTCTCGCCGCCGATGATCGTGCTGGAGGATGCCGCCGCCGGCTATGGCGAGCGCAAGGTGCTCTCCCGGCTCAACCTCTCGCTGGCGCCAGACGACCGGATCGCGCTGCTCGGCTCCAACGGCAACGGCAAGTCGACCTTCTGCAAGCTGATCGGCGGCAGGCTCGATCCGCTCTCCGGCGAGATGAAGAAGTCGAGCAAGCTGGAGACGGCCTATTTCGCCCAGCACCAGCTCGATGAACTGCGACCCGAGGATACGCCGGTCGGGCATGTGCGCGACCTGATGCCGGATGCACCGGAAGCCCGGGTGCGCTCCAAGGCGGCCCAGATCGGCTTCCCCGCCTCCAAGGCCGATACGCCGGTCAAGCTGCTCTCCGGCGGCGAGAAGGCGCGGCTGATGCTCGGGCTCGCCACCTTCCACGGCCCGCATCTCCTGATCCTCGACGAGCCGACCAACCATCTCGACATCGACAGCCGCACGGCGCTGGTCAACGCGATCAACGACTATCCCGGCGCGGTCATCCTCGTCAGCCACGACCGTTTCCTGATCGAATCCTGCGCCGACCGGCTCTGGCTGGTGGCGGGCGGCACGGTGAAGAACTTCGACGGCGACATGGAGGACTACCGCTCCTTCGTGCTCGACAGCGCCAAGGCCGAGCGGCGCGGCAAGCCCGCGCCCGAGTCAGGCGCGGCCAAGCCCAAGGTCGACGAGCGCAAGGAAGCCGCGACGAAACGGGCCGCCCAGGGGCCGCTGCGCCAGAAACTCAACCTGGCCGAGGCGCGCATCGCCAAGCTGACCGGGCTGATCGAGAAGGTCGACGCCGCGCTCGCCAACGGCGCCTTCTCCCGCGAGCCCGACAAGGCTCTTCAGCTTTCGCGCCAGCGGGCGGAGCTGGCGGAGGCCCTGACGGCTGCCGAGGAGGAGTGGCTGATGCTCGGCGAGGAGCTGGAGAGCGCCTGAGGCATCAGGTCTGCCGGACAGCCCGATGTACGGGATGTGGCACTGCCGCGGCCGGCGGCCCTACTGGCGCGGGACGCAAGCGCCAAGCCTCAGCATGGTGCCGGCCGGACAGGCATTGGCGCCAGTGGGCTGTGAGATGGGCCGGACAGATTCGCAGCAGGAACCGCGGACGACATAGCCGCTCTGGCAGCCGCCGGAGATTTCCATCCGGTCCTTGCCGTCTCGCGTCGGACGACACGAACCGGCCGCGAGGGCGTCATGGGCGTTGCCCAGCGCGGCAGCTGCAAACAGCGCAGCAAAGGTAGCGCATCTGACCATGGGCGACGATCTCCGATGGCGGCGGAGGGCTTCCGGCCGCTTCTCCCAGCTTATCCGTGCCCCGGCTCGAGGATGCGATTCGGGCGATTGCCGGCGAATGGCGTCTGCGACCGGAGCGCGTTGCGTCGTTCTAGCAGGCCGGATCGTACATGAATTCGCGGAGCTCCTGCGAACAACGGCAGGCCTGCGCGAGCTTCGCCGCCCACTTCACCGCCTCTTCGCGCGTCGGCAGTTCCAGCACCGTGAACCCGCCATTGAGGCGGCTGCCCGGATAGGTCCCGTCGGATGCCGACCCATCCTTGGAGACAAGCACAGGGCCGACCTGTTCGGCGATCCCTCCGCCGAAGACATAGACGCCCGCCGCCTTGGCCTCCTCGATCACCGCACGAGAGTCGACAGCGGCGGCGGCCAGCTGCTCGTCCGTGAGCACCATGGCCTCGCTCGGAAAGGAAATGAGGTATTTGGTCATGACGCGATGATGCGTGACGGTTTCCGCAGAAACAAGCGGGCAGGCTGCTTGGCGGCTCTCCTTGCGGGAATGTCCGCAACGGGGTGGATTGTTGACCTTCGCATGTGTCGCCGCATCGGTCCGGATAGCGCGCCAAGAGCAGAAGTCGGGTCGCCACCCAAAAGCCGAACTCCAACGTGTAAACAGGTCAGGCCCGGTTCGGCCCCAAGTGAGACATTTGAGCAGGCAGTGTCCAGTAGCCGAAGAAGGCCTATTGCCGACGGATCACGTTCGGCCAGCTCATTGCCGCTTCTGATCGGCGGATACGCCGCAGAGATTTAGCGCTACATTGGTGCAATCTAGCCGCTTGGTGCTTCAAGCTCGGAGGGCATCGGCATGGTCGAAGCCCGGACGCCTTGGTGGACTTGGACGTGGCCTGTACTGGGCTGGGTGATCCTCCTGTTGGCGTTTTCCGTCGGCGGCAGGGGCGTTACCGCGGCTGCGGGAATAGCCCTGCTGGGCACGGTGTTCGCAGCCGTTCACCACGCGGAGGTGGTGGCGCACCGCGTCGGCGAGCCGTTTGGAACGCTCGTTCTCGCCGTGGCGGTCGCGGTGATTGAGACGGCACTGATCATCTCGATCACGATTTCAGCTCCAGCCGAAAACACGGGATTGGCACGCGACGCGGTATTCGCCGCTGTCATGATTGTGTGCAATGGCATCGTGGGCGCCTGTCTACTCTTGGGCGGCGCCCGCTACCATGAACAGGGATTTCAACTCCAGGGAGCAAGCGCGGCCTTGGCGGTGTTAGCCGCGCTGACCGGCCTCACCCTGATCCTTCCAAATTTTGCGGCCAGCGAACTCGGTCCGCAATACAGCATATCGCAACTCGTCTTCGCTGGGCTTGTGTCTCTGGTGCTCTATAGCTCCTTCGTTTTCGTCCAGACCGTACGGCACCGCGATTATTTCCTCCCGCTCCAAACCGATGACGAGGAAGTGCATGCGCCTCCTCCCACCAACAGAATCGCTGTCCTGAGCGCCGGCCTCCTTTTCGTTTCCCTGGTCGCCGTCGTCGGGCTTGCCAAATTTCTGACGCCCATGGTGGAACTTGGAGTAACGCGCCTTGGGGTGCCGAAAGCCGTCGTGGGAATTATCATCGCTGCGCTGGTGCTACTGCCTGAAGGTCTGGCGGCTGTCAGCGCGGCCTCGGGCAATCGAATGCAGACCAGTTTGAACCTGGCCCTGGGTTCCGCGCTCGCGACAATCGGCTTGACCATACCGGCCGTTGCCGCTGTTTCGATCATGCTTCGGCAACCGCTCGCACTCGGCCTGGATGCAAAAGATCAAGTCCTGCTGGCGCTGACGCTGCTTATCAGCGTGATCACCTTGGGGACCGGCCGGACCACGGTGCTTCAGGGAGTCGTGCATCTGGTCCTATTCGGCGTTTTCTTGTTCTTTGCGGTGGTGCCGTAGGCGCGGCGCATAGCGTATCCGAGACAGCCGCTTCCGGACCCAGCTTTGACATCGACCTCGGTGCACTATCTCGGCCGGGACTGGCCAGGTTCCGGGCGTGCATTAATGACCTTCGCATCGGGTTTAGCAGGACATGTTTTGCGAGGGCAGCCCCACGACCGCGAGCGCGGCTTGCGGCCCCCGCCAAGAGGCGTATTTTGTATCTCCACTTCCTGGCTGACCTTTGCGGCGCTGCCTCTCGCTGGTGACAAGGGGCATGGCATGTCGACGGTCGCATCCTGATCGGGACGCGATCGTGAGGCTGCCGATTGCGCTCTCGGGAGGATGCCATGCGCATATCTGTCAGCGCCGTCTCAGGTACTCCGGGGTGCACACCCCCTTGGCCCGCACTGATCCTCCTCGGGCTCCTGGGTGCGTGCCAGCAGGCCAAAGCCCCGGCACCGGAGATCCGGCCCGTCAAAACCATCACGGTTGAGCGCCGCGCCGATGAGCAGTCCGTGTCGCTGACCGGACAGATTCGGGCCCAGAACGAGGTCAGCCTCGCCTTCCGTATCGACGGTCGCATGCTGGAGCGGCCGGTCAATGTCGGCGATCGGGTCAAGCCCGGTCAGGTCGTGGCGCGGCTTGACCCACAGAAGCCGCAGAATGCGCTCCGCTCGGCTCAGGCCAGCCTGTCGGCCGCGCAGGGTCAGCTTACCC
Organism: Allobosea sp. RIT-PG3_2; assembly: GCF_057321085.1. NCBI lineage: Bacteria > Pseudomonadati > Pseudomonadota > Alphaproteobacteria > Hyphomicrobiales > Alloboseaceae > Allobosea > Allobosea sp. RIT-PG3_2. The sequence goes on along the minus strand of NZ_JBXWCA010000005.1, from coordinate 282,543 downwards.
AGGCGAGGAACACCTTCGGGAGGCAACAAAGCTTGCTCCAGAAGGGTTACACGACCCGCGCCCAGTTTGATGACGCCCAGCAGTCGTTGCAGACCACCGAGGCGCAGGTGGATTCCTCACAGGCGCAGTTGCGCAACGCCCAGGACCAGCTCGGCTACACCGAACTCCAGGCTGACGCACCTGGTACCGTGACCGCCAAAGGGGCGGAGCCTGGCGAGGTGGTGCGGGCCGGGCAGATGATCGTCCAGGTCGCTCGTCAGGGCGGGCGGGACGCCGTGTTCGACGTGCCGGCCCAACTCGTCCGCATGAGGCCGCGTCAGGCGACCATCACCATCGCGTTGGCGGACGACGCCACCGTGAAGGCCATCGGCAGGGTGCGGGAGATCGCACCGCAAGCCGACCCGGTTACCCGTACCTACCAGGTGAAGGTCGGTCTGACGGACCCGCCCGCCGCCATGCGGCTTGGCTCGACCGTGGTCGGGCGGGTCTCCGAGACCTCCGGCGAGGTGATTGAGGTCCCGGCGACGGCGCTGACTGAAGCGAATGGACGTCCGGCCGTCTGGGTGGTCGATCCCGCCGCGCAAACCGTGTCACTGCGCAATGTCGACGTGATCCGCTACGACCCGGCCAGTGTGACTATCTCCCAGGGCATCGAAGCCGGCGACGTGGTCGTCACCGCTGGCGTCCAGGCCCTGCGACCAGGGCAAAAGGTCCGCCTGCTCGGAGCTACGTCATGAGGCTCAATCTGTCCGAGTGGGCAATTCACCATCGTTCCTTCATCGTTTTCCTGATGCTCATCGTCATGACTGCGGGGAGCGCCTCCTACTTTGCCCTGGGGCGGGCCGAGGATCCGGTATTCTCCGTCAAGACCATGATTGTCAGCGCTGGATGGCCCGGCGCGACCCTCAACAACACGCTCCAGCAGGTCACTGAGCGCCTCGAACGGAAGCTCCAGGAGACCCCGCATCTCGACTACATCAGCAGTTACACGACGCCCGGCCAGACGACGATCTTCGTCAACCTGAAGGGCGAGGTTGCGGCCCGGAACGTCCCTGACATCTGGTACCAGGTCCGCAAGAAGATCGGCGACATCCGGAACAGCTTGCCCCAGGGAGTGACCGGCCCGGGCTTCAACGACGAGTTCGGCGACACCTATGGGATCGTCTACGGCTTCACTGCCAGTGGGTTCACCCACCGCGAGCTGCGCGACTACGTCGAGGATACCCGCTCGCGGCTTCTCCAGGTGCCCGACGTGTCCAAGATCGACGTCGTCGGGGCGCAGGACGAGAAAATCTATATCGAGTTCTCGACCGAACAACTCGCCGGCCTCGGGCTCGACAATGCCGCCCTCGTGGCGACCCTTCAGAAGCAGAATGCCGTCGCCCCCGCGGGGGTGGTCGAGACCGCCAACGAGAAGCTCCTGATCCGGGTATCGGGAGAGTTCCGCTCCGAGCAGGACCTGCTGGCGGTAAATTTCGTTGCCAACGGACGCATCATCCGCCTGAGCGACATTGCCACGGTTAGGCGCGCCTACGGCGATCCGCCTCAACCGATGTTCAGGGCCAACGGACAGCCTGCCATCGGGATTGCAATTTCTATGCGGGACGGCGGCGACGTGCTGGCGCTCGGCCGGAACATCGCAAATGCCATGGCAGCGATCCGGGCGGACCTGCCCATTGGGATCGAGCCCGTGCTCGTGGCTGACCAGCCGGTGACGGTCGAGCACTCGATCAAGGAGTTCATGAAGACACTATGGGAGGCCGTCGCCATCGTTCTGGTGATCAGCTTCCTCAGCCTCGGTCTGCGGGCGGGCGCAGTCGTCGCACTGTCGATCCCGCTGGTTCTCGCCATGGTGTTCATGACGATGGCGTATGCCGGCATCGACCTGCAGCGTATCTCACTCGGCGCGCTCATCATCTCTCTCGGCCTCCTGGTGGACGACGCCATGATCACGGTCGAGACGATGATCACGCGGCTCGAACAGGGCGCCAGCAAGGAGGACGCCGCCACCTTTGCCTACACGTCGGTCGCGTTTCCCATGCTAACCGGCACCCTGGTCACCGTGGCGGGCTTCGTCCCCATCGGCTTCGCCCGCAGCTCCGCTGGGGAATACACCTTCTCGATCTTCGCCGTGGTCGGCATCGCGCTCGTCGCGTCATGGTTCGTCGCCGTGCTCTTCTCACCTCTGCTCGGGGTCTGGCTCCTGCCAAAGCAAGCGAAGCATGCTCATGCCGAGCCGGGGCGACTGATGCGCGCGTTCCGACGCTTACTCATCGTCGCCATGCGGGCGCGCTGGGCCACCATCCTGGCGACGCTTGTCCTCTTTGGGCTCGCGCTCTACGGAATGCGCTTCGTCCCGCAGCAGTTCTTCCCAGCCTCGGACCGGCCCGAACTGCTCGTCGATCTCAAGCTTCCCCAGAATGCCTCGATCCAAGCGAGCGAGACCGTGGCCAGCCGGCTCGACGGTATCCTGAAGGGTGACGGCGAGATCGATCACTGGAGCACCTATGTGGGTCGTGGCGCCGTCCGGTTCTATCTACCGCTGAATGTCCAGCTCCCGAATGACTTCTTCTCGCAGGCGGTGATCGTCACGAAGAGCCTTGAGGCCCGGGAGCGGGTCAGGGCCCGCCTGGAGACGGTGCTGGAGACTGAGTTCCCGAGCGTCGTCGCCCGGGTGTATCCGCTTGAGCTGGGGCCGCCTGTGGGTTGGCCGTTGCAGTATCGCGTCACCGGACCCGACGTGAACACCGTCCGTGAGACCGCATTCAAGGTCGCCGACGTGATGGGCTCGGATTCGTATGTCCAGAAGATCAACTTCGAGTGGATCGAGCCGGCACGAACCTTTCAGATCCGTGTCAACCAGGACGAGGCCCGGCTGCTGGGCCTAAACTCCCAGGATGCGGCTCAGGCCCTCAACGGCGTCGTGACCGGCGCGTCGGTAACCCAGGTGCGGGACGGCATCTACCTCATCGACGTCGTCGTCCGCGCCGGCAGCGAGCAGCGCACCTCGCTGGCGGCCCTGCGCGATCTTCAGCTTCCGCTGCCGAACGGCCGGACGGTGCCGATCACCCAGCTCGCATCCGTGGATTACGGTCTGGAATTTCCGCTCGTCTGGCGGCGGGATCGGGTGCCGAGCCTCGTCGTGCAGGCGGATGTCGCTCCCGGCGCCCAGTCGGCATCGATCGTCAAGGAGCTGGCCCCCAGGATGGGCAAGCTGATTGCGAGCCTGCCCGGCGGCTACAACGTGGCCGTCGGCGGCACGGCGGAGGAGAGCGCCAAGTCGCAGGCGTCGGTGATCGCGGTCGTTCCCCTCATGTTTGGGCTGATGCTCATTCTGCTCATGGTGCAGCTCCAAAGCTTCCAGCGCCTGTTTCTGGTGCTGAGCGTGGCGCCCCTGGGTCTGATCGGGGTCGTTCTGGCGCTTCTGCTGGTGAACAAGCCGCTAGGGTTCGTCGCCATCCTGGGTGTCCTCGCGCTTGTCGGCATGATCGCGCGCAACTCGGTGATCCTGATCGACCAGATCGAGACGGAGAGAGCCCATGGGCTGCATCCGTGGGATGCCGTCGTAGAGGCGACGGTGCACCGCTTCCGTCCCATCCTGCTGACAGCGGCGGCGGCGATCCTGGGCATGATTCCTATTGCCCCAACGGTGTTTTGGGGCCCGATGGCCTACGCTATCATGGGCGGGCTTGCGGTCGCGACAGGGCTGACGCTGATATTCCTGCCGGCGCTGTACGTCGCATGGTTCCGGATAAGCTCGCCGGTCGTGATAGAGGCGTCCGAGCCGCCGCCCGAGGCGGCACCTGCCCTGGAGGGCGCGACTGCCAAATGACGGCAGGTACGACGCAGCACCGGCTTGACAAAGGAAGGCGCGGTCCACGCCTGACGCGAACGCACGATCCGGTCTCCTCGCCGAGCAGGTATCGTGTCTGCCTGGGGCGTCTTCACACGGTCAAGGTTCCGGACCGGCCTTGTCGCGCCGCCGCCGGCAAGCGGACCTTCTGAATGCCGGCTTTAGATCAACTTCGGCCCCCAGGTGGTACAGGCTTGAAAGTCTCACTTGGGTCGAAAGACATCGCCAATTCCAACGGAGCACCCATCGCCCCTTCGCCTCACCCCTGCCCCGGCTTGACGATCCGGCTCAGGCGGTTGTCGGTGAACATGTAGATCTCGCGCCCGCCGGGCTCGGAATAGAGCACCTGGACCTCGCGCTGGCCCTTGCCGCTCTCGCCGACCAGCACGTCGGTCGGGCGCGTGCCCTTGAGCTTGACCAGCTCGCATTCGGTGATGCCGGGCGCGATCTCCTTCGGCAACGGGCGCGTCGAGGGGTCGAGCGAAGCGCCAACGCTGCATTCGCCTTCCGGAGTCAGAACGGGCTCCTGCGTCGAGATGCCGGCGCTGGCGCTGCTGGTCGTCGTGGTGGTGACGCCACCCTTGGTTTCAGACTGGAAGGCGAAACCGCCCATATCGACCGAGCAGCCCGCGAGCGTCGCGGCGCAGACAAACAGAACAGGCAGTCTCACGCTTTCTTCTCCCAGCGGCCGGCGTCGTCCTGCTGCCAGTAGCTGGCGGCATGGCCCGAGGCTTTGGCCTTCTTCCAATCCTCGCGGGCAGCGGTGAGCGCCTCGGGATCGTCTCCGTCGAATATCAGAACGACGCGCTCGTATTCCTGCATTGCGTCGGGAATGCGAACACCATCGGCGCAGACCCGCACCTGCGCGGCGTTGGGGTTATGCGGCTGCGTGGTGACGACCACCGGATTCTGCGCCGCATCCGCCTCCATCGCCGTGACATGCGGCAGGAAGCTGTCATCCGCGTAGCTCCACAGGTGATCGTCGACCACGCTCAGCCGCTCCTGGCTGGAGACCTCGACGACGACCTTCTGGCCACGCGACAACGCCCGGTCGAGAATCGTCGGCAGGACCTGCTCAAGCGGGCGGGACTGCAGATGGAAGAACAGGATCTCAGCCATCGAAACCGTTCTCCATCAAAGCCAGAGACGGTCCTCCGTGGAATGCTCTGCCCTTATGTGAAACCCTCGCCGTCATCCCGGGCTTGCCCCGGGATCCATCGTAGGACTCCGGAGCCCGTCGATGGATCCCGGATCTCCGCTTCGCTCCGTCCGGGATGACGGCAGCGGTTCGATCTGAGAACGACGAGGCAACCACGTCAGCCTTCGTAGTGGTCGGCCACGAGCCGGTCGAGCAGGCGCACGCCCCAGCCCGGACCCCAGGACCGGTTGATCTCGCTGTCCTTCGCGGCCATCCCTGTGCCGGCGATGTCGAGATGCGCCCAGGGCGTATCGTTGACATGACGCTGCAGGAACTGCGCCGCGGTGATCGAGCCAGCATAGCGCCCGGCCGAGTTCTTCATGTCGGCGAACTTCGAATCGATCATCTTGTCGTAGGCCTTGCCGAGCGGCATGCGCCAGACCGTCTCGCCGGTGGCGATTCCGGCCGCCGTCAGACGCTCGGAAAGCTCGTCGCTGTTGGTGAACAGGCCGGCATTCTCCTGCGCCAGCGCAACGAGGATCGCGCCCGTCAGCGTCGCGAGGTTGATCATGAAGCGGGGCTTGAAGCGCTCCTGCGTGTACCAGAGCACGTCGGCGAGGACGAGCCGGCCCTCGGCGTCGGTATTGATAATCTCGATGGTCTGGCCCGAGAGCGAGGTGACGATGTCGCCCGGGCGCTGGGCGTTACCATCAGGCATGTTCTCGACGAGGCCGATCACGCCGATCGCGTTGACCTTGGCCTTTCGGGCGGCGAGCGCATGCATGAGGCCGACGACGCAGGCCGCGCCGGCCATGTCGCCCTTCATATCCTCCATGCCGGCACCGGGCTTCAGCGAGATGCCGCCGGTGTCGAAGGTCACGCCCTTGCCGACGAAGGCGACCGGCTTCTCGTCCTTGCCGGCGCCGTTCCAGCGCATGATGGCGACGCGGCTCTCGCGCCGCGAACCCTGCCCGACGCCAAGCAGCGCGCGCATGCCGATCTTCTTCAGATCCTTCTCGTCGAGGATATCGACCTCGACATCGAGCTTCTTTAGCTTGGCAGCCCGGTCCGCGAATTCCTCGGGATAGAGCACGTTCGGCGGCTCGTTCACGAGATCGCGTGCCAGCACGACGCCGCCGGCGATGGCGTCTGCCGCCTTCACCGTCTTTTTGAGCGCAGCCGGATCGGCGGCGCGCAGCGTCACCGCAGTCGGCTCGGCCTCGTCCTTGTCCTTGCTCTTCGTCTTGTAGCGATCGAACGCATACGCCCGCAGCTTCAGGCCAAGCGCCAGCTCGGCACCCTGCTGCGCCTCGATCGCGCCGGCAGGCAACGCCAGGACGATCTCCGCCGTGCGGCCCGCACCGAGCCGGCCGGCGATGGCGCCGCCGAGCCTGACGAAATCCAGCTCGCCCTGGTCGTCCTCGCTGCCGACGCCGACGACGATCAGTCGCTCGTAGGCGGACCCTTCCGGAGCGGGCAAGGTCAGGCCGGCATAGGCCTTCCCCTTGAAGCGCTCGGCCCGCGCGGCTCGCGTCAGCAGCGCCTGCGCTGCCTCGCCCGCAGCGGTTTCGGCCGCACGCGGCAAGGCGAGCCGATCCGAGACCAGGATCACGAGATCCTGCCCTTCAACGGCGGCGGGGGCTTTGATCTCGAGCTTCAGGCGTTGCGACATGATCCGCTCACAATCTTGCGACAAGTGCGTGGGAAGGACACCGGTAAGGCCGACCCCAAACGATTCCCGTTTGCGCCGGGGACGCGGCTATACCATAGGGAGTGTCCGACGAACCACCTCGGGAAGTCTCTAAAACTCCCCGCCTGCCGGAAGCGACGCGTGCTGCTCAACCGCCTCGACCGATACATCCTGAAGACTGCGGCGGGGGCGGCGATCGTGCTGCTGCTCGGTCTCACCGGTGTCATCTGGGTCACGCAGGCTCTTCGGGAGGTCGATCTGATCACCGGCAAGGGCCAGACGGTGCTGATCTTCCTGACGGTCACGCTGCTGTCCTTGCCGGCCCTGATCGCCGGCATCGCGCCTGTCGCGCTGTTCATGTCGACGCTCTATACGCTCAACAAGCTCAACGGCGATTCCGAGCTGATCGTGATGAACGCCGCCGGCGTGGCGCCGCACCGGATCACCCGGCCGTTCCTCGCCTTGACCGCGATCACCGCGATCGTCGTCGCCTGGATGAGCATTTCCGTGATGCCGACGAGTTTTCGCATGCTGCGCGACCTGATCACGCTGATCCGGGCCGACTTCGTCGCCAATGTCGTGAAGGAGGGACAGTTCGTCTCGCTCGATTCCGGCGTGACCTTCCACTATCGCGAAAAGGCCGGCGACTCGCTGGTCGGCATCTTCATGCAGGACCGTCGCGACCCGGCGCAGCCCTCGATCTATCTTGCCGAGCGCGGGCGGACGGTGGAGGCGGAAGGCCAGAGCTTCCTGATGCTGGAGAAAGGCACCATCCAGCGCGAAACCAAGAACACCACCACGACCTCGATCATCTCGTTCGAGCGCTATGCGCTGAATCTCTCGGCGCTGACCGGCGATCCGAGCGGCGGCCCCGGCGAAGGCGACGGCGACAAGGTGATCTACAAGCCGCGTGAACGCTCGACTTGGCAGCTCCTGAACCAGGATCCGAACGAAAACTATTACAAGATTCAGGAAGGCCGGTTCCGGGCCGAGCTGCATAACCGCCTGTCGGCGCCGCTCTACCCCTTCGCCTTCATGCTGATCGCTTTCGCGGCGATCGGCGAAGCGCGCACCACGCGACAGGGACGGGCGCTGGCGATCCAGGCCGCGATCATGATCGTCGGCGCGACGCGCATCGCCGCCTACGCCGCCTGGACCGCGAGCGTACGCTCGCCCTTCGCGGCGGCCCTGCTCTATATCCTGCCGATTGCCGCCATCGTTCTGGCGACGGCCTTCATTCTCTACGGCGAGCGGCTGCGGCCCTTCCTGGCGCGGCTCGCTGCCCCTCTGACCTTGCCAATCGCCGGTCTTGCGGCTCGTTTCCGGCGCGCGTGATGTTGCTCTTCTCGACCTTCGGCCGCTATCTGACGAAGCGCTTCGCCCGCGCGATCCTCAGCGTCTTCGGCACCTTCTTCTTCCTGATCGGCACGCTCGATTTCGTCGAGCTGATGCGCCGCGCCGGCGATTCGCCGATCGCCACCACGCCACGGATCGTTCAGCTCGCGCTGTTTCGCGCCCCAGCGGTCGCCGAGCAGATCTTCCCCTTTGCCGCACTGTTCGGCGGGATGTTCGCGCTGCTCACGTTGAGCCGCAAGCTCGAGCTGGTGGTCGCTCGCTCGGTCGGCGTCTCGGCCTGGCAGTTCCTGCAGCCCGCCGCCGCCGTCGCAGGCGTGGTCGGCCTGATTTCGATCATGATCTACAATCCCCTCGCCGCGGACCTGAAGCGCAAGGCGACGGCCCTCGAGACACGCTTGTTCGTCCGTGCGAGCGGCAAGACAGGGGCAGCGCAGGATATCTGGCTGCGGCAGCGCAGCGTCGATGGCCAGGCCATCATCCGCGCCGGCGGCGCCCTGCCCGAAGAGGACGGCCTTTCGCAGGTGACGTTCTTCATCTTCAATCCGGATGGCTCCTTCAAGGAGCGGATCGATGCACGGCAGGCCGTGCTGCGCCCCGGAAACTGGGAACTCAGCGACGCGCGCACGACGTCGGCCTCGGAACAGCCACAGAATTTCGCGAGCTACATGGTTGCGACGACCCTGGAGCCGGAACAGATGCGCCAGAGCTTCACGCCACCCGATGCGGTGGGCTTCTGGTCGATGCCTGCGGTCATCGACCGCACGCAGCGCGCCGGCCTCGACACAACCCCATACGAACTGCGGTATCAGGCGCTTATGGCACGCCCGCTGCTGCTGATCGCGATGGTCCTGGTGGCCGCATCCGTTTCCTTAAGATTTTTCCGGTTTGGTGGCGTCACCAAGTTGGTGATAGGTGGCGTCGCGGCCGGGTTCGTGCTCTATGTTGCGACACAACTGTCGGAGGAACTCGGATCGTCGGGAATCGTCAATCCGATCGTCGCGGCGTGGCTGCCAGCTGCATTGGGGACAATGCTGGGAGCCCTCGCCCTCCTCCATCAGGAAGACGGGTGAATCGTACTGTGCCTATGGTTAATTTTGGGTTTAACGGATGGTTTTGGCGGTGAATCGCGTGGCACGCTTTGCTGCGGCGACCGCTCTCGCCTCCAGCCTGGCCTATCTGCTGGCCGGACCGGCCTATGCCCAGAATCGGGCTGCCGGCTCGCAGCCCGCGCCTGCGGCCGCCGCCAAGCCGCAGGACCGGATGGTCGTCGACGCGCGCGAGCTCGTGTACGACAACGACAAGAAGACGGTCGCGGCCGTCGGCGATGTGCAGATCCTGTATCAGGGCCGCACGATCGAGGCCGACCGCGTTGTCTATGACCAGGCCAGCAAGCGCGTCATCGCCGTCGGCAACGCCCGCATCACCGAAACCAACGGCACGGTCATCACCGGCGACAAGTTCAACCTGACCGACGATTTCCGCGACGGCTTCATCGATTCCCTGCGAGTCGTGAACCCCGATCGGACCCGTTTCTCGGCGCCGCGCGCCGAGCGCACCGACGGCGAGACCTTCGTCTTCGAGAAGGGCATCTACACCGCCTGCGAGCCCTGCAAGGACAACCCGGAGCGTCCGCCGCTCTGGCAGGTTCGCGCCGCCCGGATCATCCACAAGAAGTCCGAGCAGACGATCTACTACGAGGACGCACGGCTGGAATTCGCCGGCATCCCGATGGCCTATCTGCCCTATATGTCGGGCCCGGATTCGACGGTGAAGCGGAAGTCCGGCTTCCTGTCGCCCAAGTTCATCAACACCTCGGCGCTCGGATTCGGCGTCGGACTGCCCTATTTCCTCAATCTCGCGCCGAACTACGATCTGACGCTGACGCCGACTTTCCTGACCCGTCAGGGCGTGCTCGGCCAGGCGGAATGGCGCCATCGCCTGGTGAGTGGCTCCTATGCGATCCGCGCCTCCGGAATCTTCCAGCAAGACAAGGATGCGTTCCTGGCTAGCCCGCTGGGCCCGCGCGACAAGGAGTTCCGCGGCTCGGTCGAGACGAACGGCAAGTTCTTCATCAATCAGAGCTGGACGTTCGGCTGGAACGCCTCGATGTCGACGGATCGCTGGTTCTACAAGAACTATCGCATCCGCAACGAGAGCTTGAGCAGCACCACCTATCTACAGGAATCGATCTCGACGGCCTATCTGAACGGCCAGAGCGCGACGGCCTGGTTCGACCTGCGCGGCTATTATTTCCAGCCCCTCAACTATCAGGACTGGCAGAAGCAGCAACCAGTCGTGCTGCCGGTGCTGGACTACGACAAGCGCGTCCACAAGCCGTCCTTTCTCGGCGGCGAGCTCGACTTCAGCGTCAACGTCACAAGCTTGACCCGCGACACGGCAGCCTTCTCGGAATTGCCGCAGCAGAAGACCTATCTGATCACGACGCCGAGCTATTCGCTCTATGACGGCTGCGCCGTCTACCAAAAGAATACCTGCCTCGTCCGCGGCCTCGCCGGCAATGTTTCGCGCGCGACGGCACAGGTGGCCTGGCGGCGCAACTTCATCGATCCGCTCGGACAAATGTGGACGCCCTACGCCTCGCTGCGGGCCGACATCTTCTCGATCAATCCCGATACCAGCAGCGTCATCAATTCGCGCGTCGCGACGATCGCGGATACCTCCGACGAGGTTTTCGGGCGCGCCATGCCGGCCATCGGCCTGATGTATCGCTATCCCTTCGTCGCCAAGACGGGCTGGGGCACGCATATCATCGAGCCCGTCGCCCAGATCGTGGCGCGGCCGAACGAGACCAACAGCCTGCGCATCGCCAACGAAGATGCCCAGAGCCTCGTCTTCGACGCGACGAACCTGTTCGAGTGGAGCAGCAAGTTCTCCGGTTACGATCGTGTCGAAGGCGGCAGCCGCGCCAATGTCGGCGCGCTCTATACCGGGCGGTTCGGCAAGGACGCCTTCGCCAACTTCCTGGTCGGCCAGTCCTTCCAGCTCGGCGGCCGCAATTCCTTCGCGAGCGGCGACCTCGTCAATACCGGTCTCAATTCCGGCCTCGACACGGACAGCTCGGATATCGTCACCCGCGCTCAGATTTCCCCGTTCCAGGGCTTCTTCCTGACCGGTGCCGCCCGCCTGAACGCGACGACATTCGAGGCGCAGCGGATCGATGCCGCAGCGACCTATTCGAACAGCGTCATCTCGGCCTCGGTCGGCTATGGCCGCTACGAGCCGCAGCCGGATCTCGGCATCTCCCGCCGGCGCGAGGGCCTGTCTCTCAACGGCTCGCTTCGCGTCGCCGAAAACTGGCGCCTGCGGGCCGGCGTGCTGTTCGACCTGGACAAGTACAAATACGACCGCGAGCGCTATCGCGACGTCTATGCTTCATATCTGGCGGCACCGGCAGTGGCGGCGATGCCGGTCTATCCCAACACCGGTCCGTTCCAGACGGCCTCGACCTCACTCGGGATCAACTACACCGACGAGTGCACCATCTTCGACATCAGCTATTCGCAGAGCTATGCCGACCGGCAGGCAGGCGCGACCAAGGACACCCGCACCGTGATGTTCCGTCTCGAGCTGCGCACGCTGGGCGAACTGAGCTACCAGCAGAACCTCGGCGGCACCTCCACTACGGGCGACGGCGTCGGCCAGTAATACTCCGGGCCCCCACGGCAGCCCGAGTTCCCCTTCCGACGCGCGGAGTTTGCCCTTGCCGTCCTTGCCCCTCGCGCTGACACAGGGCGATCCGGCCGGCATCGGACCGGAGCTCATCTTGCGGGCTTGGCTCGAACGCCGGGAACGCAACCTGCCGCCCTTCGCCTGCATCGCCAGCCCCGGCCATCTTGCCCAGACCGCCGATGGCCTGGGATGGCAGGTCCCGCTGCGGATCTGCGACTGGCATGAAGTCAACGAGACATTTGCGGATGTCCTTCCGGTCATCACCCTCGACAGCGGCGGCATTGCCGTGACGCCCGGCTCGCCTGATCCCGCGACTGCACCGGCCACGATCGCTTCGATCGACCACGCCGTCGCTGCGGTCAGGACAAGCAAGGCCGGCGCTGTCGTGACCAACCCGATCGCGAAATCGGTGCTCTACCAGGCCGGCTTCCGGCATCCCGGCCATACGGAATATCTCGCTCATCTCGCGGCGGATGGCGGTGTCGAGCCGCGGCCGGTGATGATGCTTTGGTGCGATGAACTCGCGGTCGTGCCGATCACGATCCACGAGGCGTTGCGCCGCGTGCCGGAATTGCTGACGACCCAGCTCATCGTCGAAACGGCGCGGATCGTCGCGGCCGAGCTAACAGCCCGCTTCGGTATCGCCGCGCCGCGTCTCGCCTTCAGTGGTCTCAATCCCCATGCCGGCGAGAACGGCGCGATGGGCGACGAGGACATGAAGATCATCGCTCCGGCCATCGCCGAGCTGCGGGCAGAGGGAATCGATGCGCGCGGCCCGTATCCGGCCGATACGATGTTCCACGCCCGCGCACGGGCCGGTTACGATGCGGCGCTGGCAATGTATCACGATCAGGCGCTGATCCCGATCAAGACGATCGCCTTCGACGAAGGCGTGAATGTCACGCTCGGCCTGCCCTTCATCCGAACGTCGCCGGACCATGGCACGGCCTTCGACATCGCCGGCAAGGGCATCGCACGTCCCGACAGCCTCTGTGCGGCCCTTAAGCTCGCAGCGCGCATGGCAGAGACCCAAACACCGGCGGAAGCGGCATGAGCCAGATCGACGACCTGCCGCCACTGCGCGAGGTGGTGGAGCGCCACGGCCTGATGGCGCAGAAGGCGCTCGGGCAGAACTTTCTCTTCGATCTCAACCTGACGAGCCGGATCGCCCGGGCGGCCGGGCCGCTCGAAGGCGAGACCATCGTGGAGATCGGGCCCGGCCCCGGCGGGCTGACTCGGGCGCTGCTCGCGAACGGGGCTGGACGGGTGATCGCGATCGAGCGCGACCGGCGCTGCATGCCGGCGCTAGCCGAGATCGCCGCCTATTATCCGGGGCGGCTCGACATCATCGACGGCGATGCTCTCGCGGTCGACCTGTCGCCGCACCTCCGAGGTCAGAAAGCGAAGATCGTCGCCAACCTGCCCTACAACATCGGCACGCCGCTGCTGGTCGGTTGGCTCAGCCTCGAGCCCTGGCCGTCCTGGTGGCGTTCGCTCACGCTGATGTTCCAGCGCGAGGTCGCGGAGCGGATCGTGGCTTCGCCAGAGGAGCGCGCGGATTACGGCCGCCTTGCCGTGCTGTCGAACTGGCGCTGCGAAACGAAGATCCTGTTCGACGTGCCGCGCAGCGCCTTCGTACCGCAGCCCAAGATCACCTCGTCGATCGTCCAGCTCATCCCGCGCGAGCACCCTGAGCCCTGCGACCGGCGCCTGCTCGAACGCGTCACGCTCGCGGCCTTCGGCCAGCGGCGCAAGATGCTGCGGCAGAGCCTGAAGGCGGTCCTGTCGGATCCGGCCCCGATCATCGCCGCCGCCGGCCTCGACGAGACGGCGCGGGCCGAGGAGATTCCGGTCTCCGGCTTCGTGCGACTGGCGAACGCGCTGGCTGCGGTCTAACGCCGGCGCTGGCCAGCGCGCGGCTAGAGCTGCTCGGTCAGCAGTCCCTCGACGAAGGCGGCCAATCCCGTGGCACGGCTGCGCTTGAGGCGCTCTGAAGCCAGGATCGAACGAACCGCCTCATAGGCCTTTTCGAGGTCGTCATTGACGATGACGTAGTCGTAGACCGTCCAGCGCGCGATCTCCTCGCGCGCATTGGCGAGGCGCTTGGCGATGACCTCTGGCGCATCCTCCGCCCGCCTGACAAGGCGGGAGCGCAGCTCGGCCATCGAGGGCGGCAGGATGAAGATCGACACGACGTCCTCTCGCGCCTTCTCGAGGATCTGCTGCGTACCCTGCCAGTCGATGTCGAAGAGCACGTCGCGGCCGGCTTTCAGCGAGTTCTCGACCGGCTTGCGCGGGGTTCCGTAGCCATTGCCGTGCACCTCGGCCCATTCCAGCAGCTCGTCGCGCTGGCGCATCTCGTCGAAGGTCTCGCGATCGATGAAGTGGTAGTGCACGCCGTCGATCTCGGAAGGACGCTTCGGGCGCGTCGTCACCGAGATAGACAGGTCGAGATTCGTCTCGTTCGGGGATTTCGAGAGCGTGCGGGTCAGCGTCGACTTCCCCGCGCCTGACGGCGACGACATGATCATGATCAGGCCGCGCCGGGCCGGACGGACGGTTTCAGCCATCGAGGCTCACTCCACGTTCTGAACTTGCTCGCGCATCTGGTCCACGACCGTGCGCAATTCGAGGCCTATGCGCGACAGGCCGGGATCATTGGCCTTGGCGCAGAGCGTCGAGGCCTCGCGGCCGAATTCCTGGGCCAGGAAATCGAGCTTGCGGCCGATCGGGCCGCCCTTGGCCAACAGCTCACGCAGCGCCGCGACATGTGCGTGCAGCCGGTCGATCTCCTCGCGGATATCGGCGCGGACCGCGATCAGCGCTGCCTCCTGATGCAGGCGCTGGGGATCGAAGCCATTGTTGGCCCCCATCAACGCCTCGACCTGCGTGGCGATGCGCGCCCGGATCGCGTCGCCGCTGCGGGCCGGATGCCGCTCGGCCTCGCCTGCCAGCCGGGCGATGGTTTCGAGATGGCCAAGGACGATCGCTTCGAGCGCGCGGCCCTCGGAAGCTCGCGCTTCCTTCAGGGCAAGGGATACCGCCTCCAACCCTGCCAGCGCCGGGGCTTCGACGGAGCCCAGAGCGTCCTGCGCCTCATCAGCGAATTCGACGACTCCGCGAATGCCGAGCAGGCCGTCATAGGAGGGCGGATTGATACCGGCGGCCGGCGGCAACCGCTCGATCGCCTGTAGAAGGGCGGCGAGAACAGCTTCGTTGACACGCGGGCGCGCCGGCCCCGCATCGCTCGTCACAGCCAGATTGACGTGGAGGGTGCCGCGGGAGAAGGCGCCGGCCAGCCGCTTGCGCGCCGCCTCGGCCAGGATTTCGAAGCCGGGCGGGACCCGAACGCGCAGATCGAGCCCACGCCCGTTGACGCTGCGGATTTCCCAGGCCCAGCCATGGATGCCGGCGGTGCCGGCGGCGCGGGCAAAACCCGTCATGCTTTCGATGGCCATGGCCTGTCGCCGCTCCCTTGTGATGCGGCGGGACCGTAGTGGCGCGTTCCAAAGGGGGCAAGCGCCGCCATGGCGGAAAATGGGTATGGCGCCTGCGATCAGGGCCGCGGCTCAAGGCTTGAGCTGCGGCACCTGCTTGGGCGAGTTCAGATCGAAGCTCTTGTTGAGCAGCGGATCGCGCGCCGTGCCCTCCGAGGCGTCGAAAGCGCGTGCGCGGGTCCCGGCCAGGGCACCGGCTGGCTGAGCTACGGGAACGCCGGCGCCATCGGCGGCCGGCTGCGTCGTCGCCGGCGCCTCGGTGCGGTTGTCCGGAGACGGGGGCGGCTCGACCTTGTCGACGGATTCGGTTGACGGCTTGCCGCCCTGCTGCTGGCCGCGCGTGGTCTCGATCTGGCGCCAGCGGCCGACATTGCGGTTGTGCTGGTCCAGCGACTCGGCGAAGGCGTGGCCGCCGCTGCCATCGGCGACGAAGTAGAGGTCCTTCGTCCGCGAGTGGTTGACCACCGCCTCCATCGCGGCGCGGCCGGGATTGGCGATCGGCCCCGGCGGCAGGCCGCTGATGACATAGGTGTTGTAGGGCGTCGCCTGCGTGATCTCGTTGCGCTGGATCGGGCGGCCGAGCGTGCCCTTGCCGCCGACGAGGCCGTATACGATCGTCGGGTCGGATTGCAGCTTCATCTTCTGGTTCAGGCGGTTGATGAAGACGCCCGCGACACGCGGACGCTCATCGGCGCGGCCGGTCTCCTTCTCGACGATCGAGGCGAGAACCACGAGCTCCGCCGGGGTCTTGATCGGCAGATCGGCGGGGCGCCGCTCCCAGATCCGGCCGAGGACCACGCGCTGGTCGCGCGCCATGCGATCGATGATCGCCTGCCGCGAAAAACCGCGCGGGAATCGATAGGTGTCGGGCAGGATCGAGCCTTCCTTGGGCACCTGGGCGACCTCGCCGGTCAGCAATTCATTGTCGCGCAGGCGGGCCACGATCTGCTCGCTCGTCAGCCCTTCGGGAACGGTGATCGAATGCTCGACCACCTTGCCGCTGGAGATGATATCGAGGATCTCCTGCGGGCTGACGCGGGCCTTGAACAGGTATTCGCCGGCCTGGAGCTTGTGCCAGTCGCCGCCCATGATCGCGGAAACGCGGAAGCTCAGCGGGTGCTCGATCAGCCCCTCGCGCTGCAGCAACTCAGCGATCTCGGTCAGCCCGCTCTCCTTCGGGATGATGAGGACGCGGTCGCCGGCGAGCGGGCCCGGTGCCTTGCTTTGATTGGAGACGATCGCGATGCCCGCGCCGACGACACCCGCCCCGACCAGGGCGACCGTGAACAGGCCGCTCAGCATCGACAGGAAGGGGCTTCGACGCCGGCGACGCACCTTGGGCGGCGGCGCCGGCGGCGCTACGGGCTTGAGGGCCTCGCTCGGACTCTTCGGGGCGACGCGGGGCGTATCATTCACGATCAAGACGCTCGCAGCATAAGGTAGAAGATCTCGACACGACCGGGCGCCCGGACAACCGTGGAACCGAGCGCATCAGATTTGAAACCGCCGCATTAGAACCGGTTTCCTCGTGGCTGTGAACGCGGAATCGCGCATTCGCCCACGCAGGCGCCCCACTCTACCCAACATTATGGCAAAACGGCGCTATTCCCTGCCGATCAGCCGTCGGGCTGGTAGCGCCGCATGACGAGGGAGGCGTTGGTGCCGCCGAAGCCGAAGGAATTCGACAGGGCGTAATCGATCTCGCGCTTGCGCGCGACATGCGGCACGAGATCGATGTCGGTCTCGACCGAAGGGTTGTCGAGATTGATCGTCGGCGGCGCGATCTGGTCGCGGATCGCCAGCATCGTGAAGATCGCCTCGATCGCGCCGGCCGCGCCGAGCAGATGCCCGGTCGCCGATTTGGTCGAGGACATCGAGGGGCGCTTGGGCGCATTGGACAGCAGGCGCTCCACCGCACGCAGCTCGATCTCGTCGCCGAGCGGCGTCGAGGTGCCGTGGGCGTTGATGTAGTCGAGATCCCCCGCCGTGATGCCGGCACGGTCCAGTGCCGCCTGCATGCAGCGATAGGCGCCGTCGCCATCCTCGGAAGGCGAGGTGATGTGGTAGGCGTCGCCCGACATGCCGTAGCCGACCACCTCGGCATAGATCTTCGCGCCGCGGGCCAGCGCGTGCTCGAGTTCCTCGAGCACGACGACGCCGGCACCTTCGCCCATCACGAAGCCGTCGCGATCCTTGTCATAGGGACGCGAGGCTTTCTCGGGCGTGTCGTTGAAGCCGGTCGACAGCGCCCGGCAGGCGCAGAAGCCCGCGATGCCGATGCGGTTGATCGCCGATTCGGTGCCGCCTGCGACCATCACCTCGGCATCGCCGAGCGCGATCATGCGCGAGGCGTCGCCGATGGCATGGGCGCCGGTCGAACAGGCCGTGACCACGGCGTGGTTCGGCCCCTTGAGGCCGTGCTCGATCGAGACATAGCCGGCGGCCAGATTGCTCAGGCGGCCGGGGATGAAGAACGGCGACAGGCGGCGCGGGCCGCGCTCCTTGAGCAGGAGCGAGGCCTCGTAGATGCCGCCGAGCCCGCCGATGCCGGAGCCGATGGCGACGCCGGTCCTGATCTGGTCCTCGTAGCTTTCCGGTTTCCAGCCGGCATCGCTCAGCGCCTGCGTGGCGGCCGCCATCGCAAAGACGATGAAATCGTCGACCTTGCGCTGCTCCTTCGGCTCCATCCACTGGTCGGGATCGAAGGTCCCGTCGCTGCCGTCACCCCGCGGGATGTTGCAGGCGATCCGCGCCGGCAGGTCGCTGGCGTCGAAGCTGGTGATGGGGCCGGCGCCGCTGGCGCCGGCAAGCAGACGCGCCCAGCTCGGCTCGACGCCGCAGGCGAGCGGCGTCACCATGCCGAGTCCGGTCACGACAACGCGTCGCATCGGAAAACTGCGAGAAGCCATGATGCTTTCTGCGTCGATCAGCCCTTGGGGCCGATCAGGCGCTCTTCGACGAGAGGAACTTCACGGCATCGCCGACCGTCACGATCGTCTCGGCCGCATCATCCGGAATCTCGACGCCGAACTCTTCCTCGAAGGCCATCACGAGCTCGACGGTGTCGAGGCTGTCCGCGCCCAGGTCTTCGATGAAGTTGGCGCCGTCGACGACCTTCTCGGGCTCGACGCCGAGGTGCTCGACCACGATCTTCTTCACGCGCTCGGCGACATCGCTCATGAGTCTCTTCCTTAGAAACTGAAAACGCATCGCAGGGACGCGACGCGTATTATGGACCTCATTCCCAGCCACCGCGCCATCGTGACGATGCCCGCGATCCGGAAAGCTCGAAGCCTGCACAAACGCAACAACCAAGGTTTCGTCAAGTCCCCTCGGCTTACCGGACGGCAGCGCGACGGCGCTAGTTAACATACCCTTTCGAGGCTGGCGAGAGCGCCGTAGACTTATCAGAACCAATCCAGAATTGGCTCTAACACGCTTATATCATTGCCATTCCGCCATTGACGTGCAGCGTCTGCCCGGTCACGTAGCCGGCTTCCGCGCTGGCGAGATAGGCGACGGCGGCTGCGATATCCGTACCGGCACCCAGCCGCCCCATCGGCACGTCCGAAAGAATGCCCTCGCGCTGCTTGTCGTTCAGCGCCTGCGTCATCGGCGACTCGATGAAGCCCGGCGAGACCACGTTGACGGTGATGTTGCGGCTTGCGACCTCGGCCGCGAGCGCCTTCGACATGCCGATCAGACCGGCCTTGGCGGCTGCGTAATTGCCCTGGCCCGGATTGCCCATCGTACCGACGACGGAGCCGATCGAGACGATTCGGCCGTAGCGCCTGCGCATCATCGACTTCACGGCGGCGCGCGACAGGCGGAAGGCAGCCGTGAGATTGACCGCGATAACGCTGTCCCAGTCCTCGTCCTTCAGGCGCAGGAACAGGTTGTCGCGCGTGATGCCGGCATTGTTGACGAGGATGTCGAGCCCACCGAGCTTCTCCTCGGCCGTCGGTACCAGCGCCTCGACCGAATCCTTGTCGGAGAGATTGCAGGGCGCCACGACGACGCGCTCGCCGAGCTCGGCCGCCAGAGCCTCCAGCGCTTCCGCGCGCGTGCCGGAGATCGCGATGCTCGCGCCCTGCGCATGAAGGGTTCGCGCGATGGCTCCGCCAAGGCCACCGGTAGCGCCGGTGACCAGGGCCTTGCGGCCGGTCAGATCAAACATGTTCGCTCCCTTTTTTCGGCGTCCTGCCGTTATTGCCCGTTCTGGGCCCTCGCCCTCAGGCGTTGCGGGCCTTGTAAGCCGCGATGTCCTCCGCCGTGCCGATCGAGACCGGCGCCGAGCCTGCGACGATACGCTTGACCAGGCCGGCGAGCACCTTGCCGCTGCCGAGCTCGACGAAATTGGTGACGCCCGCAGCCGCCATCGCCTGGACGCATTCGCGCCAGCGCACCGTACCCGTGACCTGCGCGACGAGCGAAGCCCGGATCGCCTCCGGATCGCTCAGGGGCGCCGCGCCGACATTGGCCACGACCGGCACCACCGGAGCCTGCATCGCGACCTTTGCAAGGGCCTCTCGCATCGCATCGGCGGCCGGCTGCATCAGCGCGCAATGGAAGGGAGCGGAAACCGGCAGCAGCATGGCGCGCTTCACGCCGCGCTCGCCTGCCAGCGCGATCGCCCGCTCGACCGCCGCCTTGGCGCCGGACAGCACGACCTGGCCCCCGCCATTGTCGTTCGCGGCCTCGCAGACTTCGCCCTGCGCGGCGTCGGCAGCGATCGAACGCGCGAGATCGAGTTCCGCACCAAGAAGCGCCGCCATCGCGCCCTGCCCGGCCGGAACCGCCTTCTGCATGGCGTCGCCCCGGATGCGCAGCAGCCGGGCGGCGTCCGTGATGGAGAAGGTGCCGGCGGCGGCCAGCGCAGAATACTCACCGAGCGAGTGGCCGGCGACGAAGGCGGCGTCGCGCTTCAGGTCGAGCCCTGCCTCGCTCTCAAGCACGCGCACGACCGCGAGGCTGACGGCCATCAGTGCCGGCTGGGCATTGGCCGTCAGCGTCAGTTCGTCCAACGGACCATCCCACATCACGGCCGAGAGCTTCTGCGAGAGCGCCGCATCGACCTCGTCGAACACGGCCTTCGCCGCCGGGAAGGCTTCGGCCAGGCTCTTGCCCATGCCGACGGCCTGCGAGCCCTGGCCGGGAAAGATGAACGCTGTCGTCATGTGGGGCGCCTCGTCCTTAATAACTTCTCTATATTATGACGGGCGCTGTCACATCGGTTTTGCCGCCAAGTCAAGCACGGAGCCCGAGTTTTCCGCTCCGCGACCCGCCTTTCCCGGCAGATTCCGGTTGCCATGGCGCACCGGACACTGTAACCACCGCCTCCTGCTTGTTCGGCCGGAGGCTGAACGGATGGCGCATGTCCGCATGGACGCGCGCAGGCTTGTTTCTCAGGCCGGCATCCCGTGTCTCCGCCTTCGAAGAAATCCTGTCGGGCCTTATCCAGGGCTCGGAGGGCTCCGCGCCGGGCGAAGCAGGGTGAAACAAGGAAGGCCACATATGGCATTGTACGAGCATGTTCTGCTCGCGCGGCAGGATGTCAGCGCGCAGCAGGTTGAAGCTCTTGTCGAGCAGTTCAAGGGCGTCATCGAAGCGAATGGCGGCGCCATCCGCAAGGTCGAGTACTGGGGCGTCAAGTCCCTCGGGTACCGCATCAAGAAGAACCGCAAGGCGCACTACACGCTGCTGAACATCGAGGCTCCCTCCGCCGCCGTGCTGGAGATGGAGCGCCAGATGCGCATCAACGAGGACATCCTGCGCTTCCTGACCGTTCGCGTCGAGGAGCTCGAGGAAGGCCAGTCGGCCATGCTTCAGAAGCGTGATCGTGACGAGCGCGGCGAGCGCGGCGGCGACCGTTTCGAGCGCGGCCCGCGCCGTGATCGTCCGCGTCGCGATGACGAAGTGACCGAAACCGCCGAAGCGGAGGCTTGATCCATGTCGACTGCATCCGCTGGCGCCCGTCGCCCCTTCTTCCGTCGCCGCAAGTCCTGCCCCTTCTCGGGCGAAGGCGCTCCGAAGATCGACTACAAGGACGTCCGTCTGCTCTCGCGCTACATCTCCGAGCGCGGCAAGATCGTTCCGTCCCGCATCACGGCGGTTTCCGCCAAGAAGCAGCGCGAGCTCGCCCAGGCGATCAAGCGCGCCCGCTTCCTCGGCCTGCTGCCCTACGTCATCCGCTGAGCGGGTGAAGCTCTTTTCCGGAGGCGCCCGGCGCCTCCGGATTTCGTTTTCAAGTTCAATCAGTCGCCCGGCGGTGAGACCCCACCGGGTTCGTTGAGGCCAGGAGCCTCTCACCCTGCCGGGCCAAGGCATCGGGCCCGAAAAGTGGAAACCACTTTTCGGAAGAACCGGATGCCGAAAGATGGCCAGCGAGCAGCGGGACAGCAGGACGGACGGATGATTCCGATTGTCGGCATCGGCGCGGGCCTCGTTTCGGCCCTGCTCTTCTCAGTGGTGATCACCGGATCGCCGCTGGCCGCATTGCTGTATTCAGCTGCCCCCCTCCCGATCTTCATCGCGTCCCTCGGCTGGAACCACCGCTCCGGGCTATTCGCCACGGCCGCGGGCGCGCTCGCCGTCGCCGTTGCGCTCGCCCCGACGGGCGGCATCGCCTTCGCCTTCATCATCGGGCTTCCGGCCTGGTGGATCGCCTATCTCGCTTTGCTCGCCCGCGGCGATAGCCAGGGCAAGGTCGAGTGGTATCCGCTCGGCAACCTTCTGCTCTGGATCGCAGCGACCGCTGCGCTCGCCACCGTCGGCAGCGCGCTGGTGATGACCACCGACTACGACACCTACAGCAAGGTGATCGCGCGCATGATCGAGAACCTGCTGAACGAGATGGTGCGCGGCCAGCTGATCACGCTGCCCGCCGACATCAAGGTGCCGGAGCTCGCGCAGAGCCTGGCTCCGGCCGTGCCGCTCGGCATCGGCGCCTCCTTCGTCACCACCATCACCGCCAATCTCTGGCTGGCGGCGCGCACCGTGAAGATGTCGGACCGGTTGCCGCGCCCCTGGCCCTTTATCCCGTCGGCCTCCCTGCCGCGGCAGGCGCTGCTGCTCCTGATCGCGGTGGCCGTCGCCGCCGCGGCCGGCGGCTTCATCGGCGTGGCCGCGACGGCTCTCGTCGGCGCGCTGCTCGCCGCCTTCATGTTCAGCGGGCTTTGCCTTCTGCACGACATTTCGCGCGGCCGCCCCTGGCGGCTGCCGATGCTGATCTCGGTCTACGTCGCGCTCGTCGTGATGCAGGCCGTGCTGACGCCGCTGCTCGCGGTCGCCGGTCTGATCGATACGCTTCTCGGCCTGCGCAAGCGGGTCGTGCTGCCGCCTCCGCCTACCCAATCCTGAAACCTGACTAAAAAGACCTGAAGGAGAAGACCCATGGAAGTGATCCTGCTCGAACGCGTCGCCAAGCTCGGCCAGATGGGCGAAGTCGTGCGCGTGCGCGACGGCTTCGGCCGCAACTACCTGCTCGCCCGCGGCAAGGCCCTGCGCGCCACCGAGGAGAACAAGAAGCGCTTCGAGAGCCAGAAGCTCGAGCTCGAGACCCGCAACCTCGAGCTGAAGTCCGAGGCCGACGCGGTCGCCGAGCGCCTGAACGGCCAGAGCGTCATCATCCTGCGCCAGTCCGGCGAGTCCGGCGTGCTCTACGGCTCGGTCTCGACCCGCGACATCGCCGAGGCGCTGACCAAGGACGGCTTCCACGTCGCGCGCGGCCAGGTGACGCTCAACACCCCGATCAAGACGCTCGGCCTGCACACCGTCCCGGTCGTGCTGCATCCGGAAGTTTCGGTCACCGTCACCGTCAACGTCGCCCGCTCGGCTGAGGAAGCTCACCGTCAGGCCGCCGGCGAGAACGTCACCGCCCGCGAGGAGTTCGACCTCGACGATCTCGGCCTCGAGGTCGGCGCGGCGCTGGCCGAGGCCGGCGACGACGATCGCTGAGCCTTGCAGCTCCCCAAATGAGTCAAGGGCGCCGTGGCAACACGGCGCCTTTCTTTTTGAGCAGCTGTGAACTGCGGGGAACACTGCTGGCGCAAATTGGCAGAGTAGTGGACTACTGCCCCCTCGACATGGCCGCGGGTGCGTTCTGGTGCGGCCGGTTGTCGACTTGAATTATCAATCAGCATTGATTTATCGGGACGGTCATGGCCCCCGCTACAGCCCTCGTCGCACGCCTCGAAAATCGTGAGGCGGACTATCGCGTCCAGCCTCACAACATCGAGGCCGAGCAGGCGCTGCTGGGCGCGATCCTGGTCAACAACGACGCCTTCTATCGCGTCTCCGACTTCCTGCTGCCGGACCATTTCTTCGAGCCGATCCACCAGCGCGTCTTCGAGCTGAGCTCCAGCATGGTTCGCGCGGGCAAGCTCGCCACGCCGATCACGCTCAAGACCTTCGTCAACGACCTCGACCTCGGCGACATCACGCCGAGCCAGTACCTCGCCCGCCTCGCCGCCGAGGCGACGACCGTCATCAACGCCGGCGATTACGGACGCACGATCTACGACCTCGCGGTGCGCCGCCTGCTCATCGGCGTCGGCGAGGACCTCGTCAACGTCGCCTATGACGCTCCGGTCGAGATGGCGCCGCGCGAACAGATCGAGGATGCCGAGCGCAAGCTTTACGAGCTGGCGGAAAAGGGCCGCTACGAGGGCGGTTTCCAGAAATTCGACGGAGCGCTCCGGCTCGCCATCGACATGGCGGCCAGCGCCTATCAGCGCGCCGGCGGCCTCTCCGGCATCTCGTCGGGCCTGCGCGACCTCGACCAGCGCATGGGCGGCCTGCAGCCCTCAGACCTCATCGTGCTGGCCGGCCGTCCGGCCATGGGCAAGACATCGCTCGCCACCAATATCGCCTTCAACATCGCCAAGGCCTGGCGCGGCGAGCGCCAGACGGATGGGACGATCAAGACGGTCGACGGCGGCGTCGTGGCCTTCTTCTCGCTCGAAATGTCGTCCGACCAGCTCGCGACCCGTATCGTCGCCGAGCAGTCCGGCATCTCCTCCTACAAGATCAGGCAGGGCCGCATCACCGAGGCCGACTTCGCCCGGCTGACCGACGTCGCGGCGCAGATCGAGCGTATCCCGCTCTATATCGACCAGACCGGCGGCATCTCGATCGCGCAGCTCGTCGCCCGCGCCCGGCGGCTCAAGCGGCAGAAGGGGCTGGATGTCCTCTTCATCGACTATCTCCAGCTGCTCTCCGGCTCCTCCAAGAACAGCCAGAACCGCGTGCAGGAGCTGACCGAGATCACCACCAGCCTGAAGGCGCTGGCGAAGGAGCTCTCGGTTCCGATCATCGCGCTCTCCCAGCTCTCGCGTCAGGTCGAGAGCCGCGACGACAAGCGCCCGCAACTCTCGGACCTGCGCGAATCCGGCTCGATCGAGCAGGACGCCGACGTGGTGATGTTCGTCTACCGCGAGGAATACTACCTCAAGGGCAAGGAGCCGCGCCCCGGCACCGAAGACCACAACAAGTGGCAGATCGAGATGGAGGCGGCACATGGCGTCGCCGAGCTGATCATCGGCAAGCAGCGCCACGGCCCGACCGGAACGATCGCCCTCCAGTTCGACGCCGATGTCACGCGCTTCTCCGACCGCGCCGACGAACTCCGCATCCCGGACCGCGAATAATGCCTTTCGACACGCCTGTTGCCGGCGCCTATGGCGCGACCCTGACCATCGACCTCGCCGCACTGGTTTCGAACTGGCGTCTCCTAGGCGAGCGCGCCGGCACGGAGGCAGGCGCGGTGGTCAAGGCCGACGCCTACGGCGTCGGCATCGAGCCTGCCGTGACCGCGCTCGCCAGGGCGGGGTGCCGCAGCTTCTTCGTCGCCCATGTCTCGGAGGGCATCCGCGCGCGCAGCGTCGCGCCGGACGCCACGATCTATGTGCTGAACGGGCTGCTGCCGGGCAATTGCGACGTCTATGCGCTGCATGGCCTGTCGCCGGTGCTCGGCTCGCATGAAGAACTGCTCGAGTGGGCCTCCTTCCGCCAGACCGGCGCCAAGGTCCGGCCAGCAGCGCTGCATGTCGACACGGCGATGAATCGGCTCGGACTCTGGGCCGGGGAAGGGCTCAATCTCGCCCGCGAGAAATCCGGCGTGATCGCGGCGGCCGATATCGGCCTGGTGATGAGCCATTTCGCGTCGTCGGAGGTCGAGACCGATCCGGCCAATGCCCGCCAGATCGCAGCCTTCGCCGAGATCACGGCTGCCCTGCCCGGCATTCCGGCCTCGCTGAAGAACTCCTCGGGCCATTTCCTCGAAGGTTGTCCGTCCTACCAGCTGACGCGGCCGGGCTATGCCCTCTATGGCGGCAACCCCACGCCCGGGCAGCCGAACCCGATGCAGCCGGTGATCGGGCTGGAGGCGCGCATCATCCAGGTCCGCGAGGTCGAGGGTGGCACGCAGGTCGGCTATAACGGCCGCTGGACGGCCAAGGGGAAGCGCAAGCTCGCGACCATCTGCCTCGGCTATGCCGACGGTTACCCGCGCAACGGCAGCTGGACGGACAGCCTCGCCGGCGGATCGGCGCTGCTCGATGGCGTCGTCTGCCCCTTCGTCGGCTCCGTCTCGATGGACCTCATCATCATCGACGTCAGCGACGCGCCGGCCTCTGCCGCGCAGCGCGGGGCGAACGTGACGCTGATCGGCGGCGCGCTCGACCTCGAAGCCGTTGGCGCTGGCGCCAAGACGATCGGCTACGAGATTCTGACCAGCCTCGGCCGCCGTTATGCGCGGCGGCATGTGGGGCTTTGAGCGCGTGACCGCCACCGCCGTCATTCCGGGGTGCGCCGCAGGCGCGAGCCCGGAACCCAGAACCGATGCGGTTTCAAGACGAGCGGCAATGGCGATGCCAAGACGAATGCGGGCATCGGTTCTGGGTTCCGGGCTCATCGCTGCGCGATGCCCCGGAATGACGACGGAGCCTCACTGATGGCCAAGCGCGCTCCGACCTATCACTGCCAAGCCTGCGGCGCGGTCTATCACCGCTGGCAGGGCAAATGCGACGCCTGCGGGACATGGTCATCGCTGGTCGAGGAGGCGCAGGCGGCGCCAGTTCCCGGCGGCGGCCGCCCCTCTAGCGGGCGGGCGCGTGGACGCGTTTTCGCGCTGGAGACGCTGAAGGGCGAGACGCAGGACGCGCCGCGCATCGTCTCCGGCATCGGCGAGCTCGACCGAGTCACCGGCGGCGGCTTCGTGCCGGGTTCCGTGCTGCTGATCGGCGGCGATCCCGGAATCGGCAAGTCGACGCTGCTGATGCAGGCCTGCGCGGCGCTCGCACTGGGCGGACAGCGTGTCGTCTATGTCTCGGGCGAAGAATCGACCGGTCAGGTGCGCCTCAGGGCCGAGCGGATGGGCCTGGCCGACGCGCCGGTCGATCTCGCAGCCGAGACCAATGTCGAGGACATCGTCGCGACGCTCGGGCAGGGCCAGCGCCCTGCCCTCGTCGTCATCGATTCGATCCAGACCATGTGGTCGGGCGAAGTCGAGAGCGCGCCGGGCACCGTGACGCAGGTGCGCGGCTCGGCCCAGGCGCTGATCCGCTACGCCAAGACCAGCGGCGCCTGCCTGATCCTCGTCGGCCATGTCACCAAGGACGGCCAGATCGCCGGCCCCCGCGTGGTCGAGCATATGGTCGACGCCGTGCTGTCGTTCGAAGGAGAAGGGGCGCACTCGTTCCGGATCCTGCGCGGCCAGAAGAATCGCTTCGGCGCCACCGACGAGATCGGCGTCTTCGAGATGACCGGCAAGGGGTTGTCGGAGGTGACGAATCCCTCGGCGCTGTTCCTCGCAGGCCGGGACCAGCCGGCGCCGGGCGCGGCCGTCTTCGCCGGCATCGAGGGCACGCGGCCCGTGCTGGTCGAGATCCAGGCGCTGGTCGCGCCGACCGCTCTAGGCACGCCGCGACGCGCCGTGGTCGGCTGGGAGAACAGCCGCCTCGCCATGGTGCTGGCCGTGCTGGAAACGCATGGCGGCCTCAGGCTCGGCCAGCATGATGTCTACCTCAACGTAGCGGGCGGCCTGCGCGTCAACGAGCCGGCCGCCGATGTCGCGGTGGCGGCGGCGCTCGTCTCCTCGCTGACGGGAGCCATCCTGCCGCAGGAATCCGTCTATTTCGGCGAGATCGCCCTCTCGGGCGCGATCCGGCCCGTCTCGGTCGCGGCGGCGCGACTCAGGGAGGCGGCGAAGCTCGGCTTCGAGGCGGCGCTGATGCCGTCCGGCGGCGCGGACCATGGCGACGGCAACGGCCTCAGCTTGCGCCGTTTCGGCCATGTCACGGAACTCGTTGCCGATATCGCGGCGCGCGCACCTCGCAGAGATGTGAAATGACTTCGCCGAAAGGGTGACGCAGAGGCCTGGAACGCGTATAGCAAAGCCGAAACGGCCACCTTATCTCAGGCTGGCCGGCACCAGACCATAGCAAAGCGGCCCTTCCATGCCTGTAACCATTCTCGATCTCGTCGTCATCGGCGTGGTTCTGATCTCGGCTTTGCTCGCGGCCGTGCGCGGCTTCACGCGCGAAGTGCTTGCGATCGCCTCCTGGGTTGCTGCCGCGGCAGTCGCCTGGGTCTTCCACCCGCAGCTCGTGCCTTTCGTGAAGCAGTATATTCCGGCGAGTTCGGCGCAGGACACGATCGCGCTCGTCGCCTCGATAGCCGCGCTATTCCTCGCCACGCTGATCGTCGTTTCGCTGGTCACGGCGCGGGTTTCCGACTTCGTGCTCGACTCGCGCATCGGCGCGCTCGATCGCACGCTTGGCTTCGTCTTCGGCGCGGCGCGCGGCCTGCTGCTGGCGGTGATCGGCTACCTCTTCTTCGCGGCGCTGGTCGGCAGCGAGAAGATGCCGGTCTGGGCGAAGGACGCCAAGGCCAAGCCCATGCTGGAGGAAACCGGCCGCTCGCTGATCGGGATGCTGCCGCAGGACGTCAACGCCGATTTCATCAAGAACCTGCTGAAAAAGCAGAAGGCGGAGGAAACCACCGAGGCCCCGGCAGAGGAACCGCGTACCCCGGCGACGGCGGCACCGGTTGCGCCTGCCCCAACCCGTCCCTAATTGACGCGTAGAGAGTCCGTCCCAGCGCGTGGAGCTCGCCATGATCTCGCAGACCGAGACTGATACCGCCTTCGATCCCAATGCCGACCGGCTGCGGGAGGAATGCGGCGTCTTCGGCATTTACGGCCATGCCGACGCAGCTGCGCTGACGGCACTCGGCCTGCACGCGCTCCAGCACCGCGGCCAGGAGGCGGCGGGAATCGTCTCCTTCGACGGCAAGCGCTTCCATTCGGAGCGCCGGCTCGGACTTGTCGGCGACGCCTTCTCGGAAGCGAGCGTCATCGACAAGCTCCAGGGCAAGCAGGCAATCGGCCATGTCCGCTATTCGACGACGGGCGAGACCATCCTGCGCAACGTCCAGCCGCTCTTCGCCGAGCTGCATGGCGGCGGCTTCGCCGTGGCGCATAACGGCAATCTCACCAACGGGCTCACGTTGCGCCGCAATCTCGTCCGCGACGGCGCGATCTATCAGTCGACTTCCGACACCGAGGTGCTGCTGCATCTCGTCGCGCGCAGCCGCAAGCAGCATTTCGTCGAGCGCTTCGTCGAGGCGATCCGCCAGATCGAGGGCGCCTATGCCTTCGTCGGCATGACCAACAAGAAGCTGATCGGCGCGCGCGACCCGCTCGGCATCCGCCCGCTGGTGCTGGGCGATCTCGACGGCTGCCCGATCCTGACCTCCGAGACCTGCGCGCTCGACATCATCGGCGCGAAGTTCGTCCGCGAGGTCGAGAACGGCGAGGTCGTAATCATCTCCGACAGCGGCATCGAGAGCCACAAGCCCTTCCCGCCCGTCGCCGAGCGGCCCTGCATCTTCGAGTACATCTATTTCGCCCGCCCCGACTCCGTCGTGAAGGGCCGCAGCATCTATGAGCACCGCAAGGCGATGGGCGCGGTGCTGGCGCAGGAATCCCCGGCCAATGCCGACGTCGTCGTGCCGGTGCCGGATTCGGGTGTGCCGGCCGCGCTCGGCTATGCGCAGGCGAGCGGCATTCCCTTCGAGCTCGGCATCATCCGCAACCACTATGTCGGCCGCACCTTCATCGAGCCGACGCAGAAGGTCCGCGAGCTCGGCGTCAAGCTGAAGCATTCGGCCAACCGCTCGGTCGTCGAAGGCAAGAGCATCGTGCTGGTCGATGATTCGATCGTGCGCGGCACGACTTCGTTCAAGATCGTGAAGATGATGCGCGAGGCCGGCGCCCGCGAGGTGCATTTCCGCATCTCCTCGCCGCCGATCACCCATCCCGACTATTACGGCATCGACACGCCGGACCGCGAGAAGCTGCTCGCCGCAACGCACTCCCTCGAAGAGATGCGCCAGTTCGTCGGAGCCGATTCGCTGGCCTTCATCTCCGTCGACGGGCTCTATCGTGCGATGGGCCATGAGCGGCGCGATCCGGCCCGGCCGCAATTCACCGACCATTGCTTCACCGGCGACTATCCGACCTCGCTGACCGACGTGATCGGCGAGAGCGCCAAGCAGCAGATCTCCCTGCTGGCCGAAGCCGGCTGAACCAGCGGACTATCCCATGACCAAGGCTCTCGAGGGGCGCATCGCGCTCGTCACCGGCGCGTCGCGCGGAATCGGGCGCGCCGCGGCCCTGGCCTTCGCCCAGGCTGGCGCGCATATCGTCGCGCTCGCCCGCACCTCGGGGGCGCTCGAGGAACTCGACGACGAGATCCGGGCGATCGGCGGCAGCGCCACGCTGGTGCCGCTCGATCTCTCGGATGCCGGCGGGCTGGAGAAGCTCGGCCCTGCTCTGCTGGAGCGCTGGGGCAAGCTCGACATCCTGCTGGCGAATGCCGGCATCCTCGGTTCCCTCACCCCGCTCGGCCATGCGACGGAGAAGGACTGGGCGAAGGTGCTCGACATCAACGTCACTGCGAACTGGCGGCTGATCAAATCGCTCGATCCGGCGTTGCGCGCCTCGGATGCGGGCCGCGTGCTGCTAATGTCGTCGGGCGCCGCCCATAAGTGCTCGGCGTATTGGGGGCCGTATTCGATTTCCAAGGCCGCCGTGGAGGCTCTGGGGCGCACCTACGCGGCCGAGACGGCGACCACGCCGGTCAAGGTCATGCTGGTCAATCCGGGGCCGCTGCGCACCAAGATGCGGGCCGAGGCGATGCCGGGCGAAGACCCGGAAACGCTGAGGACACCGGAGGATTTGGCGCCGCATCTCGTCGCGCTCGCCTCGCCGGGCTGGGCGGAGAGCGGCAAGATCTTCGACTTTCCGCAGGGCAAGGTGCTCACGCCGCAGCTGCCGGCCTGATCCGCTCTCTGCCTCAGCGCAGGGATGCCCGCGCAAGCCCGATCAGATCCGGGATGGTGAGGTTCGGCAGCGCCGCCATCTCATCGAGGCTGAACCAGCGGATCTCGTCGTGCTCGTCGACGAGATTGATGGCTTCGCCGCCATCCCAGGTACTGACGACATAGATGTGGTGGAGAGCTGCGCCGTTGCGTTCCGGAAAGCGCTCGGCCTCCGACAGCACCAGCTCGTAGCGCGTCGGCGTCAGCCCCACCTCCTCGCGGCATTCGCGGATCAGCGCCTGTTCGAGAGCCTCGCCCAGCTCGACACGCCCGCCGATCGCCGAGCAGCACCTTCCGGTCCAGGTCGACGAAGAGCGCGCTCACGGTTTCGAGCATGCGCGCCCCGCTCTCGTCACTCGGCCCGCAGCCAGCGCAGCAACCCGGCCTGATCGCCGTTCTCCACCGCCGCCGCGACACGCCGGCCGACCGCCGCGCCGAACTTGTAGCCATGGCCCGAGCAGGCCGAAACCGCGGTGACGCGGCCGATTTCGCGCGACAGGAACTTGCGGTCAGCCGTGAAGGTGTAGGCGCAGCTCGCCACGCGCTTGACCCGGTACTCGTCGACGCGCGCGAAGGGCGGCGAGAAATAATCGCGGATCTGCTCGCCCTCGCCCGGCCGGGGCTCGCGGTCCTCGTCGGGCTGGCGCTGGCGCTTGTGGACACCGGCACCAACCTTCAGCTCGGTGCCATCGACCGGCGGCAGGACATAGCCGTCGACCGTGCCGCCGACATCGACGATGGCCGGCGCCGCCTCCCAGGCGGCCTTGAGATCCTCAGGCGGATCGAGATAGGCGATTGCCGTGCGGTAGGTCGTCAGCGCATCGGCGAGCTCCGGCAGGAGCTTCAGCACCCAGGCGCCGGCAGAAACGACGATGCGATCGAAGCTCGCGGCCTCGCCATCAGCCAGAGTCAGCTTGCCCGACTCGGGCTCGATCGCCGTCACGGCCACGCCTTCGCGGATCGAGACGCCCCGCTCGCGCAGCAATCTCACCATGTCGGCGGCGATACGGGCGGGAAACAGCGCCCCGCCTTCCGGGCTGAGATAGGCGTAGCGGATCGTCGCCGGATCGAGGAACGGATAGCGCCTGGCGGCCTCGGCCGGATCATAGAGCTCATACGGCGAGCCCATGCGGTCCAGGCCCTGGCGATAGTCCTCGCCCTCGTCGCCCTCGGTCTGGGAAATGCCGAGCACCCCGCAGGCTGCGTAATGACGCACGCCCAGATCGGCCCAGAGCTCCTCCCAGGCCTCGAAAGCCTCGGTGATGGTGCGGGCGTAGCCATCGGCGCCGCCATAAGCGCGGCGGATGATGCGGTGCTGGTCGCCCGAAGCGGCATAGGGATTGGGAATCCGCGCCGCCTGCTCGAACAGGGTGACCTCATGCCCGCGCTTGTTCAGCGACCAGGCGGTGGAAAGCCCGGCGATACCGGCACCGACGACCGCGACCCTCATCAGCCCTTGCGCTCCTTGTCATAGGGATTTTCGCCGCCGCGCCTGTGCAGGCGGATCGGCGTGCCCGGCAGTTCGAAGGCTTCGCGCAGGTTGTTGACCAGATAGCGGGTGTAGGACACCGGCAGATGGTCGAGCTGGTTGCCGAACAGCGCGAAGGTCGGCGGGCGCGCCTTGGCCTGCGTCATGTAGCGGATCTTGATGCGCCGTCCCGCCACGGCCGGCGGCGGATGGGCCGATAGCACGCCTTCCAGCCAGCGGTTGATGCGTGCGGTCGAGACGCGGCGGTTCCAGACGTCATAGGCTGAGAACACCGCCTGCATCAGCCGGTCGATGCCCTCGCCGGCCAGTCCGGACAGGGGAATGATCGGCACGCCGCGTACCTGCGCCAGCAGGTAGTTGGCCTTCTCCTTCAGCTCGGCGAGCAGGCCCTGCTTGTCGGCAACGAGGTCCCATTTGTTCAGGCCGATGACGACGGCCCTGCCCTCGCGCTCGGTCAGGTCGACCAGCGTCAGGTCCTGCTTCTCGAAGGGGATGGTGGCGTCGAGCAGCACGACGACGACCTCGGCGAAGCGGATCGCGCGCAGCGAATCCGCCACCGACAGCTTCTCCAGTTTCTCCTCGATGCGGGCGCGCTTGCGCATGCCGGCGGTGTCGAAGAGCTTGACCTTTCGGCTGCGCCATTCCCAGTCGACCGAGATGGTGTCGCGGGTGATGCCGGCTTCCGGACCGGTCAGCAGCCGCTCCTCGCCGATCATGCGGTTGACCAGCGTCGACTTGCCGGCATTCGGGCGGCCGATGATGGTGACGCGCAGCGGCCGGTCGGGATTGGCATCCTCCTCCGCGTCCTCCGCCGGTACATCCGCCCAGGCGTCTTCCTCTTCTTCCTCGGGCTCGTCCGGGATGAAGGGCACCAGCGCCTCGAGCAGATCGGCCGTGCCCTCGCCATGCTCGGCCGAGAACGGCACGGGATCGCCGAGACCGAGCGAGTAGGAATCGATGATGCCCTCGGTGCCCTTCTTTCCCTCGGCCTTGTTGGCGAGCAGGATGACGGGCTTGCCGGAACGGCGCACCAGATCGGCGAACGGCTGGTCCATAGGCGTCAGGCCGAGGCGGGCATCGATCATGAAAACGACGACATCGGCCTGGGCGATCGCGGTCTCGGTCTGGGCCCGCATGCGGCCGAGGAGCGAATCCTTGTCGGCTTCCTCCAGACCGGCGGTGTCGATGACCTTGAAACGGAGATGGCCGAGCGTGGCGTCGCCCTCGCGGCGATCGCGCGTGACACCCGGCCGGTCGTCGACCAGGGCGAGCTTCTTGCCGACGAGCCGGTTGAACAGCGTCGACTTGCCGACATTGGGCCGGCCGATGAGGGCGACGATGGCTGTCATCAGACTTCACATTCCATCGTCACCCCGGCCAGGCGACATTGCCGGAGCGGGGCGACGGAAGCGTTGGGAGCGGAGCTCCGGTTCAGTTCTTTACCGTAACGGGGCCGCCGCGGACCAGAGCGAGATAGAGCTCGACGCGCTGGCGCAGAGCCTGTGGCGCCTGCGGATCGGTGATCGCGGCGTCGAACCAGCGGCCGGCGTCGTCGAACTGGTTGGCCTTGAGCGCGGAGATGCCGAGGAATTCGCGCGCCGAGTGGCGCCAGACGCCCTGCGGAACGGCCAGCGGCTCCAGCACCGTCTTGACCTCCGCGTAGGGCGAGAGATCGACGCGCAGGATGCCGGCGCGCAGCCTGGCGAGATCGCGATAGGTCGCGTCCAGCGCCGCATCATTAGCAAGCGCGTCGAAGGCGGCGACACCCGCAGCCGCATCACGCTTGGCGGTCTCGCCGGCAAGGCGGAAACGCGCGATCTGGCGATAGCCCGCAGGCGCGCTGTCAGCCAGTTCCTTGAGGATCGTCTCGGCCTGCGTGCTGTCGCCGTCGCGGGAGGATTTCAGCGCCGCTTCGAGGCGGGCGCCGACGGCCTGCGAGGCCTGATTCTCGCGATGCAGCCAGAACTGCCAGCCCGCCACGGCGAGCACCGCCAGCACCGCAAGGCCGGTGACGATCCAGCCATATTTCCTCCAGAGCTCCGCCGCCTTGTCGCGGCGGACTTCCTCTTCGATCTCGCGAAAAATATCGGCCATTGATTATCAAATTCCCTGTTGGGAAGCCCGGTAGCATTTTCAGGCCGGGAATGCGAGCCGGATCGGCTTCTCAATCCCGCGGCGGCTCTGCCCGGAACAGCAGGCTGCCGTCGCCATAGGAGTAGAAGCGGTATTCCGCTGCGATCGCATGGGAATAGGCAAGTTTCATCATGTCAAGCCCGCAGAAGGCGGAGACGAGCATGAACAGCGTCGAGCGCGGCAAGTGGAAGTTCGTCATCAGCAGGTCGACGGCGCGGAAGCGATAGCCCGGCGTGATGAAGATCGCCGTGTCGCCCGAGAAGGGCCGGATGGTGCCGTCCTCGGCGGCCGCGCTCTCGATCAGCCGCAGCGACGTCGTGCCGACGCAGACGATCCGCCCGCCTTTCGCCTTCACCGCGTTCAGCGCGTCAGCCGTCTCGGCCGAGACCGTGCCCCATTCGGCATGCATGCGGTGCTCGTCGGTGTCCTCCGCCTTCACCGGCAGGAAGGTGCCGGCGCCGACATGCAGCGTGACGAAATGGCTGCTGACGCCGCGCGCATCGAGTGCCGCGAGCAGCTCCGGGGTGAAGTGCAGCCCGGCGGTCGGCGCCGCGACGGCACCATCCTTGCGGGCGAAATTCGTCTGGTAGTCGGTGGCATCGGCATCGTCGGTCGGGCGCTTGCCGGCGATATAGGGCGGCAGCGGCAACTCGCCGAGCCGCGCGATCGACTCGTCGAGATAGGCGCCTGTCAGGCTGAATTGCAGCTCGACCTCGCCGCCCTCGCTCTTGGCAATGACCTCGGCACGCAGGCGGCCGAACTCGCAGGCATTGCTGGCGCCCTCCGAATCGAAGACCACCGTCTCGCCCAGCGCCAGCTTCTTGGCCGGCCGCGCGAAGGCCAGCCAGCGATCCTCGCTCTCGCGCTTGTGGAGCATGATCTCGACGCGGGCCGAATCCGCGCCGCGAAAGCGCCGCCCGCGCAGGCGCGAGGGAATGACGCGCGTATCGTTCAGGACGAGCGCGTCCCCGGGCTCGAGCAGCGAGACGAGATCGCGGATGCCGCGATCCTGCAACGGCTCGGGCGCATCCGGGCGCACGACGAGCAGGCGCGCCGCATCGCGCGGGCTTGCCGGCCTCAGCGCGATACGGTCTTCCGGCAGGTCGAAATCGAAGAGGCCGACATCCATCGGGCTAAGGCTTGTTGCTCTTCATATGATTGCTCGGTCATCCCGGCCGGAGCGAAGCGGAGGGCCGGAATCCATGCCTGACCTTGCGCGGAAGCGCTCTGGCATGGATCCCGGGTCAAGCCCGGGATGACGCGCGTCATTCTCGGGCGGAGCTTAGCGCAGACCCGAGAATCTTTTGCAGGAGATGCTCGGGGCAAGCCCGAGCATGAGGATGGGAAGGCCGCCAGCCTCAGGCCGCGTCGGCCATGACCTTCATCGAGACGATCGAGTCGGGATCGCGCACCGGCTCGCCGCGCTTGATCTTGTCGACGTTGTCCATGCCTTCGACGACTTCGCCCCAGACGGTGTACTGCTTGTCGAGGAAGCGGGCATCGTCGAAGACGATGAAGAACTGGCTGTTGGCCGAGTTCGGGTTCTGGGAGCGGGCCATCGAGCAGATGCCGCGGACATGCGGCTCGGCGTTGAACTCCTGCTTCAGGTCCGGATAGCTCGAGCCGCCGGTGCCGGTGCCGTGCGGGCAGCCGACCTGGGCCATGAAGCCGTCGATGACGCGATGGAAGACGATGCCGTCATAGAAGCCCTCGCGGGCCAGCAGCTTGATGCGCTCGACATGGCCGGGAGCGAGGTCGGGACGCAGCTTGATGACGACGGGGCCCTTGGTCGTCTCCATGACGATGGTGTTCTCGGGATCGTGGGACATCAGCTTTGCCTTTCGTTGGACGGCGTGCGGCCGTGGAAGCGTATGGTGAAGGGTCGCCCCGCGATACTCGCTCCGAGGCCCTTCGACAACCTCATCGGCGTGCAGGAGCGGATGGCGGCAACCGCGGATTCGGTGAAGCGCTTCTGGAACGCCGCGTCGCCGCGGCGCGTCTCCCAGGTCACGCGCGGCTGGCCGAAGAGGCTGCCATCGCGGCGCAGGCTGAAGCGGACGGAGGCCATCGCGCCGGTCAGGTCCCCGGGAAGCGGCGGCGGGCTCCAGCAGCGCCGCAAGGCCGGCGCGATATCGGAAAGCTTGTCGACTGTCTCGCCGCCCTCCTGCTGCGTCTCGGGCGAGAGCGAGCCGACGAGGCCGATCTCGCCGCCGCGGCGCATCAGGGTCTGCGTCTGCGGGCCGACGCGACGCTGCTGCATGCCCGGAATGTCATTGTCGCCGCTGAACGGCCCGCCGATGCCGGGATTGTAGCGCTGGCCGCTCTGCGGCGGCAGGGTCGGATTCTGGAAGCCCGAGGGCGGCGGCAGGACCGGGTTCTGCGAGCCGGACGCCGGCGGCAACCCGAGATCGCGCGTATCCTGCGCGACCGCCGCGCCTGCGCTGAAGACGAGCGCTGCGAGAATGCCGATGAGGGCCGTTTGCTGCATGGTCCCGGCCCTCCCCGGCTTCATGTCACTTGGCGTCGGATGCCATCCGCATGCGGATGATCTTGTCGGGGCCGGTCACCTGGCCGCTGCCCTGTGCACCCTTCTTGATCTTGCGCACTGCGTCCATGCCCGAGACGACCTCGCCGAACAGCGTGTACTGGCCGGTCAGCGGGCTGCAGCCCTCGTAGCAGATGAAGAACTGGGAATTCGCCGAATCCGGCGACTGCGAACGCGCCATGCCGACGGAGCCGACCTTGTAGGGCGTAGGGGTGAACTCGGCCGGCAGGTTCGGCATATCGGACTTGCCGGTGCCAGTGCCGGTCGGGTCGCCGGTCTGGGCCATGAAGCCGTCGATGACGCGGTGGAAGACGATGCCGTCATAGAAGCCGCGCTTCACCAGCGCCTTGATCTGCGCGACATGCTTGGGCGCAAGATCCGGCCGCAGGCGGATCGTGACCGGGCCGTCCTTGGTCTCGAGCACGACGGTGTTTTCCGGATCGGGCTTCGGGCTCTGGGCCTGGGCGAAACCGAGGGAAGCGACGACGGCAAGGGCGGCGAGCGAGCTGCGCAGCATGAACATCTCCATGGCCGCCAGCGAGCCCGGCGGATGGCCGGTCGATAGCCGCATCCTTTGGCCGGAACAAGGCATATCCAATGCCGTCGAATCGCTCATGCTGCACTGCACAAGTGCAGTGGAGACTAATCTTGCAAAAATTCGAGGCTATGACTGCCTAAAGTGATGACAGGGCCGTCACAATCGGCTAATCCTTCTGGCGCTGGGAGCGCTCTGCGAGCAGAGCGCTGCGGACCAGGTCTCGGGAGGAACAAACGCCCGCCTTGCATATGAGTCGCACCCTTGAATGTGCGCCGATGCAGCGGTAAAAAGCAGACTACCCAAGGCAAGGCATCCGCCTTGCCTTTTTCTTTTGGGCATACCGAAGTCGGTCGTTTCGCCTCGATTTGCTCGCGGAAGTCTTGCTGCTGGCAGAAGTCTTGCGTCAGATGTCGTAAGTCACCCAGACATACCAGACGCCGGCGAAGATCACCGCCGCGATCACCGACGTGATTGCCGCCTTTTTGAGCAAGCCCGGCAGGATGGGCGCGCCCGGTTCCGTTCCCTCGACGACATCGCCCGCCTCTTGCTGGCTGCGGATGCCGAAAGGCAGCACGGCAAAGAGCGTGATCCACCAGATCACGAAGTAAAGGGCGAGCCCGCCGACGACGTTCATGCGCCCCTCCCGGCCAGGGCGATGCAGGAGAACGCGATGCGCGCCTGCGTCGGCACGCCGAAGCGCGCCGTGTGACGCGCCGGCAGGCCGTTCGGGAAATGCTTCACATACTCGGCGTTGCAGGCGGCGTAATCGGCGGGGTCGGTGATCAGCATCGTCATCTGGACGACACGGTCGAGCGCGCTGCCGGCATCGGCCAGGATCTCGGTGATCCGGCCCAGCGCATTGCGCACCTCGTCGGCCGGGGTCTCGCCGCGGTGAATGCCACGCGCGGGATCATGCGGGGCCGAATGACCGGAGACGAAGATCAGCCCGCCGGCGACGGTGGCGGCACTGAACGGGCGCGGCGAGCCGGGCTCCGGCTCGCCAAGGAAAGTGATATCGCTCATCGAATTCAGGCCTGTTCGAGCTCGACCAGCGTGCCGAGGAAGTCCTTGGGGTGCAGGAACAGCACCGGCTTGCCATGGGCGCCGATGCGCGGCTCGCCTGAACCGAGCACGCGCGCGCCCTGCGCCTTCAGGCGGTCTCGCGCGGCCAGGATGTCATCGACCTCGTAGCAGATGTGATGAATGCCGCCGTCCGGATTGCGCTCGAGGAATTTGGCGATCGGCGAGTCGGCGCCCATCGGCTCGAGCAGCTCGATCTTGGTGTTCGGCAGCTCGACGAAGACGACGGTGACGCCGTGCTCCGGCTGGGGCAGCGGCTGCGAGACGCGCGCGCCAAGCGTATCGCGATAGAGTGTCGTCGAGGCCGCGAGGTCCTTCACGGCGATGGCGACATGATTGAGGCGTCCGATCATCTTCGTCTTCTCCGGCGGGGCGCTGCGCCCCGTACTACACCTCGATCACCAGCGCATGCACCAGCGGCTTCTTGCCCCACTCCTCGTTGACGGCGCTACGCACGCCGCGCTCAAGCGCGTTGCGTAGGGCCTCGGGATCGCGGCGGCGGGCCTTCGGAATGCCTTCGAGCAGCTCGGCGACCGTATCGGCGACGTATTCGTCGAAATCGGTGCCGTCGCGGGTCCGCGGCGGCAGGCCGAGCACGGCGATCTCCGGCTCACCGGAAATGCCACCCTTCTCGTCGATGGCGACCGCGATCGAGACGACCCCGGCGAAGGACAGGCGGCGACGCTCAGAAATCGTCTTCTCCAACGCGTTCACCAGCAGTGAGCCGTCCTGGTAGAGCCGGCCATGCGGAGCCTCGTCGACCTTGCGCGCGCCATCCGCCGTGATCGCGACGACATCGCCGTTGCCGGCGCGCAGCACATGCTTGACGCCGAGGCTGCGGGCGAAGGTTTCATGCTCGGCGAGGTGCAGGTCCTCGCCATGTGCGGGGATCGCGATCTGCGGCTTCAGCCAGCCATACAGCCGGGCCATCTCCTCACGGCGGGGGTGGCCGGAGACATGGACGAGATGGGTGCGGTCGGTGATGATCTCGATCCGGTCGCGCGCCAGCGCGTTCAGGATGTTGCCGACCGCCTTCTCGTTGCCCGGGATGGTGCGGGAAGAGAAGATGACGCGGTCGCCCGGCGACAGCGCGATCTCGGGATGATCGTCCGAAGCGATGCGCGAGAGCGCGGCACGCGGCTCGCCTTGGCTGCCGGTCACCAGCGCCACGACCTTGTCGCGCGGCAGGTAGCCATAGGCGTCGACCGGGCGGAAGCCGGGGATGCCGTCGAGATAACCGCATTCGCGCGCGACATCGATGACCCTGTCCATGGCCCGGCCGACGACGACGACCTCGCGGTCGTTCGCGATCGCGGCCTCGGCGACGGCACGCAGGCGCGCGACATTCGAGGCGAAGGTGGTGACGGCGACGCGGCCCGGCGCCGAGGCCACCAGCTCCTTGAGCTTGGCCGCGACATCCGCCTCGCTCGGGCTCGTGCCGTCGCGCATGACGTTCGTCGAATCGCAGACCAGCGCCAGCACGCCCTCCTCGCCGAGCTCGCGCAGGCGCTTCTCGTTGGTCGGCAGGCCGACGCGCGGCGTCGGATCGATCTTCCAGTCGCCGGTATGGACGACGAGGCCTGCCGGCGTGCGGATGGCGAGCGCGTTCGATTCGGGGATGGAGTGCGCGACCGGCACGAACTCGATGTCGAACGGGCCGAGCGTGACGAACCCGCCCTGCGGCACGACATTGATCTCGACCTTGGGCGCGCCCGGCTCCGACAGGCGGCGCGTTGCGAGCAGGCCAGCGGCGAAGGGCGTGCAGTAGACCGGTGCGCGCAGGGAGGGCCAGAGTGCCGCGAGCGCGCCGATATGGTCCTCATGGGCATGGGTGATGACGATGCCCAGAAGGTTCGCCCGCTCCTCGATGATGTAGCGCAGATCTGGCAGGACGATATCGACGCCCGGTGCCTCCGGCCCGGCGAAAGACAGGCCGCAATCGACCAGGATCCATTTGCGCCGCCCCTCCGGTCCGAAGCCGTAAAGGGCGGCGTTCATGCCGATCTCGCCGAGGCCGCCGAGGGGAACGAAGACGAGCTGGTCGCTGGAACGGGTCACGGATGATCCTGCAGGCACGGAGAACCGCCCGCAGCATGCCTCATCGCATGCCGGTCGCGGCTTCCTGGAATCTGTTTCGGAAAACGCGGGTCATCCCGGACGAAGCGAAGCGAAGATCCGGGATCCATGCCGGAACCTTTCCGGTCGGCATTCCGGCATGGATCCCGGGTCGTCCTTCGGCCGCCCGGGATGACCACGTTGAACCGGGAATTTCCTTTAGCACGGTGGCGACGCGGCAGGCCAGCGTCGCCACCTGCCACCTCAAGGCGCCCCGAAGAACAGATCGCCCGCATCGATGATGCGGCGGCCGGTCTCGGTTTCGAGTTCGAGGCGTCCGGAGGCGTCGAGGCTGTTGAAGCGGCCTGCGAGAGGGCCTTCCGGCAGGCGGATGGTGATGGTCTCGCCGAGGAAGGCGGCGCGTTCGAGCCAGGCGGCGCGGATCGGGCCGAAGCCGCCCGGCTGGGACCAGACGGCAAAGCGCTGGGCGAAAGCGTCACTGAGGCCCGTCAGCACGGTCTCGACACTGGCCTGTGGCGCCAACGCCTTGAGGAAGGTCGCCGGATAGGGCGTCTCCGACGGGCAGGAGGCGATATTGACGCCGCAGCCGACGATGACGTTGAGCCGCCCTGCCCGGCTCTCGCCCTCCAGCAGCAGGCCCGACGTCTTGGCGCGGTCGAGCAGCAGGTCGTTCGGCCATTTGAGCTTCAATCCGGAGGCGGCCGGGCCGAGCAGCTTCGCAGCGGCGTCGTGCAGGGCCAAGCCCACCACGAAGCCGAGTTGCGGCGCCAGCGCCGGCTCGCAAGGGTCGGTCAGCAGGAGGCTGGAGTAGAGATTGCCGGGCGGTGAGCCCCATTGCCGGCCGTGGCGCCCCCGGCCCGCATTCTGGCTGCGGGCGACGATCCAGAGCTTGCCCGGCTCGCCCTGATCGAGCGCGCGACGGGCCTCCTCCATGGTGGAGCCGACCTCGTCGCGGATGATCAGCCGGTAGCCGGCAGCGCGAGCCGCTTCACCGAGCATGGACCCATCCGGCAAGGACGAGACCGTCATTCTCGGGCGAATCGAAGCGCAGACCCGAGAATCTCTGGCAGGAGATGCTCGGATCAAGCCCGAGCATGACGAGCCTGTCGCTCAAAACAGCGACTTCGCCGCCGCAGCCGCCGTATCGAAGAGCGGCGCCGGCAGGAACGAGAGCGCCAGCACGAAGACGGCCGAGACCAGCAGCACGGTGCGCACGCCGAGATCCGCCTTCTCGAAGGCCGGCTTCGGATCGTCGAAATACATCACCTTCACCAGGCGCAGGTAATAGTAGGCACCGACGACGCTGGTGAGCACGCCGACGACGGCGAGCACATAGAGCTTGGCATTGATCGCGGCCAAGAAGACGTACCACTTCGCCCAGAAGCCGGCGAGCGGCGGGATACCGGCGAGCGAAAACATCATCATCGACATCGCAAACGCCATCCAGCCATTGGTGCGGGACAGGCCGGCGAGTTCCGAGATGTCCTCGACCAGCTTGCCGTCGCGGCGCATCATCAGCACGCAGGCGAAGGCGGCGAGCGTCGTGGCGAGATAGATCGCCATATAGGTCATCACGCCCTGCACGCCCTCGGCCGTGCCGGCGGCGAGCCCGACCAGCGCATAGCCCATGTTGGCGATCGAGGAGTAGGCGAGCAGGCGCTTGATGTTGCGCTGGCCGATCGCGGCGAAGGCGCCGAGAGCCATCGAGGCGATCGAGATGAAGACGATGATCTGGCGCCAATCGTTGATCGCGCCCGGGAAAGCGCCGATGAAGACGCGGATCACCATCGCCATGGCGGCCATCTTGGGCGCCGAGGCGAAGAAGGCGGCGACCGGGGTCGGCGCGCCCTCATAGACGTCCGGCGTCCACATGTGGAACGGCACGGCCGAGATCTTGAAGGCAAGGCCGGCGGCGATGAAGACGATTCCGAAGATCAGGCCGATGCCGGCATGGCCGCCCTGGGTCGCGGCCGCGATGCCCGGGAAGGTGACGGTGCCGGTGAAGCCGTAGACCAGCGAGCCGCCATAGAGCAGCATGCCCGAGGACAGCGCCCCGAGCACGAAATACTTCAGGCCGGCCTCGGTGGACTTCGCGTTGTCGCGGTCGAAGGCGGCGACCACATAGAGCGCCAGAGACTGCAGCTCGAGGCCGACATAGAGGCTGATGAGATCGTTCGCCGAGATCATCATCATCATGCCGATGGTCGAGAGCACGACGAGGATCGGGAATTCGAAGCGCATCGTGCCTTGGCGCCGCAGCGTATCGGCCGAGAGCAGGATGGCGGCGCCGGCGCCGAGCAGCGTCAGCACCTTCATGAAGCGGCCGAAGCCGTCGGCGATGAAGCCGTCGTTGAAGGTCAGCATCTTGCCGGTGCCTGAGACGACCAGCGCCAGCGCGACCGACAGCAGCAGCAGCGCGAGGCCCTCCAGCAGGCGCGTGGAGCGCTCGCCCTGGATCGCGCCGACCAGCACCATTACGATGGCGCCGATGGCGAGGATGATTTCCGGCAGGGCCGGGCCGAGAGCGGGCAGAGCCATGACGAAACCTTACTGCACGGCCGCCACCGCCGTCTTCGCGGCGGTGAGCGCGGCCTGATAGTTCTTGATGAGCGCTTCGGTCGGCGCCGCGAAGGCGTCGAGGATCGTGTGCGGCTGCACGCCATACCAGATCGTCAGCAGGACGAGCGGCACCAGGATCGCGATCTCGCGGCCGTTCAGGTCCTTGATGTCCTTGAGCTCGGGCTTCACCAGCTCGCCGAACACAACGCGGCGATAGAGCCATAGCGCATAGCCAGCCGAGAGGATGACGCCGGAGGTCGCGAAGAAGGCGACCCAGGGATTGGCGCGGAAGGCGCCGACCAGCGTCAGGAACTCGCCGACGAAGCCGGCCGTGCCGGGCAGGCCGACATTCGCCATGGTGAAGACCATGAAGACCACGGCATAGATCGGCATCCGGTTCACCAGACCGCCATAGGCGGCGATCTCGCGGGTGTGCATGCGGTCGTAGATCACGCCGACGCA
This sequence comes from Allobosea sp. RIT-PG3_2, assembly GCF_057321085.1. Classification (NCBI taxonomy): domain Bacteria; kingdom Pseudomonadati; phylum Pseudomonadota; class Alphaproteobacteria; order Hyphomicrobiales; family Alloboseaceae; genus Allobosea; species Allobosea sp. RIT-PG3_2. The sequence continues at coordinate 239,056 of NZ_JBXWCA010000005.1, read as the reverse complement.
GAGGAAGAGCGCGCCGGAGACCAGCCCGTGGCTCATCATCTGGAACATCGCGCCCTGGATGCCCTGCGGCGTCAGGGTGAACAGCCCCATGGTGACGAAGCCCATATGCGCCACCGAGGAGTAGGCGATCAGCTTCTTGATGTCCTCCTGCATCAGCGCCACCAGCGAGGTGTAGACGATGGCGATGACCGACAGCGCGAAGACCAGCGGCGCGAACATCGCCGATGCTTCGGGGAACATCGGGATCGAGAAGCGGATGAAGCCGTAGCCGCCCATCTTCAAGAGGATCGCCGCCAGGATGACGGAGCCCGCCGTCGGCGCCTCGACATGTGCGTCGGGCAGCCACGTATGGACCGGCCACATCGGCATCTTCACCGCGAAGGAGGCGAAGAAGGCAAGCCACAGCCAGGGCTGCATCTGCGACGGGAACTTGTGCGCCAGCAGAGTCGGAATGTCGGTAGTGCCGGCGTTCCAGTACATCGCCATCAGCGCCAGCAGCATCAGCACCGAGCCGAGCAGCGTGTAGAGGAAGAACTTGTAGGAGGCGTAGACGCGCCGCTTGCCGCCCCAGATGCCGATGATCAGGAACATCGGGATCAGGCCGGCCTCGAAGAAGACGTAGAACAGCACGAGATCGAGCGCCGCGAAGACGCCGATCATCAGCGTCTCCAGGATCAGGAACGCGACCATATATTCGCGCACCCGCTTCTCGACCGAGGTCCAGGACGCCAGGATGCAGAACGGCATCAGGAAGGCCGTCAGCACGATAAAGGGGAAGGAGAAGCCGTCGACGCCGAGCTTGAACTTGATGGCGTCCGAAACCCAGCCATGGGTCTCGACCATCTGGAAGCCCGGATTGGCGGGGTCGAAGCGGCCCCAGGCAACACAGGCCAGCACGAAGGTCAGCACCGTCGTGACCAGCGCGGCCCAGCGGGCATTGGAGTCGACCGAGGCCTGATCGCCGCGCTGCGCCAGGATGAAGGCGGCGCCGATCAGCGGCAGGACCAGAAGACCGGTGAGAATACCGAAACCCAACATCATCTCACCCGCGCGTCACAAGATACCAGGTCACGAAGCCCGCGACGCCGATCAGCATGGCGAAGGCATAGTGATAGAGATAGCCGGTCTGCAGCCGGACCACTCGGTTGGTCACGTCGACCACGCGGGCCGAGATGCCGTCCGGCCCCAGGCCGTCGATGACCAGGCCATCGCCCTTCTTCCACAGGAAGCGGCCGAGCCACTTCGCGGGCCTGACGAACAGGAAGTCGTAGAGCTCGTCGAAGTACCACTTGTTGAGCAGGAACTGGTACAGCGCCGGGTTCGCCGCAGCGAGCTTGCCCGGCACGTCCGGCCGGCGGACATACATGTAGTAGGCAAGCGCGAAGCCGAGCACCATCGCCACGAAGGGCGACCAGACGACCCACTTCGGAACCTCGTGCATGGCGTGCAGGATGTGGTTGTCCTTGCCCATGAACAGCGCCGACTTCCAGAAATGCTCGAAGTCGTGGCCGATGAAGTACTCCTTGAACACGTAACCCGCGAAGACCGCGCCGACCGAGAGCACGGCGAGCGGGATCAGCATCACCCAAGGGCTCTCATGCGGCGTGTGGTCATGGCCGTGGCCATGATCGTCCTGCGCGTGCGACGCATGAGCATGGTCGTCATGGCCATGGGCGGCATGCGCGTGGTCGTCGTGACCATGGCCGTGCGCATCGTGCCCGTGAGCATCATGGCCCCAGCGCGGCTTGCCCTCGAAGGTCATGAAGTAGAGGCGCCAGGAGTAGAACGAGGTCATGCAGGCAGCGACGACCAGCAGGACATAGGCGTAGGAGCTAGCGAAGCCGCCATGCGCCACCGAGGCATAGGCGCTCTCGATGATGGCATCCTTCGAGAAGTAGCCGGCGAAGCCCGGGAAGCCGGTCAGGGCAAGCGTGCCGATCGTCATCGCCGCCGCGGTCAGCGGGATGTGCTTCCGCAGGCCACCCATGTGGCGCATGTCCTGCTCGTGATGCATCGCGTGGATGACCGAGCCGGCGCCCAAAAAGAGCAGCGCCTTGAAGAAGGCGTGGGTGAAGAGGTGGAAGATGCCGGCGCCGTAATTGCCGACGCCGAGCGCGACGAACATGTAGCCGAGCTGCGAGCAGGTCGAATAGGCGATGACGCGCTTGATGTCGTTCTGCACGAGGCCGACCGTCGCCGCGAAGAAGGCGGTGGTAGCGCCGATGACGACGACGACGGTCAGCGCGACCGGCGCGTATTCGAAGACCGGCGAGAGGCGCGCCAGCATGAAGACGCCGGCGGTGACCATGGTCGCGGCGTGGATGAGCGCCGAGACCGGGGTCGGGCCTTCCATCGCGTCCGGCAGCCAGGTGTGCAGCAGGAACTGCGCGGACTTGCCCATGGCGCCCATGAAGAGCAGCAGGCAGGTTAGCGTCAGCGCGTTCCAGTCATAGCCGAGGAAGCGGAAGCTCTGGCCGACCAGTTCGCCGGCACGCGGGAATATCGCGTCGAAGCCGACCGAGCCGAACAGCACGAAGACGAGGAAGATGCCGAGCGAGAACCCGAAATCGCCGACGCGGTTGACGATGAAGGCCTTCATCGCGGCGGCGTTGGCCGAGGGCTTCTGGTACCAGAAGCCGATCAGCAGATAGGACGCCAGGCCCACGCCTTCCCAGCCGAAGAACATCTGGACGAGGTTGTCCGACGTGATCAGCATCAGCATCGCGAAGGTGAACAGCGAGAGATAGGCGAAGAAACGCGGCCGGTGCGGATCCTCGTGCATGTACCCGATCGAGTAGAGGTGCACGAGCGAGGAGACGGTGTTGACGACGACCAGCATCACCGCCGTCAGCGTGTCGATGCGGAAGGCCCAGTCGACCTGCAGCTGGCCGGACGAGATCCAGCTCGCGATCTGGATGCGCGTCGTGCCGTGGCCGAAGCCGACCTGGACGAAGGCGACCCAGGACAGGACAGCGGAGACGATCAGCAGCGAGGTCGTGACGATCTCGGAGCCGCGCGCGCCGATCAACCGGCCGAAGAGGCCGGCGATCAGAAAGCCGATCAGGGGGAGGAAGACGATCGCGTGATACATGGGCGTGAGGTCCAGGCGCGGCGGCGCGCTCAGCCTTTCATCATGTTGATGTCTTCCACCGCGATCGAGCCGCGGTTGCGGAAGTAGACGACGAGAATGGCGAGGCCGATCGCGGCCTCGGCCGCTGCCACCGTGAGCACGAGCAGCGCGAAGACCTGGCCGACGATGTCATTCATGAAGCTCGAGAAGGCGACGAAGTTCAGGTTGACCGAGAGCAGGATGAGCTCGATCGACATCAGGATGACGATGATGTTCTTGCGGTTGACGAAGATGCCGAGCACGCCGAGCGTGAACAGGATGGCGCTGACCGCGAGATAGTGGCCCAGTCCGATCGTCATCATGCCATCTCCTCCGGAACGCCGGCGCGCGAGGGCACCTGCTTGACCTCCATCGCCGCGTCCTTGGTGCGGGCGTTCTGGGTCGGGACATGCTGGCGCTTGATGCCGTGGCGCTCGCGCAGCGTCAGCACGATGGCGCCGATCATCGCGACGAGCAGCACGAGGCCGGCCGCCTGGAAGTAATAGACATACTGGGTGTAGAGCACTCGCCCGAGCGCCTCGGTGTTGGTGATGCCGGCGGGGATCGCGGCGACCGGCGCCTTGACGATATGCGGATCGATGACCCAAGCGCCGACGACCAGCAGCAGCTCGACCGCGAAGATGAAGCCGATCAGCGCGCCGATCGGCAGGTAGTTCAGGAAGCCCTGGCGGAACTCGGCGAAATCGACGTCGAGCATCATCACCACGAAGAGGAAGAGCACTGCGACCGCGCCGACATAGACGACGACCAGCAGCATCGCGAGGAACTCGGCGCCGAGCAGCATGAACAGCCCGGCCGCGTTGACGAAGGCCAGGATCAGGTAGAGCACCGAATGCACGGGGTTGCGCGAGGCCACCACCATGAAGGCGGATGCCACGGTCACCCCTGCGAAGAGATAGAAGAAAGCCGCTGCGGCATTCATCTCGGCCAGCCCTTTCCGCCCCTTTATGAAGCGGTCCTCGTTTGGTTCGTGCTCCGGGACTCGGTCCCGCAGCAATTTGGAGCGTCTATAATCAGCCCCGCCGGGCGGGACAACCGCGCGGGGGGTCTGTGAACTCAATCCCGCCCTTCAACGTCATCCCGGGCAAGCGAAGCGAAGACCCGGGATCCATCGTAAAGCGCGGGTCCCTCCGATGGATCCCGGATCGGCGCGGCTTCGCCGCTTGTCCGGGATGACGTCGGAGAGGCAAAAGTCACCGATAGGGCGCGTCCATCGCGATGTTGCGCGCGATCTCGCGCTCCCAGCGCGCGCCGTTCGCGAGCAGCTTGTCCTTGTCGTAGAACAGCTCCTCGCGGGTCTCGGTCGCGAACTCGAAATTCGGCCCCTCGACGATGGCATCGACCGGGCAGGCCTCCTGGCAGAAGCCGCAATAGATGCACTTCGTCATGTCGATGTCGTAACGGGTCGTGCGGCGCGTGCCGTCATTGCGGCGCGGACCGGCCTCGATGGTGATGGCCTGCGCCGGGCAGATCGCCTCGCAGAGCTTGCAGGCGATGCAGCGCTCCTCGCCGTTCGGATAGCGGCGTAGCGCATGCTCGCCACGGAAGCGCGGCGAGAGCTGGCCCTTCTCGAACGGGTAGTTCAGCGTCGCCTTCGGCTTGAAGAAGTAGCGCATCGACAGGCCGATAGCCCCGACGAACTCCTTCAGCAGCAGGCCCCTTGCGGCTTGCGCGAGTGACATCGCCTTCGTCCTTCCATCCTCAGCCGAACAGCGTCCGGCCGATCACGAAACCCAGGATCGGCATCAAGCCGATCGTCATTGCCATCAGCGCCCACCGCAGGATGCGGATGCGGCGCTCGTAATCGTCCTTCTCGGCCTCTGTCTCCGAGCGATCGGTGCGCCTGAGCGCCCCGATCACCACGGCCGAGATCAGCCGGTATTCCAGCAGGCCGAGCCCGAAGCCGATCAGGGCGCCGAGCGGGCCGGCCCAACTCATCCGGCGACCGGACCCCAGCCCGTCAGCTGCAGCACCAGCGCCACGATCACCACGCTGGCGAGCGAGAGCGGCAGGAAGACCTTCCAGCCCAGGCGCATCAGCTGGTCGTAGCGGTAGCGCGGCACGAAGGCCTTCACCAGCGCGAACATGAAGAACACCAGGCAGACCTTGAGCGCGAACCAGAACACGCCGGGCAGCCAGGTGAAGGGCGGCAGTGCGACCGGCGGCGCCCAGCCGCCAAGGAACAGGATCGTCGTCAGCGAGCACATGGTCATGATCGCCACGTATTCGCCGAGCATGAACAGCAGGTACGGCGTCGAGGAATACTCGACCATGAAGCCCGCCACGAGCTCCGATTCCGCCTCGGCCAGATCGAAGGGCGGCCGGTTCGTCTCGGCCAGCGCCGAGACGAAGAAGACGATGAACATCGGGAAGAGCGGCAGGAAATACCAATTGAGGATGCTGAGCCAGGGCACGCCCAGCGCATGCGCCAGGCCGCGGTTCTGCTGCGCCTCGACGATCGCCGAGAGGTTCAGCGAGCCGACGCAGAGCAGCACGGTGATGATGACGAAGCCGATCGAGACCTCGTAGGACACCATCTGCGCCGCCGAGCGCAGCGCGCTCATGAACGGGTATTTCGAGTTCGAGGCCCAGCCGGCCATGATGATGCCGTAGACGCCGAGCGAGGAGATCGCGAGGATGTAGAGCACGCCGACATTGATATCGGCGATCGCCCAGCCCTCGGCCACCGGGATCACCGCCCAGGCGCCCAGCGCCAGCAGGCAGGAGATGAAGGGTGCCAGCAGGAAGATGCCCTTGTTGGCGCCGGACGGGATGATCGGCTCCTTGAGCGCGAACTTGATCAGGTCCGCGAAGCTCTGGAACAGCCCCCAGGGACCGACGACATTCGGGCCGCGGCGCAGCTGCACCGCCGCCCAGACCTTGCGGTCGGCCAGCAGGATATAGGCGATGAAGACCAGCAGGCAGACCAGCAGCAGCAGGCTCTTGCCGAGGATGATCGCGATATCGAGGACGAGGTCCCAGTTCATGGCCGCTTACTCCGCCGCCTGCTGGTGCCGGCCGGAGGCCAGCGCCGAGCATTCCGCCATCACGGCGGAGGCACGCGCGATCGGGTTGGTCTGATAGAAGTCGCCGATGACCGGGGCGAACCCCGACTTGTCGGTCTTGCCGCCGAGGCCTGCGAGCTGGCCGATGCCAGCCGCATCATTGCCCGGCAGGACATCGAGCGCGGCGAAATGCGGATGCGCCTCGTAGAGCGCCTTGCGCAGGCCGGCGAGCGAGTCGAAGGGCAGAGTCTTGCCGAGAGCGGCCGAGAGCGCACGCAGGATCGCCCAGTCCTCGCGGGCATCGCCCGGCGGGAAGGTGGCGCGGTCGCCCATCTGCACCCGGCCTTCGGTGTTCACATAGGTGCCGGACTTCTCGGTATAGGCCGCGCCCGGCAGGATGACGTCGGCGCGATGCGCGCCCTTGTCGCCATGCGTGCCCTGGTAGACGACGAAGGCGCCTTCCGGCACCTCGATCTCGTCGGCACCGAGCAGGAAGAGCACGTCGAGCGCACCGGGCTGGAGCATGGCGGCAACGTCCAGGCCGCCTTCGCCGGGCACGAAGCCGAGATCGAGCGCGCCGACGCGGGAGGCCGCGGTGTGGATCACGCCGAAGCCGTTCCACTCGTCCGTCATGGCACCGAGCGCCTGCGCAGCCTTGGCCGCGAGCGAGAGCACCGCTTCGCCGTCGGCACGGGCGAGAGCGCCCTGCCCGACCAGCACCATGGGCCTGCCGCCCTTGGCCTCGGCCGATTTGACGATTTCGGCGAGCGTTTCGGGGCCGGCGCCGAGATAGTCGGAAGCGTAAGTGAGATCGGCCTTCTCGCCGATGACGCTGACCTTGAAATCGCCCCGCAGCCAGCGCTTGCGGATGCGGGCGTTCAGGATCGGCGCCTCACGACGCGGGTTCGAGCCGATGATCAGCAGCGAGGTCGCATCCTCGATGCCGGCGATGCCGGCGTTGAGGACGTAGGACGCGCGGCCGAATTTCGGGTGCAGCTTCGTACCGTCCTGGCGCGCGTCGAGATTGGCCGATCCGAGCGAGGCGATCAGCGCCTTCAGCGCGAAAATCTCCTCGACCGCCGCGAGGTCACCGGCGATGGCGCCGATCTTCTGGGGCGAGGCGGTCTTCACCTTGGCGGCGATGGCGGCGAAGGCTTCGTTCCAGCTCGCGGGGCGCAGCCGGCCGTTCTCGCGGATATAGGGCCGGTCGAGGCGCTGCGTGCGCAGGCCGTCGACGATGTGGCGGGTCTTGTCGGAGATCCACTCCTCGTTCACCGCCTCGTTGAGGCGGGGCAGGACGCGCATCACTTCCTTGCCACGCGAGTCGATGCGGATGGCCGAGCCGACCGCGTCCATCACGTCGATGCTCTCGGTCTTCGAGAGCTCCCAGGGCCGGGCCTTGTTCTGATAGGGCTTGGAGGTCAGCGCGCCCACCGGGCAGAGATCGACGACGTTGCTCTGCAGCTCCGAGCTCATCGCCTGCTCGAGATAGGTCGTTATCTCCATGTCCTCGCCGCGGCCGATCGCGCCGAGATCGGAGGCGCCGGCGACCTCGGTGGTGAAGCGGACGCAGCGCGTGCACTGGATGCAGCGCGTCATCGTCGTCTTGACCAGCGGGCCGATATACTTGTCCTCGACCGCGCGCTTGTTCTCGGCATAGCGCGAGGTGTCCGCGCCATAGGCCATGGCCTGGTCCTGCAGGTCGCATTCGCCGCCCTGATCGCAGATCGGGCAGTCGAGCGGGTGGTTGATGAGCAGGAACTCCATCACCCCTTCGCGCGCCTTCTTGACCATCGGCGACTTGGTCAGGACGACCGGCGGCTCGCCGTTCGGGCCGGGGCGCAGGTCCCGCACGCCGATGGCGCAGGAGGCCTGCGGCTTCGGCGGCCCGCCCTTCACCTCGACGAGGCACATGCGGCAGTTGCCGGCGATCGAGAGGCGCTCGTGGAAGCAGAAGCGCGGCACCTCGGCGCCAGCGGCCTCGCAGGCCTGGAGGACCGTGTACTCCGGCGGAACGTCGACCTCGATGCCGTCGATGAGGAGTTTCGTCATGGTCTCACTCCGCCGCCATCAGGCGCACAGGCTCGCTGTGCGGGTTGGCGGCATAGTCGTCGATGCGCTGCTCGATCTCGTGGCGGAAATGCGCGATCAGGCCCTGGATCGGCCAAGCCGCGGCGTCGCCGAGCGCGCAGATGGTGTGGCCCTCGATCTGCTTGGTGACGTCGAGCAGCATGTCGATCTCGCGCTTCTGGGCGCGGCCCTCGGCCATGCGCTCCATGACGCGCCACATCCAGCCCGTGCCCTCGCGGCAAGGCGTGCACTGGCCGCAGCTCTCATGTTTGTAGAAATGGCTGATGCGGGCGATGGCGCGGACGATATCGGTCGACTTGTCCATCACGATCACCGCCGCCGTGCCGAGGCCGGAGCGCAGCTTCGAGAGCGAGTCGAAATCCATCGGCGTGTCGATGATCTGCTCGGCCGGCACCATGCGCACCGAAGAGCCGCCGGGGATGACCGCCTTGAGATTGTCCCAGCCGCCGCGAATGCCGCCGCAATGCTTGTCGATCAGCTCGCGGAAGGGAATGCCCATCGCCTCTTCGACGTTGCAGGGCTTGTTCACATGCCCGGAGACGCAGAAGAGCTTGGTGCCGACATTGTTCGGCGTGCCGATCGAGGAGAACCAGGCCGCGCCGCGGCGCAGGATAGTCGGGGCGACCGCGATCGACTCGACGTTGTTCACCGTGGTCGGGCAGCCATAAAGGCCGACATTCGCCGGGAAGGGCGGCTTCAGCCGCGGCATGCCCTTCTTGCCCTCGAGGCTTTCGAGCAGCGCCGTCTCTTCGCCGCAGATATAGGCGCCGGCGCCGTGATGCACATAGAGATCAAAGGGATAGCCGTGGACGTTGTCCTTGCCGATGAGCTTGGCCTCATAGGCCTCGTCGACGGCACGCTGCAGCGCCTCGCGCTCACGGACATACTCGCCACGGATGTAGATATAGGCCGCGTTCGCACCCATGGCGAAGGAGGCGATCAGGCAGCCCTCGACCAGCGTATGCGGGTCGTTGCGCATGATCTCGCGGTCCTTGCAGGTGCCGGGCTCCGACTCGTCGGCGTTGACGACGAGATAGGATGGGCGCCCGTCGCTCTGCTTGGGCATGAACGACCATTTCAGCCCGGTCGGGAAGCCGGCGCCGCCGCGCCCGCGCAGGCCGGACTTCTTCATCTCGTCGATGATCCAGTCCCGGCCCTGCTCCAGGATGAACCTGGTGCCGTCCCAATGGCCACGCTGGATCGCACCCTTCAGGGAGCGGTCGTGAAGGCCGTAGAGATTGGTGAAGATGCGGTCGCGATCTGCGAGCATGTCCTAATGCCTCACTCTGCCGGCTTGTCGCCGCTCTTGGCGGTCTTAGCACGTGCCCGGGTGGGCTTCGGCTTGCCCTCTGCGGAAGGCGTATCCTGGGCGGCGCTGGTCGGCTGAGCCGGGTCGGACGGCTTCGGCCTGGCCGGCGCAGCGGTCTCGCTCGCCGGCTTGGCGGCGGCCGCCGGAGTAGCGTCCACCTTGGCCGCCTCGGCCTTCTTGGCTTCCGCCTCTGCGGCAGCCTTGGCAGCTGCGGCTTCCGCCGCAGCCTTGCGCTGCTCGGCGATGCGCTTCTGCCAATCGCCGGCGCCGATCATCGAGCCGTCATAGAGCGCCTTGTCGTTCAAGGTCTCGCCGCCGCCTTCCGGCTCGGAGCCGGTGCGGCCGTTCTGCGGGCCGGGATTGGTCGGGCGGCCGCTGCGCAGATCGTCGAGGAGCTGGCGGAAATTGGCGGGCGTCAGGTCTTCGTAATAGTCGACATTGATCTGCGCCATCGGCGCATTGCAGCAGGCGCCCAGGCATTCGACCTCGAGCCAGGAGAGCTTGCCGTCGGCGGTCACGGTCGATTGCGGGCCGATGACGTCCTCGCAGACCTTCTTCAGCGCTTCGGCGCCGCGCAACGCGCAGGGCGTCGTGCCGCAGAGCTGGACGAAATACTCGCCGACCGGCTGCAGATTGAACATGGTGTAGAAGGTCGCAACCTCCAGCACCCGCATCGGCGCCATGCCGAGGCGACGGGCGACGGTCTCGATCACGGCGCGCGACACCCAGCCCTCCTGCTCCTGCGCTTTCCACAGCAGCGGGATGACGGCCGAGGCCTGCCGGCCTTCCGGGTACTTGGCGATCTGCTGGTCGATCCAGTTCTCGTTCGCCGCGGTGAAGGCGAAGGAGGCAGGCTGGACCGGATCGGGCGCGAGACGACGGACGGACATATCAATTCACTCCACGCGCGTCATGCTTGGGCTTGACCCGAGCATCTCTGACTCGCTGGCAGATGGCGACGATTCTGCAAGAGACGGCTGAGGGACGGCTCACCGATCGACCTCCCCGAACACGATGTCCAGCGAGCCGAGGATCGCGGAGACGTCGGCGAGCATGTGCTTGCGGCACATGAAATCCATGGCCTGGAGATGGGCGAAACCCGGCGCCTTGATCTTGCAGCGATAGGGCTTGTTGGTGCCGTCGGAGACCAGATAGACGCCGAACTCGCCCTTCGGCGCCTCGACGGCGGCATAGACCTCGCCTTCCGGCACCTTGTAGCCCTCGGTGTAGAGCTTGAAGTGATGGATCAGCGCTTCCATCGAGCGCTTCATCTCGCCGCGCTTGGGCGGCACCATCTTGCCGTCGAGCGATGAGACCGGCCCGCCGCCATCGGCAGCCAGCAGCTTGTCGCAGCACTGCTTCATGATGCGCACGGACTGGCGCATCTCCTCCATGCGGATGTGGTAGCGGTCGTAGCAGTCGCCGTTCTTGCCGATCGGAATGTCGAATTCCATCTCCTCGTAGCACTCGTAGGGCTGCGATTTACGCAGGTCCCACGCCGCGCCGGAGCCGCGCACCATCACGCCCGAGAAGCCCCATTTCCAGCAGGTCTCGAGATCGACCACGCCGATATCGACATTGCGCTGCTTGAAGATGCGGTTGTCGGTCAGCAGCGTCTCGAGATCGTCGCAGACCTTGAGGAACGGGTCGCACCATTCGGCGATGTCGTGGATCAGCGAAACCGGCAGGTCCTGATGCACGCCGCCGGGGCGGACATAGGCCGCATGCATGCGCGAGCCCGAGGCGCGCTCGTAGAAGATCATCAGCTTTTCGCGCTCTTCGAAGCCCCAGAGCGGAGGCGTGAGCGCGCCGACGTCCATCGCCTGCGTGGTGACGTTGAGCAGATGCGAGAGGATGCGGCCGATCTCGGAATAGAGCACGCGGATGAGCTGGCCGCGGCGCGGCACGGTCACGCCGACGAGGCGCTCGACCGCGAGCGCATAGGCGTGCTCCTGGTTCATCGGCGCGACATAGTCGAGCCGGTCGAAATAGGGCACGGCCTGGAGATAGGTCTTGGCCTCGATCAGCTTCTCGGTGCCGCGATGCAGCAGGCCGATATGCGGGTCGACGCGCTCGACCACCTCGCCGTCGAGCTCCAGCACGAGGCGCAGGACGCCGTGCGCCGCCGGATGCTGTGGGCCGAAGTTGATCGAGAAGTTGCGGATGTTGTGCTCGGTCATTGCCGGCCTTCCTGCGCAGCGAAGAACTCTGCGACCACCTGCTCGCCTGTCTTGCGTCGCCGCTCGCCGGCGAAGGCATAGAGTTCAGGCTTTTCGTCGATGAAGATTTCCTCGGCAAAGGCGAGGCCGGGGGCATTGTCGAGGCTCGGGAACGCCACCGCGACATGCCCTTCGCCGGAACGCTGCCGCCAGAACAGGCTGGTGCCGCAATTGCGGCAGAAGACGCGCTCGCCCCACTCCGAGGAGTGATAGACACCGAGATGCGCCTCGTCCGCGACCGCGACATCCGTGCACGGCACCGTCATCAGCACGCCGCCGCTCCAGCGCCGGCACATGCTGCAATGACAGACGTCCATCTCCGCCTTCGCGGCGACCGCCGTGAAGCGAACGGAGCCGCAGAGACAACCGCCGGACAGTTTTTCCGTGCCAGCCGCCATCACGCGCCCTTCGCCTTCTCGTCGCCCGGCAGCACGTAATCCGTGCCTTCCCAGGGCGAGAGGAAATCGAAGTTGCGGAATTCCTGGTTAAGCTTCACCGGCTCGTAGACGACGCGCTTCTGCTCGTCGTCGTAGCGCACCTCGACGAAGCCGGTCAGCGGGAAGTCCTTGCGCAGCGGATAGCCCTCGAAGCCGTAGTCCGTGAGGATGCGGCGCAGGTCGGGATGGCCGGAGAACAGGATTCCGTAGAAGTCGTAGGCCTCGCGCTCGAACCAGTTCGCCGCCGGGAAGACGTCGATCACGGAGGGAACGGGCGTCGCCTCGTCGGTCTGGACCTTTACACGGACGCGGCGGTTATGGTGCGGCGCCAGCATATGGTAGACGACGTCGAAGCGCTTCTCGCGGCCGGGATAGTCGGCGCCGGCGATGTCGGTGAAGTTCACGAAGCGGAAGCGCGGATCGCTGTAGAGCGTCCGCAGTACCTCGACGATCGAGGCCGCTTCGGCATGGATCGTCAGCTCCTCGAAGGCGACGACCGCCTCCGTCACCGCGCCGGGCAGCGCGGCCTTGATCTCTTCGCCGAGTTGTACGAGCGCTTCGCTCATCGTCTCACCTTCATCGCCTGCAGCATCGACCGAAAGAGCGCTCAGCGCTCGATCGTGCCGGTGCGCCGGATCTTCTTCTGCAGCAGCAGCACGCCGTAGAGCAGCGCCTCGGCCGTCGGCGGGCAGCCCGGGACATAGATGTCGATCGGGACGATGCGGTCGCAACCGCGCACCACCGAATAGCTGTAGTGATAGTAGCCGCCGCCATTGGCGCAGGAGCCCATCGAGATGACGTAGCGCGGCTCCGGCATCTGGTCGTAGACCTTGCGCAGGGCCGGAGCCATCTTGTTGGTCAGCGTGCCCGCCACGATCATCACGTCGGACTGGCGCGGAGAGGCACGCGGCGCGAAGCCGAAGCGCTCGACGTCGTAGCGCGGCATCGAGAGCTGCATCATCTCGACGGCGCAGCATGCCAGGCCGAACGTCATCCACATCAGCGAGCCGGTGCGGGCCCAGTTGATCAGATCGTCGGTCGCGGTGACGAGGAAGCCCTTGTCGGCAAGCTCGTTGTTGATCTCGACGAAGAACGGGTCACGCGTGCCCATGGGCTTGCCGTCGGGGCCGAGCAGCCCCCTCGGTGCCGGCGCGACGAGCGGGTCGCCGCGATCGATCGCTGTGATTGCCATGAACTAAATCCTCGTGACCTTCAGCCTGTCAGATAGGAAGCGGAACGCCGCCTCGCGACCGGACAGTCAGTCCCACTCCAGCGCGCCCTTGCGCCACTCGTAGACGAAGCCCACGGTCAGGACGCCGAGGAACACCATCATCGACCAGAAACCATACCAGCCGAGGGTGCCGAAGGCGACGGCCCAAGGGAACAGGAAAGCGACTTCCAGATCGAAGATGATGAACAAAATCGCGACCAGATAGAACCGGACGTCGAACTTCATGCGCGCATCGTCGAAGGCGTTGAAGCCGCATTCGTAGGCCGAGAGCTTTTCCGCGTCCGGCTTCGAATAGGCGATCGCGAATGGGGCGATCAGCAGGGCCAGGCCGATGACCGCCGAGACGCCGATGAACAGCACCAGCGGCAGGTAGTCACTCAGGATGGATGGCACCGGAACAGCTTGCATGGTCGGACTCACTTCAGACGGCCGCGGGGCGACGCGCTGTCCCAGTCGCTTAGACCCTCGATTAGAATGAAGCAAGACTCCGCCGCGCCGCACAATTGCGCGAGTGGGTTGAATGCAGCGCAGAATGGGGCAGAATTCGCAGGCGCTCGGGCAGCGCTTCGGATATCCGGGGCGAAAATCGGCTCGAAACGCGTATTTGCAGCTCCGCGAGGATGGCACCAATCCGTTCACCGTGCCGAATCGTTGCGGCCCGGCGGGTGTTGCCTTCCGAAAGGCCTTCGATGTTTCGACCTTTTCCGCCCGCCCCCGAACCTGAACTCCCACAGGCACCGGCGGCATAATGAACCCTGCCTGCCTGCGCGCCCGTCTAGCCCCCGCGCTCTTCGTCCTGCTCTCCACGACGACGGCCATTGCCCAGGACGGCGAGCGCGTGCGCGCGCCGCTGCCGCCGCAGCGTCCCTTCGATCTCGATCTGGAAGGCACGCCGAAGCTGCCGGATATCGTCGTGCCATCGGCAGCGCCCACCACGACGGCCCCTTCGACTCGCAGCGCGGCTCAGGACACCCCGCCTGCCGCGCCGTCGACAGAGACTCCAGGCGCCCCCCCCGCATCGGCGACACCGCCCGCCGAAGGCACCCTGCCCGCGCCCGGCGAGCCGGACGACGACGAGGGCGTAGAATGGCCGAAGCTCACGCCTGGACAGAAGGCCGGCGCCGAGCCCGATTTCGACCCGAACGAGAAGCCCGAGCGGCCGGGTGTCTCGACCGATCCGGGCACCTCGATCGCCTGCCTGCCCGCCCCGCTGAAGCAGATCCTCGTGAAGATCGTCGACCGCTACGGCGCGGTGAAGGTGACCTCGACCTGGCGGCCGCCCTGGCGGGCGAGACGCGGCTCCTATCACAAGGGCTGCCAGGCCATGGACTTCCGCGTCCCGGGCGTGCGGCCGCGCGTCGTGCTGGAATGGGCCCGCAACCTGCCGGAGGTCGGTGGTCATCATGTCTACTGGAACGGGCTGATCCACATCGACACCGGCCCGCGCCGGCCCTGGTAGCGAGCGACGGCGCGCTTCAGCGCTCCACTCCGGTCATATCGGCAGCGGCGCATGGCCGGGGACCAGCCCTTCGGTCTTGAGATCGCTCCACAGGCCGGCCGGCACCGGCATGGTGACCAGATCGAGATTGCGTGCGATCTCGCCGGGCGTCACGGCGCCGAGCACGATGCTGGCGACGGCCGGATGGGCAGCGGCGAAAGCGAGAGCCGCTTGCGGCAGCGCCACACCATGCGCGGCGCAGACCGCCTCGATCCGGGCGACTCTGGCGAGGATCGCGGGCGGCGCCGGCTGATAGTTATAGTAGGCCCCTTCGCGGGCTCCGGTGGCGAGGATGCCCGAATTGAAGACGCCGGCCAGCATCACGGCGATCTTCTTTTCCAGAGCCAGCGGCAGGAAGCTATCGAGCGCGCCCTGCTCCAGCAGCGTGTAGCGCCCCGCCAGCATCATCACGTCGAAATCCCCGGCGCGGGCGAAACGCTCGCACATCTCGGCTTCGTTGACGCCGACTCCGATGGCCTTGACCGCGCCTGTCGCGCGCAGCTTTTCCAGCGCCTTGTAGGCGCCGCCCATCGCCTCGGCGAAGCGCTGCTCCATCATGTCGCCATGCGTCCAGACATCGACGTCGTGGATCAGCAGGATGTCGACATGGTCGGTGCCGAGCCGCAGGAGCGACTGCTCCAGCGAGCGCATCGCACCATCATAGGAGTAGTCGATCACGGCCGGATGCGGCAGGCCGCCGCGATAGCCCGAACCGTCATGCTTCGGCCCGCCGGGCTGCATCCAGCGCCCGACCTTGGTCGAGAGGATGACGCTCTCGCGCGGAACCGTGCGCAGCGCCGCGCCGATGCGGTGTTCAGACAGGCCGTGCCCGTAGAGCGGCGAGGTGTCGACGAGATTGATACCCGCCGCGAGCGCGGCAGCGACCGTCGCCTGTGCCGTGGCCTCGTCAAGATGGGCATAGAGATCGCCAAGCGGCGCACCGCCGAAGCCGATGAGGCTGGGCGTCATCCCGGCGATCGGCCGTCCGAGAGGAACGGTGCTAGCGGGGCTCTCGGTCATTGCGCCTCTACCGGGAGCTTCGGCAGTGCCGCCGATGCGATGGCCGAAACATCCGCCAGCAGCGCCACACCCCGGATCATCGTCATCCATTCTCCAATGAAACGGCTCAAGACTCCGATTACCTTTGCGGAGCAAGGCGCTTTCAGCAAGCAAAAATGCCCGAGGTAAAGCCTCTCTCGGCATCATCCTCTCTTAGCCAACCCCAGCGTCCGCGATGACGCCGGGCCTCATATCTTTCCCGCCGTAATGTTCGCACAAGCTAAGGGAGAGATTGTCGAGACGAGATCGTTTCGGTTTATGGGTACCTGATGCGCCTGCTGCTGGTGGAAGACGAACCGGAGTTGGCGGCCGCCTTGACGGCTGCGCTCCAACGGCATGACGCCGTGATCGACCATGTCGCGACGTTGGGTCTCGCCATGGCGGCGGTCGACGACCGGGTTCATGACGTCGTGATACTCGACCGCCAACTCCCGGATGGCGATGGCATCGGCCTCATCCGGCATGTGAGAGCGCGCGCCAGCAACGTGCCGGTCATCGTCCTGACAGCGCGTGGCTCCCTGCCGGAACGTGTCGACGGGCTCGATCACGGCGCGGACGACTACATCGCCAAGCCATTCGCCGTGGAGGAACTGCTCGCCCGTATCCGTGCGGTGCTCAGGCGGCCGGCGCAACGCCAGCCCATGCATATCCGGATCGGCCGGCTCGTCTTCGATCTCGACGGGCGCGAAGCGCGGATCGGCGAGACGCCGCTCGATCTGCGGCGCCGGGAATTGCTTGCGCTCGAGGCGCTGGTGCGCCGCCAGGGGCGCACCGTGCTGCGCAGCGCGCTCGAGGACGCGGTCTACAGCTACGACGACGAAATCGCCTCCAACGCCTTGGATTCGCACATCTCTCGCCTGCGCAAGAAGCTCGCCGACGCGGAAGCCGGCGTCGAGATCCACGGCATCCGCGGCGTCGGATACCTGCTGCGGCCCTGCGCATGAAACTGGGCTGGCCGCGCTCGCTGCGCCGCAGGCTGATCGTCCAGCTCCTGCTGTTCCAGATCGCCGTGCTGTTCGCCTTCGGCACCGCCTTCGTCGCCTACATCCTGCAGGTCGGCGAAGGCGTGTTCCTGATCAATCCCCAATTCGCCGAGGCGGCAGCCCGGGCGATCGTGCGTGAACCGGACGGCACCCTGCGCCTGCAGGAAACCGGGGAACTGGTCGAGCTGCGCCGCACGGCGCCGGACTTCTGGTTCGTGGCACGCAGCAGCCGTGGAGAAATCGTCGAGACCGGAGACGTCCCGGCGATCTACCGGACGATGGCGCGCCACCTCGACAGCATTTACTTCGTCGACATTCGCGACAGCCAGCCGCCCTTCACCTATCTCGCCGTGGCGCGGCGCGCCTCCGGGCCGGCCGGCGACTTCACGGTGATCGGCAAAGGCCCTGTCTTCAGCATGACTTTTGCCGTCCTGCTCCTGTCGAATCTGCTGATGATCCCGATCCTCATCCTCCTCGTGATCGTGACGGTCATCGTCATCCCCTGGATCGTCAGCCGCGCATTCTCCCGCGTCGCCGTGGTTGCGAAGGCGGCCGAGTTCATCGATGTCGACCGGCGTGGCTATCGTCTGCCCAGGGCCGACGTGCCGACGGAAATCCACCCTCTGGTCAGCGCGATCAACGGCGCATTGCAGCGGCTCGACGAGGGCTACGAGCGCCAGCGCCGCTTCATCCTCGATGCCGCCCACGAACTGAGGACCCCGATCGCCATTCTGCAGACCCGGCTGGACTCGATGCCCCCGGACGCGCTCAGGACGAAATTGCAGACGGATACGGCCCGGATCACCGGCCTTGCCGAACAGTTGCTGGACATGCAGCGCCTCAGCCATGACGAGACGCGCTTTCGCCATCTCGATCTCGTGGCCTTGTGCCGAACCGTCGTCGCCGACCTCGCCCCGCTGGCGATCGCCGGCGGCTACGAACTCTCCCTCGAAGGGGCCGATGCCCCCGTTGTCGTCGAAGGCGATTCAGGCTCTCTCGAGCGCGTCGTCACCAACCTGATCCAGAATGCGATCGAGCATGGCGGCGGCCGCGGCCGGATCCTCGTGAATGTCGAAGCCGCCGGCACCGTCGAAGTCATGGACGAGGGGCCAGGCGTTCCGGAAGCTGAACGCGACGCGATCTTCGAACCGTTTCACCGCCTGCAGCCACGCGACCATGGCGCCGGGCTGGGACTCAACCTCGTCCGCGAGATCGTGCATCGGCATGCAGGCCAGGTTTCGGTCGTCGAAAGCCCGCTCGGTGGAGCATGCTTCAGGTTGACACTGCCTCTCGTCGACGCGACAAAACAAAAGACTAAATAAATACTAACAAGAACGGCATTTTATCTAAAATAAATTCACAATAATCATGTAAATACTCAGGGCGTCCAATTTAGCTGCAATGCAGCGGCTCGACCATGAATGCATCGACGGCGCGTAAACATATCTCCTCCACGCGCCGGGATCGTCATGGAGAGTTCGATGTTTCGTTCCCTGTTTGCCTTCGCCATGGTCGGCGGCCTGTTGCCGCTGACGGCCAGCGCCGCCGATTTTCGCGGCCGTTATCAAAACCCGCCCGCGGAATACTATGAGCAACCCGCCTATCGCTGGCAGGGCTTCTATCTCGGCGCCCATGGCGGCCTCGCCTTCGGCAAGAGCTTCAGCTTCTCGTCCGACCGCAACGGCTTCGTCGGCGGTCTTCAGGGCGGCTACAACATGCAGTTCGGTCCGGCCGTCGCGGGCGTCGAGGTCGAGGGCTCGTACATGGGCGGCTCCGAGCGGCTCATCGACGGAGCCCGCGTCGAGCAGAACTGGCGCATTGCCGGCAAGGGGCGGCTCGGTCTCAGCTTCGATCGAACCTTGCTCTACGCCACGGCCGGCTATGCCATGACGGAGTTCGAAGCGCCGAGCGGCTCCGGCGTCTCGGACGGGTGGAAAGGCGGCTATCTCGTCGGCGCCGGTCTCGAGCAGGCCTTTGCGGGCGGTCTTTCGGCAAAGGCCGAGTACAACTACGTCAGCTCGAACGGGGTCAAGGCGATCCTGCCCTTCGGCCGTTCGGAAGGCTCCAATGGCGGCCATGTGCTCAAGGCGGGCCTCAACTATCGCTTCTGATGTCCGGAACTCGGCCCCTCCTCCCGAGGAGGGGCGAAGCGATAGGCTCAGGCTGACAGGCTTTCACCCATCGGAACGACCGGGCGTATCCAGGCGCAGGGTGACGCGCTTGACCGATATGTCATCCGGGTCGAAGGCGATCTCGAAGCCGAGGCTCTGGCAGAGCGTCAGCATCGGCCCGTTCTCCGCCAGCACCTGGCTATGAACGCGCCGGATGCCTTCGGCTCTGGCCCAGTCGATCATCAACAGCATCAATGCGCGGCCGAGGCCCATGCCTTTCAGGTCCGAGCGAAGCAGGATCGCGTATTCGGCCTCGACATGACCGGGGTCGGCATGCAGCCGGACCGCGCCGGCCGCCTCGCCGTTCTCGTCCTCGATGGCGAGGAACGCCATTTCCCGCGCATAGTCGAGCTGGGTCAGGCGCGCCAGGAACGTGTGGCTGAAGGATTTCAGCGGCGCGAAGAACCGTAGCCTCAGGTCCTCCGGGGTGACCCGGTTCAGCATCGCGCCGATCAGGAGTTCGTCCTCCGGCTTGATCGGGCGCACCGAAAAGCTGCGGTCACCCAGCATCAGCCGCCTTGTCCAGGCGGCAGGATACGGACGGATCGCCGGGCGGCGGCGGCGTGTGGGGTCTGGTTCGAGCGCGATGCGGGCATCGACCGCGATGGCGCCGTTCGCATCGGCAAGCACCGGGTTGAGATCGAGCTCCCGAATCTGCGGCAGCTCGGACGCCATCTGCCCCAGCGCGACCAGCACGGTGGCGACCGCCCGCCGGTCAGCGGCAGGCACGTCGCGATAGGCCGCCAGGATGCGCGAAACCCGCGTGCGCGAGATCAGGCTCTCGGCCGAAGCGAGATCAAGCGGCGGCAGCGCGACATGCGTATCGGCGATCAGCTCGGCCGCCGTGCCGCCACGGCCGAAGACGATCACCGGCCCGAAGCAGGCATCCGTGGCGAAGCCGGCGATCAGCTCCCGTGCCTTGGCGCGATGGGCCATCGGCTGCACCATGAAGCCGGCCAAGTCAGCCTCCGGTCGCAGCCGGCGGAGACGCTCTGTCATATTCTCTGCGGCCGCACGGACCGCGCCGACATTGGCCAGGTCCAGTTCGACGCCGCCGATATCGGATTTATGCGGAATGTCGGGAGAGACGATCTTGAGAGCGACCGTCCGCCCTGCACCGAATTGCACCTCTGCCGCCGCGACGGCCGCCTCGACATCCGGAGCAATGACGAGATCGAGCATGGGAATCCGGAACAGCGTGAGCAGCCGCGCGACCTCGTCCGGTTCGAGCCAGCTCCGATGTTCTCCGAGCGCCCGCTCGATGATCGCCTCCGCGGCGGCGACATCGGGCAGATATTGTTCGTCGATCGATGGCGGAGTCGCCATCAGCTCCTTGATCAGCCGGGCGTGGCGGGTGAGATGCTGGAACCCCACCACTGCTTCCTGTTCCGTGGAGAATGAGGGAATCCCGGCTGCGGCGAAGATCGCTGCAGCGCTTTCGCCCGCGCCGATCCATGCCGCGAGGACGGGTTTGGTCCGAGAGGTGCCGCGAGCGCTGGCGACCGCGCGGGCGCAATCCAGCGGATCGGCGGGAGCAACCGGCGCGTTGAGCGCGAGCACCGCATCGACCGTCTCTTCCGCCAGCAGGCGAGAGACCGCGTCGTGATAATCCTGCGCGCTGCGGACGATCTCGGGCTCCGCGCGCGGTAGCTGCGCGCCTCCGGCCTGACGGAATCGGCCGGCGGCGAGGGCTGCAAGTCCTTCGCCGTTGCTCACGATGGCGAGCCGGCCGGCAGCGGCCGCACGCGTACGCCCGAGCGTCTCCGCCGCCGCGAAGAGCTCGTCGAGATCGTTCACACGCAGCAGTCCGGCCCGATGAAAGGCCGCGTCATGCGCGCCATCGCTCGTGACGATCAACCCGGCATGGGTCAGGGCAGACGACGCAACCTCCAGGCGCGGCGGTCGCAGCACGAGCACGGGCTTGATTCGCGCGGCAGCCCGCGCCGAGGACAGGAAGCGCCCGGCATCGGTGACGTCGTCGATGGCCAGCAGGATGGTGCGCGTCACCGGATCCGCCGCGAAATGATCGAGGCAGTCGGCGATATCGACATCGGCCCCCTCGCCCACCACCACGGCTCCGGACAGGCCGATCTCGCGCCGCGCGGCCCAGGCCAGGATGCCCGCAGCCACGGAGTTGGACTGCGCGACCAGCGCGAGCGTTCCCGCGGAAAGCTGTACGGGCACCGCGGTCGCGTTGAGGCCGAGGCGCGGCGCGGCGATGCCGAGAGATGACGGCCCGACCAGTCTCATGCCGGCCGCGCGGGCGGCCACGCGCAGGCGGGCGCGGTCGGCAGCCTCCCCGTCTGGTACAAGCAAACCAGCGCATCCGCGTTGTGTCGCCGCGGCCAAGGTCCTCTCCGCAGCCTCGCTGGAGGCGATGACGAGATCGGTCGGGGGCATCGATGGCAGCTCGTCCACCCCCGCGAGCACGACCAGATTGCCGCGATATCCCCCGGCACGGATTTGCCTCGCCAGCTCATCCGTTTCGGCAGACCCGCCGATCACGGTCGTCGTGGCGGGCTCGAGAAGGCGCTTGATCAAGGCGAGCGTCATCGGTCGGCCACGTCCGTTGCGGTTCCGCCATCTGACACGATCCCGGCCGGTTCGGCCAAGCCGTTCTCAACTGATTCCATGCGAACCGGAGCTGTTTTCGTCGCTGACGAGGGCGAGACGACGCATCGCCCGCAGAATCGGCCCCGCGCATTCTGCGCTGCACGCCGGGTCCGTCTGCGCAATGTCATTTGCTATTGCCCTGCGCTGCGCAATTGGCCAAGACACCGGAACGATCCCCCACTGGTTTGCTCGATGCCGATTTCCCAGGCGTTCTTCCGACGCTCGAACGCCTTTCTGTTGGCCGTCGGCATCGCCGTACTGGTCATCATCGTTTCGACCTCGCTGTGGCTTACGACCGCCAGCGAGCGCTATTTCGGCGAGGTCACGGCGGCGCGCGCGGTTCGCAGCGCTTCTGCCGATCTGCTTTCGCGCGTTCAGGATGCCGAGACGGGACAACGCGGCTATCTGCTCACCCGCGACGAGAGTTATCTCGAGCCCTATACGGCTGCAGTCGCCAATCTGCCGGATAACAAGGCGCGGCTTGAACGGGCGGTTGCAAACCTGCGCGAGGTCGAGCCGAACGTAAAGCGGCTGTCGAGCCGCCTCGACCAGAAGATGGCGGAGCTCGCATCGACGCTCGCGCCGGCGCGCAACGGCGATTTCGAAGCGGCACTCGCCGTGGTCGGAACCGGAGCCGGCAAGCAGCTGATGGACGAGATCCGGACTGACCTCGCGGCGATCCTGAACAAGTCCGAAGCGGAACTGCGGGAGGCGATGGACGCCCAGATCACGGCCTCCACCCGGCTGCGCTGGACGACGATCATCGGCGCCATCCTGATCCTGGCGATGGCAGGCGCGGCAAGCTGGACGATCATCAGCTACACGCGCGAGCTGGTCGCCACCCGCCGCGAGGTCGAGACACTCAATGTCGGCCTGGAGGAGCGGGTCCGCCAGCGAACCGATGCGCTCGTGAAGGCGAATGAGGAGGTCCAGCGCTTCGCCTACATCGTGACGCATGACCTGCGGGCGCCGCTCGTCAACATCATGGGCTTCACCAGCGAGCTGGAGGCGATGTTCAAGCCGATCGACACCTATGTCGCCGCCGGCCCAGCCGCCTCGCCCGAGCAGAAGGCCGAAGCCGAGGAAGCGCTGCGCGTCGACGTGACCGAGGCGATCGGCTTCATCCGGTCCTCGACCCGCAAGATGGACGGGCTGATCAACGCCATCCTCAAGATCTCGCGCGAAGGGCGCAGGGAGCTGCGTATCGAGAGCGTCGATCTTACGGCGCTGATCGAGGCCGCAGCCGCAGCGGTCCATCACCAGGCGAGCGACGAGGACGGCGGCGGAATCACGATCGACTCCCAGGCGCCGCGCATCGTCAGCGACCGCCTTTCGCTCGACCAGATCATGGGCAATCTCCTCGACAACGCCATCAAGTATCGGGCGCCGGAGCGGCCGATCCAGATATCCGTCCGGACGCGGCGCGAGCGCGGCGGCTGGGTCAGAATCGAGATCGAGGACAATGGCCGCGGCATCGCGGCCAGCGACCGCGAGCGCATTTTCGAGCTGTTCCGCCGGTCCGGCGTCCAGAACACCGCCGGCGAGGGAATCGGCCTCGCCCATGTGCGGACGTTGGTGCGCAATCTGGGCGGCGACATCGGCGTGCGCTCAGAACTTGGAAAGGGCACGACCTTTACGGTCACCCTGCCGCCGGACCTTGCGGCCTACAAACGGAGTGCCGAAGCGTGACCAACGGAAAACCCGTATCGATCGTCATGATCGAGGATGACGAGGGCCATGCCCGCCTCATCGAGAAGAACATTCGCCGTGCGGGGGTCAGCAACGAGATCATCCCCTTCGCCAACGGAACGGATGCGCTGAATTATCTGCTGGGTCCGGACGGCTCCGGCAGCGTCAGCGCCGGCCGCCAGTTGCTGATCCTGCTCGACCTGAACCTGCCCGACATGGGCGGCGTCGACATCCTGGAGAAGGTCAAGGCGAACATCCACACCAAGCGCTCCCCCGTCGTCGTGCTGACAACGACGGACGACAGCCGCGAAATCCAGCGCTGCTACGATCTCGGCGCCAACGTCTACATCACCAAGCCCGTCGACTATGACGGCTTCGCCCATGCGATCCGCCAGCTCGGGCTGTTTTTCGCCGTCATTCAGGTCCCGGAAACACCATGACCACCTTGCGTGGCCGCTGCTGATGCCGAATCGGCCCATCAACGTTCTGTATATCGACGACGACGCCACGCTCGGACGGCTCGTGCAGCGCATGCTGGCGCGCCATAGCTACGTCGTCGAGCATGTCGAGACCGCCGAGGCCGGCCTTGCTCGCGCCGCTGCAGGAGAGCTGGACGTGGTCATCCTCGACCACGACCTCGGCACGGCCTCGGGCCTCGACGTTCTGGCGGCACTCGCGACCAGCGAAGCCCCCCTGCCCGTGATCTATGTGACGGCATCTTCGGAGCTGTCGATCGCTGTCACCGCCCTGAAGGCGGGCGCGATGGACTACGTCGTCAAGACGGTCGGCGAGGATTTCGAGATCCTGCTGACCTCGGCGCTGGAGCATGCCGTCGCCAAGGCCCGCCTGACGCGGGCGCGCGAGCAGGCCGAGCGGGATGTCCGCGCGGCGCGTGACCGCGCCGTCATGCTGCTGGCCGAGGTCAACCATCGCGTCGCCAACAGCCTGTCGCTCGTCGGCTCGCTCGTCAGGATGCAGGCCAATTCCGTGGAGGACCCCGGCGCCAAGGCCGCCCTCGCCGAGACGCAGGCTCGCATCACCGCGATCGGCAACCTGCACCGCAGCCTCTACACCTCGGATGATGTCCGGGCGGTCGATCTCGCCGGCTATCTCCGTTCGTTGCTTGACGAATTCGCCCAGTCGCTGGGCAGCTCCGGCCAGATGCCGACCATCCGGTTCGACGCCGAGCCGGTGCTGGTGAAGACCGACAAGGCGATCTCGATCGGGCTGATCGCGACCGAGCTCGTCACCAATGCGCTCAAATACGCCTATCCGAACGGCGAGGGCGAAGTGCGCGTGAGCCTGTCCTCCACGGCTGACAGAGCCACGCTGAAGGTGCTCGATGACGGGATCGGCTGGAACGGCTCGGGCACGGTGAAGGGAACGGGTCTCGGCAGCAAGATCGTCCGCGCGATGGCGAAAAGCCTGGGCACCGAGCTTCGCTACGACGACACCGGCGGCCGCGGCACGCAGGCCGTCATGGAGCTGTCGCTGGCCGAGATTGCCCCTGCCCCCGCCGAAGCGGATTGAGCGGACGGCTGTCCCAAGCGGGGGCAAGCCCTCAAGCGCTCCGTAACAGTTACAAGCTTTCTGACCAGAGCCGGATGTA
This sequence comes from Allobosea sp. RIT-PG3_2, assembly GCF_057321085.1. Lineage (NCBI taxonomy): Bacteria > Pseudomonadati > Pseudomonadota > Alphaproteobacteria > Hyphomicrobiales > Alloboseaceae > Allobosea > Allobosea sp. RIT-PG3_2. The sequence goes on along the minus strand of NZ_JBXWCA010000005.1, from coordinate 214,012 downwards.
GTTCGATGTCCGTCGCGATGACACATGCGGCGAGGCACATCATGGATCAATCCGTCTCATCTCCAGTGCCCGTCACGAGACGGAAAACCCTTGCCGCAGCCGCTTTCGTGTCCATGGGGCTTGCCTTCGGCGTCGGCCCCGTCGCGGCGCAGGCCGATCCGCTTCCATCCTGGAACGAGGGCAGCGCCAAGCAGGCGATCAAGGCCTTCGTCGAGAAGGTCACCAAGGAAGGCGGCCCGGACTTCGTTCCGGTGGCAGAGCGCATCGCGACCTTCGACAATGACGGAACGCTCTGGTCGGAGCAGCCGAACTACTTCCAGGGCATGTTCCTGGTCGACCGGGTCAAGGCGCTGGCGCCCGGCAAGCCGGAATGGCAGACGCAGGAGCCCTTCAAGTCGCTGCTTGCCGGGGATCTGAAGGGAGTCGCCGCCACCGGCGTCAAGGGCATCGAAGAACTCCTCATGGCGACCCATGCCGGCATGGACAGCGCCGAGTTCGAGCGGATCGTCAGGGAGTGGATGGCGAACGCAAGGCATCCGAAGTTCAACCGGCCCTACAACCAGCTCGTCTACAAGCCGATGGTCGAGCTGCTCGCCTATCTCAGGGCAAACGGCTTCAAGACCTATATCGTGTCCGGCGGCGGGCTGGAGTTCATGCGCCCCTGGGTCGAGGCCGCCTACGGCATCCCACCCGAACAGGTCGTCGGGTCGAGCATCAAGCTCAAATACGAGCTCTCCGGCGACAAGCCGGCCCTGCAACGGCTGCCCGAGGTCGACTTTGTCGACGACGGCCCGGGCAAGCCCGTCGGCATCGCCAAATTCATCGGCCGGCGACCGGTCTTCGCCGCCGGCAACTCCGACGGCGATCTGCAGATGCTGCAGTGGACGACCCTCAACACCGGCCCGCGCTTCGCGCTCATCGTTCACCACACCGACGCCGAGCGCGAATATGCCTATGATCGCCAATCCCATATCGGAAAGCTCGACAAGGCCTTGGACGAAGCTCCGTCGAGGGGCTGGCTGGTCGTCGATATGAAGAACGACTGGAAGACGGTCTACGGCCCGTAAGCGCCACCCGAAACGGTCCAGCGACGATACCGAATGGAGATGCGGACGCACGTCGACCTCGGCGCAGGACCTCCTTGCATCTTGGTGACGGCGCCTCGATGCGGCTAAGAGTGGCCTCGGCGAAAGTTTCGGGGCCATCAGGATGAATAGCCGCCAGATCGAGGTCTTCGCCGCCGTGATGAAGGCGGGGACCATCTCGCGCGCGGCCGAGATCCTCGGGGTCACCCAGCCCGGTATCAGCCGGCTGATCGCAGAGCTCGAAAGATCGCTGGGCTTCGCGCTGTTCGACCGCGTGCGCAACCGGATCGTGCCGACGCCGGAAGGGCGAACCTTCTTCGCGGAAGTCGAAGCCAATTTCCGGGGCATGGACAGGCTGCGGGCGAGCGCCGCCCGTATCCGGGACTACGGCGCCGGGCAACTGCGCGTCGCCACCCTGTCGGCCCTGAGTTCCTCGATCGTGCCGAATGCCGTGCTGCGCTTCCGCCATCTGCGCCCGGACGCCACGGTGACGCTCATGGTCCTGCCGTCGCGCGATGTCAGGGACGGCATCGCCGCCGGCACCTTCGACGTGGGCCTCGCCGCCGACGAGATCGATGTGACCGGCGTGGTGCATCAGCCCTTCGTCCAGCCGCGTGCTCTCTGCGCCATCCCGCTCGGCCACCCCTTGGCGGAGCGGGAGACGATCGGCCCGCATGACCTGTCGGGCGTCGACTTCGTCGCCTATGTGCCGGAGGATCGCGCGCGCCAGCGCTTCGACATGATCATGTCGGAGGCAGGCGCGGCGCCACCCCGCGTGGTCGTCGAGACGATCTACGCCGCGACGGTCTGTGCGTTGGTGTCGGAGGGCGTCGGCGTCGGGCTGGTCAGCCCCTATGCGATCGCCGGCCATGACCAGCGCCGCCTCGTCCTGCGGCCCTTCGAACCGGCAGTGCAGAGCCGCAGCCTGCTCATTCTCCCTCCCGACAGGCCGAAGTCGCAGCTCGTGCGCGATTTCATCGACTGCCTCATGGAAGCCCGCTGACGAGGTATAATAATTCGGCATCGAGCTATGCCTTGGCTCGAATTGTAACGCGCTGCTGCGCCGCTACCCTTGCCTGAACGCGTTTTGAAGAGCGCGACGACACCGCCCGGCAAGGGAAACGACCATGCACGACCTGACACTTTGCGTTCACCACCCCCGCGTCAACGAGGACGGCTACGCCAGCCTCGCCGTGCCGACACACCGCGCCTCGACCATCGTCTATCCCGACGCCAAGACTTTCGCCGCGCGCAAATATCGCGGCTTCGACGGCTATACCTATGGGCTGCACGGCACCCCGACGACCCGGACGCTGGAGGCGCAGCTCACCGCGCTCCATGGCGGCGTGCGCACGGTGCTCGTCCCCTCGGGCCAAGCTGCCGTCACCATCGTCATGCTCTCGGTGCTGATGCCGGGCGACAAGGTGCTGATCCCCGATCATGTCTACCCGCCGGTGCGCAGCTTCTGTGCCGAATATCTGGCGCCGCGCGGCATCGCCTATGGCGTCTACGATCCGCTGATCGGCTCAGGGATCGCCGATCTCATCGACGAGACCGTCAAGCTGGTCTGGGTCGAGTCGCCGGGCTCCGGCACGATGGAGGTGCAGGATGTGCCGGCCATTGTCGCAGCGGCCAAGGCAAAGGGCGCGCTGGTCGGCTGCGACAACACCTGGGCGACACCGCTGATCTTCAAGCCGCTGGAGCATGGCGCCGATTTCGCCTGCGAGGCGCTGACCAAATATGTCGGCGGCCATTCCGACCTGCTGCTCGGCTCGGTCACGGTCAAGGACATGGCGTTGCGCGAAAAGATGAAGGAGACGCTGCGCGCCTTCGGCGTCGGCGTCTCGCCCGACGAATGCCAGCTCGCTCTGCGTGGCATCGAGACCATGGGCCTGCGCGTCGCCCATATGGGCAAAGTCTCGGAGGATTTCGCGCGCCGGCTGACGAAATCGCCCGCGGTCGAGACCGTGCTGCATCCCGCCCTGCCCTCCTGCCCCGGCCACGATATCTGGAAGCGCGACATGGGCCGCTCCTCGGGCGTGTTCAGCGCCGTGCTGAGGCCGGTCGCGGAGGCAACGCTCGAAGCGGCGCTGACCGCGCTCAAGGTCTTCGCCATCGGCGCCTCATGGGGCGGCACGCGCAGCCTCATCGCCCCGATGGCCGTGGCTGGCGACCGCACGGTCAATCCCTGGACCTACGAGGGCACGGTCCTGCGCATCAGCATCGGACTGGAGGATCCCGACGACCTCTGGAACGACCTCGATGCCCTGCTCGTGAAATTGGAAAGAGTGCCGGCGGCCAGCGCCGCCTGAAGCCAACGACAGAAAAAGGAAAGCGAACGCGGCGGGCCGTTCCCGCCGCGCAGGAACTGCTTTGTCGAAAACCAACCATAAAAAGGGGAAGTCTGATGAAGACCATCATCACCGGATTTGGAATCGCTCTGGCCGCGGCGGGCCTGGCAACGACGGCTGTATCGGCCGACACGCTCAAGACGGTCCGCGACCGCGGCAAGATCATCTGCGGCACCAGCACCGGGGTCGCCGGCTTCTCGACGCAGGACGCCAACGGCCGCTGGCAGGGCTTCGACATCGACATCTGCCGTGCGCTCGCCGTTGTGCTCTTCAACGATACGGAGAAGGCCGCCTTCGTTCCGCTGACCTCGAAGGACCGTCTGATCGCCCTGCAGGCCGGCGAGGTCGACGTCCTGCCGCGCACCACCACCTGGACGCTGGCGCGCAACACCGGCCAGGGCGTCACCTTCACTGGGGTGAATTACTATGACGGCCAGGGCTTCATGGTGCCAAAGAAGCTCGGCGTCGCCAGCGCCAGCAAGCTCGACGGCGCCTCGATCTGCGTCGCGCAGGGCACGACGAGCGAGCTCAACCTCGCCGACTATTTCCGCCGCACCAGGATGAAATACGCGGTCGCCGCCTTCGGCACGGCGGAGGATGCCCTCAAGGCCTATGAGTCCGGCCGCTGCGACGCCTACACCACGGACGTCTCGGCGCTCTCGGCGAACCTGCTCAAGTTCCGCGACCCGGAAGAGCATGTCGTGCTGCCGGAGGTGATCTCGAAGGAGCCGCTCGGCCCGTGGGTGCGCAGCGGCGACGACAGCTGGTTCAATCTCGTCCGCTGGACGCTGTTCGCCCTGATCAATGCCGAGGAGCTCGGCGTGACCAAGGCCAATGTCAGGGAGCTCGCCGAAACCTCGACCAATCCGGAGATCCGCCGCTTCCTCGGCAAGGACGGCAAATATGGCGAGGGGCTCGGCGTCACCAACGACTGGGCGGTGCGGATCATCGCCACGATCGGCAATTACGGCGAGAGCTTCGAACACAATCTCGGCATGAGCTCGCCGATGAAGCTGCAGCGCGGCCCCAATGCACTCTGGACGCAAGGCGGGCTGCAATACTCGCCGCCGTTCCGGTAAGGCGCGCCGGCATATGGCGGCCTCAGGCTGAGGTGCGAGAAGCGAACGCGCTCTCAAGGCGGCGCTCGTTTCATCGCGCGCAGCTCCTCTTCCCAGCGTCCATCGAACGGAATCACGCCAGGCGCGTTGCACTCTCCGCACCGAGCAACCGCGGAGAATGATGATGAATTTCGATGTCTGGGGCGAAGTCGATCTCGTGCTGCGGCTGCTCGCTGGCATGGCGGCGGGCATCGTCGTCGGCTGGGAACGAACCATCAAGCAGCGGGCTGCCGGCATCCGCACCTTCGGGCTTGTCGGCCTCGGCACGGCCGCGGCCGCCACGATCTTCAGCGAACCGCATGAGGCGGACGCCGCGAGCCGGGTCGTGCAAGGATTGCTGACCGGTATCGGCTTCCTCGGCGCGGGCGTCATCGTCTTGCGGAAGGGCGATGAGGCGCCGAGGGGCCTGACCACAGCCGCGGCCGTCTGGGTCACGGCAGCGCTGGGCTGCGCGGCCGGCCTCGGCGATCATGCGATCGTCCTCTCGGCAACGGCTCTCGCCATCCTGCTGCTGGCGATCAACCATTCCGTCGAGCGCTGGGCCGGGCGCGACGCGGGCTGAACCTCCTAGGACCAGTCGTCATCGTCGTCGTGGCGGGCTTCCCATTTCTCGATCGCTTCGAGGAGACCGATCAGCTCGAGCTCCTCCGGCGAACCGGCAGCAGGATTTCCCAGTTCGGCGACTCGCTGGACCGCGCGCTCGTAATCATCCTCGCAGCGGACGATGGCGCGCCCGGGATTCGCTTCGCGCCAGGGGTTGGAGGAGAAGAATGAAAACATGTCGCCTCCTATTCCTTCGGGACCGAGGCCGGCCGCATCTCATAGGCCAGCATGGCGGCGGACAGGTCGAGAAATGCGGCTTCGTCCCGCGCCTCGTCGGGCGTCTCCGCCAAGGCTTCCAATCGCTCGACAGCCTCTCGGTACTGTTCTTCCGTCTCGATCGTCATGGTTCGACCGTTCGTCTCGATGACGGATGAACGCGCAACCCACGATCTTTGATCCCTCCCATGCGTCAGCGAGAGAGTTCCATCTGCATTCCCGCCCCACTCGGGCGTCATCGTTCCCTCATGAACCTGGGACAGCAAGAATTGCGGCGCGCGTTCAAGCGCCTGGATCGCGAACTGCCGCCGCGTCTGGCGGCCTGGATGCGGTGGCTTCGCCACCCGGCGTCGCGGTGGGTGCGACTGCCTGCGGGAGCGCTGCTCATCATCGGCGGATGCCTGTCGATCCTCCCGGTCCTCGGGCTCTGGATGCTGCCGTTGGGCCTCCTGCTGCTGGCGATGGACACGCCGCTCCTGCAGCGCCCGATGGCGCGGCTGGTCACCCGAATCCTGGATTGGCTGGAAAGGCGCAGGCGGCGTGCGGAATCCTAGCGCGTCATTTTCAGCCGAGCGCGCTTCGGTGCGGCATCCCGGCCTGCGCGCCTGGGGCGAGGCAGGATAGCGCGGCGGCGCGGCAACCGAGGTCGAGCGCCTGCCGGAGGCCGAGCCCCTCGTCGAGCGCAGCGGCGACGGCACCGACGAAGGTGTCGCCGGCTCCGGTCGTATCGACGGGTTCGATGCGCGGCGCCGGAACATGAAAAGTCTCGCCGTCGGGTGTGTGAGCAAAGGCACCATCGGCGCCGGCCGTGACGATGCAGCTCGTCGTGGTTCCCGTGATGAAGCCGGCGATCCCGGCGCCAGAATTGCCAAGGATGGCGGCGATGTCGGCCGCCTCGTGCTCGTTGACGATCAGGACATCGCTGGCGGCAAGCAGCGCGCTGGCATCCTCCGCACTGAAACCGTCCGGCACAGGCGCGCAATTCCAGATGACCCTGCCGCCGGCCTGCCGCGTGCGCCGTGCGAGCGCAATCGATTGCGCGAAGGGGACTTCCATCTGCAGCACGAGCGTCGCGTCGGAGGTCAGCAGCGCGTCCGGCACATCCTCCGCTTTCGGCGAAAGATTGGCGCCGCTGGCAACCGTGATCGCATTCTCCGCTCGCGCATCGACGGTGATGAAGGCGCAGCCGGTCGGAGAGGCGTCTGCCCGGACCAGCTCGATCCCGACGCCGTTGGCGGCGAGGTTGTCGATCGACTCCCGGCCGAAGCCGTCATCGCCGACACAGGCCGCCATCGCGACCCGGCCGGGCGCGGCAAGGCGCGCGGCCGCGACGGCCTGGTTCGCGCCCTTGCCGCCGAAATGGCGCTCATAGGACGGAGCGAGCACCGTCTTGCCCGGCCCCGGAATGGTCGCGACCCGCGCGACCAGATCGACATTGATCGATCCGAAGACCAGGATCATAGAGCGCCCATCCTCTGCTCAGCCTTCGGCATCCATCTGATGCAGCTTCTCGACGCGGCGTCGGAAGTCCTCGTCGGTCGAGAATTCGGCCGAGAGATAGGACGAAATCAGGTCGCTGGCGAGCCAGGGACCGACGATCTTGGCGCCGATGCACATCACGTTGACGTCGTCATGCTCGACGCTCTGATGGGCGGAGTGGATGTCGTGGCAGACGGCGGCGCGGATGCCCTTCATCTTGTTGGCGGCGATCGAGGCGCCGACGCCGGTGCCGCAGACCATGATGCCGCGCTCGGCCTCTCCGGAGGTGACCTTGCGGGCGACCTCGCGGGCGATATCGGGGAAATCGACCGGCTTGTCGTCATGGGAGCCGACATCGACGACCTCATGACCCAGCGATTTGATGTGGTCGATGACGTGCTGCTTGAGGGACCAGCCGGCATGGTCGGAGCCGATGACGAGACGCATGGGTTTTCCTGTTGTGGTTGGAGCAAGGGGCCGGCGCCCAGGGCGGGCGCCGGCTTGAGGAGCGATCAGCCGCGCATGTTCGCGGGCAGCTCGGTGCCGTGGAACTTCTTGTAGATCGCGTTGAGCTTGCCGTTCTTGAGGTTCTGCTCGACCCAGGCGTCGAGCTTCTCCAGCAGCTTGGGCTCGCCCTTCTTCACGCCGATGGCGAGGTCGAAATTGGTGATCGAGACCTTGGGCTCGAAGGCGCGCGCCGGCGCCTTGACGCCGATCTGCGAGACGATCGTCGCCGACGTCGCGACGCAGTCGGCCTGGCCGGAGATGGCGGCCGTGACCATCGTCGCGTCGTCCTCGAAGCGGGCGAGCTTGAGGTCGCGTTCCTTCATATTGGTCAGCGTCGTGTCCTGCGTGGTGCCGCGCGAGACGGCGATCGTCTTGCCCTTCAGGTCGTCCCAGCCCTTCACATCGAGCGACTTCAGGCAGCCGACGACCGATTGCAGCGCCGCATAGGGCTTGGAGAAGTCGATGACCTTGGCGCGATCCGGCGTGACCGACAGCGTCGAGATGATGATGTCGGCCTTGTTGGTCTGGACGTTGGGGATGCGGGTCGCACCCGTGGTCTGCACGAATTCGAGCTGCAGGCCCCAATCCTTGGCGAGCAGCTCGGCGGTCTCGACATCCGAGCCCGTCGGCTTCATGGCGCCGTCGATCATGCCCGAGGGCGGGATCGCCAGATCGGTCGCGATGCGGATCTTGCCGGCCTTGGTGATGTCGTCGAGCATGTCGGCGCGGGCGGCCTGGCCTGCGCCGACGAGAGCCGTCGTGCCGAGCACGGCGATGGCGAGAAAATGTTTCATCCTTGGTGTCCTTCCCGTTTTTGGTTGTTAGAGCCCGGTTCCGACGAACTGGGCGAGTTCCGGCGTCGCCGGTGCGGAAAGGATCGAGGCACTTCCGGCCTCGTGGACCCTTCCGGCGTGCATGAACACCGCCTGGTCGGCGATGCCCCGTGCAAACCCCATCTCATGGGTGACCATGACCATGGTCATGCCATCGGCAGCGAGTTGCTCGATGACCTTGAGCACCTCGCCGGTCAGCTCCGGATCGAGCGCGGAGGTGACCTCGTCGAACAGCATCACCTTGGGCTGCATGGCGAGCGAGCGGGCGATCGCCGCGCGCTGCTGCTGGCCGCCGGAGAGCTGCTCGGGATAGGCGTCGAGCTTCTCGGACAGCCCGACCTTGGCGAGCATCGCCTTGGCGAGCTCGCGGGCCTCGGCCCTCTTGATGCCCTTCACCGAGACCGGCGCCAGCGTGATGTTCTGCTCGATCGTCAGGTGCGGAAACAGGTTGTAGCTCTGGAAGACGATGCCGACATCTTGCCGCAGGGCGCGCAGGTCGATATCGGCGGCGTCGACGCGGTGTTCGCAGACGCGGATCTCGCCTGAATCGATCTTCTCGAAGCGGTCGATGCAGCGCAGCGCCGTGCTTTTGCCGGAGCCGGAGCGGCCGATCAGCACCAGCACATCGCCGCGCGCGACGGTGAAGCTGACGCCGTCCAGCACCTTGAGCGGGCCGAAACTCTTATGGACCTTGTCGAGGACGACGATGGGGCGCTCAGCGGTGTGGCGTTCGATGATGGGATTTTCCTGGCTCATGGCTTTCACATCTCGTCAGGCCGGCATCAGCTTCGCGCGGCCCACGCCCATGCGACGCTCGAGGCGCCGGCTGAGGAGCGAGATCGGGAAGCACAGCGCGAAGTAGATCAGGGCGATGATCGCGTAGATCAGGAAGGGCTCGAACAGCGAGTTGTTGATGATCTGGCCGGAGCGGGCGAGCTCGACGAAGCCGACGACCGAGGCCAGCGAGGTGTTCTTGATGATCTGCACCATGAAGCCGACGGTCGGCGGCGTGGCGATGCGCATGGCCTGCGGCAGGATGACCTTGAGCATGCGCTGCGTGCGGCTGAGGCCCAGCCCCTCGGCCGCCTCCCATTGCGGGCGCGGCACGGCCTGGATGCAGCCGCGCCAGATCTCGCCGAAATAGGCGCCGACATAAATCGTCAGCGAGGCCCCGGCGGCCCAGAGCGGCGTGATCGAGAAGCCGAGCGCCGAGAGCCCGAAATAGCCGAGGAACATGATCACCAGCAGTGGCGTGCCCTGGATCAATTGCACATAGGCGCCGCTGAGCAGGCGCACGGCCTTGCTCGGCGAGACCCGGGCGAGCGCGATCAGGAAACCGACGAGACCGCCGCCGATCAGCGCGATCGCCGACAGCCCGATGGTCCAGAGCGCGCCCTGGCCGAGGAAGAGGAGATGGTTCGCGTTGAGGGAGCCGCCCATCATCGACCTCTAGAGCGACGTGCCGAGGCGCCGGCGGCGCGGGAAGAGCACGAGCCCCAGCGCCCAGAAGCCGGCGCGCAGGACGAGCGAGAGCGCGATATAGGCGAGCGCGACGAGGATGTAGGTCTCGAAGGCGCGATAGGTGTCGGATTGCACGTAGTTGGCGACCGCGGTCAGCTCCTCGGCCGAAATCTGCGAGGTGACGGAAGACGCCAGCATGAGCAGCACGAACTGGCTGGTCAGCGACGGATAGACCTTCTCGACCGCCGGCAGCAGGATGACGTGCCAGTAGATCTGGAAGCGCGAGAGCGCGAGACCTTCCGCCGCCTCGATCTGGCCGGGCGGGATCGCTTCGAAACCCGCCCGCATGATTTCGGCGGTATAGGCGCCGACATTGATCGCGAGCGCCGCCGCCGCCACAGAGAAGGCCGAGAATTTGAGGCCGATGCTGGCGAGACCGAAATAAACCAGGAAGATCTGGACGAGCAGCGGCGTGTTGCGGATCGTCTCGACATAGCCGGCGCAGAGCGCCGCGATGAAGCGATTGCTGCTGCCGCGGCCGATGGCACAGAACGTGCCGATCGCGCCGCCGATCAGGATCGCCATGAAAGCGAGCTGCAGCGTCATCACCGCGCCGTCGAGGAAGAGCGGCCAGCGCTCCAGAACGACGGAGAAGTCGAGATTGAGACCCATGGCCGCGGTCAGGCCCGGTTCGTCATGCGGTCATAGACCCTGAACAGCGCCTGATTGCCGTTGCCGCCTTCGCCATGAGCCCGTGCTTCGATGTACTGGCTGGTGACGAGCGCGGTGCCCGGCAGCGGCACCGAGAGCGCCTGCGCCTGCTCCTGCACGAGGCGCAGATCCTTCAGCATCAGGTCGATGCGGAAGCCGGCCCCGGCATCGCCCGCGATCATCGCCGGGCCGAGCTTGTCGAGCATCCAGGATGCCGCCGAGCCGCCGAGCAGCACGCTGCGCATCTGCTCCAGATCCACGCCGGAGGCCCGGCCGAGCGCGATCGCCTCGCAGACGGCCTGGATGTTGATGCCACAGATCAGCTGGTTGCAGAGCTTGACCGCCTGGCCGGCGCCGGGCGCCCCGACATGGGTGATCGTCGTACCCATGCCGCGGAAGAACGGCTCTGCCTTGGCGAAGGCCGCGGCCTCGCCGCCGGCCATGATCGTGAGCGTCGCGTTCTTGGCGCCGAGCGGTCCGCCCGAAACCGGCGCATCGATGAAATCGGTCCCGGCAGCCTTGAGATCGGCATGCATCCTGCGGACGGCGACAGGCGAGATCGTGCTCATGTCGACGATGAGACGCCCGCGTGGCGGCGCAGCCAGCAGCCCGCCCTCGCCATAGATGACATCCTCGACCTGCGGTGTATCGGGCAGCATGGTGATCGCGATATCGGCGCTCGCCGCCGCCTCGGCCGGACTCTTCGCCGGCTTCGCACCCTCTGCTACCAATGCGGCGACCGCATCGCCGATGATGTCGAAGACGACGACGGGATGCCCCGCCTTCATCAGGTTGCGCGCCATTTCGCGCCCCATCGTGCCGAGGCCGATGAAGCCGACGCTGCCTTTTTCGTTCCCTGCCATGTTCTGCTCTCTCGGCATCTTTTCTGGTGAATCCGGAGCCTCAGGCTCCCTGTGCGCTCAGCGTCTCCGGCCTGTCGCCCTCGCCGGTAACGGCGCGGCGCCGGTATTCGTCGCCGATTGCGAAATGGCGCCGCAGCGTCACCTCGGCGCGATCGGGATCGCGTGCGACGATGGTGTCGAAAACGCGCTTGTGGTCGTCGATCAGGTAGCTCTTCATCGAGCTGAATTGCTGGACGAGTTCGCGGCGGCTGCGGTGCGAGCGCGCCAGCAGCGTCGACATGGATTCATGCAGCACCGCGAGCGTCGGCGAGCGCGACGCCAGCACGATGGCACGGTGGAAATCGAAGTCGGCGGAGCCGCCCGCATCGGCATCGTCGATCGTCTCGCCGATCCGGACCAGCGCGCGCTGCAAACGCTCGAAATCGGCGATGGTGGCGCGCTCGCAGGCCAGGCGCACGGCCTGACATTCGATCGCGATGCGCGCTTCCATCACGTCGTCGATGAGCTCGGCCTGCTGGGCCAGCGCGAGGGTGAAGAAATCCCGCAGCATCGAGGCGTCCGGCCGCTTCACGATGGTGCCGACGCGCTCGCGGATTTCGACGATGCCGAGCATGTGCAGCGCCCGCAGCGCCTCGCGCACGACCGGCCGGCCGACGCCAAGCTGTGTAGCGAGTTCGCGTTCGGCCATCAGCCGCTCGCCCTGCCTCAGCGTGCCGTCGAGAAGCCGCTCCTGCAGGTAGGCGAAGACGCGCTCGAAACCCGACGCGCTGTCGGAACCCTGAGCTTCCATTCCCTGAACCATCATTTTTTTGTTCTGGTAAGACCAGTACGATGACCAGAGCGAAAGGTCAATCTGGAGCTGGCTCTGCACTGTGAGCAAACCGGTCGCGATCCCGCAGCGGCTTCGCTAAGGTGCCGGCTCGCCCCAATGGAACGGCCGACGATGGTCCTGTTCGAATCGATCCTGATCATCATGCTGGCCGCCGTCCTGCTCTCGGCGGCCTCGCGTCGTGTCGGCATTCCCTATCCGGTGGTGCTGGCGGTGGCGGGAACGGGCATCGCCTTCATTCCCAACGCGCCCGAGATCGCGCTCGACCCGGAGCTGGTGCTGGCGCTCTTCGTCGCGCCGATCCTGCTCGACGCCGCCTTCGACACCTCCGTGCGGGATCTTCGCAAGAGATGGCGGACTGTCGGGAGCCTGGTCGTCGTCGCCGTGGGCGTAACGACGATCGCCGTTGCCGCCGTCGCCAGATGGTTCTTGCCGGATCTGCCCTGGGCGGCAGCGGTGGCGCTGGGCGCGATCGTCGCCCCTCCCGATGCCGTCGCCGCGACCGCCATCCTGCGGCGCGTGCGCCCGCCGCATCGCCTCGTCGTCATCCTGGAGGGGGAAAGCCTCCTCAACGATGCCACGGCGCTGCTGATCTACCGGGTCGCGGTCGCCGCTATGATCGCCGGCAGCTTCTCGCCGGCTTCCGCCCTGCCGACCTTCGGCCTCGTGGTCGTCGGAAGCCTCGTCCTCGGCGCGCTGCTCGGCTCGTTCTTCGTCCGTTTCCTCGGACGCTTCAACGATCCGCCGAGCGCGATCATCCTCCAGTTCATCACGACCTTCGGCGTCTGGATCCTGGCCGAAAAACTCCATCTCTCCGGCATCATCACCATCGTGGTCTATGCCATGGTGCTGGCGCGCACGGCCCCTGCCCGCACGAGCGCCCGTCTGCGCATTCCATCCTATGCGGTGTGGGAAACCACCGTATTCGTGCTCCAGACCATGGCCTTCGTGCTGGTCGGCCTGCAATTGCGGCCGATCCTCGCCGATCTCGGCCCGCAGCGAAGTGCCGCCTATGTCGGCATCGCGCTGGCCGTGCTGGCGACGGTGATCGTCGTGCGCCTGAGCTGGGTGATGGCCTATCAGATCGTCGCGAAGCAGGCGGGCCGCGCCGTCGCCCACTCGGCCGGCGAGGAGGCCCCCCGAACCTCGACGCTGAGCGACGGCCTGATCATCGCCTGGTGCGGCATGCGCGGCATCGTCACTTTGGCGGCGGCCTATGCCCTGCCCATAGGTTTTCCCTATCGCGACCTGATCCTGATGTGCGCCTTCGTCGTCGTGGTCGGCACGCTTCTGATCCAGGGCCTCACCTTGCCGCTGCTGCTCAAGCGGCTCGCCCCGGTGGAGGACCGGACGGTCGAGCACGAGTTCCGCATGGCCCGCAAGCTCGCGCTCAAGGCGGCGATCGCAACGATCGGCGAAGCTCCGTCGGAGGTCGCCGAGGCGATACGCCGGGAATACGGCGCTATGCTCGAACAGACGCGCGACGGCGCGGAATTCGACACCGCGCAGAACCGCTTCCGGCGCGACGCCCTCGCCGCGGCGCGCGACACGGCGCTGGCGCTGCGACGCGACGGCACCATCGGGGACGATGCGTTCCATCGGCTCGAGGAAGAACTCGATTGGCTGGAGCTCGGCGCAGCGCCGAGGGCGGTGGAATGAACAGCGAATATGATGTCGTCGTGATCGGGGCCGGAGCCGCCGGCATCGCCGCCGCCCGGCGGCTTGCGCAGGCGCGGCTTTCCGTTCTCGTCGTCGAAGCCGAGAACCGGATCGGCGGCCGCGCCTGGACCATCCATCACGACGGGCTGCCGATCGATCTCGGCTGCGGCTGGCTGCATTCGGCCGACCGGAACCCCTGGGCCGCGCTTGCCCCGACCCTCGGCTTCGCGGTCGATCGAACGCTCCCGCCTTGGGGCCGCCAGTTCCGCAATCTCGGCTTCACCGAAGCCGAGCAGGCAGCAGCACGGGCCGCCTCGGCCCGCTTCGAAGTCGATCTACGGCATGCTCCTGTCGAAACCGACCGGGCGGCCGATCTGCTGACGCCCGGGCATCCATGGAAGCCCTATCTCGAAGCCCTCAGCAGCTACGTCAACGGCGTGGAATTGGAGGCGCTGTCGATCCGCGACTACCTCGCCTATGTCAACGCCGATACCGGCGTGAACTGGCGGGTCGTCAAGGGCTATGGCAGCCTCATCGCCGCGGCTGCCGCAGAGCTGCCGATCGCGCTCGGCACCCCCGTCACCGCGATCCGGGCGGATGCACAGTGGCTCGCGATCGTCACGGAAACCGGCACCATCCGGGCCCGGACAGCGATCGTCTCCGTACCCACCGACGTGCTGGCGGCCGGCGTCATCGAGCTGCCCCACGCACTCGACGACTGGATCGAGGCCGCAAGCCGGCTGCCCCTGGGGCTTGCCGACAAGATCGTCTTCCATATCGACGAACCGAACGATCTGGAACCGGACACCCAGGTCCTCGGCAATCCCCATCTGTCCAGGACGGCGAGCTACCATCTGCGCCCGTTCGGCCGCCCGCTGATCGAGGGTTTTCTGGGCGGCGCCACGGCGCGTGAACTCGAAGAGGACGGTGCGATGGCCGCCTTCGCGCTGGATGAGCTTTCAGGCCTGTTCGGCTCCGGAATGAGGCTCAAGCTGAAGCCGGTCGCTCAGTCGCGTTGGGCCCGGCAGCCCTTCGCGCGCGGATCGTACAGCCACGCCCTTCCGGGCCATGCCACGGCCCGTTCCGTTCTGGCGCGTCCCTGGGACGAACGCATCTTCTTCGCAGGTGAAGCCTGCTCGGCGCAGGACTTCTCGACCGCTCACGGCGCCTATCGGACGGGTCTCGATGTTGCCGACACCATCCTGTCCCTGCAACGCGATAGGCGCAGCAATGCCGGCGGCACAGCTGCCGGCTGAGGTCGCAGGCAGACAGACAGACGTCAGCCATGCCGCAAAACTGAAACGCCTAGGTGCCGCAGAAGGTCGCCAGCACACGCTCGTGAGCGGCGGGCGGCAGCGTGTAGGCCTCTCGCCCGGGCTGATCGTCATAGGGGTTCGCCAGAACGGCCAGCAGCTCCTCGAACGGCGCCAGATCGTCGCGCTCCACGGCGGCCTGGATCACCGCCTCGATTCGATGGTTCCTGGGAATGAACAGCGGATTGACGCCGTGCATCAGGCGCTGCCGCTCCTCCGCGGACAAGGTCTCCTGCTGCAGGCGCTCATGCCAGCGGCTCAGCCAGCCGTCGAATTCGCCTGCATTGGCAAACAGCTCGCGACAGCGCCGCCCGCCCTCAAGGAGGTCGTCTCCGAGCCGCCGGAACGTCAATGTGAAATCGGCCTGCCCTCGTTGCATCGTCTCGAGCAGCGCCTTGATGAGCAGCACATCGTCCGGCGCCTCGCTGACGAGGCCGAGCTTGCGGCGGAAACCGGCAACCAGTCGGCTCTGGAACAGATCGTTGAATCGGTTGAGCGCGTCCTGCGCGATCGTCACCACCCTCTCCTGGTCATCCGACAGCAGCGGCAGCAGCGCCTCGGCGAGGCGAGTCAGGTTCCACAGCGCGATCGGCGGCTGGTTGCCATAGGCGTAGCGGCCGTGTTCGTCGATGGAGCTGAACACGGTCGCGGGATCGTAGCTGTCCATGAAAGCGCACGGCCCGTAGTCGATCGTCTCGCCCGCGATCGACATGTTGTCCGTGTTCATCACCCCATGGATGAAGCCGATCAGCATCCAGCGCGCGATGAGATCCGCCTGCGCAGCGATGACGGCTTCCAGCAAGGCGAGA
Source organism: Allobosea sp. RIT-PG3_2 (assembly GCF_057321085.1). Classification (NCBI taxonomy): domain Bacteria; kingdom Pseudomonadati; phylum Pseudomonadota; class Alphaproteobacteria; order Hyphomicrobiales; family Alloboseaceae; genus Allobosea; species Allobosea sp. RIT-PG3_2. The sequence continues at coordinate 198,175 of NZ_JBXWCA010000005.1, read as the reverse complement.
TACGGCGCTTCGCTGTTGGCAGCGTCCGGATAATGCCGGGCGATGACGTGGTCGGCCAGGAGGCGAAGGGCCTCGACATCGCGGCGAGCCGCAAAGAACTGGAAGGTCCCGATCCGGATATGGCTGGAAGCGACCCGGGTGAAGATGGCGCCCGGCAGGAGCGTCTCGCGCCTGACGACCTCGCCGGTCAGAACGGCGGCAAGTGCACGCGTCGTCGGCACGCCAAGCGCGGCCATCGCCTCGCTGACGATGTATTCGCGCAGAACCGGGCCGACCGCTGCCCTGCCATCCCCCCGGCGCGAGAACGGCGTCGGACCGGAGCCTTTGAGCTGGATGTCGCGTCGCCGGCCCTCGCGATCCACCACCTCTCCGAGCAGGATCGCCCGCCCGTCGCCCAGCTGTGGGCTGAAGCCACCGAACTGATGGCCGGCATAAGCGGTCGCGATCGGGCTTGCCCCATCGGCGATGCTGTTGCCGGCCAGCATCGCGAGACCGTCCGGCCCCTTCAGCCAATCCGGATCGAGGCCGAGCTCAGAGACCAGCGTCTCGTTCAGTTTGATAAGCCGTGGCGCGGCGACCGCGGTCGGATCGACCGCGGCATAGAACCGCTCGGGCAGGCGCGCATAGGAGTTGTCGAACGGAATCGCGGTCATGGCTTGTAGATAGGCATAAGCCGCGATGTCGCAACACGGGCGATCAGGCCGCCGCCGGCACGAGGTCCCGCTCGCGGGGCTCGCGCACCGCGACGATCGCGACCGCGGCGATCAGGCAGAGCACGCCGGCAATGAAGAAGGCCGGCAGATAGCTCGCATAGACCGTGCGGCTGAAGCCCGCCCCCCAGGCCGCGGTGGCGGCGCCGAGCTGGTGCCCCGCGAAGATCCAGCCGAAGACGAGATTGGCGCGCTCGCCGAAGCGATCGGCCGCAAGCTTCACGGTCGGCGGCACTGTGGCGACCCAGTCGAGCCCATAGAACACGGCGAAGATCGAGAGTTCGTAGAAGCTGAAGCTGGTGAAGGGCAGATAGATCAGGGAGAGCCCACGCAGGCCATAATACCAGAACAGCAGCTTGCGGCTGTCGAAACGGTCGGACAGCCAGCCCGAGCCGACCGTGCCGGCGAAGTCGAAGATGCCGATGACCGCGAGCATGCCGGCCGCAGCCACCGGCGCCATGCCGAAATCGCCGCAGAGCGAAACGAAATGGGTCTGCACCAGGCCGTTCGTGCTGGCGCCGCAGACGAAGAACGTGCCGAACAGAGCCCAGAAGATGCCGGAGCGCGAGGCATCCTTCAGCGCGATCAGCGGCGAAGCCAGCATGGCGCGGAACGTCGCGGGCGCCGCCGGCGGCGCAGCTACTGGGGCCGTCGCGCCATAGGGGGCAAGCCCGATGTCGGACGGACGGTCCCGCATCAGCACCAGCACCGCGATGGCGGCGAGCAGCAGCATCACCAGCACGACCGTGAGCGCGCTGCGCCAACCAAGCGTCTCCGTCAGCGAGGCGAGCAGCGGCAGGAAAACGAGCTGGCCCGTCGCCGTGCTGGCCGTGAGCAGGCCGATCACGAGGCCGCGCCGTGCCGAGAACCAGCGCGTCGCCACCGTCGCCCCCAGCACCATGGCGGTCAGCCCCGTGCCGAAGCCGACGACGACGCCGAGGAACAGCATCAGCTGCCAGAGCGTCGTCATGACGAAGGAGCCGAGCACGCCGGCTGCGATCAGCGTCAAGGCCACGGCCGCGACGCGCCTGACGCCGAAGCGGTTCATGAACGCAGCGGCGAACGGCCCGATCAGCCCGAACAGCACCAACCGGATCGCGAAGGCGGAGGAAATCTCCGAGGTCGACCAGCCGAACTCCTGATGCAGGGGGCCGATCAGCACGCCCGGCGCGCCGACGGCGCCGGCAGTGACCAGCATGGTCAGGAAGGTGACAGCCGCGACCACCCAGCCATAGTGGATGCCGCGTCGAGCAAAGAAGCGTGGAAGCGCCGAATTGTCGGCGGAGGCGGCTATCTGCGACATGAGAGCATCCAATTTATGGGTATATACCCGCTTAAGATTAAACGATCAGAGAAGGTCGCTCAGTTCGTTGAGAGCCTTGAGACGCTCGGTGCCGAGGCGCCCGGTGATGTCCTGCTGGCACGTCTCCCAGAGCGGCGACGCCTCTTCCAGAACCGCTTCTCCTTGAGAGCTCAATGACACGACCAGCTCCCGCTGATCGTCTCCGCGCCCCAGCGATACGAGGCCCATCTTCTCGACCACGCGGATATTGCGCCCCATGGTCGATCGATCGAGTTCCAGAAGCCGGCCCAGCTCCGTCAGGCTGACCGGCTGGTATCTGCGGACGTTTCTGAGGATGGCGAACTGGGCGATGTTGATCCCCACCGGCGCCAAAGCGACGTCATAAAGCCCCGCGATCTTGCGGGTCACGGTCTTGAGGCGCGTGCAGTAGCAGGCAATGGACATAGTTGCGGGTATATGCCCGCTTTGATCGGAAATCAAGCGCGATCCGATCACCAGGCCGCGACCTATCCAGCACAACCGGTCCGCATATTGCCGACCACGAAAAGGAGATCATTCATCTCCAAAAACAGAAAATAACGATAAGGACATTCCCCATATCGCCCGACTAGATTGCCGACCGAAGAAGGAAATTCTTCGCCTGAGCCGCCGCAAGCGGCATTATCTCGGACCGGCTGAATGTCTCTCAATCATATTCTGGGCGTCGACCATGTCGTCGTCGCCGTTCGCGATCTCGCTCTCTCGGCCAAGACCTGGGAAGAGCTCGGCTTCACCGTCTCGCCGCGCGGCCTTCATTCGTCGCATATGGGCTCGGCCAACCACACCATCATGCTGCAGGACGACTATCTCGAACTGCTCGGGATCGTCTCCGACACCGACCAGAACAAGCCCACGCGCGATTTCCTGACGAAGCACGAGGGCATCGAGCGCATCGCCTTCACCACGGACGACGCCGCGGCCGGCGCGGCCGAGATCACGGCGCGCGGCTTTCCGGCGATCGGCCCTGTGCATTTCGGCCGGCCGGTGCCGCTGCCCGGCGGCGGCGAGGCCGATGCCAAGTTCAACGTCTTCCGCTGGCCGCTCGACGAGCAGCCCGGCGGCATCCGCATCTTCGCCTGCCAGCACCTGACGCGTGAGAACGTCTGGATTCCGGTTCTCCAGCAGCACGCCAACGGCGCCGTCGCGCTGCGTCGCGTCGAGATCCTGTCCGCCGATCCGCAGGCTGCCGCGGCGCATCTCTCGCGGCTGATCGACGAGCCGGCGCAGCAGGAAGGCGCGGTCTGGCGGGTCGCCTCCGGGCGCTCGCGCGCCGACATCCTGTTCTACACCGCCGAGACCTTCGCCGAGCGTTATCCCGACGCCGTGCGTGAAGGCGCCGCAAGCCAAGGCGTCGCGGCGCTCGTGCTCGCCACGCGCGATCTCGATGCCGCCGCCAGGGCCTTCGGAGCGATCCGCCACGGCGAAGTAGCCAGCGTTCCCGCCGCTCGCGCCTCCGGCTCGGTGCTCAGCTTCGTGCCGGCCTGACCGGCACGACTCCTGCATTCCGTCTTTCAGCCTCCGAGCTCAGATCGTCGAGGATCCCCATGGACTTCACCCGTCGCTCAATCCTGATGACCTCAGCCGCCATCGCGGCCAATGTCGTCAACCCGTTCAAGGCCTTCGCGCAGGAGACCCCGCGCAAGGGCGGCGTCTTCGGCGTCCACTATGGTGCCGAGCAGCGCCAGCTCAACCCGAGCCTGCAGGCCTCGACCGGTGTCTACATTATCGGCGGCAAGATCCAGGAGCCGCTGGTCGATCTCGATGCCAACGGCAACCCGGTCGGCGTCCTCGCCGAGAGCTGGGAAAACACGCCCGACGGCAAGACCATCACCTTCAAGCTGCGCAAGGGCGTGACCTGGCATGACGGCCAGCCCTTCACCTCGGCGGACGTCCAGTTCACCGCGATGGAGATGTGGAAGAAGATCCTGAACTACGGCACCACGCTGCAGCTCTTCCTCACCGCCGTCGATACGCCCGATCCGCTGACCGCGGTCTTCCGCTACGAGCGGCCGATGCCGCTGAACCTGCTGCTGCGCGCCCTGCCCGATCTCGGCTACGTCTCGCCGCGCCATCTCTACGAGGGCAAGGGCGACATCCGGAACAACCCGGTCAACCTCGCGCCGATCGGCACGGGCCCGTTCAAGTTCGTCTCCTATGAGCGCGGCCAGCATGTCATCGCCGATCGCAACCCGAACTACTGGCGCGAGAATGCGCCCTATCTCGACCGCATCATCTGGCGCGTGATCACCGACCGTTCGGCCGCCGCCGCCCAGCTCGAAGCCGGCCAGCTCCACTACAGCCCATTCTCGGGCCTGACGATCTCGGACATGGCCCGCCTGTCCAAGGACAAGCGCTTCATCGTCTCGACCAAGGGCAATGAGGGCAACGCCCGCACCAACACGATCGAATTCAATTTCCGCCGCAAGGAACTCGCCGACATCCGGGTGCGCCGCGCCATCGCGCATGCGCTCGACATCCCGTTCTTCATCGAGAACTTCCTTGGCGATTTCGCCAAGCGCGGCACCGGGCCGATCCCCTCGGTCTCGACCGATTTCTACCCGGCCGACAACGGCCCGCAATATCCGTTCGACAAGGCGCTCGCGGTCAAGCTGCTGGACGAGGCCGGCTACAAGCCCGGTGCCGGCGGGACCCGCTTCTCGCTCAGGCTCACCCCTGCCCCATGGGGCGAGGACATCTCGCTGTTCTCGACCTTCATCCAGCAGTCACTGGCGCAGGTCGGCATCAAGGTCGACATCGTGCGCGTCGATGGCGGCGGATTCCTGAAGAGCGTCTACAACGATTGGGATTTCGACCTCGCCACCGGCTGGCACCAGTACCGCAACGACCCGGCCGTCTCGACCACGGTCTGGTACCGTTCCGGCCAGCCCAAGGGCGCGCCCTGGACCAACCAGTGGGACTGGAAGGACGAGGCCGTCGACAAGATCATCGACGACGCAGCGACCGAGGTCGATCCGGCCAAGCGCAAGGCGCTCTATGGCGATTTCGTCCGCAAGGTGAACACGGAACTGCCGATCTGGACCCCGATCGAGCAGATCTTCGTCACCACGATCAGCGCCAAGGCCCGTAACCACTCGAACACCCCGCGCTGGGGCTCGTCGAGCTGGCACGACCTTTGGTTGGCCGAATAAGAACAGGAGAGCGGGCCGGCCCTTCGCACGGCCCGCGACAACACGGCGCGTCGATCATGCGTATCTTGACCCTTGCGGGGCGGCGGCTCGCCGCCTCGGTCCCGACCCTGTTGCTGATCCTGATCGGCATCTTCCTGCTGCTGCAGTTCGCACCCGGCGATACCGTCGACGCCATGATGGCGCAGATGGGCGGCGGCGACGCCAAGCTCGCGCAGGAACTGCGCCGCTTCTACGGGCTCGACCTCTCGACCGCCGAGCGGCTCGGACAGTATCTCTGGCGGCTGATCCGCTTCGACCTCGGCCACTCCGCCATCTACGGCAAGCCGGTCGCCAGCGTCATCGCCGAGCGCCTGCCCGCGACCCTGCTGCTGATGGTTTCCGCCCTCTCCTTCGCCTTCTTCGCCGGCATCGTGCTCGGCGTGCTCGCGGCGCGCGACGTCAATCGCTGGCAGGACACGCTGATCTCGACGCTCGGCCTGATCTTCTACGCCACCCCCTCCTTCTGGTTCGGGCTGATGGCGATCGTCGTCTTCTCCGTGCATCTCCAATGGCTGCCGGCCGGCGATTTCGAGGATATCGGCGCTGGCCTGACGGGCTTCGCCCGCACGCTCGACATCGCGCGCCACCTCGTCCTGCCGACGCTGACGCTTGGGCTGATCTATCTCGCCATCTATCTGCGGCTGATGCGCGGCGCGATGCTTGAGGTGCTCAACCTCGACTTCGTCCGCACCGCCCGCTCCAAGGGCCTCGACGAGACCCGCGTCATCACCCGCCACGTCCTGCGCAACGCCTTGCTGCCGATGGTGACGCTGATCGGCTTGCAGGCCGGCACGATGCTCGGCGGCTCCGTCGTGGTCGAAAGCGTCTTCTCGCTGCCGGGGCTCGGCCGCCTCGCCTATGAATCCGTGATCCAGCGCGACCTCAACACGCTGCTCGGCATCGTCTTCGTCTCGGCGCTGCTGGTCATCGTCGTGAACTTCATCGTCGACCTGCTCTATGCGCGGCTCGACCCGCGCATCGCGCCGGAGGGCTGAGGCGATGGACATCCTCAAGCGCTATCTCCGCAGTCCGGCCGCCGTGATCGGCCTCATCCTCCTGCTGATCGTCATCGCGATGGCGGCGAGCGCCGGCTGGCTCTTCCCGCGCGATCCCCTCGCGCTCGCCGGCCGGCCGCTGCAATGGCCGCTCGCCAATCCGCGCTTCCTGCTCGGGACCGACAATTCCGGCCGCGACATCGCCGCCCAGATTTTTTACGGCGCGCGCATCTCGCTGCTGATCGGCATCGTCGCGACAGTCATCGCAGTCGCGATCGGCATCGTCATCGGCGCGCTCGCCGGCTTCTACGGCGGCAAGGTCGATACCGTGCTGATGCGCATCACCGAGGCCTTCCAGACCCTGCCGAACTTCCTGCTGCTGCTCGTGCTGGTCGTGGTCTTCGGCTCGACGTTGACGACCGTGATGGTGGCGATCGGCATCGTCTCATGGCCGGCTCCCGCCCGCCTCACCCGCGCCGAGTTCCTGTCGCTGCGCAACCGCGAATTCGTGCAGGCCGGCCGCACCATCGGCCTGCCCGACATCAAGCTGATCTTCGGCGAGATCCTGCCCAACGCCCTGCCGCCGGTGATCGTCTACGCCAGCGTCGTCATGGCGGTCGCGATCCTGCTCGAAAGCTCGCTCGCCTTTCTCAAGCTCTCCGATCCCAACGTCGCCTCCTGGGGCAATCTGATCGGGCTCGGCCGCGATGTGCTGCGCGTGCAGTGGTACGTCTCGGCCATTCCCGGCGTCGCGATCCTGCTCACCGTGCTCGGCGTCTCGCTCGTCGGCCAAGGGCTGAACGACGCCCTCAATCCGAGGCTCAAGGGACGATGAGCGCGATCCTCACCCTCGATGGACTGACAGTCGGCCTGCCGGAGGGCGCCGACCGGCCACATGCAATGCAGGATGTCTCGCTGGAGCTGAATGCGGGCGAGATCGTCTGCGTCGTCGGCGAATCCGGCTCCGGCAAGTCGATGACGGCCAATGCCATCATGCGCCTGCTCCCTACAGGCGTCGCGATAGAGCGCGGCCGCATCCTCTTCGAGGGCCGCGATATCGCGGCCGCCAGCGAAGCTGAGATGCGCAGAATTCGCGGCGCCGGCATCGCGATGATCTTCCAGGAGCCGATGACGGCGCTGAACCCGCTGCGCAGCATCGGCGACCAGATCGGCGAGATGCTCGGCATCCATACCGATCTCGGCAAGCGCGCGATCGCGGCCCGCGTTCAGGAGCTGCTCGTGGAAGTGCAAATCCCCGAGCCGGAGCGCGCCGCCAAGGCCTATCCGCATGAGCTCTCGGGCGGGCAGCGCCAGCGCGCCATGATCGCGATGGCGCTCGCGCTGGATCCGAAGGTGCTGATCGCCGACGAGCCGACCACGGCGCTCGACGTCACCACCCAAGCGCAGATCCTCAAGCTGATCCGCGAGTTGCAGGCGCGCAAGGGCACCGCCGTGCTCTTCATCACGCATGATTTCGGCGTCGTCGCCGAGATCGCGGATCGCGTCGTGGTGATGCAGCACGGCCTCGTCGTCGAGCAGGGCGAGCCCGAAACCGTCCTGAATCACCCCAGCCACCCCTATACGCGCCAGCTCATCGCCGCCGTGCCGGCGCTGAAGCCGCCGCCGCCGCGCCCGCTTTCGGACGAGGCGATCCTGACGATCGAGAACGTCTCGAAGACCTATCGCACCGGCGGCTTCCTCGGCCGTGGCCAGCGCGTCACCCACGCGGTCAAGGACGTGACGCTCACCCTGCCGAAGGGCGGGACGCTCGGCATCGTCGGCGAATCCGGTTCCGGCAAGTCGACGCTGGCACGCTGCATCATCCGGCTGATCGACCCCGACACCGGCGCGATCCGCCTCCAGGGCGAGGATCTGACCAAGCTGTCCCGCGCCGAGATGCGCGCGCGCAGCCGGCATATCCAGATGGTGTTCCAGGACCCCTTCGCCTCGCTGAACCCGCGCCGCAAGGCCGGCGATCTCGTCGCGCAGGGGCTCGTCGTCAACGGCATGCCGCGCAGGCAGGCGCTCGAGCGCGCCCGCGAACTCTTCGGCCTCGTCGGGCTCGATCCCGCTGCGGTCGACCGCTACCCGCACGAGTTCTCCGGCGGCCAGCGCCAGCGCATCGGCCTGGCGCGTGCTCTGGCGCTCGAACCCGATGTCCTCGTCGCCGATGAGCCGGTCTCGGCGCTCGACGTCTCCGTACAGGCGCAGGTGCTCAAGCTCCTTGCCGATCTGCGTGAGCGGCTCGGCCTCTCCATCGTCTTCATCACCCACGACCTGCGTGTCGCCGCACAGGTCTGCGATCTGATCGCGGTGATGAAGAACGGCGAGGTCGTCGAGGCAGGGACGGTGGCGGAGGTCTTCGGCCAACGCCGGCACCCCTATACGCAGGCCCTGCTCGCCTCGATCCCCGGGCAAGGCTTCGGCACGACCGAAGCCACCCGCGAGTCGGCGGAGGTTTCGTGATGAAGCGCATCGCAACGCCAGTGCCGATCGCCGACGGTCTTGCCCGCCACGAAGCGCAGGTGAAGCGCGACCTGGCCTTGCTCGGCATCCCGGCCAAGCCTTGGCTTCATCCACGCACGACGGCAGATGGCGAGCCGGTCCTCGACGTCGCCATCGTCGGCGCCGGCATGAACGGCATCGCCGCAGCGTCGGCCCTGCTGGCCAAGGGCATCGTCAATACCCGCCTCTTTGACGCCAACGAGCCCGGCCGCGAAGGCCCGTGGAACAGCTATGCGCGCATGGACACGCTGCGCTCGCCCAAGACGCTGACGGGGCCTGCGCTCGGAATCCCGTCGCTGACCTTCGCCGCATGGTACATGGCGAGCTTCGGCGAAGCCGCCTGGGAGACGCTCTACAAAATCCCGAACGCAGTCTGGGTCGATTATCTCAGTTGGCTCCAGCGCGTACTCACCCTGCCGGTGCAGCATCGCACCGCGCTGACGAAGCTGCGCCCGCATGACGGCCTGCTCGCCCTCGAAATGAAGACGGCGGAGGGAGCGAAGACCAGCTTCGCCCGCCATGTCGTCCTCGCCACCGGACGCGGCGGCGCGGGCGGCGATCTCTGGCCGGATATCGTCCCGCGCGACCTCAAACCCGCTTTCGCGGCCCACAGCAACGACCCGATCGATTTCGAGCGACTGCGCGGTAAGTCGATCGGCGTCATCGGCGGCAGCGCCTCGGCCTGGGACAATGCTGCCACCGCTCTCGAGCAAGGCGCGGCGAACGTAGAGATGTATCTGCGCCGGTCGCATCTGCCGCAGATCAACAAGGGCCGCGGCTCGGCGACCCAGGGCTTCTTCCACGGCTGGAGCACCCTCACCGACGCCGACCGCTGGGCACTCGCCGCCTATCTCGACGACATGCTCGCGCCGCCACCGCACGAGACCGTGCTGCGTGCGCTGAAATCCAGTGGGCTTGGCATCCGCTTCCGGCATCGCGTCGCTTCGGTCAGACGCGAGTCCGGGCAGGTCGTGCTCGACATCGACATGCCCGAGGGCCGCATCGAGCGCCGCCACGACTTCCTCATCGTCGCCACGGGTTTTCAGGTCGACGCGGCGCGTATTCAGGAACTGTCGGAATTCGCCGGACATATCGCGCGCTGGAGCGACCGTTATACGCCGCCGGCCGAGCTTGCACGCCCGACATTGGCGCAGGCGCCCTATCTCGGACCGGGATTCGAGCTCCTGCCCAGGGATGCCACCGCGCCGGCCGAACTCTCCCGCATCCATCTCGTCAACCACGGAGCCAATGTCAGCCATGGCGCGATCGCGAGCGACATTCCGGGCGTCGCGATCGCCGGCGAGCGTGTCGCGCAGGCCCTCGCCGCCGCCTTCTTCAGGGAAGACAGCGCCACAATCAGGCGCGATCTCGAAGCCTTCGAGGAGGCCGAACTGAAGGACACGCCCTTCTTCCGGCCGGAGGATTTCGCGCGCTCCTGATGCGGGACAGAAACGCGATCAGCGGGGCGCGTCGGCTTCGCCGCTCTTCGCCTGCCCTTGCGTGATCAGGCGGGCGCTGCGGTGGCCGCTGACATAGATCCACAGCCAATTCAGCGCGACGGCGAGGCGGTTCCGCAGGCCGATCAGGAAGAAGATGTGCGCGACGCCCCAGGTCCACCAGGCGATGCGCCCCTTCAGCTTGATCCAGCCGAAATCGACGATCGCCGCGCGCTTGCCGATCGTCGCGAGATTGCCGGCATTGCTGTAGGCGAAGGGCGGCGGCGCGGCCTCGCCCTTCAGCCGCGCCTTGATCACTCCGGCGACGTAGCGCCCCTCCTGCTTGGCCGCTGGCGCGACGCCGGGCACCGGCTTGCCATCGGCCGAGACGACATGGGCCGTGTCGCCGACGACGAAGATATCGCGCTGGCCGGGTACCGTGAGGTCGGGCTCGACCATCACCCGCCCGGCCCTGTCGGCCGGCGCGCCGAGCCACTCCGCCGCAGGCGAAGCAGCGACGCCCGCCGCCCAGAGGATCGTCCTGGCCGGCAGGAAGGCGCCGCCGAGTTCGATCCCGTCCGCGGTGCAGTTCGAGACAGCGTGACCGAGCTTGATCTCGACGCCGAGCCCGATCAGCGCCCGCTCCGCATAGGCCGAGAGGTCCTCGGTGAAGCCAGCCAGGATGCGCGGGCCGGCCTCGACCAGGATGACGCGTGCGGAGCGCGTATCGAAGTTGCGGAAATCGCCGCGCAACGTGTCATGCGCCAGCTCGGCGATCGTGCCGGCAAGCTCCACCCCGGTCGGACCTGCGCCGATGATCACGAAGGTGAGGAGCTCGGCGCGCCGGGCAGCGTCCGTCTCCCATTCTGCCTGCTCGAAGGCCGAGAGAATACGCCGCCTGATCTTCGTCGCGTCTTCGAGCGTCTTCAGCCCGGGTGCGTAGGGCTCCCACTCGTCATGGCCGAAATAGGAGTGTCGTGCCCCGGTCGCCAGGATCAGGCTGTCGAAGGCAAGCGGCGGCTCGCCCTCGATCAGCACCGTCTTCACCCCCGCATCGACGCCGACGACGCTGCCCAGCAGCGTGGTGACGTTCTTGTATCGCCGCAGCAGCGAACGGGCCGGCCAGGCGATTTCGGAGGTCGGCAGCGACGCCGTCGCGACCTGATAGAGCAAAGGCTGGAAGAGGTGATGGTTACGCCGGTCGATGAGCGTGATCCTGACCGGCTCGCCGGCGAGATTTCGCGCCGCCTCCAGCCCGCCAAAGCCGGCTCCCACGATGACGATGTGATGGGGCGTGCCGGCCGTCATGGGCTACCCAACCTGAAACAGGCTGCGACGGCGATATCTGGAGATGCGTCTCATGAGTTCTCCCGCTTCACCAATAAGCCAGTGCCGCCTTTGCGAGAAGCGGGGAGATGGCGCGGGACGACAGAACCGTCCCGCATTCGGCGCTATTGCAGATCGCGGAACGCTTCCTTCAGCCGCTCGACGGCCTCGATCACGGTGGCGCGCGGCGTGGCGAGGTTGAAGCGCAGGAAGCTGTCGCCCCCCGCCCCGAAGCTCGCGCCATGGTTCACCGCGATCTTCGCCTGCTTCTCGACGCGGGCGGTGAATTCCGCCGGCTCCATGCCAGCCCCGCCGAAATCGACCCAGGCGAGATAGGTCGCCTCGAGCGGCATCGAACGCAGGCCGGGAATGGCGTTCACCCCGTCGTCGAACAGCTTCCTGTTGCCGTCGAGATAGGCCACGAGCCGGTCGACCCAGGCCGCACCTTCGGGGCTGTAGGCGGCGGTCGCCATCGCCATGCCGAAGGAATTGGGCGAGATGCCATGGGCGTTCATCCGGGCGCGGAACCGCTCGCGCAGCGGCTCGTCGGGAATGATGACGTTGCCGACATGGGCGCCCGCGATGTTGAAGGTCTTGGTGGTCGCCGTCATCATCACGAGGCGGTCCGCGATTTCAGGCGCAGCCAGCGGCATGACGGTGTGCCTGGCTCCCGGCATGACCAGATCATGATGGATCTCGTCGGCGACGAGGATCAGGTCGTGGCGCTTGCAGAAGGCCGCGATCTCGCGGAGTTCGTCGCGTGTCCAGACGCGCCCGCCCGGATTATGCGGCGAGCACAGCATCAGCATCCGCTCGCGGCCGGTCATCTGCGCGTCCCAGCCGGCGATGTCGAGGACGTAGCGGCCCTCCTCGATCGGCAGCCGGCACTCCACGACCTCCCGGCCGGCCGAGCGGATGATGCGGGCGAAGGCGTGGTAGACCGGCGTCATCAGCACGACGCCATCGCCCGGCGCGGTGAAGGCATCGACGCAGAGCGCCGTGCCATTGACGAGGCCATGGGTGGTGAAGATCGCTTCCGACGCCACGTCCCAGCCATGGCGGGTCTTCATCCACCAGCGGATGGCGTCGCTATTGGTGCGGTCGTCGCCGAAATAGCCATAGACCCCGTGAGCCGCCATGCGCTCGACCGCCTGCTGGACGCAAGGCGGCGGCCGGAAATCCATATCGGCCACCCACATGGCGATGCCGTCGGAAGCGGCCACGCCATAATACTTCTCCATCGTGTCCCATTTGGCCGAATGGGTCCCGCGGCGGTCGATCTGCTCGTCGAAGTCCGGCAACCTAAGCATCGTCATCCTCGGCAACAGCAGAGCGGCCAAGCCGCGGAAAGCGCCGAGAGATGGTGATTCCGACCCGGCCCGTGGCTTCTGTTCTGCCGCGCCGGCTCGCGGGCGTAAACCGGCGCGATCGCGACGGCTGGCCTCCGGATACGACATGGCGCGCGATCTCCCGCCCCCGTCCTTACCTTTGGTTAAACCTATTTGACGACGACACTTTTCCGCCGTAATCGTCACCGGGACGGTTCCCTCACGGGATCAAAAGGGAACGCGGTGCGGGTGGCCAGCCACCCCATGCCGCGGCTGCCCCCGCAACTGTAAGCGGCGAGCCTTTCGCCATACGCCACTGGGACCTCGGACCTGGGAAGGCGGCAAAGGGCATGGACCCGCGAGCCAGGAGACCTGCCGTCAGCCGTGGTCACACGCGAACACGTTCGGACGGGGTGCGCCGATCGCTGATTTGACTGTTTGCCGCCTTTTGCGCGGCAATGGGAGATCGCGTTCGCGGTGACGTGCCACTGACGTCAACGCCCGAGGTCTCCATCGTGATCCCCGCCCTTCCAGCCGCAGAACGCGGCCGCCTGCTGCTATGCGTTTCCTTCCTCGCACTGGCCTGCTCCGCCCCGACACTCGCCCAGAACGCACCCGCCCCGCTCGCGCTCGACGAGATCGTTGTCAGCGCGACCGGCACGCCGACCCCGGCGCGCGAGATCGCGAGCTCCGTCACCGTCATCACCGCCAGGGAGATCGAGCAGCAGCAGCGCCGCACCCTGCCCCAGGCTCTCGCCACCGTGCCCGGCCTCAACATCGTCCAGACAGGCGGACCGGGCGGCCTGACCTCGGTCTTCATGCGCGGCACCAACTCCAATCACGTCAAGGTTCTGATCGACGGCATCGAGGCGAACGACCCCTCGACGCCCAACCGCTCCTTCGATTTCGGCTCGATGCTGACCGACGACATCGAGCGCATCGAGGTGCTGCGTGGCCCGCAGAGCGGCCTTTACGGCGCCAATGCGATCGGCGGCGTCATCTCGGTCACGACGAAGCGCGGCGAGGGGCCGCCCAGGGCGACCGCGCGGGTCGAAGCCGGCTCCCACGGCACCTTCAACCAGTCCGCCGGTTTCAGCGGTGGCGACGATCGTTTCAACTATGCCTTCAACGTCGCCCATTTCCGGACCGACGCGACCGACGTCACGCCGCCGAACCTCGTCCCGCCCGGCCGCCGCATCAATCCGAATGCCTTCGACAACTACAGCTATTCCGGCCGCATCGGCGTCGCGCTCGGCGACACGCTGACGCTCAACTGGGTCGGCCGCTATCAGGACGGGCAGTTGCGCTATACCGGCGACACCGGCTTCCCGAGCCGCCCCGCCCCCTATCGCTCCCTGCAGAACTACGCACAGGCCTTCACACGCGGCGAGGTCGTCTGGGATCCGTTCGGCGGACGTTTCGTCAACACCTTCGGCGTTTCCTACACGAACCAGGACCGGGCGACGCGAACGGCCAACGGCACGACCGGCATCCTCGGCCTGCCCAACGAAAACCTGGGCGAGCGCACCAAGGTCGACTGGCGCGGCAATCTCGAGATCACCAAGGGCCACAATCTGATCATGGGCCTGCAGTACGAGCGCGAGCGCTTGGACACCGCGAGCCTCGTCGCTTCCAACGGCAACAAGGCCGCCTATCTCGAATACCAGGGCAATATTCAGGACCGCTATTTCCTGGCGGCCAACATCCGCCACGATAATGACGACAGCTATGGCGGCCACACCACCTATCGCATCGCGCCCGCGGTGATCGTCCCGGGCATCGAGACCAAGCTGAAGGCGAGCTACGGCACCGGCTTTAAGGCGCCCACGCTGAGCGAGCTCTTCATCGACTATCGCCCCGGCTTCAATTTCTTCGGCAACCCGAACCTGAGCCCGGAAGAAAGCCGCGGCTGGGATATCGGCTTCGAGCAGCCGCTCTTCGACAAGCGCCTGCAGTTCGGCGGGACCTGGTTCCAGAACGACATCGACAACCTGATCGTCACCAACACGGCACGCAACTCCTACGCCAATATCGGCAAGGCGCAGACCAAGGGCGTCGAAGCCTTCGCCGCGCTGGAGATTTCGCCCCAGTTCCGCATCCGCGCCGACTACACCTTCACCCTCGCCAAGGACGAGATCGCGCGGCAGGAATTGCTGCGCCGCCCACGCCACAAGGCGAGCGCCACCGCGACCTGGACGCCCACCGACAAGCTCACCTTCTCGGCGACGCTGCTCTATGTCGGCTCCTGGGTCGACGGCAATCGCGACTTCTCGGTCCCCCGCATGAACGCGAAGGGCGCGACGCTGGTCAATCTCGCCGCCGAGTACAAGGCGACCGACAAGGTCACCGTGTTCGGGCGGATCGACAATCTCTTCGACAAGCGCTGGGAGAACCCCGTCGGCTTCCTCGTCCCGGGCTTCGGCGCCTATGCCGGCATCAAGGTAGCGATCGGCGGATGACGCCGTTCCGCGCCGGGCATTGGCTGATCAGCTTGCGCGCTCTCGCCATGGCGGCCGTCGCCGCCATGGCGTTTGGCGCGTCGCCAGCGGCGGCGAAGCCGGCGCGGATCGTCTCGCTCAACATGTGCACGGACGAACTCGTCCTGCGCCTCGCATCGCCCGAACATATCGCTTCCATCACCTGGCTCTCGCGCGATCCACGCAACGCCAATATGGCAGAGGCGGCACGCGCGATCCCGGTCAATCACGGCCTCGTCGAGCAGGTGCTCGCCTCCCGGCCCGACCTCGTCATCGCCGGCGCCTACACCACCCGCGCGACCGTCGCCTTGCTCAAGCGGGTGGGGATGCCCGTGCGCGAGTTCGGCGTGCCCCGCAACATTGCCGAAATGCGAGCGCAGATCGCGGAGATGGCGGCGCTGCTCGGTGAGGAGGACCGCGGCGCGGCGCTCGTTGCCGACATCGACGCGCGCCTCGCCGTTCTCGCGGCGAAGCGTCCGACCGAGCGCCGCCGCGCCATCGTGCTCCGGCCGAACGGCTTCACGGTCGGGCGCGGCTCGCTGGTCGACGAAATCCTGACGCTGGCCGGGCTCGACAACATCGTCGCCGGCCTCGGCATCGACAGCTACGGCCAGATCGCGCTGGAGACGGTGGCGCTCGGCGGCGCGCAGATGCTGATCCTCAACGATACGCCGGGCGGGCCGCCCTCGCTCGCCCATGAGGTGCTGCACCATCCGCTGATCGAGAGGCTCCGCGAGCGCCTGAAGCTGGTCGCCCTGCCCTCACGATTATGGACCTGCGCCGGTCCGAGCGTGCTCGACGCCATCGAGTTGCTCGCGCGCGCTGCCGAAGAGGACCGATGAAGACCTTGCCCTTCCAGCCGCCATCGCTGGCGCTTCTCATCGCGCTGCTCGCGCTCGCGACGCTCGCCGTCTTTGCTCTCTCGACGGCGGTCGGCTACGCCCCGCTCGATCTCGGCGCGGCGATCCGCGACTGTCTGGCTGGGCGACAGAGCCTGCCCGCATTCGTACTGACGGAGCTGCGCCTGCCGCGCGCGATCCTTGGCGCGCTGGTCGGCTTCAGCCTCGGCCTGTCGGGCGCCGCCATGCAGGGCCTGCTACGCAATCCGCTGGCCGAGCCCGGTGTCGTCGGCATTTCGAGCGCCGCCGCCTTCGGCGCAGTTGTCGCCTTCTACAGCGGGCTTTCAGCCAGCGTCGCGCTCGCCCTGCCGCTCGGCGGCATCGCCGGTGCCATCGTCGCCACGCTCCTGCTGTTCATCCTGCTCGGACGCGGCGCCGGCACCACGACGCTGATCCTCGCCGGCGTCGCCCTCAACAGCTTCGCCGGTGCCGCCACCTCGCTGGCACTGAACCTTGCGCCCAACCCCTATGCGGCACTGGAGATCGTGTTCTGGTTGATGGGCTCGCTCGCCGACCGCAGCCTGAACCATGTCCTGCTCGCCCTGCCCCTGATGCTCGTCGGCTGGGCGCTGCTGCTCTCGACCGCACCGGCCCTCGACGCGCTGACGCTGGGCGAGGACACGGCCGCCAGCCTTGGGTTCGATCTCACCTGGCTGCGCGCCCGCCTGATCGGCGGCACGGCGCTCGCCGTCGGCAGCGCGGTCGCGGTCACCGGCGCGATCGGCTTCGTCGGCCTCGTCGTGCCGCATCTGCTGCGCCCGCTGGTCGGCAACCGCCCCGGCCGGCTGCTGCTGGTCAGCGGCTTCGGCGGCGCCATCCTCGTCCTGCTGGCTGATACCGCGCTCAGGCTCGCGCCGATCCGGCCGGAACTGAAGCTCGGCGTGGTCACGGCGCTGATCGGTGCACCCTTCCTCTTCAGCCTCGTCAATCGCATGCGGCGGGAGGCGTGATGGCCATCGAAGCGCACGGCATCACCGTCGAGCTCGGCGGCAAAGCGATAATCCAAGAAGCCGATCTCACTGTTCGACCCGGAGAACTCCTCGGCCTCGTCGGCCCCAACGGCGCCGGCAAGACGACGCTGCTGCGCGTCATGGCCGGCCTGCTCGCCCCGGCGCGGGGCGCCGTCCACTATGACGGCGAGAGCGCCCGCGCGCTCGGCCGGCAGGCGCTGGCCCGGCGCGTCTCGTTCCTGGCCCAGGGCGGCGATACCTCCTGGCCGCTCTCGGTCGAGACCGTGGTCGGGCTTGGCCGCCTGCCGCACCGCCGCCCCTTCGGCGGCCTCTCGGAAGCCGACAGGGCGGCCATCGCCACAGCGCTCGACCATTGCGACGTCGCGGGTTTCGTCGATCGCACCATGGGTACGCTCTCGGGTGGCGAGCGCCGCCGCGTCCTGCTGGCCCGCGCCCTCGCGGTCGAAGCGCCCTATCTACTCGCCGACGAGCCGCTCGCCGGCCTCGACCCGCTGCACCAGCTCGAAGTGATGGAGCTGCTGCGGCAGACCGCGCGACGCGGCGCCGGCGTCGTGGTCGTGCTGCACGATCTGACGCTGGCAACCCGCTTCTGCGACCGGCTCGCCTTGCTCGACAACGGCCGGCTGGTCGCCGAGGGCAAGCCGGCAGCCGTCCTCGACGACGCGCGCCTGCGCAGCGTCTTCAGCGTCAGCGCCCTGCGCGGCAGCCATGACGACGAGCCCTTCCTCCTGCCCTGGCGGGCCCTGAGCCACGGAAGATCCAACGATGAGCGATAGCGAAACCATCCGCGCCGTGCTGCGCGAGCACATCCATGACGCATCGAGCCAGTGGAATCTCGGCACCTTCGGCGCGATCGCCGAGTTCATGCGCGATCCCGACGAGGAGGTCGCGATCGTCGACGAGCCCTCCCGCCTCTCCGCCACGACCGCGCGCGGCGGCATCGGCTTCGACGATCTCGACGGCGCCCGCCTCTTCGCCTCGGAAAGCGCCGTCGGCACGAGCTGGAGCCACCGCGTCTCGCTCTGCCTGCTGGAAGACGCCTGCGCTATGAACCGGCGCACCGTTCTCACCGAACTCGGCCCGGATGCCCAGGCGCTCCGCACCGAGGATGCCAACGCGATCCTGTTCGACATGGGGCTCGGCACCCTGCAGACCGACATCTGCATCCGCACCGGCGATCCCGAACTGATCGCGCTGCTGCGCGCCCAGGCCGGCCGCTCGCTGTTCGAGGCCAGCAATCCGGCGATGCCGGCGATCGTCGCTGCCGGGCCGCATCGCGTCTTCCTCGCCCGCATCGGCCGCGGCGAGGTCTACCAGCCGATCCCGCCGGCCGGCGGCAAGAGCCCCGAGGGCCCGCATACTCATGTGCTGCCGCAGTTGCTGCGTAGCGGCCGCACCCATGCCGCGACTGAGCCCGTGCCAGAGGGCTACGTGCCCTGCGCCCATCTCGTTCCGGCTCATCCGGTCCGCGACGCGATGGCGCACACGCGCCCCTTCGACGCCGCTGCCCACCAAGGCTTCGAAAGCCTGCTTGCCCGTTTCGGCGACCCGGCAATCGCCACGGTGAAACAGGCGCTGCGCGAGGCCGTCGACAAAGGGGGTTCGCCGGAAGCCTTTGCCGTGCCGGCGACCAAGTTCGAGCGCCACGCCTTGCGCGTCGCGCTGCGCCAGCTCGCCGTCGTTGCGCCCGAGACGGCCGGGCTGGCGGACTGGCTCGCCTGGCACGAGGCCCGCGAGCGTGGCGGAGAGACGGAAGCGGACCCCTACGCCCATTGAGCCGGGGTCAGTTTGATCTCCCGGCCTGAGCTCGCCGCATGGCCGCTGCGGCGGGAATGGAGAGGCGTAGCCGTTGAGAGGCGCGGTATCACCCCTTAGGCTGGTCGCGCCTGGGAGCCGGCCCGTCATGACGGCCTGCTCCCTGATTCATAATCTCAACGCTTCCTCGCAAAGGCCTGCACAGAAATGGCTTCCTCCAACGCATTGGCTCCGGTCTTCGATCACATCGAAGCCAACCGCGGCGCCTTCCTCGACCGGCTGATCGCCTATCTGCGCCATCCAAGCATCAGCGCCGAGAACATCGGCATTGCCGAGGTCGGTGCGCTGCTGGTCGAGATGCTGACCGAGATCGGACTGGAAACCAGCCTCATCCAGACCGAGGGCCATCCCATGGTCGTCGCCCGCTGGGAAAAGGCGCCGGGCAAGCCGACCGTGCTGCTCTACGGCCACTACGACGTGCAGCCGCCGGACCCGCTCGAGAAGTGGATTTCGCCGCCCTTCGAGCCCACCATCCGTGACGGCCGGCTCTATGCGCGCGGCGTCGGCGACAACAAGGGCCAGCATTTCGCCCAGATCCTCGCCATCGAATCCCATCTCAAAGTCCATGGCGAACTGCCCTGCAACGTCATCCTGCTGCTGGAGGGCGAGGAGGAGATCGGCAGCCCCCGCATCGCGGGCTTCGTGCGCGCCAACAAGGAATTGCTGCAGGCCGACCTCGCCGTCACCGCCGACGGCCCGCGCCATGCCAGCGGCGCGCCGACCATCAAGTTCGGCTCGCGCGGCGTCGTTTCCTTCGACCTGCGCTGCCGCCATGCCAGCCGCGACGTCCATTCCGGCAATTTCGGCGGCGTCGTGCCGAACCCGATCTGGACGCTGGTCCACCTGCTCGCCACCATGAAGAACGAGGCCGGCGAGATCACCATCGAGGGCCTGCACGATGCAGTCGAGCCGCCCACGGCCGAAGATATCGAAGCGATCGGGCGCCTGCCGCTTGATCTCGACGCGTTCAAGCAGGGGCTCGGCCTCACCCGTCTCGATGCGCCGCTCGACCGGCCCTTCTACGACCGCCTCTGCTTCCAGCCGACGCTGACGATCAACGGTTTCCACGGCGGCTATGGCGGGCCCGGCACCAAGACCGTGTTGCCGAACGAAGCGCTGGTGAAATGCGACATCCGCCTCGTCGAGGCGCAGGACCCGCAGGACATCCTGCGCAAGATCGCGGCCCATGTCACCAAGCACGCGCCGGAGGTTGAGTTCATCGTCGAGGAAACCGGCATGCAGCCCTCCAAGACGCAGATCGCCTCGGCCTATACCGCGCCCCTGCGCCGCGCCTTCGTTGCCGCCCATGGCGAGGAGCCGCTGCTGATCCCCGCCGGCTTCGGCAGCTTGCCGAATTACGTGTTCACCAAGATCCTCGGCATCCCCGCCTATGTCACGCCCTATGCCAACCATGACGAGGCCAACCACGCGCCCAACGAAAACATGACGCTCGATTGCTTCCAGAGCGGCATCAGGACGGGCGCGGCGCTGCTGCACGAGCTTGGGCAGTTGCAGAACGAGGGCTGAGCCTGGTCTAAAACTCGTCATTCCGGACAAGCCGCGAAGCGGCGCCGATCCGGCATCCATCGGAGGTCTCGGCGCTCTACGATGGATTCCGGGTCAAGCCGGAATGACGACGTGTTTCTGAATCATGCTGGAACCACGCCGAACCTATGCGGCCGACGATCCCTCGTCGGCCTTGCCCCTCAACAGGAAGACCACTGCCCCGGCGCTCATCAGAGCCAGGCAGAACCAGGTCAGCGCATAGACCAGATGCGTATTGCGGAAGCCGACCTGGGTCATGCCGCCCTGCGGCAGTGGGCCGGGCTCCGAAGCCGAATCGGCATCGACGAAATAAGGCGCGACAGCACCAAGGCTCCCCGCCCCGGCGATCGCCGCCACGTCGCGCGAGTACCAGCGCCCGGCAGCAGGGTCGTTGGCGCGCAGGAAGCCGCCTCCGGGCTCGCTCGGCCGCAGCAGCCCGACCACTCTCGTCTCGCCGGCAACCTTGCGCCGCTCGTCCGGGCCGCGCCGATCCTCCGGCACGAAACCGCGATTGACGAGGACGGTGAAGCCGGCATCGGCCCGGAACGGCGCCAGGACCCAGAAGCCGGGACCAAGTTCGGTCACGGCCATCGTCAGCGTCTCCGGAGAATCGAGATAGCGCCCCTGCAAGGCGACGCGGCGGTATTCGTCATTGGCTGGATCAATCGCCGGCCACTCCGCCGGCCCCGGCGCAGCCACGGCCTGCGCATGGATGCGCGCCTCGACGCGGGCGATCAGGTCGAGCTTCCAGCTCCGCCGCTGGACCTGCCAGATCCCGAGCGCGACGAAGACCAGCGTACACAGGCAGAGCGCAGCGGCGAAGACGAAACGTCCTGTGCACGGGCGGCCCCACGCTCCTGTTTCCGGCGGCGTCATCGCGGCGCCCCCGGAGACTGTTTGGCAACCCGCTGTGGGGAGTCGCATGGCGGTGTTTTCGAAAACCGGAGCGGAGCGCACTTCCTCACGTGAGCACCGGAAGCACAGAAAACACCGTCAGTCGACCGCCGCAGTAGAGTTGCCAAACGGTCTCTCACATCTTGTGTAGGTCGCTCGGCATCATGTTGGTGTTGAGGTGGTACATCACCCACAGCGAGCCCGAGAGCGCGATCACCACGATGATGATCGTGAAGATCAGCGCCATCATGCTCCAGCCGCCTTCGGCACGGCTGCTCATATGGAGGAAGTAGACCATGTGGACGACGATCTGCACGGCGGCGAAGGCCATGATCACGATCGCCGTCAGCACGGAGTTGCCGAGCACGTCGTTCATGACGAGCCAGAACGGGATCGCCGTCAGGATGACCGAGAGCACGAAGCCGGTGACATAGCCGCGCAGGCTGCCATGCGGCGCGCCGTGCCCGTCATGGTGGTCGGTATGTGCCTCGGCGTGGTTCTGGCTACCGCTCATTTCAGCACGCCCATCAGGTAGACGAAGGTGAAGACGCCGATCCAGACGACGTCGAGGAAGTGCCAGAACATGCTCAGGCACAGCAAGCGGCGCCGGTTGGCCTCGATCAAACCGCGCTTCGAGACCTGCAACATCAGCACCGTCAGCCAGATCAGGCCGAAGGTGACGTGCAGCCCGTGCGTACCGACCAGCGTGAAGAAGGACGACAGGAAGGCGCTGCGCATCGGCGTCGCACCCTCATGGATGAGGTGCGCGAATTCGTAGAGCTCGATCGCGAGGAAGGCGAGGCCGAAGAGCCCGGTCACCACGAGCCAGCCCTGCATCGCCGCCTGCCGGCCCTTGTCCATCGCCAGCATGGCGAAGCCGTAGGTGATCGAGGAGAACAGCAGCATGGCGGTGTTGACCGCGACCAGCCTGAGGTCGAACAGGTCGGCGCCGGACGGCCCGGCCGCGTAGTTGCGCCCGAGCACGCCGAAGGTCGCGAAGAGGACTGCGAAAACCAGGCAGTCGCTCATCAGATAGAGCCAGAAACCGAGCATGGTCGAGCCGCCGGAGTGCTCGTGCTCGTCTTCCGTGACGTAGAACGCCGGAACGCTCGCCGCGGCCTGCGCCTGCGCTTTCGCCTTAGCCATCATCGCCCCTCAGGCTCCACGCAGTTGCTCGCTGCGCAAATCCTCTTCGCGCAGAACGGCTTCGGCCGGGATGTGGAAGTCGCGGTCGTAGTTGAAGCTGTGCGCGATCGCCGTCCCGACCACGCCGACGAAGGTCAGCGCCGCCAGCCACCAGATGTACCAGATCAGTGCAAAGCCACAGATCGTCGCCAGCCCCGCGATGATGACGCCGGCGCCGGTATTCCTGGGCATGTGGATCGGCCGGAACCCGCCGAGCGGGCGCCGGTAGCCGCGCTTCTTCATGTCGGCCCAGGCGTCGAGGTCATGCGCGATCGGCGTGAAGGCGAAGTTGTAGGCCGGCGGCGGCGAGGAGGTCGACCACTCCAGCGTGCGCCCGTCCCAGGGGTCGCCGGTCGTGTCGCGCAGCTCTTCGCGGCGCAGGATGCTGACGACGATCTGGATCAGGAAGCACAGGATGCCGAGGGCGATCAGCACCGCGCCGAACGCCGCGACCACGAACCAGATCTGCAGCGAAGGGTCCTCGAAGCGGCTGAGGCGCCGCGTCACGCCCATCAGGCCGAGCACGTAGAGCGGCATGAAGGCGACATAGAAGCCGATGACCCAGAACCAGAACGAGAGCACGCCCCAGAAACGGTCGAGCTTGAAGCCGAAGGCCTTCGGGAACCAGTAGGCGATGCCGGCGAAGACGCCGAAGACCACTCCGCCGATGATGACGTTGTGGAAGTGGGCGATCAGGAACAGGCTGTTGTGCAGCACGAAATCGGCCGGCGGCACGGCGAGCATCACGCCGGTCATGCCGCCGATGACGAAGGTCAGCATGAACGCCAGCAGCCACATCATCGGCAGCTCGAAGCGGATGCGCCCGCGATACATCGTGAACAGCCAGTTGAAGATCTTCGCCCCCGTCGGGATCGAGATGATCATCGTCGTGATGCCGAAGAAGGAGTTCACGCTGGCGCCGGAGCCCATCGTGAAGAAGTGGTGCAGCCAGACGAGGTAGGAGAGGATGGTGATGACCACCGTCGCATAGACCATCGAGGCGTAGCCGAAGAGGCGCTTGCCGCAGAAGGTCGAGGCCACCTCCGAATAGACGCCGAAGATTGGCAGGATCAGGATGTAGACCTCGGGGTGCCCCCAGATCCAGATCAGGTTCACGTACATCATCGGGTTGCCGCCGAGATCGTTCGTGAAGAAGTTGGTCCCGACATAGCGGTCGAGCGTCAAAAGCGCGAGCGTCGCCGCCAGGATCGGGAAGGTCGCGACGATCAGCACGTTGGTGCACAGCGACGTCCAGGTGAAGACCGGCATCTTCATCATGTCCATGCCGGGCGCCCGCATCTTCACGATGGTCGCGATCAGGTTGACGCCCGAGAGCGTCGTGCCCACGCCCGCGATCTGCAGGGCCCAGAGGTAATAGTCCATGCCCACCCCGGGCGAGTATGCCGCCCCCGAGAGCGGCGGATAGGCCAGCCAGCCCACCTTGGCGAACTCGCCGACGAAGAGCGAGGCCATCACCAGCACGGCGCCGCCGACCGTCATCCAGAAGCTGAAATTGTTGAGGAAGGGGAAGGCGACGTCGCGCGCGCCGATCTGCAGCGGCACGACATAGTTCATCAGCCCGGTGACGAAGGGCATCGCCACGAAGAAGATCATGATCACGCCATGCGCCGTGAAGATCTGGTCGTAATGGTGCGGCGGCAGGTAACCCTCATTGCCGGCGAAGGCGATCGCCTGCTGGCCGCGCATCATCAGCGCGTCGGCGAAGCCGCGCAGCAGCATGATCACGCCCAGGATCATGTACATGATCCCGATCTTCTTGTGGTCCACGCTGGTAAACCACTCGTGCCAGAGATAGCCCCAGAGCTTCAGCCGGGTGACAAGCGCGACGAGTGCCAGGCCGCCGAGCGCGACAGCCGCGAAGGTCCCGATCAGGATCGGCTCGTGATAGGGGATCGCCTCGAGCGTGAAGCGTCCGAATACGAGCTTCCACCATTCGGGATAGGAGGTCATGGGTTCCTCGTCTCGCTAGCGCGGAAGCGCTTCAGTTGGCGATGCGGGCGGTCACGCCCGCGGTGCCGTAGACGTCGGTAGGGGTGCAGATCGCCGTCACGAACGGGCGCGGCGGCATCGGCTGCCCGCCCCGGCGCACGCTCTTGTCGTATTCGAGCTGCGCGACGATATGGATGCCTTCCTTGCCGCCGCCGCCCTTGGCGTCCATCGCCATCATGTCGCGCGTGCACATCTTGGCCCGGTCGACGCACATGTTGAGGATGGCCCCGAAGAGATCGGGCGGGACGTCACGGAACTGTCTTACCGGCTCGCGTTCGCTCGGCTTCTCCAGCACGAGATATTCGTCGCGCCCGAGCGGGCTGCCCTTGCCGATGGCACCCTGCACCCAATCCCCGAACGCCTTCTCGTCGACGCCGCGGAAGCGGAAACGCATGTCGGAGAAGCCGGCGCCGCTGTAATTCGCGGAGAAGCCCTCGAAGTCGCCGGCATGGTTGATCACGGCATGAAGCTTCGTCTGCATCCCGGGCATGGCGTAGATCTGGCCGGCCAGCGCGGGGATGAAGAGCGAGTTCATCACCGAGGAGGAGGTGATGCGGAACTCGATCGGCTGGTCGACCGGCGCCACCACCTCGTTGAGCGAGGCGATGCCCTGTCCCGGGTAGAGGAACAGCCATTTCCAGTCGAGCGCGACCACCTGGATCACCAGCGGCTGCTTCGCGACCCCGTTCCCGCCCGCCTTCGCCTCGACGCTCGGCTTGGAAGCGCTGATGCGGTTGAGCGGCCTGTAGGGGTCGAGCAGATGCGTGCCCATCCAGGTCATCGCGCCGAGAACGACGATGATCAGCAGCGGCACCGACCAGATCACTACCTCGAGCGGCAGCGAGTGATTCCAGTTCGGATGGTAGGTGGCCTCCGCCGAGGCGCGGTAGCGCCAGGCGAAGAAGATCGTCAGCGCCATCACCGGGATGATGACGAGCAGCATCAACGCGACCGAGGCCAGCATGAGGTTGCGCTGTTGCAGCGCAACATCGCCGGAGGGCGCCAACAGCACCATCTGACAGCCGCCGAGCAGCACGAAAGCCGGCAAAGCCGCTAGAAATCGATAGATTCGCAAGAGACTCAAGACCTCCCTAATCCGGGAACAGCCCTCTCCTATTCCCATTCTTTCGCACCGCACATCGGACAATCTGTCCCATTGCGATGGTTTGACGGGTAGCTTCTATCCACCGTATCCATTTGTATGAGGCGCGGGCAAGTCCGGTCGCTCCGGCAACCCCGCCAGCCTCGAGCATTTTCGAGCGAAGCGGACACCGGTTCGCGTGAAGAGAATGCGACAGGACAGAGAGCTAGGAATTCGCGGTCATGAGCGCTGACGCGGCGAACCATTCATCGGGGCATCTGACGGACGAGCACGGGCGCGACCATGTCACGCCTGCCGATATCGCGCTGGGCGTCATCATCGGGCGAACGTCGGAGTATTTCGACTTCTTCGTCTTCGGCCTCGGCTGCGTGCTGGTCTTCCCCGAGCTGGTCTTCCCCTTCGCCGACCGGCTGACCGGCACGCTCTACGCCTTCGGTATCTTCGCGCTGGCTTTCGTGACGCGCCCGATCGGCTCGGTGCTGTTCTTCGGGATCGACCGCCGCTATGGCCGGGCGACCAAGCTCACCGTCGCGCTCTTCCTGCTCGGTGGATCGACGGCCGCCATCGCCTTCCTGCCGGGCTATGCGACGCTCGGCATCTGGTCCGTCGTCATCCTCGCCGGCTTCCGCCTGCTGCAGGGCATCGCACTCGGCGGCGCCTGGGACGGGCTGTCCTCGCTGCTGGCGCTCAACGCTCCGCCCAACCGGCGCGGCTGGTATGCGATGCTGCCGCAGCTCGGCGCGCCCTTCGGCTTCATCCTTGCCGCCGGGCTCTTCGCCTATTTCGAGGGCGCTCTGTCGAACGAGGATTTCCTCGGCTGGGGCTGGCGTTATCCCTTCTTCGTCGCCCTGACGATCAATGTCGTGGCGCTGTTCGCGCGGCTTCGCATGGTCGCCACCCAGGAGTTCGCCGAGCTCATGGAAACCCGCGAGCTCGTGCCGATTCCGGTTCTCGAACTCATCCGCGCCCGCGGTGGCGCGCTCGTCCTCGGCGCCTTCGTGCCGCTGGCAAGCTTCGCACTCTTCCACCTTGTCACCATCTTCCCGGTGAGCTGGATCAATCTCTTCACGGACCGGTCGGTCTCGGAGTTCCTGCTGGTGCAAGCCGCGGGCGGCGTGGTCGGCGCCGGCGCGATCGTCACCTCCGGCCTGATCGCCGACCAGATCGGCCGCCGCAACACGCTGTTGCTCTCGGGCGCGATGATCGCCCTGTTCAGCCTGTCGAGCATCGTCGCGCCGCTGCTCTTCGGCGACAGCCTCGCCGGCCAGACGATCTACGTCATCATCGGCTTCGGCCTGCTCGGCCTCTCCTACGGCCAGACGGCCGGCGCCGTGGCGTCGAGCTTCGGCACGCAGTACCGCTACACCGGCGCGGCGCTGACCTCCGACCTTGCCTGGCTGCTCGGCGCCGGCTTCGCGCCGCTGGTGGCGCTCACGGTATCGAGCACCTTCGGCCTCGCCTGGGTGGGCGTCTACCTGCTCTCCGGCGCACTCTGCACGCTGGCAGCGCTTGTGCTCGACCGCAGACTGGAGAGCCGCTACGGCTGAACCGTAGCGGCCCGTTTTCTCTGATCAGCGCCCCGTCCAGTTGGGCGTGCGCTTGGCGAGGAAGGCTTCCATGCCCTCGCGGAAATCGGCGCTCGTATAGCAGAGCGTCACGAGATCCTTGCCCTCGAGCCCCTCGGCCGTGGCCGCGGTCAGGCGGCGCATCGCCTCCTTGGTCGCGCGCATCGTCAGCGGCGCGTGGCCGGCGATGATTTGCGCCAGCTCGCCAGCCCGCCGCATCAGCGCGGCATGGTCCGGCAGCAGCTCGCTGTAGAGGCCGAAGCGCTGCCCCTCCTCCGCCTCGACCAGCCGCGCCGTGAACACGATGTCCTTGACCCGCGCCGGGCCGAGCATGGCGTAGAGCCGCGCATAATTCTCCATCGACAGGCAATTGCCGAGCGTGCGCGCGATCGGGAAGCCGAAGCGCGCCGTCACGCTCGCGATCCGAAGATCGCAGGCAAGCGCGATCGCCGCCCCGCCGCCGGTCACCGCACCGGAAATCGCGGCAAGAGTCGGCACCGCACAGCGCTCGATCGTCCCGATCACCGTCTCGATGCGCTCCTCATAGGCGAGCGCATCCTCGGCGCTCTCGAAAGCGCGGAACTGCGAGATGTCGGTGCCGGCGCCGAAGGCCTTTTCCCCTGCCCCGGTCATGATGATCACGCGCGGGTCGCCATGATCAGCCGGCTTTCGGCAGATCTCGGCGATGCGCTCATACATGGCGAAGGTCAGCGCATTGCGCGCCTGCGGCCGGTTGAGCGTGATCGTCCCGACCCCGTTCTCGACCGCATACAGGATTTCGTCGTCGCTCACTCCGGGCCTCCGTCAGATCACGCCTGCGGCCCGCAGATGCGCGAGCCCCGCTTCGTCATAGCCGAGTTCGGCCAGGATCTCGTCGTTATGCGCGCCGGCCGCCGGCGTCGGCGTCACGACGTCGGCCGGCGTGCGCGAGAGCGTCACCGGCTGACCGACGAGGCGGATATCGCCGAGCTCCGGATGCTTCACCGGTTTGGCGATGCCGAGATGGCAGACCTGGGGATCCTCGAACATCTCGTCGACCGCATAGATCGGCCCGGCCGGCACGCTGTGGCGCTCCATCACGGCCAGCCAGTCGGCACTGTCAGCCTCGCCAAGCCGCTCCTCGATCAGCTCGCGCAGCTCCGGCCGGCGCTCGAAGCGCTTCTCCGTGCTGTCGTAGCGGGCATCCGTGCCCCATTCGGGCCGTTCGATCGCCCGGCAGAAGGAGCGCCATTGCTCCTCGCCGCCGACGCCGAGATTGATCGCGCCGTCCCGCGTCCGGTAGACGCCCATCGGCGTCTGGTAGGGGTGGTCGTTGCCGGCCTGCGGCGGCACCGAGCCCTCGACGAGATAGCGCGCGGCCTGAAAATCCATCATTGCGATCTGGGCTTCGAGCAGCGAGGTCTGCACCCACTGTCCCTTGCCGGAGACGGCGCGCTCCTGCAGCGCGACCAGCGCGCCGACGGCGCCATAGAGCCCGGCCGAGGAATCGGCGAGCGCGATGCCGGCCCTGACCGGCCCCTGCCCCGGAAGGCCGGTCACCGACATCATCCCGCCCATGCCCTGCGCGATCTGGTCGAAGCCGGCGCGCGTCCGGTACGGACCGGACTGGCCGAAGCCGGAGATCGAAACCAGGATCAGCCGCGGGTTGCGCGCATGTAGCGTCTCGAAATCGAGGCCGAGCCGCTCCTTCACGTCAGGCCGGAAGTTCTCGACGAGCAGATCGGCCTCGTCGACCAGCTTCATCAGGATCGCCTTGCCTTCGGACGTCTTCAGGTTGATCGCCAGCGAGCGCTTGTTGCGATGCAGATTCTGCATGTCGTAGCCGAGGCGCGGCCCGCTCATGTTCTCGTTCGGGTCGAGCCCCGGCGGGCTCTCGACCTTGATCACGTCGGCTCCGAAATCGGCGAAGACGCGCACACAGGTCGGCCCGGCCCGCACACGCGTCAGATCCAGCACCTTGAGCCCTGCCAGGGCGGTGGACGCTCGTGGCTGTGCCATCTCTTGTTCGCTCCTTCCCCGGAGCGAACTATCCGGCCCCCTCGCCCGGACCGTCAATCATCACTTGCATACTGCATGCAGTCATGAGGCGCATGGCGAGCCGGCATCAGGCATGTCGACAGGTACCGCATTCCTCTCGCTAGCCCGACATGGCCGCTCCGAACCAGCCGCATGCAGAAGTCCGATTTTCCCTCTTGAACCTGAAGTGGCTACAGCTTGTAGAGAGTGTGTCCGTAGCGAAGCGAGACGGAGACACGCCATGGCCGCCCATCCCGAAACCGAGCCCGAGACCCTGTCCTGGAAGGTCGGCGGCATGGATTGCGCGAGCTGCGCAACCAAGATTCGCGGTGCGGTGGAGCGCCTGCCCGGCGTCAGCGACGTGAAGCTCTCGGTCATGTCGGAAACGCTGACGCTCTCGCTCGATGCGGCGCAAACAACACCCCAAGCGGTCGAAAAGCGCGTCAACGGCCTAGGTTACACCACGGCCGCTCTTGCGACGACACCTGCCGCGAAGCCGGCGGCAAAGGATGCGTGCTGCGGCGGGCACGACCACGATCATCACGCGCACGACCATGACGAGCGCGCACACGACCACGGCAAGCATGAGCATGGCGACGCCTGCTGCTCGGATCATGCGCACGCCCATGATCACAAGCATGGGCACGACCACGCCGGCCACGACCATTCAGGTCACGACCACGGCGCTGGGAGCACGAAGCCGGCCGCGGCCGGGAGCGATCACGGCCACGGCCTGCCCGGCCATGTCCACGAGAGCACGCCCGATGGTGCGAGCTGGTACCAGACTGGCAAGGGCCGCCTCGTCCTCGCGACCGGCCTGCTGCTCGGCGCCGCCTATGCCGCCGGCCTGATCTGGCCCGGCATCGGCCACTGGGCCTTCATTCTGGCCTGCGTCATCGGCGTGCTGCCGGTGGCGAAGCGCGCCTTCGCGGCGGCCCGCGCCGGCATCCCCTTCACCATCGAGATGCTGATGACGATCGCCGCCGTCGGCGCGCTCTTCATCGGCGCGGCGGAGGAGGCGGCGCTGGTTGTCTTCCTCTTCGCGGTCGGCGAGGTTCTGGAAGGCGTCGCGGCCGATCGTGCCCGCGCCTCGATCCGGGCGTTGGGTAATCTCGTGCCCAAGACGGCGCTGGTCGAGGAGAGCGGCACGACCCGTCAGGTCGATGCTGCCAGCCTCGCGATCGGCCAGATCGTGCTGGTCCGCCCCGGTGACCGCATCCCGGCCGATGGCGAGATCACCGACGGCACCTCGGGCATCGACGAAAGCCCGGTCACCGGCGAATCCATCCCGAAGACCAAGGGCATCGGCGAACCCGTCTATGCCGGCTCGGTCAATCGCGAAGCGGCGCTTCGCGTGCGCGTCGACAAGGCGGCCGAGGACAACACCATCGCCCGCATCATCCGCCTCGTCGAGGAGGCGCAGGAGGCGCGGGCCCCGACCGAGCGCTTCATCGACCGCTTCTCGCGCTGGTACATGCCGGCGATCGTCGGCCTCGCGCTGCTGGTCGCGCTGGTGCCCCCGCTCCTGCTCGGCGGCGAATGGTCGGTCTGGATCTATCGGGCGCTGGCCCTGCTTCTGATCGGCTGCCCCTGCGCGCTCGTCATCTCCGTGCCGGCCTCGATCGCCGCCGCGCTCTCGGCCGGCGCGCGCCAGGGCCTGCTGATGAAGGGCGGTGTCGTCATCGAGACCGCCGCGAAGACCGGTCTCGTCGCCTTCGACAAGACAGGGACGCTGACCCAGGGCAAGCCGCGCGTCACCGATGTCGTGGCGCTCGCCGGCAGCGAAGCGGAGGTGCTGGCTCTCGCGGCTGCCGTCGAGCACGGCTCCGCCCACCCGCTCGCCGAAGCCGTGCTCGAACGCACCCGCACCGACGGCATCGCCTATGTGCCGGCAGCCGAGGCCGCGGCGATCGCCGGCCAGGGCGTCACCGGCAAGGTCGATGGCCGCGCCGTCTTCGTCGGCGCCCCCCGCCATGCCAGCGCGCGCGCGCCGTTCGACGGACGGGCGCAGGCTGCCGCGAACGAGCTGGAAGCGTCCGGCAAGACCGTCGCGGCCGTCGTGGTCGACGGCGCGCTCGCAGGCCTCATCGCCCTGCGCGACGAACCGCGCGAGGACGCCGCCGCGGCCATCGCCGAGCTCAAGGCTATGGGCATCCGCTCGACCATGCTGACGGGCGACAATGCCCGCACCGGCGCCGCTATCGCCGGCAGCCTCGGCATGGAGCACAAGGCCGAGCTGATGCCCGACGACAAGGTCGCGGCGATCAAGGCCTTCGCCGCCGAGACATCCGTGATGATGGTCGGCGACGGCATCAACGACGCCCCTGCCCTCGCGGCCGCGGGTGTCGGCATCGCCATGGGCTCGGGAACCGATGTCGCGCTGGAGACGGCTGATGGTGCCGTGCTGAAGAGCCGGGTCCGCGATGTCGCTGCCCTGATCCGGCTGGCGCGCGGGACGATGGCCAACATCCACACCAACATCACGATCGCGCTTGGCCTGAAGGCCGTGTTCCTCGTGACAAGCGTGCTGGGCTACACCGGGCTCTGGGTCGCGATCCTGGCCGATACCGGCGCGACCGTGATCGTCACCGCCAATGCGCTGCGGCTCCTGCGCTTCGACGCCAGCAAGACCGGCTGAGCGGCAGGGTCGTCAAAACGAACTGCGAGGCCGGGCGCCAAGCCCGGCCTCGCGCGCGACTCAGACCGTGATGTCGGCCAGCGCGCCGGTGCGCTGCTCGCCCTTCTCTTCCATCTGCTTCAGCATCTCGTCGCGGACCTTGGCCATCACATCCGCCTTGGCCTTCGAATCGAGCTTGTTGAACTGCTCCTCGGTCATGCCGAGCTTGTCCAGGATCGCCTTCTGAACCCGCTCCTCGGGCGTCATCCGGGCGAACTTGAGGAACTCGGCCTGAATCGAATCGGCGGAGGGTGAGGAAGAAGCCGAGGCGGAAGCGGTCGCATCCTGCTTCGCTTCGTCCTTTGCGGTCGGCTTGATCGGGTTGGTGACCGGCAGATTGGTCGGCCAGTTCGAGGTCGAGAACGAGATCGACATCGCGTGCTCCTGTTTTGCGTCAAGCGCACAGGCAAGCTCCAGGCCGAGCCTCGCAATTCAGAATAGCAATACAATTCAATATCTTGCCGAGACCGCCGCCTGGCGGAACCCGGCCCACAGGGAGAATCCGGCAATTTCTGCCCGGCAAACATGATCCGGCACGGCATGCGAGCCTGCGACGGATTGGCTCATGACGGCGCCCGACAACGCCTTCCGCCGGGGCGATGCCCTGTCTTTTGCAACGCAAAATTGCCTGCGCGCACCGATGCGCGATTTAGCACCTGCAACATGCTCAACAGATAATCAGCAACAGCGTCACGCCGAGTGAATTTCGTCGATTGCCTACTTATTAAGCTGCCCGGCAACCACATTTTGGCCGCAAGCGTTACACCAGCGCAGGTCGATCTCACGAAAATGACCGAAAACTTAATTCGCCATGCGCATGGAGCATAACAGAGCTGATTGGCAGCCCCTATTTGAGGCACTCCGTCTGACTTATATGCAGTGCACAACGAAATTATCGCTGTGGGCACCGTCCCGCTCCGGAAACCGCAAGGAATATCGCCATGTTCGTCACCATGATTGCTGCCAAGATTCGCGCCTATCTCCGCTATCGCGAGACCGTCCGCGAGCTGTCCCGCCTGACCGACCGCGAGCTCGATGATCTCGGCCTGTCGCGCTCGGAGATCAACTTCATCGCCCGCTCGCACGCTGCGGCCTGAAGTCTCTGAATGAGAACAGCCGCGCACAGGGCGCGGTGCGTTCCGAGTAGTTTCTCCTGAGGCTCGTGTTTCCCCTCCCCTCGAGCTTCGGTCGAAGAGCGAATGCCCGCCTCACGGCGGGCATTTTGCATTTCTGGGTGCCTTTCCCTTGACCTGCGTCCCCGCTGCGGACACATCGCAGCCATGGAAACCCCAGCAGTTCAACCCGTACACATCATCGGCGGCGGGCTCGCCGGCTCCGAAGCCGCCTGGCAGGTCGCAGAGGCTGGCGTCCCGGTCGTCATCCACGAGATGCGCCCCGAGCGCGGCACCGACGCCCACAAGACTGAAGGACTGGCCGAGCTCGTCTGCTCCAACTCCTTCCGCTCCGACGATTCGTCGAGCAATGCCGTCGGCCAGCTTCATTGGGAGATGCGCCGGCTCGGCTCCCTGATCATGGCCAAGGGCGACGCCCATCAGGTACCCGCGGGCGGCGCGCTCGCCGTCGACCGCGACGGCTTCTCCCAGGCCGTCACCGCCGCGCTGGAGGCGCACCCGCTCGTCACCATCGCGCGCGGCGAGATCTCCGGGCTGCCGCCGGCCGACTGGAGCAATGTGATCGTCGCCACCGGCCCGCTCACCTCGCCCGCGCTCGCACAGGGCCTGCAGTCGCTGACATCGGAGGATTCGCTCGCCTTCTTCGATGCGATCGCGCCGATCGTCCATTTCGAGTCGGTCGACATGGACCAGGCCTGGTTCCAGTCGCGCTACGACAAGGCCGGGCCCGGCGGCACCGGCGCCGACTATATCAACTGCCCGCTCGACCGCGACCAGTACGAGGCCTTCATCGACGCGCTGCTCGCCGCCGAGAAGACCGAGTTCAAGGAGTGGGAGGGCACGCCCTATTTCGACGGCTGCCTGCCGATCGAAGTGATGGCCGAGCGCGGCCGCGAGACGCTGCGCTGGGGTCCGATGAAGCCGGTCGGCCTGACCAACAAGCACAACCCGACCGTGAAGGCCTATGCCGTGGTGCAGCTCCGGCAAGACAATGCGCTCGGCACGCTGTTCAACATGACCGGCTTCCAGACCAAGCTGAAATATGGCGAGCAGGCCGCGATCTTCCGGATGATTCCCGGTCTGCAGAACGCCGAGTTCGCGCGGCTGGGCGGCATTCACCGCAACACCTATCTCAACTCGCCGAAGCTGCTCGATGCGGCCCTGCGCCTGAAGGCCGATCCGCGCCTGCGCTTCGCCGGCCAGATCACCGGCTGCGAGGGCTATGTCGAGAGCGCGGCGACCGGCCTGCTCGCCGGCCGGATGGCGGCGGCGGAACGGCTCGGCCGCGAACTGCCGCTGCCGCCTGCCACGACGGCGCTGGGCGCGCTCGTCAACCACATCACCGGCGGCCACATCGTCACGATCGACGAGGGGCCGCGTTCCTTCCAGCCGATGAACATCAATTTCGGGCTGTTCCCGCATATCGAAGGCGTTGCCAAAACTGGCCCGGACGGCAAGCGCCTGAAGGGCCCGGCCAAGAGCCTCGCGCGCAAGCAGGCGCTGACGGCGCGGGCCAAGACCGAGATGGAACGCTGGGTTTCCAGCCTGGCGGAATCAGCCGCGGCCTGAGCCACGCCATGCGTCCAGCGGACGGCGCAAAAGGTTCCGCATGGGCGCCACGCCTTCCCGGCATGGGTCGCTCCGGAATTGTCGACTAACAGGTCTCCAAGAATATCTGGAGGCCCTAGGACGATGGTAACGACAACGACGGCCGGCCGCGCGAGCGCGAGCCCGGCCAGCATCCGCAAGGCGGTGACCGCGGCGACGGTCGGCACCGTGATCGAGTGGTACGATTACGCGCTCTACGGCGCGGCCTCGGGCCTGATCATCAACAAGCTGTTCTTTCCCAACCTGTCGCCGGTCGCCGGCGTGCTCGCCGCCTTCGCCACCTTCGCGGTCGGCTATTTCGCCCGCCCGGTCGGCGGCATCGTCATCGCCCATATCGGCGACAAGTTCGGCCGCAAGCCGGCACTGATCCTGACCATCGCCCTGATGGGCCTCGCCACTGTCGGCATGGGCCTGCTGCCAACCTATGGGCAGATCGGCGCGTTGGCGCCGGTCCTGCTCGTGCTGATGCGGCTGATCCAGGGTTTCGGTGCCGGCGCGGAGCTGGCGGGCGCGATCGTGCTCGTCGCCGAGTATGCCCCGCCGAACCGGCGTGCCTTCTATACCGGCCTGCCCAACGCCGCGACGCTGGTCGGCATCATGCTGGCCACGCTGTCCTTCCTCTTCATCTCCTACCTGCCGGAAGAGACGCTGCTGGGCTGGGCCTGGCGCGTGCCCTTCCTGCTTTCGGGCGTGCTCTTCCTCGTCGCGCTCTATATCCGCAAGCATCTCGACGAGACGCCCGAATATGTCGAGGCCATGGCCCGCGCCGAGGAGCGCAAGCACGAGCAGCAGGTCCCGATCGGCCAGCTCTTCCGCGAAAGCCCGAAGGAAGTGCTGTTCGGCTTCCTGTCGGTCACCGGCCACAACGCCAACGCCTATATCCTCTCGACCTTCTCGCTGAGCTACATGACCAACACGGTCGGCATGGCTCGCTCGGACGGCCTGATCGCCGTCACCATCGGCTCGCTCTTCGGCATCATCGGCGTGCCCTTCCTCGGCACGCTCGCGGACAGGATCGGCAGCGCCAAGGTCTATATGGGCGGCGCGCTCTTCGTGCTGCTGCTGGCCTATCCGCTGTTCCTGATGCTCGACACCGGCAGCCTGTTCTGGTCGGCGGTCGGCATCAGCCTCGGCTACGGCATCGGCTTCGGCGCCATGGCCGGCGCGCAGGGCGCGTTCCTCGCGAACCTGTTCCCGACGCGCTACCGCTTCTCGGGGCTGGCGATGTCGCGTGAACTGAACGGCGTCCTCGTCGCCGGACCCACGCCGTTCATCGCGGCCACGCTGGTCGCTGCCGCCGACGGCAAGCCGATCTATGTCGCGGCCTATCTGATGGCTTGCTGCGCGCTGACGATCATCGCCGTGCTGACGATCCAGCACCGCTCGGTCCACGAATAAGGGACAAGAAAGGCGGTGCGGTCAGCGCGACCGTGCCGCCCGCCAAAGCACCCACTGCCGGCGCCAGGCCGGCAGGGTTATGATGGTGCGGTAGGGATCGTACCCCCCGGCTTCCATCCGCTTGAGATAGGGTTCCACCAGCGCGACGGGCAGGAAGGCCGGCTTCAGCGCCGGCGGAATCGTCTCGCGCAGGCTGGTGAGCTTCTTGAGGTGGCCGCGGGCGATCTCGCGCAACTCCTTGAGCGTGTAGAGCACGCCCGGCCCGCCACGCCCGCGCACGATGTCGTCGCGCGTCACGCCGTTGCGGGTCAGGATGTCGGCCGGCAGATAGACCTGCCCCTCCGCCGCATGCCAGGGGAAGGCGCGCATCAGCCCGGTCAGCGCATAGGCGACGCCGGCATGGCCGCAGGCCGTCGCTCCGCCCGGGTCGCGCCCGCCCGCCAGAATGATGCTGGCAAGCCGAAACAACGCGCTCGCGGTCTCCCCCGCATAGCCTTCCAGGTCTCGCAGCGAAGGCATCGGGTCGTCGTAGATGTCGAAGATGCGCGCATCGATCAGCGCCGTCAGCGGCGCAATCGGCAGGCGGTAGCGCTTGACGGTGTCGAGCAGCGCGGCAGCTACCGGATGCGCCTGCGACTCGCCGGCCGGCTCGCCCTCGAGCACATCGCGCCACCATTGCAGCCTGACCTCGCCCGGCAGCGGCTCGCTGACCAGCGCCCGCACCCGCGCGATCTCAAGGCTGAAGGCGTAAAGCGCGAACAGCGCCGCCCGCCGATCCTCCGGCGCGTAGAGGCCGGCGATATAGCGATCCTGATCCTGCTCGCGCACCAGCGCGGCGCAATGGGCATAGGCCTCCGGCAGGCGCGCCGGCGCGGTTTCCCTGCGGTCGTCGGTCTCGGTCTGCGGCATGGTCCCGCCTCGGCCCGTCATCACTCGCTCCCGGCCCTCGCCCAGTTTAGGCCAAGCACGGCATCGCCGCTACGCACCACTTACATGGCTGGCTTACAAGATTGCCGGCAGGCCGTACTAGTCGACCGCGATCAACGCCGCGGCAACACGCCGGTCCTCGCCGACCAGGACATTGTAGGTCCGGGCGGCTGCACCTGTCGCCATACCCTCGACCGTGATCCCGGCCTGCTTCAGCGGATCACGCAGAGCGGGCGGAATGAAGGCGATATCGGCGCCTGTCCCGATCAGCAGGAAGTCGATGCCCTCTGCCTCGTCCAGCACCGACTGCAGGCTCTCGACCGTCACCTCGGAAAAACGCGTCACCGGCCAGATGCGGATGCCGGCCGGCGTCGCGATGACCGAGCCCTTGTGGCTCATCTCCGCGAAGCGGAAGCCGCCGGCTCCGATCGCGTCGAGCGGAAAGCGGCCGGGAACGAAGCCGTCGAAGCGCGGCATCGGCCGCGATCAGGCCTTGGCCTTGGCGGCCGCAGCCTTCGTGCGCGCGGCCTCCTGCGCCTCCTCGCGGGCGCCGGCCGAGCGGACGTCCATGTAGAGCAGCACCGGCGTCGAGATGAACATCGCCGAATAGGTGCAGACCACGACGCCGAACAGCATGACCAGCGCGAAGCCCTCGATCGCCGAGCCGCCGAACAGCACCAGCGCCAGCAGCGACAGGAAGGTCGTCGTCGCCGTCATCGCCGTGCGCGACAGCGTCGAGTTGACCGAGAGGTCGAGCAGTTCGGCGATCGGCATCGTCTTGTAGCGGCGCAGCAATTCGCGCGTGCGGTCGAACACCACGACCGTCTCGTTCAGCGAGTAGCCGACGATGGTCAGGATCGCCGCAATCGAGGTCAGGTTGAATTCGAGCTGCGTGATCAGGAAGAAGCCGATGGTCAGCACGATGTCGTGCAGCGTGCCGAGGATCGCACCGATCGCCAGCGGCATCTCGAATCGGAACCAGAGATAGATCAGCACGCCGACGATCGCGAGCACGACGCCGAGCGTGCCGGCCTGCACCAGCTCGCCCGAAACGCGCGGGCCGACGGTCTCGACACGGCGGAAATCATAGTTCGAGGCGAAGGCCTCGCGCGCCTTGACGACGACCGCCTGCTGCGCGGTCTCGCCGCCCGGCTGCATGCCGAAGCGCATCGAGACTTCGCCGGCGGCGCCGAACTCCTGCACCTCCGCCTCGCCGAAGCCGAGCCCGTTGGCGGTGTGGCGGATTTGCGCGATGTCGATGGCGCCCGCCTTCGACTGCATCTCGATCAGCGTGCCGCCCTTGAAGTCGATGCCGAAATTCAGGCCGACTGTCAGGAACAGCGTGATCACCAGGATCGAATAGGCGGCCGAGAGCGGATAGCTGAAGCGGCGGAACCAGACGAATTTGAAGCGGGTGTTGTCGGGGACGATACGAAGCAGGCGCATGCGCATGGCCAATCTCCTGAGGGGTTGGCAGCGTCAGAACGGAAGGTGCTTGGGCTTGGCCCAGCGATACCAGAGCGCGATCAGCATCCGCGTCAGCGTCACCGCCGTGATGACGGTGGTGAGGATGCCGAGGATGAACACGACCGCGAAGCCGCGCACCGGGCCGGAGCCGAGCGAGAACAGCGCCACCGCTGCGATCAGCATGGTGACATTGGAGTCGATGATCGTCGCGAAGGCGCGCTGGAAGCCGGCTTCGAGTGCCGAGACCAGGCTGCGGCCCTGATGCTCCTCCTCACGCATGCGCTCATAGATCAGCACGTTGGAGTCGACGGCCGTGCCGATGGTAAGCACGATGCCGGCGATGCCGGGCAGCGTCATCGTCGCGCCGAGGAACGACATCAGGCCGAAGATCAGGCCGACATGGACGACCAGCGCGATGCTCGCGATCATGCCGAAGATGCCGTAGGTCGCGAGCATGTAGATCACTACCAGCACGGTCGCGATCAGCGTCGCCATCTTGCCGGCCTGGATCGAGTCGGCGCCGAGGCCAGGGCCGACGGTCCGCTCTTCCACGATCGTCATCTTGGCGGGCAGCGCGCCGGCGCGCAGCAGGATCGCGAGGTTGTTGACCTGCTCGACCGTGAAGTTGCCTGAGATCTGGCCGGAGCCGCCGGTGATCGGCGACTGGATGACGGGCGAGGAGATCACCTTGTTATCGAGCACGATCGCCAGCGGGCGGCCGAGATTCTCGGTGGTGATCTGGCCGAAGCGCTGGGCGCCGCGGATGTTGAAGCGGAAGTTCACGATCGGCGTACCGGAGCGCGAATCGAAGGCCGGCTGCGCATCGATCAGGTCGGCGCCGTCGACCGAGGGCTGGCGCAGCACCGGGACGGGCTGGCCGCCGGCATCCTGCGACGGCAGCATGTCGACATCGCTGCTGCTCGCTTCGCCGACGAGCCGGAATTCGAGCTTGGCGGTATCGCCGAGGATTTGCTTCAGGCGCTGCGGGTCCTGCAGGCCCGGCACCTGCACCAAGATGCGGTCGAGGCCCTGGCGCTGGATGTTCGGCTCCGTCGTGCCGAGCGCGTCGACGCGCCGGCGCAGAACCTCCATCGCTTGCTCGACCGCGCGGCGGATGCGCTCGTTCGAGCCGGCTTCCGTCACGGTGAGCTGGACCAGCCCGTCAGGCTGCTCGGTGATGGCGATCGACTGGTTGCCCGACGGCCCGAAGGCACCGAGCGTGCCGACCGGCTGGGCGAGCTCGCGCAGCTTCGGCAGCACGCGGGCCCGCTCGGCGGCGTCGGGGATACGGACCTGCACGCCGCGCGTCGTCGTCTGGATGCCGCCCTGGAAGCTGGCGCGCTCCTCGCGCAGGATGCGGCGGACATCGTCGCGCAGCTGCGTCACCTGGCTGCGCACCAGTTCTGCACGATCGATTTCCAGCAGGACGTGCGAGCCGCCCTGCAGATCGAGCCCGAGCACCACCGCATGGATCGGCAGGAAGGCGCGCGGAATCCAGGCCGGCGCGTTGTCGGCGATGGCCTTGCGCGTCTCCGCCGAGAACAGGTTCGGCACGGCGAGCCCGCAGCCGACGATCAGCACGAGCAGGACGAGAATGACCTTGCGGGCCTGGAGACGAAGCATCTGCGTGAACAGCCTTGTTGTCGTGCCTTGGAGCATGTTCCGCAAAAGTGGAAATCACTTCAGCGGTGAGACCATGCTCGGCTTTTGATCCTGCGCGGATTTTCTCGTTCTGCTGACAGCCGAACGAAAATGCGCGCCAGGCCCCTCGAGGGGCCCAGCCGTCATATTCTCAGCTCTTGACCGGCTCGCTCTTGGAGCGGACGTCCTGGATCATGCTCCGGACGATGCGCACGCGCACGCCATCGGCGATCTCGGCTTCGAGTTCGCCGTCGTCGACCACCTTCGACACTTTCGCGATCAAGCCGCCGGAGGTCACGATCGTGTCGCCGCGGCGCACGTTCTTGATCATCTCCTGATGGGTCTTGGCCCGGCGCTGCTGCGGCCGGATGATCAGGAACCACATGATGACGAAGATGAGGAGGAACGGCACGAGCTGGATCAGCATGTCGGTGCCGCCACCGGCTCCTGTCGCCTGGGCGAAAGCGGGGGTAATCACTGAAGGACTCCTCTGGAACGACGACGCAGCACGCCGCCGGCCGCAAGACACGGCAAAAGCATCGTCTGGCCGGAAAATCGCGCGGACTATAGCCAGCGACGCTGTGAAATCAATCGGACGTACCCAGTCTCCCAGACACGGCTCCTCACCTATGGGCTTGCTGCCATTCGCGCAATGCCTCTTGCGCTCGATCCACGACGCGGTTTAGCTAGCCGCAGTAACCGTACCGGACGTTACGGTACGGTTGGAAGCGACGAAGCGAAGGCGCCAGTGCCATGACCGATACGACCCTATCCGCCCCCGACCAGACCCTGGCGACGCTGCTGCGGATCGCCGATGCGCTGGAGCGCATCGCCCCGCCGCCGCGCAAGGCCGCCGATCTCAAGGCCGCCGATGCCTTCGTCTGGCACGCAGCGGGCTCCGAGCTCGTGCCGGTGCCGAAGGTCAACCGCGTCGCGCTCTCGCTGCTGCGCGGCGTCGACCGCGTGCGCGACACGCTGGCCGAGAACACCGAGCGCTTCGCCAAGGGCCTGCCGGCCAACAACGTGCTCCTCTGGGGTGCGCGCGGCATGGGCAAGTCCTCCCTGGTCAAGGCCGTGCACGCCGACACCAACCTTCACCTCGCCAAGAGCGAGCTGCCGCTGAAGCTGATCGAGATCCACCGCGAGGACATCGAGAGCCTGCCGGCGCTGATGGGCCAGCTGCGTGCCGATGCCCATCGCGCCATCGTCTTCTGCGACGATCTGTCCTTCGACAGCGACGACACGTCCTACAAGTCGCTGAAGGCGGTGCTCGACGGTGGCGTCGAGGGGCGCCCGGAGAACGTCGTGTTTTATGCGACCTCGAATCGCCGCCACCTGCTGCCGCGCGACATGATGGACAACGAGCGCTCGACCTCGATCAATCCGGGCGAGGCGATCGAGGAGAAGGTCTCGCTCTCGGACCGCTTCGGGCTCTGGCTCGGCTTCCACAAATGCAGCCAGGACGAGTATCTGGAGATGATCAACGGCTATGCCGGTCATTTCGGGCTCGACGTCGCGCCCGACGAACTGCGCCGCGACGCGCTCGAATGGGCGACGACCCGCGGCTCGCGCTCCGGCCGCACCGCCTGGCAATACATCCAGGACCTCGCCGGCCGGCTGGGTCGGAAGCTCGAGGGCTGAGCCCCCGTGAGGTCTTAGCCGCTGGTCGACGCCTTCGGCGCATTCCCGGACGGACCAACGGCCGAGCCCTACGGCATGCTGATTTTTCGCGGAGCTACGCCGTCATCCCGGGCTTGACCCGGGAGCCATGCCAGAGCCTGTCCGAACGAGGTTCAGGCATGGTCCGGGATCTCCGCTTCGCTGCGTCAGGGATCACCAGCGCTTCTATGAAGATGCAGCGCGCTCCAAGAAACTCGCTCAGGAGATGCTCGGATCGAGCCCGAGCATGACGGTGGCGCAAAGAACAAGAACGGGGCGGCCCTTTCTGGGGCCGCCCCGTTCCTTTTTCGATCGGGAGGGTCTCGCGAACCGATCGAAATTTGAAACTCTGGTCGCTTCGAATCCGGCTCAGTTGTTCAGATAAGGCGTCGGATCGACCGGGCTGGAGCCCTTGCGCAGTTCGAAATGCAGCTGTGGCGAGGAGACGTTGCCGGTCTGGCCGGAATTCGCCACCACCTGGCCGCGCTTGACGGTGTCGCCGCGCTTCACCTTCAGCTCGCCGTTATGGGCATAGGCCGAGACGTAGCCGTTTGGGTGGCGGATCAGCACCAGGTTGCCGTAGCCCTTCAGCTCGCTGCCGGCATAGGCGACGGTGCCGCCCTCGGCCGCCTTGACCGGCGTGCCCTCGGGAACCGCGATGTTGATGCCCTCATTGCTGCCCTTGGTATAGCCGGAGATCACGCGGCCGCGCGCCGGCCAGCGGAAATCCGCCTTGTCGGCCGAGGAACCCGCTTCCTCTTCCTGCTTCGGCAGGCTGGCGGTGGTCTTGGGCTCGGCCACAGGCTCCGCCCGCGGGATCGCGGCCGGCTTCGGCTCGGTGGCAGGCGCGCTCGCCACCACGGTCGGCTTAACCGGCGCAGGCGCAGCGGTCTTCACAGGCTGCGGAGCGGGGGCAGGCTTCGCCTCGGCGACGGGCTTGGTGGCGGGCACCGCAGGGCTGGCCTTGCGGGCGTCGGCCTTGGCCTTCGCCTCGGCAGCGAAACGGGCACGCGATTCGCGCATCGCCTGGGCATCGGCGGCCGCCTTGGTCTTGGCCTCAGTGGCGGCAGCGGCCTTCGCCTCGGCAGCGGCCTTGGCCTGAGCCTTCGGATCGACGGCCGGAGCGGGCTGGCGGGACGGGGCCGGCCCGGCGACGAAGCGCTGCGACGTGGCCGGAGCCTGCGCAACCTGGGGAGCCGGCGCGGAAGGCGCAGCCGAAGCCGAGCCACCGCCGGCATTGTAGACCGGGATCATGATGCGGGTGCCGGGCGTGACATTGGCGCTGCTGAGCCCGTTTGCGGACATGATCGCCGCACGGGGCACGCCGTAGCGCGACGAGATCATGTCGAGGCTTTCGCCCTGGGCGAGCACGATCGGCGTACCGCCCTGCGCCGACCAGCCGGCAGCGCTGCCGGAGACTGCCTGCGGCGGCGCGGCGCTCAGCGCGACGGCCGATTGCGGGGGCGGCAGGGGCTGCGCCCTCACGACCGGCGAAGACGCGACCGGCTGCAGCGGCGCGCTGGCGGACCGGCCGATCGAGCCGGTGGTCGCCGGGTCGCGTGCCGGAGCAGGCGCCTGCGCCGTCCTGAACGGATTGTCGAAGGGGGTTTCGGTGAAGCGCATCGTGTCCGAGGAACAGGCGCTGACACCGACGGCAAGCAGGCAGACCGTCGACAGGCGGCGGAATGCGCGATGATTGATCGATTCGGCTTGGCTACGCATGAACAGAGTACTCGCGAACGACGCAACTCGATGGGAGCCATTAAAGTCCCGTTGAGGTTACGAAAGCGTTTCGCTCGCGAAGCCGTCTTCACTTTTTTGGATTTTCCGGCGGAAGCCACCGGCGCCCATCATGCTCCTGCAAGGCAGCTCGGTTGCCCGGCAGAACCTCAAAGCGCGCGGGAAATCCCCGGCGTCAGCGGCGGCAGGCGCAGAACCGGCCCGGTCGCGTGGTCGAATTGCCCGTCATCGAGCCGCGTGACCACGACGCGCCGCGCCACGCCCTCGATGCGCAAGGCGCCGACGAGCCGCCCGCCATTGGACAGCCGCATCAGCAGCGCCTCCGGCACCGCATGGGTAACGCCGTTGACGAGGATGCGGTCGAAGCGGCCGAGCGTGCGGTCGGGCTGGAAGCCGTCGGCATGGCGCAGATCGATCATCTTGCCGAAGCCGCTCGCACTGACGCGCTCATGCGCGGCAAGCGCGAGCGAGCGATAGCGTTCCAGCGAAACCACCTCGCCGCCCAGTGCCGCGAGCAGCGCCGAGACATAGCCGGAGCCGGTGCCGACTTCGAGGACGCGCGCGCCCGTCTGCATGTCGAGCGCGCCGAGCAGATTCGCGACGGTGTAGGGCGCCGTCATCGTCTGTCCGCAGGGCAGCGGCACCGAAACGTCCTCGCGCGCCAGATCGGCGAAGCGCGCGGGGGCGAAACGATCGCGCGGCACCCGCTCCATCGCGCGCAGCAGGGGCAGATCGCGCACGCCCCGCGCCCTGAGCGACAGCAGGAAGGCAACGGTGCGCTCGCCCTCGCTGGCCGGCGCCTCTTCGCTCATGTCCCCTCCCCGCCGCCTCTCAGGCGAAGACTTGAGCGAAGCGCGTCAGCGTCGGCTCATGCGTCAGGTCGAGTTCGAGCGGAGTGATCGAGATGCGGTTCTCGGCCATGGCGCGCAGGTCGGTGCCGTTCGCCGGCTCCTTGCGGGAGCGCTGGAAGGCGATCCAGTAATAGGGATTGCCGCGCCCGTCCTTGCGGGGTTCGAGCTTGACCAGTTCCTGGTCGCGCCGGCCCTGCACCGTGACGGAGACGCCCTTCACTTCGCCCGGCCCGACA
Source organism: Allobosea sp. RIT-PG3_2 (assembly GCF_057321085.1). NCBI lineage: Bacteria > Pseudomonadati > Pseudomonadota > Alphaproteobacteria > Hyphomicrobiales > Alloboseaceae > Allobosea > Allobosea sp. RIT-PG3_2. The sequence goes on along the minus strand of NZ_JBXWCA010000005.1, from coordinate 153,529 downwards.
TTCGGGAAGTTCAGGTTGAAGAGCACGTCCTCCGGAATGCCTTCCTCCAGCAGCCGGCGGATGATGCCGGGCGCGTGGTGCTCGGCGCAGTCCCAATGGATCACGTCGCGATTGCCCGGCATATAGGCCTGGCTGATCGCAATCGAGGGAATGCCGAGCAGAGTGCCCTCCATCGCCGCAGCGATCGTGCCGGAATAGGTCACGTCCTCGGCGACGTTCGAGCCGCGGTTGACGCCCGAGAGCACGAGATCGGGCTTCGCCTCGGCCAGGATCGAGCGCGCGGCCATGATGACGCAATCGGTCGGCGTGCCCGCCACGGCGAAGCGCCTGTCGCTGATCTGGCGCAGCCTGAGCGGGTTCGACAGCGACAGCGAATGCGCAACGCCGGACTGGTCGCTTTCCGGCGCCACGACCCAGACGTCATCCGAGAGCTGGCGCGCGATCCGCTCCAGCACCTCGAGGCCTTCGGCATGAATGCCGTCGTCGTTGGTCACAAGGATACGCATATCAGGCAGCCTTCTCGATCTTCGTCACGCCGCGCATATAAGGCACCAGCACGTCGGGCACGGTGATCGAGCCGTCGGCGTTCTGGTAATTCTCCATCACCGCGATCAGCGCGCGGCCAACCGCCGTGCCCGAACCGTTGAGGGTGTGCACGAAGAACGGCCCCTTGCCGTCCTTGGTCTTGTAGCGGGCATTCATCCGCCGCGCCTGGAAATCGCCGCAGACCGAGCAGGACGAGATCTCGCGATAGGTCTTCTGCCCGGGCAACCAGGCCTCGATGTCCCAGGTCTTCTGCGAGGCGAAGCCCATATCGCCGGTGCACAGCGTCATCACGCGATAATGCAGGTCGAGCTTCTTCAGCACCGCCTCGGCACAGGCGAGCATGCGCTCATGCTCCTCCCGCGACTTCTCCGGCGCCGTGATCGAGACGAGCTCGACCTTCTCGAACTGGTGCTGGCGCAGCATGCCGCGCGTATCGCGCCCGGCCGAGCCTGCTTCCGACCGGAAGCAGGGCGTGAGCGCGGTGAATCGCAAAGGCAGCTCTTCCTCGGAAAGGATTGATTCCCTTGCGAGATTGGTCAGCGGCACCTCGGCGGTCGGGATCAGCCAATGCTCATCGCCGGCGCGGAACTGGTCGTCGCGGAACTTCGGCAGCTGCGCCGTGCCGAACATGGCGTCGTCGCGCACCAGCAGCGGCGGATTCACCTCGGTGTAGCCGTGCTCCTCGGTGTGCACATCCAGCATGAACTGCCCGATCGCGCGCGAGAGCCGCGCGATCTGGTTCTGCAGCACCACGAAGCGCGAGCCGGAAAGCTTCGCCGCCTTCTCGAAATCCATCTGGCCGAGCGCTTCGCCGAGCTCGAAATGCTGCTTGGGGTCGTTGATGCCCCTGAGTAGCCCGCGCTCCTCCGGCTTCACGCCATGGACATGCGACACGACGTTGCCGTGCTCGTCGGCACCATCCGGCACATCGTCGAAAGGCACATTCGGAATCGCCGCGAGCGTCTCGTCGAGCGCCTCCTTGGCTGCCTTCTCCTCGGCTTCGAGTGCCGGCTGCTCTTCCTTGAGCGCCGCGACCTCGGCCTTGAGCTGGTTGGCGAGCGCGACATCCTTCGCGCCCATCGCCTTGCCGATCTCCTTGGAGAGCGCGTTGCGGCGTTCCTGCACGCCTTGAGCCTTCGCGATAGCCGAGCGGCGGACATCGTCGAGCGCGAGCAGCGACGACGACAGCGGCTCCAGGCCCCGTCGCGTCAAGCCTCCATCGAACGCCGCGGCGTTCTCGCGAATCCATCTGATGTCGTACATCGTCGTCCGGCCATGCATCGCTGCGGAATACAGCGCAGGATGCTCTAGACCGGGACGACGCGCGAGGGAACCACTCTCGTCGGCGTTGCGTACGGTTCTCCCGTCATGGTCGGGCTTGTCCCGACCATCCACGTATTCGTCGCTGACGAGCAGCGCTCAAGACATGGATGCTCGCCACGAGGGCGAGCATGACAACAGCGCCCTATTCCGCTGCCTCGTCTTCGGCCTTTACCGCCGCGCCCTTCTTCTCCACCCGGCGCACTGAGAAGATCGAGAGCTCGTAGAGCAGCAGCATCGGCACGGCCAGCATGAGCTGCGAGATCACGTCCGGCGGGGTCAGCACCGCCGCCACGACGAAGACGAAGACGATGGCGTAGCGGCGCTTGTCCTTGAGGAACTGCGAATCGATGATGCCCGCCTGCCCCAGCAGCGTCAGGATCACCGGCAGCTGGAAGGCGACGCCGAAGGCGAAGATCAGCGTCATGATCAGCGATAGATATTCGCTGACCTTCGGCAGGAGGGCGATGCCGGCCTGCGTCTCGGTCGCGGCCTGCTGCATGCCGAGCGAGAACTTCATCAGCACCGGCATGGCGAAGAAGAACACCAGCGCCGCACCGAGCGTGAAGAACACCGGCGTCGCCACGAGATAGGGCGCGAAGGCCGATTTCTCGTTCTTGTAGAGGCCGGGCGCCACGAATTTGTAGACCTGCGTCGCGATCACCGGGAAGGCGAAGAAGCCGGCACCGAAGGCCGCGACCTTGATGTGCGTGAACAGCAGCTCGAGCGGGCCGGTATAGATCAGCTGCGCGTTGGCGGCGCTGCCGGCGGCCCAGACATAGGGCAGCACGAGGATGTTGTAGATCTGCGTCGAGAACCCGAAGCAGATGAAGAACATGATCAGGAAAGCGATCAGCGACTTGATCAGCCGCGAGCGCAGCTCGATCAAATGCTCGATGAGCGGTGCGCGCGAGGCTTCGATCTCGTCTTCGCCATCGCGAGGATTGGCGACGCTCATGCAGAAGTCTCCTCGCCCTTGGCGGTCTTGCGCTTGCGGGCAGGCTTGGCAGCTTCGACTACGGGCTCGGCAGGTGCCGCAGCAGCGCTCGCGGTCTTGGGCTTGCGCGCAGCCTTTGCCACCTTCACCGGCTCGGCAGCGACGGCGCTTTCAACCGGCGCAGAAGCCTTGGCGGAACGGGGGCGGGCAGGCTTGGCGACAATCGGCTCGGCAGGAGCGGGCTCGACCACGGGAGCAGGCGCAGGTGGCGCCTCAGCGACAGGCGCAGCCTCCACCTTGGCCTTGCGCACCCGCTTCGGCTTCTGCGTTTCCGGGGCAATCTCGACCGGCGGCAGCGGACCCGGCGGGGGCAGCGAAGCGAGCTTGGCCTCGGCCTCCTTCAGAGCGGCATCGTCCGGCTTCGCGGCATCGGTTTTCGAAGCCTCGAAATCCTTGATCGGATCGATCGGCTTGAAGTCGTTGTTCAGCGCGCTCGACACCGATCCGCCGACATCCTCGACCTGCTTCTTCAGATCGGCGAGCTCGGCCTCGCGCATCGCCTCGTTGAACTGCCCCTGGAACTCCGACGCCATGCGCCGGACCCGGCCGATCGTCTGGCCGACCGTGCGCAGGGCTTTGGGCAGATCCTTGGGGCCGATCACGACGAGCGCGACTGCGCCGATCAGCACCATTTCGCTCCAGGCGATGTCGAACATCGACGGCTCGTCCTCTCAGGCTACGCCGTTGCAGCGCAGCGGCATCAGGCCTTGTTCTCGGCCTTGGCCTGAGTCTGCGCGGCCGCGTTGCTGGCCTGCGTGTGGTCGATCACCTTGGGATCGACATTGGTCGCGCTCGGCGCCGGCTCGTCATCCTCCGCCATGCCCTTCTTGAACGATTTGATGCCCTTGGCGACATCGCCCATCAGCTCGGACACCTTGCCGCGCCCGAAGAGCAGCATCACGATGACGCCGACGACGATCCAATGCCAAATGCTCACGCCACCCATGGCGAACTCCTCCGAAATTGCTCCGACCGGGGGCCGTCCCCAACCAAGTCCTGACCCGGTCGATTGCTCGGCGGCGGAACCTATTGATCCGCCGCGGGAAACACAAGGACTTCGTCCGACGGAATCTCGACCCCGACCTCGTCGCCCACCTCGATCTCGTCCGACAGCGGCGCGCGCACCGAAAGCGCCCGGTCGAAGCCTTCGATCGCGACCAGCAGGTGATCGACCTCGCCAAGGAAGCGCCGCGCCACCAGCCGGCCCGGCAGATAATAGCCCTTCGGCACGATCCGGACCCGGTGCGGCCGGATGCAGACGATCGCCTCCTCGCCATCAGCCAGCCCGGGCGCCGCAAAGCGGCCGAACGCCGTATCGATCGCCCCGCCGGAAACGCGGCCCTCGATCTCGGTAAAATCGCAGAAAAATCGGGCGGCAAAGAGGCTGCCGGGCCTCCGGTAGAGCTCCTCGCCCGTGCCGACCTGGACGATGCGCCCGGCCCGCATCAGCACGATCCGGTCGGCGATGCGCATCGCATCCTCGGGATCATGCGTCACGATAATCGAGGTGGCGCCGGTTTCCTCCAGCAGCGCCGCGGTCTCGTCGCGCACCACGTCGCGCAGGCGCCGGTCGAGATTGGAGAAGGGCTCGTCCATCAGCAGCACGCCCGGCCGCGGCGCGATGGCGCGTGCCAGCGCCACGCGTTGCTGCTCGCCGCCGGACAGCATATGCGGATAGGCCCCGTAGAAATCGGCGAGTCCGACGCGCTCGAGCGCCCTGAGGGCCGTGGCCTCCGCCGTCGCAGCGCTCCGGCCACGCAAGCCGAAGCGGACATTCTCGCCCACGGTCAGATGCGGGAACAGCGCATAATCCTGAAAGACGAAGCCGACGCCGCGATGCTCCGGCTCGACGAAATTCGCGGGCGCCGAAACGTCCCGCCCTTCCAGCAGCACCCTGCCCGCACTCGGCCGTTCGACACCGGCTGCAAGCCTCAGCAGCGTCGTCTTGCCGCAGCCCGACTGGCCGAGCAGCGCGACGATCTCACCGGGTTTGACGGCAAGCGAGACATCGGAGAGCGCCGTCACCGCGCCGAAGCGCTGCGTCACGCCCTCAAAACCGAGCGCCATCGGAATCGCGGCGCCGGCCGTCCCGCGCCGGCCCCAGCCGAGCCATCCCGCTTTGATGTCGCTGCGCGCCAATCCCTGTCCCACCTTTCACAAACCGCGCCGTCATCCCGGACGCAGCGAAGCGGAGATCCGGGATCCATCGCTGAGCTCCGGAGTCCTGCGATAACCCCGAATCGGCGCGGCTTCGCGGCTGTCCGGGATGACGGCCAGTGCGGAAAGCCCTCCGCGCTTGCTCAACCGTCCTGTTGCGGTCCGCCCTCGCCATCGTCAAGCGGGCTGAATAGATCGCCGAGCGGGTCCTCGTCGTCGCGCAAGCCAGGATCATCGTCCGGCACGGGCATGGTGAGGTCCCGCGTCAGCTGGCCCTCGATGAAGCCCGTGCCTTTCAGCTCCTCCAGCCCGGGCAGATCGTCGATACGATCCAGCCCGAAATGGTCGAGGAAGCCCGGCGTCGTGCCGTAGGTGACCGGGCGCCCCGGCGAACGGCGACGTCCGCGCAGACGCACCCAGCCGGCTTCCAGCAGGATGTCGAGCGTGCCCTTGGCGGTGGCCACGCCCCGTATCTCCTCGATCTCGGCGCGTGTCACCGGCTGATGATAGGCGATGATCGAGAGCACCTCGAGCGCGGCGCGGGAGAGTCTGCGTGGCGGCTCGGCCTCGGCCGCGAGCAGGTAGCCGAGGTCCGGCGCCGTACGGAAGGCCCAGCCGCCCGCGACCTGCCGCAGATTGACGCCGCGCGTGGCATAGGCCTCCGCGAGCCGGGCCATCACCTGCTCGACCACGATGCCGGCCGGGACCGATCGGGCCAGCACTTCCGCCGACAATGGCAATGCCGAGGCGAAGAGCAGCGCCTCGACGATGCGCAGCGCCTGGGCGAAAGCCTCCGCCCCGCCGCCATCCTCCTCCTCGATGGTCTCGGCCGTCGCACGCGTCATGACGCATCCCGGCCGGCGAAAGGCAGGATCGCCGGCCGCTCCGAGCGGCGGCGCACCTGGATCGGCGCGAAGGCCTCGTCCTGCCGCAGGTCGAGCACCCCTTCCCTGACCATTTCGAGCATCGCCGACAGGGCCGAGGCGCGCACCGTCGCCCGCATCTCCCGCACCGGCAGGCCCTGCGCCGCCATGTAATGCGTCAGATAGCCGTCGAGCTCGGTCCAGTCCCCGGCCTCGCCGATCAGGCGCTGCAGCGCCTCACGCGCCTCGACCAGCGACCAGACGACGCGATGGCCGACCGAGATATGCCCCTGCACCCGCTTCTGACGCTGCTGTGCATAGGCCGCGAGCAGATCGTAGAGCTCGGCCTCCCAAACCGGCCGCGCGCCCGCAACGATGTCCTCGGGCGCGCCGCGGGCGAACACGTCCTGCCCCAGCCGCTCGCGCGCGGCGAGCTTGCGGGCGGCGGCGCGGATCGCCTCCAGCCGGCGCAGGCGCAGCGCCAGCGCGGTCGCGAGGTCCGCCGCGCTCGGTTCCTCGCCCTTCGGCGGCTCCGGCAGCAGCAGACGCGACTTCAGATAGGCGAGCCAGGCCGCCATCACGAGATAGTCGGCCGCGAGTTCGAGCCTCAGCGCCCGCGCCTCCTCGACGAAGGCGAGGTACTGCTCCGCTAGCGCCAGGATCGAGATGCGATGGAGGTCGACCTTCTGGCGCCGTGCGAGATCGAGCAGCAGATCGAGCGGCCCTTCATAGCCATCGACATCGACGACGAGCGAGGGCTCGCCCGCGCGCCGGCCGTTATCCTCCTCGAATGGCAATTCGGCCGTCATCTGAGGCCCTGCCCCGCCTGTCATCCCCGAGGATGCAGGTTCCGCCGTTCAGGCGTCCAGCGCAAGGGCGCTGACCAGCTCCGCACGCGCGGCCGCCAGGTCGACCGGCTCCGGCTCGTGCCGGATGCGCCCGAGCGCGGCTGCGGCGCGGCGCGCCCGTGCCCCGGTCATCTCCGGGACGGCGCCCGCGATCGCGACCATCTCGTCCATGATGCCGTGGCAGTGCAGGACCACGTCGACGCCGGCGCGGATGGCGGCTCGGGCCTTGGCCTCGAACGAGCCTGAAAGCGCCTTCATCGAGATGTCGTCGGTCATGATCAGCCCGTCGAAGCCGATCTCGCCGCGCATGATCTCGCGCACGATTGTCCGCGAAACCGTGGCCGCATGCTTCGGGTCGAGCGCCGTGAACACCACATGCGCCGTCATCGCGAGCGGCATGTCGGCGAGGTGCCGGAACGGGCGGAAATCATGCGCCCTGAGTTCGTCGAGCGTCGCATCGACGACCGGCAGGTCGTGGTGGCTGTCGGCCCGCGCCCGGCCATGGCCGGGCATGTGCTTGACGACCGGCAGCACGCCGCCGGCGATCAGCCCCTCCGCAGCCGCCCGGCCTAGCCGAGCGACCTGGTCGGGGTCATGGGCATAGGCGCGGTCGCCGATCACATCGTGGCTGCCGGCGACCGGCACGTCGAGCACCGGCAGGCAGTCGACATCGATGCCGACGCTTTTCAGGTCGTGCGCCATCAGGCGCGCCGAGAGCCGGACGATCTCACGCTGGCGGATGGGGTCGTTGATGGCGAGGAAGGCGCGCGCCGGCGGGTATTTCGGCCAGTTCGGCGGTGCCATGCGCTGCACGCGCCCGCCCTCCTGGTCGATCAGGATCGGGGCGTGCCAGCCCACGGTCTCGCGCATTTCCGCCGTCAGCGCCGCGACTTGCTCGGGCGTCTGCGTGTTGCGCCTGAACAGGATGAAGCCCCAGGGCCGGGCGTCGCGGAAGAAGGCCCGCTCATCCGGGGTGAGGCTCGTGCCGAGACAGCCGGCGATGAAGGCGCGCGAGGTCATGGCACCGGGTTAGGGCATCGGCCCGAAAAGGGGAATGCGGTTTTCGGATAACGTCGATGCGCCGCAAGGCAATGGCGCGGTCGAGCACGGCCTTCGCATCATCCCCGTCATCCCGGACAAGCCGCCTTCGGCGGCGCCGATCCGGGATCCATGCCGGAGCGCTCCCGACGAAAGTTCAGGCATGAAACCCGGGTCGACCTGCGGTCGCCCGGGACGACATGTGATGGGACGGAAGCGCGCCCTCACTTCACCTGCTGGTAGTTCTGCGCGTTGAACGCGTCGAACGGCAGCTCGGCGATGCGGAACCAGAGCTGCTCCTTCTTCCAGTACGGCAGGAAGGAATCGTAGAAGGTCTTGAAGTTCGGGTTGCTGGCCGCGAGCTCGCCATACATCGCATAGGCTTCCTTGAACGCCGCCGCCATCACCTCCTGCGGGAAGGGCCGCAGCTCGGCGCCGGTGCCGGCCAGGCGAATCAGCGCATCGGGATTGTGATGGTCGTATTTCGCGAGGCAGAGCGCGTTGGCCTCGGCGCAGGCCGCTTCGACGATCGCCCTGTAGGATGCGGGCAGCTCGTTCCACTTGTCCTGGTTGGCGAGGAAGCTGACATTGGCGTTCCCCTCCCAGAAGCCCGGATAGTAGTAATACTTCGCGACCTTCACGAAGCCGAGCTTCTCGTCGTCATAGGGGCCGGAGAACTCGACGGCATCGAGCGTGCCGCGCTCAAGCGCCGGGTAGATGTCGGCGCCGCCGATGGTCTGCGGCACGACGCCGAGGCGCGCCATGATCCGCCCGCCGAGGCCGGCGATGCGGAACTTCAGGCCCTTCAAATCCTCCAGCGACTTGATCTCCTTGCGGAACCAGCCGCCCATCTGCGCGCCGGTGTTGCCCGACGGGATGGTGTAGACGTTGTAGCCCTTCATGAAGGCGCGGCAGAGTTCGAGGCCGCCGCCCTGATAGAGCCAGGCGTTCTGCTGGCGGGCGTTGAAGCCGAAGGGCAGCGAGGTCTCGAACGCGAAGGCCGGGTCCTTGCCGATATAGAAGCTCGCGAGCGTGTGGCTGCACTCCACGGTGCCGTTCTGCACGGCATCGAGCGCCTGCAGCGCCGGCACGATCTCACCCGGCGCGAAAACCTGGATCTGGAAATTGTTGTCGGTGGCTTCGGCCACGCGCTTCGCGACATGGGTCGAGATGCCGTAGAGCGTGTCGAGGCTCTTCGGATAGCTCGAGGTCAGGCGCCAGGAGACCTTGGGCTGTGACTGGGCGATAGCGGGGGCGGCGATGGCCGCGCTGCCGGCCACGCCAGCGCCCGCGACCTTGACGAAACGACGGCGATCCATGGGTAACCTCCAGCTTTAAGACGAGCGCCCGACGAGCGGAGCGGCTTCTGTTGTTGGGAGGCTACTCGCATGGGCCGGCCGGCGAAACAAGCACGGCCCCGCATCGTGCCATGCGTCGGATTCAAAGCAGAACGGCGGCACCCTGCCGGATGCCGCCGCCCTTTTTCCAAGTCGTTTCGCGCGGCGTCAGTTCTTCGCGATGAAGCACTGTCCGCCGGCAGCCTGCAGCGCCGTGCACATCGAGGAGGCATCCTCGCGGGAATAAGGGCCGACGCGCAGGCGATAGACGGTCTTGCCGCCAGCCAGATCGGTCTTGCGAACGATCGGCGCCTGCCCGCCCAGCTGCTGCGGATATTTGCGCTGGAGCGCCGCGAAGGTCGCACGCGCTTCGGACTCGCTGCCCGGCGCGCCGAGCTGGACCACGAAGTCGCCCGTGCCGGCCCGGATGGCTGCCGTCGCCGGAGCAGGCGGGGCAGCGGCAGGTGCCGGGGCCGCGCTGGCGAGCCGCAGCGGAGTGGCCGGTGTCGTCGCGGCCGGCGGTGTCGTCGCGCGCTCCTGGACCTTGGGGGCGGCCGGAGCGGCGGGTGCTGCCGCCGTGGTCGGGCGCTGTGCCGCGGGCAGCGTGCTCGAAGGCGCGTTGCCGATCGAACGGGTCGGCGCCGAGCCGGTCGCGATCGGTTGGTCGACCGCCACGGGGTTCCCGGCCGGCGTGCCGTCGGGGCGGATCGCGACCGTGCGGACCCTGCGCGGCTCGCCGAGCCCCGGAACCGGCGGCATCGGGGTCAGGCCGGGCTCGGCCGGCGTGATGCTGCGATCGGGTGCAGTCGGGGCAGCCGCCAGGGCGGAGCCGGGCCCCGGCATGACGACGCGGGGCGGCATCGAGCGGGCAGCCTGCTGGACGTCGACCGGCTGCTCCTCGTTGTTGACCATCTTGCTCTGGCCCTGCGGGGCCTCGGCACTGCGCTCGTAGATCTGCTTGTTCTGGTTGGGGATCTCGGCTCCGCCGGGATTGGCCGGCTCGACCTTGACCGGGCCGCGATCGGCCGCGATCACCGGCGGCTGGCCGTTGTTGGCCGCGGAACCGCCGCCGCGCAACGCGAAGGTCGCGCCGACACCGATGAGGCCGACGGCGATGACGGCCGCAGCAGCCCAGAGCCCCTTGCGCGAGCGGCGCGGCTCCAGATCCGGCAGGTCGTCCTCGGCATATTCATGGACCGGGGCGCCGTACTGGGCCTGCGCATACTGATGATGGGCAGGCTCATCGTCATAGGCGGCCGGCATCGCATGCGCCCGGGCTTCCTCGTCGAGGTCGCGGACCGGCGCAGCGCCCTGCATCGGCACCGGCCGCGCATAAGGCACGGGCTCGGGCTGATCGAAATCGTCGTACTGCGGCGCGATGTAGGCTTGCTGCTGCACAACCGGAGCGGCCTCGGGGCGCTTCGGCTCCGTGCGGCGGAGCAGAGCCTCGAACTCGTCGAGCGCGCCGCGCAGCTCGGCCGGCGGAGCGGCCGGCTCGGGGGCGAGCGGGGCCGGCGCCTGCGGCACGACCTCGAAGCTCGGCTCGTGACGCATCGCCGGACGCGGTGCTTGCGCGCGGCGCTCGGCGAAGATGTCCTTCAGCGGATCGTCCTGGCCGACGATGCGGGTCAGCTCCGCCAGCGGATCGGGCGACTGGCCGGGACGCGGCGCCTGCCCGGCTCCACGAAGCTGGCGCTCAAGATCTTCGAGATCGAGCGCGAAACGATTCCTAGCGGGCTCACTCATGGTACGATCCATTCCAGCACAAGCCGCCTCCCCTACGGAGAAAGCGATAACCCGCGCGGTCAACCTGACCTTGTGCGCGCCGCCGGAAAGCGTCCGTCAGCGCATCTCTTCCGGCGCCGCAACTCCGGCGACAGCCAGACCGGAAGCAAGGACGCTGCGCACTGCATGCACAAACGCCAATCTTGCCAAGGTCGACTTTCGATCAGTTTGATTAACGAACCGTAATTGCGGCGAGTCTTTGCCCTTGTTCCACAAGGAGTGGAAAGCGCTCGCCAGTTCGTGCACGAAGAATGCCACGCGGTGCGGCTCATGCGCCGCCGCCGCGGCTTCGATGATTCGCGGATAGGCCGCGAGCGACTTGACGATGCCGACCTCGGCCTCGTCGGTCAGGATCGAGAGGTCGGCCTGGGCCAGGGCCTCCGGCGTAACGTCGAGATCGGGATAGACCTCGCGCGCCTGCCGGAAGATCGAGGCGCAGCGCGCATGCGCATACTGGACGTAGAAGACCGGGTTGTCCTTCGACTGCTCGACCACCTTCGCAAGATCGAAGTCCAAGGTCGCGTCGTTCTTGCGGAAGATCATCATGAAGCGCACTGCGTCGCGGCCGACCTCGTCGATGACTTCGCGCAGCGTCACGAAATCGCCGGAGCGCTTGGACATGCGCACCTGCTCGCCATTGCGCAGCAGCCGCACGAGCTGGCAGAGCTTGACGTCGAGCGCGCCGTGCCCGTTGGTCACGGCCTTCACCGCCGCCTGCATGCGCTTGACATAGCCGCCATGGTCGGCGCCCCAGACGTCGATCATCTCGGGGAAGCCGCGGACGAACTTGGAGCGGTGATAGGCGATGTCGTTGGCAAAATAGGTGTAGCTGCCGTCGGACTTCAGCAGCGGCCGGTCGACATCGTCGCCGAACGCGGTGGCGCGGAACAGCGTCTGCTCGCGATCTTCCCAATCCTCGTCCTTCTGGCCCTTCGGCGGCGGCAGGCGGCCCTCATAGACGAGGTCGCGCGAGCGCAGGTCCTCGATCGTCTCGGCGACCGCATCCTTGTTGCCGTCGATCTTCTGCAGGGAGCGCTCCGAGAAGAAGATCTCGTGGACGACACCGAGCGCCGCGAGATCGTCGCGGATCATCGCCATCATTCCGTCGATGGCGGCCTTGCGGACCAGCGTCAGCCACTCGGCCTCCGGCTTGTCCTTCAGCGCCGGGCCATGCGCCTTCGCCAGCGCCTCGCCGACCGACTTCAGATAATCGCCCGGATACAGCCCTTCCGGAATGGCGCCGATATCCTCGCCCAGCGCCTCGCGGTAGCGCAGGAAGGCGGAGCGGGCGAGCACGTCGACCTGCGCGCCGGCATCGTTGATGTAGTATTCGCGGGTGACGTCATGCCCGGCGAAGGCGAGCAGGCTCGCCAGCGCATCGCCGAACACCGCGCCGCGGCCATGGCCGACATGCATCGGCCCGGTCGGGTTGGCCGAGACGTACTCGACATTGACCCTGGGCTCGGGCTTCGGCGTGCCGCGGCCGTAATCCAGCCCCGCTTCGATCGCTGTCTTGAGCACCGCCGTGAACACCGCAGGCTGCAGCGTCAGGTTGATAAAACCGGGGCCGGCGATCTCGGCCTTGGTGATCTCCGGGTCCTTCGCAAGCTCCTCGACCAGCAGCGTCGCCAGTGCGCGCGGGTTCGTGCCGGCATCCTTGGCCAGCACCATCGCCGCATTGGTGGCGAGATCGCCATGGGCCGGGTCCTTGGTCGGCTCGACCACGACGCGCGCGAGATTGAGGCCGGCCGGGATCGCTCCTCGCTCGGCCAGAGCCGAAAGCGCGGCGTGAAGACGGGCGGAATAGATCTCGAACAGGTTCATTGCGGCCACGGTTGCGGAAGGAAAGCCGCCCGGCCCTATCGCAGCGAGGGGGTGGCGTCAAACAGGCGCCGGTGCTCGTCCAGCGCGTACCAGTCGGTCATGCCGGCGATATAGTCGGCGATCCGCCGCGCACGACGGTGCTCGTCGAGGGGGTCGCAGCCTGCCGCCCATTCCGCCGGCATCGCGTCAGGGTCGGCGCTGAAGCGCGCGAACAGGTCCCGCACCACCTGCGCGGCCTGCTTGCGGATCGGCGCGATGCGCGGATGGCGGTACATGTTGGGATAGAGGAAGCCCTTGATGTCGCGGTCGGCGGCTTCGATCGCCGGCGAGAAGGCGACGACCGGCCCGTCAGCCCGCCGTATCGCGTCGGCATCCACAGGCGCCAGCCCCGTCAGGCGCTTTTGCGATTCACCGATCACGTCCTCGACAAAGCGCGTGATGACCCTCCGGACCAGTTCGTTGGTAGCACGCGCCCGCTCCAGCCCCGGATGCAGCCGCTCGATCTCGTCCAGCAGATCCGCCAGGAACGGCACGGCCCGCAGTTCGGCATGGCCGAACAGCCCGGCCCGCAGGCCGTCATCGATGTCGTGCGCGTTATAGGCGATGTCATCGGCCAGCGCGGCCGCCTGCGCCTCCGCCGAGGCATAGCTGTCGAGCCAGAGATCCTGGCGCTGCTGGTACTCGACAATCGCGACCGGGATGCCGGCCTTCGCATAGCGCGCGGTCGGCTGCCCATGGCCATCGAGCAGCGGGCCGTTATGCTTGACCAGCCCTTCCAGCGTCTCCCAGCTCAGGTTAAGCCCGTCGAAATCGGCATAGCGCCGCTCCAGCCGCGTCACGATCCGCAGCGTCTGCGCGTTATGGTCGAACCCGCCGAAGCCGGCCATGCACTCTTCCAGCGCATCCTCGCCGGTATGGCCGAAGGGCGTGTGGCCGAGGTCGTGCGCCAGCGCCAGCGCCTCGGCCAGATCCTCGTCGAGGCCGAGCGCGCGGGCGAGCGCACGGGCGATCTGCGCCACCTCGATCGTATGGGTCAGGCGCGTGCGATAATGATCGCCCTCATGCGAGACGAAGACCTGCGTCTTGTGCTTCAACCGCCGGAAGGCGGTCGAGTGGATGATGCGGTCGCGGTCGCGCTGGAACTCGCCGCGCGTCGCGGAAGCGGGTTCGGCGACGAGACGCCCGCGGCTCCTGCTGGAACGGCACGCATAGGGCGCGCGCCAGCGCTCGCCGGGTTCGGCGCCGGGCGCAGGAAAAAAGCCGAAAGGCGGGCTCTGTGGATGCGGCATGGCTGCCCCGTCGCGGCCCCGTGCTTGTAGAGGCGCTCCGGGGCCATTACCTTTGCGGGCAAGCAGGGTGCAAGGAGCATCTGCCCGAGGAGTCTGATCATGTCGACCGATCTTGCGGTCAACCCGCGCGGCATCGCGGTGACCGCGAACGCCGCCAAGCGGATTCTCTCGGTGATGGCCAAGGAGCCACCGGGCTCGATGCTGCGCGTCAGCGTCGCCGGCGGCGGCTGCTCCGGCTTCCAGTACATCTTCGACGTCGATCGCGAGCAGGCCCCGGACGATCTCGTCATCGAGCGCGACGGCGCGACCGTGCTGATCGACGAGACTTCCCTCGATCTGCTCGAAGGTTGCACCATCGACTTCGTCGACGACCTGATCGGCCAGTCCTTCCGCATCACCAACCCGAACGCGACGAGCTCCTGCGGCTGCGGAACCTCCTTCGCCGTCTAGGCGGCGGTCCCGGTTCGACGGCCCGAAGCCGTCGTGGCTTCGGCCTGCCGGCCCAGCCTGGCTGCGGAGGCCGCCACGATCACCTCTCCGAAAACCCGCACCAGATCGAGATCGAGCTTCTCCGCCATCCCGACCAGCATGGCATAAGCCTCTTCAGGGGGTTTGGGTGCCCTGTAGGATCGCCGCTCGATCAGGGCGGCATAGATGTCGCAGATCGTGATGATCCGGACCGGGTCGGGAATCTGACCCGCCCGCAGCCCCTGCGGATAGCCGGTGCCGTCGAGATATTCGTGGTGCGAGAGCACCGCAGCCAGAACCATCGGGGCAAATCCCCCCTGCGCCGTCAGCATCTCGTGCCCGATGCGCGGGTGCTGCCGGATGATCTCGTGTTCTTCAGCGCTCAGCTTGCCCGGCTTGCGCAGGATATCCAGCGGGATCCGAGCCTTTCCGATATCGTGCAGCACCGCCGCGCCGGTGATCAGCCTTCGGTCGGCCTCGCCGAAGCCAAGGCGATGTGCGAAGGCGGCAGCCAGGCCTGAGACCAGCAGGCAATGCTGGTAGGTTGCATCGTCATGCTGCCATACGAGATCGAGCCAGGCGTCGAGATCGCCGCCTTCGGCCGCCCGGTTGAGGGCCTCGACGCTGTCGTCGATCGCCGAGGCCGGCAAATGACCGCCGCTCGCAGCGGAATCGAGCAGGTCGCCGAGAGCAGCGGAGGCGGCGATGAAACGGCGGTGCAGCCCGGCGGGCGCGTTCGCCGCGCCCGGACCCAGCATCGCATCGACCTTGTCGAGCAGGACGGCGCGCGGAGTTTCGGCCGGCAGGATCGCCGTCGCGCCAAGCGCATTCGCCTGCGTCTGGCAGCGCGGCGACATATCCCTCAACAGGAAGAGGCAGGGCGTTCCTGCCTGCCTATAGGGCGTAAGCGCAAGACGTGCCGCTTCGATGGTTTCCCGCCTCGACAGATCGAGATCAGCGACGAGCAGCCGGCCTGGTTGAGAGCCCGTGCCCGCGAGCTCGCTCAGATCGCATGGCCGGCACGATCCCCAGAGGGAGAGCGTGCGCTGCAGCGACTGGCGCCGACCATCGTGATCGCTGACGAGGAAAATGATGAGGGCCTCCGAAGAGGCCCCATCATAGCCGTGCCAATTGAGGAACCGTAAAAGCTACGGCGCCACTTCGCCTAATCGCCGAAAAATCGGCGCCAGCAGGCCGGCGAAACGTCCGATCCCGCGATTATGCTTAGCCGTTCGTCAATGCGAAGCGGCGGGGCCGCCCTGTTCCAACCGGATCTCGGCTGCCATCAGTCCCTTGGGACCGGGCCCGTAGCGCACCAGCACGGCCTGCCCCGGGATCAGCTCGACGAGACCGTAGCGCCGCAGCGTCTCCATATGGACGAAGATGTCCGGCGCGCCTTCACCCTTCGAGACGAAGCCGAACCCGCGCAGCCGGTTGAACCACTTCACCACCATGCGCTCGAGACCGCTCGTCGGCGTCACCGCGACATTGGTGCGGGCCATCGGCATTTCGGAAGGATGCCGCCCGGCCGAGGTGTCGATCGAGAGTACGCGCACGGCCTGGCGGCCCCGCGCCTTATCGATCACTTCGAGCACGATGCGAGCACCCTCGGCTATCGTGTTGAATCCATCGCGCTTCAGGATCGTGACATGCAGCAGGATATCGGTGCCGCCCGACTCGGGAACCACGAAGCCGTAGCCCTTTGAGACGTCGAACCATTTGACGTAGCCAGCGACCTCGACGGCGATTTCCGTCGCTTGGCTGCTCGGCCCATCGAGCCTTACGACACGATTGAGTGATTGGATGGGACCCATCGGTGGCCGCCCGCTCTCACCGAATTCGTCGGACATGTACCGCTCACCCCCATGCGCAACGCTTGATTCGCGCCATCAAGATAACACTGCTGTGGTTTCGGGCTACAGCCCGCATCAGGTCGTCCACATCAACGCATCGGCCCGCTGCGCGTGCAGCGCTGATCCAATCGCCGGCTGCGTGCTAGCCTGTCGCCAGCGCCCGATGCATCCCGCCGAGGCCCCATGCTCGATCTGTCCACGCTCGCGCTCTTCACCGCCGCGGCGGCGGTGCTCACGGCAACGCCGGGGCCGGACATGCTGCTTATCGCGTCGCGCAGTCTCGGCCAGGGGCGGGCGGCCGGATTCCTCACCTATGCCGGCATCGCGGTCGGCAGCTATCTGCAGGCCTTCGCCGCGGCGTTCGGCCTGTCGCAGCTCTTCATCCTCGTGCCGACGGCCTATGACGTGCTGCGCTGGCTGGGTGCAGCCTATCTCGCCTATCTCGCCTGGACGACCCTGCGCTCGCAGGCGCTGCTCTTCGCGCCGGGCCGTGTGCCGGCCGTCTCCTTGCGGAGGATATTCCTGCAGGGGCTCTGGACTAACCTGCTCAACCCCAAGATGGCGCTCTTCATGCTGGCGCTGCTGCCGCAGTTCCTGAAGCCGGAAGCCGGCTCCATCGCGCTACAGGTCATGGTCCTCGCGACGATCCTCAACGCGATGGGCTTGCTGGCGAACGGCGTCGTCATCCTCGCCGCCAGCCGCATCGGGCGCGTGCTGGCAAACCGGCCCTCATTGGCGCGCATGCCGCAAAAGCTGATGGGCGCCGTGTTCGGCGGTCTCGCGATCAGGCTCGCGCTCGCATCGCGCGACTAAGCCCGGTCAATCCAGCAACGGCGCCAGCGCCACACCGCTCTCGGCACGGATGACGAGATCGGCGATGGGATCGAGTTCGGTCGGCTCGCGGTTGAGGATGACGAGCTTCGCCCCCTGCCGCCTGGCGATCACCGGCAGCGTCGCCGCCGGGTAGACGACGAGCGAGGAGCCGACGACCATGAACAGGTCGCACTCCAGCGCCAGCGCCTGCGCCCGCATCATCGCCTCCTGCGGCATCGCCTGGCCGAAGGAGATCGTAGCCGACTTCACCGGCGCGGCGCACATGATGCAGCTCGGCGGCTCTCCTGTCGCCTCGAAGACTGGGCGGATCGCGTCGAGCTCGTGTCGCCAGCCGCAGTTCAGACAGGTCGCGTAGGTGCCGTTGCCGTGCAGTTCGACCACCTGCTCGTCCGGCACGCCCGAGGCCTGGTGCAGCCCGTCGATGTTCTGGGTGACGATCGCGGGCGAACGCCCCTCCGTCACCAGCCGCGCGAGCGCCTGGTGACCGATGTTCGGTCGCGCATCGCGATAATGGTCGTCCATCGCGAACTTGCGGCGCCAGGCTTCGATCCGCGCCTCCGGGCTCTTTACGAAGGCCTCGAAGGGGATCGGCTTGTTGACCATCCAGGGCGAGCCGGGCGTACGGAAATCCGGCACGCCCGATTCCGTCGAGATGCCCGCGCCGGTGAAGCTGACGATGCTGTCGGCTCGCTGGAGCATCGCATGGAGCTCGGCGATCGCGTCCTCGGTCTCGTCCTGCATGGGCCGGCCCCGTGGTTGAACTGGAAGCCTTCCAGATATGGACCGGACCTGCGACGCTTCCAAGGCGATTGACGGAAACCGATGCGCGCCGCAAAGCAGACGAACCATGTCGACGACCACCCACGCCCCGCTCAACCCCGACCTCATCGACACCGGCACGCCGCCGATCCCGGAGGCGCAGGGCTGGGCGCGAGCCTATGACGGCCGCTTCGGCCCGCTGATCGATCTTTCGCAGGCGGTGCCCGGTTCGCCACCGCCGCAGGAGCTGCTCGACAAGCTCGCGGAAGCCGCCGCCGATCCCTCCGCCACGCGCTATGGCGGCATCACCGGCGACGCCAGCCTGCGCGAGGCCTATGCGGCCGAGATATCGCGGATTTACGGCGCTTCTTTCACGCCCGGCGAGGTCGCCATCACCTCGGGTTGCAACCAAGCCTATGTCGTGACGATGATGGCGCTCGCCCGCGCCGGCGACAACGTCCTGCTGCCGACGCCTTGGTACTTCAACCACGAGATGACGCTGACCATGCTCGGCGTCGAGACCCGGCCGCTGCCCTGCGCGCCGGAGGCCGGCTTCGTGCCGGATGTCGCGACGGCCGAGGCGCTGATCGACGCCCGCACCCGCGCGATCGTGCTGGTCACGCCCAACAACCCGACCGGCGCTGTCTATCCTCCCGAAACCATCGCAGCCTTTGCCGCGCTCTGCGCCCGGCGCGGCATCTGGCTCGTGCTCGATGAGACCTATCGGGATTTCCTGCCGGCCACGGTTGCCGGGCCACACGAAGTCTTTGCCGCAAGCAACTGGCGGGATTCCGTGATCGGTCTCTACAGCTTCTCCAAGGCCTATGCCGTTCCGGGCTGGCGGCTCGGGGCCATTACCGCCAGCGAGCCGGTCATCGCGCAGATCGGCAAGGTGCTCGACTGCGTCCAGATCAGCCCGGTCCGCTCCGGTCAGGCAGCTGTGACCTGGGGCATCGACGGCATCCGCGAATGGCGCGAGCGCAACCGCGCCGAGATCAACGACCGCGCCGCGCTCTTCCGTGCGGCGATGGCACCGTTGAACGACTGGCGGGTGCTCTCGGCCGGCGCCTATTTCGCCTATGTCGCGCATCCCTTCGAGGGCGCACCGGCGGCCGATGTGGTCCGTCGGCTGGTCGAGGAGCGCGGCGTGCTCGCCCTGCCCGGTCCCTATTTCGGCCCCGGGCAGGAGAACCACCTGCGCATCGCCATCGCCAATGTCGCCGCCGAGCGGATCGGCTTGCTCGGCGAGCGGCTGAAGGGCTTCTCGGTCTAAAGTCTCGGCGACGTCCTGCTCGGGCTCGACCCGAGCATCTCGGAAACCAACCGCCTCTTCCTGAACGAGATTCTCGGATCGAAGCTCCGCTTCGCCCGAGAATGACGCGCAAGCTTACCGGAACAGCGCCGCGTAGCGATCCCGATAGGCCCAGACCAGCAGCAGCCCCAGCACGACGAGAATGGCCGCGACCGGCAGGCCCTGCGGATTCAGCACGAGGTGGAAGAACACGATCACCGTCATGATCGGCGCGATCAGCGCCAGGCCGAAGGCCGGCACCACGTTGAACAGCAGGCTAAGGCCGCCGATGAGGTTCACCACCTTGATCATCGGCCAGATGAAGCCCGAATTCTGCAAGGCAGCCTCGAAAGCGAGCCCGCGCTCGCTGGTCGGCGGATGGATGAAATTGGTCCCGGTCGCCAGCCACCAGAAGCCGTCGATGGCGCTGACGAGGAAAAGCAACCCGAGCAGGATACGCGGGATGGTGACGAGCAGAATGGTCTTCATGATAACCCCAACCGACAATGAGAGGGCCGGCCCGCTTTGCAGCGGTTCCGGCCCCTGTGCATAGGTCGCGCCAGACTTCGGTCGGGTTCAATGGGCCCGGGATCGACCAAGCCCGATGTCACATCGTCGCGCCGATCTGCCAGGGCACGAATTCGGCGTCGCCATAGCCGAGTTGCTCGGATTTGGTCTTCTCGCCGGAGGCGACCTTGAGCAGCTTCTCGAAGATCTCGCGGCCCTTCTGCTCCAGCGAAACGCCGTCGAGCACGTCGCCGCAATTGATGTCCATGTCGTCGATCATCCTCTCGTAGATCGGCGTGTTGGTCGCGAGCTTCATCGAAGGCGTGGGCTTGCAGCCATAAGCGGAGCCGCGCCCGGTGGTGAAGGCGAGAATATTGGCGCCGCCGGCCACCTGCCCCGTCGCCGCGACCGGGTCGTAGCCAGGCGTGTCCATATAGACGAAGCCCTTGTCCTTCACCGGCTCGGCATAGTGGTAGACGGCCGCCAGCGTCTTGGTGCCGCCCTTGGCGGCTGCGCCCAGCGACTTCTCCAGGATGGTGGTCAGCCCGCCCGCCTTGTTGCCCGGCGAGGGGTTGTTGTTCATGTCCATCCGGGCGCGGGCGGTATAATCCTCCCACCACTTGATGATGCCGACGAGCTTCTCGCCGACCTCGCGTGTCGCAGCGCGGCGGGTCAGCAAATGCTCGGCGCCATAAATCTCCGGCGTCTCGGAGAGGATCGCCGTGCCGCCATGCTCGACCAGGATGTCGACCGCCGCACCGAGCGCCGGGTTGGCTGTAATGCCGGAATAGCCGTCCGAGCCGCCGCATTGCAGGGCAAGCATCAGTTCCGAGGCCGGCACCGTCTCGCGCTTCGCCCGGTTGGCGATAGGCAGCATGACCTTGAGCGCATCGATACCGGCCGCGACCGCTTTCTTCGTCCCGCCGGTCTCCTGGATCGTCAGCGTGCGGAAGACGTCGCTCTCGCTGATGCCATAGGCTTCCTTCATGCGGCTGATCTGGAAGCCCTCGCAGCCGAGGCCGACGACCAGCACCGCCGCCATGTTCGGATTGCAGGCATAGCCCCAGGTGGTGCGCTTCAGCACCTCGAAGCTCTCGCCATTGTAGTCGATGCCGCAGCCGGTGCCGTGGGTCAGCGCAATCACGCCGTCGACATTCGGATAATCGTCGAGCAGGCCGGAGCGCTTCACCTCCTCGGCCATGAAGCGCGCGGCGGAGGCCGAGCAGTTCACCGAGGTCAGGATGCCGACATAGTTGCGCGTACCAGCCTTGCCGCCCGCGCGGCGGAAGCCCTCGAAGGTCGCCTGCTGCTCGACCGGCAGGACGAATTCGGGCTTGGCCTCGGCGCTGAAGGCGTAGTCGCGATCGAAGGCATGGAAGCCGGTATTGTGCTCGTGGACCCATTCGCCCGGCGGAATATCGACGGTGGCGAAGCCGATGATCTGCCCGAACTTGCGGATCGGCTGGTCCTTGGCGATCGGTGCGATCGCCATCTTGTGCCCGCGCGGAATGCGCTTCAGCGCCTCGACGCCGGCGGCACTCACACCGAGATCGACCGGATCGACCGCGACGACGACATTGTCGGCGGCGTTGAGCTTGAGCGTGCGGGGCGGCACTGATTTGTCGAGCATGGCGGGACCGGAAACCTCTGGGCGCGAAAAAAGCGCGTCCTCATAGAAATGCGCTCATCGAGCCGCGTTTTCAATCGGTTCAAAAGAGAAAACGGCCATGCGCAGTCGTGATAAGGCGTAAAGCCAGTGGCTTGTCATTTGGCCGGCTTTCGACCCGTCGCGGCCCCGTAGATCACCCCAAAGCCGGAAGGCTTAGTTGGCTGGTTTGGCCTCCGGAAACGTCCACTTGCCGCTCAGGATTTCTGCGCGCGGGCGGTAAAGCCGAACAAGGTAGTTCCAGCCGTTCGTGATGGGCAAGCAATTGACGATCTTGCCGTCGCAGCCGCCGAACTGGACATTGACCGAGCCATCGAGCTCACGCTTCGCGGTGATATTGTTGATCGTGTAGGCGTTCTGCGGGTTCTTCTCGAAATAACCCTGCGCATTGTAGACGCTGATCGACCAGAACGCGTCGACGGGCACGTCCTTCACATTCAGCTTGTAGATTGTCTTGCCGTCGTTCTTCTCAGGCGTCAGGCCGACATAAGTCGCATCCTTGTCCGGATTTCCGCCCCAGCCGGCTGCAGCGCCAATCAGCCGATGGACCGGATCGACCGCTCCCTTCGGACCGAACGAGCCCTTGAAGTCTTTCATCGTGGACGCCAGCACCAGCAGCGCTTCGCGCACCTTCTTCTGGCTTGCCTGATCCCAATTCGGCACCTCGAACTTGCCCGGCCCGTTTTGAGTCACGCGCACCCCGTCTTGCAGGACGTGGACCTTCTTCACGTCTTCCGGATCGGCCGGATCAACCAGCGTGCGCATCAGCAGCGCCATGTAGCGCGTGCCGATTTCCTTTCGCGTGAAGGTGTATGTGCCGGACTTGTAGATCACGCGCGGGGTGAATTGATCCTGATCGACGACCTGCACCGAGCGAAAACGCTTGCCTGCATCCGGAAGCGTGACGGTGACGGGTCCCGCATCGAGATCGAAAGCAGCAAACGAATAGAGCGTGTCGCGGTTCATCCGGATCACGGTCTGGTTGTCGATCGACGCCGGTTCACGCGTATGAATGAATTTCCCGAGCGCCCCATCCTTCACGAAATTGCCGAAGTACATATCCGTCTCGGCGCGCGCGAAATTGTCGGGCGTCACCGGGATGCCTGCGGCCTTGGAGGTTGGCGTCTGGGCGTGGGCCGCGCCGACCATGAAAATGCATAGCGCTAAAGCGGAAATCTGCGATCGAATTACCATGCTGGCCTCCCGACGAAGCCCAATCAGTGCATGGGATACCGTCTACGCGCAACCAGGCCGCGCCGCGCGGGAATATCCGAAACCTGTAGTGGCGGACATTCGGACACGAAGAGCCACTCCAGCCAGTGAAAAACCCCGGCCTTGGGGGCCGGGGTTTTCAAACGCAACTGAACTCACTCGGTCTCGGCCGCCTTTCGGCGGCCGGCAGGCATCACGCCTTCACGGCCGGGACAGCCTTCGAGACGATGCCCTCGAACGGCTTGTAGGCGTCCTTGGCCAGAGCGGTGTAGAGCTCGCCCATCTTGGTGAGCTGGGCGACGGCGCCCTCGAACGAGGTCTTGACATAGTCGGCCTGGATCTCGAGCGCCTTGTCGAAGGTCTTCACGCCGGCGAGCTTCTCGAGCGCGGCGGTGCCAGCCTCGAAGGACTTCTTGGCGTAGTCGGTCGCCTCGACGGCGATCGTCTGCACGCCCTTGGAGGTGGCGCCGAAAGCCTTCAGAGCGGCATCGACGTTCTCTTTGGAAGCCTTCTGGATGGTGTCGAACTGCTGGATCATGGGTCGTCTCCTGAGCACCTGAGGTGCCCCATTAGGTGAATGGGCCATACGGCCGGATGTATCGCCCCAAGGTCGTATGAAGAGATCATCACCGGGGACTGCCCGTATATTGTGCATTGCAACATGAATGTCAAGAGAACGCTGCAATGCACCAAACGCAGATCGTTCCGATCGCAACCGTTCAAGTTTTAACGGCTCCGTAACCGCATCCACCTAACCTCCTTCTACTGTGTCCTGCGCGCCACGATGGAGCCGGCAGCGGGGCAGAACCAAACAGTACGAGTTCGAGGCGAGTTCATGGTTCTGGGTTGCGTTGGGTTTCAGCGGCCGCGTCTGCGGGCCGTCGTCGGGCTGATCGGCATCGCCGCTGTGGCGGCGACGATCGCGACCTCCCCTGCCGAGGCGCGCAAGCGCCGTCATCACGCAGGAGGCGGCGGCTACACGCCGCCCTATGCCGCGATGGTGGTCGACGCCAGGAGCGGCCGGACCTTGCACGCGGTCAACGAGGATGCCGCCCGCATCCCGGCCTCGCTCACCAAGGTCATGACGCTCTATATGCTGTTCGAGCAGATGGAGCGCGGCCGCTTCTCGATGGATTCCGAGCTCAAGGTCTCGTCCTATGCGGCCTCGCAGCCACCGACCAAGCTAGGCCTCCGCGCCGGTTCGACCATCTCGGTCGAGGACGCGATCAAGAGCATGATCACGCTCTCGGCCAATGACTCCTCCGTCGTCGTCGCCGAGAACATCGCCGGCTCCGAGGAGGCCTTCGCCGATCAGATGACGCGCAGGGCACGCGCGCTCGGAATGGGCTCGACCCGGTTCTACAATCCTCACGGCCTGCCGCATTCCCCGCCCAACCTGACCACGGCACGCGATCTCACCATCCTCGCCCGCGCCCTGCAGGAGCGCTTTCCGAAATACTATCCGCTGTTTTCGATGCGCGCCTTCCAGTACGGCAGCCGCACCATCCGCGGCCATAACCGCCTGCTCGGCAAGGTCGAGGGCGTCGACGGCATCAAGACCGGCTATACCCGCGCCTCCGGCTTCAACCTGATGACCTCGGCGAAGGCGGAAGGCCGCCACATCGTCTCGGTCGTGCTCGGCGGCCGCTCCGGCGCCTCCCGCGACAAGATCATGACCGATCTCGTGCTGGCCAGCCTGCCCCGCGCCACGACCAGCGGCCGTTCCTCCGTGATGGTCGCCGAGGCGCCCGAGCCGGAAGAGCGCCCGCGCATGGAAGAGCGTCCACGCGCCGTAGCGGTTCAGCAGGCCGCCGTCGCCGAGCCGATGCCGGTCCCGGTGCCGGTGCCGCGTCCGCGCCAGCAGGTCGAGGAGCAGCAGCCCCTGCCGGCCGCCGCCCGCGCCTATGCGCCTATGCCGACGACGACTCCGATCGCCCCGCCGCGTCCGGTCGCTACCGCCGGCCAGCCGGTCCAGCTCTCCGGCATGCGGCCGGTCGCCGCGACCACGACGCCATCAGCCATGCGCTGGTCGATCGGCGCCCAGCCGGCCGATGCCAAGGTCCTGCGTCCGCCGGCGAATGTCGACGTCACCTCCTCGATCGCCAGGGCGCCGGAACCCGTCGCCGAGCCGGTGAAGGTCGCCGACGCCACGATCGAAGTTCCGGCCACCAGCGTCGCCCGCAAGGCAGAGGCCGCCCCGGCCAAGGTGCAGGCTCCCGAGCCCACCCCTGCGATGTCCCACCAGGCCGCCGTCGTCTCCTCCGGGAAATGGGTGATCCAGCTCGGCGCCACCGATGACGAGGGCAAGGCCAAGGAAATCCTGGCCCGCGCCCGTGCCAAGGCTATCGGCTCGCTCGCCAGCGCCTCGCCCTTCACCGAGAAGGTCGAGAAGGGCGGCTCCACGCTCTTCCGTGCCCGCTTCGCCGGCTTCGACGACTCGAAGGACGCGCAGAACGCCTGCACGCAGCTGAAGCGCGGCGGCTTCTCCTGCTTCGCAACCCGCAGCTGATCGGTCAGGGAAAGGAGTTCCCGCCATGTCGCAGACGCACTTCCCGAACCCCTCGCTATCGCTGCTTCACAAGGACGTCCTTGGCCTGGTTGACGCGAGCGGCAAGACCGCTGGTGCCCCCGGCGTCCGGGTGGATGCGCTTCATCAGAGCCCGGTGGGCTTCGCGGATCGCCTCCTCGCCCGCCCCCGGCTGAAGCCCCAGGATCTCGTAGGCCTCCTGCTGCGTCATCGCGCCCGTGCCCGGCGTGCCGCCCTGCCCCGTGTCGCCGTCACGCTGAGCGTCTTCACGCCAGCCGGGCGACCGGCGGTCGAGATATGCCTCTAGCAGGCGTGCCCCATCCGGGTCGCGCGCCAGGCATTCGCGCAGCAGCGCGCTGATATCGGCCATGCCCAGGCCGTCGAGGTCGCGGCCGGCATAGGCGCCGGCCTTGACCCGACCCTTCATAGCGCCGCTGTCGTGGTCGAGCTCCATATCCAGCAGCGCGGACTGCACTTGCGAGGTCGTACCCGCCGTCGGGCCGCTCCGATCGGCCCAGGGGAAGCGAATGCCCCCCGGTCCCGTCGCGCTCCAGCCGAGCAGCCAAGCGCCGACACCACCGAGAAAGATCGCCATGTCCAGCCGGCCGCGCACCATCAGGAGCCCGGCGACGCCGAGCGAGGCCACGCCCCCGACCGTCTTCGCCAGCCGCGCCACGACCTTAGGGTTGGCGCCGGCGAACAGCTTCACCAGCCACCAGATCAGGATCAGGACGGCAACGCCGTAGAGCAGGCTCACCGCCGGCCTCCATCCATGGCCGCGATCAGCCCCTTCACCGCGGGGCTCGATCCGGCTAGCCGCAGCATCGCCTCGCGCCCCCCAGTTGCATAGGCGGCCGCTCCGCGCAGAAGCTCGAGAAGCGAGGCAGGTGCGTTAACGTCAAAACGCGCATGCGCCCCACCCGTCAGCCGCGCGATCGTCGCGAAGGCCGCGCTTGCCGCCGGCTCCTGCCCTTCCTGAAAGACGAAGCCGCGGATGCCGCGCAGGCCAAGCTCGCCGGCCAGAGCCGCGAGGGCATCGACATCCTCCTCCATCGCGTCGCCGACGAAGACGAAAGCGCGTAGCGGCACGCTCTTCGCCTCATCGCGGACATGGCGCAGCACGCGCGCGATCTGCGTCTGCCCGCCCTCGCAGGCGATCCTGCGCATCAGCCCGGTCAGCCGCTCGGGCTCGCCGACCCAGCCGGAGGCACGGCACTCGCCGATGCCCCGGAAATAGACCAGTTGCACCGCGAGCCCACCGCTCTGCCCGGTCACCTCGAACATGCGCGCCTGCAGCGAGCAGGCGAGGTCCCAGCTCGGTTGGCGGCTCATCGTGGCGTCGAGGGCGAAGACGAGCCGACCCGCCTGCCCCGTCGCCAACGGCGCCAGCCGCTTCGCCGCGCCGAGAAAACGGTCGATCTCGCCCGGCTGCGAATGTTCGGCTGGCGCGGTCGCAGCAGCCTTGCCGACGGCACGCTCGTTCCTGTCGCTCATCAATCCCTTCGATCCGGCTGAATCGTTCTCATCCTCCTGATATTGGCCATCGCCGCCGCATTTGCTACCCGTCCCGGACAGGGGTTGGCCTGTTCCTCTCGGCCCTCATCCTGAGGAGCGGACGAAGTCCGCGTCTCGAAGGCTGTTTCAGATGGTTCCGCAACCTCCTGAAGCACCCTGCGAGACGCTGCCATGCGGCCCTCACGATGCAGGCCGAAGATCGACGCAGACGAGAAAGAGAAGGCCATGGCTGGGATCACGATTTTCGAGACGGTCGCCGCAATGCGCGAGGCCGTCGCCGGCTGGCATGCGGCCGGCGAGAAGGTCGCGCTGGTGCCGACCATGGGCGCGCTCCACGAGGGCCACATCGCGCTGGTCACTGAGGGCCAGCGCCATGCGCGGCGCGTCATCGTCTCGATCTTCGTCAACCCGACGCAGTTCGCGCCGCATGAGGACTTCAAGAAATATCCGCGCACCTTCGACGACGACTGCGCCAAGCTTGTCGCGGCCGGTGCGGATGCGGTGTTCTTCCCCCCGGTCGAGGAGATGTATCCGGCCGGCTTCGCCACCCGCGTGCTGCTGCTCGGCCCGGCTGCCGTCGGTTTGGAGGATCGCTTCCGCCCGACGCATTTCGAGGGCGTGGCCACGGTCTGCTGCAAGCTCTTCACGCAATCGCGCGCCGATTTCGCGATCTTCGGCGAGAAGGACTACCAGCAGCTCAAGGTCGTCACCCGCATGGCTGGTGATCTCGACCTCGGCATCACCGTCGTTCCGCTCGCGACGATCCGCGAGGCGGACGGTCTCGCCATGTCCTCGCGCAACTGCTACCTCTCGGCCGAGCACCGGGCATTGGCGCCTGCGCTTCATCGCGTGATGCAGGATCTCGCCGCGCGCATCCGCAACCGCGACGACCTGTTCAAGGCGGTCGCCGATGCACAGAACGCGATCATCACCGCCGGATTCGAGCTCGACTATCTGGAAGCGCGCCACGCCGAGACGCTGGCACCGCTCACCTCGCTGGCCGATGGCCCGGTGCGCCTGATCCTCGCAGCCCGCATCGGCAGCACGCGGCTGATCGACAACATCGCGGTGTGAGCTGGCGTCATTCTCGGCGCAGCGAAGCGAAGACCCGAGAATCTCCCGACTAATAACGCTGGTTTCCGAAATGGTCGGGTCAATCCCGACCATGACCTGCAACTACAGCAGCCCGAGCCCCGCCAGCTCCCGCCTCAACGCCTCCGGCATCTCGCCGACATCGCCGCCATGGTGGGAGAGATCGCGCGGTGCGTCCTTCGCCTGCAGATAGCGCCAGCCCTGGAAGGGGCGGAACGGACGCGGCTCGACCGGGATCACCACCGGCTCCATCACCAGATGGCAGCGGCCGATGCCGTCCGTATCGGTGAAGGGGCGGATATCGGTCAGGCGCTGGCGGGCCGAAACCTGCCCCTTGATCACCCAGTAAAGCGAGCCGCCATCGAGGATCTCCTCGATCCTCTTCGGCACCATGCGCGTGGTATGCGTCTGCTCTTGCGGCCGTCCAAGGCGACGCTCCAGCGCCATGCGCTCCTCGATCCATTCCTCGAGATCGACGATCGATTCCGCGCCGACGCAGAGCTTGAGAATATGAAGCGACATGGCGGGTAAAATAGGCTCGGCCAGACCGGTCGGCCAGCCTTTCGGAGGTTTCTCCACAGAGCTGGTTCAGGCGCGGTGCGCCAGCACGTTGACAAGCCGCCCGAACGGGTCGCGCAGGAAGAAGCGCCGCACGGCCCAGGGCTCGTCAACCGGCCCGTATTCTATCGCGAGGCCCGCCGCCTCGGCCTTGCGCAGCACGGCGTCGAGATCGTCGACCTCGATCGACAGATCGGGCACCGGCGCGCCCGAGCCGCCCTCGCTGGCGAAGCTGAGTTGCGGCCCGGCCCGCTCGCCATCCGCGGCGAGAGTTTGGATCCAGCCGTGGTTCATGACGGGGTGCATGTCAAAAATGCCGCCGTAGAATGCGCGTGCCAGCCCCGGTTCCCCGGTTGCCATGTTGGCCACGATGCGCTTCACAGTCATCCCGACCTCCCGATTGAGACACGGACGCTCCCCATGCGCGGACTAGCAGGCAAGGTCATTCTCGTCACCGGCTCCTCGACCGGCATCGGCCATGCGATGGCCGAGCGGCTGATCGCCGAGGGTGCGAAAGTGCTGATCCATGGCCGTGATCCCACAGAGGTCGATGCCGCCGTCGCCCGCCTCGGCTCCTCCACCCAGGGGACAACCGGCGATCTCGCCGATCCCGCGACGGCACAGGCCATCGTCGACGCCACGGTTTCCGCCTTCGGCCACATCGACGGCCTCGTCAACAATGCCGGCATCTATCCGCGCGGCATCCTGGCTGAGACCACCGCCGCCTTCTTCGACCATATGTTCGCGATCAACACCCGCGCGCCCCTGCTTTGCGCCGAGGCCGCGATCCGCGCTTTCCGCGCCCAGAAATCGGGCGGCGCCATCGTCACCGTCGGCTCGATCAACGCCTATTGCGGGCTCTCCAACCTCACCGTCTATTCGATGTCGAAGGGCGCGCTGATGACGATGACGCGCAACCTCGCCAATACGTTGGGCCCCGAGCGCATCCGCGCCAACCAGCTCAATGTCGGCTGGACCTGGACCGCCAACGAAGACGCGACGCAGCAGCGCGAGGGCCAGCCGCCGGGCTGGCAGAACCATGTGCCGCTCCGCCACGCCCCGACCGGGCGCATCATGCAGCCGGAAGAGATCGCCGCCCACACGGCCTTCTGGCTCTCGGACGACAGCGCGCCCGTCTCCGGCCAGATCTACGAGGCCGAGCAGTTCCCCATCATCGGCCGCGGATGAGCGGTCTTTCCCGGGCCGACTTCGAGCCCTGGCTGTCGCGCTGGCATCTGGTCCCTGACGGCAAGCCGGTCAGGACGCATGCCAGCCGCCTGCTGCCGGTCAGGCAAGATGGCGCCCCCGCCATGCTGAAGCTGCCCGAGGTCGAGGACGAACGCCTCGGCTATCGGCTGCTGGAATATTGGAGCGGCGACGGCGCCGCGCGCCTGCTGGCGCAAGGCGACGAGGGCAGCGCGATGCTGATCGAGCGCGCCACGGGCCGCCGGTCGCTCGCCGCGATGGCCCGAAACGGCGCCGACGACGAGGCGACCGCGATTCTCTGCGACGCCATCGCCGCCTTGCAGAAGCCGCGCGGCCCGGCCCCGGCCGGGCTGATCCCGCTCGAAACCTGGTTCAAGGATCTTTTCCCGATGGCGGCGGAGCACGGCGGATTGCTGGCCCGCTCGGCAGCGGTAGCGAGCGAATTGCTGGTGGCGCAGCGGGAGATCCTGCCGCTCCATGCCGATTGCCACCACGACAACGTGCTCGATTTCGAGGAGCGCGGCTGGCTCGCCATCGACCCGAAAGGCGTCATCGGCGATCGCGCCTTCGAATATACCATCCTGTTCTGCGACCCCGACCTCGCCGACCCCGAACCGCCCGTCGCGATCATGCCGGGCACCTTCGAGCGGCGACTGGCGATCGTGCTGGCAAAATCGGGGCTGGAGCGGCAGCGGCTGCTGCGCTGGATCGTCGCCTGGTGCGGCCTCTCGGCGGCCTGGTTCCTGGGTGACGACGACCCGCTGGCGAAGGTCAATCTCACGATCTTGGAAAAGGCGGCGGCAGCGTTGGGCCAATGAGGCTTCCGCTTTCCCAACCCTCGTCATTCTCGGACGGAGCGAAGCGGGGATCCGAGAATCTCAGGACAAGAAGGCTCGTGTTTCCGAGATGCTCGGGTCAAGCCCGAGCATGACGGCAGAGCCCTGAATCAAAACCTCAACCATCGCCCGCAAGCGATTCCACCGATTCACCTATTCGCCGAGCACCACGACCTTCGCGCCTTCGGCGACCTGCGCTCCCGGCTCGCCGACAACCTCGCTCACCGTGCCGTCACGCGGGGCGGTCAGCACATGCTCCATCTTCATCGCCTCGACGATGGCGAGCCTCTGGCCCTTGAGCACCGTCTCGCCCGGCGCGACGAAGACCGCGACGAGCTTGCCGTGCATCGGCGCCTTGATCACGCCGCCGGAGCCCGCAGCCGCATCGAGATCGACCGAGAACGGATCGAACAGCGACACGGCGGTCTGCCTGCCGCGATGAAGCGCGAACCAGATGCCGCCCTCACCCTCGGCCAGAGCGATCTCATGCTCGCCCTCGCCGATCTCGTGGCCGGGCAGGCTGACGCGCGCATCCTCGCCATGCCATTCGATCCGCGCTTCGATGCGCTCGCCATCGACCGTGAGCGGAAGGCCGAGCGGCTGGCGCGGCATCAGCGAAAACGCGTCGGGATCGAGCCAGGGTGAGCGCGCTTCGCCTTCCGCCCGGCCAGCCGCCTCGATCATGCCCGCCGCCTGGCGCTCCTCTTCGAGCTGCAAGGCAGCCGCCGCGACGGCTGCCGCATCGAGCGGCTGCGGCTCGGCGCCGAGCGCGCTGATGTTGCGGTCGATGAAACCGGTGTCGAACGGCCCTTTTCGGAAGCCCTCCGCCTCGGTCAGTTTCTTCAGGAAGGCGAGATTGGTGCGCGGGCCGGCGACCACCGTCTCGCCCAGCGCCGCGCCCAGCCGGTCGAGCGCCTCGTCGCGCGTCGCGCCATGGGCAATCACCTTGGCGATCATCGGATCGTAGAACGGCGTCACCGTATCGCCGGCCTCGACGCCGGTATCGATGCGGATGCCCTCGCTTTCCGGGAATTGCAGCGCCCAGAGCTTGCCGGTCGACGGCAGGAAGCCCTTCTCCGGGTCCTCGGCATAGAGCCGCGCCTCGACCGCATGGCCGTTTGCCTTCACCTCGGCCTGCGTGAATCCGAGCGGCTCGCCGGCCGCGACCTGCAATTGCAATTCGACGAGATCGAGCCCGGTGATCGCCTCCGTCACCGGATGCTCGACCTGGAGCCGCGTATTCATCTCCATGAAATAGAAGCGGTCGGCCCGCAGACCGTCGCGCCCATCGGCGATGAACTCGACCGTGCCGGCCCCGACATAGCCGACCGCCTTCGCGGCTTCGGTCGCAGCCTTGCCCATGGCGGCGCGGACTTCCGCGCTCATGCCCGGTGCCGGCGCCTCCTCGATAACCTTCTGGTGGCGCCGCTGCAGCGAGCAGTCGCGCTCGTAGAGATGGACGACATTGCCGTGGCTGTCGCCGAAGACCTGGATTTCGACATGGCGGGGCGAGAGCACGTATTTCTCGACGAGGACGCGGGCGTCACCGAAGGCATTCTGCCCCTCGCGTTGGGCGCTGGTTAGGGCGTCCGCGAACTCCTCGGGCCGCTCGACCTTCTTCATGCCCTTGCCGCCGCCGCCGGCGACCGCCTTGATCAGCACGGGATAGCCGATGCGCTCGGCCTCCCGGCTCAGGAAATCGACGCCCTGCTCGGCGCCGTGATAACCCGGCACCACCGGCACATCAGCCTTCTCGACCAGCGCCTTGGCGGCATCCTTCAAACCCATCGCCCGAATCGCCGAGGCGGGCGGGCCGACGAAGACGACCCCGGCCTTGGCGCAGGCATCGGCGAAGTCGGCGTTCTCTGAAAGAAAGCCGTAGCCCGGATGGATGCAGGCGGCACCCGCCTCCTTGGCGACGGCGAGGATCTTGCCGGCATCGAGATAGCTCTCGCGGGCCGGGGCGGGCCCGATATGGTAGGCATCGTCGGCCATCTGCACGAAGAGCGCCTCCGCGTCGGCATCCGAATAGACCGCTATGGTGCGCAGCCCGAGCCGCTTCGCGGTACGGATCACGCGGCAGGCGATCTCGCCGCGATTGGCGATCAGGATGGAAGGCAGCTTGGCGGCGATCGTCATGGCGGCGGCGTCCTCGAAAGGGTTGCCGCCTTTATAGCCCGCCCGCCGCGTCTGTCTGCGCCTTGTTGCGCAAACCCGGCTGGGCCGCTTCCGAATCCGGGCCCTGCCGCAGCGAGCGCCAGATCGCCCATGTCGCCTGGAAGCAGATCCCGGCGACGATGAGGTCGAACAGGTATTCCGGCCAGCGCACCGGCGCGACACGCGCGGCGAGCCCGACCAGCGCGAAGCCGGTCGTCGAGATCGCGTCGTTGCGGCTCGACAGCCAGGTCGCCTTGATCACCGGATTGTCCTCGCGGCGGAAGCGCCAGAGCACGCCGATGACGATGAGCGCTATGACGATGGCGCTCGCGGCCGCGAAACCGAGCGTCCACACTTCGATCGGCCGCGGCCGGACGATCTTGTCCCAGAGATCGTAGAGTGAGTGCAGGCCGGCGACGGCCATCACCGCGCCGATCGCGACCGCCGCCAGCCGCTCGGCCCGCGCATCGCGGCCGAAGACGATGGCGGCGATGCCGTAGAGCGCGACGTCGTAGACCCAGTCGACTCCGTCCTTGAAGAGCTGGGCATTGCCGATGGTGAGCGCCCAGACGACGGTCGCCGCCGCCTGGATGAGGATGCCGAGCGCGATGCCCCAGATCGTCAGCGTATAGGCGCGGGCGATGGAGGGGTGGGTGGCCGGGCCCGAGGCGGCATCAGAACCGTTGTCAATCGCGGCCATGCGACCTCCCGTCATTCTCGGGCGCAGCGCAGCGGAAACCCGAGAATCTCATCATCCATCTGGACGAGATGCCCGGGTCAAGCCCGGGCATGACGGAAGAGGGGTAGCCTCACCCGCGCCCGACGAGCGGGGCCTTGGTCGCCATCACCGTGACGAAGAGGATGTTGGCCTCCAGCGGCAGCCCGGCCATGTGCAGCACCGTGCTCGCGACGTGGTCGACATCCATCACCGGCTCGACCTTCACCGAACCATCAGCCTGCGGCACGCCGGTCGTCATCTTCTTGGCCATGTCGGTGAGCGCGTTGCCGATATCGACCTGGCCGACGGCGATGTCGTATTTGCGCCCGTCCAGCGAGGCGGTCTTGGTCAGGCCGGAGATGGCGTGCTTGGTCGCGGTGTAGGCGGCGGAGTTCGGCCGCGGCGCCTGCGCCGAGATCGAGCCGTTGTTGATGATGCGCCCGCCGCGCGGCTCCTGCGTCTTCATCGCCTTGAAGGCCGCCTGGGTGCAGAGGAACGGACCGGTCAGGTTGGTGTCGACGACCTTCTGCCAGTCCTCCAGCGAGAGGTCCTCCAGCAGCACGCCGCCCGGTGCGTTGACGCCGGCATTGTTGAAGAGAACGTCGACCCGGCCGAAGGCTTCATTCGTCTTCGCGAACAGCGCCTCGACCGAGGCCTTGTCGGTGACATCCGTCGAGACCGCGAGAGCCCGACCCTTGTCGGCGCCGGAGAGAGCGATCGTCTCCTCCAGTGCATCGGCCCGGCGACCGGCCAGCACGGTGCGGTAGCCGTCCTTCAGGAAGGCGATGGCGACCGACCGGCCCACGCCCGAACCGGCACCGGTGATGATCGCGACCTTGTTATGCCCAGACATGCGTTTCCCCGTGTTTCCTGCAGCCTAAATCGTTTGAGATGGCAACCGACCATAGCGGGCGAGAACGCGCGGGGAAACTGCGCAACCATCGGCAATTCATGCGCTTGCCGCCCGGCGCCTCTGCCTTATCGTTGTAGTCGGGAGGACGACGCGATGACCAGCCTGAACCGCCGCCACCTGCTCGCTGCCGGCGCCGCCACGCTCGCCGGCCCGGCGCGCGCCCAGCAGCCGGGGCACGAGCATCACGGCCCGCAATATGAGCGGCTCACCCAGCCGGGGCGGATCGGCAAGCCTGAGCTTGCGACGACCCAGAACGTCTTCGATTCACCCGCGCCGAAGGCCGCCACGCCCGGCCGCTGGACCGCCAAGGCGCCCTTGCCGCTGCCGCGCTCGGAGATGGCCTGGGCGACGGCTTTCGAAGACAGGATGCATGTCGTCGGAGGCTATGGCGAGCAGCGCACCGACCGGGCCTATCACCATGTCTACGATCCCAAGGCCGACAAATGGGATGATGGCGCGCCGCTGCCTCAGGGCGCCAACCATGTCGGCGTCGCCTTCCTCGACGGCAGGCTCTACGCCATCGGCGGCTTCCTCGAGCAGAACCGCAAGCCGCATCCGCGTTGCTTCGTCTACGATCCCAAGGCCGATCGCTGGGCCGAGATCGCCGCCCTGCCCCGCCCGGCCGGCTCGACCGCCGTGGTCGGCCTCGGCGGCGTGCTGCATGTCATCGGCGGCGCGATCGGCGAGACCACCGAGACGAAACGCTCGGTCGACTGGCATCTGGTCTATGATCCCAAAGCCGATCGCTGGAGCGAGCGCACGCCCCTGCCCACCGCGCGCGACCACACCGGCACGCTCGCTATCGGCCCGCTGATCCACGTCATCGGCGGCCGGGTCGATTCCTTCCACACCAACTCGAACCTGCACCATTCCTACGACCCGGCGGCGGACAAGTGGACGATGCGCGCGCCGGCTCCGACGGGCCGCTCCGGCCACGGCGCCGTGCTCTATCGCGGCAAGGTCTTCGTGATGGGCGGGGAAGGCACCAACCGCGTCTTCGGCCAGATGGAGGCCTACGACCCGGCGGCCGATGGCTGGGAGCAATATGCGCCGATGGTCACACCTCGCCACGGGTTGGGCGCCGCGCTCGTCGGCGACGCGATCCACGTCGCCGGCGGCGGTCCGATCATGGGCGGCGGCGTGCAGAGCGCGGTGCACGAGGCCTTCACGCTGGGGTGAGCCCCCTCGGTGCTTCTGCGAGGGCGCTTACTGCCTGACGGCCTCCAACGCTTCGGCGACGGCGTGTTCGACGGAGGCATCGAGCGGCTGGATGGGCAGTGGCGGCAAGCCCGGCCGGAGGCCAAGGCGCGTTGCGATGAGATACATCACGCGCAGGCTTCCATGCGCCCGGAACAGCGACCACAGAGGTTCGAAGGCGGCATCGGCAGCCAGCGCCGCATCGCGATCGCCGGCCCTCGCCGCGCGGGTCAGTCGCAGTGCAGCCGCCGGCAACAGACCGGCGACCACGCTGTACCAGGCGTCGGCGCCCGCGAGAAGCGCCGCAGCCGCTCCCCAGTCGCCGCTATAGCCGACCGTGAATCCTTCACGGCAGGCCGGGCGCAATCGGCCGATCTCGCCTGCAAAGTCGCCACTGCCGGGCAGCGGCATTTTGACGGCCGCGATGTTCCGGATCAGCGAGAGCCGAGCGATCAGTTCCGCCGAGAACGTGAAATGGGTCGTGCTGGGATTGTTGTAGATGCACAGCGGCAGGCCGGATGAGCTCGCGACGGCTTGGAAGTGCGCGAACACTTCTGCCTCGGTCAGCGGCGTGTATGAGACCGGTGCCAGAAGCAGCGCATCGGCCCCGGCCCGCTCGGCATCTCTGGCAAGCTCGGTCGACCACGAGGTTCGCAGGGATCCGATACCCGCGATCAGCGGAACGCGACCGGCAATCGTTTCCACGGCGGCGCGCAGCGCCCGCGCCCGCTCGGTGCGTTCCAGATAGGCATAGGTGCCAGTGCTTCCGAGCACGGCGATGGAATCGACCCCGGCCGCGACGAGCGGCTCGAGCATCGCGGCAAAGGCTTCGGTATCGACCACTCCATCCGCATCGGCGGGGGTCAGCGGAAATGCGGACAACCCGCTGAAAACCGAACCAGCAGTCATGAAAATCTCCGTTCGCGATGCGCGATCAAGCAGCCGATCCTTCTACGTCGCACCCTGAAGCGCGACGATCAATCGATCAGCGCGCCGCGGAGAAGGCTCACGGCAAGCGCCAGCATCATGAGGCCGATGCCGAGGTCGAGGATGCGCCAGGCCACCGGGCGCGTAAAAATCGGAGCAAGGAAGCGGGCGCCAAAGCCAAGCGAGGCGAACCAGGCAAAGCTCGCGCTCGCCGCCCCCGCCATGAAGAGAGGTCGTTCGATAGGCGGAAGGCTCGCCCCGACCGCCCCCATGAGCATCACCGTGTCGATGTAGACGTGAGGGTTGAGGAAGGTGAAGGCGGCGGTTCCTGCCAGTGCGGCCCCGAGCGTCATGCTGGCCTGATGGTCCACGATGAGCACTGAGGGATTGGCGGCCCGCCGCAAGGCGAGAGCGCCGTACCAGCTGAGGAAGGCCGCACCACCCAGGCCGAGAAGGAGCGACAGCCCCGGGACGAGAGCGAGCATGCCACCCAGGCCGCTGACCCCGGCAATGATGAGCGCCGCATCCGCCGCAGCGCAAAACAGGACGACCGGCCAGACATGCTCGCGTTTCAGGCCTTGCCGGAGGACGAACATATTCTGCGCGCCGATGGCGACGATCAGGCCGGCGGAAAGAGCAAAGCCCTTGGTGAAGGCAGGAAGAAGGGTGCTGGTCATGCGGGCTTGATGACGGGCGCCGCAGATGTAGTCTAACTAAACCTGCTTACCCTGAATTAGGCGGGCTAATGTTGGATTATCTATCTTTGGCGGCGGTGGCCGCGGTCGCACGCGAGGGCAGTTTCGAGAAGGCGGCGGCGAGCTTGGGCGTCACGCCCTCGGCAGTGTCCCAGCGCGTGAAGGGGATCGAGGAACGGCTCGGGGCGATCCTGCTCACCAGAGGCGCGCCATGCCGCCCTACCGAAGCCGGCGCCAAGCTCTGTGCCCATGTCGAGCAGGTCCGCCTGCTTGAAAGCGAAGTCGTCGACAACCTGCCTGGGCTGGCGGGACAGGAGCCCGGCCCCTCCTCGGTGAGGGTGGCCGTGAACGCCGATAGCGTCAGCACCTGGTTTCCGCAGGCAGCGGCGCAGTTCGCAACGGAAACCGGCGCGATGCTCGATCTCGTCCTCGAAGATGAAGCCCACACCGCGCAGCGGCTCCGCAGCGGAGAGGTCCTCGCCGCCGTCACGGCCGATCCTGCCACCGTCGTCGGGTGCAGGATCTATCCCCTCGGCGCCATCGAATATCTGGCCGTGGCCAATCCCGACTTCATGAACCGCTGCTTTTACGCCGGCGTCGACGCAGCAAGCCTTCAAAGGGTGCCGATGCTGCGGTTCGACCGCCGCGACGAGCTTCAGGCGCGATGGGCTCAGGCCGCTTGGGGAACATCCATCTCGCCCCCAACCCATTGGACGCCGTCGACTCAAGGCATGCTGGACATGACCCTCGCCGGGCTGGGCTGGTCGATGGCGCCCCTGTCGCTCGCCGCGCCACATCTGGAGGCCGGCCGACTGGTCGAGCTGCCGCCGCACACGCGGATCGCCGTCACGCTCTACTGGCAGCGCACCAGATTGGCCGCTCGGTTGCTCGACCGCCTGACCGAGGCCGTGCGATCGGCGGCTGCCGCGAAACTGTCCTCTGCCTCATCCGCCTAGGCCGAAAACAGAAAACTTCGGAGCCCGGTCAGGTCGCAGGACCCCGCGCTTTGAACCGCGCCTGCTTCAACCCGGGCAGACGAAGCACTCGGGTCATCCAAGCCACCCGAGAAACGACGGCATGCTATCGTCGGACATCCAACGGAGATCATCGCCTTGCTGCGCTCCCTGCTGATTCTGATCGTCATGCTGGCGATGGCCCCGCCCCTGCGCGCGCAGGAGCCCGCGATCGAGATCGTCGGTATCGGAGCCGATACGATCCGGCTCTCGTCGCAGTCCCTGTCGAGCCTGCCCGTCGCCGAACGCGACGTGACCTTCGAGACCTCGAAGGGGCCGGCAACGCGCCATTACAAGGGTGTCCTGTTCTGGGATGTCCTGCAGGCGCACAAGGCCCTCGACGGCCTCAAGCCCGGTGACCAGCTCAGGAAGACGTTCATCGCGAGCGCAAAGGACGGCTATCAGATCGCCTTCTCGATCGGAGAAATCCATCCCGACTTCGGCAACATGCCCCTCATCCTCGTCGCCGAAGTCGATGGCAAGCCGCTGGATGGCGGCTGGCGCCTTGTCGCGCCCGGCGACAAGCGCGGCGCGCGCGCCGTCTACGAAGTCACGAGAATCGAGCTGCGGTAGGACTTGCCGTCATGCTCGAGCTTGACCCGAGCATGACGGAGGCTGCGCCCCGCTCCTCACATCCGGAACACGCCGAACTTCGTCTCGGGAATCTCCGCGTTGAGCGTAGCGGAGACGGCCAGCGCCAGCACGCGGCGGGTCTCGGAGGGCAGGATGATGCCGTCGTCCCAGAGCCGTGCCGTGGCGAAATAGGGCGAGCCTTCTTCCTCGTACCGGCTGCGGATCGGCGCCTTGAAGGCCTCCTCGTCGGCCGCCGGCCAGCTCTTGCCCTCGGCCTCGATGTTGTCGCGGCGCACGGTGGCGAGCACGCTCGCCGCCTGCTCGCCACCCATCACCGATATCCGCGAGTTCGGCCAGGTGAACAGGAAGCGGGGGCTGTAGGCTCGCCCGCACATGCCGTAATTACCCGCGCCGAAGGAGCCGCCGACGAGCACCGTGATCTTCGGCACCCGCGCCGAGGCGACGGCGGTGACGAGCTTGGCGCCGTCCTTGGCGATGCCGCGCGTCTCGAAATCGCGGCCGACCATGAAGCCGGTGATGTTCTGCAGGAAGAGCAGCGGAATGCGCCGCTGGCAGCACAGTTCGATGAAATGAGCGCCCTTGAGCGCGCTTTCCGAGAACAGGATGCCGTTATTGGCGATGATGCCGACCGGGATGCCGTGGATGCGGGCGAAGCCGGTCACCAGCGTGGTGCCATAGAGCTTCTTGAACTCGTCGAACTCCGAGCCGTCGACCAGCCGCGCAATCACCTCGCGGATGTCGTACTGCTTCTTGAGATCGGTCGGCACCACGGCTTCCAGCTCGGCCGGGTCGTAGAGCGGCTCGACCGGCTCGGCGATGTCGATATCCGGGCGCTTGACGCTGTTGAGATTGCCCGCGATGCGCCGGGCGATGGCGAGCGCATGGGTGTCGTCGCCGGCATAGTGATCGGCGACGCCCGAAAGCCGCGCATGCACGTCGGCGCCGCCGAGATCCTCGGCCGAGACGACCTCGCCCGTCGCGGCCTTCACCAGCGGCGGGCCGCCCAGGAAGATCGTGCCCTGTTTCCTGACGATGATCGTCTCGTCCGACATCGCCGGCACATAGGCGCCCCCAGCGGTGCAGGAGCCCATCACCACCGCGACCTGCGGAATGCCCTCGGCCGAGAGCGTCGCCTGATTGTAGAAGATTCGGCCGAAATGCTCGCGGTCGGGGAAGACCTCGGTCTGGTGCGGCAGGTTCGCGCCACCTGAATCGACGAGGTAGATGCAAGGCAGACGGTTCTCGCGGGCGATCTCCTGCGCACGCAGATGCTTCTTCACCGTCATCGGATAGTAGGTGCCGCCTTTGATCGTCGCATCGTTGCAAACGATCATGCACTCGCGGCCGGCGACGCGGCCGATGCCGGCGATCATGCCGGCGCCATGGACATCGCCCTCATACATGCCGAAGGCGGCGAGCGAGCCGATCTCGAGGAAGGCCGAGCCCGGATCGAGCAGGCGCAGAACGCGCTCCCGAGGCAGCAGCTTGCCGCGAGCCGTATGGCGTTCGCGGGATTTGGCGTTGCCGCCGAGCGCGGCGGTCGCGCGCTGCTGCTGAAGTTCGTCGCGCAAGCCCGCCCAGGCGTCGGCATTGGCGCGCGTCTCGGCCGAATTCAGATCGACCTTGCTTTCGATGACCGGCACGGCGCGCTCCCTCGGCGGAATCCTCGGCCGAGGTTATGGCGCGCCGTATCGAAAACGCCAACCGGCACGGACGCACGCATGCGGCCGGGCAAATCCGCGCCGGCGGAAGATGCTACTCGCGCGCTTTGTTGATCGACCCGGTCACGGACGGCGCCGCGACGGCCCCGATCGCGCCGCCCGCAACCGCGCCGATCGGCCCGCCGACGAGGGCGCCCGCCCCCGCTCCGGCGGCTGCGCCGGCAATGCGCTGGTCGGTGGTGTTGCAGGCCGCCAGCAGCACAGCGAGGCCGCCGGCGAGAAGAAAAGCGCGCATCTGTCATTCCCATGTCTGGCTCGAAACAGGCCGAAAGCATGGGTGCGGCATGACTAACGAAAGGTAAATCAGGCTGGGACGGTTGGGCCAAACACCCGCTCGAAGGCCTCGCGCAGCACCGAATCGACCTCAGGCATCGTCACGGGCAGGCCGAGATCGACGAGCGAGGTCACGCCATGCTGGCTGACGCCGCAAGGCACGATACCGTCGAAGTGCGAGAGTTCCGGCTCTACATTCAGCGAGATGCCGTGGAACGAGACCCAACGGCGCACGCGGATGCCGATCGCAGCGATCTTGTCCTCGACATCCGCCCCCTTGTCGGGGCGGCGGACCCAGACGCCGACGCGATCCTCGCGCCGCTCGCCGCGGATGTTGAAATCGTCAAGCGCGCCGATCAGCCAGCCTTCGAGCGCGGCGACGAAGCGGCGCAAATCCGGCTGACGCCGCTTCAGGTCGAGCATGACATAGGCCACGCGCTGGCCGGGGCCGTGATAGGTGAACTGCCCGCCCCGCCCCGAGCGGAAGACCGGGAATCGCTCGGGCGCGATCAGGTCCTCGTCCCGCGCCGAGGTGCCGGCGGTGTAGAGCGGCGGGTGCTCGACCAGCCAGACGCGCTCGCGCGCCTCTCCGTCGGCGATCAGCCCGGCGCGCATCTCCATCTCGGCGACGGCCTCGTCATAGCCGATCAGCCCCTCGGCCACGACCCATTCGACCGGCTCGCCGACCGCTTCCGAAAGGAAGGACACGGCGAGTTCCTCACGCATCTTCACCATGGCTTAACCATGTTCCGTCCAAGCTTTCCGTACCGGAGACATCCGGCGCGACCACGGCCAAGCCTCTTGCGCCCAAAACCGGCGGGCAGGCAAGTTTCGCTGGTCCAATTCTGAAGTAGGGTTCCGGAGGCAGGACTTGAAGGCCGATCTCGATCTCGTTCCTGTCGAACTCACCGTTGTGCTCGGCCAGACCGAGATGCCGATCTACAAGCTGCTGCGCCTCGGCCGCGGCGCGATCATCGAGCTCAACACCAGCGAGACCGACGAAGTCCAGATTCTCGCGAACAACCACCCCTTCGCCAAGGGAATCGTCGTGGTCAGCGGCGCCAAGATTTCCGTCGAGATCACCCAGATGCTGAAGCGCCCGACGATCTACACATTGCAGAGCGTGGCCGAGGCCGCCTGAGCCGCCAATCTGGGGAAAAACCGGGATCGCTCGTTTTTCCGCGCGGATGCACTTGTGGCAACGGATTCGATTTGCTAGATCGGCGCCGCTCACCGGGTGCACCGCCTGCAACCGGAACCGAGCTGCGGTCGTGGCGGAACTGGTAGACGCACTACCTTGAGGTGGTAGCGGGGAGACCCGTGGAGGTTCGAGTCCTCTCGACCGCACCAAATTCGGACGGTAAGTCCAGCGAAAGGCGACCTTCGGGTCGCCTTTCGCGTTTCTGGCCTGTTTGGAAGGCCTTGAAGCGAAAGCCTCACCCTTTGCGCGAAAGCGAATCGGTACTGAGGAACAGGAAAGTCGAGCCAGCGCCTCAGATTCGGCTGACAGGCGGCAGAACTTTGGTAACGTAAACCCGCCGTCAAGCATTCTCCGCAATTCTCGGCGAGATGAACGCCCGCCGCATGTCACGTTTCCGCTTCCCGCCCTTTCTGGCTGCTGCCGCTTTCGCGGCCCTCGGCGGCTGCGTGGCGCTCGACAA
Source organism: Allobosea sp. RIT-PG3_2 (assembly GCF_057321085.1). Taxonomy (NCBI): domain Bacteria; kingdom Pseudomonadati; phylum Pseudomonadota; class Alphaproteobacteria; order Hyphomicrobiales; family Alloboseaceae; genus Allobosea; species Allobosea sp. RIT-PG3_2. Next base: position 111,332 of record NZ_JBXWCA010000005.1, on the reverse strand, counting down.
CTATCCGTCGAAGGGCGACGCCCGCCCCCACCCCGGCGTCGCGGCGGCTCACAACTATCCGATCCACGGCATCGACATCTCGCGCTGGCAGGGCGAGATCGACTGGGCCTCGGTCAAGGCCGCCGGCACGCGCTTCGTCTACATGAAGGCGACCGAGGGCGGCGACCATGTCGACCCTGCCTTCCAGCGCAACTGGGAAGGCGCGCGCCGCGCCGGCATTCCGCGCGGCGCCTACCATTTCGTCTACTGGTGCCGCCCGGCACATGAGCAGGCGGTCTGGTTCAAGCAGCAGATTCCGAACGACCCCGATGCGCTGCCGCCGGTGCTGGACGTCGAATGGAACGGCCACTCCCGCACCTGCCCGCAGAAGATCGCGCCGGACCTCGCCCGCGAGAAGATCCAGCTCATGCTGAACGAGCTTGAGCTCCTCACCGGCAAGAAGCCGGTGATCTACACGGACATAACCTTCCACCGCGAGGTGCTCGAAGGCCAGTTCAACAGCTACCCCTATTGGATCCGCTCGACCGCTGCCCTGCCCGAGGTGCGCTACAACAATCGGACCTGGGCCTTCTGGCAGTTCACCACCACCGGCCGCGTGCCCGGCATCAAGGGCGATGTCGACCGCAACGCTTTCTTCGGCACCGAAGCGCAATACGCCGGCTGGGTGCGCGGCGAATTCGACATCGGCACGCGTCGCTGGGACAAGGCCGACAAGGTTCCGCCGCAGCCTGATCCGGGACCCGAGCGTCCGGCGATGCCGGGGCCGGCACCGACGCCGGCGCCGATCCCGGAGAACATGCCTGTCGCACGTATCCCCGGCGCCGCTCCCCCCGTCGCCTCGGCGTTCCAGCCGAGCCGCGTGGCAGCGACAGCCGTGCAGGACACGGACCTCGACGACTGAGCGGCCCGGCCCCGCGGTTAACCAAGGCTGAAACTCTTGGTTAGACAGCGCGGCAATTCTAACCGCCGCTTAACCACGCTCCCGCCATCTGGACCTGTGATGCGGGAGAGACACATGCCAGCGGGCAAGCTGACCAGCGGACGGACGGGCCTTGGAGCCTTTGCTTTCGCGGCGATTCTGATCAGTTTTCTGGAGCCTGCGCAGGCGTTCTATCCCAAGAAGGGCGACAGCGCCCCGCATCACGGCGTCCGCGATGCGCGGCGCAAGGTCATCCAGGGCATCGACATCTCGCGCTGGCAGGGCGAGATCGACTGGGCCAAGGTCAAGGATGCCGGCACCCGCTTCGCCTTCATCAAGGCGACGGAAGGCGGCGACCATCTCGATCCCAATTTCAAGCGCAACTGGGCCGAGGCGAAGAAGCACGGGATTCCACGCGGCGCCTATCACTTCGTCTGGTGGTGCCGCTCGGCCAAGGATCAGGTGCGCTGGATCAAAAAGCATATTCCGCGCGATGCGGATGCGCTGCCGCCCGTCCTCGACGTCGAATGGCAGAACGACTCGCAATGCACCCGCAAGATCTCGCGGGAGCTGGCCCTCGCCAAGATCAACGAGATGCTGAAGGGTCTGCGCGAGCACACCGGCAAGAAGCCCGTCATCTACACCGACATCAACTTCCACGAGGACGTACTGGAGGGCGAACTCAACGATCATCCCTTCTGGCTGCGCTCGACCGCCGCGCCGCTGGCCAAGCGCTATGCCCGCGACCGCTGGGAGTTCTGGCAGTTCACCACCACGGGCCGCGTGCCTGGCATCGTCGGCGACGTCGATCGCAACGCCTTCTTCGGCAGCGAGCGTGAGTTCGACGGCTGGCGCCAGGGCAGGTTCGATATCGGCGCACGCAAATGGCAGGGCGGCGAGCCCAAGTTCGCCCTGCGTGCGCCTCCGCCGACACCGGCCGGTCTGCGCGCCCCGGCAGCGGCCGGCGGCACGAAGTTGAAATTCGCACCGCCCGGCCGCATCCCCGCGCGCACGGCGAACAGCGGCGACGCGGACATGACCGGCACCGTCCGCCGCAACTGAATAGCCGGGCCCGACCGTCACGCCATTGTCACATCCGCGGAGCCCTTAGCACCGCGCCGCCGACCAGCCTGCGGCGGCAGCGGAAGCGGACCATGCCCGGCGACCTGCAATCCCAGTCCGGTATCATCTGGGCCTATCGCTTTGACGAGGACGGGCGGCCAAGCCGCGTTCCGCGCGAGACCCTGCCAGATCTCTCACCGGCCGAGGGCTTCGTCTGGCTGCATCTCGACCTCGTCCATACGCGGGCGCAGAGCTGGATCGCAGAGCAGGCCCTGCCGGACACGACGCAGGAAGCCTTCCTGTCGCATGAGCCGCACCAGCGGCTCGATCATTCCGCCAATCTCGCCTGGGGCGTGTCGCACGACCTGATCCGGGACATCGCCGACAAATCCGAGGATGTCGGCGCGCTGCGCTGGATCATCGGCGACGACTTCCTGCTGACTGGCCGGCGTGAAGCCCTGCATTCGATCCGCATGACCGCCGAAGCGCTTGATCGCGGCGAGCCGGCTTCCAGCCCGGCAGGCCTGTTCGAGCAGATCATCGAATACATCATCGACGACATCACCGACGCCGTCGTCCGCCTCGTCGAGGAAACCGACAGCGTCGAGGATCACATTCTGCTCGACCGCCTGCATGACGGGCCGCAGCGTGTCGGCGCGATCCGCCGCACCGCCGTTCGGCTGCATCGCCAGCTCAGCGGGCTGCATGTCCTGTTCCGCCGCTTCGCCGAGACGCATTCCGGCCGCAGCGCCCCGGACGCGGTGAAGGCTGCGGCCATGCGCCTGCTCCAGCGCATCGACGGCCTCCACCATGACGTCCAGTCGGTGCAGGATCGGGCGCGGCTGCTGCAGGACGAGATCGCCGCCCGCTCGGCCAGCCGCACCAACCGCCAGCTCTATGTGCTCTCCTTGCTGACGGCGCTCTTCCTGCCCGCAACCTTCATCACCGGCCTGTTCGGCATCAATGTGAAGGGCCTGCCCTGGGTCGAATCGGATCTCGGCGCCGTGTTCGTGGCCATGTCCTGCATCGCCACAGCGCTGTTCACGCTGATCCTGCTGCGGAAACGCGGCGTAATCGGCGATTGACCGGAGCCATCTAGGCAACGGCCGGGCGGGCGTTCACCTCGACCGTGACATGTGACAGCGTCGGCAGATCGGCCAGCAGCTGCTTGTAGACCGCCGGGGCTTTCGGCTCGCGGGTGACGATCGAGACGATCGCGCTGCGATGCCCCGGCCCGACCTGCCAGAGATGTAGATCGGCGATCTCGGCGCCCTCGGCGGCGATCCGTTCGCCGATACGCTTCGCAAGGGTCTCGTCCGGCACGGTGTCGAGCAGGATCGCTCCCGAGCTGCGCAGCAGGCCGACCGACCAGTGGGCGATCACGCAGGCGCCGACGATGCCCATCGCCGGGTCGAGCCAGACCCAGCCGTAGAATCGGCCGCCAAGCAGCGCCGCGATCGCCAGGATCGAGGTGAAGGCGTCGGCGACGACATGCGTGTAGGCCGCGCGCAGGTTGGTGTCCGCGCCGTGCCCGCCGCCATGGGCATGATGGTGGTGGTCGTGATGGTCATGGTCGTGATCGTGCGGGCGATGCCCCGAGCCGCCATGGCTGTGGCCGTGATGGTGGTCATGCCCATCCTTCAGCACCCAGGCGCTCGCCAGATTGACGATGAGACCGAGCACGGCGATCACCGTGGCCTGGGTGAAATCGATCGCGACCGGCGTGCTCAACCGCATCGCTGATTCCCAGCCCACGGCAAGGCCCACAAGCATCAGCAGCAGCGCGCTGGCGAAGGCCGCGAGATCGCCGAGCTTGCCCGTGCCGAAGCTGAAACGGCTGTCACGCGCATGCTGCCGGGCGAAGCGATAGGCGAAGGCAGCGATGCCGAGCGCTGCGGCATGGGTCGACATGTGCCAGCCATCGGCGACGAGCGCCATCGAGCCGAACGCCGTGCCCGCCACGATCTCGGCGACCATGGTGACCGCCGTCAGGCCGACGACGAGCCAGGTGCGCCGCTCGTGGCGATCATGTGCGCTGCCTAGGAAGACGTGCTCGTGGCGGGCTGGAAAGCTGTTCAGGTTCGACATGGCGCTCGCTCCGCGGCCGTCACAGATATTTGGTGAGAGCCTTCAGCTCCTCGATCGACCTGCGGGCCTCGGGCGTCGGTGCCTGGGCGTGGTCGAACAGATGGTGCTCGATATGGTCGAAGATCAGCAGCGACTTGACCTTCTCCAGAGCCTTCTCGACAGCCTGGAGCTGCTGCACGACCTCGGGAACCGCCCGCCCCGCCTCGACCATCCCGACGACGGTGCCGAGGTGCCCCTGTGCGCGGCGCAGGCGATTGATGATGTCGGGGTCCATGGCGTGGCTCATGTCGATATCCTATCCTCCAGGAGGGGATAAACAAGAGGGATTGCCCCTGTGCGGACAGGCTTTGGCCTGCCGCCACGGAACGCTGGCCACCGCATCGACGCCCAACCGCGCCGGGCGCGTCTGCACACTGACGCGCCGGCTGGCTCCGGCTATAACGGCGGCAAGGGAGGCTCGCTCCCAATGATCAACCGGGAGGTTCCGCCATGCTCGCCAACGCGCCGCGCCCGTTCAATTTCGACCTCGGCGAGACCGCCGACGCCATCCGCGACACCGTCCACGCCTTCGCGCAGGAGAAGATCGCGCCGCGCGCAGAAGAGATCGACCGCAGCAACCAGTTCCCGCGCGATCTCTGGCCGGAGATGGGCGCGCTCGGCCTGCACGGAATCACGGTGGAGGAGGAGTATGGCGGCACCGGGCTCGGCTATCTCGAGCATTGCATCGCGGTCGAGGAAGTCTCCCGTGCCTCGGCCTCGGTCGGCCTCTCCTACGGCGCCCATTCCAATCTCTGCGTCAACCAGATCCGCCGCAACGGCAGCGAGGCGCAGAAGCGCAAATACCTGCCGGGTCTCATCTCCGGCGAGCATGTCGGCGCGCTCGCCATGTCCGAACCCGGCTCGGGCTCCGACGTGGTCTCGATGCGCACCCGCGCCGACAAGAAGGGCGACCGCTACGTCCTCAACGGCAACAAGATGTGGATCACCAACGGCCCGATCGCCGAGACGCTGGTGGTCTACGCCAAGACCGATCCGGAGGCCGGCTCGCGCGGCATCAGCGCCTTCCTGATCGAGAAGGGCATGAAGGGCTTCTCGACCCACCAGAAGCTCGACAAGCTCGGCATGCGCGGCTCCGATACCTGCGAGCTCGTCTTCCAGGATTGCGAGGTGCCGGAGGAGAACGTGCTGGGTACGGTCGGGCGCGGCGTCAACGTGCTGATGTCGGGCCTCGACTATGAGCGCGTCGTGTTGGCCGCCGGCCCCCTCGGCATCATGCAGGCGGCGCTCGACGTGGTCATGCCCTATGTCCATGAGCGCAAGCAGTTCGGCCAGTCGATCGGCGAATTCCAGCTCGTCCAGGGCAAGGTCGCCGACATGTATGTCGCGATGAACTCCTGCCGCGCTTACGTCTATTCCGTCGCCAAGGCCTGCGACCGTGGCGAGACGACTCGCGAGGACGCAGCCGGCGCGATCCTGATCGCGGCCGAGAAGGCGACGCAGGTCGCGCTCGACGCCATCCAGCTCTTGGGCGGCAACGGCTACATCAACGACTATCCGACAGGCCGCCTGCTGCGCGACGCCAAGCTCTACGAGATCGGCGCCGGGACGAGTGAGATCAGGCGCATGCTGATCGGGCGCGAGCTGTTCAACAAGACGAAGTAGGACGAGAGCAACAACCGCGCCGTCATCCCGGACAAGCGGCGAAGCCGCGCTGATCCGGGATCCATCGGAGGCTACTATGCCCTACGATGGATTCCGGATCTCCGCTTCGCTATGTCCGGAATGACAGCGCGCCCTGACAATGGGACCCTGCAAAAAGGCCGAGCCGGACCATGCCCCTCTACTTCGCCTACGGCCTTAACATGGACCCGGTCGGCATGGCACAGCGCTGCCCGAACTCGCACGCGCTCGGCCCCGCCCGCCTGCCGCGCCATCGTTTCATCGTCACGCGCGACGGCTATGCCTCCGCCATCCGCGATGCGCGCGACGAGGTCCATGGCGTGCTCTGGGACTGCTCGCTCAGTGATATCCGCACGCTCGACAAGTTCGAGGACATCGGCAGCGGGCTCTACGTCAAGATCAACCAGCCGGTGATCGTGCCGGGCGGCGCCAAGCGCGCGCTGATCTATATCGGCCGTTCAGGCGATGCCGGAAAGCCGAAGCCCGGCTATATGGAAACGGTCATCGCCGGAGCGAAACATTGGGCTCTGCCAGAGGCTTACATCGCCGGCTTGAATCGGTTTCTGACCTGAAACGCGAGGCATAGTGTTGCCGCGATTGTAGGAAAAATTCCGCAATCCGATAAGCGCCGCCCGGCCACCAAGCCGGGCGGCGCTTCGTTTCCAGCAAATCAAGAAGCGTGCCCCTGGAACGGCGGGCTCTCCCTTATTCCTCGGAAAGGCGCCGCGTCAGCGATCTTCCACTTCGGCTTGGAAGCAGTTCAATGCGTCTCCGTCCGCTCATTGACTCGTACCCCGCGAGACCGAGCGGTCATGGCGCGTTGGCGGGGACCGGTCCGGCTCACCTGCCAGCCCGACCGACAGCGTGTTAAGTGCCCCTTGGCCCGTCGCTCTTGAGTTCCCGACGCTCGATCTACCGCTTCGTGGACCTGTCGGGCAAGCCTGCTTGCTTCGCGAAGCAGATGATGGGCCAGGCTGCCCCAACCCACCGATACTCAGGAATTCACTAAACTTGTGCATCGCGGCGCAAAACGCTGCATTGCGGTATGTTATCGGCCGTCTTCATCGCTTGACATGTTTAGCGATTGACTGTTCACTAAACAAATCGCTGAACTTGGACGGTTAGTTCCGGGGCGGCGTGAGGAAACGTCCCGCGTCGGCCGTGCCTTTTCTTCCGGTTGTGCCCGTCGCGGTCACGCAGGTTCACCCGTCACCCCAATGACGGCTGGTGACGGCACGCCAAGGGAGGGAAAACCATGAAAACAATCAGGACATGGATGCTTGCCGCGACCATCGCCGGGAGCGCCGCGCTGGCTGCCACCGCGGCACAGGCGCAGGGCAAGTCTCTGACGCTCTGCTGGGCGGCCTGGGATCCGGCCAATGCGCTAGTCGAGCTCTCCAAGGACTTCACCGCCAAGACCAATATCGCGATGAAGTTCGAGTTCGTGCCTTGGCCGAACTTCGCCGATCGCATGCTCAACGAGCTCAATTCCAAGGGCAAGCTCTGCGACCTGATCATCGGTGACTCGCAGTGGATCGGCGGCTCCGCCGAGAACAAGCATTACGTGAAGCTGAACGATTTCTTCGCCAAGGAAGGAATCAAGATCGACGACTTCATGCCGGCGACCGTCACCGGCTATGCCGAATGGCCGAAAAATACGCCGAACTACTGGGCGCTGCCGGCCATGGGGGATGCGCTCGGCTGGACCTACCGCAAGGACTGGTTCTCCAGACCTGAGCTGCAGGCCGAATTCAAGGCCAAGTACAACCGCGAGCTCGCCGCGCCGAAGTCGCAAACCGAGCTGAAGCAGATCGCCGAGTTCTTCCAGGGCCGCGATATCGACGGCAAGAAGGTCTATGGCGCGGCGATCTTCACCGAGCGTGGCTCGGAAGGCATCACGATGGGCGTCGCCAACGCACTCTATCCTTTCGGCTTCAAATATGAGGACCCGAAGAAGCCCTACGCCATGGCTGGTTTCGTCAACTCCGACGATGCCGTGAAGGGCCTGGAGTTCTACAAGTCCCTGTACAAGTGCTGCACCCCGCCGGGCTACTCCAACGCCTATATGCAAGAGGGCCTGGACGCTTTCAAATCCGGACAGGCGGCCCTGCAGATGAACTGGTTCGCCTTCTTTCCCGGCCTGTACAAGGATCCCAATGTTGGCGGCGACAGGATCGGCTTCTTCGTCAATCCGCCCGAGAAGCAGAAGGGCTCGCAGCTCGGCGGACAGGGCCTCTCGGTCGTCGCCTATTCGCCGAACCAGGCCGAGGCGCTGTCCTACGTCAAATGGTTCGCCTCGCTCGACGTGCAGAAGAAGTGGTGGGAACTCGGCGGCTATACTTGCCACAAGGGCGTGCTGAACGATCCCGGTTTCGCCAAATCCGCGCCCTTCGCGGCCGACTTCCTCGTCGCCATGGGCCAGGTCGTCGATTTCTGGGCCGAGCCGTCCTACGCGCAGCTGATGCAGGCGGAGCAGGCGCGCATCCACGACTATGTCGTGGCGGAGAAGGGCACCGCCAAACAGGCGCTCGACCTGCTGATCCAGGATTGGACCAAGGTCTTCAAGGAAGACGGCAAGTTCTGACGCAAGCGGGCCTTCGCCCCAGCCGAACCGGGGCTGCGCCTCATCGCAGGTGGCGCAGCCAGTCCCCGACCTTGCCTTTGAACGGTGCTGAGTCATGAATGCGAGCGACGTCACCGGCATCAGGAGCGCGGCAGCGATGCGCGCAGCCTATCCCCCAATCGCCCAGCGGGTCCGGGGTCTCAGCGACAAAGCCATCGCCTGGATCTTCATCGCGCCGACGATGATCCTCCTGCTCGCGATCAACCTGTTCCCGCTGATCTGGACGATCCAGCTTTCCTTCACCAATTACCGCGCCAATCGCCCCAATGCACCGCTGCGCAATGTCGGGCTCGATCACTACCAGGCGATCCTGTCGGATCCGGAAATCTGGCAGCGCATGCAGGCGACGGCGCATTTCGTGTTCTGGACGATCCTGCTGCAGACCGTCATCGGCTTTGCGCTGGCCTACCTGATCGACCGCAAATTCCGCGGCCATGGCTTCTGGACCACGCTGATCCTGATCCCGATGATGCTGTCGCCGGCCGTGGTCGGCAATTTCTGGACCTTCCTCTACCAGCCGCAGATCGGCCTGTTCAATTACGTCGTCTCGTTCTTCACGGGGCTTGCGCCGTCCTCCTTCCAGATGCTGGGCGACGTCACCTTGAGCCCCTGGGCGATCATCATCGTCGATACCTGGATGTGGACGCCCTATGTGATGCTGATCTGCCTGGCCGGCCTGCGCTCGATCCCGGACTACATCTACGAGGCAGCCGAGGTCGACCGCGCCAGCAACTGGCGGCAATTCATCTCGATCACGCTGCCGATGTGCCTGCCCTTCATCATGCTGGCCGTGCTCTTCCGCGGCATCGAGAACTTCAAGATGTTCGACATGGTCAACCTCCTGACCTCGGGCGGGCCGGGCTCGACGACCGAACTCGCCTCGATCACGCTGAAGCGCGCCGCCTTCGAGGCCTGGCGCACCGGCTATTCCTCCGCCTTCGCGATCATCCTGTTCGTCGCCGTGTTTGGGCTGGCGAACATCTATGTGAAGGCGCTGAACAAGGTGAAGGCACGATGAGCGGCGCGCTCTCCACGGCCCACTCCGTCGTCGCGCCGAGCGGACGCGTCAAGCTGCTGGCCGGTACCATCGTCGTTCTCTACGCGCTGGTGGCCATCGTGCCGCTGCTCTGGATCGGCCTGACCAGCATCAAGACGCCGCCGGACTCGATCTCCTACCCGCCCAAGGTCGTGCCCTTCCTGCATTTCGAGCCTTCGATCGAAGGCTATTGCAACCTGTTCAACACCCGATCGCGCCAGACGGCGGATTATCTCGCCTCGCTCCCGCCTGCGAATTCCGCCTGCGAAGAGATCACGCGCTCGCGCAGCATGGTGGTCGTCGGCCCGTCGAATTATGTGCCGCGCTTCGTCAATTCGCTGATCATCGCATTCGGCTCGACGCTGCTCTCGGTGGGGCTGGGCACCTGCGCGGCCTATGCCTTCTCGCGCTTCAAGGTGCCGCTGAAGGACGACCTGCTGTTCTTCATCCTGTCGACACGGATGATGCCGCCGATCGCCGTCGCGATCCCGATCTTCCTGATGTATCGCGAGCTCGGCCTCTCCGACACGCGGCTCGGCATGATCCTGCTCTACACCTCGGTCAACGTCTCGCTGGCTGTCTGGCTGCTCAAGGGCTTCATCGACGAGATCCCACGCGAATACGAGGAGGCGGCGATGATCGACGGCTACACACGGCTGCAGGCCTTCCGCAAGGTCGTGCTGCCGCAGGCCACGACCGGAATCGTCGCGACCGCGATCTTCTGCCTTATCTTCGCCTGGAACGAATATGCCTTCGCCGTGCTGCTCACCTCGGGCACGGCGCAGACCGCGCCGCCCTTCATCCCGATCATCATCGGCGAGGGCGGGCAGGATTGGCCGGCGGTTGCGGCCGGAACGACGCTGTTCCTGATCCCGATCCTGGTTTTCACCGTGCTGCTGCGCAAGCACCTCCTGCGCGGTATCACCTTCGGGGCGGTGCGCAAATGAACCTGCATGCCAGCCATTCCCGGCAACCGGGCGGCACGCCTCGATCGCGCTGGCCCAGGGCGCTGCGGCGCGGACCGATGGAGATGCTGGCGACGGTGCTGATCGCGGCCGGCGTGCTCATGCTGCTGCAGCCCTTCTCGCTGACGCTCTACGGCTATTCCTTCGTAACGACGCTGATCGGCGTCATCATGTTCACCTTCGTCACCAAATTCCCGGAGTGAGCCATGGCCGAGATCCGGGTCGATAATCTGGTGAAACGGTTCGGCGCCTTCATGGCGGTGCGCGATACCAGTTTCACGGTCGAGGACGGCGATTTCTTCTGCCTGCTGGGCCCCTCCGGCTGCGGCAAGACGACGACATTGCGGATGGTTGCGGGGCTGGAGCTGCCATCCTCCGGCAGTATCCAGCTCGATGGTGAGGACGTCACCTTCAAGCGGGCGCGCGAACGCGACATCGCCATGGTGTTCCAGCTCTTTGCGCTCTACCCGCATATGAACGTGCGCAAGAACATCAGCTTTCCCTTGGTCTCGATGGGGGTGCCCAGGGACGAGACGAGACGGCGCGTCGAGGAAGCGGCACGCGTGCTGCGCATCGAGCATCTGCTCGACAAATCGATCTCCGGTCTTTCCGGCGGCGACCGGCAGCGGGTCGCACTCGGACGCGCCATCGTGCGCGAACCGAAGGCCTTCATGATGGACGAGCCGCTGGGCGCGCTTGACGCCGAGTTCCGCCATCTGATGTGCGGCGAGCTGCGCGCGCTGCACGATCGGCTGAAGGCGACGACGGTCTATGTCACCCATGACCAGCTCGAAGCGATGTCGATGGCCGACAAGATCGCGGTGATGAATGACGGCGTGATCGAGCAACTCGGCTCGCCGCAGGAGATCTATGACCGCCCGAATTCGATGTTCGTCGGGGATTTCATCGGTTCGCCCGCGATGAATTTCATCCGTTTCGACGGCACGGCCATTGCGGGCTCGACCTCGGTCAGCATCGATGCCGCCTGCGTGACCCTGCCGGAACTGCGCGAGAGCCACGCACCCGGACCGCTGGCGCTTGGGGTGCGGCCCGAGCAGATCGTCATCGGCGATCCCGGCCGGCAGGGCAGCGCCCTTCCGGGCGAGATTTTTGGCACCGAATATCTCGGCACGACCCAGATCGTGACGGTCGCCACCCCGCGCGGCAAGCTCAAGGCGCGCTTGCCTGCCCATCTGCCGGTGGCGGCCGGCGACCGCGTCAGTCTGTCGTTCAGGCCTGAGCGGCTATCGCTGTTCGATGCGGCGACGGGAAAGGCGATCCGCTCCGCCTTGCATGAGGCCAGCACGACGAGGCGCACCCATGGCTGAGGTCACGCTGACGCAAGTCTCGAAGCGGTTCGGTGCGGTGCAGGCCGCGAGCGATCTGTCGCTCACCATCGCCGATGGCGAGTTCGTCGTGCTGCTGGGGCCGACGGGCGCGGGCAAGACAACAGCCTTGCGCCTCATTGCCGGGCTGGAGACCCCGGATGAAGGCCGCATCTTCATCGGCGGCGTCGATGTCACGGCGCTGCCGCCGGCGGCGCGCGACGTCGCCTTCGTGTTCCAGCAATACTCGCTCTATCCGCATCTGAGCGTATTCGACAATCTCGCCTTCCCCTTGCGGTCGCCGACACGGCGTACGCCCGAGGACGAGATCCGGCGCGCGGTCGGCCATGTCGCAAAGCTCCTCAAGATCGAGGACAAGCTGCAGAACCGCGCGACGCAGCTCTCCGGCGGCCAGATGCAGCGCGTCGCGATCGGCCGTGCCTTGGTGCGCAGCCCGTCGATCTACCTGATGGATGAGCCGCTCTCCTCGCTCGATGCCAAGCTGCGCGCGGAACTGCGCATCGAGCTGAAGCATATCCAGCAGGATCTGGGCGCGACCGTCCTCTACGTCACACATGACCAGACCGAAGCGATGACGCTGGCCTCTCGCATCGGCGTGATCAACCAGGGCCGCCTCGTGCAGATCGGAACGCCGCGCAGCATCTATGAGGACCCGACCGACATCTATGTCGCCACCCGCCTCGGCAGCCCCGGCATCAACCTGCTGCCGCGCGCCCTCTTCCCCGGTCTGGGGGCGCCGGCCAGCACGACCACGATCGGCGTGCGCACCGAGCATCTCGCCATCGCCAAGGCGGGGAATGGCGCGGTGACGGGCAAGGTCAACTGGATCGAGCGGCTCGGCGATCAGAACCACCTGCATATCGCAGTGAACCAGCATCAGATCGTCAGCCTGGTCGATCCGGATGAAGGCCTGGATGTCAGCGACGAGGTGAGCGTGAGCCTGCTCAAGCCGCTGTTCTTCGACGCCGACGGCCAGCGGGTGAGGTGAACCATGGACGGCGCGTTGAAGAAGAAGCTGATCCAAGCCATGGCCGCGGCAATCTTGACCCATGCCGATGAATTGACGGCGCTCGACCAGGCCATTGGCGACGGCGATCACGGCCTGAACATGAAGCGCGGGTTCGAGGCCGTGCTGGCGGACATGGATCCGATCACGGCAAAGCCCTTGCCCGACGCCCTGAAGGCAATCGGCACGACATTGGTGATGAAAGTCGGCGGCGCCTCAGGGCCGCTCTACGGCACGCTATTCATGACGCTGGGTAAGGAACTGCCGCCGGAGCCGACGATTACGGAGATGGCGCAGGCACTGGCCGCGGCGATCGAGGCCGTGAAGGCGCGAGGCAAGTCCGATCTCGGCCAGAAGACCATGCTCGACGTGCTGGCGCCGCTCCAGGCCGCACTCGCTCATGGCGGCGCCGACCTCACGAAGCGCCTTCCCGAGGTCGCCAGGATCGCGGCTGAGGCAACGGTGCCGCTCAAGGCCATTCGCGGACGCGCCTCGTTTCTGGGAGAGCGTTCGATCGGCCATATGGATCCCGGGGCACGCTCATCGGCGCTGCTCGCCACCGCAATCTGCCACGCCATCGGAGCCTGAAAGCATGCCAGCCAGCAAGAATGTCGGCATCGTCATCGTGTCGCACTCGGCCAAGGTCGCCGAAGGCGCCGTCGACATGGTTCGCCAGATGGTCGGCGACAATGTCCCACTTGCCGCGGCCGGGGGCAATGCCGAAGGCGGCCTGGGCACCGATGTCGCCGCCATCATGGCGGCGATCGACAAGGCGTGGTCGGAAGCGGGCGTCGCCATCCTGGTCGATCTCGGCGGGGCCGAGACCAATAGCGAGATGGCGGTGGAAATGATGCCGGAGGAGCGGCGCGGGCGCATCGTCATCTGTAATGCACCGATTGTGGAAGGCGCCGTGATGGCCGCCACCGAAGCGTCCGGCGGCTCGCCGCTGGCCGTCGTGCAGGCGACCGCCGAGGAACTCATGTCGGCATGAATGACATGTCGGCAAAAGGTAGCGAGAGGAATGCAAGGATGCAGGAGGTGACGGCCAGCGCCCTGCTCACCAACAAGATCGGGCTTCATGCCCGGCCCTCGGTGAAGCTTACCCAGACCGCCAAGCGCTTCGGCTCCCGTATAGAGGTCGCGACCAGCGCGGCCGGCCCGTGGACCGATGCCAAGAGCCCGGTGAAGATCATGCGCGTCAAGGCGGCCCAGGGCGAAGTGCTGCATTTCAAGGCCAGCGGCGAAGATGCTTCCGCCGCGCTCGCTGCGCTCGTCGATATCGTCGCACGCAAGTTCGATGAGGAGTGAGGCGTGATGGAACGCCGCCTTTCCGGCCTCGCCGCATCGACCGGGCTCGCCTTCGGCCCGGTGGTGGCATTTCGCGCAGTCGGCGAGATGCGGCGCGTGAAGGGCCCGGTCGCAAGTGAGCGACAGGCTCTGGCGGACGCCGTTGCCGCTTCCCTCCAGGCCGTCACGGCATTGGCGGCCAGTCTTCACGGCGAGGCTGCCGATATCGTGGGCTTTCAGGTGGCGCTGCTCGAAGACGACGCCTTGACCGAGGGCGCCTATGCAGCAATCGAGCGCGGCGTGCCTGCCGACACGGCCTGGCGACAGGCGCTGGCGGAGGAGATCGCGGGATATGAGGCGTCCGACGACGCCTATTTCCGCGCCCGCGCCACAGATTTGTCTGATATCCGGGACCGGGTTCTGCGCCAGCTTTTCGGCTTGCCCGAATTGACGAATGCGCCGCCCGGCGCCGTCATCGTGGCGCAGGATCTGCCGCCCTCCGCCTTCCTTGGCATCGATTGGTCGCAAGGCGGCGGCATCGTGCTCGGGGCCGGCAGCCCGACCAGCCATGTCGCCATGCTGGCGCGCGGGCGTGGCGTGCCGATGGTGGTCGGCATCGGCTCCGATTGGGAGGCGGTCTCCGGCACGGTCGTCGTCGATGGCATGGCAGGCCTCGTCCTGACCGGCCCGTCGCGCGCGAGCATCGACGAGGCGCGACGGCGGGCAGACGAACTCGGCCACGGGCGGAGCGAGGCGGAAACCCGCAAGCGCGAGCCTGCGCTGACCCGCGACGGGACCCCGATTGCCGTGATGGTCAATATCGCGGGGAGCGCCGATGTCGCCGGCTTCCCGGCCGAGGCCTGCGACGGCATCGGCCTGACCCGCACGGAGTTCCTCGTCGAGCAGGCCTTGCAGGATGAGGCGCGCCAGTTCGAGGCCTATGCCGCGTTGCTGCACTGGGCTGGCGGTCGGCCGGTAACGATCCGCACGCTCGATGCCGGCGGAGACAAGCCCATCGCCGGCTACACGATCGATGGCGAGACCAATCCCTTTCTTGGCCTGCGTGGCATCAGGCTGTCCCTGCGCCATGCCGACGTCTTCCGCGTCCAATTGCGGGCGTTGGCCCGGGCGGCGAGCCTGGGCCCGCTCAAGGTCATGCTGCCTATGGTCACCGCAGCGCAGGAACTGGAACAAACGAGAGTGCTGCTGGACGGCGTTCTGGCGGAACTCGCGGCGGAAGGATTGCCGCATGCAGCGCCTGCGCTCGGCATCATGGTCGAGGTTCCGGCCGCCGCCATGGCGGTCGCGAGCTTCGACGCCGCCTTTTTCTCGATCGGCTCCAACGATCTGACGCAATACGCGACCGCCGCCGCGCGCGATGGATCGGAGGTCGCGGCCTATGCCGACGTCCTGCATCCCGGCGTGCTCGCCATGATAGCCCATGTCGCGCGCCATGGCGCCGACCTTGGTCGAGAAGTCAGTCTCTGCGGCGATGCGGGAGGCGATCCGCGCGCCATCGCCGCATTGCTGCGGGCCGGCGTCCGGGCCGTGTCGGTCTCTCCCGGGCTGTTGGCGATGGCGAAGGAAGCGATCCGGGCGGTCGATCTCTCGCAGCCAGTGACGGACGCATGACCAGCCCCGAAACCCTCCCGACCGACCCTTCGCCATTGGCCGCGTACAAGGCGATCCTGCGCGCGATCATCGAGAACCGCCCCTCCGGCACCCGGCAGCGGCTGGCGGAAGCCATCGGCAAGAACCGCAGCTTCATTTCGCAGATCATCAGCCCCGCCTATGCCACGCCAGTGCCGGTGCAGCATCTGGAGACGATCTTCCATGTCTGCCATTTCGCGCCGCGGGAGCGGCAGGCCTTCCTGAACGCCTATCGCGCCGCGCATCCGGGGCGCCTGGAGGTGGTCGATGCCGGGCGGCCGATGCGCCGGCTGGTGGTCGAGTTGCCGGATTTCGGCAGCGCCGACCTGAATGCCCGGGTCGACCATATCGTGCTGGGGGTCGCGCGCGGCCTGGTGTCCCTGATCCCGGCCGCCGCCGACGAAGAAGCCGATGCGCAGGGGGAGAGCCTATGAAGAAACTGATCAACGCGGTCGACAGCATTCTGTCGGAGAGCCTCCAGGGACTCGCCGCCATTCATGGCGATATCCTCATGCTCGGCGAAGAGGAAAAGTTCGTTCGACGCAAGGTGCTGAAGCCCGGCAAGGTCGCGCTGATCTCGGGTGGGGGCTCTGGCCATGAACCCTTGCATGCCGGCTTCGTCGGCACCGGCATGCTCGATGCCGCCTGTCCGGGGCAGGTCTTCACCTCGCCGACGCCGGACCAGATGCTGGCGGCGGTGAACGCCGTCGGCACGGCGGCGGGCTCGCTCTTCATCGTCAAGAACTATGAAGGCGACGTGATGAATTTCGAGATGGCGGCCGAGATGGCCGAGAGCCCAGTCGCGACCGTCATCACCGATGACGACGTCGCGGTCCCGGCCTCGACCTGGTCCACCGGCCGGCGTGGCGTCGCAGGCACGCTGATCGTCGAGAAGATGGTCGGCGCCGCCGCCGAGCAGGGCCGCGAGCTCGATACGCTGAAGTCCCTCGGCGAGGAGGTCAACCGGCGCACCCGCTCGATGGGCGTGGCCCTCACTTCCTGCACCGTGCCTGCAGCCGGCAAGCCGACCTTCACCCTCGGTGAGGACGAGATAGAGATGGGCGTCGGCATCCACGGCGAACCGGGCCGGCGGCGCGTGAAGCTGGCAACGGCGGACGCTATCGCCGACGAGATGATGGGGGCGATCCTCGGCGATCTTTCCCTGAAGAGCGGCGCGCCCTGCCTGCTGCTCGTCAATGGCTTCGGCGGGACGCCCGCCATGGAGCTCTATCTGATGGCCAATGCTGCAAGGCGCGTCCTGGCGGGACGCGGTCTCGCCATCGCACGTGGCCTGGTTGGGTCTTACGTCACCTCTCTGGACATGGCTGGTTGTTCGCTAACCGTGACGGCGCTGGACGACAGCATGATCCAACTCTGGGACTCGCCGGTCCATACGGCTGCGCTGCGTTGGGGGTAAGCACCGCAAGCGTTGGGGCGGATCTTGCCTGGAATTTGCCTTCGCCGTTGAGCCGGCGATGCCGCGCTCACCACTGTGTGGGGGCAACGATCCCTCGGGCTGCGCATG
Organism: Allobosea sp. RIT-PG3_2; assembly: GCF_057321085.1. Lineage (NCBI taxonomy): Bacteria > Pseudomonadati > Pseudomonadota > Alphaproteobacteria > Hyphomicrobiales > Alloboseaceae > Allobosea > Allobosea sp. RIT-PG3_2. The sequence goes on along the minus strand of NZ_JBXWCA010000005.1, from coordinate 94,145 downwards.
AGATAAAGCCAATAAGGGATCCTGCTCGTGGTAGGTGCGCCATTCCTTGCGGCTGCCGAATGGTGTGCGGGCGGCTCGCACTGCCCGCCCGCACCCCCGGAGCGTTTGTCTCAGTTCTTCTTGGGCGGAGTCGCCGGCCAGGACTTGATCAGCGTGTCGTAGTCGATCGTCTCGCCCTTCGGCTTCTCATTGGCGAGCTTGGGCTGCGGCGCGATGTTGCCGTCCGCCTTGGACTTGGCGAACCAGGCATCCGCCGTCTGCTTCGGGTTCAGCTTCGGGCCGCAATCGCCCTGGACGCCGGAGCGTTCGAGCCGCTCCAACACCGAGTCCTGCGCCGCCGCGAGTGAATCCATCGCCGCCTGCGCGGTCTTGGCGCCCGAGGAGGCATCGCCGATGTTCTGCCACCAGAGTTGGGCGAGGCGCGGGTAGTCGGGAACGTTGTTGCCGGTCGGCGTCCACTGCACGCGCGCCGGCGAGCGGTAGAACTCGATCAGCCCGCCGAGTTTCGGCGCCCGCTCTGTGAAGCTCTTGTCCCAGATGTCGCTCTCGCGGATGAAGGTCAGGCCGACATGGCTCTTCTTCAGGCTGACCGATTTGGAGACGATGAACTGGAGGTAGAGCCAGGCCGCCTTGCGCTTCTCCAGCGGGGTCGATTCAAGCAGGGTCAATGAGCCGGCATCCTGGTAGCCAAGCTTCATGCCTTCCTTCCAGTAGGAGCCCTTGGGCGAGGGGGCCATGCGCCATTTCGGGGTGCCGTCGGCATTCACCACCGGCAGGCCGGGCTTGACCATGTCGGCCGTGAAGGCGGTGTACCAAAAGATCTGCTGCGCGATCGTGCCCTGCGCCGGTACAGGCCCCGATTCCGAGAAGGTCATGCCGCGTGCCTGAGGCGGCGCGTATTTGTTGAGCCAGTCGACATATTTCTGGACGGCATAGACCGAAGCCGGGCCGTTGGTGTCGCCGCCGCGATCCACCGAGGAGCCGACCGGGCGGCAGCCCTCCATGCGGATGCCCCATTCGTCGACCGGCTTGCCGTTCGGGATGCCCTTGTCGCCATTGCCGGCCATCGAGAGCCAGGCATCGGTGAAGCGCCAGCCGAGCGAGGGGTCCTTCTTGCCGTAGTCCATATGGCCAAAGACCCGGACGCCGTCGACCTCCTTGATATCGTTCGAGAAGAACTCGGCAATGTCTTCATAGGCCGACCAGTTGACGGGTACGCCGAGCTCGTAGCCGTACTTGGTCTTGAATTTCTCCTTGAAGTCCGGGCGGGTGAACCAGTCGTAGCGGAACCAGTAAAGGTTCGCGAATTGCTGGTCCGGCAGCTGGTAGAGCTTTCCGTCCGGTGCGGTGCCGAAGGATTTACCGATGAAGTCGTCGACGTCGAGCATCGGGTTGGTGACGTCCTTGCCCGGCCCCGCCATCCAGTCCGTCAGGTTCGTGGTCTGCTTGTAGCGAAAATGCGTGCCGATCAGGTCGGAGTCGTTGATCCAGCCGTCATAGACGTTCCGGCCGGACTGCATCTGTGTCTGCAGCTTCTCGACCACGTCGCCTTCCTGGATCAGGTCGTGCTTCAGCTTGATGCCGGTGATCTCGCTGAAGGCCCTGGCCAGCGTACGGGCTTCGTATTCATGGGTGGTGATGGTCTCTGAGACGATATTGACCTCCATGCCGGCGAAGGGTTTCGCGGCATTGACGAACCACTCCATTTCCTTGAGCTGCGCATCCTTGGCCAGTGTGGAAGGCTGGAATTCGCTGTCGACCCAGCGTCGCGCCGCATCCATGTCGGCGAGGGCGGGCACGGCGCTGAGCAAGGAGCTGAGCGCGGTAGCGGCTAGCATCTGCTTTCTCATCGTTTCCTCCACTAGTTGATTGTTCTTGCGAGCCTTGTTGGCTCCCTTTGCGCAGGCAATGTTCGTGCGAGAGCAGCCTCCGTGGTTAGGGTTAGACGAAGCGAAAAACCGTGGTGGCGTAGAGAAACGAAAGGCCGGTCGCCCACCAGAGATCGGCGGCGGTGAGGCCGAGCCAGGCGAGGTGGATGAAGGCCGATCCAAGCAGGCTCAGGAAGAGTCGGTCGCCGCGTGTCGTCGGGATGCCGAGCACGCCGACGCGCTCGAGTTCGGGCCGCCAGATCGCCAGCGCCGTCATCACGCCGAGCAGGCCGAAGAGACCGGCAAAGAACAGCCCGGTCTGCGGTGTCCACGCCATCCATGCCAGATCGGGCATCAGACCCTCCCCAGGGCAAAGCCCTTGGCGATGTAGTTTCGGACGAACCAGATCACGAGCGCACCGGGGATCAACGTCAGCACGCCGGCGGCCGCGAGCAGTCCCCAGTCCATGCCTGCGGCCGAGACCGTGCGCGTCATCGTGGCGGCGATCGGCTTGGCGTTGACCGTCGTCAGGGTCCGCGCCAGCAAGAGCTCGACCCAGGAGAACATGAAACAGAAGAAGGCGGTGACGCCGATGCCGTTGGCGATGATCGGGGTGAAGATCTTCACGAAGAAGCGCGGGAAGGAATAGCCATCGAGATAGGCTGTCTCGTCGATTTCGCGCGGCACGCCGGACATGAAGCCTTCGAGGATCCAGACCGCGAGCGGCACATTGAACAGGCAATGAGCCAGCGCCACCGCGAGCGGCGTGTCGAAGAGCCCGATCGCCGAATAGAGGTTGAAGAAGGGCAGTGCGAAGATCGCGGGGGGCGCCATCCGGTTCGAGAGGAGCCAGAAGAACAGGTGCTTGTCGCCGAGGAAGCGGTAGCGCGAGAAGGCATAGGCGGCTGGAAGCGCCAGCGTGATCGAGATCACCGTATTCATGACCACATAGGTCAGCGAGTTGATGTAGCCGGAGTACCAGGACGGGTCGGTGAAGATCGTCCGGTAGTTCTCGAATGTGATCTCGCGCGGCCAGAGCGTCATGCCGGAATTGATCTCGGCATTGGTCTTCAGGCTCATCACGACGAGCCAGTAAATCGGCAGGATCAGGAAAATCAGATAGAGGCCGAGCGTCAGCGCGCTGCCGTTGAAGCGAAGGGCGGAGCGCGCCTTCGGTGCCGCTTCGGCTGCGGAAAGTGCCGCGGTCGAGCTGAGGCTGCCCGTCGTCATCGGCCGCCCTCAGCATCCGCCGGCGGGCGCCGACGCTCGACATCGAGATTGGTCATCACCGTGTAGAAGACCCAGCACACGGCGAGGATGATCAGGTTGTAGACGATCGACATCGCCGCGGCCTTGCCGAGATCGAACTGGCCGAGCGCGAGCTTCACCAGCTCGATCGAGAGGAAGGTCGTCGAATTGCCTGGTCCGCCGCCGGTGACGACGAAGGGCTCGGTATAGATCATGAACGAATCCATGAAGCGCAGCAGAACGGCTATGATCAGCACGCGCCGCATCTTCGGCAGCTGGATGAAACGGAACACCGCCCAGCGGCTGGCGCCGTCGATACGTGCGGCCTGGTAAAAGGCGTCCGGGATGGATTTCAAGCCGGCATAGCAGAGCAGCGCCACCAGCGAGGTCCAGTGCCAGACGTCCATCACGATGATGGTGATCCAAGCCGCAAGCGGATCGGCGACATAGTTGTAGTCGATGCCGAGCCGGTTGACTGTGTAGCCGAGCAGCCCGATATCGCCGCGCGCGAACACCTGCCAGATCGTGCCGACCACGTTCCACGGCACGAGCAGCGGCATCGCCATCAGCACCAGCGTCGCCGCCACCTTCCAGCCCTCGCGCGGCATGGCGAGCGCGACCGTGATGCCCAGCGGCACCTGGATCGTCAGGATGATCGCGGAGAACAGGAGGTTGCGCCAAAACGAGTCGCGCACGCGGCCGCCCAGGTCGCTCGACGGGTCGAGCAGTTCCTTGAACCAGCCGGTGCCGTTCCAGAAGAACTGGTTGTTGCCGAACGTATCCTGCACCGAATAGTTCACCACCGTCATCAGCGGGATCACCGCCGAGAAGGCAACGATGGCGAGGACCGGCAGAACAAGGAACCAGGCGCGGTTGTCATAGGGCTTGTCCATCACGCCCTGCCCTCCAGCCGTTCGCCATCGGCATAGACATGGATGTGATCGGGCTGAAGGATGAGCCCCGCGCTCTCGCCGATGTCGCTGAGCCCGTCGGGCACACCGGCGGCAACCGCGTATTCGCGCAATCGCAGGCGCGCCAGCCGGGAGCGGCCGAGATCATCGATGCGCTCGACCGTGACGGGTACCCCCTCGCCGGGGCGGGCGAGTGTTGCGAATTCGGGCCTGATCCCGATCTCGATCCGTTTGCCGGACGGAATGTCGTAGCTCCGTGGCAACTCGATCGTCGCTCCCGCGACATGGGCGCAGTTGCCCGCGACAGAGGCCGGAATCACGTTCATGCCCGGGGAGCCGATAAAATAGCCGACGAAGGTATGGGCCGGCTTCTCGAACAATTCGTCCGGCCGCCCGGTCTGCACGACCCTTCCATCATGCATCACGACCACGGTGTCGGCGAAGGTCAGCGCCTCGGTCTGGTCATGCGTCACATAGATCATGGTGACGTCGAGCGCTCTGTGAAGCGCCTTGAGCTTGGAACGCAACTCCCACTTCAGTTGCGGGTCGATGACGGTCAAAGGCTCGTCGAAGAGGATGGCTGCAACATCAGGGCGGACGAGGCCGCGACCGAGCGAGATCTTCTGCTTGGCGTCAGCCGTGAGTCCTCTCGCCTTGTGGTTGAGCTCGCCGGTCAGTTCCAGAAGCGTCGCGATCTCGCGCACACGGCCATCGACGGCTCTGGCCTCCATGCCGCGATTGCGCAGCGGGAAGGCGAGATTCTCGTAGACGGTCATCGTGTCGTAAACGACCGGGAATTGAAACACCTGGGCGATGTTGCGCTCTTCCGTTGGCAAGTGCGCGACATCCCGGCCATCGAACAGCACGCGGCCATGTGATGGGATGACAAGACCCGAGATGATGTTGAGCAACGTCGTCTTGCCGCAGCCGGAGGGGCCGAGCAAGGCGTAGGCGCCTCCCTGGCGCCAGGTCAGCGTCATCGGCTTCAGAGCGAAATCGCCCGGTGCCGAAGCGCCTCGCTTATAGGAATGCGCGAGATCGGAAAGCTCGATGCGCGCCATTGAGCGTCTCCTCAAGCAGCCGAGAGGAAGGCTGGGGCGTGAGCGAGCCGCCCGTTGGAATCAAAGACGAAGACAGTCGTCGGGTCGACATGCACTGAGATGGTGGCGCCGGGCTCCAAATCGTGCACGCCCGGCGCAAGCGCCACCCAGCGCGCACCCGCGCATTCGACATGGACGAAACTTTCGGAGCCGGCGATCTCAGCCACGATCACCCTGCCGTCGAAGCGCAGGCTAGGCCCGGCGGGAACTCGTAAATGAAGATGATGGGCCCGAAATCCGACCTGATAATCCCCGTCGGCTAGCCCGGTGAGCGCTCCAGTCGCGGGAGCGCTCACACCGTCGGGGAGGACGATTTCCGCGCCATTTTTGGTAACAGGCAAAATGTTGAGCGGCGGATCGGAGAAGATGCGCGCCGTGATCAGATCCTGCGGCCGGCGATAGACCTCCGCGCTCGGCCCGTATTGCGTCACCCGGCCCTGCCAGAGCGTGGCGGTATGGTCGCCCAGCAGCAGCGCTTCCTGCGGTTCGGTCGTGGCATAGACGACTGTCGCATTCGACATGCGAACGATCTTGGGAAGTTCCTCGCGCAGTTCCTCGCGCAACTTGTAATCAAGGTTGGCCAATGGCTCGTCGAGCAGGACGAGATCGGCGCCCTTGATCAGCGCGCGAGCCATGGCGGTACGCTGCTGCTGCCCGCCGGAGAGGTTGAGCGGCATCCGCTCAAGGAATGGATCGAGTTGCATCAGGCGCGCCATTGCTCGCACCTTGCTCTCGATTTCCGCCTTGGGCAGCCCTTTGACCCTGAGGGGCGAGGCGATGTTCTCGAAGACGTTGAGGTTGGGGTAGTTGATGAATTGCTGGTAGACCATCGCGACCGAGCGCTCGCGTACGGCTAGGCCAGTTACATCCCTCTCTCGGCCGCCCTCATCGACCAGGATGCGCCCCGATGTCGGCCTGTCGAGGCCGGCCATCAGCCGCATCAGAGAGGTCTTTCCCGCCAGCGTCGCGCCGAGCAACACGGTCATCGTTCCCGGTGGAAGCCGCAGCGTCGTCTCGTGAATGTGCGTCAGCGCTCCGACGTCGCGACGCACCTTGTCGAGAACAAGACCCACTCCAGCCTCCTTCAAGCCCTCCGGGTTACCGGAGTGTGAACGATCTCATTCATCGGTGCGTCGAGCATTTCCGGCAGTTCGTCCGACCGGCGCCGACCCGGATTCGTCCAGCGCTCGTGGTCCACCCGCTGCCCCATTTGCCGGGAGGTGCCTAGCTCGGGTGCACGGAGCCGGGGCCGAACGCTGGCCCGGATTCGATTTTCTCTCGACACCAGCCAGCATGTCAGGAGCCCTCGTATCACAGGTGCGCAGTAGTCAGATGGCGGTTGCGCAAGCCAAGAATAGCGCCAATCGGTCCTGTTCACGAGGGCTTCGAGGTCGGTTGCCGCAAAAACATCCTGACATAATTCTGATCGAGGGAGCGAAGGGCGCGTCAACGTCCGTTATGCCGACCCTTCAGGATCGTATCCCCCTGCGTCCGACCTGATCGGTGCTGATCGGTGCTGATCGGTGAAAGACGCTAGCGAGTGAGGCCGTTCACAACTGAAATGTGTCAGTTCAGCTTCGGCAGAAGGGTCCGCCCGCAGCCTCTTGTACTCTGAGGGCGATCCCCCCTTCCGCAGGAAATGATGCAGAACCACTACAGCCGCTTCCTTCCGCAGGATAAGGCGCCGCTGGCAGCGAAGATCCTGATCAGGTTTGGGAAGCGGCGGGAGATCGGGCCATCCGGTTGGCATGATAAAAAGCCGAGTCCGCTTACGGGGCATCCACGGAATGTCCGGAAGTGGCGCGACGCGGCCTCAAGTCTCACTTCCCCGAACACGGGGGTCGTTGATCGCCGGCTGCGTCGTCTTCCGAAAGGCAGACCACGCCTCATTACCAAGTCACTCACGCCGCCGGAAGTGGCCCATTCTCGCTCCAGTCGGATACGCCGCGAGCGGGTTAGGGGTTTCACCTTGATCGCTGTGCCGAGCGCTATTCCGCCTGCGATTGTCCCGATTGTCTATAACACCAGCAACGTGCTGGTCGGCAGCATCGGGGAGCGCCTGGCACCGTTGAATATTCAAGGTGGACCGCTCATCGAACGACCGATCACAGGGCTTGGCCTGGAAGACGAATTCTCTCTTCTGAGATTTCAAAAGAGAATTGAGAGATGTCAGGTATGGCCTAACATGCGGCCATGTTTAACTGGATGCTTTGGCGGCAGGGATCTGCGAGCGCGACGCTGGCTCTGCTGAGCGGCTGGCGCCAAGACTAATGGCGCCTTTCCCGGCCGCGGAATGAGAGAAACGTGATGCACAAGTCGTTCGCCTGGTTCGTCGCCGCCACTCTCGCCCTGGCGACGCCCGCCATTGCCGGCGCAGACCGTTTCGTCGTCGATCTCGCGGCCGAGCCCTCAACGCTCGACCCCCAGCTCCAATGGAATCCCGACAGCTATTACGTTTACCGCAACATCTTCGACAATCTCGTCACGCGCGACGACAAAGGCGAGATTGCTCCGCAGATCGCCACGGCGTGGCGCAACGTGTCCGACACCGAGGTCATCTTCACGCTCCGGCCGGACGTGACGTTCCATGACGGCTCGAGGCTCACGGCCGAGGATGTGGCCTTCAGCATCGAGCGAGTCACCGACAAGAGCTTCGCCAGCCCTCAGCGTGGTCAATTCAACAAGATCGTGCAGGCGGCGCCGCTTTCCCCGACAGAAATCAAGCTCGTCACAGACGGGCCCTATCCCGCGCTGCTTGCTCAGCTCGTCAAGCTCTCCATCGTGCCCAAGAAGGTCGTCGAGGCGATGGGCAAGGATGCCTTCAACCTGAAGCCAGTCGGGAGCGGGCCGTATAAGTTCGAAGCTTGGCAGCGCGGGGTCGCCGTGACCCTGAGCCGCAATGATGCTTATTGGGGAACGAAAGGGCCGTTTCCGGTCGCGCTTTTCCGTGCGGTTCCGGATAGTGCCACGCGTCTCGCCAACCTGCAGGCCGGTGCCTCCGATCTTGTGGTCGGACTCGACAGTGACCAGCTCGCCCAGCTCAAGGGCTCACAGCGCGCCAAGCCTTTGACCACTCTGACGGAGCGCCTCGCCTATCTACGTCTGAATCCTAATCGCCCGCCTTTCGACGATCCCAAGATCCGTGAGGCGATTGCGCGAGCCGTCGACAAGCAGGGGATCATCGACGGCATTCTGGGCGGACAGGAGAAGCCGATCGCACAGATGCTCACGCCCGCACATTTCGGCTGGGCAGATGGCATCGGGGGGCTGGCCTACGATCCCGCCCGCGCGAAGGCCCTGGTTGCCGAGGCGGGTGCGGCCGGAAAAATTCCGATTCCGCTCACGACCGCGCCATTCTTCGACCAGCGCGTCGTTCAGGCGATCCAACAGCAACTGCGCGATGCCGGGCTCGACGTGTCGATCGAGCTGATCGATACGCCCAGCTTCCTGCAGCGCACCCAGCGCGGCCCCGTCGAAGCGCCCGTGCTGGCCATCAGCCGTTCGTCCTGCGCCTGTCAGGATGCGGACGGTGCGCTGTACGAGCTCTTCCACGCCGGCAGCGGTTGGACGATCGTCGAGAATAAGGAGGTCGACGGTCTTCTCGATCGCGCTCGCTCTGCCCTCGACCCGGCCGCGCGGCTGGCCGACTATCGCAAAGTTCACGAGATCATCGCTGCCTCGCTTCCAGTCGTCCCGCTCTACCAAACAGTCGCCGGATATGGCGCAGCCAAGCCTGTGCAGTTCACGCCGACACCGAACGAGAGCTTGTTCCTGAACCGGATCCGCTGGACTGACTGAACGCGTCGCGATGCAAACCCGGCGTAGCCAGCAGTCGGCTGAGTCATCGGCCGAGCAAGGTGTGAAACGGCCCGCCGTCGCTATAGAGCCACGAATGTCCGCTTCCGCGTATAGGCTCAATGTCTGGTTGTGGCGCCGAATGGTATGCGGATGAGGATTTCGATGACCGCCGATCCTAGTCCGGCCCATCCCGCCGTCTCGGCTTATCTCGAGGACGGATACGACCGAGTTCCCGGCATGTCCTCGCGCTTCGCCGCTGCGATATGTGCCCGGCTGCTGCGGCTTCAGACCGAACAGGGCGTGAGCGGACCGATCGCAGAGATCGGCGCCTTCGAGGGCCGCTTCCTGATCGCGCTCGCTCATGCGCTGGAACCAGGCGAGGTCGCACTGGCGGTCGATCTTTTCGAGTGGCCGGATGCCGGCGTGCAAGAGCGATTTGAGGCGAACGCGGCCCGCCATGGTATCGGACCCGAGCGCCGCGTCAGCGTGAAAGCCGACAGCGGCACGATGACGCCGGCGGATCTCATCGCGCATGCGCGGGGCGAGCGCCTGCGGCTCATCCATATCGATGGCGAACACTCGCGCGCTGCCCTGGCGAAGGATCTCGCGCTCGCCACCGCCTGCCTGGTCGAGGGCGGACTGATCGTGCTCGACGACATGCTGCACCCTGGCTACCCGACACTCATGGTCGCCGTGCAGCATTTTCTCGACGCCCATCCCGACATCGTGCCGCTATGCCTCATCGATCGCGAAAGCGTCGTGGCCGCGACCAAGTTCGTGCTGTGCCAGCGCCAATGGTTCGAGCGCTACCAGGCGCCGATGCTGACGATCTTCGAAAGCTGGATCTGGCCGATGGGCGCCGATTTCGAGCCGCACTGGTGCCTGGTGCTATCGCAGGACACCCGGCTCGCAGAGATCCGGTGACGCCCGCAACGGAGCCTGAACGCCCGCTCTACGGCACGCCGCTCGATCCAGGGCGTCCCTTCGCCTAGGCTGAAGAGCGTCCGCTGTCGGGCAAAGCGTCAACTTCCGCTTATGGCGCGAGCAGCGGATGGACTCGGCACGCATCCATACGTGTGGCCAAATTCGGCGCGGGGACTGCTATAGATGGCGCGATTGCCGGACATGTCCCGGCAGAGCAGGAGTAGATTGTGACCGAGCGATTTGAACGGCATCGCCAACCCTGGACACATGAGGAACTCGAGAAGCTAAAGTTGCTCGCCAAGAAGGGCATGGCACTGAAGGCGATTTCGAAAGCGATGACCCGCAGCGAAGAATCCATCAAAGATCGCGCGAAACTCGATGGTATCGGGATCGCCAAGCTCCGTTAGGCCGTGCTCAGACTGCGGCTTGCGACGCAAAGCGACGTCCGCTGTGGGACGATGGCGCAACGTCCTTTCTTGGCGATTCTCATGCGTTGTCGAGTTGGAGTACAAATCCGTTCCTCACCTCGGCCAGCACGCCTAAGAAGTCGCGGACAAGCTGCGGTCGCGGGCGCCCTGGCGGAAAGACAAGGTGTTTGCGAAAATGCAAGGCCGGCTCGAAGCGCAACACCTTGAACCCTGACCGGTCGAGCCCGGTGATTGCTGCCGGATTGACCAAGCCGACGCTGGATCTGAAGCCATTGAATCAGGATGCGAGCGAGCCGCTTCCGCCCGGCCCGTGAAGGGCGTGCGACCTCGGTCGCTGGCACCGAAGTGAGCCTTTCCTTCTCCCATCGGGGGAGAAGGTGGCACGGCGGAGCCGTGACGGATGAGGGCAGAACCTCGTTCCAAACAAGAAAAGGGCCGCCTAAGCGGCCCTTCCCTCATCCGTCTGCTCCGCGGACACCTTCTCCCCCAGAGGGAAGAAGGTGACTACGCCGCCAACCCCTTTGCCATTTCGCTGACCTGCTTCTCGAACAGCGCGCGATAGGCGCCGCCCTCGCGGGTCAGCAGGGCATCGTGCGGGCCTTCCTCAACTACACGGCCGCGATCGAAGACCAGGATGCGGTCCATGGCTCGCACCGTCGAGAGACGATGCGCGATCACGATCGTGGTGCGCCCCTCCATCAAGCGCTCGATCGCCTGCTGGATCAGCGCCTCCGATTCCGAATCGAGGCTTGAGGTCGCCTCGTCCAAGATCAGGATCGGCGCGTCGGCCAGGAAGGCGCGGGCCAGCGCGACGCGCTGGCGCTCGCCGCCCGAGAGCTTGATGCCGCGCTCGCCGACGAGCGTGCCATAGCCCTTGGGCAGGCGCATGATGAACTCATGCGCGTTGGCGAGCTTCGCCGCCTGCTCGATCTGCGCCTGGCTGGCACCCGGCCGGCCATAGGCGATGTTCTCGGCCAGCGAGCGGTGGAACAGCACCGGCTCCTGCTGCACGATCGCGATCTGCCGGCGCAGGCTCTCCTGCGTGACATCGGCGATATCCTGCCCGTCGATCGCGATCCGGCCCGAGGTGACGTCGTAGAGCCGCTGAACCAGCTTGACGAAGGTCGTCTTGCCGGAGCCGGAGCGGCCGACGAGGCCGACCTTCTCGCCGCCACGGATGGTCAGCGAGAAGTCGCGGTAGAGCGGGTCGACATGGCCGCCGTAATGGAAGGTCACGTCCTCGAAGGCGATCTCGCCCGCCGTCACGCCCATCTCCACGGCGCCCTTCCGGTCCGGCACGCCATAGGGAAGATCGTGCATCCAGACGAGTTCCTCCATGTCGTTGACCGAGCGCTGCAGGTTGTGGACGTGCTGGCCGACATCGCGCAGATAGCCATGCACCACCGCATAGGCCGTCAGCACGAAGGCGACATCGCCCGCGCTCGCCCGTCCTTTCAGCCAGAGCCAGATGACGAGGCCGATCACCGCGGCGCGCAGCAGCAGCAGCACCATCAGCTGGCCGGTGCCCGACCAGGTGCCACGCAGCCAGGCGCGCCGCGTCCTGAGGCTCCACTTTGCCATCACGGTCGCGAGGCGCAGATCCTCGCGCGCCTCCGCGCCATAGGCCTTCACCACGGGGTTGCAGGTGATGGCGTCCGCCAGCGAGCCGCCGAGGCGGGTATCCCAGGCATTGCCCAGCCGCGCCGCCGGCGCGACGAAGCGCAGCGAAAGCACAAGCGTTAGCCCGATATAGGCCAGTGCTCCCACCGCCACCACGAGCCCCATCACCGGCCAGTGCCAGGCGAGCAGCGCCGTCATGCCCAGCAGGATGACGAGCGAGGGCAGCAGCGCGATCAGGATCGTGTCGGTCAGCAGGTCGAGCGCCCACATGCCGCGCGTAATCTTGCGCACCGTCGAGCCGGCGAAGTTGTTGGCGTGCCAGTCGGTCGAGAAGCGTTGCAGGCGCGCGAACGCCTCCTGCGCCACATCGCTCATCGTGCGCAGCGTCATGGTCGTCAGCCCGATGAAGGCGAAGTGCCGCCCCAGCACGGTGACGATGGCGAGCGCCATCATTCCGCCGAGCGCCCACAGCGCCGCGTCGGCACCGCCGACTCCGGTCGCGACCGCATCGACGAGGCGACCGGCATAGACCGGCGTGAACAGCTCGGCCAGGGTCGCGACGGCAGTGACGCCGGCAACCCAGGCGACCTGCCTGGGCTGGCGCGCCCAGTGTCTGAAAGTAAAGCCGAGAACGGCTCGAAACGGCTCGCGCCGCCCGGTTTGAGTATCGAGAGACATAGCGTCATTCGGCGCCGAAACGGCAGCCGACTCCGGATCAGGCGGAGACGACGACGCACGCCGACTCCAGCAATGGACAATAATCGTTTGGAAAAGGCTCAGGAGACCGCCGGCGGGCGGGCCTCGTGCGAGACCGACCTAGTGCCGGTGTGGTCGCATGGGAGTGACAGCGGTGGTGACGATTACCATTCAGCCCTCCCTTTCTTGAGTTGGAGCCAGGTTGCGGAAGATGCCTGATTGTTAGGCAGAGCGCAACCCTGCCCGCCATGCGACCGCTGCACGGGGCGCCTTCGCTGGTTTCAGGACGAAGCCGGCAGGATCACCAGAACAGCGCGACGAGCCGGGCCGCGATCACCAGCGCGAAAGCGGCGATGATCGTGGCCAGAACCTGTTGGCGCTTGGCGCGGTTGGGGAATTGCCTGGACAGCAGCTTGCCCAGAGGCTTGCGGAAGATGAAGGCCGCGACAAGGAGAACGATGACGATATGAGACAAGGCTCGGCCTCAGCCCTTCTTGTCTGTGGCAGCGGGCTCGACCGGCGCGCCGGCCTTCTTCCAGGCGCCGAAGCCGCCGGCGACATGGGCGACGGGTTTCAGCCCCATCTCCTGCGCCGTCTGCGCCGCGAGCGCCGAGCGCCAGCCGCCACCGCAGAAGAACACGAAGCGCTTGTCCTCGGCGAAAACCGGCTTGGCGTAGGGGCTTTCCGGGTCGATCCAGAATTCGAGCATCCCGCGCGGGCAATGGAAGGCGCCGGGCATGCGCCCTTCCCGCTCCAGCTCGCGCGGATCGCGCAGGTCGACGAAGACGACGTCGTCGCGGCCATGGAGCGCCCGCGCTTCCTCGACCGACAGCGTCTCGATCCGGCTCTCGGCTTCCGCGACCAGGGCCTTGTAGCCCTTCGTGATGGTTTGCGGCACGGTCGCCCTCCCGAATCCGCGCGCACCGTGGCGGCTCGCCGCCGCAGCGTCAATGCCATGGCGCTTGCCGCTGGCGCGGCCTCGGCACAAGCTGCTTGCTTCTCCGGCGGGTGAAGTGGCACAGCGACGGCATGCTCGGTTTCAGTAATCTGGACGTGATCGCCCTGGCGTTCTTCGCCGCCTCCTGGATCGGCTATCACTATGCCGTCGAACTCGGCCCTCATGCGGCCAAGACGCTCAACATGCGGATGAACCTGCGCCGCGCCAGCTGGATCAACGAATCGATGAAGCGGGAGAACCGCATCGTCGACACCCAGGTGATGAACGGCCTGCAGAACGGCACCGCCTTCTTTGCTTCGACCTCGCTGATCGCCATCGGCGGCACGCTCGCCCTGCTGCAATCGACCGACCGCGTCGTCGCCATCTTCTCCGACCTGCCCTTCGTCCCGGTGACGCAGCGCGCGGTCTGGGAAATGAAGGTGATCGGCCTCGCCGGTGTCTTCGGCTATGCCTTCTTCAAATTCGCCTGGAGCTACCGGCTGTTCAATTATTGCGTCATCCTGCTCGGCGCCCTGCCGCCTGCATCGGGGCGCAACGAGATCGCGGCGGCCCATGCCGTGCATGAGACGATCGAGATGAACATCGCCGCCGGCCGCCACTTCAATCGTGGCCAGCGCGCCTTCTTCTTCGCGCTCGCCTATCTCGGCTGGTTCCTCGGGCCGGTCACCTTCCTGGCCTTCACCGGCGCGGTGCTGGTCGCGATGTATCGGCGCCAGTTCGCCTCAGACGCCGCACGCGTCTTCAACTATCCGGGCCAGTCATGAGCATCGACCCCGAAGCGATCGAGAGCACGATCCTCGCACTGCTGGAGCAACAGGGTCCGGGCCGCACTGTGGCGCCGATGGATGTCGCCCGCACGCTCGGCAGCGATCATCCCGACGACTGGGGCCCGCTGATGCAGCCGGTTCGTCGCGCGGCGGTGAAGCTGATGAAGGAAGGCCGGCTGCAGATCACCCGCAAGGGCCGGCCGGTCGATCCCGACGATTTTCGCGGCGTCTACAGGCTGTCCCTGCCTGCTGACGCCGCCTGACGTCACGGCCCCGGGAAGAGCTCGTCACTATAGCCCGCCAAACGATAGGCGAGCAGCCCGACCCATTCCTTGAAGCCGTTATCGGCGATCTCGAGCGCCCTGTGCGCCCGGCTATAGGGCCGAATGAAATCGTCGGGCTCGCCTTTGGACCAGTAGTCGACGGGAAAGGCCTCGACCGGAAACCCCGCCTTCCGGAACACGCCGATCGAGCGCGGCATATGCCAGGCCGAAGTCACCAGAAGCCAGCGCTCGCCCGGCTTCGGATCGACGAGGCGGCGGGTGAAGGTCGCGTTCTCGCGCGTGTTGCGTGACTTGTCTTCGAGAACCAGCCGCTTGGGATCGAGCCCGAGCCCTTCGAACAGCAGCTTGGCGCCGTCGGCCTCGGTCTCCGTCGCCTCCGAGATCAGATTGGCGGCTCCGCCCGTGAAGACCAGCTTCGCTTCGGGATGCAGCCGCGCGAGCTCCACCGCCTTGGTCATGCGCGATGCCGCTGAGTTCAGCACGACATCGCCTCGCGCGACGCCGACCGCTCCGCCCAGCACGACAATACCCGTGACCGGCCCCTTCGCCGCATCCTGCTGCGGGAAGCGATCCTCCAGCGGCCGGATGACCGCGCGTGGCAGCGGGCTGAACGCCATCAACCCGAGCGCAAGCACCGACAGCAGGCCGAGCCAGCGCGCGGCACGGGCAAAGCGCGTGAAGGCAAGCAGCGCGGACAGCCCCGCGAGGAGGATGACGAAGTTGACCGGCGAGAACACGAACCAGACGAGCTTGGACAGGACGAAGAACATCAGGGGCTCGCAGGACCGGGGATTGACGGGCCATCACCGCCCTCGCCCGTATAGCCGCAGGCTGAAGCGGCGCTCCAGCATTTTCCGAGCCAGGCCATCGGCCCCGCGCTCACGAAAGCGCCAGGCGCATCCCTCGATCGCTGCGGTTTCGTGGAAAAGGCGTGTCATCCCGGACGGAGCAAAGCGCAGATCCGGACCCATGCCGGACGTTCCCTCGGACCCCGCTCTGGCATGGATCCCGGGTCACGCCCGGGATGACGGCGTGGTTCCGTGCAGAATCGGCACGCCCTAACGGATGATTTGCGGTGGCGATTGCGGCCGGCGCGCCGTCTGAGGGAGCGCTTTGGCGAGCTCGATGGCGCGCTCGGCGGCCTCGCGAAGCTCGCAGCCGGCCTGGCGTCCAGCCTGCAGGGTTGCGCTCTGCGTAGCACCGTAGAAGGCGCATTTCTGCGCGACATAGCTTTCCCAGGCCAGTTGCACGGCAGCCAGCCGGCTACGCTGGCTGGCATCGAGCGAGCGTCCAGTCGCCTGCAGGGCAAGCGTGAGACGCTCACGCCAGGCGGCCTCCTCGCGCCGGGCGCAGCCCGCCTCCGCGCCGCGCGGATCGCTGCTGGCCGCACGGACACAGGAGACGGCCACCGTGCCGATACAGGCAGAAGGCGAGGCGCCATTGTCGCGCAGGCAACCCGCGAGCGAAGACAAGTCGGTGCGCAGGGTCGGCGCGTCCTGGGCCGCCACGGAAGTGGCGGCAGCGAGAGAGCACAGGAGCAGGACCGCGCGGAAAGCGTTCATGCACTCATCATGACAGCGTAACGGCACGGATCAAGCGCCGCGGCGAGACCTCACGTGATCGGCAACGGCAGCGCGGCCTGCGCTGCCGGACGGGCAAACAGCGTTTGGTACCAACGCTGTACCGCCGGCCGCTCGATTCGCTCGACCGGCATGTTGAGCCAGCGATGCGCACCGCAGCCGACCGTGATGTCGGCAACGCCGAAACGCTCGCCGGACAGGAACGGCCGGTCGGCCAGTTGCGCCTCGAGGATTGCCATCAACTCCTCGGCCCGCTCTACGCCCTTCGCGATCACGTCGGGATCGGTATGGCCCGGCACCTTGCGCACCACGCCCCAAAGCACGGGCGCCAGGGCCGGCTGAAGCTCGGACAGCATCCAGTCCATCCAGCGCTCGGCCTCGGCTCGCCGCGCTGGATCTTCCTCCGCGATCGTCGCGGCGCCGTGGCGGGCCGCCAGATAGCGCACGATGGTGTTCGACTCCCACAGCTTGAACGCGCCGTCCTCGATCACCGGAATCTGCCCATTGGGATTCATCGCGCGGAATTCCGGCGTGTCGAGCCCGCCGAACGGCCCGCCGACATCGATGCGCTCGAACGCCTGCCCGACCTCGCCAGCCGCCCATACGACCTTCTGGACATTGACGGAGCTCAGCCGCCCCCAGATTTTCAGCATGACCAGATCCTGCCTTCGCTCACGCGAATTCCATGATGACGGCATCGACGGCGAGCGAATCGCCTTCCTTCGCCAGGATCTTGGCGATGGTGACGTCCTTCTCGGCGCGCAGGACGTTCTCCATCTTCATCGCCTCGACCATGGCCAGCGGCTCGCCCACCTTGACCTCCTGCCCGAGCGTGACCGCGATCGACTTGACCAGCCCCGGCATCGGGCAGAGCAGGAACTTGCCGGTATCGGCCGCGACCTTCTCCGGCATCAACGCCGCCAGCTCGGCCTCGCGCTGCGTGTAGACATTGGCGTTGGCATAGGCGCCGGCATGGGCGAGCGCGACGCCGTTGAGGATCGAGCGCACCTGCGCCGCGACCTTCACCCCGTCGAGCGTGCCGTGCCAGACCGGCTCGCCGGGCACCCAGCCGCTGACGACGCTGACGCTGCGGCCCGGGAAGGCGATGACGACCGCCCCGCCCTGCTCCGTCACCTCGCCCTCGAAGCTCTCAGCCCCGAGCTGGACGATGCGCAGCCGGTCGAAGGAAACCCGGCGCCAGCCCTCCATCTGCTCGGAAACGTTGCGCTTGCGCTGGTTCATACGGTGGTCGCAGGCGATCGCGATCGCCGCCATGCGCAGAGCCGTCTCGGCCCTCGGCGCCGGCAGGGAGAACCCCTCCGGGAACTCCTCGGCGATGAAGCCGGTCGAGAGATTGCCCGCGATCCAGCGCGGGTGCTGCATCAGGGCCGAGACGAAGGGGATGTTGTGGCGGATGCCCTCGATGGCGAAGGCGTCGAGCGCGCGGCCCTGCGCCTTGATCGCCGCCTCGCGCGTCGGCGCATGCGTCACCAGCTTGGCGATCATCGGGTCGTAGTAGATCGAGATCTCGCCGCCCTCGAAGACGCCGGTGTCGTTGCGCACCGTCGCCTCGCCATCCGGCCCCTCCGCCGGCGGCCGATAGGTGACCAGCCGTCCTGTCGAGGGCAGGAAATTGCGCGTCGGATCCTCCGCATAGACGCGGGATTCGACCGCCCAGCCATCGAGCTTCACATCCGCCTGCGAGATCGCGAGCTTCTCGCCATAGGCGACGCGGATCATCTGCTCGACGAGATCGATGCCGGTGACCATCTCCGTCACGGGATGCTCGACCTGCAGCCGCGTGTTCATCTCGAGAAAATAAAAGGACTTGTCCTGCCCGGCGACGAACTCCACCGTGCCGGCGGAGTCGTAGTTCACGGCCTTGGCCAGCGCGACCGCCTGCTCTCCCATCTTGCGGCGCGTCGCCTCGTCGAGCAGCGGCGACGGCGCCTCCTCGACGACCTTCTGGTTGCGGCGCTGGATCGAGCACTCGCGCTCGCCGAGATAGATGACGTTGCCGTGCTTGTCGCCCAGCACCTGGATCTCGATATGGCGGGGGTCGACGATGAACTTCTCGACGAAGACGCGGTCGTCGCCGAAGGAGGATGCGGCTTCGGACTTGGCGCGGGCGAAGCCCTCAGCCACCTCGGCCGAGGAATGGGCGATGCGCATGCCCTTGCCGCCACCGCCGGCCGAGGCCTTGATCATCACGGGATAGCCGATCTCGTCTGCGATCGTGACCGCATGCTCGGGGTTCTCGATGATGCCGAGGAAGCCCGGAACGGTGGAGACATTGGCCGCGGCCGCCGCCTTCTTCGATTCGATCTTGTCGCCCATCGCGGCGATGGCGCCGGGATTGGGGCCGATGAAGACGATGCCGTTATCCTTGAGCGCCCTAGCGAAGGCCTCGCGCTCGGAGAGGAAGCCATAACCCGGATGCACCGCCTCGGCGCCGGTCTGCTTGCAGGCCGCGACGATCTTGTCGATCTGGAGATAGGATTGGGCGGCAGGCGCCTCGCCGATATGGACGGCTTCATCGGCCATCTCGACATGCAGCGCATCGCGATCGGCATCCGAATAGACCGCCACGGTCTTGATGCCCATGCGTCGCGCCGTCTTGATGACCCGGCAGGCGATCTCGCCACGGTTCGCGATCAGAATCTTCGAGAACATCCGCGGCATCTCCCGGCTTCAGACGAACTGCAATAGCCGGGGTCTATGGGATGCCGCAACTGCCGTCCACCAATGCGAAAGTCGGCTACAGGCCAAGCCGTTGTGCAAGGATGCACAGGCCAGGGCGCCGGGCCCTATCAGAGGGAGTGCCTACCCGGCACCGTCATGCCCGGGCCTGACCCGGGCATCTCGCGCAGGAAGGGCCTCCCTCTTCCGGCCGGAGATTCTCGGGGCAAGCCCGAGAATGACGCCCGGCTCAGCTCGCGAGCAGGACCCGCTGCGCGCCGCCGCTGGCGGCCCGCGCCACATCCTTCGCCGCCCCCTTGGCGAAGGCGAAGGCGAGCAGCGCTTCGTCGCAATGCTCGGCTTCACGGGCGATCTCGAAGGCGATGCGTTGCGCCGTCGCGGTCGGCCCTTCGCCGGCCGAGAGCGTCGTCACCAGCCAATGCGCCTTGTCGCGGTCGATCACGCCGGTCGGGCGGTTCTCCCAGACGGCGAAATCGACGACCAGCGCCACCAGGTAATCGCCGTAAGCCTTGCAGCTTTGCGGCACGGCACGATCGAGTGCGATGAGCACATCGATGATGTCGCGTGTCGTGACGATGTCGATCAAGATGTCACGTTGAAGCATCTTGACGTCTTCTTCGTCGATCGCGCGACGATCCATCACGCGATCGACGAATTCACGAAGCTCATGATCCATCATGTTCGAACCCCTGTCCGGCGTTGTTTTGTGCCGGTACGTTCCTGCTGTGGGAACACCATGCACCCCGCCTCGGCAGCAGGTGGTTAACGCGCAAATCTGAACGGATATTCAGGTTAAACAGAGCTGAGTCGTCTTGGTTGCGAGGATCTTACTCACGCCTCGGTGCCACCATCGAAAGCGGGTGCGCATCGCGCGAAACTCGCCTCGCATCGACGCGCGTTTCGCCAGGTCGAAAAGCTATCGTGAAAGTCGCATACGATGCCGCTACGGCGCCCTTGAGCATCGGCCCGAGAAGCGGAATGCGGTTTTCGGAAAGCCGGCGCTAGATCAAAGCCCTACGGCATCAGCCGAATACGGCATTCGGTTCGATGCTGCAGAGTCTGCTTGTTTTCGCGGAAATGCGAGCCATCCCCGACCGAGCGAGGCGCGGATCCGAAACCATGCCCGAACCTTGAGCGGATGCGCTCCGCCATGGCTCCCGGGTCAAGCCCGGGATGACACCGTGGTCCAGTGCAAAACCGGCGTGCCCTAGGCCGGCACAGGCTCGGCCAATCCCAGCACGCCCGGCAATTCACCGAACTCCCGCAGCGCGTGGCGGGCGCCGAGTGCGACGAGGCAGTCGATCGGCTGGAAGCCCCAGGACACGGCGACGGGCACCACGCCGGCCGCAACTGCCATCTCAATGTCGAAGGAGCTGTCGCCGACCATCGCCGTGCGCTCCGGCGCAGCCCCCGTCTCGGCCATGGCGCGCTGGATCATACCGGGATGCGGCTTGGACGGCGCATCGTCAGCCGACTGCACGGTGTCGAACAGATCCTGCCAGCCATGTCGCTCGACGATGAACTCCGCGCCCTTGCGGGACTTTCCCGTGGCGATGCCGAGCTTCAGCCCGCTGTGCCGCTTTAATTGCGCCAAGGTCTCGGCGACGCCGGGAAACAGCGGCTCGTCGAGCGAGGCATCGGTCTGGGCCTGCAGGCGCATCGCGCCGAAGACCTGCCGGTAGGTGTCGGTCAGCAGATCGTCGGGCTCTTCGAGCCCGGCCAGCCGCGCCATCGCGATGTCCAGCGTCAGCCCGACGATACCGAGTCCGGCCTCGCGCCCCGGATGCGGCCGGCCGCAACGTTTGAAGGTTTCGTACTGCGCGCCGAGGATGATCGCCTCGGAATTGATCAGCGTGCCGTCGAGATCGAAGATGATGAGATCCATGACGGCGCTTTAGCGCAGATAGCCCGCCCAAGCCATTGCAGCCCCGTCATGGCATCGTCCCATCGCCGCGAGGCAGTCCGTCGCCCGGCCGTCAGCCTTTGGCCTCGCGGGCGCAAGCGTCCACGGCCTTGCGCAGATCGGCGCCGTCCAGCCCCTTGGCGCGCGCATCCTTGCGACATTCGGAGCGCTGAGCGAGATCGGGGCGCTTGGCGTTGAAGCAGGCCGTCAGGGCCGCAACCCGCTCCGGTCCCTCCAGCTTGCGCGCATCGACTTCATCCTTGCAGGCGGTCCGCGCCGCCACCGCCGTCGGCTTGCCGTCGCGCGTGACGCCGTCCTGCGCATAAAGCCGCACGCCCGGAAACTTCGCCTGCATGCACAGGCGCATGGCGGCGCGCAGATCGTCGCCCGACAGCGCGACATTCTCGGACACGCAATCCTGCCGCGCCTTCGCGCGCTCGGTCCGCGGTATGGGCTCGTCCGAAGTCGCCGCAACGGCCGTGGCCGAGGTGGGTTTCGCCGGCGCGGCGGTCTGCGCCTGTGCGGTCGCGGCAAAACCGAGAAGGAAAGCGGAAACGATCAACACCGAACGCATGGTCAGCCCCCTGAGATGACGAGAACATAGTTAGAACAGAAAGCGTTTTGTTCCGCAACCGTTCTCTTACGTTTCGTCAGCTCGGTCCGCGGATCATTCGTCCGGGGCGTTCACGATCGGGTCGTAATGCTCGTCCTCGAAGCCGAGCAGGTTCCAGCTCTGGCGCATATGCGGCGGCAGCGGCGCGCTGACGTCGATCGTGCCCTTGCCGCGCGGATGCGGCAGCACGATCCGCCGCGCCAGCAGGTGCAGCTTGTTCTGGATGCCGCCGGGCAGTTCCCAGTTCTGGATGTTGAAGTATTTGGGGTCGCCGACGATCGGGTGGCCGATATGGGTGGTGTGCGCGCGCAGCTGGTGCGTGCGCCCCGTCACCGGCTTCAGCGACAGCCAGGCGAGTTTCTGCGCCGCAGTCTCGACCACGGCGTAGTAGGTCACGGCATGCATAGCGCCGTCCTCGCCATGCTGGGCGACGGCCATGCGCTGGTCGCCGTCATAGGCCTCCTCGCGCGCGAGATAGGTCGAGATTCGGCCCTGCTTCACGCGCGGCACGCCGACGACCAGCGCCCAGTAGACCTTGCGGGCCGAGCGCGAGCGGAAGGTCTTGGCGAGCGTCGCCGCCGCGAAGCGCGACTTGGCGATGACGAGGCAGCCGGCCGTGTCCTTGTCGAGCCGGTGGACGAGGCGCGGCTTCTGCCCGTCCTTAGCCGTCAGCGCTTCGAGCATCTGATCGACATGGCGCGTCGTGCCCGAGCCGCCCTGCACAGCGAGCCCGGCCGGCTTGTTGAGGACCATAACGTCGTCGTCTTCATAGAGCGTGATCGAGCGCAGGAAGCCGATCGTATCGGCGTCGCCCTTGGCCGAGCGCGGACGCTCCGACTGCTGCTCCAGCTTCAGCGGCGGGATGCGGATGGTCTGCCCCTCGCTGAGCCGGTCCTTGCTGTCGGCGCGCTTGCCGTCGACGCGCAGCTCGCCCTTCCGGACGATCCGCTGGATATGGCTGAACGAAAGCTGCGGGAAGCGCGACTCGAGGAAGCGGTCGATCCGCATCTCGTTCTCGTCCGCCGTCACCACCAGCTGCTGCACGCCGGTGGAGAGCACCTGCGCCGTTTCGGCCTTGACCTGCGCCCGCGTCGGCTTGGGGGGCTCCTCCGTGCGCCGCACGCTTGGTGCCCGCTGCGCACGCTCCTCGCCCGCCGCCGGTCGTGCCGCCGCCCGCCGCCGCGCATCATGGCTCGGCCGCTTGCCGCGGGGCGCGCCCGCGGATGGCGGCTTGCCCCCGCGCGCGGAGCCTCCGGTGCCCTTGCTGCCGGGGCCCTTGCCGCCCGTGCCTTTGCCGCCAGCCCTCATGACAGCCCCCGCACGACAGCCAACCCGCCGACCAGCGCCGCCAGCGACACCACGACCGAACCGATCACATAGATGGCCGCCAGCATCGCGTCGCCGCGCTCCCAGAGCAGCACGGCATCGAGCGAGAACGCCGAGAAGGTGGTGAAGCCGCCCAGGATGCCGGTGGCGAGGAACAGGCGCAGATCCTGCGGCGCGCCCTCCCCGGCCCTGAAGGCGAACCAGCCGGCGACCAGCCCCATCAGGCCCGAGCCGAGGATGTTGATCGCCATGGTGCCATACGGAAAGCCCATGCCGAGCCAGCGCGGCGTCAAGACGTTGACGCCGTGGCGCAGCACGCCGCCGATGCCGGCGCCCAGAAAAACGAGTGAAGTGGAAATCATCCTTGTGGAATAGAGCGGGCTGCCGCCACGCACAAACGAAATCCGCCGCAATTGGCTGCACTTCTCCGCCGGCCTTGCATCGATACGGCGGGGCGGCAGAGGCGGCGGATATGGACATACGGAGTTTCGCGATCACCGGCGCGTCCCGGCGGCTTCTGCAGGGGATGGCTCTTCTGGCCTTCTGCGGCTCCGGCAGCGCAGTCGCGATAGCCCAACAGGGTAGCGCCTCGGACTGGCCGACCGAGAAATGCAACCGCTACAAAAAGGCTTACGAGCAGTCCTTGAATCGGCAAGGCAAGCAGGGCCTGAGCCCCGACTTCCTGGCCAGCCACGAGGCCTTCCTCGCCTCGAACTGCCAGGCCCGCGCCGAAGTCTGCGCCCGCAGCAAGGAAGAACTCGACCTCGCCAACAAACTGGTGCTGATGGCGATGAACAGCGGCATGTCCGGCACCTTCCTGCCGTTCAACTGCCGGAAGTGAGGTTCAGGCGGCCTCAACGCCGCCGTTCCCGGTCGAAGCTCGGCGGAGAAACGGGAATCCCGGAATGAGGAATGGTCGGAACAGGCCCGGCCATGACGAGCGTTACCCCTCGCCACGCTCCTGGCGCAGCCGCTCCCAATATTCCAGCCGCTTGCGGATCTCGCGCTCGTAGCCGCGCTCCGGCGGATCGTAGAAGCGCTGCCGGCCGAGCGCGTCCGGCCAGTAGTTCTGGCCGGAAAAGGCGTCCGGCTGGTCGTGGTCATAGGCGTAGTCGGCACCATAGCCCTCCTCGCGCATCAGCTTGGTCGGCGCGTTGAGAATGGTCTTGGGCGGCATGAGCGAACCGCGGTCCTTCGCGACCCTCACCGCGGCCTTGTAGGCGGAATAAGCAGCGTTCGATTTCGGCGCCGTCGCCAGATAGATCACGCAATTGGCCAAAGCGAGCTCGCCTTCCGGCGTGCCGAGTTGCTCATAGGTCTGCGCGGCCGCCCGCGCATGCAGCAGGGCCTGGGGATCGGCGAGCCCGATATCCTCCACCGCCATCCGGACCAGCCGCCGCGCCAGGAAACGCGGGTCTTCGCCGGCATCGAGCATGCGCGCGAAATAATAGAGCGCGGCATCCGGGTCCGAGCCGCGGATCGTCTTGTGCAGGGCCGAGATCAGGTTGTAGTGGCCGTCCTGCGCCTTGTCGTAGATCGGCGCACGGCGCTGTATAACCTCGGACAAGCCGGCTTCGTCGAGGATTTCGCCGGGCTTGGCCGCACGCCAGATCTCCTCCGCCAGCGTCAGCACCGCGCGCCCGTCGCCATCAGCGAAGCGCGCGAGCGCCAGCCGCGCTTCCGGCGTCAGCGGCAGCTCCCTGTTCTCCAGCACCTCGGCCCGGCCGAGCAGGAAGAGCAGCGAGCCCTCATCCAGCGATTTGAATGTCAGGACGCGCGCCCGCGACAGCAGCGCCGCATTGAGCGCGAAGGACGGGTTCTCAGTCGTCGCGCCGATCAGCGTGATCGTGCCGTCCTCCATGACGGGCAGGAAGGCGTCGAGCTGAGCCCGGTTGAAGCGATGGATCTCGTCGACGAAGAGCAGCGTGCCCTTGCCGCCCAGCCGGCGCCCACGCGCCGCTTCGAACACCCGCTTGAGATCGGCGACGCCGGAGAAGATCGCGCTGATCTGCTCGAAGCCGAGATCGACGAGGCCGGCGAGAAGTCGCGCCACCGTGGTCTTGCCGGTGCCGGGCGGGCCCCAGAAGATCAGGCTGCCGACAGAGCCGGAGGCGACGAGCCGCGTCAGCGCGCCGTCCGGCCCGGTCAGATGCTCCTGCCCCGCCACCTCGGCGAGCGTCGTTGGCCGTAGGCGGTCGGCAAGCGGGCGGGGACCCGACTTGTCGAGCCCCGAGGCGGAGAAGAGATCGCTCATGGCTGGGAACCACAACCGTCATTCCGGGGCGCTGCGGAGCAGCGAGCCCGGAACCCATGAACACGGCTCTTGTTCATCGAAGTCCCCACCGTCCCACCATTTCCACAATCGTCCGGTGTTCATGGATTCCGGGCTCCTCGCTCCGCGAGGCCCCGGAATGACGGCATGGATCAACCGCGAATCTCACCCCGGGAAGACCGAGGTGATGGTCTGGCCGTTGCGGGAGATGGTCACCTCCCAGGCTCGCTTGCGATCCTTCAGGGCGGTCTCGACCTCGCGCGAATTGGCCATCCGCTCGCCGTTGAGCGCCATGATCAGGTCGCCCTTCTGGAAGCCTATATTGGCGCCGGTGCTGCCGTCCTCGATCTCGCTGACGACGACACCTTCATTGCCCGTATCGATCGAAAGCTCCTCGGCCAGCGCCGGCGAGAGATTCGCCACCGTCAGGCCCGCGAGCGGGGAACGGCTGGTCAGCTTCACCGCATCGCGCGGCCGCGTCTCGGGCGCGGCGACGAGCTTGATCGCAATGTCGATCTTCTTGCCGCCGCGCAGCACGGTCAGTGCGGTCGTGCCGCCGATCGGCCTTGTGGCGAAGCGATAGCCGAAAGCTTCCGGATCATCGACCGCGGCGCCGTCGACCGAAAGGACTACGTCGGACCGGCGCAGGCCAGCCTGATCGGCCGGCCCCTTCTCGACGACGCTGGCGACGACCGATCCGGCCGGCCGGTCGAGCCCGAGTCCGTCCGCGACATCGGCGGTCAGGCTCTGCAGACGCGCGCCGAGCCACGGCCGCCGCACGGTCTTGACGCCGGCCTTGGCGCTGTCGACGACAAGACGCACCATCGCCGAGGGAATCGCGAAGCCGATGCCTACGCTGCCGCCCGAGCGCGAATAGATTGCGGTGTTGATGCCGACGACACGCCCCTTCATGTCGACCAGCGCGCCGCCCGAATTGCCGGGATTGATCGCCGCATCGGTCTGGATGAAGGACTGCGCATCGCCCACGCCGATCTGCGTGCGCGCGAGCGCCGATACGATGCCCTGCGTCACCGTCTGGCCGACGCCGAAGGGATTGCCCATGGCGAGCACGATGTCGCCGACCTGGAGTTCGTCGGTATCGGCGAGCTCGATCGCGGACAGGTTCTTGGTGTCGGCGAGCTTCAGCACGGCGAGATCGGTGCGCGGGTCGCGCAGCAGGATCGTGGCCTCGACCTCGCGCTTGTCGGCGAAGGCGACCTTCACCTCGCTCATGTTCTCGATGACGTGGTTGTTGGTCACCACGAGGCCCGCGCCCGCGTCGACCACCACGCCGGAGCCCAGCGAGCGCTGCACCCGCTCGCGCGGCACGCCGAAGCCGCCATCTCCGAAGAAGCGCCGGAAGAAGGGATCGTCCATGAACGGGTTCTGCGGCCGCTTCTCGACGCGCGCCCCGTAGACGTTCACCACCGAGGAAGCCGTGCGCTTCACCAGCGGCGCGAAGGACAGCGTCACCTGCTCGCGCGTCTCGGGGACCTGCCGGGCCTGACCGAGCGCCGGCCAGGGGGCGACTGCCGCCCCCAGCGCGCATGCGAACGCGGCGGCTGCCAGCTTCCTGCGGTTTCCTGCGAAGCGTTCGGTCATGCTGTCCTCATCGTGAAACAAAAAGCCGCCGGCACACGTTGGAAATGAACCGACGTGCAGCGTCCTTCATATACCCATCTCGACGCGCCGCGGTTCCGAACCGACATGTCGTGCAACTCCGCGGGCTTCGCAAGCCGCCAGGGACATATCTCATGAGCCTGACCCGGCTTGTCTACGCCAGCCACAGCCTCCTCGACGACTCCGGCCGACGCGCGGAACTCGACAGAATGCTGGCGAGCGCCCGTCGCTCCAACCAGGAAAACCGGGTCACCGGGTTCCTGCTCGTCACGCGAAATGCGTTTGCGCAGGTGCTGGAGGGCGAGATTTCCCATGTGCGGGAAACCTACGGCCGCATCATGGCGGATCCGCGCCATACCGATCTGCGCATATTGGAAGAAAGGCCGATTGTGGAGCGGCTCTTCTCGGGCTGGGCGATGGGCGTCGCCGAGCATGACGAGACCACGCATTTCATCTTCGGGCTCTACGGCGTGACACCCGACAACGACCTTCCGACGCAGCCCGTCGATGCGCTCCTCGACCTCGCCGGAGAACTCGCCCGCCGGCCTGCCTGAGAGATTTCACGCCGACGCGCCACACAGCCAAAAAGAAAGGGCGGCCCGAAGACCGCCCTTTCCGAAATCGAACCGAACAGAGGCCGATCAGGCCGCTTCGTCTTCCGCCGTGAACACCGGACCGGAGTCCTTGCCCTTGGCGTCGACGTCGCGGTCGACGAACTCGATGATCGCCATCGGAGCGTTGTCGCCGAAGCGGAAGCCCGCCTTCATGATGCGGAGATAGCCGCCGTTGCGCTCCTTGTAGCGCGGCCCGAGCACGGCGAAGAGCTTGGCGACGAGGGCGACATCCTTGATCTGCGAGATCGCCTGGCGGCGGGCGTGCAGGTCGCCGCGCTTGCCGAGCGTGATGAGCTTCTCGACGACCGGACGCAGGTCCTTCGCCTTCGGCAGCGTGGTGGTGATCTGCTCGTGCTTGATCAGGGCCTGGGCCATGTTCGCGAACATCGCCTGGCGATGCTCGGCCGTGCGGTTGAAACGGCGGCCGCGGAATCCGTGACGCATTGTTTGGCTCCTTCGTTGCTTACGGCCGCCGTGCCACGGAACGGCCGTTCCTTATGCTCCGGCTCGCATGAGCCGGGCGGGATGGCGCGGGATGCCTCCCGCGCCGGTTGAGGCTCAGTAGTGCTCCTCGAAGCGCTTGGCGAGCTCTTCGATGTTCTCCGGCGGCCAGCCCTGGACGTCCATGCCCAGATGCAGGCCCATGGTCGCCAGCACTTCCTTGATCTCGTTCAGCGACTTGCGGCCGAAGTTCGGGGTGCGCAGCATCTCGCCCTCGGACTTCTGGATGAGGTCGCCGATATAGACGATGTTGTCGTTCTTCAGGCAGTTCGCCGAACGCACAGAGAGCTCGAGTTCGTCGACCTTCTTGAGCAGCGCCGGGTTGAAAGGCAGCTGCGGCGCGGTCGAGACGGCCTCTTCCTTGCGCGGCTCCTCGAAGGTGATGAAGACGGCGAGCTGGTCCTGCAGGATGCGGGCGGCGAGCGCCAGCGCGTCCTCGGGGGTGACCGAGCCGTTGGTCTCGATCTGGAGGGTCAACGAATCCTTGTCGAGGTTCTGGCCCTCGCGGGTGTTCTCGACGCGGTAGGAAACCTTCTTGACCGGCGAGTACAGGCTGTCGACCGGGATCAGGCCGATCGGCGCGTCCTCGGGACGGTTCTGCTCGGCCGGGACGTAGCCCTTGCCGGTGTTGACCGTGAACTCCATCCGGATCTCGGCCCCATCGTCCAGCGTGCAGAGCACGAGGTCGGGGTTGAGGATCGAGACGTCGCCGATGGTGTTGATGTCGCCGGCGGTGACGGTGCCCGGGCCCGACTTGCGCAGGGTCATGCGCTTCGGTCCCTCGCCCTGCATCTTGACCGCGACGGCCTTGATGTTGAGGACGATGTCGGTGACGTCCTCGCGGACGCCCGGAATCGAGGAGAACTCGTGCAGCACGCCGTCGATCTGGACGGCGGTGACGGCCGCGCCCTGGAGCGAGGACAGCAGCACGCGACGGAGCGCATTGCCGAGCGTCATGCCGAAGCCGCGCTCGAGCGGACGCGCGATCACGGTGGCCTGACGCTTCGGGTCGTCTCCGACCTTGACTTCGAGCTTGTTCGGCTTGGAAAGATCCTGCCAGTTCTTGCTGATCACGACCGCACTCCTGGTGCTGAATTCATCTGGCGGCCACCGCCGCCCCGGACAGGCGCCCGCCCCTGCGGGCGCCTCGTGCAATGGTCAGACGTCAGACGCGACGGCGCTTGCGCGGACGGCAACCATTGTGCGGGATCGGCGTGACGTCGCGGATCGAGGTCACGGTGAAACCCGCGGCCTGCAGCGCGCGCAGCGCCGATTCGCGGCCCGAACCCGGACCCGTCACCTCGACCTCGAGGGTGCGCATGCCGTGCTCGGCAGCCTTGCGGGCGGCGTCTTCGGCGGCGACCTGCGCGGCATAGGGGGTCGACTTGCGCGAACCCTTGAAGCCCATCGTGCCGGCCGAGGACCACGAGATCGTGTTGCCCTGCGCGTCGGTGATGGTGATCATGGTGTTGTTGAACGAGGCGTTCACATGCGCGACGCCGGAGACGATGTTCTTGCGTTCGCGACGACGGACGCGCTGGGCTTCCTTAGCCATATCTCTTCTTCCATCCTTCAGGCGCGCCCGTCATGCCAGGCGCTGGGGATGCCGGCCGCCCGATACGGGTCAGCCGGCGAAAATACGGCGGGCCGGTTAGCCGGCCCGCCGAAACTCACTTCTTCTTGCCGGCGATCGGCTTCGCCTTGCCCTTGCGGGTGCGGGCGTTGGTGTGCGTGCGCTGGCCGCGAACCGGCAGCGAGCGGCGATGGCGCAGGCCGCGATAGCAGCCGAGGTCCATCAGGCGCTTGATGTTCATCGAGACTTCACGGCGCAGATCGCCCTCGACGAGATAGTCGCGGTCGATCGCTTCACGGATCTGAAGCACTTCGGCGTCGGTCAGCTGGTTGACGCGGCGCTCGGCGGCGATGCCGACCTTCTCGCAAATCTCCTGAGCCTTGGCCGAACCAATGCCGTGGATGTACTGAAGGCCGATGACGACGCGCTTGCCGGTCGGAATGTTAACGCCCGCGATACGAGCCATGGTCTCATCTCCATGTCGGCCGGCATGCCCGATGGCACTCCGGCGGTGGGAAAAAATCCTGCGTCCGGTGGAGGCCGGCTCATGCAGGACGTTGAACGGCTCCACGCAGTAACGCGACGTCGCCCCCTCTCGCGAGGGTAACGGCATCGCTCCCATTGGAACCGGATGGCGGGTCGTTAACCGGTCGGGCCACACGAGTCAACCCTCGCACCCAAGAAACATGCCAAGGCCGGCAAAGCGGCCGAAGCACTGTCAGGTCAAGACCGTAGCCAACGCTGCCATATGGGGCTTCGTCATTCCGGGCAAGCGGCGAAGCCGCGTCGATCCGGAATCCATCGAAGAGTACCGTGCTTTACGATGGATTCCGGGTCTCCGCTTCGCTCCGTCCGGAATGACGCGCCTGAGTGCGACCGCTTACTTCTTCACCAGGCTGCACTTGCTCTCCGAAAGCGGCGCGATGATCTCGGATGCCGGGATCCTGCGGACGACCTTGAAGTAGTCCCATGGAGCCTTCGAGGCCGCCGGCGCCTTAACCTCGACCAGCAGCATGTCGTTCATCAGCCGCCCGTCTTCGCGGACCTTGGCACCGGGCGCATAGAAATCCTCGACCGGCATCTCCCGCATCTTTGCGGCAACCGCAGGACCGGCGGCAGTGCCCGCCGCCTTCACCGCCTTGAGATAGTGCAGCACCGAGGAATAGACGCTGGCCTGGATCATGCCCGGCATCTTCTTGGTTCGCGCCATATAGCGGTTCGCCCAGTCGCGGCTCGGCTTGTCGGCATCGTGATAATAAGCGGTGGTGGTGATCAGCCCCTTGGCCTTGTCGAGGCCGAGGCCGTGCACGTCGCTCAGCACCACGACCATCGCGGCGAGCTTCTGCCCGCCATCGACGAGGCCGAACTCGCCGGCTTGCTTGACCGAGTTGATCGTGTCTGTGCCGGCATTGGCGAAGGCGACGATCTTCGCCTTCGAGGCCTGCGCCTGCAGCAGGAAGGAGGAGAAGTCCGGCGTGGAGAGCGGCGCCCGCACCGTGCCGAGCGTCTTGCCGCCATTGGCCGCGACGATCGCCTCGATATCCGCGGTGAGCTGATGGCCGAAGGCATAGTCGGCGGCAATGATGTACCAGCTGTCGCCGCCCTCGCGCAGCACCGACAGCGCCGTGCCCTTGGCCGAGGTCGCGGTGTCGAAGGTCCACATGAAGCCGGTCGCCGAGCAATCCTCGTTGAACAGCCGGGTCGTCGCCGGCCCGTTGTAGAGCGCGACCTTCTGGCGTTCCTTGGCGATCCCGCCCACGGCCAGCGCGACCGCCGAGTTGGTCAGGTCGGCGATGGCGGTGACGCCGTCGACATCGTACCAGCGCCGCGCCAGTCCGGCGGCGACGTCGGGCTTGTTCTGGTGGTCCGCCGCGACGATCTCGATCGGCTTACCGAGCACCGACCCGCCGAAATCCTCGATCGCCAGCTTTGCCGCCTCGACCGAGCCAAGCCCGCCGAATTCGGCATAGTTGCCCGACTGGTCGTTGAGGATGCCGATCTTGACCGCATCCTGCGCCCGCGCCGCAGCCGGCATCAGCGCCAGCGTGCTGGCGACCAGCAATGCACCCCATCTCGTCGTCATGCGCCTGCTCCCTGTCCTGCGCCGGACCGGAAAACCGCTTCGCTCCCGGTCGACGGGCGCTTCACACCGCTTTTCGCGGCTTGCAGTCAGCACATCCGGCGGGCCTGTGCCTGTCAACGCACGGGCAGGCCGAGAAAAGACAAAGGCCGGCACGCAAAAGCGCACCGCCGAACGAAAAAACCCGGAGAGGCCGTTCGGCCTGTCCGGGTTCGGTATCTGCTTCGAGTTCGTGGCCGCCGGCGGATCAGCCCTGCGCCGCCACGGACAATGCGTTCGCGATCACTTCGGAGACGCTGTCGATCGGCTGCATGCCGTCGATCGGGGTCAACTGGCCGCGCTTCTCGTAATAGGGCGCAACCACCGCCGTATCGCGGTTATAGGCCTCGAGCCGGGTCTTGAAGACCTCCGGATCATCATCCTTGCGCACCGGCTGGCCGGCGGCTTTCGCCTCTTCGGCGCGGCGGACGATACGGTCGACGAGCTTGCTCTGGTCGACCTTGAGTTCCAGCACCGCGTCGAGCTTGACGCCCTTGCTCTCCAGCATCCGGTCGAGCGCTTCGGCCTGCGCCAGCGTCCGCGGGAAGCCGTCGAGGATGAAGCCCTTCTTGGCATCCGCTTCTTCGATGCGGTCGGCGACGATGCCGATGACGATCTCGTCGGAGACGAGCCCGCCCGCATCCATCACGGCCTTGGCCTTCTGGCCGATCGGCGTGCCGGCACTGACAGCCGCGCGCAGCATGTCACCGGTCGAGAGTTGCGGAATGCCATGCTTCGCGACGATGCGCGCCGCCTGAGTGCCTTTGCCCGCCCCCGGCGGCCCCAGGAAAATCAACCGCATTTAGCGCCTCGCTCCTCGCAATTTGGCCTTCTTGACCAGCCCCTCGTACTGATGGGCCAGCAGATGTCCGTGAACTTGAGCCACGGTGTCCATCGTCGTCGTCACCACGATGAGCAGCGAAGTGCCGCCCAGCAGGATGATCGGGATCTGAGCATAGGTGATCATGAACTCGGGGATAAGGCAGACGATCGTCAGATAGCCTGCGCCGAGCACGGTGATGCGGGTGAGGATGCGGTCGATATGCTCGGCCGTGCGCTCGCCGGGGCGGATGCCCGGCATGAAGCCGCCATGCTTCTTGAGGTTGTCCGCCGTCTCGACCGGGTTGAACACGATCGCGGTGTAGAAGAAGCAGAAGAAGATGATCAGCGCCGCGTAGAGGATCATGAACAGCGGCCGGCCATGCGCGAGATAGGTCGCGATGATGGAGAGGAAGCCCGTCCCGCCCGAAGCCTGCGAGAAGCTCGCGATCGTCGTCGGCAGAAGCAGCAGCGAGGAGGCGAAGATCGGCGGGATGACGCCGGAGGTGTTGAGCTTCAGCGGCAGGAACGAGGTCTGGCCCTCATACATGCGGTTGCCGACCTGGCGCTTCGGGTAGTTGATCAGCAGGCGCCGCTGGGCGCGCTCCATGAACACGCAGAAGGCGATGACGCAGACCGCCATGACCAGCACGCCGAGCAGCAGCCCGGTCGAAATCGCGCCCTGCCGGCCGAGTTCGAGGGTCTGGGCGAGCTGCGACGGGAATTCGGCGATGATGCCCGCGAAGATGATCATCGAGGTGCCGTTGCCGATGCCGCGGCTGGTGATCTGTTCGCCGAGCCAGAGCAGGAACATCGTGCCGCCGACGAGCGTCAGCGTCGTCGAGAGCAGGAAGAAGGGGCCCGGCTCCAGCACCAGATTGCCCGAGCCCTGCAGGCCGACGCCGATCGCATAGGCCTGGAACACCGCCAGCACCAGCGTCAGGTAGCGCGTATACTGGTTGAGGGTCTTGCGGCCCTGCTCGCCTTCCTTCTTCAGCGCCTCGAAAGTCGGGATGACGCTGGACAGCAGCTGGACGATGATCGAGGCCGAGATGTACGGCATGATCGCCAGCGCGAAGATGGCGAGACGGCCGACGGCGCCGCCCGAGAACATGTTGAACATGCCGAGCACACCGCTCTGCGACTGGCGGAACAGGTCCGCCACCGCGTCGGGGTTCATGCCGGGCAGCGGGATATAGGTGCCGAGCCGGTAGACGACGAGCGCCCCCAGCGTGAACCAGATCCGCTTCTTCAGTTCGTCCGCCTTGGCGAAGGCCCCGAAGTTGAGGTTTGCCGCAAGCTGTTCAGCCGCCGATGCCATGCGTCCGGTCCTTGGGTCTCAAGTCAGTCATTGAAGCACATCCCCCGCCGCGCTCGCGGTGCGTTTTCGGGTCGCGTGCCTTGCGTCAAACAGTCGAACGGCGGCCTGGGCGCTGGCCCGGCCGCCGTTCGCAAACGTCATGTAGGCGTTAGGATCACGCCTGTGAAGCGGCAGCCAGAATCTTGACCGTGCCGCCCGCCTTCTCGATCGCCGCGACGGCCGACTTGGACGCACCGGCCACCTCGAAAGCGAGCTTGGTCTTGAGCTCGCCGACGCCGAGGATCTTGACGCCATCCTTGGCCTGACGGGTGATGACACCGGCGGCGACGAGCGCCTCGATGGTGACAGCGCCCTTGGCGTCGAGCTTGCCGGCTTCGACGGCCTGCTGGATGCGGCCGAGGTTCACCTCGTTCAGATCCTTGCTGAACAGGTTGTTGAAGCCGCGCTTGGGCAGGCGACGATAGAGCGGCATCTGGCCGCCTTCGAAGCCCTTGATGGCGACACCGGCGCGCGAGGTCTGACCCTTCACGCCGCGGCCACCGGTCTTGCCCTTGCCCGAGCCGATACCACGGCCGACGCGGATGCGCTCCTTGAGAGCGCCTTCGTTGTCACGAATCTCGTTGAGTTTCATGTGTCGCCCTCCTCAATTCGCGTCGACGACGCGCACGAGGTGCTTGACCTTCTCGACCATGCCACGCACCGCGGGGGTGTCCTGGAGGGTCGAGCGGCGGCGGATCTTGTTCAGGCCGAGACCGATCAGGGTCTGGCGCTGGGTGGCGTCGCGGCGGATCGGGGAGCCGATCTGCTCGACGGTCAGGGTCTTCTCAGCCTTTGCCATGAATCCCTCCTCACGCTTCCGCAGCCGCATCCGTGCCGGCATCGCGGCGACGGGTCTGCAGGGCCGAAACCTTGAGCGAGCGACGGGCCGCGACGGAGCGCGGGCTGTCCTCGTTCTTCAGCGCGTCGAAAGTGGCGCGCACGAGGTTGTAGGGGTTCGAGGAGCCGAGCGACTTGGACACGACGTCCTGCATGCCGACCGCCTCGAAGACAGCGCGCATCGGGCCGCCGGCAATGATGCCGGTACCGGCCGGAGCCGCGCGCAGCACGACCTTGCCGGCGCCATGGCGGCCCTGCACGTCGTGATGGAGGGTGCGGCCCTCGCGCAGCGGGATGCGGACGAGGCCACGCTTGGCGGCTTCCGTCGCCTTGCGGATCGCCTCAGGAACTTCACGGGCCTTGCCGTGGCCGAAGCCGACGCGGCCCTTCTGGTCGCCGACGACGACGAGCGCGGCGAAGCCGAAGCGACGACCACCCTTCACCACCTTGGCGACACGGTTGATGTGGACGAGCTTATCCACGAATTCGGAATCTTCGCTATCCCGACGCTCACGCGGCTCTCTAGCCATCTCTGTCCTCTTACTTGCGCGACGAGAGCCTGAGGCTCCGCCGCTCGCTCGAGCAAATCCCCTTCGGCCTCATTGCCTGGGGGAAGCCTGAAAACGGATGCCGCCCGGCCGGCGCGCGAACGCCGGGCCGGGCGAAACCCGGTAGCCTCAGAAGCTGAGGCCGCCCTCGCGGGCTGCCTCGGCCAGCGCCTTGACGCGGCCGTGGTACATGTACGGGCCACGGTCGAAGACCACGTCCGTCACGCCGGCCTTGACCGCGCGCTCGGCGACGATCTTGCCGATGATGGCGGCCGACTCGACGTTGGCGCCGGACTTGATATCGCCGCGCAGGTCCTTGTCGAGCGACGAGGCCGAGGCCAGGGTGACCCCCTTCACGTCGTCGATAACCTGCGCATAGATCTGCTTGCCGGTGCGGTGCACCGAAAGGCGCGGGCGGCCGTTGGCAACCGCCTTGATCGCGCGGCGGACGCGGGCCTTGCGGCGCGCAGTCACATCGTTCTGCTTGCTCATGGCTGGCGTCCTTACTTCTTCTTGCCTTCCTTGCGGAAGATGAACTCGCCGGCGTACTTGACGCCCTTGCCCTTGTAGGGCTCGGGGCCACGATAGTCGCGGATTTCCGCGGCGGTCTGGCCGACGACCTGCTTGTCGATGCCGACGACGACGATTTCCGTCGGCTTCGGCGTCGTGATCGCGACACCGGCCGGGATTTCATAGTCGATATCGTGGCTGTAGCCGAGCGACAGCTTCAGCACCTTGCCAGCGACCGCGGCCTTGTAGCCGACGCCGTTGATCTCGAGGCGCTTCTCGAAGCCGGCGGTGGTGCCGACGACGAGGTTGTTGATGCGGGCACGCGAGGTGCCCCAGAGCGCACGGGCGCGCTTCGACTGCGAACGCGGCTGAACCGCGATCGCGCCGTCCTCCATGGCGACCGAGACGTCCTCGGGCACCTCGAAGGAGAGCTCGCCCTTCGAGCCCTTGACCTTGACCAGCTGGCCGGTGACCGTGGCGGTGACGCCTGCGGGAACCGAGACCGGCTTCTTACCGATACGAGACATTGGATCTCTCCTGAAGATGAGCGGGGCGCCTGAAAGGTCAGAAGACCTTGCAGAGCACTTCGCCGCCCACGTTCTGCTCGCGGGCCACATGATCGGCCATAACGCCACGCGGGGTCGAGACGATCGTCACGCCGAGGCCATCGGCCACGCGCGGCATTGTCTCGACCGACGAGTAAACGCGACGGCCGGGCTTCGAAACACGCGAGATCGACCGGATGACCGGCTGGCCCTCGTGATACTTCAGCTCGATGTCGAACTCCGTCCGGCCGTTGCCGAACTCGGTCTGGCTGTAGCCGCGGATATAGCCCTCGGACTGCAGCACGTCGAGCACGCGGGCGCGCAGCTTCGAGCCAGGGGTGGAAACGCGGGACTTGCGACGCATCTGCGCATTGCGGATGCGGGTCAGCATATCGCCGAGCGGATCAATGATTGCCATTGTCCAGTACTCCTCACCAGCTCGATTTCACGAGGCCGGGAACCAGCCCCTTGTTACCGAGCTCACGCAGCGCGACACGCGACATCTTGAGCTTGCGATAAAAAGCGCGCGGACGACCCGTCACCTCGCAACGATTGCGGATGCGGATCTTGGCCGAGTTGCGCGGCAGTTCAGCCAGCTTGAGGCGAGCGAGGAAGCGCTCGTCCATGGGCTGGTTGTCGTCATTGGCAATTGCGAGCAAACGGGCCCGGCGGCCGGCGAATTTCTTCACCAGCTTCCTGCGGCGCTCGTTGTTCTCGACGGAGCTTTTCTTAGCCATCGATCTCTCCTGGTTTCCGCGTATGAACGCTTAGGTTCACTGCCGGAACGGGAAGTTGAAGTGCTTGAGCAAGGCGCGCGCCTCGTCGTCCGACTTCGCAGTCGTGCAGACGATCACGTCCATGCCCCAGACCTGGTCGACCTTGTCGTAGTTGATCTCCGGAAACACGATGTGCTCCTTGATCCCGAGCGCGAAGTTGCCGCGCCCGTCGAACGACTTCGGGTTCAGGCCCCGGAAGTCGCGCACGCGCGGCAAGGCGATGGTGACGAGCCGGTCGACGAACTCGAACATCTTGGTCTTGCGCAGCGTGACCTTGCAGCCCACCGCCATGTTCTCGCGCAGCTTGAAGCCGGCGATGGCGAGGCGGGACTTGGTGATGACCGGCCTCTGGCCGGCAATCATGGCGAGATCGCCGGCGGCGTTGTCGACCTTCTTGCGGTCGGCCGTCGCTTCGCCAACGCCCATGTTGATGACGATCTTCTCGATCGTCGGCACTTCCATGACGTTCTTGTAGCCGAATTCGGCGATCATTGCGGGACGAACGACGTCCTCGTAATGCTTCTTCATGCGCGGCGAGAGAGCCGCCTGCTGAGCCTCAGCCATCGATCAGATCCCCCGAACGCTTGGCGAAACGAACCTTGCGGCCGTCATCGAGCACCTTGAAACCAACGCGGGTCGGCTTGCCGTCCTTCGGATCGGCCACGGCGATGTTCGACAGGTCGATGGTGGCCTCTTTCGAGATGATGCCACCCTCGGACGTCTGCGACTGCTTGGTGTGGCGCTTGACGAGGTTGACACCACGCACGACGGCGCGGGCATCCTTCGGCAGGACCTGCAGCACTTCGCCCGACTTGCCCTTGTCGCGGCCTGCGAGCACGACGACCTTGTCGCCCTTCTTGATCTTCGCAGCCATCACAGCACCTCCGGCGCCAGCGAGATGATCTTCATGTGGTTCTTGGCGCGCAGCTCGCGCGGAACCGGTCCGAAGATACGCGTGCCGACCGGCTCCTTCTGGTTGTTGATCAGCACGGCCGCATTGCGGTCGAAGCGGATCACCGAACCGTCTGCGCGCTTGACGTCCTTGGCGGTGCGAACGACGACCGCCTTCATGACGTCGCCCTTCTTCACGCGACCGCGCGGAATGGCTTCCTTGATCGAAACGACGATGATGTCGCCGACACCGGCGTACTTGCGCTTCGATCCGCCCAGAACCTTGATGCACATCACACGACGCGCGCCGGAATTGTCGGCGACGTCGAGATTCGTCTGCACCTGGATCATGGCCTTGATCCTTCCAATCTGTGTATCAGGCGGTTTCCCGGACCGCCTCAGCGCTGCCCGGGACTACGACTGACGGGGGTCGATCGCCCCCTGGCCTCAAAACAAAACATGATCCGCAAAAGTGGTTTCCACCTTTGCGGAGAAACATGTCCGGCTTCCTACGGGCGCCCTGCCCGCCCCTGATTCGGGGCCGGGCAAAGCGGTCTCGCCTCACGCCTTGGGGGCGCTGTCGAGCACAACCCAGCTTTTCAGCTTGGAAATCGGCTTGGACTCCTCGATCCACACCGTGTCGCCGATCTTGAACGAACCCGCCTCGTTGTGGGCGTGATAGTTCTTCGTGCGGCGAACCGTCTTCTTGAGGAGCGGGTGCGTATAACGCCGCTCGACCTTCACGACAACAGTTTTGTTCTGCTTGTCGCTGACGACGACGCCCTGCAGTACGCGCTTAGGCATTATTCTCTCCTCACGCGCTGGCCGCAACGGCCTTCGACCGTTGCAGCGTCTTGATGCGGGCGATGTCCTTGCGCAGCTCGGTGACGCGCGCGGAGTTCTCGAGCTGGCCCGTCGCCTTCTGGAAGCGCAGGTTGAACTGCTCCTTCTTCAGCTTGAGCAGCTCGTCATGGAGCTGGTCCGTGCTCATCGACTTCAGGTCGGAAAGACGCTGTGTGCTTTTCATGTCGCCCTCCCTTACTCGGCGATGCGCTGGATGAAGCGGGTCTTGATCGGCAGCTTGGCGGCGCCGAGACGGAGCGCCTCGCGGGCGATCTCCTCGGACACGCCGTCGAGCTCGAACATGATCCGGCCCGGCTTGACCTTGGCCGCCCAGAACTCGGGCGAACCCTTGCCCTTACCCATGCGGACTTCGGTCGGCTTCTTGGAAACCGGCACGTCCGGGAAGACGCGGATCCAGACACGGCCGACGCGCTTCATGGCACGGGTGATCGCGCGGCGGGCCGCCTCGATCTGCCGGGCGGTGACGCGCTCGGGCTCCTGGGCCTTCAGGCCGAACTGGCCGAAGTTGAGGTCCGTGCCGCCCTTGGCGACGCCGTGGATGCGTCCCTTGAACTGCTTGCGGAACTTGGTGCGTTTTGGTTGCAGCATGGCTCTTCTCGATCAGCCTTACGCAGCCTGCTCGCGACGATCGCGATCGCGATGATCGCGGTCACGGCCGCCGGAACGGCCGCCCTCGTCGGAGAGGCGCTTGTCCTGGGCCATCGGGTCGTGTTCCAGGATCTCGCCCTTGAAGATCCAGACCTTGATGCCGCACGTCCCGTAGGTCGTGAAAGCGGTGGCGACGCCGTAGTCGACGTCGGCGCGCAGCGTATGCAGCGGCACGCGGCCCTCACGGTACCATTCGAGGCGGGCGATCTCGGCGCCGCCGAGACGGCCCGAGCAGTTGATGCGGATGCCCTCGGCGCCCAGACGCATCGCCGACTGCACGGCGCGCTTCATGGCGCGACGGAAGGCGACGCGGCGCTCGAGCTGCTGCGCGATCGAGTCGGCGACCAGCGTGGCGTCGATCTCGGGCTTGCGCACCTCGACGATGTTGATCGTGACATCGGCCTTGGTGAGGTTCGAGACCACCTTGCGGAGCTTCTCGATATCCGCACCCTTCTTGCCGATCACCACGCCCGGACGCGCCGAGTGGATGGTGACGCGGCACTTCTTGTGCGGACGCTCGATGATGATCTTCGAGACGGCGGCCTGCTTCAGCAGCTTCATGAGGGCGGCGCGGATGGCCATGTCCTCATGCAGCAGCTTGCCGTACTCGCCCTTGCTCGCGAACCAGCGCGAATCCCAGGTGCGATTGATGCCGAGGCGAAGGCCGATCGGATTGATTTTCTGACCCATCGTTCTCTCCTCAGGCCTGCGCAGCCTGCTCGCGCACCACGATCGTGATGTTCGAGAACGGCTTCATGATACGGGCGCCACGGCCGCGGGCGCGGGCGTGGAAGCGCTTCATCACGAGCGCCTTGCCGACGAAGGCCTGGGCAACGACGAGATCGTCGACGTCGAGATCATGATTGTTCTCGGCGTTGGCGATCGCGCTCTGCAGGCACTTGCGAACGTCGTTCGCGATGCGCTTGCGCGAGAACTCGAGATCGGCGAGAGCCGTCGCGACCTTCTTGCCACGGATCAGCTGAGCGACGAGGTTCAGCTTCTGCGGCGAGACGCGAAGGTTGCGGGCAATCGCAATCGCTTCGTTGTCCGGCAGCGCACGGGGGGCTGATGCTTTACCCATGGCTTACTTCCTCTTCGCCTTCTTGTCGGCAGCGTGGCCGTGGAAGGTGCGCGTCGGCGAGAACTCGCCGAACTTGTGGCCCACCATCTCCTCGGACACGGACACCGGCACATGCTTCTGGCCGTTGTAAACGCCGAACGTCAGACCGACGAACTGCGGCAGGATCGTGGAGCGTCGGCTCCAGATCTTGATAACTTCATTGCGGCCCGAGGTCCTGGCGACCTCGGCCTTCTTCAGGAGGTATCCGTCGACAAACGGACCTTTCCAAAGCGAACGCGCCATGACGGACCTCAGTTCTTCTTCTTGCGGGCGTGACGGCTCGACACGATGAACGTATCGGTCCGCTTGTTCGAGCGGGTCTTCTTGCCCTTGGTCGGCAGACCCCAGGGCGTAACCGGGTGACGGCCGCCCGAGGTCCGGCCTTCACCACCGCCGTGCGGATGGTCGACCGGGTTCATCGAGACGCCGCGGTTATGCGGACGGCGGCCAAGCCAGCGAGAGCGACCGGCCTTGCCGTCGTTCCGGTTCATGTGATCCGGGTTCGAGACGGCGCCGACCGTGGCGTAGCACTGGCCCGAGATCAGGCGCTGCTCGCCGGAGTTCAGGCGAACGATGACGTAGCCCTGGTCGCGGCCGACGATCTGGGCGTAGTTGCCGGCCGAACGGGCCAGAGCGCCACCCTTGCCGATCTTGAGTTCGACGTTGTGGACGATCGTGCCGATCGGCAGCGAACCCATCGGGGCCGCGTTGCCGGGCTTCACGTCGACCGACTCACCCGAGATGACCGTGTCGCCGACAGCCAGGCGCTGCGGCGCCAGGATGTAGGCCTGCTCGCCGTCCTGATACTTGATCAGGGCGATGAAGGCCGTGCGGTTCGGATCGTACTCGAGCCGCTCGACGGTCGCCGGGATGCCGTCCTTGCCGCGACGCTTGAAGTCGACGAGGCGAAGCGTGCGCTTGTGGCCACCGCCGCGGAAGCGGACGGTGATGCGGCCGAGGTTGTTACGGCCGCCCGAGGAGCTCTTGCCCTCGGTCAGCACCTTGACCGGCTTGCCCTTGTAGAGCTCGCTGCGGTCGACGATCACGAGCTGGCGAAGGCTCGGCGTGATCGGCTTGAAGTGTTTCAAAGCCATGATGGCGATCCTTCCCTCAGAGGCCCGTGGTCACGTCGATCGAGTGGCCCTCTTCGAGGGTCACAACGGCCTTCTTGACGTCCGAGCGCTGGCCGAGGCGGCCACGGAAGACCTTGACCTTGCCTTCGGTGACGATCGTGTTGACGCTCTTGACCTTGACGTCGAAGAGCTTCTCGATCGCCGCCTTGATCTGCGGCTTGGTCGCGGTGCGCGCAACCTTGAAGACGACCTTGTTGTGCTCGGAGAGCATCGTCGCCTTCTCGGTGATGACCGGCGCCACGATCACATCGTAGTGGCGCGGGTCCAGATTCTTGGACTGGCTCATTTGAAGCGCGCCTCCAGCGCATCGACAGCCGCGCGCGTCAGGACGAGCTTGTCGCGACGCAGGATGTCATAGACGTTGATGCCCTGGACCGGCAGCACGTCGACATTCGGGATCGAGCGGGCAGCCAGGCCGAAGTTGGTATCGATCTCGGCGCCGCCGACGATCAGCGCGCTCGACAGGTCGAGCTTGCCGAAATGGCCGAGTAGCACCTTGGTCTTCGGCTCGTCGAGCTTCACGTCGTCGATGACGATGATGCCGGCGTCCTTGGCCTTGGCCGAGAGCGCATGGCGCAGGGCGAGCGCACGGACCTTCTTGGGAAGATCGTGAGTGTGGTCGCGCAGCACGGGGCCGAAGGCCTTGCCGCCGCCGCGGAACTGCGGAGCCGAAGCCGCGCCGTGGCGAGCGCCGCCGGTGCCCTTCTGCTTGTAGATCTTCTTGCGGGTGCGATCGACTTCCGAGCGGCCCTTGGACTTGTGAGTCCCGGCG
The DNA here is from genome assembly GCF_057321085.1 of Allobosea sp. RIT-PG3_2. Classification (NCBI taxonomy): domain Bacteria; kingdom Pseudomonadati; phylum Pseudomonadota; class Alphaproteobacteria; order Hyphomicrobiales; family Alloboseaceae; genus Allobosea; species Allobosea sp. RIT-PG3_2. The sequence continues at coordinate 51,899 of NZ_JBXWCA010000005.1, read as the reverse complement.
CGACGCTTGGCGAGCTGATAGCGGACCATGCGGGCGAGCAGATCGGCGCGCGGCTCGAGGCCGAACACCTCATCCGACAGCTCGACCGAACCGGCCGACTTGCCCTCGAGAGTGGTGATATCGAACTTCATCACGCGTTCTCCTCAGCCTGGGCCGCAGGAGCCTCGTCCGCCTTGGCCTCGCCGGAAACCTTGAACTTGCCCGGCAGCGGCGCATCCTTCGGCAGGGCGCGCTTGATGGCGTCGCGGACATGGATCCAGCCGCCGGCGACGCCGGGAACGGCGCCCTCGACGAGGATCAGGCCACGCTCGGCATCCGTCTGGACGACGCGCAGGTTCTGCGTGGTGACGCGCTCGGCGCCGAGATGGCCCGGCATCTTCTTGTTCTTGAAGGTCTTGCCCGGATCCTGGCGGCCACCGGTCGAACCGATCGAACGGTGCGAGACCGAGACGCCGTGCGTGGCGCGCAGACCGCCGAAGTTCCAGCGCTTCATACCGCCGGCGAAGCCCTTGCCGGTGGTGGTGCCGGAGACGTCGACGAACTGGCCGACGACGAAGTGGTCCGCGGTCAGCTCGGCGCCGACGGGGATCAGGGCGTCATCGCTGACGCGGAACTCGACCACCTTGCGCTTCGGCTCGACCGTGGCGACCGCGAAATGACCGCGCTCCGCCTTCGAGACATTCTTCACCTTCGCCGTGCCGGAGCCCAGCTGCACGGCGACGTAGCCGTTCTTCTCTTTCGTGCGATGCGCGACAACCTGGCAGCTGTCGAGCTTCAGCACGGTGACCGGGATATGTTCGCCGGCATCGGTGAAGATGCGGGTCATCCCGACTTTCTGTGCAATCACACCGGAACGCATCGGTGCATACCTTCCCTTGGGGTCATGTCCATCCGGCGGAACCGGAAACAGAGGACCCGTTCAAATCGGATCAGAGCTTGATTTCGACGTCGACGCCGGCGGCGAGATCGAGCTTCATGAGGGCGTCGACCGTCTGCGGGGTCGGGTCGACGATGTCGAGAACCCGCTTGTGGGTCCGCATCTCAAACTGCTCGCGCGACTTCTTGTCGATGTGCGGCGAGCGGTTGACGGTGAACTTCTCGATGAGCGTGGGCAGCGGAATCGGCCCGCGGACCTGAGCGCCCGTCCGCTTCGCGGTCGACACGATCTCGCGCGTGGACGCGTCGAGGATGCGGTGGTCGAACGCCTTGAGGCGGATCCGAATGTTCTGACCGTTCATGGTCTTGTTTCTCCGTGACGTGAAAAGGCGAAAGCCCCTGCAGGGCCTTCGCCCTCACGCAAACGCGTTACGCGATGATGCTGGCGACGACGCCGGCGCCGACGGTACGTCCGCCTTCGCGGATGGCGAAGCGCAGCTTCTCTTCCATCGCGATCGGGGCGATCAGCGTCACCTCCATCGAGATGTTGTCGCCCGGCATCACCATCTCCGTGCCCTCGGGCAGCGTCACCACGCCGGTCACGTCCGTCGTGCGGAAGTAGAACTGCGGGCGGTAGTTGGTGAAGAACGGCGTGTGACGGCCACCCTCTTCCTTCGTCAGGATGTAGGCCTCGGCCTTGAACTTCGTGTGCGGCTTCACCGAGCCCGGCTTGCACAGCACCTGGCCGCGCTCGACGTCCTCGCGCTTCGTGCCGCGCAGCAGCGCGCCGATGTTGTCGCCAGCCTGGCCCTGGTCCAGCAGCTTGCGGAACATCTCGACGCCCGTCACCGTCGTCTTGACCGTGTCCTTCAGACCGACGATCTCGATTTCCTCGCCGACCTTGACGATGCCGCGCTCGACGCGGCCGGTCACCACCGTGCCGCGGCCCGAGATCGAGAACACGTCCTCGACCGGCATCAGGAACGGCTGGTCGATCGGACGCTCAGGCTGCGGGATGTAGTCGTCGACCGTCTTCATCAGCGCCAGCACCGCGTCATGGCCGATCTCCGGCGTGACGTTGTCCAGAGCGGCCTTGGCCGAGCCCTTGGTGATCGGGATGTCGTCGCCCGGGAAGTCGTACTTCGACAGAAGCTCGCGGATCTCCATCTCGACCAGCTCGAGCAGCTCGGCGTCGTCGACCAGGTCGACCTTGTTCATGAACACCACCAGCGCGGGAACGCCGACCTGGCGCGCCAGCAGGATGTGCTCGCGGGTCTGCGGCATCGGGCCGTCGGCCGCCGACACGACCAGGATCGCGCCGTCCATCTGCGCCGCGCCCGTGATCATGTTCTTCACATAGTCGGCGTGGCCGGGGCAGTCGACATGCGCATAGTGGCGGGCCGGGGTCTCGTACTCGACGTGCGCCGTCGAGATCGTGATGCCGCGGGCCTTCTCCTCAGGCGCCTTGTCGATCTGGTCATACGCCGTGAACGACGCACCGCCGGTCTCCGCCAGAACCTTCGTGATCGCAGCCGTCAAAGACGTCTTGCCATGGTCAACGTGACCAATCGTGCCAATGTTGCAGTGCGGCTTCGTACGAGCGAATTTCTCTTTGGCCATCGTAGCCTCCGTCAGATCTTGTTCAAACGTTCAGTCGGTTCGGTGCGGGTTCAGGCGTACTTGGCCTGGACCTCGGCGGCGACTGCCGACGGCACCTGCTCATAATGGTCGAACTGCATCGTGTAGTTCGCGCGACCTTGCGAGAACGAACGCAGCTGGTTGACGTAGCCGAACATGTTCGCCAGCGGCACCATCGCGTTGATCACGACGGCGTTGCCGCGCATGTCCTGGCCCTGGATCTGGCCACGACGCGAGTTCAGGTCGCCGATGACCGAGCCGGTATAGTCTTCCGGGGTCACGACTTCGACCTTCATGATCGGCTCGAGCAGCACGGAGCCGCCCTTCTGCAGACCTTCGCGCAGCGCCGCACGGGATGCGATTTCGAAGGCGAGAGCCGACGAGTCGACCTCGTGGAAGGCGCCGTCGATCAGCGTGACCTTGACGTCCACCACCGGGAAGCCGGCAAGAACGCCCGAGCCGATGACCGAGTTCAGGCCCTTCTCGACGCCGGGGATATACTCCTTCGGCACCGAGCCGCCGACGACCTTCGACTCGAACTCGAAGCCCTTGCCGGTCTCGTTCGGCTCGATGACGAGCTTGACGCGGGCGAACTGGCCCGTGCCGCCGGTCTGCTTCTTGTGGGTGTAGTCGATCTCGGCCTTCTTGGTCAGCGTCTCGCGATAGGCAACTTGCGGCGCGCCGATGTTGGCATCGACCTTGTAGGTGCGCTTCAGGATGTCGACCTTGATGTCGAGATGGAGCTCGCCCATGCCCTTCAGGATGGTCTGGCCGCTCTCCTGGTCGGTCGACACGCGGAAGGACGGATCCTCGTTCGCGAGCTTCGACAGGGCGAGGCCCAGCTTCTCCTGGTCGGCCTTGGACTTCGGCTCGATCGCGATCGTGATGACCGGCTCGGGGAACTCCATGCGCTCCAGGATGACCGCGTGGGCGGGATCGCAGAGCGTGTCGCCGGTGCGGACGTCCTTGAGGCCGGCCAGGGCGACGATGTCGCCGGCATAAGCCTCCTTGATGTCCTCACGGTTGTTCGCATGCATCAGGAGCATGCGACCGACGCGCTCCTTCTTGTCGCGGGTCGAGTTGATGACGCCCTGGCCGGCTTCGACCTTGCCCGAATAGATACGGCAGAAGGTGATCGTGCCGACGAAGGGGTCGTCCATGATCTTGAAGGCGAGCATCGCGAACGGATCTTCGTCCGTCGGATTGCGGGTGGTCGGCTCTTCGGTCTTGAAGTCGATGCCTTCGACCGCGCCGCGATCGACCGGCGACGGCAGGAAGTCGACGACGGCATCGAGCAGGGGCTGCACGCCCTTGTTCTTGAAGGCCGAGCCACAGAGGACAGGGTGGAACGCGCGGCGCTGGACGGCCGTACGCACCAGGCGGCGCAGGGTATCGGCGTCCGGCTCGGTGCCGTCGAGGTAAGCTTCCATCGCGGCGTCGTCCATGTCGACGGCGGCCTCGATGAGCTTGCCACGATACTCAGTGGCCTTGTCGAGCAGATCGGCAGGGATATCCTTCTCTTCGAAGGACGCACCCAGCGCCTCGCCGTTCCAGACGATCGCCTTCATCTTGATGAGGTCGATGACGCCGGCGAAGTTCGACTCCGAACCGATCGGAATCTGCAGGCAGACGGGCTTTCCGGCGACGCGGTCGATGATGTCCTGGACGCAGCGATAGAAATCGGCGCCGATCTTGTCCATCTTGTTGACGAACACGACGCGCGGCACGTCGTACTTGTCGGCCTGACGCCAGACGGTCTCGGTCTGGGGCTCGACGCCCTGGTTGCCGTCGAGAACGCAGACGGCGCCGTCGAGCACACGCAGCGAACGCTCGACTTCGATCGTGAAATCGACGTGGCCGGGGGTGTCGATGATGTTCAGGCGATGGTCGCGCCACAGGCAGGTCGTCGCAGCGGAGGTGATCGTGATGCCACGCTCCTGCTCCTGCGTCATCCAGTCCATGGTCGCAGCGCCGTCATGGACTTCGCCGATCTTATGCGACTTGCCGGTGTAGAAAAGGATACGCTCGGTCGTCGTCGTCTTGCCCGCATCAATGTGGGCCATGATGCCGAAGTTGCGATAACGGTCGATGGGATGGGAACGGGCCATGATCGTGCTCTGTCTCTCAGGAAACCGCGCCGCTTACCAGCGGTAGTGCGAGAAGGCGCGGTTGGCTTCCGCCATCCGGTGCGTGTCTTCGCGCTTCTTGACGGCATTGCCGCGGTTGTTGGCGGCGTCCATCAGCTCGGCCGACAGGCGCTCCACCATGGTCTTATCGTTACGGCCGCGAGCAGCCGTGATCAGCCAGCGGATCGCCAGCGCCTGACGGCGCTCGGTGCGAACCTCGACCGGAACCTGATAGGTCGCGCCGCCGACGCGGCGGGAACGGACCTCGATCGCCGGAGCGACGTTCTCGAGCGCCGACTTGAAGACACCGAGCGGCTCGCTCTTGGTCTTGGCCTCGATGATGTCGAAGGCACCGTAGACGATCCGCTCGGCGGTCGACTTCTTACCTTCGTACATCACGGAGTTCATGAACTTCGTGACGACGATATCACCGAACTTCGGGTCCGGGATAACTTCGCGCTTTTCGGCACTGTGGCGGCGGGACATCGTCTAGTCTCCGGTCAAATCTTCAACGCGGCGGATCGGCCTGGGCTCATTGCCCGGCCGATCGGGCCGAAATTACTTGGGACGCTTGGCGCCGTACTTCGAACGGCGCTGCTTGCGGTTCTTGACGCCCTGCGTGTCGAGCACGCCGCGCAGGATGTGATAGCGCACGCCGGGAAGGTCCTTCACGCGGCCGCCACGGATCATGACGACAGAGTGCTCCTGAAGGTTGTGGCCTTCACCCGGAATGTAGCCGATCACCTCGAAGCCGTTGGTCAGGCGAACCTTGGCGACCTTGCGGAGCGCCGAGTTCGGCTTCTTCGGGGTCGTCGTATAGACGCGCGTGCAAACGCCGCGCTTCTGCGGGCAAGACTCGAGCGCCGGAGCGGTGTTACGCGCCTTCACGGGCGACCGCGGCTTGCGGATGAGCTGGCTGATTGTCGGCATTCTGGCCTCTCGCCCCACTGAGCGTTTGGAAATTCGATTTCCCAGACTGAACAAAGCCACGGCATAAACGAAGCCGCGCCATCGGCGCCCTTCTCGGGGCCTCAGGCGCGTTCGCCAGCAGAGGAACACAGGACGGATCCCGCATTCATGCATCTTGCCATGTCGTCATTCGACGCTGGAATTCCGACGGAGTTTCGGTCGCGAAACTCGCTTGCGAACTTCAGCGCAAGCGACAAACGTGTCCGACAGCCGTCGACAGTGGCGCGCTTATGACTCAAGGAAAGATTCGCGTCAACCCCGAAACGGCCGAAAAGGCCGGGCTTTCGCGGCGTTCGGACCAGTTCGGCCCTTGGCTGCCCTTCCACGAAACAAAAAGGCCGCCCGGGAGGGGCGGCCTTTCCGATGATTACCGACGTTCGGTAGCGGCCGGGGCTTACTCTGCCGCCGGAAGCACCGCTGCAGCCTGGGCAGCGGCCTTCGCCGCCGCATCGGCCTTCTGGCCGACGATGAGATCGTCGCGACGCGTGGCCACCTGCTTGATGCGGGCGACCTGGGCGCCGGTGCCGGCCGGGATGAGCGAGCCGACGATGACGTTCTCCTTGAGGCCTTCGAGCATGTCGGACTTGCCGTTGACCGCCGCCTCGGTGAGGACGCGGGTGGTCTCCTGGAACGACGCAGCCGAGATGAACGAGCGGGTCTGCAGCGAGGCCTTGGTGATGCCGAGCAAGACCGGCACGCCGGAAGCCGGCTTCTTGCCCTCCTCGCGCAGCTTCGTGTTGACCTCTTCCAGCTCGATACGGTCGATCTGGTCGCCGGTCAGGATGTCGCTGTCTCCGGACTCCGTGATCTCGACCTTCTGCAGCATCTGCCGGACGATGACCTCGATGTGCTTGTCGTTGATGCCGACGCCCTGGAGGCGATAGACCTCCTGGATCTCGTTCACCAGATAAGCCGCCAGCTCCTCGACGCCCTTGATCGCCAGGATGTCGTGCGGGGCCGGGTTACCGTCGAGGATGTAGTCGCCGACCTCCACGACGTCGCCGTCCTGGAGATGGATGTGCTTGCCCTTCGGGATCAGGTACTCGACCCCGTCGGAACCGTCATGCGGCGTCAGCGTGACGCGACGCTTGTTCTTGTAGTCCTTGCCGAAGCCGATGACGCCCGACTTCTCGGCGATGATCGCCGCGTCCTTCGGACGACGCGCCTCGAAAAGTTCCGCGACGCGCGGCAGACCGCCGGTGATGTCGCGGGTCTTGGCCGAGTCGGTCGAGACACGCGCCAGCACGTCGCCGGCCTTAATCGAGTGGCCCGGCTCCACCGAGATGATGCCGTCGACAGGCAGGATGTAGCGGGCATCGCCACCACGGGCGAGCTTCGCGATCTTGCCGTCCGTGCCCGTGATCGTCATCGCGGGCTTGAGGTCGGCCGTACGGGCCGAGCCGCGCCAGTCGATCACGACGCGCTTCGAGATGCCGGTCGCCTCGTCGGTCGTCTCGGTCATCGACATGCCGTCCACGAGATCCTCGTAGCCGACCTTGCCGTCCACCTCGGCCAGGATCGGGCGGGAATAGGGATCCCACTCGATCAGACGCTGGCCGCGCTTGACCTTGTCGCCCTCGTCGACCCGCAGCTTCGAGCCGAACTGGACGCGGTGCACGGCGCGCTCGGCGCCGTCCGGGCCGACGATCACGATGGCGATGTTGCGCGCCATGGCGATGAGGTCGCCGTCCGAGTTCCGCGCGACGTTGCGGTTACGCATCTTGACCGTGCCTTCGAAGTTCGACTCGACGAAGGACTGGTCGGCGATGGTGGCCGCGCCGCCGATGTGGAAGGTGCGCATGGTGAGCTGCGTACCCGGCTCACCGATCGACTGCGCCGCGATGACGCCGACGGCCTCACCCATGTTGACGGGCGTGCCACGGGCCAGATCGCGCCCATAGCAGGTCGCGCAGACGCCATTCTTGGTCGCGCAGGTGAGAACCGAGCGGATCTTCACCTCCTGGACGCCGGCGGCGTTGATCTTCTCGATATGGCTCTCCTCGATCATCGTGCCCTTCGGCACGAGAACGTTGCCATCGATGTCGGTCACGTCCTCAGCCGCGGAGCGGCCCAGGATGCGCACGCCGAGCGAGGCGACAACCTGGCCGGCATCGACGATGGCGCGCATCTTGATGCCGTTTTCGGAGCCGCAATCGACCTCGGAGATGATCGCGTCCTGCGCCACGTCGACGAGACGGCGGGTCAGATAGCCGGAGTTGGCCGTCTTGAGCGCCGTATCGGCGAGGCCCTTGCGGGCGCCGTGGGTCGAGTTGAAGTACTCGAGAACGTCGAGGCCTTCCTTGAAGTTCGAGATGATCGGCGACTCGATGATCTCGCCCGACGGCTTGGCCATCAGGCCGCGCATGGCGGCGAGCTGGCGCATCTGCGCCGGCGAACCACGGGCGCCCGAGTGCGACATCATGTAGATCGAGTTGATCTGCTTGTCGCGGCCGGTCTCGTCCTTCTGGACGGTCGAGATGCGGGCCATCATCTCCTGGGCGAGCTTGTCGGAGCACTTCGCCCAGGCGTCGACGACCTTGTTGTACTTCTCGCCCTGCGTGATCAGGCCGTCCTGGTACTGCTGCTCGTAGTCCTTGGCGAGCGCGCGGGTCGTGTCGACGATCTGCCACTTGTTCTCCGGCACGACCATGTCGTCCTTGCCGAAGGAGATGCCGGCCTTGAAGGCGTGCTTGAAGCCGAGCCCCATGACGCGGTCGCAGAAGATCACCGATTCCTTCTGACCGCAGCCGCGATAAACGGCGTCGATCATTCCGGAGATTTCCTTCTTCGTCATCAGCTTGTTGACGACGTCGAAGGACACGGCCGGATGATCCGGCAGCGCGGTCGAGAGGATCACGCGGCCCGGCGTGGTCTCGTAGATCTTGGTATACGGCTTGCCGTCCTGGCCGGTGCCGGTCCAGCGGTATCTGATCTTCGAATGCAGCGTCACGACCTTCTCGTGCAGCGCATGCTCGAGCTCGCCCAGATCACCGAAGACCTTGCCCTGGCCGGGCTCGCCGTCCGAGACGATCGAGAGGTAGTAGAGGCCGAGCACGATGTCCTGCGACGGCACGATGATCGGCTGGCCGTTCGCCGGGTGCAGGATGTTGTTGGTCGACATCATCAGCACGCGCGCTTCGAGCTGCGCCTCGAGCGACAGCGGGACGTGCACGGCCATCTGGTCGCCGTCGAAGTCCGCGTTGAAGGCGGCGCAGACCAGCGGGTGAAGCTGGATCGCCTTGCCCTCGATCAGCACGGGCTCGAAGGCCTGGATGCCAAGGCGGTGCAGCGTCGGCGCGCGGTTCAGCATCACCGGATGCTCGCGGATGACCTCGTCCAGGATATCCCAGACCTCCGGCTTCTCCTTCTCGACGAGCTTCTTGGCCTGCTTGACCGTGGTCGAGTAGCCCTTGGCGTCGAGGCGAGCATAGATGAACGGCTTGAACAGCTCGAGCGCCATCTTCTTCGGCAGGCCGCACTGGTGGAGCTTCATCTCCGGTCCGACGACGATGACCGAGCGGCCGGAATAGTCGACGCGCTTGCCGAGCAGATTCTGGCGGAAGCGGCCCTGCTTGCCCTTCAGCATGTCGGCGAGCGACTTCAGCGGGCGCTTGTTGGCACCCGTGATGACGCGGCCGCGGCGGCCGTTGTCGAACAGGGCGTCGACCGACTCCTGCAGCATCCGCTTCTCGTTGCGGATGATGATGTCCGGCGCGCGCAGCTCGATCAGCCGCTTCAGGCGGTTGTTGCGGTTGATGACGCGGCGATAGAGGTCGTTCAGGTCGGAGGTCGCGAAGCGGCCGCCGTCGAGCGGCACGAGAGGACGCAGATCCGGCGGGATGACCGGAATCACGGTCATCACCATCCATTCCGGCTTGTTGCCCGACTCCTGGAAGGCCTCGATGATCTTGAGGCGCTTCATCAGCTTCTTGGGCTTCAGCTCCGACGTCGTCGTCGCGATCTCATGCTTGAGATCGGCGTTGATCTGGTCGAGGTCGAGCGCGCGCAGCATCTCGCGGATCGCTTCCGCGCCGATCATGGCGGTGAAGGTGTCGGCGCCATACTCCTCCTGGCAGCGGACATACTCCTCCTCCGACAGAAGCTGACGGTCCTTGAGCGGGGTCAGGCCCGGCTCGATGACGACGTAGCTTTCGAAGTAGAGGATGCGCTCCAGGTCCTTGAGCGGCATATCCATCAGCAGGCCGATGCGCGAGGGCAGCGACTTCAGGAACCAGATATGCGCGACCGGGGCGGCCAGCTCGATATGGCCCATGCGCTCGCGCCGGACGCGGGCCAGCGTGACTTCGACGCCGCACTTCTCGCAGATGACGCCCTTGAACTTCATGCGCTTGTACTTGCCGCACAGGCACTCGTAGTCCTTGATCGGCCCGAAGATGCGCGCGCAGAACAGGCCGTCACGCTCAGGCTTGAACGTGCGGTAGTTGATGGTCTCCGGCTTTTTGATCTCGCCATAGGACCAGGACAGAATCTTCTCCGGGCTCGCGATCGAGATCTTGATCGCGTCGAAGGCCTGCTGCACCGGCTGCTGGCCGAAAAGGTTCATGACCTCTTGCTTCATCGCCTGTCTCCTTCCGCCGGCGGGGGCTAAGGCCGCCCTGCCCGGCTGGTAAATTCCGAAGGCCGGCGGCGTGAGTGCCGCCGGCAATGTTCAAGGCTCGGTCGCGGCTTATTCGGCCGCTTCGGCGGGCGGCAACTCGCCCGGCTTCACCTTGTTATTGATCAGCTCGACGTTGAGGCCGAGCGAACGCATCTCCTTGACGAGCACGTTGAAGCTCTCGGGGATGCCCGCTTCGAAGTTGTCCTCGCCGCGCACGATCGACTCGTAGACCTTCGTGCGGCCCGCGACGTCGTCCGACTTCACCGTCAGCATCTCCTGCAGCGTGTAGGCGGCACCGTACGCTTCGAGCGCCCAGACCTCCATCTCGCCGAAGCGCTGGCCGCCGAACTGCGCCTTGCCGCCCAGCGGCTGCTGAGTGACGAGCGAGTACGGACCGATCGAACGCGCGTGGATCTTGTCGTCCACGAGGTGGTGCAGCTTCAGCATGTAGATGTAGCCCATGGTGACCTTGCGGTCGAAGGGCTCACCGGTGCGGCCGTCATAGAGCGTCGACTGACCCGACGAGTGCAGGCCGGCCTGCTCCAGAAGCCGCTCGATATCGGCTTCCTTCGCACCGTTGAAGACCGGCGTCGCCACCGGCACGCCACGGCGCAGGTTCTGACCCATCTCGACGAGTTCGTTCTCGTCCATCGAGGCGATGATCTCGTTGTCCTCGTAGACGGCATCGAACGAAGCCTTCAGCGCCTTGAAGTCGTTCGACTTCTTGTAGGCGTCGAGCGCCTTGCCGATCTGCTTGCCGAGACCGGCGGCGGCCCAACCCAGATGCGTCTCCAGGATCTGGCCGACGTTCATGCGCGAGGGCACGCCGAGCGGGTTCAGCACGATGTCGGCATGGGTGCCGTCCTCGAGGAACGGCATGTCCTCCACCGGCACGATGCGCGAGACCACTCCCTTGTTGCCGTGACGGCCGGCCATCTTGTCGCCCGGCTGGATCTTGCGCTTCACCGCGACGAAGACCTTGACCATCTTCATCACGCCCGGAGGCAGTTCGTCGCCGCGCTGCAGCTTCTCGACCTTGTCGAGGAAGCGCTGCTCGAGGCGCTTCTTCGACTCGTCGTACTGCTTCCGCATCGCCTCGATCTCGGTCATCAGCGAGTCTTCGGCGGTGGCGAACAGCCACCACTGCGAACGCGGGAACTCGCTCATCACCTCGCGGGTGATGACCGTGTCCTTCTTGAAGCCCTTCGGGCCGGCAAGGCCGGTCTTCCCGGTCAGGATCTCCGCCAGACGCGCGAAGGTGTTGCGGTCCAGGATCGCCTGCTCGTCGTCGCGGTCCTTGGCGAGACGCTCGATTTCCTCGCGCTCGATCGCCTGGGCGCGCTCGTCCTTGTCGACGCCGTGGCGGTTGAACACGCGGACCTCGACGATCGTGCCCTGCACGCCGGGCGGAACCCGGAGCGAGGTGTCGCGGACGTCCGAGGCCTTCTCGCCGAAGATCGCGCGCAGCAGCTTCTCTTCCGGCGTCATCGGGCTCTCGCCCTTCGGCGTGATCTTGCCGACGAGGATGTCGCCAGCCGCCACTTCGGCGCCGATATAGACGATGCCGGCTTCGTCGAGGTTCTTCAGCGCCTCTTCCGAAACGTTCGGAATGTCGCGCGTGATCTCCTCCGGGCCGAGCTTGGTGTCGCGGGCCATGACCTCGAACTCCTCGATATGGATCGAGGTGAAGACGTCCTGGGACACGATGTTCTCGGAGAGAAGGATCGAATCCTCGAAGTTGTAGCCGTTCCACGGCATGAACGCGACGAGCACGTTGCGGCCGAGCGCGAGCTCGCCGAACTCGGTCGACGGGCCGTCCGCGACGATGTCACCCTTCTTGATGATGTCGCCGACGCGCACCAGCGGGCGCTGCGTGATGCAGGTCGACTGGTTGGAGCGCTGGAACTTCTGCAGACGGTAGATGTCGACGCCCGGCTTGGTCGGGTCCATCTCGTCGGAAGCGCGGATGACGATACGGGTCGCGTCGACCTGATCGACGATGCCGCCGCGGCGGGCCGCGATGGCAGCGCCCGAGTCGCGGGCAACGACCGCTTCCATGCCGGTGCCGACGAAAGGCGCGTCGGCGCGAACCAGCGGCACCGCCTGGCGCTGCATGTTCGAGCCCATCAGCGCGCGGTTGGCGTCGTCGTTCTCGAGGAACGGGATCAGCGCCGCGGCGACCGAGACGAGCTGCTTCGGCGACACGTCCTGGAAGTCGACCTTGTCGACCGGCGTGACGATGACTTCGCCGGCGCGGCGGCAGACGATCAGGTCGTCGGTGAGGCGGCCTTCCTTGTCGACGGCGGCATTCGCCTGGGCGACGTTGTACTTCGCCTCTTCCATCGCCGAGAGATAGATCACCTCGTCCGTGACCTTGCCGTCGCGGATGCGGCGATACGGGCTCTCGATGAAGCCGTACTTGTTCACCCGCGCGAAGGTGGCAAGCGAGTTGATCAGGCCGATGTTCGGGCCTTCCGGCGTCTCGATCGGGCAGATGCGGCCGTAATGCGTCGGGTGCACGTCGCGCACCTCGAAGCCGGCGCGCTCGCGGGTCAGACCACCCGGGCCAAGCGCCGAAAGGCGACGCTTGTGAGTGACTTCCGAGAGCGGGTTCGTCTGGTCCATGAACTGCGAGAGCTGCGAGGAACCGAAGAACTCGCGCACGGCGGCAGCCGCCGGCTTGGCGTTGATCAGGTCCTGCGGCATCACGGTGTCGATGTCGACCGACGACATGCGCTCCTTGATGGCGCGCTCCATGCGCAGCAGGCCCAGACGGTACTGGTTCTCCATCAGCTCGCCGACCGAGCGGACGCGACGGTTGCCGAGATGGTCGATGTCGTCGATCTCGCCCTTGCCGTCGCGCAGGTCGACCAGCGCCTTGACGACCGCGAAGATGTCCTCCTTGCGCAGGATGCGCACGGTGTCCTCGGCGTCGAGGTCGAGGCGCATGTTCATCTTCACGCGGCCGACGGCCGAGAGGTCGTAGCGCTCCGGATCGAAGAACAGCGACTGGAACATGTTCTCAGCCGTCTCGAGCGTCGGCGGCTCGCCCGGACGCATCACGCGGTAGATGTCGAACAGGGCTTCCTCGCGGCGCGAGTTCTTGTCGACGTTCAGCGTGTTGCGGATGTAGGGGCCGACCGTGATGTGGTCGATGTCGAGCACCGGGATCTCGTCGAAGCCGTCATCGGTCAGCTGCTTCAGCAGCTTCTCGGTGATCTCCTCGCCGGCCTCGGCATAGACTTCGCCCGACGCCGGATTGACCAGGTCCTCGGCGATGTACTGCGTATAGAGATCCTCGTCCTGCGCGCGCAGGAACTTCAGGCCCTTCTCGGCGAGCTGGCGGGCGGTGCGGGCGACGAGCTTCTTGCCGGCCTCGACCACGACCTCGCCGGTTTCGGCGTCGATCAGGTCCTCATTGGCCTTGAAGCCCTTCATGCGCTCCGCGTCGTAGGGAACGCGCCAGCCCTTGGGGTCCTTGGTGTAGGTGATGTGGTTGTAGAAGCGGTTGAGGATCTCCTCGCCGTCCATGCCGAGCGCGAACAGCAGCGAGGTGACCGGGATCTTACGCTTCCGGTCGATGCGGGCGTAGACGATGTCCTTGGCGTCGAACTCGATGTCGAGCCAGGAACCGCGATACGGGATGATGCGCGCGGCGAAGAGCAGCTTGCCCGAGGAGTGGGTCTTGCCCTTGTCGTGATCAAAGAACACGCCCGGCGAACGATGCATCTGCGAGACGATGACGCGCTCGGTGCCGTTGACGATGAAGGTGCCGTTATCCGTCATGAGCGGCATGTCGCCCATGTAGACATCCTGCTCCTTGATGTCCTTGACGGACTTCGCCTGGGTGTCGGGATCGATATCGAACACGATCAGGCGCAGCGTCACCTTGAGCGGCGCCGAGAAGGTCATGCCGCGCTGGCGGCACTCGTCGACGTCGTATTTCGGCGGCTCGAAGGTGTACTTCACGAACTCCAGCAGCGAAGCGCCGGAAAAATCGCCGATCGGGAAGACCGACTTGAAGACGGACTGCAATCCCTCGTCGGCCCGGCCGCCCTTGGGTTCGTCGACCATCAGGAACTGGTCATAGGACGCCTTCTGAACCTCGATGAGGTTCGGCATCTGCGCCACTTCCTTGAGTTTGCCGAAGAACTTGCGGACGCGCCTGCGACCCTGGAGCGAATTGACCATGTTGTTCCTCGCAATCTCTTCGGACGGCTCACCCGGTGGTCCGTGGCGACAGCCCCAAGGCCGCCGGGTGAGCCGTTCGGCGCTGCATCGCGCCGACCTGCATTTCCATCGGAGCTACGTCGCAAGGTTGCGACAGGCTCCAACAACAACTCCCGCGCACTAGCGCGGAAACGACGCAACAGCCCCGGAGGCGTAGCCCGCCCCGGGACTGTCGATAGTGACTACGGTCGGACCGGCATCAGCCGGCCCTAGCTCACTTGAGCTCGACCTTGGCGCCGACGGCCTCGAGCTGCTTCTTGAGCTTCTCGGCCTCGTCCTTGCCGACCGACTCCTTGACCGGCTTCGGGGCGCCTTCGACCAGATCCTTGGCTTCCTTGAGGCCCAGGCCGGTGATGGCGCGGACTTCCTTGATCACCTCGATCTTCTTGTCGCCGGCCGCGGCCAGGACAACGGTGAACTCGGTCTGCTCTTCGACAGCGGCGGCGGCAGCGCCACCAGCGGCCGGGCCAGCGGCAACCGCGACGGCGGCGGCAGCGGAAACGCCCCACTTCTCTTCGAGGAGCTTCGCGAGCTCGGCGGCCTCGAGAACGGTGAGCGACGACAGCTCGTCGACGAGCTTGGTAAGATCAGCCATTTTGGGTTCCTACGTGTAAGAGGTTCGAACGATATCGGGATCAGCAGGCCGTTCAGGCCGCATCCTTGTCGGCATATGCCTGGAACACCCGCGCGAGCTTCGCAGCCGGCGCAGTCGAGAGCTGCGCAAGCTTCGTGGCCGGGGCCTGGATGAGGCCGACCAACTTGGCGCGCAATTCGTCGAGCGAGGGCATCGTGGCCAGAGCCTTGACACCATCGGGGTTCAGGGCGGTCGTGCCCATCGCGCCGCCCAGGATGACGAGCTTGTCGTTCTCCTTGGCGAAAGCGGTGGCGACCTTCGGCGCCGCGACCGGATCGTTTGAATAAGCGATCAGGGTGGGACCCGTCAGCAGATTGCTGATGGACGCGACGTCGGTGCCTTCAAGAGCGATCTTGGCCAGCCGGTTCTTTGCGACCTTAACAGTGGCGCCATTCGCCTTCATCTCGCGACGAAGCTTCTGGAACTGGGCCACGGTCAAGCCCGCATAGTGGGCCACGACGACGACCGACGTGTTCGCAAACACATCGTTCAGCGACGCGACGGCATCTTTTTTTGCCGTTTTATCCACTGGGCTCTCTCCGGTAGGCGGCAGGCTTTCGAGGGCTTGCCGCCGGTTGCACGTGTCGCTTCCTGGAACCCCGGTTGACACCGGCGTCCCGCGAAGCGACGCTTGGTGCCCTGTCCCCGCTCCCGAACCCGAAAGGGCCGCGATCGGGCGAGATGGTTCGAACCGTCTTCTCCGGATCCTGCGATCCGGGATTAAGCTCTTGCACCGTCTATGCAGGCCTCTTGGCGAAATTATGCCCGGGGCCGAAGCTCCGGAGCACCTGCAGTCTCAGACAGGACTGGGTGATTCCCGCTCGAAAAATCGCTCTTCCGAACCTGAAGCACCCATTTCTTCAGCGGAAAACCGCCGAAAAACGCGAAACGGACCCCTTCGTGCCAAGCACGCCGGAGCCTCGTCACTCATGGAAACAGGCGAGCGTCATAGCGCCTTCGCCTGCTTCTGCCAAGTAGGCTCTTGACTTCACGAAATCAAGAGCGGGTGAGCGGCCGGCGATCTGGCCGCTCTTCCCTGCATCGATCAGCCGCCGACGACAGTGTTCGGCTCGACCTTGACGCCCGGGCCCATGGTCGAGGAGATCGCGACGCGCTGGATATAGGTGCCCTTGGCGCCGGCGGGCTTCGCCTTGGCGACCGAGTCGACGAAAGCCTTGATGTTCTCCGAGAGCTTCTCGGCCGAGAACGAGGCCTTGCCGACGGCGGCGTGGATGATGCCGGCCTTCTCGACGCGGAACTCGACCGAACCACCCTTCGAGGCGGCGACGGCGGCGGTGACGTCCATCGTCACGGTGCCGACGCGCGGGTTCGGCATCAGGCCGCGCGGGCCGAGCACCTTGCCGAGACGGCCGACGAGACCCATCATGTCCGGGGTCGCGATGCAGCGATCGAAGTTGATCTCGCCCTTCTGGACGGACTCGACCAGCTCCTCGGCGCCGACGATGTCGGCACCCGCGGCCTTGGCCTCGTCAGCCTTGGCGCCACGAGCGAAGACGGCGACGCGCAGCGTGCGGCCCGAGCCGTTCGGCAGATTGCAGACGCCGCGGACCATCTGGTCGGCGTGACGCGGATCGACGCCGAGATTCATCGCGATCTCGACGGTCTCGTCGAACTTGGCGTTGGCCCGGTCCTTGATGAACGAGACAGCCTGATCGAGCGGGTAGAGCTTGGTGCGGTCAATGCCTTCACGGCCCTTGACGACGCGCTTTCCGGTATGTGCCATGTCAGCCCCCTCAGCCCACGACTTCCAGGCCCATCGAGCGGGCCGAGCCACGGATCATGGCCGAAGCCGATTCGACGGTGTCGCAGTTGAGATCCGCCATCTTCTTCTCGGCGATCTCGCCGATCTGAGCAGCGGTCACCTTGCCGACGTTGCCGCCACGGCCCGGAGTCTTCGAGCCGGAGGTGAGGCCAGCGGCCTTCTTCAGCCAGTAGGACACCGGCGGCTGCTTCATTTCGAAGGTGAAGGAGCGATCCTGATACGCGGTGATGATCACCGGGATCGGCATGCCCTTTTCCATCTGCGCGGTCTTCGCGTTGAAGGCCTTGCAGAATTCCATGATGTTGAGGCCGCGCTGACCCAGCGCCGGACCGATCGGCGGCGACGGATTGGCCGCGCCCGCCGGAACCTGAAGCTTCACGTAGCCCGTGATCTTCTTTGCCATGATGGCTGCTCCTGCCGCCTGCCCGGATGCCTATCCGGAACGACGACGACCCCGCCTGCCGATGCTCTTCATCGGGGCCGGGGTGGTTGCAGTGCGTGGTGCGGCGCCTTTGATCCGGCTGGCGACCGGCACGCCTTCCACGCGGTTGAGGCCGGGCCTATCGCATATCCGGCTGCGGAATGGAAGGGGGCTTCGCGGCCTGAGCCCCCGGCATGTCGGCTTTCTGGACATGCTGGATATAATCGTCGAGGGCAAGGCATATATGAACGGCGACCAGCCCGACGAGTACGAAGGCCAGGATCGCGTGGCCGCGGAACAGCATGTCCGCATGCCCGGCACCCTCAGGCCAGATCGCCGGCAGGGAAACCCCGCCATAGATCTCCCGCGCACCAAAATCCGACACGCCCGCCAGCCCGAGCAGCGGAATCGCGATCAGCAGGCCATAGAGAACCCGGTGCACCGTCCGCCCGCCGGCCGTGCGGGACCAGCGCCCGCGCAGCCGCGCGAAGATGCGGTAGGCCAGCCGAGCCGCCACCAGGGCGAGCAGCAGGAACCCGGCCGTCTTGTGAAAGGTCATAAGTCCGTCCGCCCAGGCGCCGCCTCCGATCTCCTTCATCAGGATCCCGATGCAGAACAGCATCAGGACGAGCGCTGCCGTGCTCCAGTGCAGCACCTTGGCCAGGAGCGGAAACTCATGGGCGCCGATACGCTGCCGGCGGACCGTGGCGGCATTCCGGGAATCGGTGAGCATCGTCATGCGTGCTGCACGCCTTGCCTATCAGTCATGAAGCTGTCGACCGCCTGCCTCAGGGCAGCGGCCTGACCGTCGATGTCGGCGGAAGCCTTGGCCATCCGCTCCGTCATCCGGCGCCAATCCTCGATCATGCCGGCGACCTGCTCGACCTGTTCGGCCATGCCCCGCACGTCGCCCGCGGTTTGCGCAGTGCCGATGTTGATCGAGCGCGAGGTGTCGTCCTGCTTGCGCGCCAGCTCGGCGATCGAATCTGCGGCGGTCTCGACGGCATTGACCGAAGCGACGAGGGAGCCGATGCGCCCGATGATCCGCTCGGCGGCCGTGCCGATGGAATCGAGTCCGTGCCGCACTTGCCCGGTCGCCTCCGCGGTCCGATTGGCGAGCTGCTTCACCTCGGCGGCCACCACCGCGAAACCGCGCCCGCTTTCCCCGGCCCTTGCCGCCTCGATGGTCGCATTGAGCGCAAGGAGATTGGTCTGGTTGGCGACGGTGCTGATCAGCGTCACCACGGCGGAGATCGAGCCCACCGCCTCGCGCAGCAGCACGCTGTCGTCTGTCGCTTCCTCGACCAGGGATTTCGCCGCGTTCGCGATCCCCGAGGTCCGGCGGGCCTCGCCGGCCGTCGTCGCGAGAAGCTCGGCGATTTCATTCAGCGACGAGGACATCTGGCCGACATGGATGGCGGCACGCTGGCTCGACTGCGCCGCCGCACCAGCGTGCTGATCGACGAAGCCGGAGAGCTGCGAGAGTTCGTTCGACGCGTCGGTCATGCTCGCGGCATGGGTTTCGAGCGCCGTGGCGATGCCGGCGATGTTGTCCTGAAAGGCCTGACCGCTGACCCGCAACGCCTGTTGCCGCTCGACCTCTCCGGCCAGCGAGGCGAGCCGCTCCTTTGCCGCCTCCTGCCTTAGCTTCTCATCCGAGAGATGGGCCTGCAGCGCCCGGCCGAGCATGCCGATCTCGTCGCCGCGGCGTGCGAGCTTGCGCACCCAGCCGGCATCCTCTCCCGGCGCACCCAGAGCCGTGGCCATTGTCGAGATCGGACGCACCAGCCAGCGATGTTCGAAGGAAATGATCAGGGCGGCCAGGAAGAGACCGAGCGCCGCCAGCAGCACCGTGTTCTGCCGCGAGCTTTCGACCTGGGCGCCGAGTGCCTCGCTGACACCCACCATCGCCGCGTTCAGCAGCACGCGCAGCTCGTTGCGCTGCCCGGCAACCTTACGTAGCGCCTCGCGCGCGACCGCGGCATCGGCCCCGAGCTTCGACGAAAGCTCCTGCAGCCCCTGGACAGCATCGGCCGCCCGTGCGGCGATCTCGCCCTCGCTGCGTTCGGCCACGGCCTTCGCCGCCGCCGTCATGAGCTCGATGTCATCTGAAAGGCCGCGGCGATCGCCCCCGGAGACGATCGCGACGACGACGTGGCTATAGGCGGCGTCCGTTTCCGAGAGCATCGCCGCAGCGCCGGTATGGGCGGCGATCGCCCTGGCGAAGCCGGCGAGCTTGATGGAGCCGATGGTCTCGGCGGCGCCGAACACGCAAGCGAGGACGCCGAGGATCAACGCCCAGAGCGTGAGCCGCTGGCGAACCGTGGCCTTGAAGAAACTGGGAAACATCGTGCCCTGCGTCGGATTACCGACGCAAAGCGTTGGCGCAGTTGTGTTAAAGGCCGCTTAACCTAACGGAACCGATTGCAGATCCGGCCCAGGAATATCAGCCGGCTCAGAGCTTCTCGACCTGGCTGTATTCCAGCTCGACCGGCGTGGCGCGGCCGAAGATCGAGACCGCGACCTTGAGGCGGGCGCGGGCATGGTCGACATCCTCGACGACGCCGTTGAACGAGGCGAAGGGGCCATCCGCCACCTTGACCTGCTCGCCGACCTCGAAAACGATCGTCGGCTTCGGCCGCTCGATGCCCTCGGCGACCTGTCCCTTGATCCGCATCGCTTCATGCTCGGGGATCGGCATGGGCTTGGCCTTGTCGGCACCGAGGAAGCCGGTGACCTTCGGCGTGTTCTTGATGAGGTGGTAGACCTCGTCGGTCATCTCGCACTTCACCAGCACGTAGCCGGGGAAGAACTTGCGCTCGGTGTCGACCTTGCGGCCGCGACGGACCTCGACGACCTTCTCGGTCGGCACCAGCACCTCGTCGAACTTGTCGGCGAGGTTGCGCTGCGCCGCCTGGTCACGGATCGACTGGGCGACCTTGTTCTCGAAGTTCGAATAGGCGTGGACGATGTACCAGCGGGTGCTCACGTTCGTAATTCCGTTCAACGGGCGCCGAGGATGATGCCGAGCACCCAGCGGATGACGGTGTCGGTGAAGAGGAAGAACAGGCTGGAGGCGACCACCATCGCGAGCACGAGGCCCGTGGTGATCAGCGTCTCCCGGCGCGAAGGCCAGGTGACCTTGGACGCCTCGGAGCGCACGTCCTGCAGGAACTGGAAGGGATTGGATTTCGCCATGAACCACCTCGGGTTCCGAAGCTGCGCCCGGCCTTGCCGCGACGCCGAATCGGCCGTCCTGAAACATTCGCGGCGCGGGACCCGGAGGGGTCGCGCGCCGTCATCGCAAGCCTCTTACATCGCTTGGAGCCGTTAGCCAAGAGCCTTTCGGGCCACGGCATCCTCAGTTCCGGCTTGCAGCCATCAGCAGGAAGAACGGCCGCTCGCGCTCCTTCGCCCAGCCCGGCTCGGCGGCGACTTGTTCCGGGCTCGGAGCCCATTCGACCAGCTTCGTCAGCGAGAAGCCTGCGGCCAGCAGCAGATCGACATAGGTCGCGATGGTGCGGTGGCGCTTGACCACGCCCTCCGCCAGCCAGTTGCTGACCCGCTCGCCCTCGTCGAGGTAGCCATTGACCGGCCAGGTCGCGCGACCATCGGCGTCCGCGAGCCATTCCTGCCGGGCCGGTGCGGTCAGGAGCGGATGCTCGACCGAACAGACCAGGCTTCCGCCGGGCTTCAGCGCCGCATGCACGCGGCCGAACAGCCCGGCGAGATCGGCGAGATAGTGAAAGGCGAGAGAGCTGTAGATGAGATCGAAGGCGGCAGGCTGCGGCACGAAGCTTTCGAGATCGGCGCGTTCGTAGACGACGCCGGCCTCGCGCGTCTCGCGCCTTGCCCGCTCCAGCATCTTCTCGGAGACGTCGATTCCGAGCACGCTCCGGGCGCCCTCACCCGCAGCGAAGCGACAGAACCAGCCGAAGCCGCAGCCGAGATCGAGCACGTCCTTGCCGGCGAGTTCCGGCAGCATCGAACGTAGAACCGGCCATTCCGGCGCCCCGTCCAATCCATGGACGGAACGCGGCAGCCGGCTATAGCCCGCGAAAAAAGTCTCGTCGTCGTAGATATTCTGGGTCATGGCGCTCGAAAACCGCGTTGCGGTCCGCGCTTCAGTCGCCCGGAGAGCGACTGGCAGGGGCGGTAGGGCTCGAACCTACGACAACCGGTTTTGGAGACCGGTACTCTACCAACTGAGCTACACCCCTGCAGGTGCGCGTCATGTGCCCCAAGGCGCGGCACATTTCAAGTCGAAATCTCGCGGCATCCTCATTTGCGATAGGGGCCGAGTTCCCGGGCATAGCGCTCGACCAGCTTCAAACCGAACTCGGTCGGCCTCAGCGCCGGACCGCGATCATGGATCGGAATGCCGGCGCGTGCGCCGAAGATGCGCTTGCCATAGCAGAGCAGCGTCTCGATCGACTGCATGATGAAGGTGATCGCCGGCAGCACCTCGCGATAGGCGGCATCCGCCCCCGCCTCGTCCCCGGCCCTGTAGAAATTGTAGGCCCGCAGCGCGTAGTCGATCGTATCGGGCGCCAGGATCATGCCGATGCAGCCCGCCCGGAAATTGTCGACGAGCTCGAGCCCGCCGCGCCCGTTCAAGATCGGCAGCCGCCCTTCGGTCACAGCGATCAGGCGCTCGATCTCGACGACCGAGCCCTCGCCTTTGATCAGGCTGATGTTCGGATGCCGGCGTGTGAGTTCGCGGATATCCTCCGCCGAAAGACCACGCCCCATATAGGCCGGCGCATTCTGAATCGCGACCGGCAGAGAGGTCGTATCGGCGATGCGACCGAAGAAGCTGATATACTCGGCCGCGCCGAAGCTGCCGACCATCGGCGGCTGCAGAATCACCCAGTCGGCGCCGTTCTTCTCGGCGACCTTCACCAGCTCGGCCTGCTCCGCCACCGAGGAGCCGAAGATGGTGAAGGCGAGCGGCTTCCTGCCCGCCACATCCTCCGCCATCCATTCCATCACGGTGCAGCGCTCGGCGAAGCTGAGCTTCGAGACCTCGGTGGCGAGCCCCAGCGCCGCCATGCCCTGCACGTCGAGATCAACGCTGATCTCAGCCTGCCGGCGCATCGCCGCTCGATCGAGCCGTTCGTTCTCGTCGAACAGGGCGAAGACGATCGAATGGATACCGGGAAACGGCGGCTTGAATGGCATGGGCAGGCTCCTCCGCGACGGGAGCGGCTGATCCGCTCTCTCAAAACGATTTAGAGCATGGAATGTCGCCTCCGCGCAGATGGCGCGGACAACGCTGGCCCTGCATTCCAGGTATGGGCTCGGAACCGGGTCAAAAAGAAAAGGGCGGTGTCGCCACCGCCCTTTCCCAAATCGCTATGCGCGTCGATCAGGCGATGATGCTGGCGACGACGCCGGCGCCGACGGTACGTCCGCCTTCGCGGATGGCGAAGCGCAGCTTCTCTTCCATCGCGATCGGGGCGATCAGCGTCACCTCCATCGAGATGTTGTCGCCCGGCATCACCATCTCCGTGCCCTCGGGCAGCGTCACCACGCCGGTCACGTCCGTCGTGCGGAAGTAGAACTGCGGGCGGTAGTTGGTGAAGAACGGCGTGTGACGGCCACCCTCTTCCTTCGTCAGGATGTAGGCCTCGGCCTTGAACTTCGTGTGCGGCTTCACCGAGCCCGGCTTGCACAGCACCTGGCCGCGCTCGACGTCCTCGCGCTTCGTGCCGCGCAGCAGCGCGCCGATGTTGTCGCCAGCCTGGCCCTGGTCCAGCAGCTTGCGGAACATCTCGACGCCCGTCACCGTCGTCTTGACCGTGTCCTTCAGACCGACGATCTCGATTTCCTCGCCGACCTTGACGATGCCGCGCTCGACGCGGCCGGTCACCACCGTGCCGCGGCCCGAGATCGAGAACACGTCCTCGACCGGCATCAGGAACGGCTGGTCGATCGGACGCTCAGGCTGCGGGATGTAGTCGTCGACCGTCTTCATCAGCGCCAGCACCGCGTCATGGCCGATCTCCGGCGTGACGTTGTCCAGAGCGGCCTTGGCCGAGCCCTTGGTGATCGGGATGTCGTCGCCCGGGAAGTCGTACTTCGACAGAAGCTCGCGGATTTCCATCTCGACCAGCTCGAGCAGCTCGGCGTCGTCGACCAGGTCGACCTTGTTCATGAACACCACCAGCGCGGGAACGCCGACCTGGCGCGCCAGCAGGATGTGCTCGCGGGTCTGCGGCATCGGGCCGTCGGCCGCCGACACGACCAGGATCGCGCCGTCCATCTGCGCCGCGCCCGTGATCATGTTCTTCACATAGTCGGCGTGACCGGGGCAGTCGACATGCGCATAGTGGCGGGCCGGGGTCTCGTACTCGACGTGCGCCGTCGAGATCGTGATGCCGCGGGCCTTCTCCTCAGGCGCCTTGTCGATCTGGTCATACGCCGTGAACGACGCTCCGCCAGTCTCCGCCAGAACCTTCGTGATCGCAGCCGTCAAAGACGTCTTGCCATGGTCGACGTGACCAATCGTGCCAATGTTGCAGTGCGGCTTCGTACGAGCGAATTTCTCTTTGGCCATGACACCCTTGTCCTCGAAGGCGGCCCTTCGGGCCTTGAAACGCGGGTCCGCTTAGGGGGTTTTGCGCGGGGATGCAAGGTTGCTCGCGGCGCACCTCGCATCAGACAACTCTCATGCCTGCATCCACCACGATGCGATTGGGCAAAGGTCGATATCGCGAGCAGTCGTCGCATTGGTAGGCCGAGAGCCGACCACCCTCGGCGCTCCACAAATCCGGACTTGAGCTCCCTATCGATCTCGCTTGAAAAGCCAGCTCGAAAACTGCGGTTGCAGAGATGCGAGCATGCGGGTCATCGGGTCGGGATCGAAAGCTCCCGGCTTCCCGCCGCCAAAATCGACGATGAACTCGCCACCCGTGCCAGAGTGATGGATGGGCGGAGAAGTCAGCAGGACCTTACCGCTCTTGGCATCGACGATCGTGAAGGTCACGGTGATGCTGTTGCTGTTGCCGGCCTGCCCAGCCGCCAACGTCCTGAAGAAGCGGCTGACTGCCGGCGCGATCTGGACCTGAAGCAAACTTACAACGACACGCACAGGCCGATGGCCGCGCAGTTCTTCGGCCAGCGGCTCGGCAAATACGCGCTTCACGCGCGGTGAGAACTGCGCGGAAAGAAAAGCGCGCAGTTCGACGGGCGACGGCTCCGCTCGCGGCTGCGCCTGTTCTGGCGGAATGGGCTCGTTCCCCTCCGGCGGCAACAGCCCTTTCGACTTCAGGAAGTCGTTCCGCATGTTGAGCCATTCACCGGAGAGCGTTGGAGCCGCCTCGCCCTCCACAGATACGAACTTGAAGCTTTGAACGTCCTCAATGGACAATTCGTGTTTGTTGGCCGACAGGCACCCGGTCAGCACGGTCACGAGAACAATGACGGGGAAGAAGCGGCATAGTGACGGCATAGGCATCTCCGGTCGCGAATCTCCTCGCATTCCGCTCGGAGTCGGCATGGCGTCTATGTCGCGTCGCCCTAAGGCTGCAATCAGCCGTTGGTATCAGCCGGCCCTAACACGCGCCGATAGCGCTGCACCGTCTTCGCTTCGCCAGAGACCTTCTCGGGATCGCCGGAGTTTCACCGCAGAACGCCCGTTCCTTCGCGACCTTGCAGATCGGCGATATCGGGGCGAGCACGCGCGTGTCACCGGACGCACCGCCCACGAGGTTGTTGGCGGGGTCTGCACCGCGGTCGACCGCGAAACGGCGCCAAAATCCGCTCCGTGAACGTCACGGGATCACGACCAGTCCCTGCGGGCCCAGCTTGTAGAGTTGCTTGCTGACGGGAAAGCCTCCGTCGGGCGCTTTCGTCAGCGCCCGCAACGCGGCGACCACCTCGGCGTCGTCGGCGTCTCCAAATGCGAGGAGGTCGCGAGACGGCATGGCGATGGCGACATTGAGCGGCAGATCTGGAATGTCCTTCCAGGGATTCTCCAGGAGCAGGATCGAGGCGTTGTAGTCGCCCTCGCCGAAATGGAACTTCCGCAGCTTTCCGAAATCATGGATCTCAAATTTGTCGACGCGCCGGACCCAGTTGTCCAGAGCCGCGCGCAACACGTCCTTGTCGCTCATCCCGTAGAGACCACCTTCTCCAACGGAGACAAAGCGCGTGATTTTCGGAAGATCCAGTCCCGCTGCGACGATGATGTCGCCCTCCAGCGGAACATATAGCAACCGCGCGTTGGGATCGCCCTTTTTGCGAGCCATGGCGGCGAACTGCTCGACATAGGATCGGTTCTTCATGACAGGGATCAGAGCCCCGATGAACCGTGCGCGCTCCGCTTCGGTCTTGACCGATAACTGGCCGGCGACAGCCTCAGTGATGCGCTGCGTGAGCTTGTCGTAGGCACCCTGCCGGCTCTTTGCGTCCGGCAAGGCGTTGAACTGCGCGCCGAGCGGGGCCAGCCCCATCCTTATATCGCGGCCGCCTGCCCTGAAAACCACATCGCCAGCTTCGACGCGCAGGGCGCTCACGCCCGGGCGCCCCTTGATCATGGTCGTCAGCAGCCCCGCCATCTCGGTCTCGCTGAGAGGCCGAGCTTCGTTCAGCCGCTCACGTCCTATTGTACCGGCAATCGAAGCCGTCGTAGCGGCAATGACGGCGACAGCCGCGAACAGCACAACCAGAAAGCGCAACATATCGAGTCCCCCAACCCGCGAGCAGCATCGCGCATGAGGAACATAATGGCAACATATTTTTCTGACGTTGCGTCATCAAACCCCGAACACCCGCCGATAGCGCTGCACCATCTCCGGTTCGCCCGAGACCTTCTCGGGATTGTCGGAGAGCTTCACGGCCCGCCGGCCATTCGCTTTCGTGACCTTGCAGACCAGCGACATCGGATCGAGCGCACGCGAGCCGTCCGGCGAGCAGCCGACGAGGTCGTTGGTAAGGTCGGTGCCCCAGCCGAACGCCATGCGCACCTTGCCGTCGAAATGATGGTAGACGCGCTCGATCGCATCGACATCGAGCCCGTCGGAAAAGACCAGCAGCTTCTCGCGCGGATCGCGCCCATGCTGGCGCCACCATTCCATGATTGTCTCGCCTGCCGGGATCGGCGGCGCGCTGTCCGGCCGGAAGCCGGTCCAGTCCGCCACCCAGTCCGGCGCATGGCGCAGGAAGCTCTGCGTCCCGAAGGCGTCCGGCAACGCGATCAGCAGGTTGCCGCCATAGACCTGCCGCCATTCGTCGAGCACGCGATAAGGTGCGCGCAGCAGCTCCTCGTCGGTATCGGCCAGCGCCGCCAGCACCATCGGCAGCTCATGGGCGTTGGTGCCGATCGCCTCGAGATCGGTGTCCATCGCGAGCAGCACGTTCGAGGTGCCGGTGAAGGCCTTGCCCAGCCCCTCCTTCAGCGCCAGGACGCACCAGCGCTGCCAGAGATGGCCGTGGCGCCGGCGCGTGCCGAAATCGGAGAGTCTGAGATTCGGCAGCTTCTGCAGCCGCTCCACCTTGTTCCACATCTTCGCCTTGGCGCGCGCATAGAGCACGTCGAGCGAGAAGCGCCTCTGGCCGAGCATGACCCGGCGCGCCCTGAGCTCGTTGATGATGGCGAGAGCCGGCACCTCCCACATGGTGCTGTGGGTCCAGGGACCTTCAAAATGCAGCTCGTACTGGCCGTCGACCTTGCGCAGATCGTATTCGGGCAGCTGGAATTCGGCGAGCCAGGCCATGAAGTCCGGCGAGAACATCTGCGTCTTGCCGTAGAAGCTGTTGCCGGTCAGCCAGATCAGCTCCTTCTTGGTGAAGCGCAGCGAGCGCGCATGGTCGAGCTGCGCGCGCAACTCGCCCTCGTCGACGATGTCGGCGAGGCGGATATGCCGCGAGCGGTTGATCAGCGAGAAGGTGACGCGGACCTCCGGATGGAAAGCCCGGATCATCTGCAGCATCAGCAGCTTGTAGAAATCGGTATCGAGCAGGCTGCGGATGATAGGGTCGAGCCGCCAGCCGTGATTATACGTCCGCGTCGCGATGTCAGTGTAGATCATATCGGCATCAGATCCGGGAGAGCTCGGCGGCGGGACTGCACAGGGCGGCGCGCGGGCGCCGGGCAAACGGGCCTCATCAGAACAGCGCCTTGAGCGCCGGCGCAAGCGTCGGCCACGCAGCCATGCCCAGCGAGAGGACCATGAGAGCTGCCAGCAGGACACCCAGCAGCGGCAGCACGGCCCGGAAGACCGCGCCTGCCGGCACCCGCATGATGCCGCTGACGACATAGACGAGGATGCCGAGCGGCGGCGTCAGCCCATGGATCATCAGGTTGACCACGAGCACGACGCCGAACTGGATGGGATCGAGGCCCGCCGCCACGGCCACGGGCAGCAGCAGCGGCGCCAGCAGCAGGATCGCGGCGCCGATGTCGAGAAAGAGGCCGGCGATCAGCAGCACGAGATTGGCGAGCAGCATCACGGCATAGGGCCCGGCACCGAAGGCGGTGACGAGCCCCGCCATCTGCTCGGAGATGCGATCCACCGCGAGCAGGAAGGCGAAAGGCGCCGAGGCGCCGATCAACAGCCCGATCGCGGCGGCCTCGGCCGCGGATTTGCACAGCGCCGCCAGCACGCTACGCGCGTTCAGGCTCCGCAACGCCAGGCACGCGATGGCGGCATAGGCGACGGCCAGCGCTGAGGCTTCCGTCACGGTCACCACGCCGAAGCGAATGCCGACCACGACGACGATGCCGAGCCCGATCGCGGGAATGGCCCCGATCAGCGCCCTGCCCCGCTCGGCCGCGCTGGCCTTCGGCGCCGCATCGACGACGCCGCGGACGCTGAGATGGATGCCGATGGCGAGCGCCAGTGCCAGCACGCCGCCCGCGACGAAGCCGCCGACCAGCAGCGAGCCGACCGAGAGATTGGTCGCGCTGGCCAGGATCAGGAAGGCGATCGAAGGCGGGATGATGTTGTCGAGCATCGAGACGCCGGCGACGATCGCCGCCGCATTGGCGGGCGGATACCCCCGTGCCACCAGCGTCGGCGCCATCACCTTGGCGCCGAAGGCGGCATTTGCCACGGAGGAGCCGGACGCACCGGAGAACAACACGCTGGCGAC
Organism: Allobosea sp. RIT-PG3_2; assembly: GCF_057321085.1. NCBI lineage: Bacteria > Pseudomonadati > Pseudomonadota > Alphaproteobacteria > Hyphomicrobiales > Alloboseaceae > Allobosea > Allobosea sp. RIT-PG3_2. The sequence continues at coordinate 23,507 of NZ_JBXWCA010000005.1, read as the reverse complement.
CAGCGCCGTCTGCGCCAACCCCGCGCGCCAATGGCCGACCAGTGTCGCGGCGAAGCGGATCAGCCGCTCGGCCAGGCCGCCCTCGGTCAGGAGTTCGCCGGCCAGCAGGAAGAAGGGGATGGCCAGCAGCAGGAACTTGCCCACGCCACCCACGGTGGTCTGCACGATCGCCGGCTCCGGCAGCAATCCGCCGAAGGGACCCGTCAGGGAGACGCCGGCCAGCAGGGCGAAGGGCAAGGGCGCGCCGAGCAGCAGCCCGGCCCCCGCAACCAGTGCCGCGACGAGGCTCGGGGTCGGGAAGAAATCGAAGGAGAGCTGCGCGAGACCGTAGAAGCCGAGGCCTAGCGCCAGCGACGCAGCAGCCCCCGCCCAGCCCCGGACGAGTCCGGCGCGCAGAAACAGCGCCAGCACCGTCAGCCCGCCGCCACAGGCGAAGACGGCGAAGCGCAGCGCTTCCGGCAGGCCGAGCACGGTTGACTGCCCGCCGACGAGCATCGCGACGCTCGCCCCTCCCACGGCCAGCACTATAGCGCCGTGAAACGCGATCGCATCGGCGAAGATGTCGGCGAGCCTGCGAAGCGGCGCAGGCAGCAACCGAACGAGCGCATCGAGCCGCATCGCCAGCGTACCGGTCACCGCGAGCGGTGCGCCGATGGCGATCAGCACCAGATGCAGCCAGATCGCGAGTTCGTCGGACCAGACGAAGCCGCCGCCGAACACATAGCGCCGCAGCACCGCCGCCATCACGACGAGGAACAGCACGGCCAGCACGGCGGCACCGGCGTGCTCCAGCACCGAGCGGAGAGCCGCCTCGACCCGCGCCGCCAGCCTGTTCCCGTCGCGATCTCGCTCTGTCTCGATCATCCCAGCCGCAGCACTGCGCCCTTCCCCGGCCCCAGTTCCGGCCTCGTGGGCCTCGCGTCAAGCGATCCGAATTGACATCGCCCATGATTTCGCGACAGGAGCGGACTTGTGGCGCCGGCTTGGCCGGGCTTGGATGGCGCCATTGCTGAACCGAGTGCCCAGGCCTTCCAGAAGACGAGCATGGCTTCCGAAACGACTTCGCCCACCGCCGGCTTCGGCACGAACCCCGCCACGGCATACGACCTCGCCGTCATCGGCGGTGGCATCAATGGCTGCGGCATCGCCCGCGATGCGGCCGGGCGCGGCGCGTCGGTCGTGCTGTTCGAGAAGGACGATCTCGCCAGCGCCACCTCGTCGCGCTCGACCAAGCTGATCCATGGCGGCCTGCGCTATCTCGAACATTATGAGTTCCGGCTGGTGCGCGAGGCGCTGATGGAGCGCGAGCGGCTCTGGGCCATCGCGCCGCACATCATCCGCCCGCTGCGCTTCGTGCTGCCGCATCACAAGGGCCTGCGCCCGGCCTGGCTGCTGCGGCTCGGCCTCTTCCTCTACGACCATATCGGCGGCCGGAAGCTCCTGCCGGCGACGCGCACGCTCGACCTCGCGCACGACCCCGCAGGCCAGCCGCTGAAGGACGACAAGGCCAAGGCCTTCGAATACTCCGATTGCTGGGTCGAGGATGCCCGCCTCGTCGTGCTCAACGCGATGGACGCCGCCGTGCGCGGCACGGCGGTTCACACGCGCACGAAGGTGGCCTCGGCAAGGCGCGAGGATGGCCTCTGGCAGATCGAGACGGAAGGCGCGGACGGCAGGCAGACGATCTGGGCGAAGGCGCTCGTCAATGCCGCCGGCCCCTGGGTCGGCGACGTGCTGAACGGCGTCGTCCACAGCAACGCCAGGGCCGGCGTCCGCATGGTCCAGGGCAGCCATATCGTCGTGCCCCGGCTCTACGAGCACGACCGCTGCTACATCTTCCAGAACGCGGACGGGCGCATCATCTTCGCGATCCCCTACGAGCAGGATTTCACCCTGATCGGCACCACCGACCGCGACTACAAGGGCGACCCGGCAGAAGTCGCCGCGACGCCCGAGGAGATCGCCTATCTATGCGCCGCCGCGAGCGAGTATTTCCGCCAGCCGGTGAAGCCCGAAGCCGTGGTCTGGACCTATTCCGGCGTGCGTCCGCTCTATGACGACGGTGCCTCGAAGGCACAGGAAGCGACCCGCGACTACGTGCTGACGCTAGACGCTCGGCAGGGCGAGGCGCCTCTGCTCTCCGTCTTCGGCGGCAAGATCACGACCTATCGCCGGCTTGCGGAGGCCGCCATCGCCAAGCTGGCGCCGCATGCGCCCTGGGCGGCCCGCGCCGAATGGACGATGACGGGCGCCCTGCCCGGCGGCGATTTCGCGGTCGGCACCTTCGAGGAGCTAGCCGGCGAGATCGCGGCCGCGCATCCCTGGCTGGAGCGCAGGACGGCGACGCGCCTCGCCCGCGCCTACGGCACCCGCGCGCGCGATATCCTCGACGGCGCCGAGAGCCTGGCCGATCTCGGCCGCCATTTCGGCGCCGATCTCTACGAGCGCGAGGTCCGCTACCTGATGAAGGCGGAATGGGCGCGCCGTGCCCAGGACGTGCTCTGGCGGCGCAGCAAGCTCGGCCTGCGGCTCTCCGCCGACGAAGCCGAGGCACTCGACGATTTCATGCAGGAAGCCGCAACAAGGACGGTCTAAGGCGGTCCGGACATCTGCAGGGCCGTGCCCGGACAGAGCGACCATTGTCATTCCGGGACTTCGCGCATCGAAGAACCCGGAACCCACGACTTGAGCCTGCTGGGTTTTTGGTGGAACCACGCCGTCATTCCGGGGCGCTGCGCAGCGGCGAACCCGGAACCCAGAACCGATGCCGTCGAAGATTTGCCGAGCCGGCCCAAACAGTCCTCTCGGAAACCGCATCGGTTCTGGGTTCCGGGCTCTTCGCTGGCGCGAAGCCCCGGAATGACGGCGTGGTTTCGTCCTAAATCGGCTGGTTCCAGACGCTCACGGAATCCAGGCCGGCGGGCGCACGATGATGACCTTGCCGGTGCTGTCGACCTGGATGTACTTGCCGTTGGCCCCGGTCTTGACCTCATCCCAGCCGAGCCGGCCATGCTTCGGACCGAAATGGCCGGAGCCGTCATTGGCGCCGTTGGAATGCGCGATCAGCAGCGCGTCCGGAACCACGTTGTTGTAGGATACCAGCGCGATATGGCCGGGCTTGCGCGTCTCCAGAAGCTGGTCGGTCATCCAGACCACCATGTCGCCGGTCCGCACCTCGTCGAAATCCCAGATCAGCGCGCTGGCTAGGCCGGGCGGCTTGCCCTTCTTGGCCGCGCCGACGAGGAACGGGCAGCTCGCGCCACCCGAATATTTGTCGAGGCTGATCCGCTCCAGCTCGCTGTAGTAGGCGACGACGAAGCCCGTGCAGTCGACGCCGAGGCTCTGATCGGCCCAGGCCTGGATCGTGTCCTCCGTCGCCTTTCCGGTTTCCAGCGCAAGGTTCAGGATATGCTCGCAATCATCGGGGCTGACCTTGCCCATGCTGGCGCGATTGAAGGCCTTCTTGTCGACGTAGAGCTTTTTCCTGGTCGCTTCCTGCACCACGAGGCCACGCTTGGTCGCGCCCGCATCGGCATTGTGAATCCCGATCATGTACTTGTTGATCGAGACCGTCGTGTCACCGGCCGGCACGTTCCAGTAGCGGTCGACCCAGGCGCCCGGCGAAGGCGAGGCGTTGGCGATGTCCGTCGGGTTGCCGGAATCCGGAACAGCCATGGCAAATCTCCTCGGTGGAGTTGAAACCGGGTGCTAGCTCGCCTTGCTCAAGCCACCTGATAGGCGAAGCTGCCGTTCTCGACGGAGACCTTCGCCTCGGTCAGCGGCTTCTTCTCGAGCTGCAGATTGAGGATCGCCCGTGAGAGCGCCGGCAGCATCGAGTTGGTGATGATGTTGTCGATCATGCGCCCGCCCGAATCCGGGTCGTTGCACTGCGCGACGATGTGCTCGACCACCGCGTCGTCGTAACCGAAGCTGGCCTTGTGATTTTCCGCCAGCCGCTTGCCGATGCGCCCGAGCTGGAGCCGGACGACGCCGCCCAGCATCTCCGGCGAGAGCGGATAATAGGGGATGGTGACGAGGCGCCCGATCAGCGCCGGCGGAAAGACCTTGAGCAGCGCCGGCCTGAGCGAGACCGCCAGTTCCTCGGGGTCGGGCTTGGCCGCGCCATTCCCGGCCTGGCTCATGATCTCGTCGGTGCCGACATTCGAGGTCAGGATGATCAGCGTGTTCTTGAAGTCGATGCGCCTGCCGGTGCCGTCCTCCATCTGGCCCTTGTCGAAGACCTGGAAGAACAGCTCGTGCACGTCGGGATGCGCCTTCTCGACCTCGTCGAGCAGCACCACCGAATAGGGCTTGCGCCGCACCGCCTCGGTCAGCCGCCCGCCCTCGCCATAGCCGACATAGCCGGGAGGCGCGCCTTTCAGCGTCGAGACGGTATGCGCCTCCTGGAACTCGCTCATATTGATGGTGATGACGTTCTGCTCGCCGCCATAGAGCGCTTCGGCCAGGGCCAGCGCCGTTTCGGTCTTGCCCACGCCCGAAGGGCCGCAGAGCATGAAGACGCCGATCGGCTTGTTGGGGTTGTCGAGCTTGGCGCGGTTCGTCTCGATCCGCTTGGCGATCATGCCGATGCCATGGCCCTGGCCGACGACGCGCCGGTTCAGCGTCTCGGCGAGGTTGAGCACCGTCTCGATCTCGTCCTTGACCATCCGCCCGACCGGGATGCCGGTCCAGTCCGACACGACGGAGGCGACCGACTGCTCGTCGACATGGGCATAGATCATCCGGTTGGCCGGATCGATCGCGCCGAGCGAGCTGAACTTCTCCTTCAGGCTGGCGCGCGTCGCCTCGGGATCGACTGGCGTTTCAGCCGGCGCCGGCCCGGACTGCGGGTCGTCATTGGCGGCAGCGGCCTCGCTACCGGCCGGCGGGGTCACGCGACCATCCCCCTTGTCGCTGGTGTCCCCGAGCTTGCCGCGCAGCAGGGTGATCTCCTCGACCAGCGCCAGCTCCGAGGCCCAGTCGGCCTCCAGGGCTTCGAGCTTGGTCTTCAGCGCGGCGCTTTCCTCGTCGATCTTGCCGAGCCGCTCGTCAGTGGCGTCGCCGAGATCCTTGTCGGCGACCAGCGCCGCCCTCTCGTTCTCAAGCGCCGAGATCGCAACGCGCGCATCCTCGATCGCAGCCGGCGTCGCGGTCTGGCTGATGGCGACGCGGGCGCAGGCGGTGTCGAGCAGGCTCACGGCCTTGTCGGGAAGCTGGCGTGCCGGGATGTAGCGCGAGGAAAGCGTCACCGCCGCGACGATCGCCGCGTCCGATATCCGCACCTTGTGGTGCTTCTCCATCGGCCCGATCAGCCCGCGCAGCATGGTGCAGCAGCGCAGCACGTCCGGCTCGTCGACCTGCACCGGCTGGAAGCGCCGGGTCAGCGCCGGGTCTTTCTCGAAATACTGCCGGTATTCCGACCATGTCGTCGCGGCGATCGTCCTGAGCGTGCCGCGCGCCAAAGCGGGCTTCAGCAGGTTCGCGGCATCGCCCGTGCCGGCCTGCCCGCCGGCGCCGATCAGCGTATGTGCCTCGTCGATGAACAGGATCACGGGGGTCGGCGAGGACTGCACCTCGTCGATCACCGAGCGTAGACGCTGCTCGAACTCGCCCTTCATCGAGGCGCCGGCCTGCATCAGCCCGATATCGAGCGCACAGACCTTCACGCCCCTCAGTGGCGGCGGCACGTCGCCCGAGGCGACGCGCTGGGCGAAGCCCTCGGCGATCGCCGTCTTGCCGACGCCGGCCTCGCCGGTGAGGATCGGGTTGTTCTGGCGCCGGCGCATCAGCACGTCGATGACCTGCCGGATCTCGTCGTCGCGGCCGAGGATCGGGTCCATCGTGCCGGAGCGAGCCTTGACGGTGAGGTCCTGCGAGAAGCGGTCGAGCGCCGTGGTGCCCTTCGGTCCGTCGGCAGCCTCGGCACCGGGCGTCCCGGCGGCGCGCAGGCCGGAACCATCCATCGGCCGGAGATTCTCCTCTCCCGAGCTTTCCCAGATCTTGCCGTAGCCCGCCGCCAGTTCCTCGACCGGGATCTTGGCGAACTCCTTGGAGAGGCCGGAGAGCGCCCGGCGCAGATCGTTCGACTTCAACGCCGCCACCAGAAGATGGCCTGTCCTGATCTGCGTCTCGCCGAAGAACAGGGTCGCATAGTGCCAGCCACGGTCGAGGATATCGACGATGTGGTTGGCGATGCCCGGCATCTCCGTCTCATTCTTGCGGAAGCCCTCGACGACACCGCCCAGATCCATCAGCAGCCGGGCGCGATCGAGCTTGTAGTGGTCCGCCGTCAGGGTGAGGTCGTTCGCGCTGCCCTGCAGGATCTGGACGAGCCAATGCGCCAGCTCGACATTGCGGTTGCCCGCTCCCTTGGCCTGCCTGAGAGCCTGAAGGAAGCTGTCGTAGCCGACGCGGTTGAGCTTGCCCGTGACGGATTCGAGGCTGATATCGGCCATGGTCGTCCCCTTCAGTGTCCGGCGGTCGCAGTGCGGCTTCGTTTCAGGCGCAGGCTTTCGGCGGGATGGAAGCGGGCGTCGCGGCGCAGCGCGCCGGGCTCGACATCCCAGTTCGGCGCCATCCAGCTCGTCCAGCCGAGATGGCCGGATTGTCCGAGCCGGACCGGCTTCACCTCGCCGACCGGCAAAGCCAGCTCGACATCCCATTCGAACTGCTCGCCGAGATGGAAGAACACCGCATCGGCCAGCGGCTCGCAGCGGTCGCCGTTGGGCAGGAAGCGCTCGAACTGCGCGAGGTCGCCAGCCACGATCTTCACGCGGAACTTGTCCTCGACGCTATAGACGCTGGCCCCGAGCAGCGCGTCGCCTCCGAGCGTGCAATGCGCGCCGCCGAGCCGTGTCCGGTCGGCCGGATCGAAGACGAGCCGCATGCCGACGAACTGTTCGATCTCGACATCCGCCTTGAACAACCCCGCCAGGAAACGCTTGAGCCGCGAGGCCGATTTCGCCTGCGCGCCGATCAGCCCGGCATGGGCGAGCTTCTCGGCATCGGGAACGCTGTCCCGGCCGGCATAGGGCTTCGAGCCCAGCCCGACCGTGCTGCCGATATAGGCGGCGAAGCGGTCGAGATCGGGCCGGTCATGCTGCGCGATCGGCCGCGAATCCGCCCAGGCCCGATAGAACAGCTGCAGGAAGCGGTGGTTGAAGATGTCGAGGAATCGGGGGAAGGCGTCGTCCCGCGCGATCTGCCAGTGGTAGGTCTCCTCGGTGGTCGCCAGCGGCAGCGCGCCCTGCGGGCCGAGCAGGCCGAGGAACTTGACCAGCAGCCGCAGACGCCCCTGCCCGTCGCGATCGGCCTCGGCGATGCTGGACGCCGGAAAGTCGAGATAGGCCGGTTCGCCCAGCGCAACATATTCGTCCCGCCGCGTCGCGACGTCGCCGATCCGGCCCCGCTCCGGAAAGCTGCGCTCCAGCCGGCGCATCACCGCATAGAAATCGAAGCGCCAGGGCTCGGCCTCCAGTTGCGCCTGGTAGGTCGGCGCCTTCTCCAGCGGGTTGGCCGGTTCCTCGGTCACAGGATGCGCCTCGAACCGGCCCGCGGCGGAAAGCGCATGACTTCGCCGCGCTCCACCGTACGGATCACCGTCTGGGTGAAATGGTTCATCGCTGCGTATTCGGCGAAGAAGCGGTCGAGCGCCGCGCCCAGCAGGAAGACGCCCGAGCCTTCGAAGGCCTTCTCGTCGAGCAGCACGGTGATCTCGAGCCCGCGCGCCGCGCCCGTCCCCGCCCGCTGCGGAAAGCGCCGCACGACGGCCCGGCTGTCGACGCTCTTGATGCCGCGGATGCGCCGCTCGGTCGCGCTGTCGGCGAGGTCGGCGAAAAGCGAGAGCAGCTCCCGCAACGCCTCGCCGTTCTGGCCCGCACCGCGCTGGACGAGGCCGAGCTGGTTGAGGCTGAGCAGGTTGATCAACCGCCAAGTGACGACGCCGGTGCTCGCCATCTCGGCCCGCAGCTTGAGCTGGGAAACGATCGGCTCGCGCGGCGGCGTCGGCCCGGCAAGGCAGGAGACATCCAGCGAGACATTGTCGATCAGCCGGAAATCGGCGCCGCCGATGCCGGTCGGCAGATGCTCGGTCAGGTGCCGGTTCGAGCAGAGCGCGCGCACGCTGAGCTCGGCGACCGATGCGGTTTCCGACAGGCCCGCCGGCTCGACCAGCGAGATGAACATCTCCGTACCCGTATAGTCGGAGGCGCGGCCCTGCCGACGCTCGGCGGAGGAGCGCCGGCGCGGCAAGCGGCGCTGCGTGTAATGCAGGCCATGCACCGGCGAAGCGCCTTCCGGCGATGAATAGAGCGGATGGACCGGCTGCTTCTCGCGCCCGCCGATATAGTGGGCGTGGACCGAGAGAACGCTGTGCGGCTCGTAGTCGAGCGCCCGGCTGCGATCCGGCACGACATGGAACTCGTGCTGGTTCATCTTCACCGGGATGCGGTCGGCCGTCTTCTCGAAGAGGTTGATCGCGGGCGCTGCGTAAAGCGCGAACATCTCCTTGCGCACGGCGCCCGGCAGCCGCGTATTGACCTCGTCGAAGACGAAGATCAGCTCGACCGTCTTCGCGGTGAGCTTCGGCAGGACCCTGTTCAGCCCTTCCAGCCGGAAGCCGAGGAACTTGCGCGGGAACCAGAACAGTTCGCGCAGCAGCTCGAAGCCGCGGAAGACTCGCGTATCGGCCGGCAGCAGCGCCTCGTCTTCGTCGAAGCCGATCTGTTCGAGCCGGCAATCCTCACCCGGCGTCACCACCGGATCGCCGAAGGCGTCGAGATGGCGGAAATGCACGCCGATGCAGTTCGCGAAGAGCTGCTCGTAGAGCGCGACCGCGTCGCCCTCCCCGCCGAGGAGATGGAAGCTCAATTCGCGGGCGCGGCAGCCGGCAAACCAGCTCGCCGGATTCTTGAGCGCGTCCGCCGCGGAGGGCTCCTGCTCGCGATCGGCCATGACGCGATGGGTCAGCGTCAGGCGCAGGCCCGCCAGAGCGCGCGGACCGACCTTGAGACCGAGCGCCTGCAATGAGCCGGGCGCCGGGATGTACTCCGCCGCCGTAACCTCGAAGGGCCAGAGCACGACATCGGAGCCGAGGCGGTAGCGGCAGGCGACGCGGCGCTCGCGCTCGAGATAGGTCGCATCGACATAGGAGCCGCGGGGAATGCGGACGCCCTCGCGCAGGCCAGGATCGGAATAAGGCGGCTCGATGCCCGCCAGCAGCGCCGAAGGCGTCGGTGCCAGGTAGTTCGGCAGCAGCTGCTCAAGCAGGTTGTTGGTGAACTCGGGAAACTCGTGCTTCAGCTTGAGCTGCACGCGGGCGGCGAGGAAGGCCGCGCCCTCCAGCAGGCCCCCGACCATCGGGTCCATGCGCTCGCCGGCGAGCCCGCCGAGCCGCTCGGCAATGCCGGGATACTCCTCGGCGAACTCCTTGCTGTGCTCCATGAAGAGCCGGAGTTCCTGGTTGTAGAGGTCGAGAAACTCCTGGTTCATCGCGTCAGCGCCCCTTGATCGCGATCTTGCCGGTATCGAGCTCGAGATCGGCGACGAACTGCACGGGCACGTTGAGCGGCTCGCAGTTGAGGTCGGCCCGGACCAGGAAGCGCACCTTGAGTTCCGCCGGATTCACCGTCTGGTCGCGCTCCACGGCGATCGACTTGCGGATCAGGCGCGGCTCGTAGCCGATCAGCACATCCGCCAGATCCTCGCGGATCGCATCGACGCGGTGCTCGTCGATCGACAGCCGCGTCATGTCGGGGAAGCCGTGGTTGAGCACGGAGCGGCGGACATGCTCCAGCCCTGAGAGATCGAGCGCGGAAGCCAGGTTGATCGTGTTCACCAGCGCGTCCAGATCGATGCCGATCTCGCGCCTGAGCTTCTGCTCGGTGATCGCCGCGCGCGGCGCGGCGCGGCGGTTCGCGATCACGCGTTCGCCGCCCTCGTCCCGCAGGTCGAGCGCGGTCCTCGCATCCTTTTCCAGATGCGCCTCCCGGAATGCGAACATCAAAGGCGGCCGCAGCCGCTTCTTCGAGATCGGATCGGCCATCATGTCCTGTCCGGCATTAGTGCGCCGGTTCCGGAGACCCGGAACCGGCGCACTATCCTCACTTCGCGTTGGCCTTGATGTCCCAGGTCATCGTGATCGGCGCATCGAGCGCGCCGTCCTGCTTTTGCGGCTTGTACTCGTATTTGATCTTCGCGTAGTTCAGCGAGAACTGGTCGGTCGGGATGCTGGTCCCGCCGGCCGCGTCGCCGGACTGGTAGCTCGACACCAGCAGGTCCTCCAGCGTCACGACATAGTAGTCCTGCTGCGTCTCGCCCTGCTTGCGGACATAGAGCACGGCCTTCTTGATGTGCTTGCCGCTGGCGCAGGACAGCGCCAGGTTCGCCGACGCCTTGCCGACCGACGAGGTGAAGTGAATATCCTGGAAGCTCGCCTTGCCGGCGCCGCCACCGGCATTGGATGCATGCGAGCCGGCGTTGCTGACGCCCCAGGAGAAGGAATCGACCTCGATCGTGTCCTTGTGGTTCTTGTCCTTGCTTTCGCCCTTGATGCCATCGATCTCGAGCAGGAAGTCGCTAGCCATGTTTACCTCCAAGGTGGAATGTTGTGACGCTCGCTGGTGCGAACGGGCTTGGGGACGCACTTCTCCTGTCGCGCCGCCTCGACCGGCCGGCGCGCCGAAGATTCTCGTTGGCCATCACCTGCTGATCAGGTGACGGTCACTGCTTGGGAGCTGGCAGTCGCGAGACCAGGCTCAGGCCGATATCCATGCCTTCAAGCTGGAAGTGCGGCCGCAGATAGAACTTGGCCGAGTAGTAGCCAGGGTTCTCCTCGTCCTCGAAGACGTCGATGCGCGCATCGGAGAGCGGGCGCCGCGCCTTCGTCTCTTCGCTGGAATTGACCGGATCGCCGTCGACATAGTCGGTGATCCACTCCTGCAGCCAGCGGCGCAGCGGCTCCTTTTCCTTGTAGGAGCCGATCTTGTCGCGAACCATGCACTTCAGGTAGTGCGCGAAGCGCGAGACCGCGAACATGTAGGGCAAGCGCGCCGACAGGTTGTCGGAGGCTGTCGCCGCCACCCCGTCCGGCCCCGAGAAGGCCTTGGGCTTGTAGAGCGACTGCGCGCCGATGAAGGCCGCCTTGTCCGTGTTCTTGCGATGGATGAGCGGGATCAGGCCGGATTTGGCCAGCTCCGCCTCGCGCCGGTCGCTGATCGCGATCTCGGTCGGGCATTTCAGGTCGATGCCGCCATCGTCGGTCGGGAAGGTGTGGGTCGGCAGGTTGAGCACCTCACCGCCCGACTGGACGCCGCGGATGCGGGTGCACCAGCCATATTCCTTGAAGGCGCGGTTGATGTTGACGGCCATGGCATAGGCCGCGTTCATCCAGGCGTAGTTCTCGCCCTTGTGGCCGTCGGTGTCCTCCTCGAAGGCGAACTCCTCGACCGGCTCGGACTTGGCGCCGTAAGGCACCCGCGAGAGCACCCGCGGCAGGCAAAGCCCGACATAGCGGGAGTCGGCCGCGTCGCGCAGACCCTTCCAGGCCGCATAGTCCGGCGTGTCGAAGACCTTGCCGAGATCGCGCGGGTTGGAGAGTTCCGTCCAGCTGTCCATGCCCATCAGGGTCGGCTCGGCGCCGGCGAAGAAAGGCGCATGCGCCGCCGCCGCAACCTTCGACAGATCGCGCAGGAGCTGCACGTCGGTCGGAACATGGCTGAAGTGGTAGTCGCCGACCAGGCAGCCGAAGGGCTGGCCGCCGAGCTGACCGAACTCCTGCTCGTAGACCTGCTTGAACAGCGGGCTCTGGTCCCAGCGCGCGCCGGGATAGGTCTTGAGATTGCGAGCGAGCTCGTTCTTCGAGACGTTCATCACCTTGATCTTCAACTGCGCGTCCGTCTCGGAGTTGAAGACGAGGTAGTTGAGGCCGCGCCAGGCGCTCTCGATCTTCTGGTATTCCGGTGCGTGCAGCACCGCGTTCATCTGCTCGGTCAACTTGGCGTCGAGCCGGGCGATCATCTCCTCGATCGTGTCGATGACGTCGCCCTTGATCAGGGTCTGATCCGCCAGCGCCTGGTTGACCAGCGTCGCGACCGCGTTCTCGACCTCGGTCGCCGCCCGCTCGGTTTTCGGTTTGAAACTCTGCTTCAGGACTGCCGAGAAATCATCGATCTCGCGGGTCTCTACAGCCGCGCCACCGGGCTGCTGGGTTTGTGCTTCCGCTGCCATTGCCGCCTCGCTTGCTTAACCGCCTGGCAGACCCGCAGCGGCGGGCCCGCATCCATGATCAATTCTGTTTCTTGTCCTCGGCAGGCTCGCTCTTGCCGAGCCTGTCCTTGAGGGTGGCCATCAGCTGCGGGTCGGCGAGCAGCGCCTTGATCTGGTCGCTCGCGGCCATCTTGCCGTCCATGTAGCGCAGCAGGTTGGCGAGCTGCTCGCGCGCCTCCAGCAGCTTCGCCGTCGCCGGGATCTGGCGGGCGACCGCAGCCGGGTTGAAATCCTCGAACTTCGAGAACTTCAGCGCCACCGACAACTTCTCGTTGCTGTCGTCGCCGAGCTTGTTGGCCACGTTGAAGGACACGGCAGGCTCGATCGCGGCCATGCGCTGATCGAAATTGTCCATGTCGAAATCGAGGAACTTGCGCTGGGAGATTTCCGGCTTCTCGATCGCCGAGGCGTTGCCGGAGAGATCGGCCAGCACGCCCATCACGAAGGGCAGCTCGATCTTCTGCTCGGCGTTGTACGGATCCTCATAGGTGATGTGCACCCGAGGCGGCCTGTTGCGGCGGATGAACTTCTGTCCTGAATCCCCGGCCATGTGACGTGCCCCTCTGCATCCGTGCCACGCCGACGTAACGTGACATCCTATCCGTTTTCGTCCGTCATCGATATAGTCGCGCCATCGCGACGGAAGGTTCAAAGCAAAGGCAAAAAACTGACCTAGCTGTCGGTCTCCGGAACCTGAGCGACGTCTGGCAGGATATTGCCCAGAAGAGACATGAAATCATGCTGCGCCAGAGCGCAGGCCTTGTCCATCAAGAGCGGCGTCGGATGCGAGGGCTCGACCCGCCGATAGAAGGCGGCGACCGCCCTCATCGCGTCCACGGCCTCGCTGCGGCTGCCGATCGCGATAGCGGATGCTGCGACAGGCGGCGCGGGAGCGACCTCGATCGCCGCAGGCTCGCCGGCTTCGGCGTCGTCCTCCACCGCTTGTTCGTCATCGCCATCGTTTCCGTAGCCGCTATCCTCGGCCTCGTCGGCCGCTTCGGCGTAGCCCTGATCGGCTTCGCTCTCCGCCTCGTAGCCATTCGGCACCGGCAAGCGTTCGAGCGGCAGCCGAAACCGGCGCAATTCGCCGATCTCGATGACAGCCTTGTCGACATGCTCGGGAAACATGATCTGGATGACCTCGATCAGCGACTTTCCGATCAACTGCTGGGCTTGTCCGATCAGCAGGACCGCCGGGCTGGAAGGCTCGGTTTTGCGAAAGTAGCCGAGGCAGGCCGAGAGCGTATCCTTCACTTGGAGGATGTTCGAAACGCTGCCGGGACCGAAGCTTGCGGCGCTCGCTGCCGGCACCGGCGCGCCGCTCGCCACTGGCGCTGCACCGGCCGATTGATGGCCCGGAACGCGCCGCGCGACTGCAGCGTCCAGAAAGGCAGCGATCTGGTCCAGAAGCGCCGCCAGGCGCGGAAAGCCGAGCGGATGATCGACACCGACCTTCTCGAGCCAGACCATGCGCATGCGGGCGAGCGCATCGCGCGCCGCGCTGACATGGCCGAGAATCGCCGTCAGATCCTCCGGCTCGACATCGCCCAGCGCGGCCTGGATGGCTCCGGCATCGGGATGCTGCTCGCCCTCGACGAGACGGGTCTCGCCGCTGGCGACGAGCTGGCTGCGGAAGGCGAAAGGGCCGATCCGGCGGCTGACGAAGAGCGGCGCATGCTGCAGCGGCAACACCACGGTCGCCAGTTCGTCGAGCCCCTGGAGCGCGACTTCGCGCATGACGAAATCGCCGTCCATTGCCCGCGGATGCACCTCCTCCCAGTAATCGCCGAGGAGGCCCGCCATGGTTGAGAGGCTGGCCGCGAAACCCGGGACGTCGCGGTTGAGGATCGTCAGCTTCGCGCCGAGCACGAGCACGCGCAGGTCGCGCGAGCGCTCCAGCAGCTTGCCGAGATCGGCGAAGGCAGCCGGAAACTCGATGCCGCTGCGATCGAAAGCGACCTGCCGCCCATCATCGTCGCGGCGGAAATACGACGCCGGCAGCGCGACCTCGAGCCGCGCCGTGACATTCATGAAGTCGGTATCGTCCTCGAGATCCGGCCCGCAGGGTTCGTCGGCCGAAACCGGCTTCGTCAGTTCGGCAAAATTCAAGGCCGCCATCGCTCTCCCCGCTTGCAGGATCGGCGGCCCGGGCTGGCCCCGCGCCGCCTCGGCTGTCTGGCCTGGCTGGTTATTCGGTGCGCAGACGGGTCTCGACGCGGCGATTGTCGCCGGACAGCGGATCGGGCGCGATCGGCCGGCTCTGGCCGTATCCCCTGGCGACGAGCTTGGTGGGGCTCACGCCGCGATCCCCGAGATAGCGGACCACGGCCTGCGCGCGGCGCTGCGACAGGCTGAGATTATAGCCGGGCGTGCCGGCCGCATCGGTATGCCCCTCGACCATGAAGCTCTGGGCGGAGAGTTGCGGGGTCTTCAGCGCCTTGGCGAACTCATCGAGATTAAGCTTCGCCTCGGGCTCGAGCACGTCGGAATTGTATTTGAACTTGACGACGAGATCGAAGGCGCTCGGCGGCTTGGCCACCTCGACGACATGGCCAGCCTTGGCGCATTCGGCCTCGGTGCCGACGCACAGGCCGCGCGTCACCGCGGGCTTGGGCACAGCCGCCGGCCCGAAATGCTTGACGATGTCGTCGGCCTTGTAGGTCTGCGCTCCGGCCGTTGCGGCCATGGTGAGAACCCCGAGGCCCGTCAGAGCGACCAATGTGATGAAGCCGGACTGCTTGCGCATGGGAACCCTCCCGATAAGTTGCGCCATTCGGCGTATGAAGACTTTAGGAGTCGACGATGACTCTCCATGTTAGTTACGTCAAGGCAAAAATAGGTTCAATCGGCGAGAGGTTTTGTTGATGACTGCCAATCTAGGGCAAGGTCAAAGAACCGCGTCATTCACGACGCCGTCTGGCCAAGATAAATTTACACTTATCAAGTTCGAAGCCAGCGAAGCTTTGAGCGAGTTATTTACATACAACATCGAAGCGGCGAGCAAGACGGACAACGCCGACCTGCAAAGCATGATGAGCGAGAAATGCTCGATCAAGTTCACGCTGAAGAACAAGAGCGAGCGCGTGCTGAACGGCACGCTGGTCGACGCGCAGTGGCTCGGCCAACAGGACGATCTCTACATCTATCGCTTCACGCTCAGACCCTGGCTCTGGTTGCTCTCGCAGCGGGCCGACTGCCGGATCTTCAAGAACAAGAGCGCGATCGACATCATCAAGGAGATCTTCGGCAAGGAAGGCTCGGCGAGCTTCGATGACCGCACGAGCGAGACGCTGCAGCCGATCGACTACTGCGTGCAGTATCGCGAAACCGATCTGGATTTCGTGCTGCGGCTGATGGAGCAGTACGGCATCTATTATTATTTCAAGCACAGCGACGGCGACCACAAGCTCGTGCTCTGCGATTCCCGCTCCGCTCACGATCAGGTCACGGCCGCAGCCGAGCCGAGCTTCCAGGGCGATGCCTCGGCCTATTCGCTCGTCAAGCAGGGCAACCGCTTCCCGCACTCCCAGGTCGAGCACCTCACCCACTGGTCGACGATGCGCCGCCTGCGCACCGGCAAGTTCGAGCTCAAGGACTACGACTTCGAGAAATCGGAATCGGACCTGACCGCCCGTGCCGAAGAGGGCTTTCCCAAGGCCAAATCCTATGAAGCCTATGACTATCCCGCCGCCTACACCAAGCGCGACCAGGGCGAGCATTTCGCCCGCGTCATGGCCGAGGCCGAGCAGGCCAGGGACGACAGGCGCCATGCCGGTGGCGACGCCGCAAGCCTCTATCCCGGCGCCCTGATGAAGCTCGCGGACCATCCGGCCGGCACCGAGAATGTCGAGTACCTCGTTGTCCGGGCAACCCATGCCTTCGGCATCCAGAGCTATCGTTCCTCCTCCAGGCAGGACGAGGCGCTCTATCACGGCTCCTACGAACTCCAGAAATGCGAGCGGCGCTTCCGCGCGCCCATCGTCACGCCGCGCCCCACCGTCTACGGGCCGCACACCGCCAAGGTGGTCGGTGAGCGTAACCAGGGCGAGGAAGGCGACATCGACGTCGACGAATACGGCCGGATCTGGCTGCGCTTTCATTGGGATCGCGAGGACGGCTCGACCTCCTGCCGCACCCGTGTCGCGCAGATGTGGGCCGGCAAGGGCTGGGGCGGCCAGATCATCCCGCGAATCGGCCAGGAGGTGATCGTCGAGTACCTCGAGGGCAACCCCGACCTGCCGCTCGTAGTCGGCGCGGTCGTCAACGACCAGCACAAGCCGCCCTATGAACTGCCGGCGAACAAGACCCAATCGGGCCTGAAATCGGAATCGACCGATGGAGCCGGCTTCCCCGACACCTACAACGAGATCAAGTTCGAGGACCGCAAGGACCACGAGGTCTTCGAGATGCATGCAGAGAAGGACCACAAGGTGGTGGTCAACAACATCGAGACGCGCGAGATCGGCGAACGCTACCAGGACGGCGGCTATTCGCGAAAGACGACGCTCAAGAAGGGCGACGACAGGCTCGACGTCGAAAACGGCAAGATCGATGTCGAGGCGCTGACCGAGATCAACCTCAAGGTCGGCGAGAGCAAGATCAAGATGACGCCCGGCAGCATCGAGATCACCTCGCCGAGCATCAGGATCAAGAGCGTCGGCATGACCGAGGTGGGCAGCGACGGCACCGTCGTGATCAAGGCCCCCATGATAACGATCAACTGAGAATGGCCGGGGCCTCCATGTCACGCCTGCGCTTCAGCACCGCCCGCGAGGTGTTCGAGACCTTTCCCTCGGCGCACGAGGCCGTCACGATGCCGCCGACCACGGAGCCGCCGCTTGCCTTCCTTGCCCGGCTGATCAGGGGCCCGGCGCCGTCGGAGGCGGTCGGCTTCTGCGCCTTCCTGCTGCCGCGGCGCGAAACCGTCTGGTGGGCGCTGCAGGCCGTGCGTGCGATGCAGCCGCCCGGCACGCAGGATCCCGGCCTCGCCGCCGCCGAAGCCTGGGTGCGCGAGCCCGGAGACCGCACCCGCTTCGACGCGCTGAAGCTCGCGCTGGCCGGCGACCGCGCCCGGCCGGGCACCTGGGTCGCCTGGGCGGCCGGGTATTCCGGCGGCAGCATGGTCGAAAGCCACGGCGTGCCCTGCCCGCCCGACCTCACCGCCAAGATGGCGCGCATCGCCGTGCTCAACGCGATCAACCGCCTGCCCTCACGCGACCGCGAGGGCGCATTGCATCGCTGCGTCGAAGCATGCATTCGTTTGGCTGAAGACGATGCCGGCAAGCGCTAGAGCATCGGCCCGAAAAGTGGGGTCCGGTTTTCGGAGAAAGCCGATGCAAAATCAAAGAGCTACAGCATCGGTCCGAGTACGATATTCGGTTCGATGCTGTAGAAGCGGTTCGCTACCATGGCGCTGACACTGACGATCGAGAACGAGACCTCCCTGCCGGATGGCGGCCCGCTGAGCGTAACCGCCAGCGGCGGGCGCGGCCTCGACATCGGCCGCGACCAGCATCTCGACTGGGCCCTGCCCGACCCCACCCGCGCCATCTCCGGCCGCCACTGCGAAATCCGCTTCCGCGACGGCGCCTGGTGGCTGCGCGACATTTCGACCAATGGCACTTTCGTCAATGGCGGCGATCATCGCGTCCAGTCGCCCTATCGGCTCCAGAACGGCGACCGGCTCGAAATCGGCCACTACGTCATCGCCGTCGTGATCGACGACGATGCCGGTCAGGCTCCGGCCCACCCCCTCACCCCGCCTCCCTATGTGGCCCAGCCGGAATCGCTCTGGGCGCCGAGCGAGGAAGCCGCACCGCCGATTTCGCGCCGCGAGCTGATGCCGCCCAGCCACGCCAAACCGGTCCATGCGAGCTTCATCGACTGGGCTACGGACATCCCTGCTCCCGATGCAGGGGCTCTTCCGCCACCGGCCGCTCCGGGCTGGTCCGCGCCGGCCGCGCAAGGCGACGATTTCGCCTGGGCGCCGATGCAGCCGTCGCCGATCGCCCCCGTCGAACCCATCGCGCCGATCCCGACGCCACGCCGCCCTGCCCCGAGCAGCGCGCCCGCCGCAAACCCCTGGGACGAGCCGGGCACCGACCCGGTCCCGGCCGATGCGGCAACCGAACCACAGCCGGCTCGTCCTCGAGCTTTCGCGCCCGAACCTCCCTTCGCAGCCGAAAGCGCCGCGCAGCCCGCAGCCGCAGCGCCGATCTCGATGGGCGAGTTCATGCAGCGCTTCGCCAAGGGCGCCGGCGTCTCGCCGCAGTCGCTGTCGTCGCAGGACCCCGGCGCCTTCGCCGAGCAGCTCGGCGGGCTGATGCGGCTGATCGCGGAGGAACTGAAGGGCCTGCTCGCCGCCCGCGCCGAGAGCAAGCGCATCGCCCGCAGCACCAACCAGACGATGATCCAGGCGCAGGACAACAACCCGCTGAAATTCTCGCCGACGGTCGACGATGCGCTGCAATTGATCTTCGGCCAGCCGCGCACCGGTTATCTCGACGCCAGGCGCGCTTTCGACGAGAGCTTCCGCGACCTGAAGGCCCACCAGATCAAGACCTACTCGGCCATGCAGCACGCGCTGAAGATGCTGGTCGAGGACCTCGACCCCCAGGCTGTCGCCGAGAGCACCGCGCAGGACGGCGGCATCGGTGGCCTGATCGGCTCGCGCAAGGCGAAGATGTGGGACGCCTATGTCGCGCGCTGGGAGGCCAAGACAGCCCCTTACGAGAACGGGCTGGTCGACGCCTTCATGATCTATTTCGCCGAGTGCTACGACCGCGGCGGGAAGTGACGGTCGGGTTATGCGGCCGTCATGCTCGGGCCTGACCCCAATCACCTCCACACCGTCATTCCGGGGCAGGCCGCAGGCCTGAGCCCGGAATCCAGAACCGATGCCGCCCATCGGAAGGGCGGGGGCATCCGGTCACTTCCTTGCCGAAGCGCATCGGTTCTGGGTTCCGGGCCCATTGCTTTGCAATGTCCCGGAATGACGAGAGGTATCCGTCAGCGCTTGGCCGCCACCGCTGTGATCTCGATGCCGTAGCCGGGCGAGGCGAGCTTCGCCTCGACGGTCGCACGCGCCGGCGCATGGCCTGCCGCCACCCACTTGTCCCAGACAGCGTTCATCTCGCCGATCTTGCCGATATCGGTGAGGAAGATCTGGACGCTGAGGATGCGCTCCTTGCTGCTGCCGGCCTGCGCCAGCGTGTCCTCCAGCAGCGCCAGCACCTCTTCCGTCTGCTCGGTCAGGGAAGCGCCCTCGGTCTTCTCCGGCACATGGCCGGCGAGGAAGACGATGCCGTTGAAGATGGCGGCGTCGCAGTAGCGGGCGGCCAATCCGATGCGTTCGATGGTCATGGGCTTGCGTCCTGTCGCGCGAGAAAATGGAAGCGCCCGCTTGGCCCGCCCGTCCGCGTCGGTCAAGCCGTTGGCAGCGCCAGGATCTCGCGGATCGCCCGGAGCTGAAGCTGGCGCGGCTCCTCGTCCATAGCCGCCTTGTAGTAGCCGAGGATGCTGAGCTGCTCGTAGGTCGCCCAGATCGACTCGTCCTCGAAAGCGGCCACCCGCTCCTCCAGGTTGAGGATCATGCCGTATTCGACGCCGCCGGGCTCGCCATAGACGATCGGCGGCGGCGTCGGCTTGCTGCGCTTCTGGGCTTCTGCCGCGGCGAAGGCCGCGAGCGCACCGGGATGCCAGAACTGCTCGTAAGCGGCGACGATGTCTGTCGCCGCGTCGCCCCTCGTCGCCAGCACGCGCCGGCAGGCCGCTGCGAAGGCGTCGGTCAGGCCGTTCGCCTCGGCGGCCGAATCGGCCTTGTTGTAGTCGGCCCGCAGCGGCTCGACATAGCCGAAGAGGTTTTCGAGCTGCCGCGCCGCCGGCCCCGACAGGAACAGCCAGGGAAAGGCACCATCGATCGAGATCTGCCCCGGCAGCAGATGGGCGGCCTGCTCGCCGTCATCAGCCCGGAAGAACTGGCGCACGGCCGCCGTGCAGCTGACGTTCGGCACCGGCAGCATCGGCCGCTTGCGCCGGGCGGGATCGCGGATCAAGGCCATGAAGCACAAAGTCTCGGCGATGCGGCCGTTGCGGGCCGTGCCGTGGTTCAGCGCCCGACGCTGATCGGAGGAGAGCCGCTGCACGATCTTGTGGCGGAAGCGCTCGCTCTTGGCCTCCTGGCGATCGGGAACTGTCCGGTTGTTCTTGCCCATCGCACCCACTGAAGAAGAAAACGATTGAGGATCAGCCGCTTGCGCTGTTTTCCTGAATCAATTCGCGATCATCCGCCGATGATGACAGTCGGCAACCCCATGACGATCTTGTTGGGCGGGCCGAGCGCCTCGGTGATCGTGTCGCCCACCCGGCAAGCCGGCAGGTTGTTGATCAGCACGGTCTGCGAACCGTCGATGACGACGCCGGGCCCATGCGGCTGCGGCGGCATCAGGGTCAGGCAGTTATGGATGTCGGCGCCGCCCGAAGCGCCGGTGATGGTCGAGCTCATCGCCGAGAGCGCAGCCGTCTTGGCTGCCTCCTCCGCCGCCTTGGCGGCGGGCGCACCCGGTGTTCCGGCCGCCGCCAGCGTCGCGGCGGCAGCAACCTGAAGTGTCGTATCGGACGCCGCCTTGGCTGCCTGAATAGCGGCGGCCGCGGCCGCCGGCACGCCGCGCCAGGCCGGCAGGCTGCCGATCAATACATTGGGGCTGCCCGGCCCCGGCTGCAGGATGCCCGGCAGCGGGTGGATCACGGGGTCGAGGATACGGGCGGCCGGTCCCTTGGGCATGCGTCGCTGGCTCCCGGGCGGATTCGTTGCTGTCAGCACTGCCGCGAAATTCTCGGCGCCGCATCCTTCAAGTCAATGACGGCGGCCCGCGCGCGAGGGGAATAGGATTCCCTTGGTGACGCTGGGTTACGTCCTCGATAAGCTCACCATGCCTGCCTTCGAGTGAGCGAGACCGGAATGTCGTGGTACAGCAAGGTCGTCTGGTCGGAAGGGCTTTTCCTCAGGCCGCATCACTTCCAGCAGAACGACCGCTATCTCGAGAATTTGCTGGAAAGCCGCGTCAGGACCATCTCGCCCTATCCATGGGGCTTCTCGGTGCTGGAGATCGACCGCGACCTCGCCCAGCAGAGCCGCATCGGCCTGCGCCGCGCCGTCGGCGTGATGCCGGACGGCACCCCCTTCGCGCTGCCCGACAACAGCCCCCTGCCGGCCGCGATCGAGGTGCCGGAGAATGCTGCCGGCCAGATCGTCTGGCTCTCGCTGCCGCTGGCCGCCGCCAATACCCGCGAGGTCGAGGACGCGCTGAACGGCTCGGCCAGCCGCTACGTCCCCGCAAACGAGATGCTGATCGATTCGACCGCCTCCCTGCGCACCGAGGAGGAGATCGACGTCGCCCATCCGCGCCTGACGCTGGAGCTGCGCAAGACCTCGAAGGCCGGCTATGTCGGTCTCGCGCTCGGCCGCATCCTCGAAGTGCGCGACCGCGCCATCCTGTTTGACGAGAAATTCGCCCCGCCGGTGCTGGTCTGCTCGGCCTATCCGGTGATCGAGGGCTGGCTCGATCGGGTCATCGGCTGGATCGACAACAAGCTGGAAGAACTCGCTCGCTATGCCGCCGACCCCACGGCGGGCGGCGGCCTGCAGAGCGCGGACTACTTCGTGCTTCAGCTTCTCAATCGCAACATCCCCGTGCTGAAGCACATGCGCCGCTCGCGCTTCATCCATCCCGAGCGGCTGTTCACGGTCTTCCTTGCGCTCGCCGGTGAGCTCGCGACCTTCACCACGGCCGAGCGCCGCGCCCGCGACTATCCGGCCTATGACCACGACGATCTGGAGAACTGCTTCGCGCCCGTCGTGCGCGACATCCAGGATTTCCTCTCGGCCAATCTCGGCCGCCGCGCCATCCGGCTGGAAATCATCGAACGCGCGCCCAACGCCTTCATGTCGACGATCCGGGACCGCAGCCTCGTCCGCAACGCGACGCTGGTGCTGGAAGTCGCGGCGCGCCGGCCGCTGACCGAGATCCAGGCGCAGTTCCCGCAGCTCTTCAAGATCGGCCCCAACACCAAGATGAACGAGATCGTCCATGCCCATCTGCCGGGCATCAGCCTCGTCCATCTGCCGACGCCACCGCCGCAGATCCGCGCGCTCACGGATCATGTATACTTCTACCTCGACCGCACCTCGCCGCTCTGGCCCGAGTTCAGCACGGCGAGTTCGATCGGCATGCATTTTTCCGGTGACTGGCCCGATCTCGAACTCGAGCTCTGGGCCGTTCTGGAGGGCAGGCGATGAGCGACGACGGTTCGTCCGACCCGTTCGGCCGTTCCGAACGGACCATCATCCGGCCGAACCCCGGCGGGCGCCGCGCGACCCTGCCACAAGCTCCTGCCACGCCTTCCCCCGCCGCAACGCCAGCGCCTCAGCCCTATGCGCCCCCGCAGGTGCCCTCGCCCGGCGTACCCGGCGGCGGCGACGAATGGATGTCGAACCCGGCGCCGATCCCGCAGCGCCCGCAGGCTCCCCCGCCTCCGGGGGGAAGTCAGTCGCTGCCGCGCCGCGACCAGCTGCTGACGCCGAACGCGAACCCGCTGCTGCGCGCCGCCGGTCCGCTTCTGCTGCTGCTCGGGCGGATGCGCGCCAATCTCTCCAACGCGCCCTTCGCGCAGTTGCTGGGCCAGGTCGGTGAAACGATCGAGGCCTTTGATCATGAGGTCCGCGCCGCCGGCGTCTCCGCCGAGACCGCCCGCACCGCGAAATACGTCCTCGCCGCCACCGCCGACGACATCGTCCAGAACACTCCCGGCGACGACCGCCATGTCTGGACGCAGTACAGCATGCTCTCGCGCTTCTTCGGCGAGCGCACCGGCGGCGTCCGCTTCTTCGAGGAGCTGGACAGGGCCAAGGCCGACCCATCGGTCAATTACGACCTGCTGGAACTGATGCATGCCTGCCTGGCGCTGGGCTTCCAGGGCATCCATCGCACCTCCTCCGGGGGCGCCAACAACCTGCAGATGATCCAGCGCAACCTCTTCGAGACGCTGCGGCGGTTGAAGCAGCCCGACCCCGAGCTCTCGCCGCGCTGGCGCGGGCAGGCCATCGCGGCAACCGTCGCAGGCTTCAAGGTGCCGGTCTGGTCGGTGGCGGCGATCGCTGCGGTCGCCCTGCTCGGCATCTATTTCGTTTTCCGCGCCCTGCTCTCGGGCAATGCCGAGGCGGCCTCGACCGCCCTGCTCTCCGT